>NZ_CAMZOJ010000001.1:0-1485000 GCF_947331485.1 Marinicauda sp. Alg238-R41 | reverse complement strand
TCACTTAGAGAAAACGCTTTGACGTTCGACGTCTATGTGGATGGCTTGAGCCAGTGGCCCGGTCCATCCGCAAACGCGCCGCCGCCTGCGTTTCTCTTTCCAAAACCAACAATGTCAAAGAGCTGCCTCGAGGATCGAACTTCCGTCCGTTTCTCTTGGCCGCCGCCTGGTCCCTGTCGAGACCACCCGGCGTTGGGAGGGCGGTTTCTAGTGAGCCGCCCGGCCCCGGTCAATCACTTTTTGCAGAAGCTTTTCAGTGGCTTAGTTGGCGCCGCTGAGGTCTTCTGCTTGACCCGGGAGCGCGGTGTCTAGTGAGCCGCGCCGCTCGGGTCAATCGCTTCTTGCAGTCGATGTCAGTGGCGAATTTCGTCGCCGCCGAAGTCGTCTGCCTGACGCGAGGAGCGCGGTTTCTATTGAGCCGCTCTCTCCGTGTCAACGCTTCCCTGCAGAAGGTTTTCAGCGAAAGCAGGTCCGAAGCGAAAACTCCAAAGAGCTTCTCTCCGGCGCCTTTAAATGCCGCCGCCGATATCTTCCGCCTTGATGCGAGAGGCGGGTAAGTAGTGACCCGCGTTTCTCGTGTCAACCGGCTTTTTCCGAAGCGTGTCAGCGAGTGTCTCCTGCAGAAACGAAGCACAAAAGAACTTCGCCGGCGCAAGAGATACGCCGCTGATTTACTCCCGTCCAAGCCGGAGGAGGCTCAGCAGTATGGTCTGCTTCGTCCGATCCTTCAAGAGCAAATCCGCAGTCGCGGGTAACTCTTTCGGGGCCGGCCGGGGCAGTCCCTCCGCCGAGGTCGCGGTTTCTACGCGCCTGCCCTGAGCGGCACAAGCCCTGATGACAGATTTTTTGCACGGCAAAAGCCGCAACGGCCCGATCGCCCTGCTCTCACAGGCCGTTTGCCCGTTGCATATCTCTGCAGTCAGGCCGTCTCGATATAGGTTTTCAGGCTTTCGGCCTCGGCTTCGGCCTCGGCGATCTTGCGTTTGACCACGTCGCCGATCGAAACCACGCCCTGCAGGCGGTCGTCTTTGACGATCAGGATGTGGCGCACCCGCCGTCCGGTCATGAGACTCATGAGGTCATCGACATCGGTTTCCGGTGCCGCGGTGATGAGATCGCGCGTCATGACCGAGGTGACCGCCTGGTCGAGAACCGACGGTCCGCCTTCGGCCAGGGCGCGTGCCAGATCGCGTTCGGAGAAGACGCCGACCGGCTCCCTGTCATCGGACAGCACGACGACCGCGCCGATCCGGCGTTCGGTTAGTTCGCGCGCAGCATCGAGAAGCGTGGTATCCGGGCTGACCGAGAAAATATCGGAGCCCTTTTGCGAAAGTATCCGGCTCGCGCTCATGGCGGCCTCCTTTCTGGCTCATTTACCGGTGTTATCATGCATGAACGCGAAAGGTCCGGCAAATCGAATCCGGCCCGCGCGGGTTCCGGGGAGGGATAGATCGCCCATGAGTTATCGAAAGCGCCTCGAGCGCGATCTTGATGGCTGGATCGAGCGCGGGCTCGTCCCTCAGCAGAGCCGGGAGCCCATCTTGTCCAGCGTGCCCGAGCGGCGCGCGCCCTGGTCGGTCTCCGGCGCGGCCGCGCTGCTCGGCGCGATTCTCGTCTCTCTTGCGGTGCTCAGCTTCGTGGCCGCCAACTGGGCGGGCATGGAGCGCGCCACCCGCTTTGTAATCATACTGGTTGCGCTCTGGGCCAGCTTCGGCACGGCGGCTTTCGCCAGCTGGCGGGGCAAGGGCACCGGCGTGGTTCACGCCGCGGCACTGATCGGCGCGGTCCTCTTCGGTGCGGCCATCATGCTGACGGCCCAGACCTTCAATATCAGCGCCTTTCGCAATACCGGCCTGCTGATCTGGGCCGTCGGCGCGCTGGCGACCGCCCTCGTGATTCCCTCCCGCCCGGCTCTCATTCTCGCGACCCTGATCGGCGCGGGCTGGCTCGGCGCCGAGCTTGCCAATACGCTCGCGCCCGATCTGGTCTGGGGCTACCTGCCGCTCTGGCTCGTGATGGCCGGATGCGCTAGCGCGCTTCGATCGCGCATTGCCGCGCACATCCTTTCGCTCAGCCTCTTTGCCTGGCTCGCCTTCATGCTGGAACGCACCGGCAATGTGACCGGGCTGACGCAGATCCAGTCAGTCTCCCTCTTTGTGCTGATCGCCGCACTCATCGCTGTGACCGGCCTGTTCGCACGCGAGCGGAACCGGTTCGGCGCCGGCATTCTCGGCCTGTGGGCCCTCGCGCTCGGCCTGGCCGGCGGATGGGCGCTCCAGTTCCCGCTGGAAAGTCTCGGCGCTCGTGACGCCATGCCAACCGCCTCCCTCCCCGGGCTGGCCGCGGCCGGCATCGTCACCCTCGCCGTGTTCGCTGTCCTTGCCTTGCGCGTGCGCACCCGCGCGATGGCGCTGCCGGTCGCTCTGCTCGGCGCGCTGGCGGCCGGGCTGGTCCTGGCCCTGCCGGCGCTCGCCCATGCGCTCGATCCGTCGGCGGTCTTTGTCCTGCGGCTTGTGGTGGGCGCGCTGATCTTTGCGCTGGCCGCCGCCCTGATCGCATCGGGCGCCCGCGAAGGCCGGCGCGTCGCCGGCACGCTGGGCATTCTCCTCTTCATCGCCCAATGCCTCTATGTCTACGCGACCTTGTTCGGCAGCCTGCTCAGCACCGCCGTCTTCTTCCTGGCCGGCGGCGTCCTGCTCTTCGCCGTGTCGCTGGTCGCCGCCCGCGTCCAGCTCAGGCTCAACCGCACGAAGGGAGAGTCCCGATGAATGCCGCGCTCCGCCTTCTCGCCCTTTGCCTGGCCATGAGCCTGGTGCTCGCCGCCATGGTCGCCCTGCACGCCCAGGCGCGCCGGTCGGGCACCGAGATTCGCCTCGAGACCGAGCCGGTCGATCCGCGCGACTGGCTGCTAGGCTATTACGTCCAGCTCCAGACCCCGCTTCACCGTATCGACACGCGCGGCCTGGGTCTCATGCCTCGCGAATGGGACACCGGCGACCGGCTCTGCCTGCGTCTCGAAGAGCGCGACACAGGCTGGACCCCGGTCGAGGCGGCCCGCGACAGCGGCGATGGCGGCGTCTGGATCTGCGGCCGTGTCGAATACCGCTTTGAAATGACCGAGTTCGAAGAGGTGGAGAGACAGACGGAGTCCGGAGAGTCATTCATCGAGCAACGCCCGGTCGAAGGAAGCCTGCACGACGTCCTGACCCTGCGTTACAATCTGGAACGCTATTACGCCGATCCCGAAACCGCCGCAGAACTCGACACCCTGCGCAACCAGGGCCGCCTGCGCCTCATCGTTTCGCTCTCGGACTCAGGCGACGCCGTGATCAAGGGCCTGGAAATCGACGGCGAGGACCATCTGGACACGGTGTTCTGAGGGGGTATCCCTCTCCCACCTTCGTCATCCCGGGCTTGCCCCGGGACCCAGAGGTAGTGAAGCGCCCTCATCCAATGACGGCACCCTGTCCTCTCTGGGTTCCGGCTCTCGCTACGCTCGGCCGGAATGACGACAGTTTTCAAGTTATTTAAAAACAACCGAATTTTCGTCATCCCCGGCTTGACCGGGGATCCAGAGAACATGAAACGCCGTCATCTGAAGACGGTATCGCTCAAACCGCGAGATATTGCGGTCCCGAAGCCTGCGATTGCCGTAAACTGTCGCCATGACAGCGCGCCTCTTCCAGCCCTGTGTCTACATGCTCGCGAGCGAACGCAACGGGACGCTCTATACCGGCGTGACACGCGACCTGCCGGGGCGGGCGTGGGAACATCGCGAGGGCGCCACGTCTGGATTTACCCGGCGCTACGGCGTCAAGACGCTGGTCTGGTTTGAAGTGCATGCCACGATGGAAGACGCCATCTTGCGTGAGAAGCGGATCAAGGGATGGACGCGCGCCTGGAAGATCGCGCTGATCGAAACGGACAATCCGCGCTGGCTCGATCTCTATGAGACGCTGTTCTCTTAAGTCGGCACCCTGTCCTCTCTAGGTTCCGGGTCTCGTTTCACTCGCCCGGAATGACGAGGTTTTAAGTTATTTAAAAACAACAGAATTCTCGTCATCCCGGACTTGATCCGGGATCCAGAGAGCGTGAAACGCCGTCATCAGATGACGCCGCCCTGTCCTCTCTAGGTTCCGGGTCTCGTTTCACTCGCCCGGAATGACGACAGTTTTCAAGTTATTTAAAAACAACAGAATTTTCGTCATCCCGGACTTGATCCGGGATCCAGAGAGCGTGAAACGCCATGATCGGATCACGCCCACCTACCCCCGCCGGAACCAGCGCACGAACAGCGGATAGAAGACCGCTCCGGCGACGAGCCCGCCAATATGGCCGGCCCAGCTGATCGGCAGCGAATAGAACAGGCCGAACAGGCCCATTGCGATATTGATGACCAGCCAGGGCAGCGCCAGGCGCAGCATGCCGGTGCGTCCGCCCGTGGCCCAGCCGGCCGCCGCGATCAGGCCCGACACCCCCGTCGAGGCGCCGATCATCAGTCCGAATTCCGGCCCGGACAGCAGCAGGTGGAACGCGCCGCCCACTGCGGCACACAGGAAGAAGAAGGCAAGAAATCCCGCGCCGGCCATCACGCCGCGCCCGAACGGGCGGGCCGCGACATTGCCCGCGGCCAGCAGGATGAAGAGATTCATCAGCAGATGCGTCCAGCCCCCATGCACGAAGACGTGCAGGACCAGGGCCGGAATGCCGTTCAGCGGCTGGCCGGGAAAGCCGGCCGGCGGACGCCCGGTCACCAGCGCGCCCAGCCACATCTGGGTCTGGTGGAACGGCACGAAGAGCGCGCCGAGCGCGTGCGCGGCCACGATGGCGGCCGACAGTCCGATCACGACGGCGGGAAGCTGGTTGAATATGGGCGCGCGCGGCGCGGGCTCTTGCATGGGCGAAGCCATCCTTGAAATTGACGGAGCATGCGCGCCGCAGCTCCCGCCTAACATGGGACGTTATCGCGCCCGGGCCAATGGGGACGCTTCACCCCTCTCCGCCTCCGGGCCCTGCGCACTGTCTGGCCTGGCGTCCGGCACACGATCTGGCACACGCGTTGCAGCCTCGTCTCCCAAGCGTCTTCAAAGGAGACACATCAATGCGGTGCATGCCCCTCATCACCCTGTCTGCGGTTTTTCTCGCCACGAGCGCGCCTGTCCAGGCGCAAAGCGCCAATGGCGCTGAATTTTCAAGGCCATACGGCACGTCGGTCGGCGACGAGACCCGTCCCTATCAGGGCGCGCGCGGCGCCGGCGGCAACCGGGTGGTCGTCAACGGCATCATCCAGACCGGGGTGGGTGTCTCGGCGCGGGCCAGTGCGACCGGCGTATTCAATGGCGGTGTCTCGGGGGGTGTCTCCGGCGGAGGCAACGGCCAGACCGGCCCGTTTGCCCAGTCGAACGCCACCGCCATCGGCAACCAGCTCAATGTGGTGGTCAGCGGGCGCTACAACACGGTGGTCGTCAATTCCAACCAGACCAATACCGGCGACATCACCGCGGTCGGAGCCGCCATCGCGGCGGCCAATGACGAGACCGCAGCCCAGACACGGACGGAGGTGCAAAATGACTAGTCTGAAGCGCCTTTTGACGATTGCCGCCAGCGCGCTTTCTGTGACGGCGTGCGCCACCTCGACCCCCGGGGCGGACGGGCTCTACGCGACGCCGACCGGCGGCGCGCCGGTGACCGCAAACCCGACCCCCTATTCCCAGGCGCTGGTCTGCATGGCCAACCACGCCCACCAGCGCGGCTTCGCGCCGCGTATCGCAGTGGGACGCATCAACGACTATACCGGCCAGATCGCACCGGAAGGCGGCACGCGAGTCACCCAGGGCGCGGCCCTGATGGCGATGAGCGCCTTTGCCAAGGCCGGTGCGCGCCTGGTGGAACGCTACGACACCTCGGTGGCCGAGCTGGAACTGCGCTACGCCAACTCCCAGCTGCTCGGCGATGCCGGCGAGGCCCAGGGCCTGCGCCAGATCCACGCCGGCGCGATGCCCTCCTCCGACTATTACCTGGTCGGCGGCATCACCGAACTGAACGCCAATATCCGCTCCAACGGCCAGGATCTGTTCGCCGGCGACTCGGTGGACTCCGACCCGGCCGGGGTGTTCTCGCGCCGTCTCTACGTGATGAATGTCGGCCTCGACCTGCGCCTGATCGATTCGCGCACGCTCGAAGTGGTCGACGTCATCTCCTACCAGAAGCAGATCATCGGCCGCGAACTCTCGGCCGGCGTCTTCGCCTTCTTCGGCGACGTGGTTCTCGATGCTTCGGCCGGCGGCCGCTCGCTCGAACCGGTCCAGCTGGCCGTGCGCAGCGTCATCGAACGCGCCGTGGTCGAGATCTCGGCCCAGCTTTATGGCGTCGCGCCGCACGAGACCTGTGCCTTTGACGATCCGATCGGCGGATCGACCGACATTACCGGCGGCATTCAGGTCGCCACGTCCTATGCCCCAACGGAGGCTCCCTATGTCCAGGCTCGCTCGAACGTTGATCGCGGGCACGAGCGCCGCGATGCTGATATCCGCAGCCAGCTTCGCGGAACCTACCAGTAACGCGACGAACGACCAGACGAACGACGCGGCCGAAACGCGCGCGGAGTCCCGTCACGAGGTCGCCGGCACCGAGGCCGTGACCGGGATCGCCATCGCCCAGGCCAACTCCGTGACCGGCGAAGTCGTCGAGTGGACCGCCCTGGGGAGTACTCAGTCGGTTTCGGGGGATATCACCGCGCAATCGGAGATCGAGGCGCAATCGGTCTATGGAGTCGCGACTTCGAACGCGACCGCGCAAGGTAATGCGCTAACAGCGGCAGCCAGCACGAACATAGACGCCGATGTGCAACAAGTAGCGGGCTCAGGCACGGTTAGCGCGCTGTCAGCACTGCGTCTTGGTGACTATGCCGGCCATGTCGTGTCCAACAGCCAGGCGACGGCCAATGCCGCCGAAATCGCCACCGCGGACTCTGAAGCCAATCTCGCTTTGACACAGAGCTCCAACAGCGATGTGCGCGCCGAAACGCGACTCGAAGCGGACAATGCCGAGATCGAAACGACCGTTCAGACTGCGACCGCAGCGGGCAATAGCGTGACTGCCGGCGGCACGAACTCCAGCACGATCATGGACATAGACCAGTCCAATGGCGGGAATATCTCCGCGACCGCCGAGGCCGATATCGCCAATGCCGACTACGGCGCGACCGTCGCCAGCCAGGCCGCGGGCAACACCGCCAACCTCTATAGTGAATGGGGCTACGCCCACATGCAGGGCGAGCAGATGAATTCCGGCGACGTCGAGGCGATGACCCGCATGGGCGTCGGCGCCTTCGAGAACGGTCCGCTGGTCGGATCCGCCAACGCAGTCGGCAACCAGGTTCTCCTCTCCAATTTCGGGGCAAACGCCTATGCCGGCGTGGGCCAGACCAATTCCGGCAATGTCTCGGCAAACGTCGTCATGCAAGGCGGATCGGGCCAGTCGGCCTTCGCCACCAGCTCGGCCATGGGCAATGCGCAATCGGGGTATATCTGTTCAGAGTGTCCCGTGGGACTCGACGCTAATACGCGCCAGCTCAACAGCGGCAACGTGTTCTCCGGCGTCAGCCAGTCCTATGACGGCTATGTCGGCGCCGTGACCGGCAGCGCGACGGCGGTCGGCAACGCCTCGACCTTCGCCACGGTCAGCCCGAACGGCGGCTAACCTCTGAAAAACAATAGAAAAAGGCGCACGAGAAAACCTCCCTCGCGCGCCTTTTTGTGTCCGGTCAGAAGCGGTCGGGGCTAGCTGCAGATCCGCCGTTTCGCCCCGTTATACTGACTTTCCAGTTGCTTGACGAAATTCTCGGCCGGCTGGACCTGTTTCACCGAGCCGATGCCCTGGCCCGAGCCCCAGATGTCTTTCCAGGCCTTGGCGTCGCTGCCGCCGCCCGATCCGAAATTCATCGCCGAGGGGTCGCTTTCGGGCAGGTTGTCCGGATCGAGTCCGGCCGAGGCGATGGAGCGGCGCAGGTAATTGCCGTGAACGCCAGTGAAAAGGTTCGTGTAAACAATGTCTTCCGCGCGCCCTTCCACGATGCCTTCCTTGTACTCGTCGGTGGCACGCGCCTCTTCCGTCGCGATGAAGGCCGAGCCGATATAGGCGTAGTCGGCGCCCAGGGCCTGCGCCGCCAGCACACCGGCTCCGGTCGAGATCGACCCTGAGAGCGCCAGCGGGCCGTCGAAGAATTCGCGAATCTCGCTGATCAGCGCAAACGGCGACAGCGTCCCGGCATGCCCGCCCGCGCCCGAGCACACGGCGATCAGGCCATCAGCCCCTTTTTCCAGGGCCTTACGGGCAAATTTCACATTGATGATGTCGTGCATCGTCTGGCCGCCCCAGCCCTGGACGGCCTGGTTCAGCTCCTCGCGCGCGCCCAGCGACGTGATGACCAGCGGCACCTTGTATTTCTCGCAGGTCGCGAGGTCGGCCTCCAGCCGATCATTGGACCGGTGCACGATCTGGTTCACCGCGAACGGGGCCGCGGGGCTGTCCGGGTTCTTCTCGTTGTAGCTCTCCAGCTCGCTCGTGATCTCGTCGAGCCACTCGTCCAGCTGGGACTGGGGCCGGGCGTTGAGCGCCGGGAAAGAGCCGACCACACCGGCCTTGCACTGGGCAATCACCAGCTTGGGATTGGAAATGATGAAAAGCGGCGCGCCGATAACCGGCAGACGCAGACGTCCTTCAAGCGCTTTGAGTTCGGCCAACGGCCCCTCCCCTGATTGATATGACGGGCGATTGAACGCCGTTCACTTGGCTCCAAAGCTAACGCGGTTTTCGGCCAGCGAAAGAGGGCGATGTGAAAAGAGGCGCCACGTGGGACCAATCGGTCCGCGTTCGCAAGCCAGACGCGCTTGTTTGTTGAAAACCGCGGCTTGAGCGGCTACGCGCTCCTTTCCCGAAGACTTGGCATTGCCGGACCCTGATCGATGACCGACGCCCGCACCACTCCTCTTCCGTTTCTCGCCGATCTCGAAGCGCGTGGACTTCTTCATCAGAAGACCGCGGAACTCACCGATTCGGTGCTCGAAACCCAGCGCCCGCCGCTCTATGTCGGCTTCGATCCCAGCGCGCCGAGCCTGCACGCCGGCAATCTGATGCCGCTGCTTGGCATGGACCGCTATCGTCAACGCGGCGGCCAGATCATTGTTTTGCTTGGCGGCGCGACCGGCATGATCGGCGATCCGTCCGGCAAGGATACCGAGCGCTCGCTTCAGAACGAGGAGGCCGTACAGGCCAATATCGCGAGCCAGCGCGCCCAGATGGAATCGCTGTTCGCGCGCACCGAAGGCCCGGCGCCGATCTTCGTGAATAATGGCGACTGGTGGCAGGACATGAGCGTCGTGCGCTTCCTGCGCGATGTCGGAAAGCACTTCTCGGTCAATGCGATGCTGACCAAGGACTCGGTGCGCAACCGGATCGAGAGCCGCGAGCAGGGAATCAGCTTTACCGAATTTTCCTACCAGCTCCTGCAGGGCTACGACTTCGTCCACCTGTACCGAGAGCAAGGCTGCCTGATGCAGATGGGCGGGTCGGACCAGTGGGGCAATATCGTCGGCGGGGTCGACCTGCTGCGGCGCATGGAAAGCGTGCAGGGTCATGCCCTTACCTATCCCTTGCTGACCAACTCGGAAGGCAAGAAGTACGGCAAGTCCGAGAAGGGCGCGGTCTGGCTCGACCCCAAGCTGACGAGCCCGTACGAATTCTACCAGTTCTGGCTCAATACCGCGGACGCGGATGCGCCCAAATTCCTGCGGTGGCTGACCGATCTGCCCCTGGGTGACATCGAGGCACTGGAAGCAGCCGAAGCCCATCTGCGCGAGCCGCAGAAGGCCCTTGCGCGCTGGCTGACCACGCGGGTGCACGGGGCCAGCCAGACCGCGCTGTGCGAACGGGCCAGCGCCGTCATCTTCTCTGGTCAGGCCACGGATCTCGACGCAGAACTGGTCGACATGATCGCACGCGCAGTGCCGACCTATCAGGCCGCCGCCGGTGAGGCGCTGAGCCTGATTGATGCCATGGCGAATGTCGGCGCGGCCGCCTCGAAAGGCGAAGCGCGCCGCCTCATCAAGCAGAACGCCGTGTCGGCCAACGGCGCGAAGCTGGGCGATGAAACCGCCGACCTCTCCGCCCTGGCCGGACAGGCTGGTGCGGTGGTGCTTTCGGTCGGCAAGGCAAAACGCTTCCTGATCCGCTTCTAGGCGGGCCCGGTGGCAATGGGCAGGTCGCCACGCCCGGCCCATTCGGTCCAGGACCCGTCATAGAGCCACACATCGTCGAAGCCGGCCTCGGTGAAGGCCGCGAAGAGGATCGCGGCGGTCACGCCCGATCCGCACGTGGTCACGATGCGCCGGGCCGGATCGATGTCCGGCAGAACGCGCTTCAGTGCCGCGCCCTGCTTCATGCGTCCGTCCGCATCGAGCAACGCACCGAAGGGCAGATTGACCGATCCGGGTATGTGACCCGACGCCAGGCCCTCGCGCGGTTCGCGGTCGCGTCCCTCGAACCGCCCGGCCGGGCGCGCATCCACGATCAGCGCATCACCTGCCTTGGAGTGGGTCAGCACATCGGCCCAGCTCATCGTGGTGTCGTGCATGACCATGCCGGCGTAGCGATCGGACGTATCGGCGTCGGGCATTTCGTTGCGCGGCGGGGGTGGCCCGGTTTCTACTTGCCAGCCGGCCTTCAAAGCGGCGGCAAACCCGCCGTCGAGAATACGCGCCTGCAGGCCGAATCGCAGGAAAGTCCACCAGACCCGCGCCGACGCGAACCCTGAATTCTGATCGTAGATGATGAATGATTCTTCGGCGCTCAGGCCGTAAGCGGATAGCCAGCGCTGAAACCGCGAGGCGCCAGGCGCCATATGGGGCAGCGCGCTGGTCGGGTCGCTGACCGCATCGATATCGAAATACACCGCTCCGGCCAGCCGCCGCGCATCGAAAAGCTGGGCGCCGGTCTGCGCGGCGGCACCGGGCATGAACCAGGTGGCATCGACCAGGACTGTCCCGGGGCGGCGGGGCTCGGTCACACCAAATCGAACCGTGCTCATCTTTGCACCTCTTCCAGCACACGCCATTGCGCGAGAGCGAATTCGGTTCCACCCTGATCCAAAACGCGAGCCGCGAAAAGCGGCGGCTGAAAAAGGGAGGAAAATCATGGTTCTCGACGGGGTGCGGGTCATCGACCTGACCACGGTTGTCGCCGGTCCGCTGGCCAGCCTGATCCTGGCGCAGCAGGGCGCAGAGGTGATCAAGGTCGAACCGCCGGCCGGCGATCTCATCCGGCGGCTGGGCTATATCGCCGGCGATGGCGCCAGTTCGACCCATCACGTTCTTGGACGCGGCAAGACGCTGATCAGCCTCGATCTGACCGATGCGTCGGGGCGTGATGCCCTCCACCGGCTGCTCGGCGATGCCGACATCCTCCTGCATAATTATCGCCCCGGCGTGGCGGAGCGCCTCGGGCTCGACCCGGACGAACTCCAGGCACGCTATCCGCGCCTGATCGTCGGCGAGGTCACGGGATTCGGGTCCGAAATGCCGCTGCGCGACGTGCGGGCCTATGACCCCGTCATCCAGGCCGAAAGCGGGCTGGCCGCCCGGCCCGGCGACGAGGACCCGGCGCTCTATCCGCAATATATCTGCGACAAGGTCTCCGGGCTCTATCTGTGCCAGGCGGTGACGGCCGCCCTCGCCGCACGCGCCACGACCGGGAAGGGCAAGCGGGTCGAGGTCTCCATGCTGGAGGCCGCGACCGCCTTCGCCTGGATGGATGTGCACATGCCGCTGACGCTGGCCGATCCGGTCCGCCCGGGGCCGAACATCGCCAAGGTGTATCGTCCCTGGAAGGCGAAGGACGGCTGGTTTGTCGTCGTGATGCTGTCGGAGAAGGAATTCGGCGGCTGGTGCGAGGCCGTCGAGGCGCTGGACCTGCTCGAGGACGAGCGCTGCGCCGACATGGCCAGCCGGTTCCTGAACTGGGACACGATTCGCGAACGCTGCGAGCCCAATGTGGCCAGCCTCTCTGTCGAAACCGTATTGGCCCGCCTGCGTGAAAAGGGCGTGCCGGCCGGCAAGGTGAACACCTCCGAAGACATGCTGACCCATCCCCAACTGCTCAATAGCGGCTTTCTCTACGAGGCCGATGGCGGAAAGGCCGGCCGTCTTCGCCTGCCCGCCAGCCCGGCACGATTCGATGGCAAGCGGCCGGGCCTGAATGCCGTGGCGGGCAGCACGATCGGGCAGGACACCCGAACCTTGTTGCAGGCGTCCGGTTTTGACGACGACGAGATCGCAGCCCTGACCGGAGCCGGCGCATGAGCGAGTATTCCAGCCTTCTTTACGAACGCGACGCACGCATCGCGACGATCACCCTGAACCGTCCCGAGCGCTTCAACGCCATCAATGACGAGATGCCCGGGGAAATTCGAGCCGCCGTGGAGCGGGCCGAAGCCGACCCGGAAGTGCATGTCATCGTCGTACGCGGTGCGGGAAAGGGGTTTTGCGGCGGCTACGATCTGGTCGAATACGCCGAGACCGAAGGCGAGATCCCCGGCAGCCAGGACATGCCCTGGGACCCGATGATCGATTTCGCGTTCATGGAGCGCAACACGCAGGACTTCATGTCGCTGTGGCGGGCCCACAAGCCGACCATTGCCCGCGTCCACGGTGCCGCCGCGGCCGGCGGGTCGGACATCGCCCTGTGCTGCGACTTTGTCATCATGGCCGAAGATGCGCGTATCGGTTACCCGCCGGCCCGCGTCTGGGGCGTGCCGACGCCGTCCATGTGGGTCCATCGCCTCGGGCCGCAGCAGGCCAAGCGCATGATGATGACCGGTGAACTCATCGACGGGAAGGAAGCTGTGCGAATCGGGCTCGCGCTTGAGACCGTCCCGGAGGACAAGCTGGACTCCGCGGTCGAGCGTCTGGCAGGGCGGCTGTCCGGCGTACCGCGAAACCAGCTGATGATGACCAAGATGGTCGTCAATCAGGCGGTCGAGGCCCAGGGCCTGTCCAACACCCAGCGCTTTGCCACGATCTTCGATGGAATCGCGCGTCACTCGCCCGAGGGGCTGTGGTTCCGCAAGCGCGCGCAGGATGTGGGGTTCAAACAGGCCGTGAAGGAACGCGACTCTGGCGATCCGATCGCCGAAGGCGTGAGCAAGCGCCCGCACACGCGCGGTGCGAAATCGTCCGGCAAAGGCTAGTCGGGCCGCGCGTCGACCCAGCGCCACATGTAGAGGGCGAGATAGCTGCGATACGGTGCGAATCGCTCGGCGCTTCGCACCGTCTTGCGGCGCTTGCTTGTAAGCGAAATCAGGGTCTTGCGCGCGGTCACGTCGCCTTCGGGCCAGATATCCTCTTCGCCGAAATAGAACAGGTTCACCATGTCGGCCGTCCACGGCCCTACGCCCTTTATGGCCGTCAGGCGGCGGGCCCGCTCAGGGGCACCAAGATTCTTGAGGGCCTCGCGGGTCAGCCCGTTCTCCCGGGCCTCGAATGCGATGGCGCACACCGCAGCGGTCTTTGCACCGGACAGGCCGCAGGCGCGCAAGGTCTTCTCGTTTCGCGGATCGAGAAAATCGAGCAGAGGACCTTCCCCGGCAGCAGCGCACACACGCGACCAGATCGTTCCGGCTGCCTTTACGCTCAGCTGCTGACCGGCCACGGAACGGGCCAGGCGTTCGGCCAGCGGCTGTGAGTCGTCGCAGGGCAAGTGGAGCGGTCCGAGCCGCTGCAGCGCGTCGGTGAGGTCCGGAGACAGGGTCTGGGCCGCATTCAGGCAGTGCTCGTGAATTGCGCTCATTGGACCAGACCCTGAAAAAATGGTGCGGGCGGCCGGAATCGAACCGGCACGGAGGTTGCCCTCCAACGGATTTTAAGTCCGGTGCGTCTACCAGTTCCGCCACGCCCGCATTGCCCCGGCTCGTACAGGCAGGACCCCACCTCAATAAGCCGACACGCGCACAGATTGGAAGAGCGGCGCTGGATGAAAGCGCAGAATACGCGTGGACGCGGGGCTATTCCGCCTCGTCACTGAAAATCTCTTCGATCTTCAGGTTAAAGACCCGGCCGATCTTGAATGCGAGGGGTAAAGACGGCGCGTACTTGCCCGTTTCGAGCGCGTTGACCGTCTGGCGAGAAACCTCCAGCCGCTCGCCGAGTGCCTGTTGGCTCCAGCCATGTTCGGCCCGCAACTCCTTGAGGCGGTTCTTCATCGATACCGCCTCAAGATCAGGTGAAGGGCGATATAGTAGACGAAAGAGCCCGTCGGAAACATCAAGATCGCCAGGACCGGCCAATGCTCGCCGGGGTTCGGAAAGCCGAGCAAGGCGTCGATGAACCCGAGCGCAAGCATGGTCAGCGTGACCGCCCCGAACCCGATCGCAAGAGCGGTCACATGGATGCGGTTCTGGAGTTCGTCGAGCGCGAGCATGAGCCGCACGAACTCGTAGACCAGGGCGGCGATCAGGCCGATCGTCAACACGACGCCGACGGCGACCAGAACCGGGCTTGCCCCGGTCTCTCCCAGCCAGGTCGTGCCCAGCATGACCGGCAGAAAGAGGACCGTGATGCCGATATTGGCCCGGTTGTATCGTTTGCGGGCCGCCGGCGGGGCAGAACTCGATTCCGGGATCAGATTGATCAACTAACTTCTCCATTCGCTGCCCGGCCTCCGGTGATCCAGTGCCAGAGTGCCTGGCGGCGATCTACTGCCGACCAGCCCAGAAGGCCCACCCCGAGCCAGAACAGCCCCTCGGTTGCCAACGCAGCTGCAAATGCCGCGACCAGCCGCACGGGACGCGTCGTATCCAGCACCAACGTGGCGCCAAGCACGGCCCAGGCCAGGACGACGCCGGCAACGGCAAACAGGAAAACCGTCCGGCGGATGGATTTCGAGGTCAATGTCATGTCAGTTCCTCCAGCTATGTCAAGCGACCTTTACTGACATACCGTCAAGGAAACTTGACGTCAAGCAACCTTGACCAATCTGCACAAAAAATGACCGCCCCGGAGCATCCGGAGCGGTCATTCACGGTCAAGTTTCGATTGACCTACTTGTTCGGCTGCGGCGTCACACGCAGATACGGCTTCACCGTCTTGTAGCCTTTCGGGAAGAGCTTCGTCGCGTCCTCATCGCTGAGCGAGGGAACCACGATAACGTCTTCGCCTTCCTGCCAGTTGACCGGCGTTGCGACCTTGTAGCCGGAGGTCAATTGCAGCGAATCGATCAGACGCAGGATTTCGTTAAAGTTGCGACCGGCACTCGGCGGATAGGTGAACGTTGCGCGAATCTTCTTGTCGGAGTCGATAATGTAGACTGCGCGCACGGTGACCTTCGGATCGGCCTTCGGGTGGATCATCGAGTAGAGCTCGGAGACCTTCCGGTCGGTATCGGCGATGATCGGGAAATTGACCTTGCAGCCCTGGGTTTCCTCAATGTCCTTGATCCAGCCGTGATGGTCTTCCACTGGATCGACAGACAGGGCGATCGCCTTCGTCCCGCGCTTGGCAAACTCATCCTTCAGCTTGGCGGTGTAGCCGAGCTCGGTCGTGCAAACCGGCGTGTAGTCGGCCGGGTGAGAAAAGAACACGACCCAGTCGTCACCGATCCAGTCGTGGAAATCGATTTTGCCTTCGGTAGTTTCGGCTTGAAAGTTCGGGGCGGTATCGCCGAGCAAGAGGGACATTTCATTTCTCCTTCGCAAAGGGTTGCGGCCAGCACTCAGATAGCGTCTTACTTGGCATCACTCCTCAGGCGGCGCAACCCCTCCAGCGAGGGATGCCGATCGATTTCAGTTACCTGCACGAGCCTCCCAGCCAATGGCCCACATCATTATCGCGCGCCACGCCAAGACCATCGACCGCAGCGAGGCGGACGAGGACTTCGACCGTTATCTGACAGAGCGCGGCCACGCCGATGCCGAACGGCTGGCTGAAGCGCTGGCCCAGACTGGGCTGAAGGCCGATCTCGCGCTCGTATCTCCGGCTCGGCGCACACAGGAAACCTGGGCTCATCTCGCGTCCACGCTGGGAGACCCGCGCGTTGAAAGCCCGATGGCGCTCTACCACGCGTCGACCTCCATGCTGATCAGGGCCTCGCTCGAGGCTTTCGAAGCCGGTGCGCAAACGCTGGCGGTTATCGGGCACAACCCGGGCGTCGGCGGCTTTGCCCATGAACTGGCCGCCAGGGCCGGAACGCTCAGCCGATGGCCGCACGGATTCGCGACGAGCTCGGCCGCCGTGTTCGACCTTTTGGATGATGTCAATTCAATGAATACCGTACATCAAGTTCTCAATTACAACCCAAAAGCCTGATACATCTACTCAAACTGACTTTGCCCCCTTCCATTTCCGGCCTCTAGCGAGAATGATCCGCGCCCTGAAACGCGGAACGTTCCGCATATGAAAGAGCCTTTGGGAGAGAAATATTGAGCGCACGGTCCGCGACCCCTATCGATCTGGAAATCGGTGCCAAGCTTCGCCTTTTCCGCTGTGCCAGGAATATTTCCCAGGTTCAGCTCGCCAAACAGCTGGGCGTGACCTTCCAGCAAGTCCAGAAGTATGAGCGCGGCGCCAACCGCATCGGTTCGGGGCGCCTGTACGAAGCCGCCCAGGTTCTGCAGGTGCCGGTCAGCGCGTTTTTCGATGATCTTCCCGAGACCGCGGACGCCGGCGATTCGGACATCCCCACGCTTCCGGTCGAGGTGACCCGGCTCGCTCTGCGTCTGGCCTCGGTGGAAAGCGAAGAGACCCGGCGCGCGGCTATCGAACGGTGTGACAAGATCCTCAACGATCTCCACGCCTGACGGCCTCTTCGCGGAACACTTGCCCCCGCCTTCGTGCCTCTTCCCCAAGACCAACGTCCGCACTGATTCGCGTTTTAAGAGAAACTCTGCTAGGCCGCTGCTATCACGAATTGGCGGCGAGGGTCGGGAGTGGACGAGGCTGGACAGCCGGGAACGGCATCCGCGCTGACTGGAATGGGCAAGGCGCCGCCGGCATTTCTGGTTGATCCGGCCGGTGCCGCCAAACTCGGCTATCGCCCCCCTCCACTCGATCCGCTTGATCTGGCCGACTCTGCCGCCCACGCCTTGTTCCAAACTCGCCCGCAACACAGCGCCCGGTCCGCGCTGAAGCCCTCCCCCGCCCTCGTCGCAGGACCAGGCCTGTTTTGCCTCGGTGTCGGCCTCGCCGCGCCCACCCTGTTCCAGAGCCTGATCCTCGCCCTGCTGCTTGCGGGCGTGACGGCCGCCCTGGTATGGCGGATCGTTGCCGCGCTGTGGGATGTACGCCCGGCACCGGCCCCTCCCCTGGCTGACGCTCGCCTTCCCCCAATCAGCGTGCTGGTTGCGTTGCATGACGAGGCGAGAGTCATTCCCGACCTGGTCACCTGTCTCGAGGCGCTCGATTATCCTGCCGAACAGCTTCAGATCCTGTTCGCAATCGAGGCGGACGATCACTCCACGTTGGTCGCGGCGCGCGCGGCGGTCCACCCAGACCGCATTGACATCCTCGCAATTCCCCCCATCGGGCCGCGAACCAAGCCGAAGGCCCTGAACTACGCGCTCAAATTCGCCACCGGGTCCCTGATCGCCGTCTACGACGCTGAAGACGCGCCCCATCCCTCGCAGCTCAAAGCGGCAGCCGCACATCTGGCGGCAGACGGCCGGCTGGGCTGCGTACAAGCGCCGCTGAGCTGGTATAATGGTCCCGACAACTGGCTGACCCGGCAGTTCCAGCTGGAGTATGCGGTCCAGTTTGCCGCCGTACTGCCTCTCCTCGCACGCTTCAACATGCCTCTGCCGCTGGGCGGTACAAGCAATGTCTTCCGGCGCGATGCCCTGGTCGCATGCGGGGCATGGGACCCGTTCAACGTGACCGAGGATGCCGATCTTGGCTTCAGAATGGCCCGCTATGGCTGGCGTGCCGGAATGATCGGCCCCGGGACACAGGAAGAAGCCCCGATCACGCTTACCGCGTGGCAGGCCCAGCGCAGCCGGTGGCTCAAGGGCCATCTGGTCAGCTGGCTCGTTCAGATGCGAGATCCTGCGGGGCTGGCGCGCACAGCCGGCCCCGGCGCGCTTGCCAGCTTGCAGCTCACACTGGGGTGGAATGTGATCAGCGCCCTGTTGCACGGGCCAAGCCTGGTATGGGCACTGGCAACGACGCTAGTGGGGCTCGCCGGTGCGCCGGGAGGTCCGGGACTGGGCCTGGCTGTGCTTCCCGCCGGCTATCTGACTGGGATGCTCAGCGCGGCCCTTGCGGCGCGCCGGACGGGAACCCAATTGCGCTGGCTGGATATTCTGACCATGCCCGCATACTGGGCCATGCAGACAGTCGCAATCGCGCGTGCCTTGCGGGAACTGGGCGCACGGCGCTATTGGTGGTCGAAGACCTCACATGGCGTCAGCGCGACGCGCCGGGAAGCGCCTGAATGGACCTCACCACCACCCTGATCATCCTCGGCGTCTGCGCTGCGGGGTTTGCATTCTCGGCTTGGCGGACAAGCCGACCGTCTGATCCGATCAAGGGGCCGCGCCTCATACCGTGGACCAGCCTGGCGATTCTCTTCGGCATGGGCGCATTGCTGATGCTGGTTCACGTTGCCAATATTGCCGGCATCGAAACGGGCCAGGGCCGCTTCTAGCCCGGCTTGCCAGGCGGGCCGCCCGGTATCGACAGCCTAAAGCCAAAGCGAAGCTGCAAGAGCGACCAGAAAGAGCGCGACAAAGAACCCGGTTGCCAGGTGCCGCCAGGGCGTCGGTCGGGCCCGCCACCATTCCATGAGCCGTTCGCCATAGAAAAACACCAGAACCGCCATCGCCGCGAAGCGCAGGCAGCGTCCACACAGAACCGCCAAGGCGAACACGGGTGCTGAAAGCCCTGCAAAACCGGCCGCCAGGCTGGTCAGCTGCACCGGCACCGGTGTCAGCATCGCCACAAAAACGGCCAAACCGCCGCGCAACTCCAGCCGGGCGCGGACCTCGTCAAGATCGGAGGCGAACTCGGGCCGGGCTGTCACCCAGGCCTCGACCAATCCAGCCGCAATACCAGCGATCGCGAACACCGCCATCGCCCCGGCCGCCGACCCGAGGGCGGTGGCCAGCGCCGCAGGAAACACATGTTTGCGGCCACGCAGCATCTCGGCCAGTAGCGGAAACTCGATCGGCCAGGGGAAAATTGCCGATTCCAGAAAAGAGCCGAAAAACAGGGCCGGAAGGGCCCAGCCCCGGCGCGCAGCACGCCCCATTCGCCAGCGCCACACGCGCAAGCGCCGACGAAAGCAGCTTCTGCGCGCCACCTCCTTGCGCAATCCAGCCGATGAAGGGGCTTTCTCAGTCATCGGCCCAACATGGACCCGGGCGGCCTTGCGAGCCAGCCGCGCGCCCGCTCTCGCACAGGTCGGCAATCTGGCCATCGCCATTGCAAGCGCACACCTGCGCCAAAAGTCCAGAACTGGCTCCTGTCCGCTTGCCGGGCGGGAGCTCTTTTTTTGCCGCGTCGGAAGCTTGGCACCTGCCAAGAGTATCGAGCCGGGTGCCTCTGCCGGGCGCGCGTCTGCGCGCAGTCGCGAGGACCGTCTGGAGCGGGTGAAGGGAATCGAACCCTCGTCGTAAGCTTGGGAAGCTTCTGCTCTACCATTGAGCTACACCCGCGAGGTGACAGAGATTTACCACAAAACCACACAGCGGCAACATGCAGGCGCGGCGTCCGAGGCTGTGCTCCGCAGGCATCTTGGAGGAACCGGGCCGGGGTCGTGCGCGCTTTGTCAACACGATCAGCAGCCGCCCCGGGAGCCTCCATGCGCCTCCTTTGCGTCTCCGGCCTCGCTCTGGCCGGCCTGTGTGCGCCCGCCCATGCCCAACTCGTGGAAATCGGCCCGCTCGACGTGGGGGGCGCGATCCGTGTCAACGTGCTCGACAAGAGCTGGGAGACGCGGTCCAACCGCTTCCCGCGCGCCGATGCAGAGTTCGACACGGCTCGGCTCGATCTCGGGCTGGACACCGGGACGGGACTGATCGGCTCGGCGCAGTGGCGGGTGTATTATTACGACGAAACCGAACGCTTCACCTCGTTTCCCCACCACGCCTGGCTCGGCTTTGAGAACGAGCGCCTCGGTACGGTGAAGGCAGGAATCCAGCAAGTCCCCTTCGGTCTCACCCCATACGCAGCCAACAGCTATTTCTTCTCCATCGCTTACTATGTGGGCCTCGAGGATGACTACGACCTCGGACTCAGCTGGTCGCAGAGGCAGGGCGACTGGACCCTCGATCTTGCATATTTCCTCGCCGATGAGGGCGACTGGGCCGGAGAAAGCCAGGACAGCGCACGCTACTCATACGACCTCGTAGACGAACTGGGCCGAACCGACAGCGAGACCGGCCAGCTCAACCTGCGCACCACCTGGTCCTCGATCGGGGAGGACTCCAACGGGCTCGAGCTCGGCGCCTCGCTGCAGGCCGGGCTCATCGCAAACGAGGTCACGGACGATGACGGGCACCACCTGGCCGGCGCGGTCCATGCCCGCTGGCGCCACGACCGGTTCGAGGCGAAGCTGCAGGCGACCGCTTACGACTATGCGCTCGAAAGCCCGCCGGGCGCGCGCGACGATGTCGTCGTGATGGGCGCCTACGACTTTCCCTACGAGGTCGCAGCAGACGGGCGCATCTGGTCGGCCGCCCTGTCCTACGACGTCCCGCTGACCAGGAACTGGATGACCCGCTGGCTCGACAGCCTCACCGTCTACGAAGATTTCAGTGTGCTGACGAAATCGAGCGGCGACTTCGACGCCTCCTACCATAACGTCCTCGGCGCTGCGTTCGACGTCAAAGGCCCGTTCTTCATCTATGCCGACTTCGCGGCGGGCAAGAACAATGCCTGGATCGGCCCGAATTTTTCCGACGCGCTTGCCGGTGGCGGCGCGGGCGAGTGGGAGCGCCGGCTCAACATCAATATCGGAGCGTATTTCTGAACCTCGATCACCTCTGCGTCAGATGCGTTGAGACGGGCCCGCCAGCGAACTAGGTTCAATGGCTCGCGACACGAAGGCCCTTTGCCGTCCATGAATCATCCTCTCCCGATTGCCCCTTTTTCCGATCCCGATGTCACGGCCAGGGGCGAAGCGCGCGCAAGCGTCGCCTTCGACACCCTTCAGACGCTCTGGTTCAACACCGGCACGCTGTGCAATATCGAGTGCGCGCACTGCTATATCGAGAGCTCACCGACGAATGACCGGCTGAGCTATCTGAGCGCGCGCGAGGTCGCCGCCTATCTGGACGAGATCGACGTCATGGGCCTCGGCCCGGTCGAGATCGGATTTACCGGCGGCGAGCCCTTCATGAATCCCGACATGGCCGCCATGGCCGAGGATGCGCTTGAGCGCGGGCACGAGGTGCTGATCCTCACCAACGCCATGAAGCCCATGATGCGGCCCAGGGTTCAGGATGCGCTGCTTCGCCTGAACGAACGCTTCGGTTCGCGCCTCACCCTGCGCATCAGCCTGGATCATTTCGAGCCGGCCAACCATGACGCGGAGCGTGGAGCCGGCACGTTCGAGGTGACGCTTGAAGGAATGATCTGGCTTGCCCGCAACGGCTTCACGCTCAGCGCCGCAGGCCGCCGCCTGTTCGATGAGGACGAGGCCGTGACGCGGGCCGGCTTCAAGCTGCTGTTTGCCGAGCACGCCATCGCCATCGATGCTCACGATCGCGCGGCGCTGGTGATCTTCCCCGAGATGGACCCGAGCGGTCACCCGCCGGAGATCACCACCGCATGCTGGGACATTCTGGGCAAGTCGCCGCGCGAGGTGATGTGCGCCAGCAGCCGCATGGTCGTCAAACGCAAGGGCGATAACGCGCCGATGGTGCTGGCCTGTACCCTCATCCCGTATGACGAAGCGTTCGAAACCGGGCGCTCGCTGGCCGCATCGCTCAAACCGGTCAAGTTGAACCACCGCTTCTGCGCGCAATTCTGCGTGCTGGGCGGAGCAAGCTGTTCGGCCTGAAGCCGGAAGGTTCTAAGCGCCCCAGCCGCTGAAATGCTTGGAGAGCTTCAGGCCCTGCGCCTGATAGTTCGAGCCGGATCGGCCATAAGGCGTGTTTACGCTGTCGGCCATCGGCTCGTAGACGAGCTTGGCCACCGGCTGGCCGTGCTCGAGAATGAACGGCACGTCCCGGCCCCGCACTTCCAGCACGGCCCGGGAGCCCTTGCCGCCGGCACGTTCCACGCCGAAACCGGGGTCGAAGAAACCGGCATAATGGGCCCGGAACTCGCCGATCTCCGGCGCGATGGGCGCCATTTCGGCGGCCTCGTGCAGCGGTATCTCCACCGCCTCGCGGCTTGCCAGGATGTAAAACTCACCCGGATCAAGGACGATATATCCGTCTGCGGCATAGATCGGCTCCCAGAAGGCGGCCGGCGCATGTCCGCCGACCTTCTTCAGGTCGACCAGCGGGCTGTGGCGCTTGGCGCGGTAGCCGATCGGCCCGCCATTATGGGGCTTGAGATCCACCGATAGCGTCACCGAACGCGTGCCCGCATGTGCCCCGCGGCGCAGACGCGCCTGCACGAGCCGGTCGCCGGGCCGGGCCAGCACCGAAAACGTGCGCGGACAGATTTCCACGTAGAGCGGCCCCTGATACCCGGTCGGCAATTGATCGAACGCTTCCGCGCCGTCTCCGATGACGCGCGTGAATACGTCGAGCCGGCCCGTTGAACTCTTCGGGTTCATCGCCGCTGCGATGTCGGCCGGCAACGACAGCGATTCCTGCAATTCAGCCAGGTAGACACAGCCGGTTTCCAGCACAGACCCTTCGCCCAGCATGATCTGGTGCATGGTAAAGGCGCCATCCAGGCGTTCGGCCACGCTGCGTCCGCTGCCGGGCAGGAAGGACGCGCGCAGGCGCCAGGCCCGCTCGCCGAGGCGCAGGTCCAGGCTCGCAGGCTGGATCTGATCGCTATCGAGTGCCGAGTGCGCGCGGATCGCCCCGTCCTGGTGGAAGCGGGCCAGCGCGGCGTCGGGCAGGATGCCGGTCGTGTCGGTCATGGCGGTGCGGGATCCGTGGTTGAGAACCGAAGAATGGAATCGGCTGGACGCCGGGACCGGACAGCTTTCCGGCCCGGCCGCCCCCTGTCTACCCGCAATGTCCACCCGTTCGGCGCGTGCATGATGGGGGCGTGTGAGGCGCAGCCCTTGAGTATAAGCACGTCTGGGTGTCTGATCGCGCCTCACACTGCCCGGCGGAGCGCCCACCCATGTACAAGACCGAGACCCGCGGCGTCGTCATCAAGGTCGAGCCCGACTTTCTGGAAGACGAGTCCGAGCCCGCCGAAGCCCGGTTCATCTGGGCTTACACGATCGAGATCGAAAACACCGGCGATGACACCGTTCAGCTGCTGAGCCGGGAGTGGGAAATCACCGATGCCCGCGGCCGCACCGAGATCGTGCGCGGCGAAGGCGTGGTCGGCGAGCAACCCGTGCTCAAACCCGGCGAGCGGTTCCGCTACACATCAGGCGCGCCATTGACGACCGCTTCGGGTTTCATGCGCGGCTGCTATACGATGGAGTCCAGCGCCGGAGACCGGTTCAGTGCGGCGATTCCCGCCTTCGCGCTCGACACGCCGTACTCGGCCCTGACCGTACACTGACCCTGAAAGCAGAGCTGTGAACGATTCGACCCGCACCGTTCTGTTGGTTCTCGGGGTGCTGCTGGCAGCGCTGTCGGTGGCCAAGCTCGTTCCCGCCATCGTCGATCTCAACTCCGATGCGCAATCGGCCCACGCCTTTCTCGGATCGGCTGCGGTGACGGGCTTCGTCGGCGTGACGCTGATCTTGATGATGCGGGGCGGCGGTCGGAACCTGACGGCGCGCGGCGCGATTCTGGTGACCGGCGGTTCGTGGGCCGTCCTGTCGGTGGCGGCCGCCGTGCCGCTGAAGCTTGCGGTCGGCGACATGAGCTGGACCGACGCCCTGTTCGAGGCGACTTCGGGCATGACCACCACCGGCGCGACGGTCATGACCAATCTTCAGGACCAGCCCGCCGGCGTGCTGATCTGGCGTTCCATCCTGCAATGGATTGGCGGCATCGGGATCATCGTGACCGCGATGGCCATCTGGCCGATGCTCGGCATTGGCGGCATGCAGCTCTTCCGGCTGGAAAACTCCGACAAGTCCGACAAGGCCCTGCCGCGCGCCGGCCAGATCGCGGCAGCCGTCGGCATCATCTATCTGGTCCTCACCTTCATCTGCTTCCTGGCCTATATCGCGACCGACATGACTCCGTTCGATGCCGCGGCCCACGCGATGACCACCGTGGCTACGGGCGGGTTCTCAACCCATGACGGATCGATCGGCGCTTTTACCGATGGCGGTTCGGACATCGTCGCCCTTGTCTTCATGATCCTGTCCGCCCTGCCCTTCGTGCTCTACCTGCGCGCGGCCCAGGGCCGGCCGGACCGCCTCTGGGTCGATCCCCAGGTGCGCGGCTTCCTGGCCGTCGCCGGAGCCGCCATCACCGTGTTGACGGTCTGGATTCTGGTTCACGAGCCCCCGGCCAGCGGACAACTTCCCGCGTGGCGCCTCGCCTCGGTCAACGCCATCTCCATCATGACCGGCACAGGCTACGCCACGGCCGATTTCAGTCTGTGGGGTGGCGGAGCGGTCGGGATTTTCTTCTGTCTGATGTTCATCGGCGGCTGCGCCGGATCGACCACCTGCTCGGTGAAGATCTTCCGTTACCAGATCGCGGCGGGCGCAATCGGCCGCCACATCGAACGTCAGGCGCGGCCGCACGTGGTCAGGCCGGTGCGCTATGGCGGCAAGGCGCTCGACCCCGACGCGGTGCGCTCGGTGATGAGCTTCTTCTTCATCTTCTTCGCCACCTGGGTGGTTGCCGCCGCCCTGCTCTCCTTGATCGGCCTGGACCCGGTGACGGCCATCTCGGGCGCGGCCACCAGCATCGCCAATGTGGGACCGGGCCTCGGACCGATCATCGGCCCGGCCGGCACGTTCAAGCCCCTGCCCGACGCGGCCAAATGGGTGATGATCGTGACGATGCTGATCGGCCGGCTCGAGGTCTTCACCATGCTGGTGCTCCTCACCCCGGGCTTCTGGCGGCGGTAGGGCGTGTACGCGGCTCGTAACGCAACGCTTTCCGGGGGGCAGGCACCTGGATACTCTGGAACGCCGCCATCATTCGGTGGCGCCCTGTCCTCTCTGGGTTCCAGGTCTTATTACATTCGCCGGGGAGCAAGAATCCTTGGAGCGACGCGCCCGCCTGCAAGAGCGTCCAAGGCTCCTAACGCCCCGCGGCTTCCACCTCGTCAGGCGCGAACTTCCACGCCTTGTTGCAGTATTCGCAGGTCATCACGATCTTGCCGTCCTCGGCCATGTAGTCGCGGTCTTCGGGCGGGAAGCTGGCGAGGATGCGCTTCAGGCGTTCGGCCTCGCAGGTGCAGCGCTTTGTGACCTCGCGTTCGGATTGCACGCGCACCCCGTCCTCGTGGAAGAGGCGGTAGAGCAGGCGCCCGGTCGTCACCTCCGGGTCGAGCAGCTCGGCGTCCTCGGTCGTGTCGAAGAGCGCGCGCACATGATCAAAATCGGCGTCCTCGCTGGCGCGTGTCTCATCGCCGGCCAGGCGCTGGATCATGGCCCCGCCTGCGCGCCAGGCGCGCGTATCGCCGGAATAGTGCTCGCCGACGGCCAGCTTGATCCGGGTGTGAAGCTGTTCGGACTGGTAGAAATAATGCTCAGCGCAGGCCGCAAGCGAGGGACCGTCCAGCGAGACAACACCCTGATAGGGCGCCATGTCGGTGCCCTGGTCGATCGTCATGGCAAAATGGCCTTCGCCCAGCAGTTTCTGGGCACCGGGGCGCGGACCGTGTTCGGCCTCGACCGCCTTGACGCGCTCGGCGTTGAACTTGGCAAAGCCGCGTACGCCCTCGCCGGCCGTATAGTCGGCCACCACGAAGCTCACCGCGCCCTTGCCTTCGATGCCGCCGGGATTGGCGTTCGTGCCGGAGGCCTGGATGATCAGCCGGCCTTCGAACTTCATCGAGTCCCCGATCAACAGGGCCAGCAGCACCGCCTCGCCCGTCAGGGCCGCGACCGACGCGGGATAGTCATGGGCTGACAGGATTTCGTCGATGACCGGGCCCAGGCGGGCGACCCGCCCGCGCACGGGCAGATCGTCCAGCTGGAAACCGCAGACGCTATCGTCCTTACCGCCCAGGTCGTCGGGACCGGGCGCCGTGGTGTCGAGAGCCATACAAACTCCGTTTAACCGGGCTTCAGCTCGCTCAAGGCGGCGTCGAGCGCCTCGACGGCCTGGCGGGCATGCGCCTCTTCAATGATGAGCGGGGGAGCCATGCGCAGGACATTGTCCCCCGCCGCGCCCATCAGCAGATGGTGATCGCGCGCGTGCTTTGCCAGCGTCTTGTTCACATAGCCCTCACGCAGCTTCAGTCCGAGCAGGAGGCCGCGCCCGCGCACCTCTTCCACTTTGTCTGAATGGCTGTCCTTTAGCCCTTGCAGCTGCTGGCCGAGGAAGTTGGCAACCTCGTTCACATGGTCGAGGAAACCCGGCTTGGTCAGCTCGTCATAGACGACATTGCCGACCGCCATGGCGAGCGGGTTGCCGCCGAAGGTCGAACCGTGCGTGCCGACGACCATGTGCTCGCCGCAGGCATCGGTGGCGAGGCAGGCGCCCATCGGGAAACCGCCGCCGACACCCTTGGCCACGGCCATGATGTCCGGCTGCGCGCTACCCGCCCACTGGTGCGCCCACAGCTTGCCGGTGCGCCCGGCGCCCGACTGGACCTCATCGTAGATCAGAAGCAGTTCGCGCTCGTCACACAGCTCGCGCAAGCCGCGCAGGCACACATCGGGAATGGCACGCACGCCGCCTTCGCCCTGCACCGGCTCGACACAGATCGCCGCGGTCTCCTCGGTGATGGCCGCTTTCAGCGCATCGTGATCGCCGAACTCGACCTGGTCGAAGCCCTCCATGCGCGGACCGAAGCCTTCGAGGTATTTCGGATTGCCGCCCGCATTGATCGCACCATAGCTGCGGCCGTGGAAGGCGCCGGTGAAGGTGACGATGCGGTACTTGTCCGGCCGGCCCCTGGAATACCAGTAGTGGCGCGCGGCCTTCAGCGCGCATTCCATCGCCTCGGTGCCCGAATTGGTGAAGAAGACGCGGTCGGCGAAGCTGTCGCGGCAATACTTCTCCGCCAGCTCGATCTGGCCGGGCACGCGGAACATGTTGGAGGTGTGCCACAGCTTGTCGGCCTGGTCCTTGAGCGCCTGGACGGCCTTGGGATGGCGGTGGCCCAGCGCGTTGACCGCAATGCCGGCGATGAAGTCGAGATACTTGTCCCCGTTCTGGTCGAACAGGTAGACGCCCTCGCCGGACACAAAGGTCTCTTTGGGCGGCGAATAGGTCTCCATCAGCGGCTTGGGCATGAACGGCTCCGTGGTCTCTAAAGAATGGGGATCAGAACAGGCTGCAAGGTGTAGGCCTGCCCGCCTAGCTCTTCAAGCGCCACCCGGTCCGCAGCACCAGATAACTCGCCGCGCCCAGCACGACATTCAGCGCCAGCAGGATCGCCACGCCGATCGCCAGATTGCCGTCGTGATAGCCGGTAAAGCCGTAGCGGAAGCCGTCGATCATGTAGAAGACCGGATTGAAATGGCTGATCGTCTGGAACGGCTCGGGCAGGATGGTGATCGAGTAGAACGTGCCCGACAGGAAGGCGAGCGGCATGATGATGAAGTTGGTGATCACCGCCAGATGGTCGAACTTCTCCGCCCACACGCCGGCAATCATTCCGACCATGCCCAGCACGCTCGCGGTCCCCAGCCCGTAGAAGGCAACCGCCAGGGGATGGGCGATGCCCACCCGCACGAAAGGCTCGATCACCAGGGCCGTGGCAGCAGCCACCAGCACGCCGCGCGTCATCGCGCCGGTGATGAAGGCGACGGCGAGCTCGGCCGGCGAGATCGGCGGCATCAGGAAGTCGACTGAATTGCCCTGGACCTTCGCCACGATGATGGAGGAGGACGAATTGGCGAACGCGTTGTTGATCAGCGCCATCATGACGAGGCCGGGCGCCAGGAAGGCGGTGAACGGCACCCCGCCCACATCTCCGCGCCGCGCCCCGAGTGCGAGCGCAAATACCGTCATGAAGAGCAGCGTGGTCGCGACCGGGGCCAGGATCGTCTGGAAGCTGACCTTCAGAAACCGGTGCACTTCCTTCTTGTAGAGCGTCCATAGTCCCAGCCAGTTGACGGCGCCGATCTTGCGCGGCTCGGGCGCGCCGCGGATCTCGAGCGTATCGGACATCTGTGCGGAGTCTGTCGAACCGGCTTGCTCAGTCATGGGCGACTCCCTTTAGACGCTGGCCTCATGCGCGTGTGCCCTTCGTCTAGCATGGGTCCGCAAACCTTGGCGACATGCACCGCAGCCGAGTTATCCACGGCCGAATCATTGCGGCATCTTGTGCCCGAACCATTCCCGGATACTGTATCTGGTGTCAGCCCCAAGATGTTGGGGCCCGGGACGTTCTACTTACCATAACTTGTGGATAAGTCGAACTTCCGGCTGGAAGAATAGCGTAACAGGCGAGGAGCGCACCGCCATGGCTTGGACCGACGAACGTGTTGAAACTCTAAAGAAACTTTGGGGCGATGGCCTGAGCGCAAGCCAGATCGCCAAGCAGCTGGGCGGCGTTACCCGCAACGCCGTTATCGGCAAGGTGCACCGGCTGGGCCTGTCCGGCCGCGCGGCACCCTCGCGTCCGGCCCGGCACCCGGAAGCCAAACCGGCTCCGCGTCCGCGCGCACAGCCGGCCGCCCCGGCCAAGGCCCAGCAGGCCAAACCCGCGACACCCGCACAGTCGGTCGTGCGCGCGGAGGCCGCTGCCCCGGTTGAGGCCGAGCGCCTTGCCAGCGGCGAGTACGCGACCGTGCTCACCTTGAAGGACTCCATGTGTAAATGGCCGATCGGCGACCCGGCCGACAACACCTTCCGCTTCTGCGGACGCAAATCGACCCCGGGTCAGGCCTATTGCGACGCGCACGCCCAGATGGCTTACCAGCCGCAGGCCAAGCGCAAGCGCAAGCCGGCCGACGACGCGCGCGCAGTGCTCGACAATCTTCAGGGCGCCCGCAAGGTGAACTTCTAGACCTTGGAACCTAAGGTTCAGCCCCGAACCGAAAAGCCCGGAACCTCGAGTGGTTCCGGGCTTTCTTTTTGTCCGCTCAAACTGGCGCGCTAGCTGCGCCAACGCAGCGTCGTTTCCTCTTTCAGCGGGTGATCGAAACGCTGCGGGTCGCCCTCCGCCTCCGCCCAGGCCTTCTTGGACCGGAAATACCAGCGCGCCTGGGTGTCCGCGTCCGGGATCAGCATCAGCCTTGGGTCGAACTTCAGCCCCTCATTCTGCTTGCGGATGATCCGCTTGTCCTGATCCAGGAAGGCGCGGCTGAAGAAGGATAGCGCCGGCTTGAGCACGCTCAGCACCGGATGGTCCCAGAACAGCATCTGGATGACCTGGGTGCGCGACTCTTCGATCGGCGTCACCATCGTCAGCGAGGTGACGAAGCGTTTGCCGACCTGGATATGTTCGGTGCGGATGCCGGGCAGCAGGAATTTGATCTCGGTCACCGGCTGGCCACCCAGTATCTTGTAGGCCGCCGAGTTGCTCGACGGCGCATGGCTCAGCATGACCCAGCCCAGATCGGTCGGGGCGAAACGCTTGCTCTTGTCATAGGTCGACTTCGACGTGCGCCAGTACCAGGACTGGTGCACATACGGCCCGTGCGCCGGGTCCATGAGGCCCAGGATCGCATTGTCGATATTGCAGTCGAAGGTCACCACGTAGGTGAAATTCGGCCCCCGTCCGCCTGCGCCTGGAATATCGGGCGCCTCGAAAGCGGGCTCGGGCGTGGTATCGGCCAGTTGGGGGCCTTCCACCGGGCCGGACGCCATGAACACCCAGATCAGGCCGTTCTTTTCCTGGACGGGGTATTTGCGCACCCGGATCCTGGCAATGTCCATCTCCTGGCCTTCGACCAGGGAGGGGATGGCGGTACAGCGCCCGTGCGCGCCGAAGCGCCAGCCATGGTAGGCGCATTCCACCTCGCGGGCGCCGTTGACCATGCGTCCGGCGGTCAGCGGGATACCCCGGTGGGGACAGATGTCGCGAAGGGCGAAGGGCGTACCGTCCCCCTCGCGCCCGAACAGAATGGGCTGACCCATGATGATGCGGCGCACGAGCTTTCCCGTCTTCAGCTCCGCCGCAGGCAGAGCGCCGTACCAGAGGTCTTTCAGGAAGGTGTCGGTTTCGGTCATGCAGGCTCATCCGCGTGTTCGGGGCAAGCCTGACTAGCGCGTCCCATCCATCCCCGCCAGTGCCCGGCGCTCAATCGACCTAGACTGCGTTCAGCGCATAGCCGGCCGAACGGACCGTGCGGATCGGGTCGGGACCGTCCATCTTGCCGAGCGCCTTGCGAAGCCGGCCGATATGCACGTCCACCGTTCGCGCCTCGACATAGACATCCGCGCCCCAGACCGCATCGAGAAGCTGCTCGCGCGAGAACACGCGCCCCGGGTGCTGCATCAGATAGTCCAGCAGGCGGAACTCGGTCGGACCCAAATGGACTTCCTGGCCCTGGCGCAGCACGCGGTGGGACACACGGTCGATCGTGATGTCGCCGTGGCTGACCTTGTCCTCGGCCAGACCCGGCCGGATGCGGCGCAGAACGGCGCGAACACGCGCGAACAATTCCTGCATCAGGAAGGGCTTGGTCACATAGTCGTCGGCCCCGGTGTCCAGCCCCCGGATCCGGTCGGCCTCCTCGCCGCGGGCCGTCAGCATGATGATGGGCAGGTTGCGCGTCTCCTGGCGCGACCGCAGGCGGCGGCAGACCTCGATGCCGGAAATCTTCGGCAACATCCAGTCCAGCAGGACCACGTCCGGCTGGCGTTCGTCGACCAGCATCATCGCCTCTTCGCCATCGGCGGCCAGCGATACCCGGAAGCCTTCCTTTTTCAGATTATACTGAAGCAGTTCGGCGAGTGCATCTTCGTCTTCAACAACCAGTACGTGCGGCGTCATGGCCCCGTCCCCTACTCTGGCAGTTCAGGGCGCGGGCCTCTGGGGCGTTCGCCCTTCAGCTCGTTGCCCGTCACGACATAATGAATCACCTCGGCGATGTTCGTGGCGTGATCGCCGATACGTTCGAGATTCTTCGCCACGAAAAGGAGGTGTGCCCCCGGTCCGACGACGCTGGGGTCCTCCATCATCTGCGCGATCACATCGCGAAACAGCGCGTTGTAATGCTCGTCCACATCCTCATCGCGCTCCCAGACACCCACGGCGCTCGCCGTCTCTCCGGTGGCGTAGGCGTCGAGGACCTGATGCAAATGGCCCTGCACCAGAAGGCCCATGCGTTCGACGGCCGGGGTGAGCGGCAATGGATCGGACTTGATCAGCACGCGGGTCCGGCGCGCGATGGACTTGGCCAGATCGCCGGTCCGCTCCAGGTCCGCGACGATTTTCAGCGCCGCGATCACAGAGCGCAGATCGCTCGCCATCGGCTGGCGCAGGGCCAGCAGGCGGATGATCTGCTTCTCGATCTCACGCTGCATCTTGTCGATCTCGGCATCGGCCTCGATCACCTGTTCGGCCAGCTCCGCGTCGCGGTTGATGACCGCCTGCATCGCACTTGCGACGGCGTTCTCGGCCAGGCCGCCCATGACCGACACGTCCGCGGAGAGCTTTTCCAGCTCGTCGGAGAAGGCCTTCACGGTGTGTTTCATCAAATCGTTCATGACGAACGCCTTTTTTGCTGACGCGGGAGAAGGCTCGGGGGCCGTTATCCGAACCGTCCGGTGATGTAGTCCTGGGTCCGCGCATCGTGCGGGTTGGTAAACATGTCCTCGGTCGGGCCGTACTCGACCAGATGGCCGAGGTGGAAGAAGGCCGTCATCTGCGAAACGCGCGCGGCCTGGGCCATCGAGTGGGTGACGATGATCAGGCAATAATTCTCGCGCAGCTCGTCGATCAGTTCTTCGATGCGCGCGGTGGCGATCGGATCCAGGGCCGAGCACGGCTCGTCCATCAGGATCACTTCGGGATTGACTGCGATGGCGCGCGCAATCACCAGCCGCTGCTGCTGACCGCCCGACAACGCGGTTCCGGGCATGCCGAGCCGGCCCTCGACTTCCGCCCAGAGGCCAGCCTTGCGAAGGCTGGCTTCCACGATCGCGTCCAGGTCTTCGCGTTTGGTCGCGAGCCCGTGAATGCGCGGTCCATAGGCCACATTATCATAGATGCTCTTGGGAAACGGGTTCGGCTTCTGGAAGACCATGCCGACCCGGGCACGCAGCACGACCGGATCGACCGCGCGCGAATTGACTTCCTCACCGTCGATGAGCACCGAACCGGACACGCGCGCACTGTCGATCGTGTCGTTCATTCGGTTGATGCAGCGCAGGAAAGTCGACTTGCCACAACCTGACGGACCGATGAAGGCGGTTACACCCCGGTCGGGAATCCGGATCGAAACGTCGTGCAGCGCCTGCGTATCGCCATAGCGCACGCTCACGCTGCGGGTTTCCACCTTGATCGGATTTGCGGACGGCTGGTCGTGGTAGACCGTTGCAGCCGGCGCTGCGGTGTTCTGGGGATCGGTCACGCTTACCATCTCCGTTCGAACCGGCTGCGCAGGTAGATCGCAGCCGCATTAAAGAGGACCATCAGGGCCAGCAGGATCAGGATCGCGGCGGCCGTCTTGGCCTCGAAGGCGCGCTCGGCTCCGCTGGACCAGAGGAAAATCTGCACCGGCATGACGGTGGCCGGCTCAGTGAATCCGGCGACACCCATCGTCGGCGGGTCGGCGATGAAGGCGACCATGCCGATCATCAGAAGCGGTGCGGTCTCCCCCAGGGCCTGGGCCAGACCGATGATCGACCCCGTCAGGATGCCTGGCATCGCCATCGGCAGCACATGGCCGAACACCGCCTGCATGCGCGAAGCCCCAACCCCTAGAGCGGCTTCGCGGATGGACGGCGGAACGGCTTTGAGCGCGGCGCGCGAAGAGATGATGACCGTGGGCAAGGTCATCAGCGCCAGCACGAAACCGCCGACCAGAGGCGCCGAGCGCGGCATGCCGAACGTATTGATGAACACGGCGAGACCGAGCAGGCCGAACACAATGGAGGGCACGGCCGCCAGATTGTTGATGTTGACCTCGATGATTTCGCTGAGCCGGTTTCTCGGCGCGAATTCCTCCAGGTAGATCGCTGTCCCCACTCCGATCGGCACGGCCATCAGCATGGTGATGATCATGGTCAGCACCGACCCGATCAGCGCGCCGCGCACGCCGGCCAGCTCCGGCTCGCGGCTGTCGGCGTTCGTAAACAGGATCAGATTGAGTCCGTTTTCGACCAGTCCGCGATCGTCCAGCGCACGCGCAAAGACGATCTGCGCATCGCCGATGCGCCGGCCCGCCGCCGGGGTCTCGATACGCCACTCGGTCCAGTCCTGATAGACCCCGTCGCGCTCGGGCGCGATGACAACCTCGCCCCGGGCGACACGTCCGCCCGGCTCGAGCTGGGTAATCTGCACCACCCCGCCCCCCAGCCGGACCAGAAGGCTGGCCATCTCCGGGCTCAGGCTCAGCGCCTCGCGAGCTTGCAGACGCTCTTCCAGCTGGGCCGCCTCGCGCCGCGCACGTTCTGCACCTGCCGCAGCCGCCTGGCGTGCATCTTCGGTCTCGGCCCGGTCCGCACGCGCCTGTGCCGTAGCCGCGCGGTCGCTCACTGTCTGGATACGCGCGCGCAGCGTGTCGTTCACCTCTTCGATGAAAGCGCTGAAAACCGGGTCGCTGGCGGTCAACGTCACCTCACCTTCAGCGCCGCTGAGCGTCAGGGGCTCGTTGCGATCGACGAAGCGCTCGTCTGTCGTCAACCCTTTGAGATACAGATCGGCATCATCAGAGATCGGCATCGAGAACTCGATGGTCTCACCGATGATGTCCGGGTTCTCGACCACCTGGTTGAGTAGCTTGGCCGAGTTGACAGAAGAGTAGAGCCCGAACAGGGCGCGCAGCTCGCTGCGCCCGGTCACGCTGGGAAACTGGTCCTGCAGCGCGACCTGAAGCATCCGGCTATAGCTGCCAGCGCGAAGCGACTCCTCGCTGCGATCGTCTTGCGGATCGGCAAGCTCGGCTTCGACCCGCACCGGAAGCGTCAGCGTGTGTTGGGTGAAGGCCGGCAGGGCCTGCACGATGATTGAAGACAGCAACACCACCAGGAACAATACGGCCAGCGCGATCGCCGCCATTCCATAGAACTGGAATCGCCGCTCGGCCCGGTGCCGGCGCGCCAGGCGTGTCTCGATCGCCTTGCGGATATCGGATGAGGGGGCGCGATCAGTCATATTTTTCCCGGTAGCGCTGCACGACACGAAGCGCGATCACGTTCAGGATCAGGGTCAGGACGAAGAGGACCAGGCCGAGGGCGAAGGCCGAGAGCGTTTTGGGGCTGTCGAACTCCTGGTCGCCCGTCAGCAGCATCACGATCTGAACCGTGATGGTCGTCACGCTTTCAAGCGGGTTGGCCGTCAGGTTCGCGCCCTGCCCGGCGGCCATCACCACGATCATGGTTTCTCCCACGGCACGCGAGACCGCGAGGAGGACCGCGCCGACAATCCCCGGGAGTGCGGCGGGGAAAATGACCTGACGCACCGTCTCCGACTTCGTCGCGCCCATCGCGTAGGCGCCATCGCGCAGCGATTGAGGCACGGCATTTATAACATCATCGGCCAAGGAGGAGACGAATGGTATAATCATGACGCCCATCACGAGACCCGCGGCAAGAGCGCTTTGCGTGACAGCGTTTTCATATCCGAGTAGCAGCAGAGCGTCGCGTAATAACGGACCGACTGTGAGCAGGGCGAAGAAGCCGTAGACCACGGTCGGGATGCCCGCCAGGATCTCCAGAACCGGCTTGGCCCAGCCGCGTACGCCTGTGCTGGCATACTCGGACAGGTAGATCGCCGCAAACAAACCAACCGGGACCGCAACCAGCATCGCGATCACGGTGATAAGTGCGGTCCCGGCAAACAGGGGAACCGCCCCGAACGCCCCGGTCTGACCGACCTGGCCCTCGCGAATGGCGATTTGCGGGCTCCATTGCGTGCCGAAGAGAAACTCGTCTATGCGCCAGTTGATCGCCGAGAAAAAGCGAACGCTTTCAAACAGAAGCGACAAGACGATGCCGATCGTGGTCGCGATTGCGATGACGGATGCGAGCAGGAGAAGCACCGATATTGCGCCCTCGACCCGGTTGCGGGCGCGAAAGCTCGATGAGATTCGCGACCGGGCATAAGCCAGCCCGCCAATCGCCAGAGCCAGCGCCGCCAGCGCCATGCTGGACCGCAACACCTCATGGAATGGCCGCATCGCCGATGCCAAAGCATTGATTTCAGGGGTATCCCGGCTTGCCACGCCTTCGCCGAAGGCGATCGCACGAGCATCGTTGATCATCAACTCGCGCCGCTCGTCGCTCAGGCGGGAATAGACAAAGCCCGCACGCGCCAGCGCGTCGTCAGTCTGCGCCTCCACCTGTCCGGCCAGAACCTCCGCTCGCGCTTCGTGTTCGGCTGCCAACCGGTTGATTTCGCTTGAAAGCGCCTGTTGACGTTCTGCAGGCGACTGAGCCGGATACTCGCCGGCAGCCGGCACCAGCTCGCTGTCGCGCTCGATCGCCTCACGGGCATAGATTCGCCGGTTCTCCAGCGTGGCGAGCTCGGCTTCAAGCCGGGCAATGTCCTCGTCGTCAGACAGTGCTTGCTCGAACTGGGCATGAACAGGCTCGCCGGCCCGGTGCATTTGCGCGCCAGCCAGCGCGTTGACGGCGTCATTGCCGAACATCCCGTAGATCGCCAGCAGGATGAACGCCGGAACGCCTGTCCACAAAGCAATATAGTAGCCATAGTAGCTCGGCAGCGAGTGCAGCCGCGACGCGTGGCCGGAGCTGACCGCATAGGCCCGCCGGCGTCCGACCAGAAAGCCGACCGCGGTCAGAACCATCAATATCAGCACTGTGAACAGCGAGATTTGCATGCCGATTTTCGAACCCGGAGGCGGAAATACGAGAAAGACGCGGTATCATCCCTGACACCAGCGCCAAAGCGGGCCGGACCATGGCCCCTATCGGCCTAGGAAATATGACACTCATACAACGGTTTTGTGACAACGCCCGGCGCAGGTCCGGCGCGCCATCAGAGGCCAGCCTTCGATCTGGGGCTCAAGAGACCGTCGCGCCGCGCTGCACCGGTTCGTTCCCGTCCGTAGCCGACTTTCTCACGGCCGGGAAAAATATCGAAAACACGGAGCCCTCGCCGGGCGCACTTTCTACAGTGAAGCCGCCCCGGTGGCGGGCAACGATGTGCTTGACAATGGCGAGCCCCAAGCCTGTTCCCGATGTGGGACTGCTTTTCTGCCCGCCGACCCGGAAGAAGCGCTCCGACAAGCGCGGCAGGTATCGCCGGTCGATTCCCTGGCCGCAATCGCGAACCCGCAGAACCCCGTAGCGCGCTTCAGAGCTCAGCGGCGGCGCCGACAGCGTCAACCGGCCAGACCCTTCCGCGATGCGTTCGTCGCTGTGCTCAGCGGCATCGCGCGTGAGGTCGGCTCGCACGCTGATCGCAACAGATCCGCCGTCGTCCGAGTATTTGAGAGCGTTCTCGACGAGATTCTCGACGACCTCATAAAGCTGATCGCGATCCCCGTGAACAATGGCCTCGCCTTCGCACGCGTCGAGGGACAGACCGATGCTTCGGTTGGCGGCGACGGGCCCCAGCGCACCAGCCACGTCCCGCGCCAGCTCGCACAGGTCGACAGCGCCGGATGGGGGCAGGTGCTCGTTCATCTCAACGCGGCTCAGCGAAAGCAGGTCGTCGATCAGGCGACGCATCCGCTCGGTCTGCACCTGCATGATCGACAGGAATCGTTCCCTCGCCTCCTCGTCATCGCGCGCCGGTCCGCGCAGCGTTTCTATGAAGCCCGACAGGGAGGCGAGAGGGGTCCGCAGCTCATGACTGGCATTGGCCAGAAAATCGGCTCGCATGCGCTCAGCGCGTTTGGACGAGGTGTCGTCAGCCAGAACCAGCATGGCGCGCCAAGGCATCGGCCCCGGTAATTCAAGCCGGATCGGCTCGACGAACGCGCGGACATGACTCTCGATCGGCGCCAGGGTCGAATACTCGACCGCCCGCCCCTTCTCGCCGCGAAGGGCCGCGCTGACAGCTTCGAGAACGCGAGGCTGGCGCAAGGTTGCCGACAACAGCCCGCCCTCGCCGCCGAGGCCAAGGAAGGCCCGCGCTGCCGGGTTGGCGCGCTCGATCCGTCCGCCCGGTCCGATCAGCAAGATGGGAACCGTAATGCGTTCCAGCATCAACTCTGCGACCGCCGTATCGGCAGGTTGGATGGTCACACGCTCCACCGGTCGCGCTTCCGGTTCAATCGTCGTCAACGCCGTGAGATAATAGACGAGCGAGAGCGAGGCGAGCGCCAGCGAGGTGCCGACGAACACGGCGAGATCGATCGTGCCGGCAGCCAGCAAGACAGCAAGGACCAGTACGCCAAGACCCGAGCTTATGGCGATATCGCGGCGGCGCGGCCGGTCGGCAGGCGTTTTGGACCAATTGTCGGACGGGTCTCGGCGAGCTCTCATATCGCTTTGATAACATGGGTTTGTGACATGTCGCTAACTTGCTGGCAGGAAACTCAACCTCAACATGAATTTTCTGTAATTCGAGAAATCCTTAGCGTTTTTCGATAAAAGTTTGTTGACATTCAGGATGTGATCGATAGTTTCGATCGCGGTCGATTAGGAAAAACAAGAAAAAAGGAGGGGGCCTTTGCTACGGCGAAGTCTACTCATCTCAGCCTCCCTGGTCGTTGCGGCATGCGCCGGGACGCCCAACCTTGCTATCGCTCCTGGAATTGAGGCGCCCGCCGACTTCCAGGCCGAACCGCAGGTTGAGCTTCCCGCTGCCGGCGACTGGGTTGCATCGTTTGAAGACGCCACGCTCAGCGCGCTGGTGGCTCAAGCCCTTTCAGCAAACCCGACAATTGAAGCTGCGTCAGCCAGTCTGGACGCTGCCCGCGCTTCGGCGCGCGCAGCCGGTTCGAACCGTCTGCTCTCTATTGACGCATCCGCGTCAGCCAGCAGCAGCGACACGAGCTCCCGGCCCAGCGAGCAATACTCGTTCGGACTGGATGTCGCCTGGCAGGTCGATGTGTGGGGCCGGCTGAGCGATCAGGCGCGAGCGGGCTACCTCACTGCGGAGGCCGCTCGGGCCGACCTTTATGGAGCCCGACTGTCGATCGCCGGAGCCACGGCCAAGGCCTGGTTCAGCCTCATCGAGGCCAAGGAGCAAGCCGAGCTGGCCCGGCGCGATGTCGACACCCGGTCGCGTCAGCTTGAGATCGTCGAACGCCGGTTCGCACGCGGGGTAGCTCGCTCCTCCGATGTCCGGACTGCCCGCTCGGCCCTCGCCAGCTCACAAGCTTCCCTTGCCGCGCAGATTCGCATTGAGGCCGCTTCGGGCCGAGCTCTCGAGGTGCTGCTCGGGCGCTACCCGGGCAACCAGATCGTTCCGGACAGCACGCTACCCATCCTGCCCGTGTTGCCTCAGCCCGGCTCTCCCCAACAGCTGCTTGAACGCCGCCCCGATGTGATCGCGGCGGAAACCAGGCTGGCTTCGGCCGGTTATTCGGCGAGCGCGGCGCGCAAGGCGCTCTATCCCGGCCTGTCCCTGGGCGCGGGCATTTCCAGTCAAAGCAGCGACGCCAGCGATCTGTTCGATCCCGATTTCCTCGTGGAGACGATTTCGGCCTCCCTGCTGGCTCCCATCTTCCAGGGCGGTGCTCTGCGTGCAGAGCGGACCAGAACAGAAGCGGTCGCGCGCCAGTTGTCTGCCCGGTATGTCGAAACAGCCCTCACAGCGCTTCGCGAAGCAGAGAATGCGATCTATGCCGACCGAACGCTTGAAGAACGGGTAGAGGCGCTCATCGTCGCTCAACGCGAAGCAGCGGCGGCCCTCGATCTGGTCGAGCGCCAGTATGCCAGCGGCGTCGCAACAATTTTCGAACTGATCGACGCTCAATCGCGCCTGATCACAGCCGAATCCCAACTGATAAGAGCGCGGCTCGAACGCGCCACGAACCGCGTGGATCTCCATCTGGCTGTCGCCGGCGACTTCGCTGCGGGTGGCGGTTATGCGGACACAAGCAACTAAAACACAGAACAAACAAAGAAGAATAATACGAGGTTGGTCATGAGCAAGTTTAGCGGTCGATTAGTCCTTTTCGGGGGTCCTGTTCTCATTCTCGGGGCCTTCATCCTCCTTTTCGCGGTGCTGTTCAGCACCGCGCCGGAACCAGAGCGCGGCGAAGTCGAAGCGCGTCCGGTGGCGGTGTTCGTCACCGAGGCCGAAGCGCGCCCGGTCCAGCTGACCGTGAACACGCAAGGCGAAGTGCGTCCGCTTACCGAGATATCTCTCACAGCCCAGGTCTCGGGACGGATCGACTATGTGGATCCCAATTTCGTGCAGGGCGGCTTTTTCGAAGCCGGTCAGACGCTGGTCCGTGTCGAGGACGATGATTATCGGCTCGCAGTGACGCGCGCCGAAGCGCTCGTTTCACAACGCCGCCAGCAATTGTTGCTGGAAGAAGCCGAAGGCGACCTGGCGCGAGAAGAGTGGGAGAGTCTCGGCGAAGGCGAGGCCTCCGCGCTTACCTTGCGCCAGCCCCAGATGGAGGATGCACGCGCCCAACTCGCCGCCGCTGAGGCGAGTCTCGCCGAGGCGAGGTTGAACCTGCGCCGGACACGCATTTCCGCGCCATTCGACGGCCGGGTCCGCAGCAAGAATGCGGATCTGGGCCAGTTCGTCGGCGCGGGTAGCGAGCTCGGTGAGGTCTTCTCCACCGATGAGGTCCAGATTCGTCTGCCGCTGACGGATGCCCAGCTGGGCAAGCTGGGCATTCCGCTTGCCTTCCAGGCCGGCGATAGCGAAGGCCCGACAGTCCTTCTGCGCGCCATGCTGGCCGGCGAGCCCCGCGAATGGACGGGCCATGTGGTGCGTACCGATAGCGCCATCAATCCGCAGACTCGCACCTTGTATGCCATCGTGTCCGTTGAAGACCCGTATGGTTCCGGCGCCGAGGAAGCGGGCGCACCGCTCGCCATCGGTCTGTTCGTGGACGCGTTCATTGAGGGCCGGGAAATCAGCCAAGCCTACATCCTGCCGCGTAGCGCATTGCGTGGGAACGACACCGTCTACGTCGCCGAGGAGGACGGAACGCTTTCCGTTCGCACGGTGTCGGTGATCGATTCCAACGCCGAGGAAGTCGTGGTCGCCAACGGTGTAGAAGAAGGAGAGCGTGTCATCACCTCGCCGGTGCGTGCGGCCGCCGACGGGATGCCCGTTACTCCGCTTGGGCCGGATGGCGAGCCACTCGATGGCTTGGCCGACTCGGACGCTTCGTCCGCCGACCAGCCCGAAGGTGAAGATTCCGCCAGTGTCGCGAGCGCGGGCTGATGCCCGCTTTGCCCCGGCACCCGGCGAAGGAGTAGAAAAATGGTTGAACATTCCCAAGATCCGAGCACCCAAAAGGGGTTGCTCGCCTGGTGGGCCCGGAATTCGGTGGCCGCCAATCTGTTGATGGTGATTGCTCTTGTGGGCGGCATCATCGGCTTCTTTTCGATGCAACGCGAAAATAATCCCGGCGCCGAGTTCCCGGGCGCGACTATTTCGATGTCCTGGCCTGGCGCTTCGCCCCAAGACGTCGAGGAACAGATCATTGTGCGGATCGAGGAGGCCCTGGCCGACCTCGAAGGGATCGAGGAGCTTACCGCAACCGCCAGTGAGGGATCGGCGCGCATCTGGGTAGAGGGCGAGTCGAGCATTGACGACGCGTGGTTCGTTGACGAGATCGAGCGCCGCGTAAACACCGTCAACAACCTGCCGCGCGATGCCTACCGACCGATCGTCCAGCAATGGCGCAATCAGGACCAGATCGCCGGCTTTGCCGTCCACGGCGATATTGATCGCCGCGAATTGCAGCGCATCGCGCGCGAAATCCGGGACGAGGTCTCGATTCAGGTGCCCGATGCTTCCCTGGTCGATATCATGGGCACCTTGCCCGAAGAGGTCGCGATCGAGGTCTCCGAAGAGAACTTGCGCCGGTACGGCCTGACCTTTTCCGACGTGGCGCAGGCCATTTCCAACTCGTCTATGAACGTCTCGGCTGGATCGGTGCGCACCGATCTGGGTGACGTCCGCATCACAGCCCGCCAGCTCGCGGACACAGCTGAAGAGTTCGAAGACATCGTTGTGCGCCAGACCGCCGATGGCAGCATCATCCGCGTCGGTGACGTGGCTCAGGTCTCCGACGGGCTCGCGGATGCCAACCTGAATGCAACATTCAACGGTCAGCAAATGGTGATTATCGCCGTTCGTTCGACCGGCAACGCTGATGTCATCACCGTCTCCGAGGGCCTTGAAGCCTATATGGAACGCAAGAACCAGGAGCTGCCGGACACCGTGCAGCTCTCTGAATGGTGGGACGGCGCAGACCAGTTCAACTCCCAGCTCCTGGTAATCGGCAACTCCGCCCTGCTGGGCCTTGGGCTGGTGCTGGTTATTCTGATCCTATTCCTGCGGCCGATTGTGGCCTTCTGGGTGACGGTGGGCATCGCAGTTGCCTTTGCCGGCGCACTCATGGTGCTGCCGATGCTCGGCATCACCCTGAACTTCCTCTCGCTCTTTGCCTTCCTGATCGTGATCGGCGTGGTCGTAGATGACGCGATCATCGTGGGCGAGAATATTCACAACCGAGTCGAACGCGGTGAGAGCGGCCTGACGGCCGCGATCCTTGGCGTGCAGATGGTTGCAAAGCCGGTCGTATTTGCTGTGATCACGACGATGATGGCATTCGCGCCCTGGATGCTGCTGTCCGGGCCCGAAGTCCAGTTCACCCGCCAGATCTCGCTGGTGATCATCGCTGCACTGGCCTTCTCTTTGATCGAGTCTCTTCTGATCCTGCCGGCCCACCTGGCTCATATCGGTCCGCAGAAGCAGACCGGCGCCTTGGCCCCGCTCTTGAAGGTTCAGGCCGCGATTGCCGACAGCCTGACCTGGTTTGCGCGCAACATTTATGCTCGCGTACTGACCCTGGCAATCCGCCAGCGCTATGCCACCATTACGGTCTTCGTGGGCGTATTCGCACTGTCCATCGTGTTGATGGCGACAGGGCGGGTTCCGGCGCGTTTCATGCCCGAGATCGAAAGTGATCTCATCCGTGTGAACATCACGCTGTCCGAGGGCACTCCCTGGTCGCGAACCGACGACATCCGGGCTCGCCTGGACGAGGCGGAAGAAGAAGTCCAAGCCTATTATCGCCAACAGTTTCCAGACGAGCGCGACATGATCATGAGCCGCTCCACGCTGGCCACCGATGGTGAAGTGCGTGCCTGGATCAATATCGCACCGCCGGAGGACCGGCCGGGCAACCTGCCCACCACCGAGGTGGCTCAACGCCTGCGCGAGGCGCTCGGCCCTGTTCCCGACGCGGAAGAAATCCGCTTCGAGGCCACGCTGAACGAGCAGGGGCCGGCGATCGAACTGGCGATCAACCATCCAGATCTGGATGTCCTGCGCACGGCTGCAGCAGATCTGAAAGCCCATCTTCGCACCTACGATACGGCCTATGACATCGTAGACAATCTGCAGACCTCGGCCGACGAACTGCGTCTGTCATTGAAGCCGGACGCGCAAACCCTGGGCCTGACCCTCGCCGACGTGACAAGCCAGGTCCGCCAGGCCTTCTACGGTCAGGAAGCTCAACGTCTCCCGCGCGAAGGTGAAGATGTTCGGGTCATGGTCCGCTATCCGCGCGAGCTGCGTCACAGCCTGGATGCGATCAACAACCTGCGGATACGCACCGCCGACGGGCGCGAAGTGCCACTCATGGCGGTCGCCGAAGCCGAGTTCGCTCCCGGCATCAGCCGGATTCGTCGCCGCGACCGTCAGCGGACGGTAACGGTTAGCGCAGAGCTGACCGATCCCGATGCCGCGCGCGACATTCGCGAGGACCTGAACGAGAACTTCTTCCCCGAGTGGCGCGAGCGCCATCCAGGGGTGTCGGTCGGGGCCATCGGCGACGCCCAGGGCGAGCAGGAATTCCTGCAACAGATAATGACCCTGCAATTCATCATGATCGCGCTGATGTACGTTCTGTTGGCGGTCGCTTTCGGCTCCTACTGGCAGCCTCTCCTGATCATGACCGCCATTCCGTTCGCCTTCGCCGGTGCCGTGTTCGGCCACCTGATCCTCGGCGTCCCGTTCGCGCTATTCTCCAGCTTCGGCATCGGCGCCGCAGCGGGGATCGTGATCAACGACAACCTGGTTCTCGTGGACTTCGTGAACCGGCTACGCGATCGCGGAGTGGGCGCGTTCCAGGCTCTGGTGGACGGCGCGGTTCAGCGTTTTCGTCCCATCCTCCTGACCACGGTCACTACGTTCATCGGCATCCTGCCCATGATCGCAGAACGGTCGACCGCCGCCCAGTTCCTCAAACCGATGGTCATTGCGCTTGGATTTGCGGTGATCTTCGCACTTTTCTTGACGCTACTGTTGGTACCCGCTCTCTATGCCGTCGGCGTAGACATCCGGCGGGCCCTGGTCGGATTGTGGACAGGTCACAAGCAGCCCGGCATCGGGTCGAGCTATAGCGGCCATGTCTCCACGCACGAGGAGGAAGTCGACGTCGGCCACGCCGCGGGCCAGCCAGCAGAATAAGACGCAAAGGGCGGGTGCGCGGGGTGATCCTCTTCGCACCCGCCCTTCTCTATCGACCTGTGCACAGACACGTCGCCTTGCGCATGCCAAATGATGCACGCGCAGTGCTCTGGGCTAGAATATCGGTTACCACGTCCGGATTATCGGGAAAGCCCTTACGGCACACCAAATTTGGACACGTCTGCGACTTCGTACAGACGAAGCGCTTAACCTGGGGAGAAGACCCGCAATGAGAACCCTGCTTCTTTCAACGACGATGCTTACGCTCGCCACCGGCGCCGCGCTGGCCCAAGAGGGTGAGCCGCGCTATGGCACGTTCGGTTTCGATGTCGAAGGCATGAATACCGAAATCGATCCCGGAGACGACTTTTACGAGTACGCCAACGGCACCTGGTTAGACGCCACGGAGATCCCCTCCGACCGGTCGAACTACGGCATGTTCACAGTGCTCTCGATTGAAGCCGATGAAGATGTCCAGGTGATCGTGCGGGAAGCGGCTGCCGAAGACGCGGAAGACGGTACGAATTCCCAGATGGTCGGCGACCTGTTCGAGAGCTGGATGGACGCCGATGCCATCAATGCGCGCGGACTGGAGCCGGCGCGCCCGTATCTGGACCGCATCGCGCAAATCGAGACCCACGAAGACGCGGCCGCAATGTTCGCGACCGTGCACTATGCGGCCCCGTGGGCTGCTGGCGTGCTGCCCGATCCCGCCGACACCAGCCGTTACACGGTTGCGATGTCTCAAGCCGGTCTCGGCATGCCGGACCGCGACTACTATTTAAACGAAGAGGAACGCTTCGCCGAATTCCGTCAGGCGTATGTCGACTATATCGCGCGAATCTTCGAACTCGCCGGCATTGAAGGCGGTGACGAAAAGGCCGCCGCCATCCTGGAATTCGAGACCGCTCTCGCCGAAGTCCACTGGAGCCAGGAACGCCAACGCGACATTCAGGCCATCTACAATGTGATGACGCCGGACGAGGTCGCGGCCCTGGCGCCTAACCTGGATCTGGTTGACGGCCTCGACCAGCTCGGCCTGGGCGGTGTGGACAGCTATATGGTCACGACGCCATCCGCTATCAGCGAGTCGGCTGAGATCGTCGCGAACACCGACATCGCGCTGATCAAGGACTGGATGACTTTCCACTTCATCTCTGACCGGGCCGCATGGCTGGGCGAGGATTTCGATGCCGCGAACTTCGCGTTCTTTTCCACCACGCTGAACGGTATCGAAGAGCCCCGCCCCCGGGACGAACGCGGCGTGGAGCTGATCGGCAACCAGCTCGGCCATGCGATCGGTCAAATTTATGTCGACCGGCACTTCCCGCCGAGTTCAAAAGAACAGATGGAAGGCCTCGTCGGCAATCTCACTAGCGCTTTCCGGGTCCGGCTGGAAGACCTCGCCTGGATGGACGAGGAAACTCGCGAGCAAGCTCTGCTCAAGCTGTCGACCTTTGAGCCGCGTATTGGCTATCCTGAAATCTGGGATGACTTCTCCGGCCTTGAAGTCGATGCGAGCGACTATTTCGGCAATCGGATGCGCTTGGCCGAGTTCCAGTGGCAGGATCAGGTCGAGGACCTCGCGGGACCGGTGGACCGTCGTGAGTGGGGCTGGCCGCCGCAGATCGTGAACGCCAGCTACAATCCGCTGCTGAACCAGATCACCTTCCCGGCCGGAATCCTGCAGCCACCCTTCTTCGATCCCGCTGCCGACCCAGCGATCAACTATGGCGGTATCGGCGCCGTCATCGGTCACGAGATCGGTCACGGCTTTGACGACCAGGGCCGCCGCTTCGATCACCAGGGGCGCATCCGCGACTGGTGGACCGAGGAAACCAACGCCCGGTTCGAGGAACGTGCCGATGCTTTCGGTGCGCAATACGCCCAGTATTGCCCGATCGAGGACCAATGCGTGAACCCGAACCTCACGATGGGTGAGAATATCGGCGATCTCGGCGGGATGGAGATGGCCTACTCGGCATGGCGCGACTTTGCCGAAGCCAACTACGAAAATGGTGAGGCGCCTGTCATCAACGGCTTTACCGGCGACCAGCGCTTCTTCCTCGCCTGGGCCCAGGTGTGGCGCCGTCTCTACCGCGCCGACAATCTGCGTCAGCGTCTGGTGACCGACCCCCACTCGCCCTCGGAATACCGGACCAACGGCATCGTGCGGAATATCGATGCCTGGTACGCGGCGTTCGATGTGGAAGAAGGCGACGAGCTCTACCTCCCGCCTGAAGAGCGTGTCTCGATCTGGTAGTTTCCAGCTCGAGCTGATCACAGCGAAAAGCCCGCCGCGACTGCGCGGCGGGCTTTTTCTTTGTGGCGGTCTCTCCGCGCCGACCTTAAAGTCCGGAAGCGCTTATTCGTTAGAGGGAAACAAGATCATGAAAGCCTGGGCCACAATCGCGTCCATCTTTCTTATTGCGGTGACGCTAACCGCCTGCCAGACCATCCAGGGCGCAGGGCGGGACATCCAGAACGCCGGCGAGGCGCTCGAAAGCGCGGTCGACTAGATCCCCGGCTTTCCAGGGTGCTCCGGGAATATCTCGGACTCCTTGCGGTTGAGATGCCGCGTCTCGGAGTGCATGAAATCGCCCTCGGTGGTGGCGACGTAGACATCCATCACGAAGTGATCGTCCTCAACCGTCAGCAGATTGAACCCGGCGGGTTCGTCGCGTGTGCGTATCGAGAACGCGGTCGACGCGCTGACAAACCAGCACACATGATCCTCATGGCTCTCGGCCAGCGCGAACACCTGGTGCATGTGACCGGTCAGAACCAGGTGGGCGCCTCCGCGAATGAAGACGTCAGCCGCCGCGCCCCCGAACTTTGTCTTGGCCCGCCCGGTCATGCCCTCCGGTGCGACCAAGGGGTGGTGACACGTTACGACCCTCAACTGGCCATTCGGGGCATTGTGCTGCAGCCTGCCGGCGATTTCACGGGCCTGGTCGGGCCTTGCCCGACCCAATGACCAGTCCAGCCGCCACTGCGCACCCCGGCTCGTCTCGAAACTCTCGATGGCCACTTTATCGTCGGCAAAGCGCGGCTCGATCGTGTCGCCCATCCGGCGGCGAAAACGGCGCCAGGGCGAGAGCAGCCGCGAGAAGATGTTGGCATAAGGCACATCATGATTGCCCGGCGAAGCCACGACCGGGGCCGTGAACCGTTCGAATAACTTGCGTGCGGCCGCGAATTCGCTGCGTTTCCCGAACGTAGTCAGGTCACCGGACGCCACCACGACATCCGGTGCCAGCGTCTTTTCCATTTCCGCGAGCGCCTCCACGAGGCGTTCGTCCTCGCGGCCGAAATGCAGGTCGGCGATATGCAGGATTTTAGTCATCATCCGTTCGCGGCCAGGAACCGCACAGCTTCTGATTTGATCTTGAACTCGATCGGCGCTTTCAAATGCATCGGCTCACCGTCGAGCATAACGTCCAACGTGTCACGTCCGTCGACTTTCAGGCTTTCCACCCACCCTGACCGGATTCGAGGATGGTCACGCCATTGTTGCATGAGTGTGCTCATCCCGAGGCTGGCGACCTCGCTCATATGCCGGGGATCGGCGGTGACGATTTCCAGCTTGGGACGCCCCGCTTCCGCCGCGCCAGTCTCCAGCACGACATCAATCCCGCCCGGGGCCAGCATCACCGCCCGCACCTTCGCAAACCGGCGTTCGGCGCCGTCGGCGTAGAGGCTCAGCCGAGTGGAAAGCATGGCCTCGACCCCTTCGCTTGCATGGCGCCAGATGCCGCCAAGCCCCCCGAAGAGTCCGTCGTCGCGCACCGCCTCACGGGCTTCGGCAAAGCGGGTGAGAAAGCCGACCGAGGCAGCGACGAAGAAGAGCTTACCGTCGAGCCCGCCGGCATGCAGCTTCACCTCATGATAGCTTGGCGCTTCTTCCAGCACCGTCCTCCAGTCCCGATCGCCGTACAGGCGCTTTGGTAGAATGTTCGCAGTGCCCAGAGGTAAGGGCATGATCTGACAATCGATTTCGCGTTCTGCCACGATTTCGCAAACGGAGCGCGCGGTCCCGTCCCCGCCAGCGACCGCGATAATGTCGCGCTTCTGCTCGCATACGTCGCGGATGGTTTGCTCAAAATCGGTGTCGAGAAGCTGGATTTCGACGTCGGCCCAGCTCGCCGCCTGCGTAAGTGAATCGATAAAGGAATCCTCGATCCGGGCCGGAACGGACCCGGCTCCCGGATTAATCAGCAACGCCAATGATTTTTTCATGTTCGCCTAACGATCTCTACTCGGCAAATGATCCGCGCGGCGTGAGCAAAGATGTACGGAGCGCAGGAGCGACATTGTGCAAATGTCATATTTTTGGCTTATGGCCGGTACTCGTGCAATGACCAGAACCGGGGGCCTATCATGACGATCCGTTCTCTCCTACTCGCCGCAAGCGTTTTCAGTCTTGGCGCCTGCGCAAGCAATACGGCGCAAACCCCGCCAGCGGCATACGGACCGGCCGGACCCGATGCGGTGGCTGCCTACGAGGCCGTCACGTATTCAGGGACAGGGGCACAATGGCGCAATCTTGGCCAGCAAGAGCTGGCTGAGCGGATCAATCAGCCGCTCGCGAACGGCCGGGCGCGCAACGTCATTGTGTTCATCGCCGATGGTATGAGCCTCGGCACAGTGACCGCGGCACGGATCTATGACGGACAGTCGCGCGGCATGAGCGGTGAGGAAAACTATCTTCCGTTCGAGCGCTGGGGCCACACGGCGACGATCAAGACCTATTCGGAAAACGGGCAGGTTCCCGACAGCGCGGCCACTGCGTCCGCAATCCATACCGGCGTGAAAACTCATAACGGCGCTATTTCTGTCTACGCCCGTCAAACGCTGGAGAGCTGCCGAAGCGATGCGGACCTTCCCGCCACGCTTCTCGAACTCGCAGAAGCGCGCGGCCTCTCTACCGGTATCGTGTCGAGCGCCCGCCTCACCCACGCCACGCCAGCGACGGCCTTTGCCCACGTGCCCAGTCGCAACTGGGAAGTCGATGCGGTTCTCCCCGCCGAGGCAGTCGAGGCGGGATGCCGCGACATCGCCCGTCAGCTTGTCGAGTTTGACCATGGGAACGGACTTGAACTCGCCATCGGCGGGGGGCGTGCGGCCTTTCTGCCTTCCAGCGCAGGAGGCCAGCGCGCCGACGGTAGAGACCTGACTGCCGAATGGGTCGAACGCGGCGGCGCCTATGCCGACAACCGGGCCGACCTCTTGGCCAGCCCGGCGGATCGTCCGCTTTTGGGTCTACTGGCGAGTTCCCACCTCCCCTACGAGCTCGATCGCGGCGAGGACGAAGCCTCGCTCGCCGAATTGACAGAACTGGCCGTAAACCGGCTGCAGGGCGACGAAGACGGCTTCTATCTTCTGGTGGAGGCTGGCCGCGTTGATCACGCTCACCACGGCAGCAATGCCGCGCGCGCACTTGCTGACGCTCAGGAATTCGCTCAGGCGATCGAACGCGCCAGCGAACTGGTCGACCTGTCCGAAACGCTGATCATTGTTACGGCCGATCACGGACACGTCTTCTCGATCGCAGGCTATCCGCGCCGCGGCAATCCGATCCTCGGCCTGGTGCACCCTGACGCGCCAGATCTCAGCGATGACCCTACGCCGCCTGCAACCGCTCAGGATGGCCGACCCTACACCACGCTGGGCTACTATACCGGCCCACACCAGCGCCCGGCTGAGGGCAGTCTGACCGACGCGGAAGTGATGGACCCTGACTACCGTCAGGAGAGCGCCGTGCCGATGGGGTCAGAAACTCATTCTGGTGAAGACGTGATTGCCTACGCGACCGGTCCCCAGGCGCACCTTGTGCGCGGTGTGATGGAACAGAACACGCTCTTCCACATCATCACCTACGCCTATGGCTGGGATCAGGCTGACGAAGACTAGAAAGCGCCGACTAGCGGTTCCAACAAGAAACCCCGGGACGGTTGACCGTCCCGGGGTTTGTTTTGTCGGGTCGACGGCTGAAGCCTAGTAGACTTCGAACAGACCGGCCGCGCCCATGCCGCCGCCCACGCACATCGTGCTGACGACATATTTGGCACCGCGGCGTTTGCCTTCAATGAGGGCGTGGCCAACCATGCGCGCACCCGACATGCCGTACGGGTGGCCGATGGAGATCGCGCCGCCATTCACGTTCAGAAGCTCGTTCGGGATACCCAGCTTGTCGCGGCAGTACAGGACCTGCACAGCGAAAGCTTCATTCAGTTCCCACAGCCCGATATCGTCCATCTTCAGACCATTGGCCTTAAGCAGCTTGGGAATGGCGTAGACCGGGCCGATGCCCATCTCGTCGGGATCGAGGCCGGCCACCGCCATACCGCGATACGCACCCAGCGGCTCCAGCCCGCGCTTTTCCGCTTCCTTGGCCTCCATAAGGACCGCAGCCGAGGCCCCATCGGAGAGCTGGGAGGCGTTGCCGGCGGTGATAAACTGGCCTTCGGACACCTTCTGACCGTTCGCATGAACCGGGTTCAAGCTCTGAAGCCCCTCGAGCGTGGTTTCCGGCCGGTTGCCCTCGTCTTTTTCAAGGACCACATCGACGATCTCGGTCTCGCCGGTTTCCTTGTTTTTCTTCACCTGCTTGGAGGGAAGCGGGACGATCTCGTCGTCGAACTTGCCCGCTTTCTGCGCCGCGGCAGTCCGCTGCTGGGACTGTAGCGAATACTCGTCCTGGGCTTCGCGAGAGATCTTGTAGCGGTCGGCAACAATCTCGGCAGTTTCCAGCATCGACATATACAGGGCCGGCACGTGCTCGTTGATCCAGGGATCGAAGGCGCGATGCAGGTTCATGTGTTCGTTCTGTACAAGGGAGATGGATTCCAGTCCGCCACCGACCGTGACCTGCATGCCATCGGAGATGATCTGCTTGGCCGCTGTGGCGATTGCCATCATACCAGAGGCGCATTGCCGGTCCATGCTCATGCCGGCAACGCTGGTTGGCAAACCGGCACGGATGAGACACTGACGGGCCGGATTCTGGAAGGTGGAGCCCTGCTGCATTGCAGCGCCCATCACGACATCGTCGATGTCCTTGCCATCCAGCTTGGCGCGCTCGACAGCGTGCTTGATGACGTGGCCGCCCAGTTCCTGGGCCTGGGTGTTATTGAAAGCGCCGCGATAGGCCTTGCCGATCGGCGTGCGTGCAGTGGAAACGATAACAGCTTCGCGCATGGGGAATTTTCCTTGAAGCGTTTGAGTGAGAGGGAGTCTAGCCGAGCTTCACGCCAAAATGCCGCGCGGCGTACTCAACGAATTTGAAAGTCTGCTGGCCGCCCTGTTCGAACTCCTGCTGACCATCCGGGTCGACAATCTTGTTGAAATTCTCGGCAACCTTTTCCGGCGTCTGGTCCTCAGGGGCAAGATAAACACCTGGAGTTTCATAGATTTTCGTCGCGGCATAACCGCCGGCACCCGCGCACAGTATCGTGCGCGCCGGTCCATCCTCGCTAACGAGATAGACCAGCCCGGCCGTAACGGACTCGACCGTCATCAGCTTGGCCGCCTCTTCGGGGATCAGACCTTCGGTCATGCGCGTCAATGCGGTGGGCGAGAGCGTGTTGACCTTGATGCCGTATTTCTGGCCCTCCAGATGGAGGACGTTCATGAAACCGACGACACCCATTTTCGCCGCGCCGTAATTGGACTGACCGAAATTCCCATAGATGCCGGATGACGAACTGGTCATGGCAATGCGGCCGTAACCGGCCTCGCGCATTGGCTCCCACACCGCCTTGGTCGCGTTGACCGAACCAATCAGATGCACGTCGACTACCGCCTGGAAATCTTCCAGCGGCATCTTGGAAAAGCTCTTGTCTCTGAGAATGCCGGCATTGTTGACGAGAATGTCGACCTTGCCCCAGGTTTTCAGGGTCTGATCGACCATGTCCTGGACTTCAGCCATCCTGGTGACGTTCGCGCCGTGGGCAATGGCCTCTCCGCCTGCGTCTGTGATTTCCCTGACGACGCTCTCCGCCGCCGAGAGCGACCCGCCCTCACCGGACACCGAACCGCCCAGATCGTTGACGACGACCTTCGCGCCGCGCCGCGCCAATTCCAGCGCGTGGGACTTTCCAAGCCCCGTTCCCGCACCGGTAACAATGGCGACTCGCCCGTCGAACCGGATATCACTCATGCCTCACCTCGTGTCATGATCAAAAGCCTGCCTTCCAAGATGAAAGGCGTTTTGTTCATGCGAGCGCGTTTTCACGCGTATTGCAAGGCAGCAATTTTCCGTGAGGTGGAGATTAAAGCAGGAAGGCCGGCATCTGAACGGCGTCGAACCCGTTTCGGGCGACGAACTCTCGGACACTCTTCTTCACCAGTGAGAGCAGGCGTTCGCGATCGTTTATGAGGGCCGGGTCGAAGCGCGCGGGCCGCTTGCTGGCCACGCTTGGGGTCTCGCCGATATGACACGTCCAGCCCGCGATCACCGCCGTGATGTCGTCTTGCGCTGCACCATCGAAAATATCGACGCAGGCGCTCAGCTTGAGACCGGTGGCCTCGCGAAGGTCGAGCGCGATCTGGAGCTTGAGCACTTCTTCCATGCGCCACAACCTCATGCGCCCACCCTGGCGGCGAACGCCGTGGACAGCCTTGATGCAATTGACCCGCTGCATGTGGCGCAGGATGGAGGACGAGCCGTCCGCCCCGAGGACGGCGCCAGCCCGGCCGCTGGTCCCGACCACTTCCTGGTCGGTCAGAACCTTGCGCACGCGCCAGTCATACTGCAGGAGCGCATCGAGTGCGTCAGGATCCTTGAAGATGAACTCGGACCGGGTATCGATAAACATGCGCAAGCCCCCTCGCGTTTGATTGACTGCGTTTAGTGAACGCAATGCGCTTTTGGGGCCGAACCCGTTAACAAATATTTACCGGGCTTTAAGAAAGCGATTCGAATCAGGACGCGACGATTCGCCGATCAGATCTTGTTTCTTCAATATGTTAACGTAGGAATCGTCACCTCAACCGACGCCTGAACGCCCCTTAACCCCTGAGAATTTTTTTATGCAGTCGTCTGATATTTCAAACTCCGATATCCGGGATGCGTCCGGTCCGGGCATCGACGAGGCCATGATCCGTACACTGGTCAATGCGTTCTACGACCGGGTGAAGCAGGATGCCCTCATCGGGCCGGTGTTTGCCGAGCGGATCAGCGACTGGGAGCCCCACCTGCAACGCATGTACGCTTTCTGGTCGTCTGTGATGCTGGGAACCCGGCGATATTCCGGCCGGCCGGTGCCGCTTCATGCCGCATTGGACATAGAGGGGCGCCATTTCGACCGCTGGCTTACCCTGTTTGTTCATACCGCCCGTGAAGTATGCCCCCCGCAGGCCGCTGCGGCATTTGTTTTCCGGGCCCGCAAGATTGCCGAGGGCATGCAGCGGGCCATCGATTTCGGACGGACCTAGCCCGCTTTCGCCTTCTGCAAGCGTCCTGATTTCACGCTTCCGACAGGACTGAACGCTGAGAACAAGGCGTTCTGGTGCCTAAAATTGCGCTTTCGTCACTTTCGTTAGCAAACCAACTATGTCATATTCCTGTCCATGAGAGGGCCGGTAGAGCCCCCAGCCATTTCGGCAGAACACACGATCCGGGGAGGACAGCATGAAAAACCATCGTTGGATGAAGGGCGTAGCACTTGGCGCACTAGGTGCGGTCATCGGCGCATCAACATCGTACGCACAGCAGCTCGATGTTATTACTGTGACAGCACAGAAGCGCGAGCAGGCCATTACCGACGTGCCAATTGCGCTTACCGTCGTGGAAGGCCAGACCCTCGACGATTTCGAGATCAACACGCTCGACGATCTTCAGCTGAGCATCCCGAACTTCCAGGTCACCCAGACCGGCATCGGGACGCAAATGTACATCCGCGGCATCGGCACCGGCAACGATCCGGCATTCGAGCAATCGGTCGCCCAGTTCATCGACGGGGTCAGCTATGGCCGCGCCCGGCTGATCCGCGCGCCCTTCTTCGATCTCGAACGCGTGGAGGTCCTGCGCGGCCCGCAATCGGTGCTGTTCGGCAAGAACACGACCGGTGGCGCGCTCAGCCTGGTCACCGCCGGGCCGACCGACGAGTTCGAGGCGGGGGTCTCCTCCACCTATCTGTTCGACTATGAGGAGCTGACGGCGGACGCCTATGTCTCCGGGCCGATCACGGAGACCCTGGGCGGACGCGTGGCGATCCGTTACGCCGATAGCGGCGGCTTCGTCACCAATTCCAATCTGGGCCGCGACGAACCCCAGCGCGAGCAGTTCGCCATTCGCGGCGTCCTGGCCTTCGAGCCGACGGCCAATTTCGACGCCACGCTGAAAGTCGAGCACAACACGTTCGACAATACCGGACGCGAGATCGAGGTCGTGCGCGACGAGGCCACGGTCGGCCCGACCTACGCCCAGGCCCTCAACGCGGTCGGCCTGACCGGCGGCATGACGAACACGCAGTTCGATTTCGTACGCGACGGCAACTCGCTGGAGTATTCGGACAACACCGTCTTCAACACGACGCTGACGACGAATACCGATTTCGACCTTGGCACGCTGACGACGGTGACCGGCTTCGTCACCTATGACCGCAGCGAGTTCGCCGATCTCGACTTTACCAACTACTACATCCTGACCGGCCTGGTGTCCGAGGAGTACGAGCAATTCTCCCAGGAAGTGCGCTTTGCCTCGCGCGAAGACCAGCGCCTCTCCTGGATCGTGGGCGGCTACTTCCAGGACAATACGCTGACCACTGGTGACGTCACCGGCTTCGGGCCGGGCATTGCCAATCTCGGCTTTGCTCCCATCGCCAATGTCGGCCTGGAGCGGGCCTATGAGCAGGAAGCCACGGCCTACGCCGTGTTCGGCGAATTCAACCTGGACATCACCGAGCGTCTGCGCGTGATCGCCGGTCTGCGCTGGACCTATGAAGAGAAGGACGCGAGCCGCCAGATCACGGCCACCACCGCGCCGGATGCCTTCGGCGCGCCGCTCACCACCAACCCGGTCGCGATTGCGATCGTGCAGGGCGGGCTCGGTGTTGCGCTCAACAATCCGGGCGCGGCCGGTCACGACCTCAACCAGAGCCGGGAAGAAGACCGCTTCACCCCCGCCATCACGCTGGAGTTCGATGCGAGCGACAATGTGATGCTGTTCGCCTCCTACAAGGAAGGCTTCAAGGGCGGCGGCTTCGATGTTCGCGGCAACTCGACGGCCTTCTTCGAATTCGACGACGAGACCGTCACCTCCTACGAGGCCGGCCTTCGTGCCGACCTGCTGGATGGACGCGCGCAGTTCAACGCCACGGCTTACCTCGCCAAGTACGAAAACCTGCAGATCAGCCAGTTTGACGGCACGATCGGCTTCAATGTCGGCAATGCGGGTGAAACCGAAGTCAGCGGGATCGACATGGACGGGCGGATTGCTCTGACCGACAGCTTGTCGCTGGCCGCCGGCCTCTCCTATCTCGACTTTGAATACACCGACTTCCGCCGCGGCAACTGCGCCTTCGGTCAGACGCCGGATGGCGATGTCGTGAACGGGGTCCAGCTGTGCGACTACACCGGACGCCGGGGCCGCTTCACGCCGGAATGGACCGGCTTTGCGCGTCTCGACTACATGCGCCCGGTCAGCGACCGGATCGACTTCGTGGGCACGCTCAATGCCGGCTATACCGGCGAGCACAACATCCACGACAATCTGGACGAAGCCGCGATCCAGGATTCCTACACGCTGGTCGATCTGCGGGTCGGCTTCGAGTCCGATCGCTGGGACGTCGCCCTGATCGGCCGCAACCTGCTGGACGAGGAAATCCTGACCTTCGCGGCCAACGTGCCGTTCGCCAGCAGCGTCGGCGCCAACACCTGGTATGCGGTGCCGCTGCGCCCGCAAACCTTCGGCATCCAGGGCTCAGTCCGCTTCTAGACACCAACCAAGACCCGAGACTGAAAAACCCCCGGCCAATCGGCCGGGGGTTATTTTTTGGCGATTATGTAGTTTGCAAACCACGACTCGCTCCCCATTTCCGGTTGCACTAGGATCGCACTAACGCGACGGGAGAATCGGAAATGGCGTACAATTTATTCATCGCTTACGACCTGCTGTCGCCGGGCCAAAGTTATGATGCCGTGCGGGATGCCATTCGCTCACTAGGCACATGGCATCAGTTTCAGTTCTCATTGTTCTATGTGAATACCGAGTATAGCGCCGCCCAGGCGTTCCAGATTGTTAGCGCCATCATGGACGGAAACGACCGGCTTGCGGTTATCGACGCCGCTAGTGGCATTGTCACAGACTGGGATCACCCGCCCATCGACGCAATAAACGCCATTTGGGCATCGCCGCAACGCAAACTGCGCTGAGTTTCCATCCCCTGCGACTGGAGAGCCGATGTCAGAAGATCGCATCAACATCACCTTTGAGTGCAAAGACTGCGGCGGAACCGTGCTCACTACGCCCGACGATGAAATCACCGCCGATAGCGTCATGTCCTGCAAGAAGTGCGGTCAACGGTTCGGAGCCTACGGAGAGATTGAAGCGCAGGCCCGCAATGCCGCTCTCGATCAAGCCAAAGGAGCGCTTCGAGACGCCTTCAAAGGCTCCAAGGGTTGGAAGCTGAAATGAGATCGCCTCAATTTCCATAGCCCCCTCCACGAAAAAGCCCGGCACACTGGCCGGGCTTTTCCTCCTTCAACTCTGCGGTCCTCTCAGGCGACGGGTCGTGCTTCGTCGCGCGTCTAACACACCCGTCAAAGTGATCTTTGGACTCGCCGCATCCAGCTCGCGGGAGAGGTTTCGGAACTTGTCGGCTTAACTGTGCCCCGCTCACTCATTGGATTGTCGCCCACTCATTGAATCGGACCGGAGCGTCCTTGTAGCGAACAAAGTTGCCGACCTCTTGCATCAGGAGTGCATCGCCCTGCGCCATGGCTTGCTCATCGTCGTAAACAGCAACACGCTGAACAGACAGATACTGCTCTGTTCGGGCCAAGTCATAGAACTGCTTAAACCGACGAGGGATCGCGTCCCGATCAGCGACGGGCTCCACGAACGCTAATGGCCTTGCCTGTCTGGCGTCCAGCACAGTGATCGACACCCGATATCGGCTGCCAAGGTGGCCGTTTACCTCTTCATTTGTCCTGATCCGCTCAGTGCCCACTGTTTCAGTGACACGACTGATCACAGAGGACTTAAAGTCGCGGACCGGCGCTTGATCGACCTTCAACAATTGGTCTGCGACGAGCCGCGATGCACAGCCGACCGTAGACATGGCAAAGCCTAGCTGGCTAGGAGAACTACATGCCCGCCTTACTCGGAACTCATCCATTTCGCAGCCATACGCTGCGATTTGCGGCGCAAGCGCCTCTGCGAGCTTTTTGCCGATTTTCAACCCGTGCGACGAAAGCAGCATAGCTGCGTAGCTGTTGTCGTGGACCAAAAAGCCGTCGCCGTGGGTGGCAACAACAACCTCTACTGCCTGGCCGGTATGGTAAACTTGGGGCAACGAGACCTCAAAACCTTGCTGGGTCTTCTTAGCGCGCGTCAGCGCGCAGATGGCTTCGCGAAGCGCGGTCTCGCTTAGTGGATCACTCATCGCCGAATAGTCCCGCCTGCTCTGGCAAATATGGGGGCCTCACATACTTACCTTGAAAGATGATGTTAGCACGGCCAAGAAACTCTCCGAACCATTGGACGTGGATCTTATCGCCGTTGTCCGCCTCGGCGATATCACAGGGCCACGTTGTCCAATGGCTCGTTTCAATCGACTCGCCGGTGCGGTTGTTGTGTATCCGGCTCGGATTTACATCCAACGAAAAAATCCGCTGCCCGTAGATCAAGGTGAATCCGCACTTGCGTGGCAACATTCGCACGTGAGCGGTCATGGACAGTCTTAGGCCCCATATTGGGTTACTCGGCGCAATCACTCGCAGATCACATATGCTGTAGTCACCGTGTCCTTTGTCCCGCCAGATCATCGAATCCTGAATAATCTTGGGTGCATCCAAGATTTCCTGAACGGTCCGATGGAACCCAGTGCCAAGCAGAGAGTCAGCCCTTCCTACGTTGCGTGAGGCCCTCAGTAGGTGAGCCGCTTCCCAGTAATACCGGGCAGTGCAAAATCTGTGCGCACGCGATCATCAGCGCCGCTAGCCTCTCCCTCGTTGTAGCCGAAGTCAAACTCCGCCAAATAACGGTTCAAGTGTTGCGCTCCAGCTGTTCAGAGCTGAAGCCCTTCATGGTGTCGCGATACGCGTCCGCTCACACCGACGGGCGTTTGACCAGGTCTTCGCAGAAGTCCGGCAGGGTGCGTTCTCCGGCCACCTGGTCGTCGATCAGGGCGCGGTCGAAATAGTCGCGCCAGCCGGTGATGAGACCGTCCGCATCGAAATCGACAATGCCCGCATAGGGCACCAGGACGTGGCGTCCTGCCGGGGTGTCGAAGTCCTCGGTCGCCTCGTAGAAGAGCTGGCTCTCGTTCTCCGCATGGCTGAACAGGCGCAGGCGGCTGGTGACGCAGACCTCGCCATAGGCCTTGAGAAAGGCGATCGCGCCATCCCGGCCATGGGCGGGCGGCTTGGTGGTGGCGGAAAAATGCCAGACCACATCGGGGTGAAGCCGGGCCGAGACGCTGTCGAGATCGCCCCGCTTCCAGTCATCGATGAGGCCGAGAAAGCTGTCGAGTTTGCTCATGAAGTCGGGTCCTTCTATTTCGAGGGGGCGACGCGGGCCGCGTCTTCGCGCAGCTTGGAGACGATCTCCTCCGCGCTCGCCAGAGGCTGGCGCGTACTGTCGTAGACATGGGCCGGACGCGGCCGGTGATCGAACCAGAGGCGGCCTTCCTGGGGCTCGGGCCGTTGCGCGGAGAGCCAGAGGGCGGTGTCCCCGCCCTGCTCGGGCGAGCGCAGGAACGCGCCGAGAATCTTGTGAAAGCGCGGCAGGCTGCGCTCGACGCCTTCGGTATCGGCCCAGCCGGGATGCATGGTGTAGGCGCGCGCATCGTCGGCGCGCGCCGTCCACAGGTCGGACAGGACGAGCTGGGCGCGCTTGTGCGTCGCGTAGGCGGCAAAGCCGTTAAAGCCCTCCTCGCCCTGCTCCATGTAGGCCAGGTTCTGGGGCGCGTTGTACATGCCGCCCGACGCCATGTTCACGATGGTTGCCTCGGGCGCGAACAGGCCGCGATCGAACAGGCCCTCGGTCAGGATGTAGGCGCAGAGAACGTTGACGGCATACATCTGCTCGAAGCCTTCTTCGGTCTTGCGCCAGGAATGACTGAGAATGCCGACATTGTTGACCAGCGTATCGATGCGGTCGCCGCGCTGCTCGAGCGTATCCAGCAAGGCGTGCGTTTCGCTGGCGAGGCTGAGATCGGCCTTCAGCGGCACCAGGCTGCCCGGACCGGCAGAGGTTTCGGATTCCAGCCGGGCCAGCTTCTCGTCCGACCGGCCGACCGCCAGGACCCGGGCGCCCTGGGCGACGGCGGTGCGCACGATCGCCGCCCCGATCCCGCCCGTGGCACCGGTGACCAGCAGGGTCTGCCCGGCCAGCGTGTCGTAATTGCCCGGCTTTCCAAGGCCGTGCAGCTTGTAGCCCATGACCGAAAACGGGATAAGAAAGCGACCATAGAAGTTTACGGCTTTCACCAATGGGGACACGCGGGGCTCCTTTTCTGGTTACATTGCAGATCGCATCGACGCACCCTTGCATCGACGACCCGGTAACGGCTAACTTACTTTCACAATAATACTAACTCGACGCATTACGAAACCCAGTGCAAGGATCGACATCATGTCAGCCGAACGTCCCGCCGCCCTGTACGAGCGCAACAAGGCCCATCTCGACGCCGCGCTGAAGGCTTGCGAGACGCGCAGCTACTGGAGCCCCTTCACCGAGTCTCCGAGTACCAGCCTGCACGGGCCGGAGCGGCCCGCCGAGGGCAAGGCACGCTTCGAGGCCATGCTAGGCCAGCGTTTCGACCTGGACCAGCCCGGCACGATCGGCGAGGTCGGCTACGAGATTTCGCCCTATACCGGCAAGACGCTGGATGTGCGCTACCCCAAGCCGGACCCGCAGGCGCTGTTCGATGCGGCCAAGACCGCGATGAAGCCCTGGCAGCGCCTGACTGCGGAGGAGCGCGCGGGCGTCTGTCTGGAGATGGCGTTCGCGCTGGAAGAGCAGGCCTTCGCCAACGCTCACGCGACGATGCACACTGCCGGCCAGGCCTATCTGATGGCGTTCTCGGGCAGCGGGGCGAACGCGCTCGACCGCGGCGTGGAAGCGCTGGCCTATGCCTACAAGGCGCTCAAGGATGTGCCACGAACAGCCGACTGGGAGAAATCCTTCGGCCGGACCGGCGTGGTCCAGCTGAAGAAGCAATACCGGATCCGCGCGCGCGGGGTGGCAGTCGTGGTCTGCTGCGCCACCTTCCCGCTCTGGAATGCCTACCCGGCCGTGTTTGCCAATCTGATGACCGGCAATCCGGTGATCCTGAAACCCCATCCCAACGGCATCCTGCCCGTGGCGATGGCCGTCAAGCGCATGCGCGAAACCCTGACCGCGTGCGGGCTCGACCCCAACATGGTCCTGATGGCCGCCGACGAGCGCGAGACCCCGATCACGATCGAGCTGCTGCAGCACCCCGACTGCGCGATCATCGACTATACCGGCAGCCAGCGCTTCGGCCTCTGGATCGAAGAGCACTGTGCCGACAAGCTGGTCTATACCGAGACCGCGGGCTGCAACGGCGTCGTGATGGACTCCCTGTCCGACCCGGACGGGCTGATCGGGGGACTGGCCAACGGGCTGTGCGGCTTCTCCGCCCAGATGTGTACCAGCCCGCAGAACATCCATATTCCGGCCGACGGGGTGAAGATCGCCGGCGGCGAGACGCTGTCCTTCGAAGAGGTCGGCCAGCGCCTGGCCGACACGATCGCCAAGCGGACCGAGGACCCCAAGCGCGCCGCGGCCCTGTGCGGCGCCGTGCAGGCGCGCCAATCTATCGATCTGATCGAGCAGGTGCGCGAGCGCGTAAAGGCCGCTGGCGGGCGGGTCGTGCTGGACAGCCGCCCCTATGAGCATCCCGACTTCCCGGGCGCGCAGACGGCAACCCCGCTGGTGGTCGAGGTCGAGGCCGATGCGGTCGACCTCTACGGCGAAGAGGTGTTCGCGCCGGTCTGCTTCCTGATCCGCGAACCGAGCCGGGAGGCGGCGTTGCAGAATGCCGCGACGCTCGCCGCCGAGCGCGGAGCGATCTCCTCCTACCTCTATTCCTCCGACCGGGACTTCATCGAAGCGGCACAGGACGCCTTCACCGATGCGGGCGCCTCGCTATGGATCAACATGGACCAGCGCATGCCGATCAACTTTGCCGCCGCCTACAGCGATTATCACGTCACCGGGCTGAACCCTGCGGGCAATGCGTGCCTGGCCGATCTTGCCTTCGTGGCCGACCGCTTCCGCATCGTGCAGTTCCGCGAGCCCGTGCCGGCCGAGGCGGCTCAATGAGCGCGCCGGGCGAGGGCCAGACCGGGCTGGAAATCCTCACCGAGTGGAAGGCGTCCGGCAAGGCGCCGGGCTTTGCCGGCCTGCTGGGCTTCAGCGTCGCCGATTTCGGGCCGGGTTATGCCCATCTCGACTGCCCGATCCGGCCCGAGCACGCCAATCTGATGAAGGGCGTGCATGGCGGGGTGATGGCCGGGCTGATGGATGCAGTGACCGGGTGCGCGCTGCTGACCCTGCTGGGGCCGAACGAGCGTTTCGCCACCACCGACCTGCAGGTGCGCTATCTGAAAGGCGCGCCGTCCGACAGCGTGCGCCTGCGCGCCGAAGCCGACATCGTTCACCGCGGACGCACGCTGTGCGTGGCCGAAACGCGCGTCTGCTCGCCGGATGGCACGGTGCACGCACGCGGCTCGGCCAGCATGATGATCCGGCCGGTCAAGAGAGCTTCGGAAGACGGGTAGGAGAACCCGTCAGGAGAGCGCCGCCGCGACCTCGCGGCGCACCACCTTGCCGACCGCATTGCGCGGCAGAGCCTCCAGGACGTGATAGGTCTTGGGCGCGGCGACTGCGCCGATGGCGTCGCGCACCGCCTGGCCGAGGTCGTCCTCGCTCACCGCACCGGAATGCACGATGGCCGCCTCGATGCGCTCGCCCCAATAGTCGTCGGCGACGCCGAAAACACACGCTTCCTCCACCCCCTCGACGCTCAAGAGCGCGCGCTCGACCTCACCGGGATAGACGTTGAAGCCGCCGGTGATGATCATTTCGCGCGCGCGGCCCCGGATGTAGAGGAAGCCGGCCGGGTCGATACGGCCAAGGTCGCCGGTGTGCAGCCAGCCCTGCGTCGCCGGAAACTCCTCTCCCGTCAGATAGCTCTGCGCGACGAGCGGGCCGCGCACGAGGATCTCCCCGTCCTCGCCGGGTCCGGCGTCGATACGCACCTCGCTTGACGGACAGGGCTGGCCGACGCTTTCCAGTTTGCCGGAAGACGAGAGCGTGTCCGCATTCATGGCGCTGACCGCGACCGGCGCCTCCACCTGGCCGTACATCACTGCGATGCGGGGGCCGAAGGCGGCCTGCGCCTTTTCGATCTGGGCCGGAGCCATGGGCGCGGCGCTGTAGATGAGTTCACGCAGGGCCGGGAAGCGGTCCGGCGTGGCCTTTCCGGTCGAGACCAGCTTGGTGATGAGCGTGGGCGGCATGAAGGTGTGGGTGACGGCGCGCGCCTCCATGGTGTCCAGTACCGTGTCCGGATCGGCGCTGGCCAGCACTTCGTGCCGCCCGCCCTGGGCCAGCACCGGAAACAGTAGATGGAACGCGCCGTGGGAGAGCGGTGCGACGGCGAGATTGACCGAATCCGGGCCGATGGCGAAGACCTGCGTCAGGTCGTCGATCACCGTGGCGATCATCGACTGGGTCTGAGCGACGGCCTTGGGCGTGCCGGTCGTGCCGCCGGTCAGCTTGATGCTCATCACATGGTCCGGCGCCAGGGACGGACGCCGCCAGCCGTCCGCATCGATCGCGAGCGCATCGAGGCATCCGGACGCCGAGGCGGAGAAGGCGACGCTGCCGCGAGTCTCGCTGACACAGTCGGCACAGGCCGTATCGCGCAGCACCAGGCCGGGCTTGAGCGTCGCGACCACGGTGTCATTGAGCGCGCGTGCGCTGCGCGGGTTGAGCGGCAGCCAGCTATGGCCCGACAGGAAGATGCCCAACATGGCGACCAGGTGCTCGCCATGATTTTTGGCCGCCAGTGCGACGATCCGGGTTTCGCTGGTGCCGAGCCTGGCCTGCAGACCTGCCGCAAGCCGCGTCGCCCGGCGCGCCAGCGCCCCATAGGTCAGCGCCGCGCCGCTCTCGTCGCGCACGGCCAGCGCGTCCGGCATGCGCTGCGCCTGGGCCAGGAATCGGTCGATAGCGGCGATCATGACGCGGGGGCCTCCAGCACGCTGACCACGGTCGCGCCCTCCTCCACGTCCAGGAAGCCGCCGCCATTTTCCGCCACGGCGATCCGCGCGCCGTCCACCTGGCGCCGGCCCGCCTCGCCGCGCAGCTGGGTCACCAGTTCGAAGAGCTGGGCAATGCCGGTCGCGCCGACGGGGTGTCCCTTGGACACCAGCCCGCCGGACGGATTGACCGGTGTGCGTCCACCCAGACGGGTATGGCCGGCTTCCGCATACACACCGCCCTCACCTGGCAGGCAAAGTCCGAGATTTTCGGTCTGCTGAAGCTCGGCATAGGCGGTGGCGTCGTGGACCTCGGCGACATCGATGTCTTCAGGCGAAATGCCGGCGAGCTCGTAGGCGGCGCGGGCGGTGCGCGCGCCGACATGCTGGTCGAACGCTTCTGGCGCGCGGCTTGTCGCGCTGAGCAGCGAGATCCCGCGCAGGCTCACTGCGCGGGCTCTGGCCGCCTGCGGTACCGCGCTATCCGCCATCAGGACCAGCGCCGCGGCGCCGTCGCTGATCGGTGCGCACATGGAGCGGGTAAACGGCCAGACAATGAGCTTGTCGGCCAGCACCTCCTCGATGCTCATCGGCTTCTGGTACTGGGCCAGCGGGTTGAGCGCGGAGTGATCGTGATTCTTCGCCGCGATGGCAGCCAGCTGGCGCTGGGTCGAGCCGAACGTCTTCATGTGCAGCCGCGCGAACGCCGCATAGCTGTCCATGAAGAAGCTGCGGGTCGCAGCGCCGCTACGCTGGTCTTCCGGGATCAGCTCGGCGGCAAGCCGGTCGACCGCCGCGTGGACCTCGTCAATGCGGGCAATGTCGGTCCCGCCGCGAAAGGCGGCGGCGACCGCGTCGGCCCGGTCGGGGAAGAACATCTTCTCCGCCCCGACCACAAGCGCGGTTTCGCACAGGCCGGCCCTGATATGGGCCGCCGCCTGCCACAGCGCGGTCGATCCGCTGGCGCAGGCATTCTCCACATTGACGATGGGAATGCCTTCGATGCCCGCCTCGCGCAGGGCGATCTGGCCACGGATCGTGTTCTGGCCCTCCAGCATGGGCTGGCGGGTATTGGCGAACCAGGCGGCCTCGATCCGGTCCGAACCGATCCCGGCATCGGCCAAAGCGGCCGATACGGCCTGCGCCGTCAGCTGCTTCACGCTCGCCCCGGGCTGCTTGCCCATGGGCGTCATGGCGATTCCGGCGATTCGCGGCGCGGTCATGCCGGTTTCAGGCGGGCGGCGAGCTCGGCGCGAACCACCTTGTTGAGCGGGTTGCGCGGCAGCGCGTCGACAATCTCCAGACGCTCGGGCCATTTGAACTTGGCCACGCCCTGCTCGGTCAGGAAGGCGCGCACATCGTCCAGCGTCAGGCTCTCGCCCGGTTTGAGGACGGCGAACAGCGCGACCTTCTCGCCCATCATCGGGTCGGGATAGCCGCACACGGCCGCCTCCGCGATGGCCGGGTGAGCGCTGATAATGCCGTCCAGCTCCTCGGGCGAGATATTCATCCCGCCGCGGATGATGAGCTCCTTGCGCCGTCCCTTGAAGCGGTAGAAGCGCGCCAGATCGCCCTCGCCGGCAATCTCGAACAGATCGCCGGTACGGAAATAGCCGTCCGCATCGAAGACGCCCTCGCCTGCATCGTTGAGATAGCCGTCAAACACGTTGGGGCCCCGGATGAGAATCTCTCCGGGCACGCCGGGCTCGGTGATCTCCCTGTCGTCGTTCTCCCACTCGACCAGCTTGGTCTCGAAGCGCTGGCCGAACCGGTTCTGCCATTCGATCTCGGGCCGGCCGAAGCGGGGAAAGAGCGTGGCGCGCTGTTCGGTGTCGGGCACTTCGTTCGGGCCGCCGCACAGGCCGATGCCTTCGTTGGAGCCGAAGAAGTTGATGATCTCGATCCCGAACTTCTCCTTGAAGCCGCTGACCATCCACGGGTCGAGCGGCGCGCTGCCCGAGGCGATGTACTTCACGCCGGAGATATCGACCTTGGAGTGAAGCTCCTCGTTCTGGAGAAACATGTTCAATACCGCGGGAGGTGCGATCGTGTAGGCCACATCTTCCTGCACGAGCTGCTGCAGGAAGACCGGCAGATCGAACGGGTGATGCAGGGCCAGCGTCGCGCGCACTTGCGGCCAGTAGAAGAAGAATCCTGACAATGCGGCCATGTTGGTCATCGGGAACGGGTTGAGCATCGTCTCCCCGTCCTCGAGCGGCACGGTATCCTCGATCGCGACGACCTGGGCGAACCAGTGCTGGTGGGTACGCGGAACGCCCTTGGGCGTGCCGGTCGTGCCCGACGTCCAGCACACGGTGAAGATCTTGTCGGCCGTCGCCGCGCTTTCCTCGATACGCTCGGAAGGCTTGGCCAGGTAGAGGGCGAGCGACCGCGCCTTGTCGTCCGGCGAGCCGAAGGAGAAACGCGTCACGCTCTTGTCCAGCGCACTGGCGACGCCCGACGCCGCAGGCACACCCTTGAAGTGGGACTGTCCGATAAAACAGACCGCATCGAGTTCGCGAGCCATGTGGCCGATCTCGTGACGGCCATACTGCATCGGAACCGGGCTGATGATCGCCCCCAGGCGCGACAGCGCCAGGTAAAGCACGCTCAGCTCGGCCGTATTGGGCAGCTGGACCAGCACGGCGCGCCCGGGCTTCACCCCGGCTTCGCGCAGCGTGTAGGCCAGGTTGTGAGACGCGTTCTGAACCTGATTATAGGTCAGGCGCCTGGGCGGACGCCCGATCAGTGTTTCGCAGTCTGGCGGATCGACGACCGCGACCCGGTCGGGGACCGCGTCGGCGGCGGCATCGAACACGGAGTGAAGCGTGCGGTCGTCCCACCAGCCCTGATCGCGGTAATACTGATGCCTGGTCTCGCGGTCGCTCATGGACATCGTGCTTTCTCCCCGTATTCTTTCATTGGCCCTGTGGCTTTCGTAATCAAACCAACTTAGCGGCTCCATGCCAAGCTCAATTGCAGAGCTTTCGACAGATTGGGGCGCAGAAACTGTGACAATGCAAGCCAGTTCGGATATAGTTCGCGTATGACGAGGCCTATGATTCAACCGCCAACCGATGTGAAGCTGATCCGGTGTTGCTCCATCTGGCGGGCGCTGGAGGATGTCGGCGACGTGCCGACCATGCTCATCCTTGAGGCTTTCTGGCTCGGGGAGCGCCGATTCGACGGCTTTCAGAAGCGTACCGGCCTGTTGAAGGCCCTGCTCAGCCAGCGGTTGAAGCAGATGGTCGCCTCCGGACTTTTCGAAAAGCGCAAATATTCCGATCGTCCGCCGCGCTACGAATACGTGATGACGGAAAAAGGCCGCGATTTGTACTGGGTCGCACTGGCCATGCTGCGCTGGGAACAGCGCTGGGGCTCGGCCAGCGCCAAATTCCGGGTTCGCCTGACCCACACTGCGTGCGGCACGAAAGATATCGAACCCACGCCCTACAGCCTGTCGAGCGACATGGCGTTCACGGCCCGCGATGTCGCCTGGCAGCACGGGCCGGGGATGGGCTGGGTGACGCCGCGCCACAGCCGACGGCGCAAGCAGCGCGGCGAGACCGCGCCGGGCTCGGACAACAACCTGCTGGATGTCATCCTGCAAGTGCTCGGCGATCGCTGGGCGTCGCTGATCCTGCGCTCCATCTTCACCGGTTTCCGGCGCTACGACGAGATTCAGAAAGACGCGGCGATCGCGACGAATATCCTGGCCGACCGTCTGCAATGGCTCATCGACATGGGGCTGATCCACAAGCGGCTCTATTCGCAGAATCCGCCTCGATACGAGTACCGGCTGACGGAGCTGGGCATCGACTATTACCCAGTCCTGGTCATGCTGATGGCCTGGGGCGATCGCTGGTATCTGACACCGGAGGGGCCGCCCCTGCTGCTGTTGAACCGGCATACCGGCAAGCCGCTGGAGCCGGCGATGGTCTGTTCAGCGTGTGAGAAACCGCTGATGCCCACAGATGTACAATACTCCATCGTGCCGGCCCGGAAGATGGCAGCGGACGCCGCTTCCGCATAGACTTTCATAAACAAACTTACTAGCGTTCTTCCGAGTCAATTCGGGAGGGACGTGATGTCTGATGCATCGAAGGACCGTGTGGTCCTGGTAACCGGAGCCGGAAAAGGGCTGGGCCGAGCGTTCGCGCTGGCCGCCGCTGCGTCCGGTGCACGGGTCGTGGTCAATAACCGCCAGCGCGAGGGCGCGGCTGACAGTGCCGGCGCGGTGGCCGAAGAGATCAAGGCGGCCGGGGGCGAAGCGATTGCCGAGCGAAGCGACATCGCTGCGCCGGGTGCCGCCGAGGCCATGGTGGCGGCGGCGAAATCCGCGTTCGGCCGCCTTGACGCCCTCATCCTCAATGCCGGTATCCGCGGAGATGCGCTGCGCTTCGAGAAGACACCGCGTGACGCCTTCGACGAGATCATGACGGTGAACTTCACCGCGCAGGTCGACCTGGTACGCGCGGCCCTGCCCGAGCTGAACGCAGGCGGCGCAGGACGCCTGGTCTTCGTGTCATCCTCGGCCGGGATGTACGGGATTGGCGGCTTCAGCCCTTACAGCGCCTCCAAGGGCGCCGTTCGAGCCTTCGCCGGAGCGCTCGCCCACGAACACCGCCGCGGTCCGCTGCGCGTGAACGTGCTGGCGCCTTACGCGACGACCCGCATGACCGAACATGCCTTGACCGGCGAGCTGGGCGATACCTTCCGTCCTGAGGGCTGCGCGCCGCTGGCGGCGTGGCTGGCCGATGCGCGCTGCAAGCGTCATGGCGAACTATGGGTGGCGGGCGGCGGCTATATCCGACGCGCCTCGATGATGGAGGGCACGGGCGGGCTGATCCCCGATCCGATAACCGGCGATGCGGACCTGGACGCCGCAGCGTCGCTGGATGGAGCGCAGGATTTCGGCGACGGAGAAGCCTCCTTCCGCGACCTGGCCGAACGCCTGATGCGGGCGGGGGGGACACGATGACCCTTCTCGTCAACCTGATCAGCGCCTACGCGCTGGTCATGGCATGCGTTATCGCGCTGTGGTTCCTCAGCATGCGAATCCGCAATGTCAGCATCATCGACATGTTCTGGGGCGCCGGATTCGGGCTGATCTCGATCCTGTTGCTGCTCATCAACCGGCCAGGGACACTCTATCCCCTGCTGATCGCGGCCATGCCGCTGATCTGGTCGCTGCGCTACACCGCCTTCATCTTCCAGCGTAACTGGGGCAAGGGCGAGGATGCGCGCTACACCAAGCTGAGAAGCTGGGCGGAGACCGATGCGGCCTTCAACAAGCTGGCGCTGAAAAAAGTCTTCCTGCTGCAAGGCCATATCATGGTGGTCGTGGCCCTGCCCGTGATCGTGGCGCTCTCGCTGAGCGGTCCGCCAGCCCTGCCGGTCCTGATGTGGATCGGAGCCGCGATCTGGCTCACCGGCGTGCTCGTCGAGGCGATTGCGGACCGGCAGCTGAAAGCCTTCCGCGCCGACCCTGAAAAGCGCGGCCAGATTCTCGATACCGGGCTGTGGCGCTACAGCCGGCATCCCAATTACTTCGGCGACGCCGTGATGTGGTGGGGCGTCTTCATCGCCGCCAGCGCCAATCCGCTCGCGCTGCCGACTGTGGTAGGGCCGATCCTGATGACACACTTCCTCATCAACGTGACGGGCGTGGCCACGCTGGACAAGAAGATGGCGCGCGAAAAGCCGGGCTATGCCGATTACATGGCGCGCACCAGCGGCTTCGTGCCGTGGCCGCCCAAAGCAAAAGCGGCGCCCCGGTAATACCGGAGCGCCGCCTCGCGCATCCCCCCAGCCTGGAGGAATTTGCGGGTATCAGGCCGCGATATCGTCGCCGGGAGCCCAGGTGCCGTGGAAGCCGGCCGGCACACGCTGGGGCAGCTTGACCCGGGCCAGAGGAGCGGCATCGAAATCCTTGGCATCCAGGATCAGCGCTTCGGACTTCCCGGTCGCACTGTCGGTCACGAAGGTGATGACATAGCCATCGTCCTCGTCCTTGGCCCCAACGCGCGGCGCGAAGGCCGGCTCCGAGCCGTAAACGCCCTCGGCAAAGCGATGGTCGGTGCCCTGCCCGCTTTCCAGGTCGTATTTCACGAGCCCGTCGAAGACCTGGGTGTGCGTATTGGGAATGGTGACGTTGTAGGAATAGCGGCTCTTGCGGCCCATATGATCCAGGCTGACGACCGGGAATTCGGTGCGCCGATCATCGAGCTGTTCGACCTTCACCTCGCCGGTCTTCATGTTGAACGACCAGCGGTGCAGCACCGCCTGCAGGGCCAGCACCGCGGCCATCGGCGCGTAGGGGCCGAACTCGGCGTTCGGGGCCAGGCCGTTGGGCACCATCTTGCAGGCATAGAAGACGATCTCGTCACCCTCCTCCCACGCGTTGATCCCGTGATAGATGTAGCAGGGCTCGGTCTCGAACCATTTCACATCGCCCGTGCCGTCGCGGCGCACGACGCCGAAACGGGCGGGCAGATTCTTCGGCTGGTGAATCTGCCACATCTTGTTGCGCAGACCGGCCTCGGTGAAGACGACCGGCAGATCCATCAGGATCATGTAATTCTCGGTGATCGCCATGTCGTGCGGCAGGCGCGGACCGGGCAGCTCGATCTCCTTGAACCAAGATAGCTCGTTATCCTTCGAGACCACGCCAGCCGACATGACCGGGTTATACAGATCGTAGTCGAAGAACAGGAATTCGCCCGTAACCGGGTCGACCTTGGAGTGGGCCGAGACATTCTTGGGCAGCGCTCCGGAGAAGGTTTCGGTCCCGATGGTTTCCAGCGTGCGCGGATCGAGGCGCACCGGCTGGCCGCTGATATACCAGAGCGCCATCAGCGACCCGTTGTGGAGAACCACGTCGGTGTTCGCGGTATCCTTGTAGACGGTCGGCGCGCCTTCGGGGCGGCGGGCCGGTTCCAGGATGCCGCCGGCAGTCAGCGTGCCGGCGCGGTCGGCCTCGTGGTCCTGGCTGTGAATATAGCGGTTGCGGTACTCCGCCTTGCCGTTCTCGAAGAAGATGGCATGCAGCATGCCATCGCCATCAAACCAGTGGTGCATGCCTTCCGGGCCATGCATCGGATTGGGCCCGTTGCGCACATAGGCGCCATACAGGTCGGTCGGGATTTCCCCTTCCACCTCGAGCTCCAGCGCCGTCACCTCGTTGCGCACGGGGGCGTAAATCCCCTTCAGATAGGGGTTGAAGCGGTTGAGCGAGGTCAGCTCGTCGCGTTCGAATTCGGTTTCGATCATGGTCATGGGGGTTACTCCTCCGGTGACGGGATGCAGGGCTTACCCTGCGAGAGCGCGCGCGGCGCTTTGGGTCGGGTGAGCCGGCACGGCGCACGCCTGCTCGTACTGGGCCGCCAGCTCGTCGACGATCGCGGCGACGGAACGCGCCTCCTTGACCGATCCGACGCCATGGCCGGCCGACCAGACATCGCGCCAGGCCTTCACCTGGTTCTCGCTGTCGGCAAAGTCGGGGCCGCCATTGCGTGCAGCGGCATCCAGCAGGCCCATCTTTTCAAGGCTGGCCTTGAGATAGTGAGCGGGTGCGCCGGTCAGCTTGTCGGACAGGATCAGATCCTCGAACTCGGCCGCGGCCAGCATCTCGCGGTATTCCTCGTCGGCCAGGCTTTCGCGGGCCGCAATGAAATGGGTGCCCATATAGGCAAAGTCGGCGCCCAGAACCTCGGCGGCGCGAATGGCGCGCCCGTTGCCGATCGAGCCGCCCAGCATGACCGGGCCGTCGAAGAATTCACGAACGGCGCTGACGAACGCGAACCCGGCCATCGAGCCGGTATGACCGCCTGCGCCGGACGCGACGAGCACCAGCCCGTCCGCGCCCTGCTCGATGGCTTTCCTTGCGAAACCGACCGAGTTGACGTCGGCAAACACCAGCCCGCCATAGGCATGCACGGTGTCGACCACGCGGCGCGGACCGCCCAGCGCGGTGATGACCACGTCCGGCTTGTAGCGCGCAACCAGAGCCAGCTCTTCGTCGAAGCGGCCATAGGTGGAATGGGTCAGCATGTTCGCGGCAAAGGGCGCTCGCGGTCCGTCCCCGGCGCAGGTCTCGCGCAACCAGCCCTCCAGCACGTCGATCGTGCGTGCATTGGGGAAGGGAAAGGACGCCATCAGGCCGGCTTCGCGCGCGGCCTGAACCAGCGCAGGCCCCGAAACCAGGAACATCGGGGCGACAACAGCCGGAAGACGCATGCGCGATTTCAGCTCGGATACAGTAACTCGATTGGCCAAAAGCACACCCTTCTCTCAATCACTTTCATAACCATACTGGCTATGAGGCAATCATGCAAGACGGGGGTGGCGGCGGCTGCCGCGAGGGGTAGCTTCCCACAGTCTTCGCGCGGAGCAGGTTTGAGCGACGTGTGCGATGGGGACAGATCGCCCGCCGGCCATCCGCCTGGCTGGACTTGCGAACATGCGCGTTTAAAATCAACGCGATTATGCCAGGACACGACGATGAACATTGATTACTGGAAATGGATCGGCGGCAGTTGCCTTTATGCCCGCATTCCCGCGGAGCCCGAGATCAAGGACCAGCTTGAGCCGGTTATCGAACTTCTGGAACTGGCCAAATCGCAAGAGCTGGATGGACTGGCGTTCGATTTCGACCACGCCGGAACACCCATGAAGCGCGGCGAAGATCTCTGGCAGATCGACCAGATCATGGCACATGCCATGAATTCCAGCCTCAAGGTCTTCGCGATCATCGACCGGTCGCAGCGCAATGCCTGGTGGCTCGACCTGGTCTCGGAACTCGAGAAGTCCGGACTTGAAGCGCGCCTCTTCTACGATCCGGAACTCGCCCGCGAGTGGGTCGAAACCCGGTTCAACAGCTAGCGGCGGCGCGCATCACTCGGCAGGCACGGACGAGCGCAAAGACACCAGACGCCTGACCGGCCGGATCGACAGGGCGAGCACGAGGGCTGCGGCCACAAGCGCGATGGTGACGCCCCACGCGCTGGCAGGCAGGACAGGATGCACCGCCAGCTTCGCACCGGCAGCAGCGACCAGGATCGCAGCGGTCAGCCCTCGCAACACCCGGGACAAGGCGAACGCGTCAAAGGCAATCGCCAGCACGAAGGCGCCTGCCAGCGCCGCCGCGAAGACAAGAGCCGGTGCAACCTCCAGCATCACCGATCCAAGTGCGGCGGCGGCAAAGCCCAGCCCTGTCCCCCAGACGGTCGCCGTCCAGACGCGGGCCCAGCGCGGCGCCGGCCGGCCCTTGTCGGCACGCCGGGCGAGCCAGATCGTCACCCCGCCGACCGCGACCACCGTGGAGGCGAGGCCGAGGAAACCGTAGAGGATCTTGACCGGCATTCCGCCGAACACGCCGAAATGGAGCGGACCCATGGCCGACAGCGTCTGCTGGCCGGCAGGACCTTTTGCATTGCCCAGAGTGCGAAGGAAGGTGCCGCTCCCGTCGTAGAAATACTCCTCGGCGGCAACCAGGTCGTCGGGTGTCTCGATCTGCACGCCGACCAGCTGGCCCTCTTCGCCCGGATGCTCGAGCGAGACAAACCGGACCTTCTGGCCGTCGCCGCGCGCTCGCGCATCGGCGATGATGGTGTCCATATCCGGCAGGTCGGCGGCGGGTGTCCCCTCGCCGGCTTGCGGACCGAGGACCGCTTCGATGGCCGCGGCCTGGTCGCCGTCATAGGCGGCAAAGGCCAGGATCGCGACGATCAGGAAAGACAGGCCGAGAAAGGCACCGGTAAAGGAGATGACGAGGTGGAAGGGCAGCGCCCAGACGCTGAGCCGGTTGTGCAGATCGGCTTCCTGAAGCCGCTTCGACCCGCCCCAGCGCAGCGAGAACGCATCGCGGAAGATACGCGGGTGGGACAGGAGTCCGGAGATGACGAGCGAGAGCATGGCCACCCCCATCAGACCGACTAGCCAGCGCCCCCAGGGGCCGGGCAGGTGCAGATCGTCGTGAAGATGAACCAGGAATCCGGCCAGCGGCGCATGTTCGCGCAATACGAGCTCACCGGTGGCCGGGTCGGCGAACCATTGCTCATACCCTCCGTCATCGGCGTAGAAACGGGCGCGCAGCCAGGGCCCGCCCAGCTCCGGCGCCCAGACCGAGAGCGAATGGATCGGGCCATGGGCCTTCGAGTAGACGTCAATCTCGCGCATGGCATTGGCCAGCGCCGCATCGGAGACCTCGCCTTCCACGCGGGGCGCGCCGGGCTGTTCCCATTGCCGGATCTCCGACTTGAACACGACGATCGTGCCGGAAATGCAGACCAGGTAGAGCAGCGCCGCGAAGGCCAGCCCCAGCGCCGAATGGCCGGCGAGCATCGCCTTGACGAAACCGGATGAAATCCTGGGCCAGCGCGACATGACGTCTCCTCAGACAGCAGAAAAGGCGAAACCGGCGGCGCCCACAGCGATCAGGATCAGGCCGGGGCGCACGATACGGTCATCGGCGAGCGTCCAGGCCATCCCGGCCGCCCAGCCCAGCGGAACCAGCGAACCGCCCAGCACCAGCCTGTCCGCTTCGCCAAGCGGAGCGTGCACGGCGACCGCGAGGCCCACGCCGATCGCCGCACCGCCCGAAAGCGGACCGGCCAGCAGCACCCGGACCACGCCGCGCCACCAGCGCGAGGCGCGCTCGGAGGGTTCAGCCGCGGAGACTTCACGCTCGCGCACCCGCTCCGGCCGGCGCTGAAAGCCGAGCAGCACCGCTGCGATGGCCGCCAGGGAGATGGCGACGCCAGCCAGCGCGAGGCCGCGTTCTGCGCCACTCAGGACGGCGGCAAGACCGATGCCGGCAAGAATCGCTGCCCAGCCGAGTACGGTCCAGTGACGCCCCGCCTCCCTGCGCTGAAGCAGAGCCCGGCGCAGGGCCATGGTGCCCAGAGCCATCAGGGCCACACAGGCCAGAAAGGCGATGGCGTCAGTAGTCGACATCGAGCCGGATTCCGAAAACGCGCGGCGCGCCGGGGCGGGCAAAACCGCTCGTTGTGTTGCGGTCGTAAGTGTATTCCTCGTCCAGCGCGTTGCGGACATAGCCGATCAGCGCGACCTGGTCCCAGCGCCAGCCGGCCTGGAGATCGACCAGCAGGCGGGCGTCATTCTCCCCGGCCGGGTCGTTCTCCACATCGCGGTAGCTCGACCCTGTATAATTGGCGGACACAGAGCCGTAGGCGCCCGTCATCGCGCCATACTCCAGCGCGAGCGAACCGGTCCATTCCGGTGCGTAGATGAACCGGTTGCCTGCGACGTCGACGAAGTCACCTACCGTGCTGTCGAAGACCTGGTAGTCGACAAACTCGGTATGGGCGTAACCCAGCGCGGAGCGAATGCGCCAGAGATCGTTGAAGGCATAGTCGCCCTGCAACTCAACGCCCCAGATTTCGGACTCGCCGGCATTGTCGGTGATGAAGATGTCGGTGACGTTGGGCGCCGCGGGCTGGCTGATCTGCTGATCGGTCCAGTCGGCGTAGTAGACGCTTGCCGCCCATTGCAGCGCGCCCCCGGCCCCCAGCCCCTTCAGGCCGGCTTCGTAATTGGTCATGAATTCCGGGTCGAACACGTTTGTCTCGCCGGTCACGGCGTTCAGCTCGCCGCCGCCAGCACGATAGGCGCGGCTGACCACGAAGGAGGCGTTGAGATCCGGAGTCAGGGCATACTGCACGCCGGCCTTGGGCAGCCAGGCATCGTAGCTGGCCTCCACCCTGCTGGAGACCTCTCCCTCGAACTGACGCAGGAATTCCAGACCCGGCGGAAGCTCGGAGATGAGCCGTGTCACGGCATCCGCCGCAAAGCTGGATTCCTCCTCGTCATAGCGCAGCCCCGCCAGCAGCGTGAGCCGGTCGGTGATGGCGTACTCGGCATCGACGAAGAGCGCGCGGTTTTCCAGATCGAGCGCGGTGTCGCTGACCCGCTCGGCAAAAATATTGTTGGGCAGGCGCGGATCGAGAATGCTGACCGGCGTTATGAAGGCATCCACATAGGTTTCGCGGCCGTCATAGTAATAGCCCCCGGCCGACATGTTCAGGGCGCCGCGTGAGACGTTGAACCGGACCTCCTGGCTCATGGAATCGTCTTCGCCCGAGCGGTCGAGTTCGGCGATCGGCTGGATGGTGACGTCGAAATCCTCGGTGCGCACATAGTCCGACTGGTTGGCGGTGGTTATCGAGACCAGCTCGAGCCCGTCGGCGATATCGATCGTCACGCGTCCGGAATGGATGAACCCTTCCGAGCCTTCGCGCCGGGGCGTGTTGTAGGCGACCTCGCGTTCGAACACCTCGTCGTCCGTGAAGCCGATCACGCCATCGTCGCCCCGATAGCCCTCGAAATAATTGCTGGTCAGCAGCACTTGCGCGCGAGGGCCGGGCTGGAAGAGGAGCTTGCCGCGAACCGTGGTGAGCTCACGCGCGTCTGCGGGCTCGTCCAGGAAGGTGTTGGTGATGAAGCCGTCGCTTTCCTGGTGCGATGCGGACAGGCGGAAGGCCAGCACGTCGTCCACCAGACCGCCACCGCCGGCCAAGGCCAGTTGCGAGGCGCCAAATTCGGCGATGGAGGCGCGAGCGCGGGCGCTGTATTCGAACTCGGGATCGCGGGTTCTGGCGTAGATCGCGCCGGCCAGCGTATTGCGTCCGAAATTGGTCGATTGCGGGCCGCGATAAACCTCGATCTGCTCCAGGTCCCAGACGTCCAGCGGACCGGCGAAGGTCTGCCGGTTCGTCAGGGCCGCATCATCGACGTAGACCGTCAGGGCGAGATTGGACGTGCCGGACGCGGCCGCGCCGCGCTGGTCGATGCCGCGGATCACGAAGCCGCGTTGGCCCACCGAAGACGCGACGTTGGGGAGCCGCTCGATCACGTCATAAACGTCGATCACCGGCTGACGCTCGAGCACTTCGGGACCGACCACCGAGACGCTTTCATCCACCTCGATAAATCGGTTCTCGATCTTCTGGCCGAGCACGACGATGCTGTCCACCGAGGCGCCGCGCTCCGGGGCCGCATCCGGTGCAGCCTCCTGCGCCTGAGCGGCGCCGGCCAACACTGCCGCGCTCGCGCATCCCGCCAACAACCCTGCCCGCATCGTCATATCCGCCCCCTCGGCTCAAGCAAATGAGAATAAGTCGCACTCCTATATTGCGAGGCATTCTCATTTGCAAGGGCCGGAATCCGACGCGCCTCATCGGTCGCGGGAGCGAGATATTCGAGGCAGAGACGGACCGACCTGTCGACATCAGCGGTCGGTGGTGGTGGGCGGCACTGGGATGTAAGGGAGGATCGTTCGGTATTTCAATCCCCCGTCGCGAAGCTTTGCGGGCAGACGAGGCAGGCCGGGCGTGCCTGTTGACCTGCTCAGCCCTGGTTCTCGGCGCCGGTCAGCAAGCGCTGGTAGCTGTCCACGAGGGCGAGATAGGGCGGCACGTGCGTATTCTGCAGACCGGCAGGCGTATTGACCGCCATCTTGACCTCGAAGTGCAAGTGGATCGTGGTGGCGTTGCCGCCAAACTCGTTCGACACCAGACCGAGGCGGTCGCCGCGATTGACCACGTCACCGGGTTCGACCACCAGGCTGTCGCTGTCCAGGTGGAGATAGGTGAAGCGAAGCCCGTCATCGCTCATCAGACGAACCGAATACGTGCCGACCGAGGTGATGGTGCCATCCGCGGCGGCCACAGCCCAATGCGAGGCGTCCGCGCAGCTCGCCGGCCGAATGTCCTGGCCCTGATGGCCGGTCCCCGCCGGGCAGAGCGGAGTCGAATGCCCGCGCGTTTCACAGAAATTATCCCGCCAGGCATAGGCATAATTCTCGCCGTCGCATTGCCCGCCCCCCGGTCCGTGAAAGCCGCCGTGGCCGTAGACCTGCGAGTTGGCATAAGCTTGGCCAAGCTCCATCGGAAACCGCATGGAAGGTGCATAATTGATCTGCTGGGTGAGCCCTGTGCCGCTGTCCGGGAGCAGCTCACCCGGCGGCATGAAGGCAAAGGCGTCACCGCTCTCGTCGACGACTTCCGGCTCCGGTCCGGGTTCCGCCTCGTCGTCCGCCTGGGGCGGGGCGTCGTCCGCGCCGTCAGGTTGCGGTTCGCCGTCGGCCGGCAGTTCGGGTCCGGACGCCTCGTCCGGTATGTCGACGGGGTCCGAGGCATCGAACCCCTCCCCGGCCGGCCACCAGATCATGGCTGCAATGCCGGCAGCGGCGACGACGACAGCGAGACCCAATTCAGCAGGACGCGACATCATTGAGCTCCCTGTGTGCCGCGCGAACCCGGCAGGACCTGGAGCGACTGCATCAGCTGGTCGCCGTAACCGGGCGCCGTACAGCGCGGGTCACGCATAGGATCGGCACACTCCACCGTGATCGAATACGCAACGCCATAGCGGTTGAACGAGACCTCCCGCCCGTACTCGGTGCGTTCGGAACGGTAGCCTTCGGCCCCGCTGCCGACGAGGCGCCGGGCGGCCTGCGGATTGAAGGGTTCGCTGTGAGCCAGCCGGGTGCAGAAGACCTCGATCGTGACACCCTCGCCCATGGCGACCAGGGTGTAGAAATCACCCCGTGGAAAGATCAGCACGTCCGGCTCGCTGGAAAAGCCCAGTCCGCGATAGGTCGGCACCAGGATCGGTACTTCCATGCCGTCCAGATCACCGGGTCGCAGATTGCGCGGCCGGGGGAAGGCCTGGGTCTGCTGCGCCACGGCGACGGTCCGTACAGGCTGACGCCGGGCCGCCTCTTCACGGGCATCCGCGCGAACTTCATCCCAGACCACAACCGACTGGATCGGCTGGTCCGGTGTCGGCGCGCGATCAGGTTGCCGGACGATTGCGGCCTGTTGCGTCGGCTGAACGGACTGAGACTGCGCGCCCGCAGATGCGGCGACCGCCAGGCTCAGCGTCATCGCTGCAGCCAAAGTCCTAAAGCAGAAGCGCCGGGCCATCATTTTTCTCCCCAGTAGAGATTATAAGATATGCATTCTACCTGCAAATGATGTTGTTATGACTGCGCCAACACATTGGAACGACATGGCAAAGCATGGGTGACCGCCAGCGATGACCGAGCAGCTCGAGCACCAGGCTGGAGCAGGAACAGCCGCGCAGACGCAATTCGCACGCCTCATGCTTGCCGTTTCGGGGAGACCGGGAAGGGGAATTGAGCGCGCGTAGAACTGCGCAGAACCGGGGCCGGAAAGCGGTTCAGAATGCCACCCGGAAATCGGTGCTAAGTGTATGGCGCGCCGGGGAGGAGTCGAACCCCCGACCCCCAGATTCGTAGTCTGGTGCTCTATCCAGCTGAGCTACCGGCGCCTGTCCGCCCAGGCCCGCTTGGGTCCTGAACAGGGCGCGGAACCTACACAGCACTTCTTGATGTGGCAAGCGGGCTATATGCGGTTTGTGCAGGTCATTGCGCAGCGTGGATTCAGCAGGCTGGCGGGAAGTATTTTCCGGGCCTGTGGAACGCTTCACCCGGCCGTACGTTCGTACTGCGTTCGAGGTTTATATCAGGAGGATAACCATGCCCCGTATCGCAGCCCTGCTTGCCAGTCTCTTCATGCTCGCCGGTATCACCGCCTGCAACACCGTTGAAGGTGCCGGCGAAGACGTCCAGGAAGCCGGTGAAGCCATCGAAGACGCCGGCAACTAGGCCCGGGCGTCTCTTCCACGAAAAAGCCCCGCCGGTATCCGGCGGGGCTTTTTTTATAGTTACCGGAGGCCGGGCCTAGTTCGGCTCGCTCGGCGAATCCGGGTCGTCTTCGCCCTGAAGCTCGTCGCCGGCGTCTTCAAGCGCCTGCTCGGCATTGTCGACCATTTCGTCGACTTCCTCGCCGGCGCGTTCGAAGGTGCCGTCTTCCTCGGTGGCTTCCTCAATCGACTCGCCGATTTCCTCGGCAGCATCACGCAGGTCTTCACCCGCCTGCTCAAGTTCTTCCTCGGCTGCGGTTTCGTCCTCACCGCAGGCCGCCAGCGCAAGCGACCCGGTCAGTGCCGCGAGAATTGCAAAGCGTGAAATCATGTGTCCCTAACTCCTGTCCAAACTGCTCCGACTCCCCCCGCCCCAAGCGGGAGTCTTGCGTGCAGTGTCATAATTCATATCACAGCCGCCCGGTGAGACCAGTACGAACCTTGCCGTTCTGTAAGGTTCGCCGCTACCGGCCCGCCGACGCGAACACAGCGCGCGCGACCGCCCGGGTCAGTGTGTCGGCGCACAGCGCGCCCAACCGGGCAAGCGTGACCATTTCGGGATCGGCCAGCACCTTGGCCCCGGTCGAGACGGCAAAAACCACATCGCCGTCAAATGGCGTGTGAACCGGGCGGATGGCGCGCGCCAGCCCGTCCTGGGCCATCACGGCGAGGCGGCGCGCCTGATCGCGCGTCAGCGCCGCGTCGGTCGCCACGATCGCAATGGTGGTGTTCTCGCGCGCACCGGGATTGATCTTGGCGCGTCCCCAGCCCTCGGCATCGAACCGGTGGCCGGGCGGCGGACGAACCCCGCCAAACTCGTCCCCGATCTCGAAATGATGAGCCCAGAAGGCGTCGCTGCCAGGAATGCGAACCGAGCCGAAACTGTTCACGCAGACGAGCGCGCCGACCGTGTAGCCGTCAGACGTCATGGCGCTCGCCGATCCAGTGCCGCCCGGATCGGTGCCGGCCATGGCCCCGAAGCCGGCTCCGGCCCGGCCAAGCTCTACCGGCCGGTCCGACGCGGCCTTCAGCGCCTGAAGGCCGAGCGCGCGATAAGGCGGGGTTTCTCCCCAGGCCTTGTCGCCACCATTGGCCAGATCATAGAGAATGGCGGCCGGCACGATCGGCGAGCGCGGAACCCCAGGCGTCTCCATCAGCGCAAAACCGCGCCCGGCCGCGCCGAGCCCGGCGCAGACGCCATCCGCGGCCGCCAAGCCATAGACCGACCCGCCCGCCAGCACGATGGCATCGACCTGGCCCACCAGCCCGCCGGGCGCGAGCGCATCGGTTTCACGCGTTCCCGGCCCGCCTCCGCGCACGTCGACCGCTGCGGTCATGGCGCGTTCGGCCACCATCACCGTGACCCCGGAACGCGCGGTTTCATCGACAGACTGGCCGACGGTCACACCCGCAATATCGGTGAGATCGTTATGCGTGCCGGTTTTGATCATCTCCGGGCCTTTCTCATGGTTCCGAGCACGCTATGGTGCGGCTTCATACGTGAACCGCAAGGGCGAACCCGATGTCGAGACTGTCTGTATTCCTGAGCCTGCCCGCCCTTGCGCTGGCCAGCGCCTGCAACTTCGCCGGCGAGGACGCTGTCTCCCCGCCCGAGAACGCCCGTACCGGCAACCAGGCCCAGCGCGAGGCGATGGTAGCCGCTGCCCATCCGCTGGCGGTGGAAGCCGGACTGGAAGCCTTGCGCGATGGCGGTCATGCGGTGGACGCCGCGATTGCCGTGCAGAGTGTCCTGGGCCTGGTCGAGCCGCAAAGCTCCGGCATCGGCGGGGGTGCCTTCATGGTCTATTACGACGCGAGCGACCGCGCCCTGACTGTCTATGACGGGCGCGAGACCGCGCCGGCCCAGATCGACGAGACGCTGTTTCTGGACGATGAGGGCGATCCGCTCTCTTTCATGGAAGCCTGGCAGTCGGGCCGGTCCACCGGCGTTCCGGGCGTGATCGCCATGCTGGCCATGGCGCACGACGACCACGGAACACGCGCCTGGGCTGACGGCTTCACCTATGCGGCCCATCTGGCGGAAGAAGGATTCGCCGTTGCGCCGCGCCTCCACCAGATCGCCTCGCGCGTGGCCGAAGTGACCCAGATCGACGAGCGCCAGCCCAGCGCGCGCTATCTCTTCGACGAGAATGGCGACGCGCTTGCCGTCAGCCAGGTGGTGACCAATCCGGCCTATGCGGCCACGCTGCGCGCCATCGGCGAGGACTGGCGCAATTTCTACACTGGCGAGATCGCCCAGGGCATTGTGGACGCTGCCTCCGAACGCCCCCTCCCCGGCTATCTGACGATGGAGGACCTGGCCGGCTACGAGCCGCTGCGCCGCGAGGCATTGTGCACGCCCTACCGCGAGCTGCAGATCTGTGGCGCGCCGCCGCCTGCGTCCGGCGGGGTCGCCGTCGGCGCGATCATGGGGATGCTGGAAAACTTCGAGATGAGTGCTTTCGGGCCGGAAAGCGCCACGGGCTGGCACCTCTTCATCGAGGCCAGCCGCATGGCCTATGCGGATCGCGACCGGTATGTCGGCGATCCTGCCTATGCCGACGTCCCGGTCGAGGGCCTGCTGGACGAGGCCTACCTCAACGCGCGCGCCGACGCGATCGCGCTGAACCAGGCAATAGCGAGCGCCGAGGCCGGCACGCCGCCCGGCGCTCCGCAAGCGGCAGTGGACGGTTCCGACGATGCGCCCGGGACCAGCCATTTCGTGATCGTGGATGCGCAGGGCAATGCGATCTCGATGACGACCACGGTGGAAAGTCCTTTCGGCAATAATCGCATGACCCAGGGCGGGTTCTTCCTGAACAACCAGCTGACCGACTTCGCGTTCGAGCCGCGCGACGAGGACGGACGGCTGCGGGCCAACGCCGCCGCGCCGGGAAAGCGCCCACGCTCGTCCATGTCGCCGACCATCGTGCTGACGCCGGATAACGAGTTTGTCCTGGCCACCGGATCGCCGGGCGGCAACTCCATCATCGCTTACACGGCCAAGTCGCTGGTGGGCATGCTGGACTGGGATCTTTCCGCCGATGCCGCGGCTGCGCTTTCCAATGTCGTTGCGCGCGGCGATGTGGTGAGCATCGAGGCCGGGTTCGACGAGTCGAAGATCGAGACGCTGCGCGAGTTCGGACATGAGGTCCGCGGCGGTCAGGGTGAAACCTCCGGTATCCACATCGTACGCCAGACCGAAGACGGGCTGGTGGGCGGCGCCGACCCGCGACGGGACGGCACGGTCCGGGGGCTGGGCGAGGACTAGACCCTAGCCGCTTGCGCCCCGCCGGAGCGCCACTTCAAATACGCTGCCGCTGTCATTCGAGCGCGCGAGTGAGACGTCGCCGCCCAAGGCCCGCGCGAGTTCGCGGGCAATCGACAGGCCGAGACCGGTCCCGCCCGACGAACCGGTGACGGAGAAAGGCTGGAACAGGGTCTCGCGCACCCGGGCGGGGATGCCCGGGCCGGTGTCGTGGATTTCGGTGACAACCCGGCCATCTTCTTCGCGCGCGCTGACACAGAGACAGGCGTCGGGTCGCGCATCCATCGCCTGGAGGCCGTTTCTGAACAGGTTCAGAAAGATGCGGTGAAGGTGATCGGGATCGGCGCTGACCCGGATGTCGGCGGCGATCGTGTTGCGCCAATCGACCGGGCCGAGCGCGGCAAACGCATCTCCGGCCGCATCGTCGGCGGCATCGCGCAGGCTGACTTCGACCGGCTCGACCTCGCGTTCTCTCGAACGGCCGTATTCCAGCGTTTCGGTACACAGGCGCACGCCGCGATCGATGGCGCGCACCAGGCGCGCGCCCATCGCCGCGACACGCGCATCGCTGTTAGCGGCGAGCCGGTCCGAAATCAGCTGGGCCGAGGACAGCACATTGCGCAAATCGTGATTGATCTTGGCCACCGCCCCGCCCAGCGCCGCCAGGTGCTCGCGCTGCCGGAAGGCCATCTGCACATCGGCCTGCATGGCCGCCAGCGCCCGTTCAGAGTCTCCGATCTCGTCGCTTCGCGCCGACGCGACATAGTTGCGCGCCGGATCGGCCGGGTCCTCCTGAAAGGCGGTCATGGCCCTTGCGAGGCGGCGCATGGGCCGCACCAGCAGGTAGAGAAGCGAGACATAGATCAGGCTGCCCGTGACCAGCGAGATGAAGATGGAGAGACCCGCGATGCGCAGGGAGAACGCGATGAGCGCCTCGCGCAGGGGTTCTTCGCGCACGATAACGGAGATGCGTTCGTCAGGCCGGGTTTCAGGCATAGCCCAGATATTGATGAAACGCCCCCTGGGGGCGAGCAGCGTGGCGCAGGCGGCGCGGATGCTTTCAAACAAGGAGGTGTCGGTCAGGTCGGCGCGCACCAGCTCGCCTTGCACGTCGCCGCCCAGGACCAGTTCGTTGACGCCGCCATAGACCCGCCCCACGGCGACAACGTCCGCGCCGTCGAGCAATTCCATGACCATGTCCTCACTCGGCATGGCCCCGGCGGCATTTTCTGCGGCAATGGCTGCCAGGTGGGCAGACTGGGCCCGGTCCTGAAGCCATTCGGTACGGAATGCGGCGGCGCTGGGCAGGAAGATGAGAATTTCGGCCAGCAGAACGAAGCCGACCGTCAGGCCCAGCAACTTGCCCGGCAGCGACGTCGCCGCACGGCGCACGGCCGACAGCGCAGCGCGCGAACGCTGCACGGTGCCGACCCTGACTGGTGGAGGCCGCGAATCCATCATTGCCCCTAATGTAGGAGGCGCTAGTGGAAGCGCGAGAGGAGCCCAGCCCACATTTTTGCCCAGCGACCGAAAACGACCGGCTGGAAGTGCGCGTTGGCGGCGCGTTTCCAGATCTCGCCGCGGGTCGGATAGGGGGCGATTGCCTCGGTCAGATCGCGAACCTTGCCGCCCTTGTGCACCGTGAGAGACACGATCTGCAGCAGATCGTCCGCGCGCTCGCCAACGATGGACGCCCCCAGCACCTTGCCGCCCTTGCCCAGGATCAGCTTGACGCCGCCGGTCTCCAGTCCCTCGGCGACGGCCCGGTCATTGTCGTCGAAGGCAGCACTGGCCACCGAGATGTCATCACCGTGACGCTCCCGGGCATCCGCTTCGGTCAGGCCGATCTGAGCCAGGGGTGGATCGGTATAGACTGCCGCCGGGATCGCGGCCGAGGATTGCTTGGTGGGCAGGCCGAAATACAGATTGCGAACGATCACCGAGCCATGCCAGCCGGCGAGATGGGTCAACGCGCCCTTGCCCGCTATGTCGCCGGCAGCAAAGACCCGCGGATTGCCTGTCTTGAGCTTGTCGTCGCAGACGAGCCCGGCTTCGTCGGTCTCGATCCCCGCCGCCTCCAGGCCCAGACTGTCAAAAACGGGCTCCCGCCCGATCGCCACGAGAAGATGACTGCCGGTCACGCTGCGCCCGTCGTGCAACGTCACGGAAACATCCGTGGCGGTGCCGTCGACGCGCGCCGCCTTTGAGCCCTCGGTCAGGTCGACGCCATCGTTGATCAGCGCCTCTCGCACTCGTCCGGCATGATCTGCATCCATACGGCCCAGAAGGCGGTCGGCCTCGATGATGGTGACCTCGGCCCCCAGCCGGCGAAACGCCTGGCCGAGCTCGCATCCGATCGGCCCGCCGCCCAGAATGACAAGACGATCGGGGCGCGTCTCAAGGTCCCAGATATTGGCGTTGGTCAGGTAGTCGACCCGATCCAGCCCGTCGATCGGGGGGATGCGGGCGCGGGTGCCGGTTGCAAGGACGAAGCGCTTGGCGACGACCTCGTGGGTCTCGGAGCGCACCGTGCGCTCATCCACGAAGCTGGCATGTTCGCGAATGACGGTGACCCCCAGAGCCTCGAACCGCTCCTGGGAGTCGTTGGGGTGAATGGCATCGATGGCACGCTGGATGTGGGCACGGACCTTCGCAAAATCGATTTCCGGCTCGCTGGCACAGACACCCATGCGCGCGCCCGTGCGCACCGCGTGCGCGTGATGGGCTGCCGTCAGGAGCGCTTTAGAGGGCACGCAGCCATAATTCAGGCAATCGCCGCCCATCTCCCCCTTTTCGAACAACACCACCTTTCGGCCCAGCTGGGCGGCACCGCTCGCCACGGTGAGGCCGGCCGAACCGGCACCGATCACACACAGATCGGCCTTGATGCGGGTTACGGTCATTTATTCGCTTTCCTTGGCAGTGTCCTCGCCTGGAACGCCGCCGCGCACGCGCTTGAGGACGATCGGGATGATCGACAGGACGATCAGGCCGCCTATCGCGAGGAGAATGGGCAATGTGATCAGGTCGGAGAGGCCCGGCGTTTCTTCCGCGGCGAGCTGCTCGAGCGCACGCGCGCCGCCCGCGCCGAAACTGGCATAGACGAAGGCGGCCGGGATCATGCCGATGAGGCTGCCCAGAACATAGGCGCGCAGCGGGATGGAAATGAGCGCCAGCGCCACGTTCAGAACGAAGAAGGGCATGATGGGAATCAGGCGCAGGACGATCACGTAACTCAGCGCATCTTCCTGCATTCCGGCGCGCAGCTTTTCGATCCGGCCCTTGAACTTGTCGCGCGCCCAGTCTGCCAACGCGTAGCGCGTTATCAGGAAGATCAGGGTCGCGCCGGTGGCAGCACCCAGTATCGCCACCCCGGTGCCGAACCACGGCCCGAACAGGAATCCCGCGCCGATCGTGAACCAGAGCGCGCCCGGCACCGAGACCGACACGGCCAGGGCGTAGAAGACGAGATAGGCCAGCATCATCAGCCAGAAATGGTCATCGACCGTCTGATCGAGGCCGGAGATGAAAGCCGCGATCTGCTGGCGTCCCTCCGCGCTCCAGATGCCGGACAGGTAGGCCACGCCAAAACCGACTGCGATGAGAATAAAGGGCAGAAGACGGCGCAGGAGCGAGGTCTTCTTCGGCGAGGTCTCGCCCGCTTCGGTCATGAAATTTCCTTCGGATTGCCGCTTGGGACGATGTATACGCGATCAGAGCAGGTTTTGGATGTGACGCTTCCTCGCCACGCCGTCACGAGTGTGTGATCGCACGCTGCGCCGGACGCCAGCAAAACCTGCGGTCCGCCTTGACATCGTTCAGGCTGGCCCGTATCACCCGCGCCTCGCTTTTGCATGCGCCCGGTCCTGTGGCCCGGCGCACTCCTTGAAGGAGAGACTTCCGTGAAACGCACGTTTCAACCGTCCAATCTCGTCCGCAAGCGCCGCCACGGCTTCCGTTCGCGCATGGCGACCAAGGCGGGCCGTCAGGTCATCGCGCGTCGCCGTTCGAAGGGCCGCAAGCGTCTGAGCGCCTAACGGCGTTCCGGGACAGATTGCTACATTACCCAGATCGCGCCGCCCGTCTGAAGACGCGGCGCGATTTTTTACGTTTGCGCCACGGCGACAAGGCCGCGCGCCGGGGTGTCGTGGTCCAGGCCATGATGCGTAGCGGCGATGACGACGGCCCGCCGCGCGCCGGATTCACCGCGACGAAGAAGATCGGCAACGCGGTCGTGCGCAACCGTGCCAAACGCCGCCTGCGCGAGGCCGCCCGGCTGTTACTGCCCGAATACGGCCAGCCTGGAAGCGACTATGTCTTCATTGCGCGGGCCGCGACACCGGAGCGCGCGTGGCAGCACTTGCTTGACGATACGAGAAGCGCGCTGATAACCCTCGCGCCACCCCGTGACGCGGGCGCAGACGAGACGCCTGGCAATCGGGCCATCCAGTCTTAGTAAAAAGAGGAACGGGCCGCCCATGGGCGATAATCGCAACATGATCCTCGCCGTGGTGATCGCGATCGCCATCATCTTCGGCTACCAGTTCCTCATCCTGCAGCCGATCCAGGAACGCCGGGAGGCGCAAGAGGCCGCCCAGGTCGAACGCGAGACCGGCGCCGATGCCGGGAGCCCGAGCGGAGAGGCGCCCTCTGCCACATCCGCCTCCGGCGCACCCAGCGTGAACTCGATCGCGCCCGGCCCGACCGGTGTGATGGTGCCGCGCGACGAGGCCTTGAGCCGGACGCAGCGCATCGAAATCCGCACGCCGGCCCTGCACGGATCGATCAACCTGGCCGGCGCCCGGCTGGATGACCTGGAATTGCTGCGCTACGACGCGACCGTGGACAGCCCCGAGCCTGTCACCCTGTTCAGCCCGGAGGGCGCGGAAGGCGCCTATTACGCGATCAGTGGCTGGTCGGGCGCCGGCGGCGCGCCGGAGAACCTGCCCGGCCCGAATACGGTCTGGACCCAGACCGGCGGCGACATCCTGACGCCGGACAGCCCGGTCACACTGGAATACCGGACCGGCGGGCTCGTCTTCGAACGCACGATCTCAGTCGATGGCGACTACATGTTCACGCTCGAAGACAGCGTCACGAACGAAGGCGGCGACGCGGTCGGCCTGGCCCGCTACGGCCTTGTCCGGCGTCATGGCCTGCCGGGCGATCTGCAAAATTTCTTCATCCTGCACGAGGGCCCGGTCGGCGTGGTCGACGCGCGCTTCTTCGACCGCAAATACGGCAAGATGGAAGACGAACGCCTGCTCCAGCGTTCGGGCACTGGCGGCTGGATGGGCATCGCGGACAAATACTGGCTGGCGGCGGTCGCGCCCGAAGGCGACCCGCAGGTCAATGCCGAGTTCCGCGTGCGCGGCGAAGACAACAATCTGCGATTTGAATCCAACTATATCCGGTCCGCAGAGACGATCGCGCCGGGCCAGACCCTGTCCAGCACCGCCTTTGTCTATGGCGGCTCGAAGGATTCCGGGATCCTCACGCGCTATCAGGACGAATACTCCATCGAACGCTTCGACATGGCGATCGACTGGGGGATGTTCTGGTTCATGACCCGCCCCTTCTTCTTCATCCTCGACCAGCTGACCGATATCCTCGGCAATTTCGGGCTCGCCATCATGGCCCTGGTCGTTGGCCTGAAGATTCTGCTCTTCCCGCTGAACAACAAGGCGTTCGCCTCGATGGCGAAGATGCGGGCCGTGACGCCGAAAATGCAGGAAATCCGCGAGCGCTTCGCATCCGACAAACAGCGCCAGCAGCAGGAAATGATGGAGCTGTACAAGCGCGAGAAGATCAATCCGGTCGCAGGCTGCATTCCGATCCTGCCACAGATTCCGATCTTCTTCGCGCTCTACAAGACCGTCTTCATCTCGCTCGACGCGCGGCACGCCAACTTCCTCTATATCCGCGACATGTCGGCCCCGGATCCGACGACGATCTGGAATCTGTTCGGCCTATTGCCCTACGACCCGTCCGGCCTGCCCGTCATAGGCTCGACCCTGGCCATCGGCATCCTGCCCATCGCGATGGGCCTGACGATGTGGGCGCAGCAGGCGATGAACCCGCCCCCGCCCGATCCGATGCAGCGCAAGATTTTCGCCTTCCTGCCGATCGTCTTCACGATCATCATGGCGCCCTTCGCTGCAGCGCTGATCATCTACTGGACCTGGAACAACTTCCTGACGATCCTCCAGCAATACGTCATCATGCGCCGGCACGGCACCGAGCCCGAGCTTGAGAAGCAGGCCAAGCGCGCGGTTGCGCGGTTGCGCGGCAAATCGGTGTCTCCAGAGCTGAAGTCGCACGATACGGTCGGCTCGACGCCGGAAGAGAAAGCGGCCGTGGTGACCGACCAGGTCCTGGAGTCCGGCCCGGAAAACGCCGGCGGCGCGGGTAGCGAGACCAAGGACTTGAACAACCCGCTGGAAAGCGCACCGGAGTCCCCGCTGGTCGGCACCGACGAGCAGGAGAGCTCAGACCAGTCGGAAGAGTCACCCGCCACGCCCGCGGCAACCGGCGGCAACCGCACGCGCTCCAACCCGGCCGCGAAGAAGAAACGCAGCCCGGCGCGCAAGAAGCCGGGAGGCCGACGCTGACCGGATCCGACGCCGAGCACGACGAACACGAAGCGGCACGCCTTGAAGCCGGGCGCATGCTGTTCGCGCGCGAGTGCAACTTCATGCTCGGCGCGGTATCCATGGATACCCTGCCAGAGGCGGGAATGCCCGAGATCGCATTTGCCGGGCGCTCGAATGTCGGCAAGTCCTCGCTCGTCAACGCGTTGACGGGGCGCAAGACGCTGGCGCGCACGTCCGGCGACCCTGGCCGTACGCGGGAGCTGAACTTCTTCGACCTGGGCGGCCAGATCCGCCTGGTCGACCTGCCCGGCTACGGGTTTGCCAAGGCGCCCAAAGACGTCTCGGCCCGTTGGACGCGCCTCACCCGGGATTATCTGCGGGGCCGGGTCAATCTGAAGCGCATCTTCCTCCTGATCGATGCCCGGCACGGACTGAAACCCAGCGACGAGTCGGTGATGAGCGATCTGGATAACGCGGCAGTCGTGTATCAGATTACGCTGACCAAGCTGGACAAGCTGAAGCCAGCCGAACAAAAAACGATTGTCGAGCAGACGATGGCCCGCATTGCGCGTCGGCCCGCCGCCTTCCCCAAGGTCGCGGCCACATCATCTGCCAAGAAGATCGGGCTGGACGATCTGCGTGCCGACATCGCGGATCTGGCAGCCTCCTGATTGCAGGAGAGAGGGTCATGCCGCGTTGCAGCCTGCTAGCCGTGATACTCGCCTTGCTGTTGCCCTTCAGCGCTCGCGCGGGTGATGTCTGCAACGAGACGAGTTTCACGCTCGACATCGCGACGGCCTGGCGCACGGAAGCCGGCCTCGCCGCGCAAGGCTGGACACGTGTGCGACCCGGCGCCTGCGAGACCACCCCGGCGAGCCCCGCAGTCTCCGAACAATATCTCTATGCCCGGTCCACGCCAGCCTATCCCGGCGGGGTGCGTGAATGGCGCGGCGGTCAGGAAATCTGCATCGAGCCCGGCGATTTCAGCTTTGAGGGCCTGGCCGAATGCACCGCGCTGGGACTGGACTCGCGGCGCTTTCGGCGCCTGTCCAATGATGAGCGCGTGCGCGCGGTGCTGGTCGAACCGGCTGATTATGGCGACCGCGCCGAGGAGGCCGGGCTGCAACGTCTGCTTCAGGCGACCGGTTACGATATCCGCACGATCGACGGGTATGCCGGGCGCCGGACGCGGCGCGAGATCGACGCCTTCGAGGCCGATATCGGGCGCGGTTTCGGCAATGACCGGGTCGCGTTGCTCCAGGCCCTGCACGCGCGGGCGCTGGAGCTGAATGCCGATGCCGGCCTGCTGATCTGCAACGAGTCAGGCTCGGACATGGCCGCCGCGCTGGCGCGATTGCGCGGGGATGTCTGGGAAAGCCGGGGCTGGTGGCAGATTGCGCCCGGCGCCTGCGCCCGGCCGCTGTCGGGCAACTATATTGCCAACCAGGTCTATTTCTATGCCGAGCGGCTGAATGACGAGCCGGACGGGCCGCTCGCCGACCCGCTGGCCGGCGGCACCGAGGGCTTCTGCATCGCACCCTCGCGCTTCCTGGCCGAGGGGCGCGACGACTGCGAGGCGCGCAGCTACGCCTCGGTCGAGTTCCGTCAGGCCCCCGAGCCCGAAGACGGCACCGGGCGCGTGACGCTCGGCGATCTGGACTTTGAGGAGACGCGTGAGTGAACCGCCTGGACGCGATACATACCTGGGTCTTCGACCTGGACAATACGCTCTACCCGTCCCAGGCCGCAGTCATGAGCCAGGTGGAAGGGCGCATGACCGAGTATGTGATGAAGAGTCACGCGCTCGAGCGGGAGGACGCGCGCAAGCTGCAGCAGCGCTACTATGCCGACTACGGCACGACGCTGAACGGGCTGATGTCGAACCGGTCGGATGTCGACATCGCTCATTTCCTCGACTTCGTGCACGATATCGATCATTCGGTGATCGATCCCGACCCCGATCTTGCCGCCCATATCGGCAAGATCGACGGGCGCCGGCTTGTCTACACCAACGGCTCGCGCCTTCACGCCGAGCGCGTGATCGACCAGCTCGGCCTGAACGGGCTGTTTGAAGACCTGTTCGACATCGAGGCGTCGCGCTATGTGCCCAAGCCAAACCGGGAAGGCTTTGATGCCTTCACCGGGCGCTACGGAATCGAGCCTGCGACCGCGGTGATGTTCGAGGACTCCCTGCGCAATCTTGAGACCGCGGCCGAGCTCGGCTTTACCACCGTGTTCGTTCGCCCCCATCACCATGAAGGCGAACCAGGCGAGGCTCGCGCGCATGTGCACTTTGAAACCGACAGCCTGAATGCCTTCCTCAAGGACGTTCACGCCCATCGCGAAAAACCCAAGGACCCATCCCATGACTGACCAAAGCCTGATCGACACGATTAATGCCGGTTGGGAGGCTCGCGGCGAGCTGGGTGTCGAGACGCGAGGCGAAATTCGCGACGCGGTCGAGAGTGCGCTTGCCGCTCTCGATGCCGGGACGGCCCGGATTGCCTCGCGCGCGGACAATGGCGACTGGCAGGTCCATGAATGGCTGAAGAAAGCAGTGCTGCTGTCCTTCCGCCTGAATCCCAACACGGTGATGGGCGCGGCAGACGCCCCGGGACCCTGGTTCGACAAGGTCGAGACCAAGTTTTCGGGCTGGAGGGAGGCCGACTTCAAGAAAGCCGGCTTCCGCGCCGTTCCGCCGGCAACCGTGCGCCGCGGCGCCTTCATCGGCCGCAATGCGGTGCTGATGCCGTCCTACGTCAATATCGGGGCCTATGTCGACGAAGGCACGATGGTGGATACGTGGGCCACGGTCGGCTCCTGCGCGCAGATCGGCAAGAACGTGCACATTTCCGGCGGGGTCGGCATTGGCGGCGTGCTTGAACCTTTGCAGGCCAACCCGGTGATCATCGAAGACGGTGTCTTCATCGGGGCGCGCTCCGAAGTGGCGGAGGGCGTGATCGTGCGCGAAGGCGCCGTCCTGTCGATGGGGGTTTATCTGGGCGCCTCGACCAAAATCGTCGATCGCGAGACCGGTGCCATCGTGAGGGGTGAAGTGCCCTCCTACTCCGTGGTCGTCCCCGGTAGCCTGCCCGGCAAGGATGGCGGACCGAACCTGTATTGCGCCGTCATCGTCAAGCGGGTCGATGCCCAGACGCGTTCGAAAACAAGCGTCAATGCGCTGCTGCGAGACTGAACGTCAGAGCACGTAGAAGATCGCGCTCGCCCAGGCATGGACCGCGAGCGGCAGAACAAGCGAGCCCGATGCGTTACGCAGCCAGGCCAGGATCAGGCCCGCGGGGAAGAGATAGGCGCCTTGGCCAACATCCATCGAGACGATCAAGCCCGGCGTTACGATGAAGCTCTGCGAGGCGGCAAACAGGATGGCGCTTGCCACCGCTCCCCAGCCCATGGGGGCGCCCAGTACGCTGAGCGGCCGGCCGAAGGCCCGGTCCAGCGCGCTCAGTAACAGGCCACGGTAGAACAACTCGTCCACGAGCGGTGAAAGTCCGGCCTGGAAGGCGATTTCCTCGAGCGGAGCGTGCGGCACCCCCGGCGCCATCCAGTTGGCCGAGGCACCCGCCGTGATGCAAAGAGCAATTGCGACCAGCGCCGCCCTTGCCGGTGCGGGTCCTGACTGGCTGAGTTTGAGGCCGCTGACTTCGCCTCGATCCCGCAACACGAAGGCGCCAACCAGAACGAGGATCAGGAGGGCAAGCAACTCGCCCTCCCAGTTAAATCCTCTTTCGAACGGCCCGGTAAAAACCGAGCCCCAAGCCGAGGAAAGCGCGAAATCTTCCAGGATGAAAAGGCCGAACGCGATGGCAAGCCATGCCCAGGCCACGCGGCCGCGGGCCAGCACGATACCGATGGCGGCCAGCAGGAGAAAGAGGCTGCTATCGGCGAGCAGTTGTGAAATCGGCCCGCTCATTTGTTGTCTTTCGCATGGCTGTCAGACGCGAACTGTCCTATTTCGGAAGTATGCTGACACAAACCGCCTCCCTGATCGATCCACTTGAGCTTGCTCGCGCGCTGATTCAGGCGCCGTCGGTCACGCCGGCCGATGCTGGTGCGCTCGATACGCTTGAAAGCGCGCTGTCCTCTCTAGGTTCTCGCTGTGAGCGGCATCGCTTCGAGGACGTGGACAACCTTTACGCGCGCCTCGGGACCGAAGCGCCTGTCTTCTGCTTTGCTGGGCACACCGACGTGGTCCCGGCCGGCGATGACGCCGCCTGGCAGAAGCCGCCCTTCTCCGGCGAGGTCGAGGACGGGGTGCTGTGGGGACGCGGCGCCGCCGACATGAAGGGGGCAATTGCCGCCTTCGTGGCGGCCGTGGCGCGGTATCGCGAGGCACACGGCGAGCCGGCCGGCTCGATCGCCTTTCTGATAACAGGCGATGAAGAAGGCCCGGCCATCAACGGGACAAAGCGGCTTCTCGAAGCGGTGCACGAGGCGGGAGAGCGCTTCGACCATTGCCTGGTCGGCGAGCCGACCAACCCGGAGCGGATGGGCGAGACGATCAAGGTCGGCCGGCGCGGCTCGCTAAACGGCGTGGTCACCGTGACCGGCCGGCAGGGCCATGTCGCCTATCCCGACAAGGCGGACAATCCGATCCCGCCGCTGCTCGATCTGCTCGGCCGGCTTCTGGCGCGCAAACTCGATGACGGTGCGCCGCACTTCCAACCCTCCAATCTGGAGGTCACCAGCCTGGATGTGGGCAATCATGCCCACAACGTGATCCCGGCAAAAGCCAGTGCGAAATTCAACATCCGCTTTAATATCGCCCACAAGGGCGAGGACCTGAAACGCTGGATCGAACGTGAGGCCAAGGCCGCGGCGCTCGGGTTTGAAGGCCGGATCGATCTCGACCTGAAAGTGACGGGAGACGCCTTCCTCACCCGCACCAGCGCGTTTACCGATCTCCTGAAGGAAGCCGTGACCGCGGAAACCGGCGAGGAGCCGGCGATGACCACCGGGGGCGGCACCTCGGATGCGCGCTTCATCAAGGATTACGCCCCTGTTGCAGAGTTCGGCCTGGTCGGGGCGACGATGCACCAGGTCGACGAACGCGTCCCCGCCGGCGATGTGGAGACGCTCACGCGCATCTATACGCGCATCCTCACCCGCTATTTTGAGGTGTTCGCCGCATGATCGCCGCCCTGCTTGCCGATGCGCGCAATGCGATGATTGGCCTTGCGAGGCTGGTCAGCTTCCACGAGGGCTGGCGGCCCTGCTTCGACACCAGCACGAACGGGCTAATCCGCTCCTTCGGGGCGATGATCCTGGCGGCGCCTGCCTTCGTCATGTTCGTTCTGGCCGCCAATTACATCGTTTCGTCGGCAGGCGCGGTATCGGCCGAGGCCCGGTACACCCCGCTCGAAGCCATCGGGTCGTATGCGCGCATCTGGCTGCTCTTCCCGGTGGTCGCCATCGGCGTGGTTTCAGTGCTGGGGCTGAAACATCGCTATGTGAGCTGGGTGGTCGTCCATAACTGGGCCGTGTTCGCCCTGCTGCACCTGGCCGCCCTGCTCTACCTGCTTTACCCGGCAGGCCTGGCCGACACGACGGCGCTTGCCATGCTGCTGCAGCTTTATCTGTTTGCGCGGCTTTTCCTGCACTGGCGCGTAGCGGTGTCCGCGCTGGAGACGGGGATGGCCACAGGCGCGGCGGCTGCGGGCATCCCCATCATACTCGACCTGCTGGCGATCTACCTGGTGTCGCGATAGGTCGGGCGCCGGCGACCGCGTGGTTTCGCGGGCGCCTGTTGCCTAGTCCTTCTTGCGCTTGACCCGCTTGAGCGTCTTGCCGCCCTCGGGTGGCCAGGACCTAGCCGGTTTGCGCGGGCCATCGCCGGCGGGCTTCGCCGATCTTGCGGGAGCCTTGCCTGACGGCTTGCCGCCTGGCTTACCTGACGGCTTACCCGGGCCTGGCTTCCTTGCCCGGGGCGGACCGTCCTCGTGGCGCGAGGCGGTGCGCTCGGGCTTGTTCTGCCGCTCCAGCTTGCCGGGGCGGGGTTCACGCGCCGGCTTGCTGCGCGGTGGAGGCGCATCGCGATCCGCCGGGGTCAGCGGCGCGGCGCCGGCGCGCGTCACGCGCACCTTCTCGTCGCGCTCGCGCGGCTTGGTCATGGCCGCTTCGAAACCGGGCACGGCCGGGCCGGTGATCTCGAACCGGGTGGCGGTTTCGCCAATATCGATCTGACCGATCTCGGCGCCCGTCACGTCTCCGACACGGCAGATCAGGGGCAGAATCCAGCGCGGCTCGGCGCGGTGCTTGCGTCCCACATTGATCTCGAACCAGGTGCCCGGCTCGAAATCGGCCCGCGAGGGCTTCGGGCCGCGCTCGGGCCGGTCGCCACGCTCCGGGCGATCGCCGCGTTCTGGACGATCACGCATGACCGGAGCCGCGCCCAGCTCTTCGGGCGCCGGAAGGCGGGCTTCCAGCTCGGTCAGGAAGGCGGCGGCGATCGTCTCCGCACTGAAGCGCTCGAGCAAGGCACGTGCCTCCTCCAGCCGGCTTTCCTCGATCTCGCCGGACAGGGCAGGATGCTCGGCCAGGCGCTCTGAGTCCTTGGCGCGCACCGCGTCCGCGTCGGGCGCGTCGACCCATTCGGCCTCGACCCGGGCGTCCTTGAGAAGCCGCACGACCTTGCCGCGCCGGTTACTCGGCACGATCAGGGCGCTGACGCCCTTGGCCCCGGCCCGGCCCGTGCGTCCCGACCGGTGCAGCAAGGCTTCGCCATTGGTCGGCGGTTCCGCATGGATCACCAGATCGAGACCGGGCAGATCGATGCCGCGCGCCGCGACGTCGGTGGCCACACAGACTTTCGCGCGTCCGTCGCGCAGGGCCTGGAGCGCCTTGGTGCGCTCGGCCTGGGACAACTCGCCCGACAGGGCCACGGAGGAAAACCCGCGATTGCCCAGCCGCGCGGCCAGACGGTTGACCGCCTCGCGCGTGGCACAGAAGACCAGCGCCCGCGGCGCGCCATGGTAGCGCAGCACGTTGATGACGGCGTTCTCCCGGTCATGGGGCGCGACCAGGTGAGCCAGATAGGCGATGTCGGCGTGCTGACTGCCGCCGCTCACCGTCGAGATGCGCAGCGCATCCTTCTGGTAGGTCTCTGCGATGCGCGCGATGGCTTTCGAGACCGTCGCCGAGAAGAGCAAGGTGCGCCGCGACGCAGGCGCGGAGTCCAGAATGAATTCGAGATCGTCCTTGAAGCCGAAATCGAGCATCTCGTCGGCCTCGTCCAGCACCGCGGCGCGGGCCGCGGACAGATCCAGCGCGCCGCGCTCGATATGGTCACGCAAACGGCCAGGCGTGCCCACGACGATATGGGCGCCGCGTTCCAGCGTGCGCCGTTCTGCGCGCGCATCCATGCCGCCAACGCAGGAGGCCAGACGGGCACCCGCCTCGGAATAGAGCCAGGCCAGTTCGCGCTGAACCTGCAAGGCGAGTTCGCGCGTTGGCGCAATCACCAAGGCGAGCGGTGCGCCGGCGGGCGGCAGCCGGTCTTCGCCAGCCAGAAGCTCGGGCGCCATGGCCAGGCCAAAGGCCACCGTCTTGCCGGACCCGGTCTGGGCGCTGACCAGCAGGTCGCGGCCGGCGGCGTCGGGCGCCAGAACGGCAGCCTGGACTTCGGTGAGGGTCGAATAGCCTTTGGACTCCAGCGCAGCTTTGAGCGCGGAGGGAAAATTCTCGGGAAGGGTCATGAAAATCCGTGTCAGCCCGGGCGGCGTTCGGCCCGGCGCAAAAGGTCTCGCAGCGGGAACGCCCGCATGTCAGTTGCGCCCTATACCAGAGGCCGGGGTATTTGGAAAACGGCGATGTCGGGGCAGACCGCCCGTGTCAGTACCGCACGAAGGACAGGTAGAGCCCGTCCGGCGGCGCTACGGGGCCGCAACGTGTGCGGTCGGCTGCCTCCAGGGCCGCCTTGAAATCGTCCGGCGTCCACTTGCCGGTCCCGACCTCGACAAGCGATCCGGCGATCGAGCGGATCTGGCGATGGAGGAAGCTGATCGCCTCCACCTCGATATGAATTTCTCCGAGCGTCTCCCCTGCTCCGCCCGGCTGCCGCGAGACAGAAATCGTGTCCAGCGACTTCACAGGCGAGTCCGCCTGGCACTGACTGTCGCGAAACGTGGTAAAATCGTGCGTGCCGATCAGGGCCTGCGCCGCCTCGTGCATGGCCGCGGCATCCAGTGCGCGCGGCACGCGCCAGACCCGGCCGCGATCCAGCGCCAGCTTCGCGCGCCGGTCGATCACGCGGTAGACATAGCCGCGCCGCACCGCCGAAAATCGCGCGTGGAAGGCGTCGCCGACCCGTTCGGCCTGGAGCACCGCGATCGTGTGGTCGCCCAGATGATGGTTGAGCGCATCGCGCACGCGGTCGGCGCGCAGGTCTTTTTCCAGATCGACATGGGCAACCATGGCCAGCGCATGGACGCCGCTGTCGGTGCGCCCCGCGCCATAGACTTCGCGCGGCCCGCCATCGAGCTTCTGCGCGGCCGCTTCCAGGGCCGCCTGAACGGACGGCCCGTTCTCCTGACGTTGCCAGCCCACATAGGGGCCGCCGTCATACTCGATGGTCAGCTTGTAGCGCGGCATGACGCCGGATTTAGCCGGGACAGGACCGGTAAGAAACCGGTTTTTCTGTCTGGCTCAGAAGCAGGAGCAGACGGCCGCCGGGAAAAGCCGCCGTGAGAGTCGAGACCCCAGGCGACGCGACTCCTACTACTATCACGACTCTCATTCTGCCGGAGGATGCGCGGGAGACCTATACGAATTGAGAAAGAGCCGGCGCGCAGTGTGAGGGCGCGCGGAGATGGCGGGGATTAAGCTTGGGAGACAGGGCGCGCTCCTCCTCGCTGAGTTCGTTAGGTCTGCGCTTCGCTAGGCCCGGGATTTTAGCGTGGATGATTGGCTGAAACCCCGGGCGCCGCAGGCGAGTCGGGACCTCAGGCAGACAGGATGGCCTGTCTCTCTTTCCTGACGAAAGTCAGGACCCAGGAGAAGGCAGGGCGGCGTAATCAGAATGACAGCGCTCCACGATCTCTAGGTCCCAGCTTTCGCTGGGAAAGAGAGATTCTGATCGGTTTTGAAATAACCCCAAACCTTCGTCATTCCGGGCGAGCGAAGCGAAGACCTTAGACCCCAGAGAGGACAGGGTGCCGTCATCCGATGCTTCGAGGCTCGCTAAGCTCGCACCTCAGAGTGAGGGGGATGGGTGACATCGAAGACGATGGCCAGGGTTTTGCGGCTCTGAGTTACAGCCGTGTGCCCGGGGCGATGGCGGTGCCGCGGGCGAAGTCTTCGGCGTCCATGACGCCCTTGCCCTCGCGCTGCAGGCGTTTCAGGCGGACCGCGCCGCGCCCGCAGGCGACGCGCAGCGTGTCGTCGAGCACTTCGCCGGGCTCGCCCTCGCCGCTGACAGGTTCGGCCAGATGGACTTTCACGCGCACTTCGCCTTTTGCGGTCTCCAGCGCGAACCAGCCACCGGGAAAGGGGGAAAGGCCGCGAATCTGGTCGGCAACCTGATCGGCAGTCCGGGTCCAGTCGATGCGCGCTTCGGCGCTCGTGATCTTCTTCGCGTAGGTCACGCCCTCTTCGGCCTGGGGCTGGGCGGTCAGCGAGTCGCGTTCCAGCGCGGCGAGCGTGCGTGGCCAGAGCAGCGCGCCGGTCGTCATCAGTCGGTCGTGCAGCGTGCCGGCCGTGTCGTCGGGGCGGATGGGGACGATCTCGCTCATCAGGACAGGCCCGGTATCGAGCCCGGCCTCCATCTGCATGATCTGGACACCGGTCATCTCGTCGCCGGCCATGAGGGCGCGCTGGATCGGCGCGGCACCGCGCCAGCGCGGCAGGAGGGAGGCGTGCAGATTCAGGCAGCCCAGGCGCGGCGCATCAAGCGCCTCCTGCGGCAGGATCTGGCCATAGGCGACGACACAGGCGGCATCGAGGTCGAGGGCGGCGAAGCCGGCGAGGACTTCGGGGTCGCGGAAACTTTCCGGCGTCTCGACCGGCAGACCGAATTGTTCGGCGAGCTGGTGGACCGGGGTCGTGCGGGCTGCCTGCCCACGCCCGCGCTTGCGTTCCGGCTGGGTGTAGACGCGCACCACCTCGTGGCCCGCTCCGACGATCTCGGCCAGGGAGGCGGCGGCAAACTCGGGAGTCCCCATGAAGGCAAGGCGCAAACTCATTTGGACACTATCGCTCTTTAAGGCTCGGCGCTGACGCAGCATTTCTGATACAGTCCGGCACGCCCCGTTTCCACCGGAGACCTGCAATGCGATTGATGTATCTGATAGCCGCCCTTGTTCTGGCTGCCTGCCAGGCACCTGCCCCGATGCCGGGCGAACCGGATACCCCAACACAAAACCCCGATCGCGCCAGCGCGATCGGCGAGGCCTGCGGAGGCATGATGGGGCTGTATTGCGCCGATGAGGCCGCCTATTGCGCCTACGAGCCCGACGCGATGTGCGGGGCGGCCGACCAGACTGGTACGTGCGCTATTCCGCCCGAGGTCTGCACGCGCGAATATGCTCCCGTCTGCGGGTGCGACGGAGAGACCTATTCCAATGCGTGCGTCGCCGCCTCGGCAGGGACCAGCGTGGCCTATGAAGGCGAGTGCCGGAAACCGGACTGATCCGGCTCCCGGCTTCGCGCTCTAGCGCTCGCGCGTGCGCTTCTGGGATTCCGCGATGCGGGTCACCGGGGTCGAGGCCGGGGGTGCGGCGGCGTTCGTCTTCGGTTTTTCTTTTTTCGGTTTCTTGGCTTCGCGATTTCCGCGTTGCTGGCCTTTGGCCATGAGGTTATCTCCACGGGCGGGAACCGTCAGGGTCAACGCGCCATGACGGCGGAGGGCGTGCCGTATCGCTGCGGCCTTGCGGGCCGGAGCGCGCGCATCTCACCGGTTGAGGGTGCGCCCGAATGAACCGTCTGTCGACCGAATTTACCGCAGGCTCCCGGGCCGCGCCGTTGACGTGAAAGCGGGGCCGGCCCAGGATAAGAGTCTGGCGTTCGACGCCTGTGCACCGCCCCGTGAGGCGAGGACCCTGACGATGATTTACTCGATCTGATTGTTCTGCCGGCCGGCCGCAAGGCCCTGAGCCGTTCCCGCGCACCACCTGCGCGCAGCATCAGATTTACGAGTGATCCCTCATGCCCCGACTATCCAACCAGATCGCGCTCGTCACGGGCGCGGCGAACGGCATCGGCTACGCCATTGCCGCCGCCTTCCTGCGCGAAGGCGCGACCGTCATTCTCACCGATATCGATGAGGAAGCCCTGACCCAGTCCGTTGCCGGGCTGGGAGGGGCCGCCCATTCCCGACAGCTCGACGTGCGCAGCGAAAGCGACTGGGCCGCGTGCGCCGACTGGGTCCGGGAGCGCTTTGGCGGTCTGGACTGCCTGGTCAATAATGCCGGCATCACCGGCTTCATCGAGACGCCCGGCCCGCACGATCCCGAACACCTCGACATGGAGAGCTGGCGCGCGGTGCACGAAACCAACACGCATGGAACGGCGCTGGGCTGCAAATACGCAATTCGCCTGATGAAGCATCGCGAGGCGGGCTCCATCATCAACATCGCCTCGCGCTCGGGCGTCGTCGGCATCCCCCGCGCGGCCGCCTACGCCGCCAGCAAGGCCGCCGTGCGCAACCATACCAAATCGGCGGCGCTGTACTGTGCGGAGAAAGGCTACCCGATCCGGTGCAATGCGCTGCTGCCGGCGGCAATCTATACCGGAATGTGGGAAGCCATGTTGCCGCCCCCCGGAGAGGCGCGCGAAGCCATGACAAGCGCCCTCATTGCAGACGTGCCGCTGTGCCGCTGGGGTCAGCCGGGAGACGTTGCCGAGGCTGCCGTCTATCTGGCCAGCCCAGGGTCTGCCTACGTCACCGGAACCGAGCTGCATATCGATGGCGGTCTGCTGGCCGGCAGCGCCGCCCCGCCTCGCCCTGCTAGCGAGACTTGATGGCCGAGGAGAAGGAGGAACCGATGATCGCGATGATAAGGCGCGCCAGAACCGTGAAGAACAACAAGAGGATGGCGCCCTCTTCCACGAAGAGATCGAGCCACACATTGTAGCGCGCGGGCAGGCCCGTGCCGGTGATCCAGGTCTCCACGGTCTTGGCCCACTGGACCAGCGCATTGAGCACGTCGGGCGCGAAGAGGCCGAGCGAGATCAGCATCGCGTAGGACAGGATGAAGGCGAGAAAGATCGTGAATGTCGCATTGGTGACGCGACCGAAAACAAGGCCCATGGCTGGCTCCCCTCTGCACATTGCGGACGGCGCGGGACCCACAACTCGGAGCGCCCGCACGGCCCCCTCTATCGTCAGTCTAGCACGCAGACCGGTCTCCGTCGCGGGCCGACTGGCCGCCGGAATCTCGCCGCCCGTGACGCGCTGTCCTTGCCCCCTGCGGGACCACGGGACATGGCCGGACACCGGCGGGAGATCCGGATCGTCTAGGACGTCCGCGTGATGGTCAGCTCTGTGCCGTCGCTCGACCAGTCGGACGTGGTCATGCTTTCGCCGACCTCCATGGACTCCCAGGCATTGCAGATTTCCTGCGTGCCTTCTTCGGCCTCGATCTGCATGCACAGCGTGCCGTCCTCGAACGTCCAGGTGCCTTCGGCGCCGAGCGAGCTGGCATAGCCCCCGTCCTCGGCGAAGGTACTGGTCCAGCTCGCGTCACCATTGGTGATTTCATAGACGTGCCCGGACGGCCCGTTCGCAAAGGCGAGCCCGGCCAGACCCAGCGCCGCAGCCGCGGCGGTCAGTAGCGTTTTCATGTATGCGTCCTCCCAAACCTTGTTGCCCGGCTAATTGCCGGGTCCGGGTATGGTTAACGCCGCTCTAACAAAGTCAATCGGGCACGTCGTGAAATTTTTATGGAGTGCGGGGCCATGCAAAAACGCTCCGGACGCAGAGTCCGGAGCGTTGGCGATGTGTGCCTGCAAAGTCTGTCACGTGCGGGCTCAGCCGTCGGCGGCGACGGCGCGCAACATCCAAGCATTCTGCTCGTGCACCTGCATGCGCTCGATCAGCATGTCCTCGCTGACCTTGTCGCCAAGGTCCTCGGCGATGTCGGAGGCCTGCTTCAGGCGCCGCGCGATCTTCTCGTTATCGTGCGCCAGCGTCTCGACCATCGTCCTGGCGGACTTCACCTTGCCGTCATCGTCCTCGATGGCGGTGATTTCGGCAAACTCGCGATAGCTGCCCGGCGAGCGCTCGCCCAGAGCGCGGATGCGCTCGGCCAAGTCGTCGGCAGCATCGAACATGTCCTCGTACTGGCTTTCGGTCAGCTCGTGGATCGACACGAAAAGCGGACCAGCCACATTCCAGTGATAGCCCTGCGTCTTGACCATCAGCATGTAGGTGTCGGCCACGGCCATGGCGAGCTGCTGGGACAGGCGCTGGCGCGAGACATCGTCGGCGACCGAGATATGCGGTTTTTCTTCAAGCTCGGCATCGGTTTTGAGGGCATCAGTCATGGGGGAGATCCTCTGCGTGTCAGGCGTCGGTGTCAGGTATCAGTCATCAGCCGTCGATCTGGCCGGGCGAAGCGTCGACGGCTCAGTTGAGAAAGAAGAACACGAAAAGCGCGCCGAACAGCAGCACGGCGGCGGCAGTTGTCGAGATGTACAGAATCCGTTTCTGGAACTGGCGGTTCTCACTCTGACGGACGTCTTCTTTTTCTTTCTTGACTGTCATGGTCCAAATCCTCTCCGGCTGCGCCTTGCGATCGAGACCTATGTCTCGCCGCGCAGGTTTCAACCTTCCCATTGTTTTCTGATAACGCCTTGAGAGGGCCGAAAAGTTCCACCCTGCGCTACCAGTCGCGAGCCGGTTTGCCGGCGCTTCGGTATTCGTCGATACGCCGGCGGGTCGCCGGGCTGGTGTCCTGCGGAAGCCGGTCGGGCTCTGCCCAGATCCGATCGGTGATCTCGCCGTCTTCCTTCGCCGCACACGCCACCCAGCGATGAAGATGGAACAGGACGATATGGTCGCCGCGAAATGTCGGATTGCGATAGACACCCGCCAGGATCAGTGCGCCAGGTTCCGGCGATAGCCCGGCCTCCTCGCCGACCTCGCGCTCGGCAGACAGAGACACATCCTCGTCTCGCTCCACCCCGCCCCCGGGCAGATGCCAGCCATCGATATAGGAGTGGCGCACCAGGCATATCCGGCCTTCGCTATCGGTCGCCAGCACACGTACGCCCAGCGTCATGGCGCGCGTCCGGCGCCAGTAGAAGCGGAAGGCCGGTGTCAGCCAGCCGCCGATCCGGCGCCGCCAGACATAGCGGGTGTCGCTCATCGGAAAACTCTCCTGCCTCGCGGTGGCCTGTGCTCTGGTCTCGTGTCACGGCACAGGGTATAGACGGGCGCGAGTTGAACAACGCTGCACCCGGCGCCGGGTGCACAAGACAGAGGGAGAGCATCATGTGGGCTCTGATCGCGATCGGCATGTGCGTCGGACTGTTTGCCCTGTTTAACCTGATCGAGTTCAAGCGGCTCGACTAGACGGGTCGTGCGCCGCACACCGCGGCCGCACATCAGGCCCCTCTCCCGTTAACGCAGCCAGTCAAGGGCCAGCCATGACGCTTGCCGTCGACATCATTCTTGTCATCTCCGGGATCGCCGTTCTGCTTCTGGGCGGCGATTTTCTTGTGCGCGGCGCTGTGGCGTTGGCCAACCGGGCCGGGATCTCGCCGCTTATCGTCGGCCTGACCGTCGTGGCCTTCGGGACGAGCGCGCCGGAAATGGTGGTGAGTGCGGCTGCGGCGATCTCGAACGCGCCGGGCCTGGCCGTCGGCAATATCGTCGGCTCCAATATCGCCAATATCTTTCTGGTGCTCGGCCTGCCGGCAATCTTGATGCCAATGGCGACGCGCGCGCCCGGCGTCGGCCGCAATGCGCTGATTGCGCTGGCCGCCTCTGTATTGTTCATTGCGTTGTCCTGGGACCGGATGCTGGACCTGACCGACGGTCTGATCCTTGGCGCCCTCATCATCGTGTACGTGATCTACCTGGCCATAGGCGCAGCGCGCGCCAAAGACGATCCGGTCATCGCCGAGCTGACCGAAGCGGCGACGGTTGGCGACGTCCCGGTCTCGACGGGGCGCATGCTGTTCTTCCTTCTGGTCGGTATCGTGGCCCTGCCGATCGGTGCAAACCTGATCGTGGAAGGCGCGAGCGACATCGCCGCGCTGCTGGGCGTGTCCGACGCGATCATCGGCCTCACCATCATCGCCTTCGGCACATCGCTGCCCGAGCTGGCGACCGCCGCGGTCGCCGCGATGAAGCGCCATAGCGAAGTTGCCATCGGCAATGTGATCGGCTCGAACATCTTCAACATCTTTGCGGTGGGCGGCATTACCGGCATCTCGGCCGGCCTGATCCGCGGCGGCGCGCCGATCGCACAGGAATTCTTCGTGCTCGATTTCTGGGTCATGCTGGCCGCGGCGGTGATCGCTGCGGTCCTGGTCCTGACCCGCCGGCCCATCGCTCGTGTGACAGGCGCGGTTCTCTTTCTGGGCTATTGCGGCTATATCGCCGCGCTTGCATATACAAGCCTCAGCTAGCCCCGATCTGTCATGTCCAACCTGCGCCTGGAAATTTCGAAGGACTTCGCCTTCGACGCCGCTCACTATTTCGAGCACAAGGAGAAGGATCATCCCTTCTCGCGTCTGCACGGCCATTCCTTCCAGGGTACTGTGACGCTGTCCGGCTCGCCGGCCGAAGATAGCGGCATGGTCAAGGACTTCTGGGAAATCGACTCGGAAATCAAGGCACTGCGCGACCAGCTCGACCATCGCCTCCTCAACGAGGTCGAGGGTCTTGAGCATCCCTCGCTGGAAGCTGTCGCGCTCTGGGTATTCGAACGCCTTGATGCCGTCCTGCCCGGCCTCGTCAGCGTCGAGATCCGCCGCCCGAGCTGCGGTGAGAAGGCTGTGATCCGGCGCGGGTAGCGTGCTCAGGTCGGGTTGCGCATCGGCGAAAGTCTGCCACCCGGCCCGCTACAACGCCCCGAACACGTCCCGGGTGAGGCGGGGGTCGAAATGCTGGCCGCCGTCGACAGCAAGGATCTGGCCGGAAACGCTGGGGGTCGCGAGGAAGTAGCGCAGCGTGCGCACCATGTCCTCGAGACGCGGCCCGCACCGCAGCGGGTTGTCGTCGTGCAAACGGTCGAATTCGTCTTCATCGTGATAGGGGCTGGGTAGTGTCAGGCCCGGCGCGACGGCGTTGACGCGCACAGCCGGGGCAAACTCGCGTGCCAGCATCTCGGTCATCGTCTTCAGCGCGGCTTTCGACAGCGTGTAGCTGAAATAGTCGGCATTGATGTTGAACAGCTTGTAGTCGAGCACGTTCAGGATCATCGCACTCCCGCCAGTGTCTGCGGCCTGCGCGGCGAAATCGCGCGACAGGAGCGCAGGGGCGAGCGTGTTCACCTCCATGTGACGGCGAAAACTCTCCGGGGTCAGGTTTGACGGGCTGTCATCCTCGAAGATGGAGGCGGAGTTGACGAGCACTTCGAGCGGCCCGATCTCCTGGCGTGCGCGCTCCACCAGCGCGCCTGCGGCAGCCGGGTCGGACAGGTCCGCGCCCAGCGCGATGGCCCGGCCTCCGCGGGACTCGGCCTCGCGAGCGGCGGCTTCGGCCTCCTCACCCGAGGTATTGAAATGGATGACAACCGGATACCCGTCTTCAACCAGAGCATCGACGAAGGCCCGGCCCATCCGCCTGGCCCCGCCGGTGACCAGCGCGGCGCCTTTGGCTGGCATCGTGTTTGTCATTGTGACATGTCCTTTCATCGCAGCTCGGCCATACCCGGACGGGTCTATCGCGCTTATACCTCTCAAAGCGCCGTCATCCAGAGGACATGGCATGAAAGTCGACGCCTTGCATTCCATCCCGGCCGAGGCCACCGAGACGGCAGCCGGACAACGGCTGAGCGTGCGCGTGGAAGGCCTGCGTCTCGATGCGCAGGTGGGCGTGTATGCGAGCGAACACGGTCGGACCCAGCCCCTGGAGATCAGCCTGCAGGCCGAGGTCGAAGAAGCGTCGGCCGCACCCGGGTCCGACCTGACCCAGGCGGTCAACTACGCCGCGATGGCCGAGACCGTGCGCCAGGTTGTGGCCGCGCGCCATCACGAGCTGCTCGAAGACCTCGCCCAGACCCTCACCGACACGCTGTTCCAGGATGTTCGCGTCAAGCGCCTGCGCCTGACCATCGACAAGCCGGACGCACTCGACGACGCACGCAGCGTCGGCGTCACCTACGAGCGCTGGCGCTAGAAGACACTCTCATCCTGGCGCCAACCGCCCGAGCATAGGCCGCCGGTTTCAGCTTGCTGCATCCCTCAAGCTGACGTCTGGCGCGCGAGCCCCTATCTTCTGCGTCATGGCCAAAGCCGACCGCCCCGATTCCGCTCCGACCGACATGAATGACGCCCCGGACCCGTCCGGCGCCGTGCGTGACGATGCCCGCTCCGGGCCGGAGGTCATTGCCGACTACGTCAAGCGCCTGCCCGCCAAGCCGGGCGTCTATCGCATGTATGACGAGGCCGGCGAGGTGCTCTATGTCGGCAAGGCGCGCAAGCTGAAGAACCGGGTGTCGAACTACGCCAAGTCCGGCGGGCACACCAATCGCATCGCGCTGATGATCTCGCTGACGCGCTCCATGGAGTTCGTGGTCACGGCCACGGAAACCGAGGCGCTTCTGCTCGAAGCCAATCTCATCAAGCGATTGAAGCCGCGCTTCAATATCATCCTGCGCGACGACAAATCCTTCCCATACATCCTGATCCGGACCGATCACGAGGCGCCGCAGCTGCTCAAGCATCGCGGATCGCGCAAGGCCAAGGGCCAGTATTTCGGTCCGTTTGCAAGCGCAGGTGCGGTCAACGACACGCTCAACACGCTGCAGAAAGCCTTCCTCCTGCGCACCTGTACCGACAGCGTGTATGAAGGACGTACCCGGCCCTGCATGCTCTATCAGATCAAGCGCTGCGCGGGGCCGTGCGTGGATCTGGTCGAGCCGCACCGTTACGCGGAACTGGTGGACGAGGCGACGCAATTCCTTCGCGGCAAGTCGAACCTGCTCCGGGAACACCTGCAGGCCGAGATGGAGGACGCGTCACAAGAGCTCGACTTCGAGCGCGCTGCACGCCTGCGTGACCGCATTCGCGCCATTTCGGCGGTGACGACCCAGCAGGGCATCAACCCTGAAGGGCTCGAGGAAGCCGATGTCATCGCCCTGCACCAGGAGGGGGGACGCACCTGTGTGCAGGTCTTTTTCTTCCGCGCCGGTCAGAATTGGGGCAACCGCGCCTTCTATCCCAGGCACGAATCCGAAAGCGGGCCAGAGGACGTGCTGGCCGCCTTTATCGCCCAGTTCTATGACGACAAACCCGCCCCCCGCCTCCTGCTGACCTCGCACGTGCCGGACCAGGGCGAACTCCTGGCCGAGGCCTTGACCTTGCGGGCCGAACACGCCGTCGAAATCCGGAGCCCGCAGCGCGGCAGCAAGAAGGCGCTGGTCGAGCAGGCTGTTTCCAACGCTCGCGAGGCGCTGGGCCGCAAGCTCGCAGAGACAAGGTCCCAGGCCCAGCTTCTGGACGGGGTGCAGAAGGTCTTCGGCCTGCCGCGCCGGCCCGAGCGTATCGAGGTCTACGACAACTCCCACATTCAGGGGAGCAACGCGCTGGGCGCCATGATCGTCGCCGGACCGGAGGGGTTTGAAAAGACGAGCTATCGCCGCTTCAACATGAAAGGCGATGATGCAGCGACGAACGACGATTTCGCGATGATGAAAGCGATGCTGCGCCGGCGGCTCGGCCGCCTGGCCCGCGAACGCAGCGAAGGCGCACCGGTGCCCGACCTGATGCTGATCGACGGGGGCAAGGGTCAGCTATCGGCGGTGCTGGAGGTGATGGAAGAGACCGGGACGAACGATATTGCCGTGGCCGGGGTCGCGAAAGGTCCCGACCGGCATGCGGGCCGCGAAGACTTCTACCTGCCCGGCAAAGCGCCCTTTCGCCTGCCCGCCAATGATCCGGTGCTCTACTACCTGCAGCGCCTGCGCGACGAGGCGCACCGCTTTGCCATCACCGGCCACCGCGCGAAACGCACCAAGCAGATCCGGGAGAACCCGCTGGACGATATCGCCGGTGTGGGAGCGAGCCGCAAGAGCGCGCTACTCAAGCATTTCGGGTCGGCCAAGGCCATCTCGCGCGCCAATCTGGCCGACCTGGAAGGCGTCGACGGTGTCTCCAAGGCGCTCGCGCGAAAAATCTACGATCATTTCCACGAGTGAGCCTCTGACATACAATTTATGTCTATTTTTCAGTAATTTAATGCAATCCTAGAAACATCATGATTATGGGTTGTTTAAGCTTTTCCCGTCACCTCTCGACCGGAGTTTTCCCCATTAAAAAGGATGGCCGTCATGGGCGATCTCGCGCTTGCGCAACGTTTTGACTTCCTCGACTTCGATGACGACGCTCGCGCCATTCTGCGCACCATCAAGCCGATCGTGGAGCGTGCACTCCCGGCCGTTCTTGACGAGTTCTATGAGCATATTGCCAGATATCCTGAAGTCGATGCGCTGTTCGCCACTCCCGAGATCCGCGCTCACGCCAAGTCCGCGCAGTTTCGCCACTGGCTGATGATCTGCGATGCGCAGTACGGCGACGACTACATGAAATCGGTTCAGCGCATCGGCGAAACCCATGCGCGGCTCGGCCTGGCCCCGGCCTGGTATTTCGGTGGCTATTCCAAGATCACCTGCGGCATATTCCGCGCACTCGTGCGTCATGCAAAGTCGGGCCAGGGTGGTCTCCTGCGCCGGGGCAACGGGTTCGACCTCGAGTTCGCCCTGCAAAGCATCAACCGTGCGGCTTTGCTCGACATGGACCTGTGCATGTCGACCATTGATGCGGCGGCCGTTCGCAAGAAGCAGGCGGAGCGGGACGCGCTTGCCGAGCGGTTCGAGCAATCCGTGTCTGAAGTCGTCGCGTCGGTCGCGGCTGCATCGGAAGAACTCGCGCAGACCGCCCGGGCCATGAACCAGACGGCAGGACGTACGACCGAGCACAGCACCTCCGTGGCCGCAGCCGCAGAGGAAGCCACGGTCACGGCGCGCAGCGTGGCTGAAGCCACCAGCGAGCTGACCAAGGCCATCGCCGAGATCAGCCAGAATTCGAGCAAGGCGGCCGAGACCTCCGGCCTGGCCACCAGCGAGGCCAGACGAACCGGCGAAACCATGGCCGAGCTCTCCGGCGCGGCCGAGAAGATCGGCGAGATCGTGAGCCTGATCGAGCAGGTCGCCGAACAGACGAACCTGCTGGCGCTGAACGCGACGATCGAAGCGGCCCGGGCCGGTGACGCAGGCAAGGGCTTTGCCGTCGTCGCCAGCGAGGTCAAATCGCTCGCGTCTCAGACCGCACGCGCCACCGAGGACATCTCCGCTCAGATCGCAAACGTCCAGAACGTCGTGGCCAGCGCTGTCAAAGCCATCTCGTCGGTGACCGATGCCATCGAAAACGTGACCTCGATCTCGACCTCGATCTCCGCCGCCGTCGAACAGCAGAGCGCGGCGACCGCGGAAATCAGCCGGAACACCGATCAGACCGCGAGCAGCACGGAGTCGGTTTCCGCCACGATCCAGGAAGTCCGCATTGGCGCAGAAGAGACCCGCCGGTCCTCCGATTCAGTGGTTTCTGCCGCTGAAGAGGTCGGACGTCAGGCAGAATCCCTGCGCGGCGACGTGGGTCATTTCCTTCAGCACATCCGTGCGTCTTGAGCGCGAACAACGCTTTATCGTGACCCGGTCCTAAGGTAGCACTGACCGCGCCGGCAACCGGCCGGCGCGGATCAGCGGTTCGTCATGACCCCCTCGTCTACATCTGGCTGGCTGAAGGCCCTGCCCAACCTCATCACGGTCTCGCGCTGCATCATCGGAGTGCTTGGGGCCTGGCTGCTGGTCAAAGCGTCACAGTCGACCATGGAATCGCAGGCAGTTGTGCTCGCGGTATCGTCCGGCGCGCTATTCGTGATTTCAGCGCTTTCCGATTTCATCGATGGATGGCTGGCCCGGGCGATCGGCGCCGTCAGCGCGCTCGGCGCCCTGCTTGACCCTATCGCAGACAAGGTCCTGGTCGGCAGCTATCTGATCGCCTTCGTGCTGATCAGCCGGTTTGATCCGTTTCTGACGCCAGCCGTCGTCATCATTGTGGGCCGGGACGTGCTGGTCACGGCCCTGCGGCTTTCCCGCCTGAACAGCCGTGAAGTACCGCTGCCGGTCACCGACGAGGCCAAGTTCAAGACGGGCCTGCACATGGTGCTGATCGCGCTGCCCTTTCTGCTCGTCCTGACGGGACTGCGCGATGTCGAAGGCTGGTTCTACTACTGGGTCGGCGGCGTATGGCTGGCAGCCTTGCTGAGCGCATGGACAGCCATGCCCTATCTGCGCAAGGCCTTCAGCGGGCACCGCTAGTCGACGGCAGATCAGTCGGCCAGCTCGGTCGGATCGAGTTCCAGGGTCAGTGCCGGGTCGATGTAGCGATTGTGCCATTTGATCCGCCAGTCCAGATGCGCGCCGGTGGAGCGGCCACCGGATCCGACCGCGCCGATCACGTCTCCGGCCTCGACCATATCGCCCGCCTCCACCGAGACTTCGGAGAGATGCAGGAAGCCGGAGGTGAAGCCCTGACCGTGATCGATGAAAATCAGCCCGCCTTCATAATACATGTCGCCATCGGCAAGGGTGACCAGGCCGGGGGCCGGCGCGTGGACGTCTGTCCCTTCGCCCGCGGCAACATCGAGGCCGTAATGCGGACGCCGGGGCTCGCCGTTGAAGATGCGCTGTGAGCCGTACACGCCCGTGATCGGGCCGTCGGCCGGCATCACGAAACCGTCGAGAAAACCGCTGCCCTGCCAGCGCGACGTATAGGCCTGCGCCTTGCGGGCGCCTTCACTGCGGATGCGCGCGAGGGTCTCTTCAGGCGGCGTCACATATTCCTGCGGTACGCCATCGATGCGCTGGATCTCGTATTCGCGCTGGGTCACGTCCACGCTCTGGCTGTAGTCCAGCCCGGCTGCCGAGACGCGAAGCTCGGTCTGCTCCGGTGCATCGCGGTCATGCCCCAGAATGACGTAGCCGGCCTCGTCTGCGGTTACGGTGATGTCGCCGAGCGACACCCCGGCGCCGGGAAGCGTGCGGCAGATCAGCGTTGCGCCCTGGATGTGCTCGCCGACACAGTCGATGGGCGATTGCGACGCCGCCGGTTGAACGAGAAGCGCGAGGCCGAGTGCGAGCATCACTGGGACTCTCCCTCCTTCACGCCGGGTCCGGTGTGGATTTCCATCCAGCGCTGCGTCGCGGTCGGCCCGTCCTGATAGGCTTCCTGAAGCTCGGCGCTCCAGTAGCGCAGATCGTTGAGCGGTATTTTCGAGCCCGTTACCGCGCAGACCACATACGCGCCGGGCGACAGGATGAGATAATCGGCATCCCCGTATTCCAGCTTGGCCTCACCGGTAAATTCACGGTCGAAATGGTTCATCGCTTCATCTCGCTATTCAGTGTCCACACAGAAAACTAGCACAGGCGGGACGAGGGTTGCAGTCCGTTTGCAGGCTGGCTTCGCGCGTCTGTCACCCGAGATCTTATCCCCGCCATGGTAACCCGGCTTGATGCTTTCAGTCCTGTTCAACCAGCCAGGACGCTGCTGTCTCATGGCCTATCTCGACTCCCCCTTGAGCCAGGTTCGTGCCATCGCCTCGGCGCGCTCACAGCTGAGAGTGCGCACCCGGCCTGCGCTCGACGCTCCGATTGTGGGCAGGCTGGCTCCCGGGCAGATGGTGGAGATACTCGGCGCGGTCGAAGGCGAGAGCGTGCAAGACCAGAAGGGCTGGTCCGTGCTGCAAGCGGACGCCGTGTGCTGGTCGGGCGGACTGAGGCAAGCCCAGCCGCTGCAGGACGGCCATTTCGCGCTGGCTCCGGTCCGCGTGCGGCGCCGGCCCGATGGTACGATCAGGCCGATGAGCCCGCGCGAATGCGAGACGCTCTTCGGCCGGATCGAATACCGGTCGCAGCCGGATGGCAGCGTGACGATCCTGAACGGGTTCGAGAGCCGGCTGGACGTGCTGCGTCCGCCCCTTCTGCCTCGCCCGCCTTACGGCGCGACCGCCATCAGCGTTCATCCTCTCGCCCGGCCGGCCTTCGAACGGGTTTTCTATCGCCTGCACAAGTCGGGGCTCGATGCCGGGATCCTGACATTCGACGGCGCGTATATGGCGCGCCACAAAGGTTGGGACACGCGCCGGGCGCTCAGCACCCATGCCTATGGCATCGCGATCGATCTGAATGCCGCCTTCAACCGATATGGCCAGCCTCCGGCGCTCGCCGGGGAGACGGGAAGCCTGGAGCGCATTCTGCCGGTCTTCGCCGACGAAGGCTTTGCGTGGGGCGGACATTTTTCCGCACCCTGGCAGGACGGAATGCATTTCGAGCTCGCCTGCCACCCAAGAGAACCGTTCTAGAACAAGTTGCCCTGTTCGGGGGGCGGCTTCTTTGCCGTCTTCTTTCGCGCCGGCTTTGCCGCTGGTGCAGCAAAGGGCCGGGCCGGGTCGTCCGAGATCACGGCGCGCCGCGTTGCGTCATCGGCAAATGTCAGCATCAGCGCTTGGCCTTCGCCAAGGCTGGACCCCGCCCGGACCACGCCGCCCGCTTCATCGCGCACCAGCGCAAAACCGCGCGCCAGCACGTTCTTGTAGGAAAGCGAATCCAGGCGAGCGCCCAGGCTGGCGACTTCGCGCGTGTGCTGGCGCAGCTGGCGCCCATAGGCCGGTTGCAGGCGGCTCGACACCTCGGTCATCCGGCGCCGGGCCTGGTTGATATCGCGCTGCAGCGCGGCGGGGCGCAAGCCGGCCGCGAGTGTCTCGAGCCTGCCGCGTTTGCGTTCCACCCCTGTTTTCAATGCGGTATCAAAACGCTGGCTGACGAAGTCGTGGCGCTGGCGCTTGTCGAAGAGCAGGTTCTCGGCCCGCGGCATGGCGCGCACAAGGGCGCCGAGGTCCGAGCGTTTGCGGTCGACCGAGCGCCGCAACGCGCCGGAGAGACGACTGCCTGCAAGATCAACACGTTCGATGAGTTCGCGCCGTACCGGGACTGCGATTTCGGCTGCCCCGGTTGGCGTCGGCGCGCGCCGGTCGGAGGCAAAATCGATGAGCGTGGTATCGGTTTCGTGGCCCACGGCGGAGATGAGGGGGATGTCAGATCCCGCCGCCGCACGCACCACGCTCTCCTCATTAAAGCACCATAAATCCTCTATCGAGCCACCACCACGTGCGACGATCAGGACATCAGGCCTGTGCACGGGGCCGTTATCCGGCAGCGAATTGAAGCCCTGGATCGCTTCGACGATCTGGGCGGCCGCCCGGTCGCCCTGGACCAGGACCGGCCAGAGGAGGACGTGGACCGGGAAGCGGTCCTCGAGCCGGTGGAGGATGTCGCGGATCACCGCACCGGTCGGCGAGGTGATCACCCCGATCGTGCGCGGAAGGAAAGGCAGAGCGCGTTTGCGCTCCGGGTCGAAGAGGCCCTCGGCGGCGAGCTTCTTCTTGCGCTCTTCCAGCAGCGCCATGAGCGCGCCGGCGCCGGCCGGTTCCATCCGGTCGATGATGATCTGGTATTTCGAGCGGCCGGGAAAGGTGGACAGCCGGCCCTCGGCGATGACCTCCAGCCCTTCTTCCGGGCGGAAGGCGAGCTGGGCGGCCATGCCCTTCCAGACCACGCCGTCGATGACGGCCTGCTCGTCCTTCAGGTCGAGATAGACATGGCCGGACTTGGCGACGGTGACGCGGCCGAGCTCGCCGCGCACGCGCACGTGACCGTAGGAGTCTTCCACCGTTTTCTTGAGCGCGCGCGCCAGCTCGCTGACGGTGAATTCTGGTGCGTTGGTAGCGGTGGCCATCTAAAAAGCGGACTCATCTCGTTTCTGCTTTGCCATGGGTAACCCAAGCCGCCTGTGCGGCGCCAGAGGCGGGCCTGCGCATTTGAGGGCTGGATTGAACCGCCGGATTTGGGCTAGGCCACCTCCCGACACTTGCGAGCGGCGCGAAGACTGGCGGCGCAGGACCGGAACGAGGCATTTGGCCCATGAATATTCTCATCATCGGATCGGGCGGGCGCGAGCATGCCCTGGCCTGGAAGATCGCGCAGAGCCCGCTGGTCGACACCGTCTGGTCTGCGCCGGGCAGCGTGGCGATGGATCAGATCGGGCCCTGCTTCGATGTCGCTGCCGACGACATTGACGGTCTTCAGGCGCTGGCCCTGCAGCTGGAACCCGACCTGATCGTGATCGGCCCCGAAGCCCCGCTGGCGCTGGGTCTGGCCGACCTGCTGCGCGCTCGCGGCTTCGATGTGTTCGGTCCGTCCAAGGACGCGGCGCAACTGGAAGCCTCCAAGGGCTTTGCCAAGGACATGATGGCGCGCTTCGGCGTGCCGACCGCCGCCTACGGGGCCTTCACCGACCTGGCCAAGGCACGCGCCTTCCTGGACACGATGAACGCGCCCTACGTGCTGAAAGCCGACGGCCTGGCCGCGGGCAAGGGCGTGGTCATCGCCCAGACGCGCGAAGAGGCCGAATCCGAGCTGTCGGAAATGTTGTCGGGCAAGTTCGGGGACGCCTCGGCTTCGGTCGTCATCGAGGAGTTCATGGAGGGCGAGGAGGCCAGCGTCTTTGTGCTGACCGACGGGACCAATGCGCTGACCCTGCCGGCCGTGCAGGATCACAAGCGGGTCGGCGAAGGCGATACCGGGCCGAATACCGGCGGCATGGGGGCCTACGCCCCGGCCCCGCTGATGACCCCTGAATTGATGGCAACCGTCGATGAGCAGATCACCCGCCCGATGCTGGACGGGATGCGCGACGCGGACATGGCCTATTCCGGTGTGCTCTATATCGGCATCATGGTCACCGCGCAGGGGCCGAAAGTCGTCGAGTTCAATTGCCGCTTCGGCGACCCGGAATGCCAGGCCCTGATGGTGCAGACCGAAGCGGACATCGTGCCGGCCCTGCTGTCCTGCGCCACTGGCGGCATGCCGGCCCGGGACTTTGCCCGGCTCCTGCCCCAGGATGACCGCCCTGCCCCCACCGTGACGGTGGTGATGGCGAGCGAGGGCTATCCCGGCAGCTATGAGAAGCACACCGTGATCAAGGGTCTCAAGGAGGCCGGCGAGGTCGACGGCGTGACCATCTTCCACGCCGGGACCGGCGTGAACGATGCCGGCGACGTGGTCGCGACGGGCGGACGGGTGCTGAACGTCACCGCCACCGGGGCAACACTGCAAGAGGCCGTGGACCGGGCGTATGCCGCGGTGGACCGTATCGACTGGCCGCAAGGCTTCTGCCGCCGCGATATCGCCTGGCGCGCCCTCTAACGCTGTCGTGCGCTACTCGGCCGCGCTTGCTCCATCGGATGCGGCGCGCGGTTCGGCGGCGGCAATCGCTTCCAGCTCGGTATCGATCTTTTCTGCCAACAGGATCGCGGTCTCGACCGCGTTCACGAAGAAGTCGCGGGTCAGGTTTTCGAACGTGTCGGTCGGCTGGTGATAATGGGGGTGGTCTTCCACGCTGAGCAGCAGGAAGGGGATTCCCGCTTCGAAGAAGGGACCGGAATCGGTGCGCAGCGTCCAGTCGTCGCCGCCGGTATCCTCCGGCGTGTCGTAACCGCGTGACAGGGTGACCGGGGCGGAGGCGCCAATGTCTTCGATCATCGGCACGAGCACCGGGAAGTGATAGCTGCCGACCGCGTAGAGCTCGTTCTGTTCGTTATACCCGATCATGTCGAGGTTGAGGTTGAAGGCGATTTCGCCGAGCGCTTCGGGCGGGTTGGCCACGAAATGCTCCGCGCCCTTCAGCCCGACCTCCTCGGCATCGAACGCCACGAAGACGACATCGTGCTCGGGCGGGTTCTCGACGAAGTGCTCGGCGATCGCGAGCATGCCGGCTACGCCGGAGGCGTTATCGTCCGCGCCGTTATAGATCTCGTCGCGGCGCACCCCGACGTGATCGTAATGGGCGGTGACAACGATGGCCTGGTCCGATCCGCTCTCGCACAGGCAGGCAATGATGTTGGTGCCGGTCCGCGGCTCGTTGCTGCGCGACATGTAGCCGAAGGGATATTCGAAGCTCGCGCCGACGGGCGTGAGGCCGATCTCCTCGAACCGGGACATGATGTAGGCGCGTGCGCGTTCGCTGCCTGGCGTGCCGGCGGCGCGCCCTGCCATGTCGTCACCGGCGAGAACGCGAACATCCTCCAGCGGCTCGGTGTTGACGGCAACCAGAAGGGCGAGCACAGGCAGGGTGGCAAGCAGCGGCATGAGACGATCTCCGACAGAGTTCAGCAACGATGAAGGCTGCGGGTTTCCACTGCCTGCCGGTCTCTTATATTCAGGTTAGCGAGAAATGGGAGTATGCGCACATGCCGATGGCCGCGGACGATATCGCAAAGTTGATCCGGGACGGCATCCCCGATGCCGAGGTCGAGATTGTCGACCTTGCTGGAGACGGCGACCACTACAAGGCGATCATTACGGCGGAGAGCTTTCGCGGCATGCCCCGCGTGAAACAACACCAGGCCGTGTACGCGGCCCTGGGCGGGCGAATGGGCGGAGAGTTGCACGCGCTCGCCCTGGAAACCCGCACTCCTGCAGGCTGATCGCTTGACCGCCTGCCCCGCTCTTCCTAGCTAGAAGACTTGATATTCTTCCGGAGGCTTCTGCCATGACCGACCAGGCCGTACTCGACGAAATCAAGGATGCCGTCACCAAGAATGACGTGGTCCTGTTCATGAAGGGCACGCCGACCTTTCCCCAGTGCGGGTTTTCCTCGGTCACCAGCCGGGTGCTCGACCATCTCGGCGTGAACTACGTGGCGGTCAATGTGCTGGAAGACCAGGCGGTGCGTGAAGGCATCAAGGTCTTTTCCGACTGGCCGACCATCCCGCAGCTCTACGTGAAGGGCGAATTCGTCGGCGGCTGCGACATCATCAAGGAGATGTTCGAGACCGGCGAGCTGCGCACCTACATGGCGGACAAGGGCGTGCTGGAAACCGGCAGCGCGGCGTAGACACGCCCCGCCATTTTCTGCTTTTCAAGAAAAGCCCCGGTCGATTGGCCGGGGCTTTTGTCTATCGTCCGATCGGGTTGGCCAGCCGGATGTCCGCGCTCTGCGGCACGCCCAGCTCGGCGCGGGTCCACTCAAGCGTGACCCCTTGGGAGAGAATCGCCTCGCAGCGGTCCGGCTCGCGGCGGACCAGCTCGACCTCGGCGGTCCAGCTTTGCGGCGCCATGAAGATGTCGATATCGAAGCTGTCCTTGGTCGTGCAGCCATTCGAGTGGGCCTGAACGATCAGCGTGTCCTGCTCCACCCGCCAGCCCAGAACCGAGTCCAGGCGCCGTTGAGGCTCCGCGATACGCGACGGCTCGAGCTCAGGGCCCGGCTGGCATCCGGCGGCGAGGAGTGCGAGCACGAGTGCATGCCCTCCGGTGGCCAAAGCAATAGCGTTCATCTGAACCTCGCGACCCGCGAATGGGTGTCTGCACTCTAGCCGCAAACCTGCAACGCGGTCAGCCCGAAACGCAAACGCCCGCCCCGGAATATCCGGAGCGGGCGCCTGGTCGTCTCGAACGGGTCGTGAAATCTACGAGGAGTAGAATTCGACCACGAGGTTGGGTTCCATCTGCACCGGATACGGCACATCGGAGAATTCGGGGATGCGGGTGAAGGTGGCCGTCATCGCCTTCACGTCGACTTCGACATAGTCGGGGAAGTCGCGTTCGCCGCTCTGCAGCGCTTCGAGGACGAGGGCCATGTTGCGCGACTTTTCGCGCACTTCCACGACATCGCCCGGCTTCACGCGGTAGGACGGGATGTTCACGCGCTGGCCGTTCACCTTCACGTGCCCGTGGTTCACGAACTGACGTGCGGCGAAGACGGTCGGGACGAATTTCGCGCGGTAGACCACGGCGTCCAGACGGCTTTCCAGAAGACCGATGAGGTTCTCGGCCGTGTTGCCCTTGCGGCGATCGGCCTCGTCATAGATCGAGTGGAACTGCTTCTCGGTGATCGAGCCGTAATAGCCTTTCAGCTTCTGCTTGGCGCGCAGCTGAAGGCCGAAATCGGAGATCTTCGCCTTGCGGCGCTGACCGTGCTGGCCCGGACCGTAGGGACGCGAGTTGATCGGGGATTTGGCGCGGCCCCAGATATTCTCGCCCATACGGCGATCGATTTTGTGTTTCTGCGAATGACGCTTCGACATGTTTTTCCTGTTTCGACGCGGCCCGGCAGAGCGCCCTCTTCGCTCCGCAATAAAAACGGCGGTTCACGCGTCGCCCGTGAGTGTTGGACGAATTGGCAGCTTCATGCTGGCCGAGGGAAGCGCGGGTTATGTTAGATGGCCGGGGCTAAGTCAACTGGCCGCAGCGGTTCGCGGGCCGACGGGCGCCCAACTTGCCCGCTTACAATTATTTGACCTGTGTACCGGCGCGGACTTCCATACGGTCCTAGCCTTTGCAAGAGGAAACCGGCCATGCGTCGTCTTCGTCCACTCGTCCTGTTTGCTGCCCTTGTGCTGGCACCCGGCATGGTGTCTGCCCAGTCCGAACCCGACCCTCGTGCTCTGCAGCCCGCGATCGATCAGCTGTACGCCGAGCAGACTGCCCCCGGCGTCTCTGCGGCGGTGATCGGCCCGCATGACGATGACGCGGTGAGAGCCTGGGCCGGAAAGATGGCCCGAGATGCGGGCCCGGTCGGGCCGCAAACGCGCTATCTGGCAGGCAGTCTGGGCAAGACCGTCACCGGTTTGATCGCCGCCCAGCTCGTTCACGAAGGCCGGCTCGACCTCGATGCGCCGATCACGGCCTGGCTTGCCGACCGGCCCTGGATCGAGGCGCTCGAGCATGGCGACGCGATCACCATGCGCCATCTGCTGACGCACACTGCCGGCGTGCCGGACTATCTGGAGGATTGGCGCTTCCATCTGGCCCTCCGCCTGCGGCGTGAGCACAGCTTCACGCCGGACGAGTTGATCGGCTTCGTGGCATCGCACACCCCGGCCGGCGAACCCGGGGCAGCGTTTTCCTATTCCGACACCCATTTCATCATCGCCGGCCTGGTCCTGGAGGCTGTGACGGGATCAGCCTATGGCGAACTGGTCCGCGACCGGGTCATCGTCCCGCTGGGCCTGTCCGAAACCGAGGTTCTGGCCGGGCGGCACTACGAGAATCTGGCGACCGGATATGACCGGGCGCTGTTCGGCGGAAAGACCGCAACCCTGCGCGGCGACGCCCTCATCCGCGATTTTTCCTATGAGGGCGCGGCCGGCGGGCTGGTGACCAGCCCGGCCGATCTGGCGCGCCTTTTCCTCGCTCTGGGTTCTGAGACATTCGCCCCCTATCGTGCCATCATGATCGACGAGGCCTGGACGCTGGATGCCGAGCGCGGCACCGGCTACGGGCTTGGCGTCTATGTGACCCGAAACGAGGACGGTACGTACCGGCTGTTCCACGGCGGCGATTTTGCCGGCTACCGCTCGGCGGCGCTGTATGACAGCCGCAGCGCGCTGGCCTTGGCCGTTCAGGCCAATGCCAAATCGTTCGAAGCTCCGGACGCGGTGTTTACCCTGATGGATACGTTGACCGGCAATCCCGGCCCCTAATCCTCCCGCACGACGCGGTGCTTGCCGCGTCCGAGTGTCAGGGCCTTGATCGCGCCGCGGAAGGTGCGCACTTCCTGGATTGTCAGCCCGCCGCGCGCGAAGATGTTGCGCAGGTTCTGGATCATCAGCGGCGTTTTCTCCGGCGGGAAGAAGAAGCCGGCCCGCTCCAGCTCCTCCTCGAAATGGCGGTACATGCGGTCAAGCTCGTCCTGACTGGCCGGGTCCTCCAGCGGGCGGAACTCGGCCGGCGGCGGATCGGCGGCGCGCCATTCGTGCGCGACGATGCCGACCGCCATGGCGAGATTCAGGCTGGCAAATCCCGGCTCCACCGGCAGGGTGAGGATGGCGTTCGAGCGCGTGACCGCCTCGTTGGGCAGGCCCGCGCGCTCGCCGCCGAAGAGCACGCCCACGCGCGTGCCCGCCTGGACATGACCGCGCGTCTCGGCCATCGCCTCGCGCCCGGTCAGCACCGGCTTGAGCATATCGCGCGGGCGCGCCGTCGTGGCATAGAGTACGGAGAGGTCGGCCACCGCCTCGTCGAGCGAGTCGAACACCTGCGCGGCGTCCATCACCGGAGAGCCGACGGCCATCGTGATCGCCGTCTCGTTCGGCCAGCCGTCGCGAGGCGCCACGATGCGCAGTTCGGGCAGCGCGAAATTGCCCATCACCCGGGCAGCCGCGCCGATATTCTCACCCATTTGCGGGCGGTGAAGGATGAAGACGGGGTGTTTGGAACCCTCTTTCATAGCTGCTCTTTCACTTCCAAGGATCGGGTGCTAGATCACGCCCCAACACGACTCCCCCCTTTAGCGCGCGTTTGGGTGCGCGCCTCAAGACGGAAAGCGCATAAACATGGCCAAGATCAAAGTCGACAATCCGGTGGTCGAGCTCGACGGCGACGAGATGACCCGCATCATCTGGGATCTGATCAAAGAAAAGCTGATCCTGCCGTATCTCGACATCGACCTGAAATACTACGACCTCTCGATCCAGAAGCGCGACGAGACCGACGACCAGATCACCGTCGAGGCCGCCGAGGCCATCAAGCATTACGGCGTCGGCGTGAAATGCGCCACGATCACGCCGGACGAGCAGCGCGTCGAAGAGTTCGGCCTGAAGAAGATGTGGCGCTCGCCCAACGGCACGATCCGCAACATTCTCGGCGGCGTCGTCTTCCGCGAGCCGATCGTGATCCAGAACATTCCGCGCCTGGTTCCCGGCTGGACCAAGCCGATCGTCATCGGCCGCCACGCCTTCGGCGACCAGTACCGCGCGACCGACATGAAGATCCCCGGCCCCGGCAAGCTGACGATGACCTACACGCCGAGCGATGGCGGCGAGCCGGTGACCCGCGAGGTCTATGACTTCCCGTCCGCCGGCGTTGCCATGGGCATGTATAATCTCGACGACTCCATCCGCGACTTCGCGCGCGCGTCGCTGCGCTATGGCCTCGATCGCGGCTGGCCCGTCTACCTGTCGACCAAGAACACGATCATGAAGGCCTATGACGGCCGCTTCAAAGACATCTTCCAGGAAGTCTACGAGGACGAGTTCAAGGCCGACTTCGAGAAGAAGAAGATCACCTACGAGCACCGCCTGATCGACGACATGGTCGCGGCGGCGATGAAATGGTCCGGCGGCTTTGTCTGGGCCTGCAAGAACTATGACGGCGACGTGCAGTCCGACACCGTGGCCCAGGGCTTCGGCTCGCTCGGGCTGATGACCTCGGTGCTGATGACGCCGGACGGCAAGACGGTCGAAGCCGAGGCGGCGCACGGCACCGTGACGCGCCACTACCGCCAGCACCAGAAAGGCGAGAAGACGTCGACCAACTCCATCGCGTCGATCTTCGCCTGGACGCGCGGCCTGAAATATCGCGGCACGATGGACGGCAACGAGAAGGTCGTGGCCTTCGCCGAAAAGCTGGAAAAATCGGTCGTGCGCACCGTGGAAAACGGCTTCATGACGAAGGACCTGGCCCTGCTGGTCGGCGATCAGCAAGGCTGGCTGACCACCGAGGGCTTCCTCGACAAGGTGGGCGAGCGCTTCGCCGACGAGATGAAAGACGTCGTCTAGGCCTTAGCGCCTGACGGGACGAGGTCAAAGGCCGGGCAGCCATGCCCGGCCTTTTTCTTTGACGCCCCGGCGAACAGGGGCGTGCCGAGATACCTCGGCGACGCGGGCTAGCGAGGACTAGTCCTGCTGCTTCCTGGCGCGCGCATACTCGGCGTCGCGCGCGGCGGCGATGCGGTCACGGACCGTTTCCGGGGCGAGGCCGTATTCTTCCAGGGCCCGCCCGGCAAGCTGCAACCCGGCCTCGATGGCGTCGGGAATGATGAAGTCGGCGCCCGCCTCGCTGAGCCGATGAGCGTGGTGGGCATCCTGGGCCCGCGCCAGGACCAGCGCGTCGCGCCGGACCTCGCGCACGGCGCGCACCATCGCTTCGGCGCTCAGCGCATCGTCGACGGTGACCACGAAGAGCGACGCCCCCTGGGCGCCGGCGCGCATGAGGATTTCCGGGCGTGACGCGTCGCCGAGATAGACCTGCCAGCCGGCCTTGCGGGCGCGCGACACCACGCCCGGACGCCGGTCGAGCGCCACGATCTCGGCCTCCTCGGTCTTGAGAACGCGCGCAATCGCTTCGCCCACCCGCCCGAACCCGGCAATCACCACGTGATCTTCAGGCGCGGTCAACCCGGCAACGCCCGGCACGCCGGGGTCGGGCTGGCCCATGCGCTCGGCAAGCATGCGCCCGAGGCGTCCCGAGATCGGTGTGAACAGCATGGAGAGCGCGGCCATCGCCGTGAGAATGGTCGTCATCTCCGGATCGAAGAGCGCGCCGCCGCCGGCCGCCGCGACGATCACGAAGGCGAACTCGCCCGCCGGGGCAAGCAGAAAGGCCGCCTCGATCGCCACGGGGCGCGAACCGGAAATCAGGCGCACGGCAAAGAAGGCGATGACGCCCTTGAGCAGAAGCAGCCCGAGAAGCCCGCCGGCAATGACCCACAGATCGCGCAGCACGCCCTGCAGGTCGAGGCCCATGCCGACAGTCATGAAGAACAGGCCGAGCAGCAGCCCCTTGAAGGGTTCAAGGTCGACCTCGGCCTGGTGCTTGAACTCGGTTTCGCCAAGCAGGAGACCGGCCAGGAAGGCGCCCAGCGCCAGGGAAAGTCCTGCGCCGGCCGTGAGCACCGCCGCGCCGACAACGACCAGCAGCAGGAGCGCCATCAGGAAGTCGCGCCCGCCCTGGGCCGCGTAGCGGAAGACGCGGTTCAGGCCGAAGCGGCCGATCAGCACGATGATCGCGATCGCGATCGTGCCCTGGACCAGCGCTTCGAGCATTGCCGTCAGCAGACCGGTCTCGCTGTCCCGGCTCAAAAACCCGACCAGGATGAGGATCGGCGCGACCAGAATATCCTGAAACAGGAGGACGGCGAGCGAGGTCCGGCCGACCGGCTGAAGGGTGCGCCGCTCCTCGGCCAGCACCTGCATGACGATCGCGGTCGAAGAGAGCGCGAGCGCGAACCCGACTGTAAGCGCGGCAGGAGGCGGCAGGCCGGCGACCCATGCTGCGCCCGCAATCAGTCCGGCGCTGATGAAAGCCTGTAGGCCGCCGATCCCGAACACCGCGCGGCGCAGCTGCCAGAGCTTCTGAAACGACAGCTCAAGACCGAGCAGGAAGAGCAGGAAGAGCACGCCCAGTTCGGCGAAGGGCGCTGCGGTCTCCGGCTCTGAAATCGTGATGTATTCCAGAACCGGCAGACGCGGCACGAACTGACCCAGCCCGAACGGCCCGAGCGCGATGCCGGCGAGAAGAAAGCCGAGCACCGCCGACATCTTCCACCGGCGCAGCAGCGGTACGATCAGGCCGGCCGCGACCAGAAAGACGATCACGTCCTTCAGCCAGACTTCCTGCCCTGCCCCGTGTTCCATAGCGCCCCGCGCATGCTTGATCTGTCCTGATCAGATCAGCTTACACACGCGCGAGGGCTTGCGTCAGGGCAAATCCCTTTTTGCCATGAGGTGTTTGCAGCGGTTTTGGGGCTGTTTGTCGTGTTTGTGGAGCCGGCCGCCCTGCATGCGCAGACCGTCTCGCTGGCGCTCGATTTCTTCGGCCGGCATTTGGGCGCTGGTGAGTGACTCGCCTCAGTCCGCGCCGCCCGCGCGCTTCAGCGTCACGAAGGTCTCCGCCTCGATGACCCAGCCGAGCGCGTCCCGGCGCCACTTGGCGAAATAGCGGCCGGAATAGCGGACGCTCATGCCCTCGGCGGACCAGGCGCCGCGCCAGCGGCCGGTTTCGGCGGCCAGCTGGCCATCCTCGCCGACCTCGATGCGCGAGGGGCTGCGCACATAGGTCACATCCGGCATGGCAGTGAAGATCGACTGCCAGGCCTCCAGCTGGGCGGCGCGGCCGACCATGCACTCCGCCTCGTCGCCGGGCACCAGCAGCACGTTATCGGCCAGCACAGCTGCGATGGCCTTCAGATTGCGCATGTCCAGCGCGGCGTTGAAGTCACCCCTGGCCGCGGCGACAGCCCGAGCAGCCGGCTTGTCGCCAACCAGCTGGATACCCGTCTTCGGCGTCCGCGCTATCAACCGGCCAGTGCCTCGCGGATCGCCGTCAGCCCGGCTTCGGCCTGAGTGCCATCGGGTCCGCCGGCCTGAGCGAAATCGGGACGCCCGCCGCCGCCCTTGCCGCCAACCGCCGCAGCACCTTCGCGCACCAGGTCCACGGCGTTGTACCGGTCCTTGAGATCGTCGGTGACGCCGACGGCCAGCGCCGCCTTGCCTTCATTGATGCCGATGAAGACCGCGACGCCTGAGCCCATCTGAGACCGGGCTTCGTCCACCAGACCGCGCAGATCCTTGCCGCCGACGCCCTCGACCACGCGGCCGATGAATTTCACGTCACCGATCGTCTCCGGGCCCGCCGGCGCACCGGCCGCACCACCACCCATGGCGAGCTGTTTCTTGGCCTCTGCCAGCTGGCGCTCCAGTCTTTTGCGCTCGTCAATGAGGGCATCGAGGCGCGCTTCTAGCTCGCTGGCGGGGATTTTCAGGCGGTCCGCTGCGGAGCGGGCGATACCGGCCTGGGTTTCGAGATACTGGCGCGCGGCTTCACCGGTCAGGGCCTCGATGCGGCGTACGCCAGCGCTGACCGCGCTGTCGCCGACGATCTTGAACAGCGCGATATCGCCAGTGCGCGCGACGTGGATCCCGCCGCACAGCTCGATCGAGTACGGCTTCTGCCCGTCGTCGAACGCGTGACCCATTTCCAGCACACGCACGCTGTCGCCGTATTTTTCGCCGAACAGGGCGAGTGCCCCGCGCTCGATCGCCGCCTCGGGCGCCATCTCGGCGATCTGGGCGGGCGCATTCTGACGGATGACCGCGTTGACCTGGGCTTCGATCTCACGCGTCTGTTCCTCGCTGAGCGCCTGGCCGTGCGAGAAATCGAACCTCAGCCGGTCCGGACCGACATAGGAGCCTTTCTGGCTGACATGCGGACCCAGCACATCGCGCAGTGCCGCGTGAACCAGGTGGGTGGCCGAATGGTTGGCGCGGATCTTGTCCCGGCGTTCGCCATCGACCGCCTGACGGCCGGTATCGCCAACGCCGATTGCTCCGCCGCTCACCTGGCCGATATGGGCATAGACGTCACCGGCCCGCTTCTTCACGTCCTCGACCTTGAAGACCGCGCCATTGGCAAAGCTGATGGTGCCGGTGTCGCCGATCTGCCCACCGCCTTCGGCATAGAAAGGCGTGCTGGAAAACACGAGCTCGCCGCTCTGGCCGTCCTCCAGCGCGTCCACCGACGTCTTGCCGGCGACGATCGCGCGGATCGTGTCTTCACCGCCGAGCGCCGTGTAGCCGGTAAATCCGGTCGCCCCGGCCGCATCGCGAACCGAATACCAGACCGTGTCGGGGGCGGCCTCGCCCGAGCCCGACCAGCTGGCGCGCGCTTCGGTCTTCTGGCGGTCCATGGCCGCGTCGAAGCCGGCCACATCCACGCTCATACCCTTGGCGCGCAACGCATCCTGGGTCAGATCGAGCGGAAAGCCGAACGTGTCATAGAGCTTGAACGCGGTTTCACCGGGCAGCGAGTCGCCCTGTGCCAGACCGGATGACGCCTCTTCGAGCAGGCTGAGCCCGCGCCCGAGCGTGCGCTGGAAGCGCTCTTCCTCGGCGCGCAGCGTTTCCTCGATCACCGGGCGCGCCCGGTTCAGCTCGGGGAAGGCATCGCCCATCTCCGCCACGAGAGCAGGCACGAGCTGGTGCATCACGGGCTCCTGCGCGCCCAGCAGGTGGGCATGGCGCATGGCGCGGCGCATGATCCGGCGCAGCACATAGCCCCGGCCTTCATTGGACGGACCGACGCCGTCTGCGATGAGGAAGCTGGTGGCGCGCAAATGGTCGGCGATGACGCGATGGCTGGCGAGCTGGTCGCCGGCAGCTTTCGCCTTGAGTACCTCTTCGGACTGCGCAATGAGTCTCTGGAACAGGTCCACCTCGTAATTATTGTGTACGCCCTGAAGGACGGCGGCGATGCGCTCGAGCCCCATGCCGGTATCGATCGAGGGTTTGGGCAGAGGCTTGCGCTCGCCGCCTTCGACCTGCTCGTACTGCATGAAAACGAGATTCCAGATCTCGATGAAGCGGTCGCCGTCTTCATCCGGCGATCCCGGCGGTCCGCCCGCGATCTCCGGTCCATGGTCGTAGAAAATTTCAGAGCACGGGCCGCACGGACCGGTGTCGCCCATCATCCAGAAATTGTCGGACGTGGAGATGGGAATGATCCTGTCGTCCGGCAGGCCGGCAATCTTCTTCCAGAGCGCGGCCGCTTCCTCGTCCTCGCTGAAGACGGTGACCAGGAGCTTGTCCTTCGGCAGCGCAAATTCCTTGGTGACCATCGTCCAGGCGTGGTGGATCGCCTCTTCCTTGAAGTAGTCGCCGAAGGAAAAATTGCCCAGCATCTCGAAGAAGGTGTGGTGGCGGGCGGTATAGCCGACATTGTCGAGATCGTTGTGCTTGCCCCCGGCCCGCACGCATTTCTGCGAGGAGGTCGCGCGCGGCTGGGAGCGCTTCTCGACACCGGTAAACGCGTTCTTGAACGGCACCATCCCGGCATTGACGAATAGCAGCGTGGGATCGTCCTTCGGGACGAGCGGGGCCGACTGGACGATTTCGTGTCCGTGGGACGCGAAATAGTCGAGAAACTTGGCGCGGATATCGCGCAATGGTGTCATGACGGGCTCCGAGGCCGGTGTGAATTCGTGCCGGCGGCAAGACGCAGCCGGGCGAGCATCCCCCATATACGAACGGGCGCCCGGCAAAGCCAAGCGCCCGTTGCAATCATTTCAGGCTCACACCCCGGACCGGGGCAAACTCCATCTAGCCGGCAGCGGCCTCGTCGCCGTCATCGGCCTCGTCCATATCGGGCCGGCCGAGCATTTCCTCAGCCAGAAGGCCGGCATTCTTGCGGACTTCGTTTTCGATCTTGTTGGCGATGTCGGGGTTGTCGAGCAGGAATTTGCGCGAGTTCTCGCGGCCCTGGCCGATCCGTTCGGAGCTGTAGGAATACCAGGAGCCCGACTTCTCCACGATGCCGCCCTTGACGCCCAGATCCAGCAATTCGCCGGTCTTGGAGATGCCTTCACCGTACAGGATGTCGAATTCCACTTCCCGGAAGGGCGGAGCGACCTTGTTCTTGACCACCTTGACGCGGGTCTGGTTGCCGATGACCTCGTCGCGGTCCTTGAGCGCGCCGATACGGCGGATGTCCAGACGCACCGAGGAATAGAATTTCAGCGCGTTGCCGCCCGTCGTCGTTTCCGGGCTGCCGAACATCACGCCGATCTTCATCCGGATCTGGTTGATGAAGATGACCAGCGTGTTCGACTTGGAAATGGAGGCGGTGAGCTTGCGCAGCGCCTGGCTCATCAGGCGCGCCTGCAGACCAGGCAGGCTGTCGCCCATCTCGCCTTCGAGTTCGGCGCGCGGTGTAAGGGCCGCCACGGAGTCCACGATGAGAATGTCGATCGCGCCGGAACGCACGAGCGTATCGGTGATTTCCAGGGCCTGCTCACCGGTGTCCGGCTGGGAGACGAGAAGTTCGTTCACGTCGACACCGAGCTTGCGCGCATAGACCGGATCGAGCGCGTGCTCCGCATCCACGAAGGCCGCAGTGCCGCCCGCCTTCTGAGCTTCGGCGACGCAATGCAGGGCCAGCGTCGTCTTGCCCGAGCTTTCCGGCCCGTAAATCTCCACGACCCGTCCCTTGGGCAGGCCGCCGACACCCAGCGCGATGTCCAGACCCAGAGAACCGCTAGAAATCGCTTCGATATTCTGGTTCGGGCGCGAGCCCAACTTCATGACCGACCCCTTGCCGAAAGCGCGGTCGATCTGGGTGAGCGCGGCGTCGAGGGCTTTGGTCTTGTCCATATTGTCGTCTTTCACGAGCTGCATCTTCGCCTGAGCCATGGCGTACACTCCCTTTTCTCACGCCGCCCTGAGTCGGGCAACCAAGGGATATGTACGCGTTTCGTTCTACGAACGCAACAAGAACATTAAACCGGCGCGGCGGCAGGCCTGACCGAGGTCAGGGCTCAGCCGCCGATAAGCTCCTTAACCCGTTCGGCCAGCTGCGGCAGCGTGAAGGGCTTGGGCAGGAAGGACACGTCGAGTTCCTTCGACAGGGTGTGGGAGAACTCTTCTTCCGCGTAGCCGGAAATGAACACGATGCGGGCATTGCCAAGATAGGGCCGACCCTTTTCCAGCAATCCAGGGCCGTCGAGCCCCGGCATCACCACGTCGGAGATGATGAGATCGAAGCTGCCCGGAGACTCTTCCAGGATTTCCAGTGCTTCCTCGCCATCCTCGGCCTCGACCACTTCATAGCCGCGCTTGACCAGCGTCTTGGCCGCGATGGTGCGCACCGGCGCTTCGTCCTCGACAAAGAGGATGCGCCCGCGGCCGGCAAGATCGGCGGGCTTGCGCTCGACCGTCCTGGCTTCCTTCTCGGCCGCGATTTCTTCGGTCTCGGTGGCGCTGGGCTGGTGCTCGGGCATGTAGATCGTGAACGTGGTCCCCTCGCCGACGCGCGACTTGGCAAAGAGGAAGCCGCCCGACTGCTTCACGATGCCGTAGACGGTCGCCAGCCCCAGACCGGTGCCCTGCCCGGCCGGCTTGGTGGTGAAGAAGGGCTCGAAAATCTTGGTCAGCGTCTCCTCGTCCATGCCGGTTCCGCTGTCGGCCACACGGATGGCGGCCCAGCGCCCGTCCTTGGGGTTGGGCGCACCGGCCCGGCGCACATCGTCCGCGTCGACCGTCTGGGTCGAAATGGTCAGCGTGCCCCCGCCCTTCGACTTCATCGCGTCGCGCGCATTCGTGGCGAGATTCATGATGGCGTTTTCAAGCTGGGTCTTGTCCGCGCGGATGAGGGGCAGGTCGCGGCCATGCTTGAATTCGAGCCGCACCGATTCCTCGAGAATCTGGCGCAGGAGTACCGAAACGTCCGACAGCGTGTCGGTGACGTCCAGCGTGGTCACACGGAAGGTCTGCTTGCGCGAGAAGGCGAGAAGCTTCTTCACGAGGCCGGCCGCGCGCGCCACGGTGGAATTGATCTGTTGAAGCTCGGGATAGGAGGGATCGCCGACCGGGTGGCGGCCCAGCAGCTCGTCGGTATTCAGGCGGATGGCGGTCAGCATGTTGTTGAAGTCGTGCGCCACGCCGCCAGCCAGCTGGCCGACTGCCTGCATCTTGGCCGCCTGGGCGAACTGGCGCTCGAGATCCTTGAGCACCGTGATATCGACCAGATAACCCACCCGCTTGCCGGCACGCGAGGGCGCGAAGAAGAGATGGATCTCGCGTGAGCCCTCCCCGGTTATCAGACGCGCCTCGGCCGGTTCGCCGCGCCCGGCCAGGGCGGTCGCGAAGACACTCTCCGCCGACATGTCCTCGGTCCAGTCGAACAGCTCGGCAAAGCGCGTGCCCGGCGTCGCACGCCCGGCGGAGAGCTGGACCATGGCCGGATTGGCGTCCTCGATGAGGCCGGTTTCCGGATCCGCCTGGTCCAGACGCACAACGCCGAAGGGGGCGCTGGCAAACATGTCGTCAAACGTGCGCCCGGCCGTGTCGCCGTGGGCGGCCATCGCCTGGGCCACGCCCGGCGGTGCGCCGGTGATCGACAACCCGTAGACCACAGCACGCGCACGCGGCGGACGCGCATCGTCCCAATCCAGGGCCAGCACGGCGGGCGCCTCGACGCCCTCGCGGGCGTTCAGACGCACATCGATGCGCACCGGCGTGTCGCTGCCGCGCGACCTGGCGAAGCTCTTCGCGGTATCGCCGAGGAACATGTCCTTGATCTTCAGCGCCTGGTCGGCATCCACACCGAGCCAGTCGCGCAGCGTTGCGTTGGCGGCCAGAACCCGGCCCTCGCCGTCGGCCAGGAACAGACCGACCGGCGCGTGCTCGGCCCAGCCGGGAACCTCCTCGCCGGCGGGACCTGCTTCGGCATGCTCTTCGGCAAACCGCCAGACCGCACCACCGCTCTTCAAAGGGCTGACCTCGGCGCGATAGACGGCTGCGCGCACGCCAGAGCGCAGAGGCGGCAGAGTCTCGCGCGCCTGTGTGCGGGCCTGTGCGGCGCGGGTGAGCCGGTAGATCGCCGCGCCCGCAGCCCCCGCCCACACCCGGTCGGGAGAGGCCGGGCCGAGTGTCGCGCCCAGCCCGGCCGCATCCTTTGCAAGCTGGCGGTATGCGGTGTTGGCCCAGACCGGGCGCCCCTTCACATCGCTGATGAGAACCGGGTCGCTCATCGCTTCGAAGGCCTGGGAGGCGAGCCCGTCGGATGCAGCCTGCGGTGCCTTTTCCGACAAGACGCGCGCGGCGCTCTCGCCGGCGACCAGCGCATAAAGAAAGAGGAAGGCGACAAAGGCGACGCCGGAGAGAAGGAGAAAGCCCTGCCAGCCTGCGGCGGACGCGGAAAAGGCACCAAACGACGCTGCACCAAGCGCGGCCAGGCCGGCCACCCAGAAGACAATTCGCGTAGCCGGCGCCAGCCAGCGGCGCGCAGGCGCGTCGGCGGACGGGCTCTGCAAGGGCTGCTCGCCGGGGCTCCCGGCCTCACGGCTGGATTGGCTGCGGTCGGTGGAGGGGGCGTCAGTCATGGTTAACTCGCATCCTGAAACTGTGCGCCCGGCCTAGACAGCAACCGCACGCCGATTCGTCTGGAAGTCTGACCGGTTAAGGTTAACGCTCCTTTCGCTTGCGGCCGCCTCCTTTCGCAATCGACATGACGTAACCGATCACCTTGGCGACCGCCGTATAATGATCGACCGGGATCACCCCATCCAGCTCCGCCGTAGCATGCAGGGCACGCGCGAGCGGAGGATCCTCGACGATCGGGATGCCGTGCGCCTCGGCGATTTCACGAATCCTGAAGGCCACATCATCCACGCCCTTGGCGATGCAGATGGGCGCAGGCGTGCGACCCTGCTCATATTCCAGCGCCACGGCATAGTGGGTCGGGTTGGTGATCACGACGGCCGCGTTGGGCACATTGGCCATCATACGCCGCTGGGCGCGTTCGTGGCGAATCTGGCGCAGCTTTGCACGCACCATCGGATCGCCCTCGGTATCCTTCATCTCGTCGCGGATTTCCTTCCGGCTCATCTTGTTGCGTTCCATGAATTCATGGCGCTGGAAGAAAAAATCGCCGGCCGCAATGAGGCTGTAGACGGCAAGAGCGGCGAGCATCAGAAGGATGGCGTCGGTCCGAAGAAGGCTGAGCACGCCGACCAGTTCCATACCGGGCAGGGCCGCGAGTTCTCCGCGCCGGGGCCAAAGCACGACCGCGATCGCGACGGAGACCAGCCCCATCTTCCCGATACCCTTGAAGAAATTGACCCAGCCTTGCGGGCCGAACATGCGCTTGACGCCCTCGACCGGATTCAGCTTGGACAGCTTGGGTTCCAGCTTGGAGGGGGTGAACATCAGCCCCTGCTGCACCGTATTGCCCAGCACAGCGGCGACAATCAGCGCCATGAAGGCAAAGCCGACGACCGCACCGATGCGCAGCGCCGTGGCTGTCGCCAGATCAATCGCTTCGACCGGCGCAAGGCTGAGCTCGTGCGCGTTGGCCAGAAACAGGCTGAGAGAGTTTGCCATGCCCCGCGAGAGGCCGGGGCTCAGAACCGCGATAATCCCCAGCCCGGCCGCCAGAATGAACCAGCCGGGAATCTCCTGCGATTTGGGAACGTCGCCCTTCTCGCGTGCCTGGCGGAGTTTTCGCTCTGTTGGCTGCTCTGTCTTTTCTGATTTGTCTTCCTCGGACATGCCCGCCTCACATGAAGGTCACGGCAAAGCGCTCGAAGCGCTCCAGCCAGACAATTGCGATCGCACCGAGCGAAATCGCCAGGATGGCAAAGCCGATCAGGATGTTGAGCGGCATCGCGATGAAGAAAATCTGGGCCTGGGGCATCAATCGGGACAGCACGCCCAGCCCCAGATAGAAAATCAGACCGAAAACGATCAGCGGCGCGGAAATCTGAATGCCGATGGTGAACGCGTCGATGAACAGCGTCAGCGCCCACTCCGCCGCGTCTTCAAACATCGGCACCTGTCCGGCCGGCATGACCTGGTAGGAGGATGCGGCCGCCTGCAGCAGGAGGTGATGCAGGTTCGTGGCGAAGATCAGAACCAGGAAGGTCAGGTTCAGGAAAATGCCGGGAAGCGCCCCGCTCTGCCCGGCCGCCGGGTCGAAAGCCTGAGCCATGGCCAGACCGGTCTGATAGCCGATCACCTGACCGGCCACCGCCGCCGAGGCCAGGAAGAACCGCGCCGCCGCGCCGATCATGAGGCCGATCAATGCTTCGACCGCGACCATCGCGGCGGCTGTCGCCTGGTCTGCTGGCATCTCCGGCAAGCTGGGCGCGATGGACGGCCCGATCGCGAAGGCGAAGGCGAGCGCGAAGGCCAGACGGATGCGCGGGGGGATGCCCGGCTCGCCAAAACCGGGAAGTAGCATCAAGACAGCGCCCAGCCGCGCGAAGATCAGCGCGGCGGCGAAGAGTGTCGTCTGAAGATCGATGGCGGCGAGCATGACCCGCCTAGCCTGTGATGATTCTGTCGGCGACCGTTGTCATGAATGTCGACATCACCGCGCCCATGAGCGGCAGGAAGATCAGCAGCGCGATGAAGATGGCGATAATCTTCGGCACGAAGACGAGCGTCATCTCCTGGACCTGAGTCAGCGCCTGCAGCAAGGCGATCATGACGCCGACCACCAGGCCGACAATCATGACCGGAGCGGCCATGGCCAGCATGGTCCAGATCGCGTCGCGAGCGATGTCGATGACTTCCGCACCATTCATAGCGGTCCAGCCTTCTTTCCACGTGAGCCAACCCGGCAATTTTTGCCGCCCCCAACGTTAACGATCCCGGTTAACGAAGCTTGAAGGAAGATGAAAGCGCGCCCCGCGATCGGGATTTAACCTCGTGACCTGTCCATGATTTAATTCGTGCGTTGCGCCAGAGGCTTCTAAGATCACGCGCGACTCTGGGCCGGACAAACCGGGCCGATCACAATCGGGGAAAGAATATGCTGAAATATCTTATGGGTGGCGTGGCTTCCGTCGCGCTTCTGGCTGCCGCGCCGCATGCGGCGATGGCGCTGACGACGACCGCGCTGCAGGCGACTGAGGCCGAGACGCCCGCCGCTGGCGAGCAGACCGAAACCGAGCGCCTGTATGCCTGGATGGACGAGGTCTTCCAGACCGAGCTGCAATATTCGCCGGAAAGCAAGACCCAGCTGGGCATCATTGACGAAGATTATGACGACTGGGGTCCGCGCGGCGACGAGGCGGCCGCAGCTGAACATGCGCGCAGGCAGGAATACCGGGCGGAGCTGATTGAGAACTTCGACCGCGACCTGCTCGATGAGGCGGGCAAGCTGTCCTACGACTTCCTGATCTATCAGGGGACCATGTCTGACCGCCTCTACCAGGTGCGCGAGAGCGGGTACGTGTTCTCGCCGATGGGTGATGCGGTGTCAGGCCTGACCACCTTCATGATCAATGCCCATCAGGTGCGTAACGAGGAACACGCCGAAGCCTATCTCAGCCGCCTCGCCGGCCTCGGCGAGATCGTGGACGACCTGGTCGAAGAAGCAGAAGAGCGTGCCGAAAACGGCGTGCGCCTGCCGCTCTTCGCCTATCCGCGCCTGACCGCCTCGGCCGAACGTCAGATGTCGGGCGCTCCGTTCGACGATACCGATACCGACAGCGCGATCCTGGCCGATTTCCGCGGCAAGGTCGAAGCGCTGGACCTGAGCGATGAAGACAGCGCGGCGATGATCGCGCGCGCCGAGGAGATCCTGCTGGACAGCTATCAGCCGGCCCTCCAGCGCTACGTCGCGTCCCTGGAAGAGATGGAGACACACGCCGACGAACGCGCGGGCATCTGGAAGAACCCCAACGGCGCGGAGTATTACGAAGCCCAGGTCGCCTTCTTCACCACGCGCGACGACCTGACGGCCCAGGACGTTCACGAAATCGGCCTGTCCGAAGTCGAACGCATCCAGAACGAGATGCGCGGCATCATGGAGCAGGTCGGGTTCGAAGGCGATCTTCAGGAGTTCTTCGAATTTTTGCGCACGGACGAGCAGTTCTACTATCCCGATACGGACGAAGGTCAGCAGGCCTATCTGGAACGCTCCACCGAGATCATCGACCAGGTCATGGAAGTGGCGCCGGAGTATTTCGACACGCTGCCGGAAGCCGACCTGGAAGTGCGTGCGGTGGAGGAGTGGCGCGAAGCCACGGCCACGGGCGCCTTCTACAACCAGCCAGCCCTGGATGGCTCGCGTCCGGGCTATTACTACGTCAACCTCTCCAACATGGCCGATAATCCGAACTACCTGATGGAGAGCCTCGCCTATCACGAGGGCGCACCGGGTCACCACTTCCAGATCGCGCTGGCGATGGAACTGGAAGACGTTCCGATGCTGCAGAAGCTCGCCTGGTATTCGGCCTATGGCGAGGGCTGGGCGCTCTATGCCGAGCATCTCGGCAAGGATATGGGCTTCTTCGAAGATCCGTACATGGACTTCGGCCGCCTCTCCTACGAGCTGTTCCGGGCGGTGCGCCTGGTGGTCGATACCGGGCTTCACGACCAGCGATGGACGCGTGAGGAAGCCATCGCCTACATGATGGAAAACACGCCCATGACCGAAGGCGACATCACGCCGGAAGTCGAACGCTACATCGTGTGGCCGGGTCAGGCGCTGTCCTACAAGATCGGCATGATGACCATCCTGGACCTGCGCGAGCAGGCCATGGAGCGTCTCGGCGACGATTTCGATTATGGCGGCTTCCACGATGCGGTGCTGACGGCGGGCACGATTCCGCTGCCGCTCCTGCGCACCCGCGTGGAAAGCTGGATCGCCAGCGTCGAAGCGGGCGAATAGGCCGACCGACCACTCTTCTGACTAGCGAAAGGGCGCTCCATCCGGGGCGCCCTTTTTGCTGACTCGATGATGCAGCCTACTCGATGATGTGGTCGTCCAGATCCTCGTCGTCAACTTCGTCCTCGCCGACCAGCGTGCCATGCACGCCCGCACCTGCCTTGCGGGTGGAGTCCGGATCGCCCGTCTTCAGCGGATGCCAGTCATAGAGAGGGCGGCCTTCGTGAATGAGCCGGTACGCACAGGTCTGCGGCATCCAGGAAAGCGTGCCCACATTCTCCGGCGTCAGCTTCACACAGCCGGGAACCCGCGTGTGGCGATTGGCGTAGTCGCTGCATCGCACGGCTTTGAGATCCAGCAGCCGGCAACCTACATCGGTGCGCCAGATGCGTCCGCCGTCTTCGGGCGGATCCTGAAGCAGGACAATGCAGCACTTGCCGCACCCGTCGCAGAGCGATTCCCATTCCGCCTTCGTCATTTGCGAAAGCGTCTTGGTTTCGTAAAAGGGCGCGGTATCGGTCATGGCCTGAATTTAGCCGTGTTCGCTTGTTCTTTCAGAAGGTCCTGCAGGTCCTTCACAGATAGAGACGGGGACGATCATTAGCGATCATCAAGACAGGCGTGAACCCGCAAGGGGCATCTCGCGGAGCGTACTCCTGCGCGCCGGCCTCGGCACGGCACTGGGTGTGCTTGTGGTCGCGCTAATAAGCTTCGCCGTGTTCTGGCACTGGGCCTTCCATGACCTGCCCGACCTGCCGGAAGCCAACTCCGCCTTGTGGGATGTGCGCCGCGAACCGGCAGTCACAATTCTCGACCGCCAGGGCCGCGTGCTGACGGTGCGCGGACCGCGCTACGGCCAGGCGGTGACGCTGGACGAGCTGCCCGACCATGTGCCCCAGGCCTTTATCGCCATCGAGGACCAGCGCTTCTACGAGCATGACGGCGTGGACCAGCAGGGCACCCTGCGCGCGCTGGCCGTCAATCTGCGCGCCGGAGAGATCGAACAGGGCGGCTCGACCCTGACAATGCAGCTGATCAAGAACCTGATCCTGAGCCCGGACCGGACCGTGCGGCGCAAAGTGCAGGAGATGCGCCTTGCGCTGGCGCTCGAACGCCGACTGAGCAAGCAGGAGATCCTCGAGCTCTACCTAAACCGGGTCTATCTGGGCGAGCAGGCCTACGGAATCGAAGCAGCCAGCCAGCGCTATTTCGACAAACCGGCAAGCGAGCTTACGCTGCAGCAGGCTGCGCTTCTGGCCGCGCTGCCCAAGGCGCCGAGCCGGCTGGCACCGACGGCCAATCTGGATGCATCCCAGGCCCGGGCTCAGGACGTGCTTCAGGCGATGCTGGAACAGGGCTTCATCGACGAGATGACCTATCTGACGGCCGTATCGACCCCGGCCGTGCCCATCGCGGGCTCCGAGCTGGTCGCCGATCCGGCCATTTTCGGACATGCCTACGATGCCGCGGTCGCAGAGGTGACCGCCCTGCTCGGCGAGGAAGAGCTCGCGCCCGACCTGATCGTGCGCACGACCATCGACGCCGACCTGCAGCGCGCCGCTCACGCAGCCATCATGGAAACGATCAACGGCGCCGGCGCCGACCGCACCGCATCGCAAGCCGCGCTCGTCTCGATGACACCGGAAGGCGCGATCCGCGCGCTGGTCGGCGGGACCGATTACACCGAGAGCCAGTTCAACCGCGCGGTTCAGGCCGAGCGCCAACCGGGATCAGCCTTCAAACCCATCGTCTTCGCGGCCGCTCTTGAGGCCGGCTACGAGCCCTCCTCCGCATTCGAGGACGCGCCGGTCGATATCGACGGCTGGACACCGGAGAATTTCGGCGGCGGGTATCGCGGGCGCGTCACCATCGCAGACGCGCTGAAGCGCTCGATCAACACCGTGGCCGTGCAGGTGGGCGCCGCGATCGGCACCGGCCCCATCGTGGACATGGCCGAACGGCTGGGCATCGATACACCGCTCGCGGGCCATCCCTCCATCACGCTCGGCGCCGAGGAGGTCACACTGAAGGAGCTGACCGGCGCGTTTCTCGTCTTCGCCAACGATGGCGTGCGCCGCGAGCCCTACCTGGTCGAGGACGTGCGGACCTCGCGCGGGAGCGTGCTTTACCAGCACGACCTGACCGAACGATCCACGGCCCTGTCGCAAGACACGGCGCGGGCGATGTCGACAATGCTGCAGGCCGTGGTTCGCGACGGCACGGGTACACGCGCCCAGCTGGGCGCCCGTCCGGTGGCTGGCAAGACCGGCACGAGCCAGAACAGCCGCGACGCCTGGTTCGTCGGCTACACCGCCGACTTCGCCACAGGCGTCTGGGTCGGTAATGACGACGATACTGCCATGGCCAACGTCACCGGCGGCTCCCTGCCGGCAACGATCTGGCGCGACTTCATGGCCGAGGCGGAGGACGGGCTGCCGGTGACCGCGCTGAATGCACCCCCGCCGCGCCGCCGCAGCGAAAGCGAAGAACGCCTCGCCGCCTTCTACTCCGAGCTGTCGTCACGCTTCGATGCCCTGATCGAAGACCCCTCAGGCAATTGAAGCGCGGCGAGCATGGCCTTGAGATCGGACATCTCCCGGCGCAGCGCGCTGACTTCGTCGATCAGTTGTTCGCGCTCGCCGTGGGCCGCCGCCTCGCGCTCGGTCTCGGCGTCGAAGTGCTTTGACTGGAGAGAATCCACGATCACCGCGATGAACATGTTGAGCACCGCGAAGCTGGTGATCACGATGAAGGCGACGAAGAATATCCAGGCATAGGGATGCTCGGCGATGACCGGGCGCGCCACCCCCATGGACCAGCTCTCCAGCGTCATGATCTGGAAGAGGGTGAAGGCGCTGGCGCCCAGATCCGCGAAGAATTCCGGGTGCGTGCCGGAGAACAGCTTCGCCCCCATGACCGACGCGACGTAGAAGACGAGCGCCAGCACCATCATGATCGCGCCCATGCCCGGAATGGCGCGTGCGAGGGCCTCCACCACGCCGCGCATCTCCGGCATGACCGAGAAGAGGCGGAACAGGCGCAGTACGCGCAGCGCCCGAAGGACACTGAGCGCGCCGGCGGCGGGGACAAGGGAGATCGCGACAACGACGAGATCGAACCAGTTCCAGCCCGAGCGGAAGAAGGCGCCGCGCAGAGCCACCATCTTCACGGCAAGCTCGGCCACGAAAATCCAGATGATGATCTTGTCGATCAGGACAAGGCCCTGCGAGACCGCGGCCGGTAACGAGTAGGTCGTCGCGCCCAGGATGATGGCGTTCACGATGATCAACGTGATGATGGTGTTGCGAAAGCCCGCGCTTTCGACGAGCGCTTTGAGGCGCGAGCGAGGCTGAGCAGGCGCGGGCGTGTGGTTCGGCTTGGACGTCATGACGGGCTCGGCTCTTTGAGGAATTCGACGCGTTGGTTAGCGGGCGCGGCCGTCTCGATCAATCGCAATACGCCGCCATACCGGCGTATACCGACGGGAAACCTGTCCGCGCGCATTATGCTCTGATGGTCATCATCGCCGTTCTCTCTGCACTCGCCTTCGTCCAGTTGCCGCCCGATGGGGCGGTCAACGAAGGCCATGAGCGCCGCGGCGGTGTCATCGCGCGTCTCGACGGCCTCCCCGCGGAGAGCTGGCAGGCCTGCGCGAGCGCGTGCAGCCTCAATCACGCGTGCGCCGCGTGGACCTGGCGCGTCGGTCATACGCAGCATCCTGCGCGCTGTGAGCATCACGCCAGCGCCCTCACCCCCCGCCGCCATCCCGGCGCCATCACCGGACTCTCCTCAAGGCTCGCAACGCAAATTGAAGCCGCCAGCGACCGGCTGCCAGATGCGCGCGAGCGTGAAGCGCTCAGGGCGCTTGGGCCGGCCGAGCCGGCTCGATCGACGCTTCCGTCGGAATTTGGCGAAATCGACCCGAATTAACCTTGCTCGCGCACCCTTTCTTTACCGGAAAGTCGCATCCTGAAGGCGTTCTGGCCGGGTCGGTGATTCATGACGATCGAAACGAGACTCGATAAGCTCAATGCCTTGGCACGCGAGCGATCATCGCAACGCCGCCGCGATCTGCTGCGCGAGGTGACCGATCTCTTCTTCGACGAACCCCCGTTGAGCGACACCCCCCTTCAGCGCCAGTTCGACGAGATACTGAGCGCCATAGCCACACAGACAGAGCTGGATGCCCGCGCCGAAATCGCCAACAAGTTTGCCGATTTCGACGGGGCGCCGCGGGGCCTCATTCTTCAGCTGGCTCGCGATGCGATTTCGGTGGCCGCGCCGATCCTGCAGCGGTCATCGGTTCTCAGTGAGGACGACCTGGTCAGCATCGTTCATGAGACAGGCCAGGATCACATGCGCGCCATCTCGGTTCGCGACACAGTGCCTGAGCCGGTGTCCAACGCCATTGTCGAACGCGGCGACGATACCACGGTGGCCAGTCTGGTCTCGAACGAGGGGGCGAAACTGTCCCGCTCGACCTTCGAGACCGTGGCCCAGCGCGCCGAGGCAAATCCTGAACTGCAAGCCCCCCTGGCCAAGCGCGAAGACACGCCGATCGACCTGCTCAACGATCTGATGAGCGTCGTCGAAACCAATCTGCGCGAAACGATCACCCGCCGGTTCGAAGGCCTCGACCCCGAAGTGGTCGAGGCTGCCCTTGCGGCATCCAAGAAGCGTCTGCAAGCGCGCCTGGAAGAAGACCAGGACATCGTCAAGGCGCGCAACATGATCATCCGCAAGAAGATGCGCGGCCAGCTCAACGGATCGTTCCTGGCAAGCCTGTTGCGCGACAAGCAGAGGACGGCGTTCTGCGTCGGCTTTGCCGAACTGTCCGGCGTCGACTATTTCGCCGCCAGACGCGCGCTCGAGCACCCCAGCGTCGACGGGCTGGCGCTGATCTGCAAAGCGGCCCGGATCGAAAAGCCGCTCTTCGTGACGCTCGCCGTGTTGCGCGAGGACACGAAAGCAGACCCCTTCACCGGCTCGCGCAAGCTGGGAGAGCTCTACGACGCGCTGACGGAAGAAGCGGCCGGGCGCGCCCTTCGCTTCATGCGGATGCGCCGCGACGCAGCCGCCTAGTCGTCAAACCGCGCCGGTTCGACGATCGCGCGTCCGATCGTATTGGTATCGGCCCCGAACCAGATCACTCCGTCCGGCGCATAATACTCCATATGGCGCACCGTGCCGCCGCCCGACGGGACTTCGGTGTTGGACACGAAGGCTTCAGTCTCGGGATCAAAGCCGACGAAGGCGTTGGGCTGAACACCCGTCTCCACCAGCCAGAGGCGGCCCTCGCCGTCGCGCGCCATGCCATAGGGGCGCGAGCCTTCTCCAGACGGGGTCAGCCAGTCGTCGACCTCTTGCGTGGCCGGATCGAATACGCCAAGGCGCGATCCTGCGTAGTCGGTGTACCAGATACGCCCGTCATCGGTGATGGCCAGACGGCGGGGCCGGCTCTCCTCGCGCGGCAGCTCATGTTCGGTCAGAGCCATCGTTCCGGGATCGATGCTGGCCAGCTTGTTCGTACCGAGAAGCACGACCCAGACCGTGCCGTCCTCTGCGATCTTGATTCCATAGGGGCGCGCATCCGGCGTCGGGACTTCGAGGGTCTCCACCGTGCGCTCGGATACGTCGAGCTTGCTGACCGTGTTCGCGCCCTGGCCGGTGAACCAGATATCGCCCTGCGCGTCGAAGATCATCGTGTGGGGATCTTCCGGATGGCCTTCGGGCATCATCACCCGTTCGAACTCGCCCGTCTCGACATCGTAACGTCCGACATGAGCGGCGCGATTGGCCGCGTACCAGACTGCCTGGCCGTCCGGTTCGACGATCAGGTTATGCGGGCCGTCGCCGTCCTGCAGGTCGACCTTGGAGAATTCGGCCTCACTCACATCGAACGAGGCGATATAGTCGGTAACCTGGCCGACGAACCAGATTGTGTCTCCGTCCACGGTGTAAGGATCGCGCGGACGCGACGTCTCGTAGGGTACCGTCCATTCTTCGATGACGATCGTGCCGTCACCGGCTTCGGTGGCAAAGTCCTGCGCGACAGCGGGCGCGGCCAGGACGGGCAAGGCGGCAAGGGCGGTGAGACGCATGGCGATCTCCTGTCAGCTCGTGAATGGCGCAGAGTGTGCCACGAAAGACCGTTCTGCGTCACCTCGATCCAGGATTGAGCCCGGCCTAGTCGGAGTCGTTGTCCGGCTCGTCCCCGGCCTCGCTGGGGGTTTCGCGTCCGCGCATGTCGGGCAGCGCACTGTCCCGGCCGACATGCTTGCGCACGCTCGGCGGAACGAAAACCTCCGTGCCTTCATCCATGTAGATAGTGGTCGACGGGAAGGCGAACGCAGTCCCGGCCTCTTCCTCGACAATACGCTTGACCGCAAAGGCCAGCTCCTCCTTGACCCGCAGCCACTCGCCCCAGCTCGTGGTGTGGGTGAAGCAATAGAGCAGGAAATCGATGGAGGACGCGCCGAAGCTGTCCACGTGCATGAAGGTCGACACTTCCGGCGGGTCGGCAAAATCGTCGTTGGTCAGGATATAATCGAGCACGTGATCGCGGATGTATTTCAGCTGCTCGGTCGTCGTCTTGTACTCAACGCCGATGGACCATTTGATCCGGCGATGGGTCATGCGTGTGAAGTTCGTGACGGCATTGTCGGCCAGGAAGGAGTTCGGCACGTAAACCGGGCTCTTGTCGAACCGGCGTACCAGGGTCGAGCGGAAATTGATCTTCTCCACATGGCCTTCGACGATGCCGTCGACGAGGATCCACTCGCCGGGGAGAAAGCGCTTCTCGGTGAGAACCAGAAGGCCCGCGATGAGATTGCGGAACAGATCCTGCGCACCCAGGCCCACGGCGACGCCCAGCAGGCCGAGGCCCGCGACGATCGGCGCCACCGGGATGCCCCAGATCTCCAGCACCGCGCCAATACCCACGACCACGAACAGGATACGCAGTGCCTTGGCGAGCCAGTCGACCAGAACCGGCGTCAGCAGATTGCGAAGTCCGGTCAGCAGATAGCTGACGGGCAGGACCGCATTGTGCAGCGCCCAGAATATGGCCACGGCGATCAGGGACTGGACCAGACGCGTCCCGGGCCCGGCCCCATCGGGCCCTTGCAGCCCGACAATCTGCACGGCGATATAGACCCCGACGATGATCGGGATCAGGCGCAGCGGGTTCGAGATCGCGGCCAGGACCTTGTCGTCCAGCAGGGTCTGGGTCTGCTCGACCCGGTTCTTCAAGATCACATTGAGCACGCGGGTGAACAGACCCCGCACCGCAAATGCGATCATGATGACGAGAAGCGCGACCAGCGCGTCGCCGACATTCAGCCCGAGAAAGCTCGTATCCCAGACGAAGGCGACCTCGCCCCACAGATTGCGGGCCGTTTCGGTAACCTGGCGGAAAACGCCGGACTGCGCACTCATCCGCGCCGCTCCTTGGCTTTCAGAAACTCGATATCAGGGTATTTTTCCTGGCTGTAGGAGATCTCCCAGGCCGACTTGGCCATGAAGACCAGCGCCCCGTCGATGTCTTCGGCTATCGCCGACTTGTGACGATCGATAAAGGCTTCAAGCTTGTCGTCCGGCCCGGTGATCCAGCGCGCCGTATCGTACGGGGCAGGCTCGAAGATGACGTCGATGCCGTACTCGGCGGCGACGCGTTCGGCCATCACGTCGATCTGCAGCGCGCCGACCGCACCCACGATGAAATCCCCGCCGACCTGCAGGCGGAAGAGCTGGGTCACGCCCTCCTCGGCCAGGCTTTCCAGCGCCTTCTTCAGGTGCTTGGCCTTGAGCGGATCCTTCAACCTCGCCCGGCGCAGCATCTCCGGTGCGAAATTCGGTATTCCGGCGACCTGCCACTTGCCGCTTTCCGAGAGCGTGTCGCCGACGCGCAGAACCCCATGGTTCGGGATGCCGATCACGTCGCCGGCATAGGCATTGTCGGCGATCTCGCGGTCCTGGGCGAAGAACAGGATCGGGTTGGACACCGTCATCGTCTTGCCCGCGTCGGTCTTCAGCTTCATGCCGCGCTTGAACGTGCCCGAGCACAGCCGCATGAACGCCACGCGGTCGCGGTGATTGGGATCCATGTTCGCCTGGATCTTGAACACGAAGCCGGCCACTTCCTTGTCACCGGGCTCCAGCTCCGGCTTGGACCCGCCGACCGCGGGCTGGGCCTCGGGTCCAGGTGCCACCTGGACCAGCGCGTCGAGCAGCTCGCGCACGCCGAACTGGCGCAGCGCCGAACCGAAATAGACCGGGGTGAGATGGCCCTCGCGATAGCTTTGCGCATTGAAATCGACACAGACCTCGCGCGCCAGTTCCACGCCTTCGGTGATTTCCTCGGTCTCGGCCGGCGACATGATCTCGTTCAGCGCGTCCGGTGTCAGCGCGAGACGATCTGACGCCTTTTCCGGGTCGGCGTCATCGCCGGGGCGCTCATACCGGATGAATTGCCCGGTCTGCAGGTCGGCGACCCCTTTAAAGCGCTGGCCCGAGCCGGAGGGCCACTGCATCGGCGCGGCATCGAGCGCCAGCTTGTCCTGGATGTCGTCGAGCAATTCGGACGGGTCGAGCGCCTCGCGGTCCATCTTGTTGATGAAGGTCAGGATAGGAATGTCGCGCAGGCGGCAGACCTCGACCAGTTTCAGCGTGCGCGGTTCCACGCCTTTGGCCGCATCCAGAACCATGATGGCGCTGTCGGCGGCGGTGAGCGTGCGGTAGGTGTCCTCGGAGAAGTCCTCGTGGCCCGGCGTATCGAGCAGGTTGAACAACAGACCCTTGTATTCGTAGGTCATGACCGAGGCGCTGACCGAAATGCCCCGCTCGCGCTCGATCTTCATCCAGTCCGATTGCGTGCGCCGGTTCTGGCCGCGCGCCTTGACCTGACCGGCGAGCCGGATCGCGCCGGCGGCGAGCAGGATGTTTTCCGTCAGCGTGGTCTTGCCCGCGTCCGGGTGGGAGATGATGGCGAATGTCCGCCGGCGCGCCCATTCCGCGCCGTTAGCCGCATCGGTCATGAAGGGTCCTGGAAGGTTTTCGGGTCTGACCGTGCGGACTAGCCGAGCAAGCCTGAAAGGGCAAGCCGGACGGGGAGTGAGAGTCCGCGCTCCAAGGCCGGCCAGGCGACTCCTACTCCTATCACGACGATCACAGACCCTCGCCACCGCTTCGGGGCCGGACGAGCGCGTGGACAGTGAGAAAGAGCGCGGATCGGGAGAGTATATGCGCACCTGGCAAGGGCAGGGATAAGCGTGAAGTCCCGGGGCTTCCGCCCGCCTACGCCTGCATTCTTTGAGGTGCGTGATCCCAGACGGCGCTGTTGGTGGCGCGCGGCGTCAGCTTGCCGCCCTGCTGCAGCTCGCGCAGCTGGACAAGCGTGACCAGGGAGACGGCGGCCAGACGCACCTGAACGTCCTGCGGACCACGGGCGGCGGTCGGCCGCACAGCGAGAACCGCGTTCGCCTCACCCGTCTTCCAGGCCAGCATCGCGGCCAGGAAATGGGCCTTGTCCGGCCGGTTCTGCGCCAGGTCCGGATCGTCGAAAATGGTCTCGCGCAACAGCTTGATGGTCTTGGCGACGCCCAGATTGAACAGCTGGGCCTCACTGAGCGGGCTCCGTGCGGCCAGGGCTGTCGCCCGGGGCTCTGCGACGTCGAAAACCACTTCGTTAAACAGGAAGAGCATGAATGTGCCGTCCGTGCCGATCGTTCGAATTCGTTTCAGGTCGGCCCAGTATTGCCGGATGCGCGTTAAGACTTCTCAAGCGGCTCGGTAAGGAAATGTCGACCATAACGGTCCTCGACCTCGACGACCCACAGGTCGGGGTCGTCCTCCAGCCGGCGCCGGGCGTAGTCGTCCGCGCGAACCTCGGCCAGAGGCCCCTCGCCCAACGGCTGGCTCCACACACGCTGACCTGAAAAATCTGTAACCGGCACAAACAGATGCGCCGTGCGGTCGGGCATGGACACCTTGACCAGAACTGCGCCGGCATCCGGATCGCCGCGCTGGGCGACATAGACCGACGCGCCCGCCCCCTCGGCACGCCAGCGCAGGGCGTCGACCCAGAATTGCGTCTTCAGTTCATTCATTCGGCTTGATGGCAAAGCAATTGCTTAATAAAGTCCTAACCAGAGGGGAATGTTTCATGTCGATACGCTTTGTTCTGACGTGCGTCGTGGCGTTGGCTTGCGCCTGTCTGTCGCTGTCCGCAATTGCTCACGCGGAGGACTTGCGTGCCGCCCGCTCGGAGGAACACGCCCTCAGCTCCCTGGCCGCACAAAGCAGCGTGACGCTGAACGAGACGTCCGGCCTTGCCCGTATAAGCTTCGACATCGCGCCTGGCGCCCGGGCCGAGGCGGTCGAACTCGTCCTCGTCGCGCGCCCGGTCAGCCCTCAGTCCGGCGGGCGCCTGCAGGTCTCGGTCAATCGCGGCCGCAGCGTCACCCTCGCTCCGCAGCCGGAAAATTTCGAGGCCCGCTTTGCGCTTTACGCTGACTCGCTGCGCGAGGGAAGAAATACGTTGAACCTGAACTTCGACGCGGCTGGCGAGGACGGCTGGGTCATCGATGCCGAAGCGAGCCGGCTGCGCGTTTCCGTCGCCCCGGCAGCGGGTTATTCCAGCCTTTCCGATGTCGAGGCCGCCCTGGGCGCCGACTTTGCCGCGCCGCGCCGCATCTTCATCGATGCCGGTCAGGCCGGGACGCAGGCTGTCCCCGTTTCGGCCCTTACGGCCCAGGGGCTCGCGCTGCGTATGGGTGAGGCCCCGATTCTGGTCAGCGAACGCAGTGTCGCGGAACTGACCGTTCGCGCGGTCGCCGACCCGGCCGCCGCGACGCCGGCCGTAACCCTGACCGGCGAAGACGAAATCCAGCTCAGCGCCACCGATTCCGCTGCCCTGATCGCCGCCGCGCGCCTGTTCGCCGCGCGCTCCATGGATGGCCAGGATCGCCGCTTCGGCGCCGCGCAGGCCCTCTCCGCCGCGCGCCTGGTCCGTGACACCGGCTTTGAAACAACGGGCGCCAATGCGGATCTGGAGACCCTGGCGGGATTCGGCGCTCCTTTCGGCGCGGAGCAGGGCATCGCCACCGCCGTCGTCTTCACCGATACCGATCCGCAGGCGCGACTGGCAGCCCTGGCCGTCGTGGGCCGTGCGGCCATCGCCTCGGGCTCGGCCTGGATTTATGGCTGGTTCGGCGAGGACATCGACGCCGCGCCGGCGAGCCATCACCGGATGGTGCTTGGCCCGCTGTCCACCATGGACAGCCGCCTGCTCGCCGCGGCTCCTGCAGAAATGCGCGCGGCCACGGATGCGGCACGCGCACGCCTGCCGCGCCAGCGCCGCCATTTCGGTTCGACCGCCTACGCCGACGACACGGTCGGCCCGCTGGCCGAGATCGCCGGGATCGCCGCTATCTATGAAGACACGTCCGGACAGACCGTGGCCATCATCACCTCGCCGGACGGGGCCGACTTTGCCCGCGCGGCCCGGCGCCTGGCCCGGTCCTCGCTGTGGAACGGCATGGAAGGCCAGGCGGTCCTGTGGGACGCCTCGGCCGTAACGGCCTTCGGTCCCACCACCGGCCCCGCCTTTTCGCGTGAAGCCTTCGTCGTCTTCCTGCGCGACAATGATCGTTATGTGGCGCTGGGCGCGTTTTCGCTGGCGATGTTGCTGCTGCTGAGCGGCAGCGCTGTAAACCGGTCAGCAAGCCGACGTGTGTAAGACTGACGGACATGTGGATGTCCGTCAGCTCTCTCGCCCTTGTTCTCGGCACCAGCGATCCCTCCGGGGGCGCCGCGCTTGAGGCGACCTTTATCGGTCGCGCGCGCGCCATTGCCGCCGATGAAGCCTGCGACCTGTTCGATGAGAACCAGCGTACCGCGCTGCAATCGGGCCTGAGCCAGGCACGGCGGGATCTGCGCCGGGCCGGCTATGATGGCGGTGACATCGACGCGGCCCTCGCCCGCGTGCGCACCGACCGGCAGCTGGCAGACTGTTCCAGCGAGGGCGTCACCGCGCTCGCCGAGGATTATCGCAGCGCCTATGCCGGCTATGCGCGCCAGCCCTCCCTGAGTTTCGAAGGCCCCCGCCATCGCTGGACCGCCGACCGGACCGAATACGAGTTCGTGCACTGGCCGCTGGTACAAAAGATCGACGGCGGACATTTCGGACGGGCGGTTCTTTCCGGTCCGCGCGACGAGACGCGCCAGGTCGAGCCGGCGGTCGTGCTGGAAGGCCAATCGGACGCGGTCAGCGCAATGCTGGTCCTGCGCGATACGGCCAAGCGCGCCGAGCCCTATGACCGCACGCTGGGCGGGCTGTATGCCCTGCCTGACGGTGAGGAGCTGGCCCGCTACAGCGCGCCGTCCCATGCCGAGCGGAGAATCTTCGCGTCCGGGCGCATCGATCCGGCGCAGGCGCGGGTGCTGAATGCGGGCGAGCGCGGCAACGATTTGCCCGAGGCCTACGGCTTCCGATTCCCCGAAAGCGCGCTGACCGCACTGGCCGGACTGGAGCCAGAGGAAGCGGCGGCCATCGAGCTTGTCGACAATCGCGGCCGCGTCATCGACCGTGTCTGGGTGGAGGCAGGCCAGCTTCAGGCCGCGCTGGATTTTGCCAGCGTGCCCTACGAATCCATCACCGCATCGCGCTAGGGATCAGGCGGCGCCGCTGTTTGCAGCCTGCGAGATGACGTCGCCCGCGCTCTGCGCACGGCGGATCTGTTCATGCACGGCGAGCGGCTCGAACGTTTCGACATCGCCGCGCGCATCGACGAGCACCGGCAGGCGGATCGTGACGGTTGTCCCCTCGCCCTTGACGCTCTGGACGGTCATGCGACCGCCATGCATCTCGGCCAGCGACCGTACCAGCGACAGGCCGAGGCCCGAACCGCGCTCATCGCTGGTCAGCGAGGAGTGGGTCTGGGTGTACTGGCCGCCAAGAGCGCGCAGTTCGTCTGCGCCCATGCCGACACCGCTATCGCCGACAGCAAGGACAAGCTCGTCGCCTTGTGCGCGTGCCATTACAGCGACCGCGCCACCCTCGGGCGTGAACTTCACGGCGTTGGAAATCAGGTTGAGGAGGATCTGGCGCACCGCCTTGCGGTCGGCATCAACCTCCAGCGCATCGCTGCCGGCGTCTGTCGAGAGGGTCAGGCCCTGATCTTCGGCGCGCAGGCGCAGCATCTTCGCACAGGTCTCCACGACGTCGCGCGCGTCGAAGCGGTCGGTGACCAGCTCATAGCGGTCGGCCTCGATCTTGGACATGTCCAGCACATCGCCGATCAGGTCGAGCAGATGAATGCCACTTTCGTGGATCAGATCGCCATATTCGGCGTAGCGGGCTGGCAGCGGGCCGAACAGGCGCTGCTTCATGACATCGGAGAAGCCGATGATGGCGTTGAGAGGCGTGCGCAGCTCATGACTGACCGCTGCCAGAAATTCCGATTTCGCGCGGCTGGCCGCAATCGCCTCGTCGCGCTCGGCGCGGATACGTTCGATCTCGGCGTGATCGGCCGCGTGACTCTCCGGCGCAGCCTGCGCCTGACCGGTCACCGCCTCACCGTCAACCAGGCTGAGAACCAGGCCGTCTGCACTGCGCGCCTGAACGGCATGCACGGTCCGGGCACGGCCCTGGTTTCCGCGAACGGCAAAGTCGAAACCTTGCACGCTGGCATTTGCGTCCACGCTCTGCAGGCCATCGCGGATGGCCAGACGATCGCCGTCGTCGAAAGCCAGACCTTCAAGCGGCAAGCCGGTCAGATCGCGCGGCACGCCGGGGATGAGACGGTGCACCGCGCGCGAGGCGGCCGTCATCACGCCATCGCGGTCGACCGCCAGCAGCGGGCCGGGCGCATCCAGAAAGGCGCTGGCCGCCGGACGCAGGCGCGAGACCTCGGTGCGCGCGGCGTTCAGACGCCCTGCGTACCGGGCGCTGGCGACAAGTCCGCACATCGCCAGGAAGCCGGCGAGGGCCAGAATGACGGAGCCCGACGCCAGGATTGTAGCGTCCGGGGCCGGGCCGAGGAGCTGGAGCATGGCCAATCCGGAAAATGCAATGGCGTTCAGCGTCCAGGACAGTGCAGCATCGCCCTGACGCCCGCTGGCCGCCATGGCCGCGGGACCGGCGAGAAAGACCAGAGCAGCGAAAGTCAGGGGACCGCCCAGCGCCGCCGTCGCGGCCAGCGCCGGCAGCACCCAGGCCAGTGCCATGATAAACCGGCTTGCCCGGCGCGAGAGGGCGCGTGCGGATGCCAGCTGCAACCCGGCCAGTCCTGGCAGGGCGGCGAGCGCGAAAAGCGCCAGCGCAGCCGGGCTGACGCCCCGGTCGGCCAGGACCTGAAAACCCGCCGCGAGCACAGCACCCAGCCACAGGGCGTGCACGGCGCGTCCGGCTATCCGGTCCAGGTATCGGGCTAGGCGAAGGGTTTGACCCATCAAGGAGATTCCGACTCACTTTTGATTCACCACTCCAAACTCTGCTTCGCGCATTAACAATTATTGAATCTCAGCCTGACAGCTTTGTCATACTTGGAAGTTCGCCCGATTACGGGCAGTATCTTTCCTGCTTCCCAGCATCAAAAAGGAGCGGCTCGAATGATCGGGGCGTTTGTATTCGCGGCGACGTTGTCACTGACCCAGCAGACCCAGGAGACGCCTGAGCCGGCGCAGATGCCTGAAGGCCCGGTGCTGAGCGCACCAGATCAGACTGCACCGGACGAGAGCGGCGAACTCCGGGACACCGCCTCCACCTATGCGGCCTACCACTCCCAGGTGAATGCGGCCGGGCAGCGCGAGCTGCTGTCGGGCGAGGATCTGGACACCACGATGGATACGCTGGCGGCCTATTATAGCGGCGACCGGCTCGTGGATGCGCAGATCGCCTACACCGCGCTCGTCGCCGCCCAGAACCCGCAATTCATCGACGAGGTCCGGGCTGTCGCCGACTATTACGGTACGGACGTGGCCGCCCGCGCGCTCATGGAAGACCCGCTCTATGTAACCGGTTTCATGGGCGCAGACCTGGCCGCGGACTCGGTCAACACGACGGTGGGCGAGGACGTGGCCCGCATCAACGATGTCGGCATGCGCTACCGCCAGGCCGCCTACAATCTTCAGACCGAAGCCTGGGCACAACGCCGCGCGCGCGACCGGCAGGACCGCCTGGCCGCAATCGAGAGTGCGTCCAGCCGCCTGGCCACCGATTTCAGCCTGTCCGGAGCCGGCCCGGGCCCGGCGACCCTGCCGGACACGCAGGCACCCACCGCACGGCGCATGGGCTCCGCTTCATCCTTGTTCGGCGATGATGTCGCCACCGATACCACGGGCCCGATCACGCTGTCGGCGCTTGAGGTGACGGTCGGCGAACGCCAGCTCGAGCCGGACGAGCGCCGCGTGGGCCAGATTCTGGTGGTGGCCGCGCTTCAGGCGATCGAGGGAGGCGATCTCACTTATATGGACCAGCTTCTCTCCAATCCGGCCGTGGAGCGCTGCATCCAGTGGGCGAAGCTGAACCTTCAGCAGTGCGTTGCCGCCGGCCATTTCAAATATGAAGACGCCTTCTGCATCGCCGAGCACGCGCTCGACGAGGTCGCGGACTGTCTGACAACGGCCAGAATCGTGCCGAATTGAAACAGAAGTTTGAAGTCTAGCTTAACGCCGTATCAATATTAGCCGTCTGTTTACCAGTGCGCCTGGAATCAATGGAAAAATCCGGGAACCAAGCTAGCCTCGATATTGCTTCTAGAACCGAAGCGAATAGATCGAGGCACCCCAATGCTTTTCTGTCTTCGAGCGGCATTCTGGATTTTGGTCGTGGCGGCGTTCACGCCCCCGAGCTTTCACATGGCTGAAAACAGCCCAATGAAGGGTCTGATCCTGTCGGCCGTGGAAGCGCCCGGCCACCAGACCATCGAGGGCGTCATCGCGGCGTCCGAAGATACCAGCTCGCGTGTGTGCGGCGAGTATGGGGAGGTCTGCACGGTCACGGCGCAGCTCGGCAGCTTTGCCGGCCTGGTCGGCGACATCGCGGTGAATCGCGTCGAAAGCTGGGCTGCCAGCCAGCGTGCGTCCAACGACTAGGCGCGCGCCGCAAGGGGGCCCTTGCCCGCCACCCCCGCGATCGCTAACTGACGGGTATGACACAGCTTGAATCCGACATTGACGCCCTGGTCGACGAGTTCGACCTGATGGACGACTGGGAACAGCGCTACCGCTATCTGATCGAGATGGGTCAGGCTCTCGCACCGCTTGGCGAGACCGAGTATTGCGATGCCAACAAGGTCAAGGGCTGCGTGAGTCAGGTCTGGCTGGTGCTGGACGATCAGGATGGCCGGCTCATCGTGCGCGGCGACAGCGACGCGCATATCGTCAAGGGCCTGGTCGCGCTGATGGAGCGGCTCTATTCCGGCCGCAGCCCGCAGGACGCACTTTCCATCGATCCCAAAGCCGTGCTGGGCCGTATCGGCCTGGCCGAGCACCTGTCGCCCCAACGCTCCAACGGTCTGGCGTCCATGGTCCAGCGCATCCGCGCCGAGGCGCAGGCGGCGGCCTGACCTACTCGAACGGATTGGCGGCCGCGGCCGGGGCCAATATGCCGTAGTGGACCGCCAGCCGGTCGAGCGCGAGTTTCAGCGCCGGCGCGCCGCTGCGGTCCGGCCAGTCGAGCGTGCGTTCTGCGGCCTGCATACCGGTCTCGCGCAGGAGCACGCTGACCAGCAAGCGGTCAAACCCCGGTCCCACCGCCGCCAGTGCGTCCATGACGCGCCGGCGCGCATCGATACGCGAGACCGGGGCGTCGGCCGGGTCGCACCGGAACCCGCGAGTCCCGCCGCCCGGAAGCCGGGTCCAGTCACTGCCTGCGGGAGATCCCATGGCCGAGCGGTGATAGTCGGCACGCAGCCGTTCGCCGGCCATGACCTGCCCGGCCGACAGGAGCGGCGCGCTGCCCGGTGTGGTAGCGCGGGCATAGCGCGCAAGCGGAGACTCGCTGAGATTGACCGTGACCTCCTCAATGCGTCCGTGCGCGTCGATCACCGATCGGGTGGAGAGATGACGGTGCTGCTGCGCGAAAGCGTCCGCTGCGGGACAAGGCGCCTCGAAACGTCTCAACGCGGAGTGACCGGCCGCGCTCAGCCGGTAGACCTCCTCCCCGGCCTCCTCAATCTGACCCCCGCTCAGAGCCTGCGCCATTTCGCGCACGGTGGCGATTGCCGACGGACGCCGCCTGCGGTCCGCTGCAGCATAGACCCCGTAGCCCGTCCGCCCGCCGGCCAGTGGAGCGAGGACCCGTCCGGGCCTGGCAAGGCGCACCATCCAGGCCGGAGCGCTCATGCCGCCTCGCCCGCCTGGTCCTCCCAGACCGGTGTCGGCGCAGCACGCAGGCACGCTTCCAGCGCATCCAGCCGGTTATCGAAGCCGATATCGTCGCGCCGGTCCTCGATCCGGTGACAGGCATAGGCTGCCGTCGTGCGGTCGCGGCCAAAGGCCAGCCCCACGCGCGCGAGCGACAACTCGAATGCGACATGAGCCAGATACATCGCGACTTGCCGGGCGAGCGCCACATCGGCCGACCGCCGCGTAGGCGCGGCAATCTCCTCGACGGGCACATCGAACGCATAGGCGACCGCCTGCTGGGCAAGCCGGGCGCGGGCCCGATCAAGCCGCAAGCGCTGAAATCTGTTCTCCACCATCCTCGTTTCTCCTCCATCCCCAGGGAATGGACCGATGTTAGGAACATCGAATGGAGGAGAGGATAACTTTCCTATTATTCTCCCATAAAGCGTTTTCCGCAGAATAAAGTTGCGAAATCGCCCGAGGGTTCAGGCCGGGGAGAAGTAGGCCACGATCAGGATCAGGGCGAGGATCACCGTGGTCCAGATCGCCATGAGGCCGGACGGAACCGTCCGCGCGAGAGCTCCGCCGGGGCTGAACAGATGGAAGAGACGCCGGCCGAAGCGGGAGAACGCGCCCCCCAGGCCGCGCTGGATATGCTCGATCAGCTTGATCGTCATCACGGTACCCCAGCGCACAGCGCCATCGCCAAATCCGCGATAGAGCCAGTCGACGTCACGCACGCTGATCGGCTGACCCGCAGGATAGAGTTTCAGCGCGAGCGCCAGGGCAAATGCGAAGGCCACCATGAACAGGAGCTGCGCCTGGCCCAGAATGTGGCCGAGCGTGTAGGGCGCATAGGCGACATCGCCCGGCAGGAGCGAATAAAGCAGCTCGTAGTCCAGGCCCAGATAGAGGCAGAGCGCGCTGGCCATCGCCATGGCGATCAGCATCCCCGGAGGCGCCTCGCGTACCGTGCTCGCGTGATCCGGCCCGCGATCGGGTCCGAAGAAGACCAGGTAGGGGATTTTCAATGCGGCATGGGCGAGGACGCCGGCAGACCCGAAGACGAGCGCAAGCCAGATGTCGCCGCGATGCTCGCCAAGCACCGCAGACAGGGTCAACGCTTTAGCCACGAACCCGGAGAAGGCCGGGGCGGCCGCCAGAGCCAGCGCGGAGATCACGCCGAACAACGCGGTCAGCGGCATCCGGCGGTAGAGTCCACCAAGCTGACTGGCGCGTGCCGTCCCGGTCTGCGCCATTACGGCGCCCAGAACCATGAACATCAAGGCGATGTAGATCACGCCCACAAAGGCATTGGCCGCAACAGCCGCGATCGCTTTCTCGGTGCCGATACCGACCCCGACGACCATGAAGCCGAGCGTAGAATTGAGCGCGTAGGCGGCGCAGCGGCGCATATCGTCTTCAAACAGGATGAAGATGGCCGGAAACACCGCCATCACCGCGCCGATCACGATCAGGATGTCTTCCCCGGCATAGGCCCGGGCCAGCACATAGATGGCGAGCTTCGTGGTGAAGGCCGACAGCACGACGGCGCCCGTGGCGCTCGCCTTGGGATAGGCGTCATTGATCCACATGTGGACGAGCGGGAAACCGGCCTTGATACCGAAGCCGATCAGGATGATGCGGCCGGCCACGCTGTCGAGGCCGATCTCGTTGAAGGCCCACCCCTGGGTCTGCGCCCACACGGCGGCGCCGCCCAGCAGCAGAACGCCCGACAGGACCTGAATGGCCAGGTAACGCAGGCCGGCCCGGTAGGCGACGCTGCCCCCCGCGGCAAAGATCAGGAAGACCGACGCCAGGGCGGTCAGCTCCCAGAAGAAGAACAGGGTGAGCAGGTCGCCGGCGAAGACCGCGCCGATCGCCGCGCCGGAATAGAGCAACGCTGCGGCATCGCTCATCTGCGAGCGCTCGTGCACCGAATAGATCGCGTTGAGGAAGGCGATCAGGACGAAGATCAGACCCCAGACACGCGACAACTCGTCATAGCGGTAGGTTTCCAGCGTGAAGCCGGCCACCTCGAATGCTCCGAAGCTGCCGATGCTGGGCGTCGTCAGCATGATGGCGCCGGCGATCAGCGGTGCCGCAATCATCAGCACCTTGCGCACGACAACGCTGGGGATGAGCATGGCGAGAATGCCCGCGGCGAGGACGACGAAGGCCGGCGACATGGTGCTGAGGGAGGCGACGAACTCACTCATCCTCGCCCTCCACACGATAGGCATCGGCCGGCATCACCAGCAGCGGGTGCAGGATATATCCGAGGGCCAGGAGCAGGGCGATCGCTCCGAACCCCATGAGCGCCCAGATGCCCGGCAGCGTCTCTGGCCAGTAGCTGGCATGGCGAAGGCCCAGGAAGTCGAGCGCGAGCAGGAGCACCGCGACGATACCGAGCCCGACCAGCGTCACACGCGGCGCGGCCGGCGCCTGCAGGACGGCAAAGGGTTTTGCCAGCCGGTGCCACTCGGGCGCCCTGTCCTGGCGAGAGGTGCGGCTCATGGCAACATCTCCGTGGTGAAGACAGGTTCGAGATAGTCCACGAGCGGACCGATCGCGAAAAAGAGCACGATGACGCCGCACGCCGTGATAACCGGGGCGGCGACAGCCAGCGCCGGGGGCAGACCCGGCTTCATCGGACTGGTTTCAGGAGCCGGCTTGAAGAAGGCGCGGAACGCCACGGGCAGGAGATAACCGATATTGAGCAGGGTCGATGCGATCAGCAGCGCGATCAGCCAGGGCTGGCCGGCCTCGGCCGCGCCGTCCATCAAGAAGAGCTTGACCCACACACCGCCGAAGGGCGGCACGCCGACGATGGACAATGCGCCGATCGTGAAGGCGATGAAGGTCAGCGGCATGAAGCGGGCCAGCCCGTCCAGGCTGGAAATCTCGCTCTTCTTCGTGCCCGTGTAGATCGCCCCCGCAGTCATGAAGAGCGTGATCTTGCCGAAGGCGTGCATGACGATCTGGATGGCCGCCCCCATCAGCGCGATGGGCGTGGCGAGCATCGCGCCAAGCGTGATGTAGGAGAGCTGGGACACTGTGGAGTAGGCCAGGCGGGCTTTGAGATTATCCTTCGTCATCGCAATGATGGACGCGACCACAATGGAGATTCCGGCGATCCAGGCCAGCACGTCCGCGGCTGGCAGTACACGCATGAATTCGGGTCCGAACGTGTATACAGACACTTTCAGCATGGTGAAGACGCCGGCCTTGACCACCGCCACCGCGTGCAGCAGGGCGGACACCGGCGTGGGCGCTACCATCGCATTGGGAAGCCAGGGGTGGACCGGCATCAGCGCCGCCTTGCCGATCCCGAACGCGAACAGGAAGAGCAGAACACCCGCCGTGGTCACGCTGACGGCATCGGCCAGGATCCCGCCGGCGGTGAAGTCGGTCGTCCCGGTCAGATACCAGACCGCGAAAATGGCCGGCAGGAGCAGGCCGATCGAGGTCGACAGAAGGATGCCGAGATAGATCGTCGCGCCTTTGCGCGCCTTGGCGTCACCCTTGTGCGCCACGAGCGGATAGGTGGAGAGCGTCAGCGCTTCGTAGAAGAAGAACAGCGTCAGCAGATTGCCGGCCAGCGCGATGCCCATGGCCGAGGCAATGGCGATCGTGAAGCAGAAGTAGAAGCGGGTCTGATTGCTTTCCTTGTTGCCGCGCATGTAGCCGATCGAGAAGAGCGAGTTCACGATCCACAGACCGCTGGCCACCATGGCAAACACGGCGCCGAGCGGCTCCAGCTTGAAGGAGAGCGACAGGCCGGGCGCGAACTCGATCAGATCGATGGAGGGCTGGTCGTGCGCGATCTCGACCAGGTACGCCACGACAATGGCCAGCACGACCGCCGAGACAAGCGTTGCGGCCTCACGCAAATTGGGAAAACGGCCCAGCACCAGGACCCCGGCCCCGCCGATCAGCGGGATAATCAGGGCAAGCGCGAGTGCGAGTTCAGGCGTCCAGCTCACGATCCTGCCTCCGCATTAATGGCAGCCTGCGCTGCGGCGTTGGCCAGATCGACCATGAAGTCTGCGTGAACCCCGAAATAGATGTTCGCCGCGACCAGGATCCACAGCGGGATGAGGATCATCAGCGGAACCGGGCGAATTCGTTCGCGCCCCTCCGGCGCCGGGTGAACCCACATCACCACAAGGATGCGGTAGACGTAGAACACGGCCAGTACCGAGGAGAATACGATCGCGGCGACAGCCCACCACCAGCCATTGGCGAGCGCGGCCTGGACCAGGTAGAATTTGGAGACGAAGCCAACCGTGAACGGCACACCGATCAGCGAGAGCGCACCGATGGTGAAAGCCGCCGCCACGCCCGGCAGGGCCTGGCCGAGCCCGCGGAAATCGCTGATCCGGCGGACGCCGTAGGAATAGGCGAACGCGCCCAGCGCCATGAACAGGGCGCCCTTCATCAGCGCGTGATTAAGCAGGTGTAGAACGCCGGCGCTGACGCCGATGGCGGTTCCCATCCCAAGCCCGAGCATCATGTAGCCGACCTGGGCGACAGAAGAATAGGCCAGCAGACGGCGCGCGTCGGTCTGGAAGATGGCCTGCGCGGAAGCCAGGATCATGCCGGCAATGGCCAGCGGCGTCACAACCCAGGTCAGGCTCATCATCACGAAGGCCGACTGGGGATCGAACACGTCGAACATGAACCGGATGATGACGTAGAACGCGACCTTGGTGGCCGTCGTCGCCAGGAAGACCGTGACGAAGTTCGGCGCGAAGGAATAGGCACTCGGCAGCCAGAGATGGAGCGGGAAGAGCGCGGCCTTCAGGCCGACGCCGACGAGGATGAAGGCAAAGGCGATCTCGACCACCCGGTTGCCGGGCATATCCACCACGATGCGCGCGATGTCGGCCATGTTCAGCGTGCCGGTGGCCATGTAGAGGAAGCCGACGCCGATCACGAAGAAGGTCGCGCCAATCGTGCCCATCACGAGATAGTTGAAACTTGCCGTCAGTGCCTGGCGGTCATTCTGGTGCCCCATCGCCACAAGCGCATAAGTCCCGAGCGAGGAAATCTCCAGGAAGACGAAGAGGTTGAAGGCGTCCCCGGTCAGCGCGACGCCGTTCAGACCGGAGAAGCAGACCAGGAAGGCAGCATAGAACAGGCCGCGCTTGCCTGGAGAAATCTCGTCGGCAACGCTTGGCAGGGCGAAGATGGCTGAGAGCACACCCATCGCACCGATCAGGAGCACGATGACGGAGTTCAGCTCGTCGATCCGGAACTCGATCCCGTGCGGCGGCGCCCATCCGCCCAGCTGGTAGCTGACCACACCGCTCAGGCGGGTCTGGGCCACCAGCTCGAACGCGATGAAGAGCGCGAAAACGGTCGACGCGAGCACAACGCCCCAGGCGAAACGGCCATTGGGCACGGCCACCAGAACGGCGGCCATGAAGAGCGGAACGACGACGCCCAGAACGGGGGCATGGGCCGCAAGCGCGGCAGGAAGAAACGAAGCATCCATCAGGCTCTACGCGCCTCTCTCGACTTCGCTGGAGTAATCGGCATCGGAGATTTCGACATCCTCGATCGTTCCGTAGGCCTCGCGTATGCGCACTACGAGCGCCAGCCCCATCGCCAGAGTTGCCACGCCGACCACGATGGCGGTCAGGATCAGCACGTGCGGCAGCGGGTTGGAATAGACGGCGTGCGAGAAATGGTCCTCGGCATGATACCCGTGAGCCACGTCGCCCGGCAGGATGGGCGGCTCGCCGCCGAAAACCTTGCCGATGGTGATGTAGAGCAGGAAGACCGAAGTCTGGAAGATCGTCAGCCCGACCAGGCGCTTGACCAGGTTGGCCGAGGCAATCACGGCATACAGGCCGACCATCATCAGGACGATGATGACCGCGTAGTTGAAGCGATCGGCGAGAATTTCGACCATCTACCAGTCCTCCTCGGAGATTTCCGGGGTCCGGCCGGCGAAAGCGTAGAAAATTGCGATCATCACGCAGGTGACCGTGACCAGCACGCCGATCTCGATCAGGATGATACCCATTTGCTGGCCCGTGTGGTGAGACAGATCCGGGTGCAGGACATCATAGTCCAGGAAGTCGCCGCCAAGCAGCAAGGTGGCAAAGCCCACCCCGGCATAGAGCATCGCCCCGAGCGCGAACCCGACCCGGACCACGGCCGGCGGGACGGCGCGGCGTGCCGCATCGACACCGAAGATGAGCGCGTAAAGGATGACGGCACTGGCCAGGATCACCCCGGCCTGGAACCCGCCGCCCGGCGAATACTCGCCGTGGAAATGCACGTAGAACCCGAAGACCACGATGAACGGGATCAGGACCTTGGAGACAACGCGCAGGATGACGTGGGGAGACATGGTCATCGCCTAATCCTCCCGCTTGCCGGCAGCGCCGCCCAGGCCAAGCAGCAGCGCCACGCCGAGCCCGGCAGCAAAGACCACGAAAACCTCGCCCATCGTATCGAAACCGCGATAGCTGGAGAGCACGGCGGTGACGACGTTGGGAATGGCAATATCGTCTACCGTCATCGTCATGTATTCCATGCCGACATAGGCGTTCGCCGGAGAATTCGGGTCGCCATAAACCGGCATGTCACCGAGCGCGTAGAAGAGCAGCGCGCCGGCCACGACGACGACGGCAAGCGCCGCCGAGTGGCGCGAGGCCGGCACCGGATTGCATTCACGTGAGGTCAGCAGCATCGCGCCCAGCAGAAGCACGGTAGAAATCCCTGCGCCGACCGCAGCCTCGGTGAACGCCACATCGACCGCATCGAGTGATACGAACCAGACCGCGGAGAGCAGCGAATACACGCCGGTCAGCATCACCGCCGCGAAGAGCGAGCGCAGGCGCACCACGGCGATGCCCACAGAGAGGAGCATCGCCATGAAGACGTAGTCAAAATACTGGGTCAGATCGACGGTCTGGATCACGGCCGGGTCTCCGTGGGCTCTGCCTCATCCTCACGCCCGGGCGCGAAGCGTTTCAGGTGCGGTTTCAGGCCGGCGCGGTAGGCCGCGTTTGCCACCGCATGACTTGCGGTCGGGCTGGTCAGGAAGATGAACACCCCGATCAGCGCCAGCTTCAGCGAAAGCGCGCTCCAGCCGGCCTGCAATATCAGCCCGATCATGATGAGTTCCGCGCCCAGCGTGTCGGTCACGCCCGCAGCATGCATGCGGGTGTAGAAATCGGGCAGGCGCAGAACGCCGATCGAGCCGGCAAGGACGAAGACCATGCCCGAGACCAGCGCGGCGATGGATACGATATCGAGCGCAAGGTCGATAAACTGCATCAGGTCCATCATGCCCCTCCCGTCGGCTCGGAGCGATCCGACTGGGCGTCGTCTCCGGTGTCGCGGCGGCGGATCGCAATCTCGCTCAGAGCCACTTCCAGTGAGCGGTAACGGAAGAACTTCAGAATCGCGATCGTCGCGATGAAGTTCAAAAGCGCGTACAGGAGGGCGATGTCGATCGCGTCCCCGCGATTGACCATGACGGCGAAAACCACAAGGAACAGCACGGTCTTTGTGCCGAAGCTGTTCACCGCCAGAACCCGGTCATACAGCGTCGGTCCGAGAAACAGGCGCGCCAGCATGATGGCCATGGCGACCGCCAGACCCAGCGCCACGGCGAAATCGAGAAGTGGAATGGAGGTCACGATGAACGCCCCTCCGCCGCATCGACCGAGCGTGCTTCCATTTCACGAAAGCCCTCCATATCGGAAAACTCCCGGGTCAGCGCATGGACCAGAAAGCCGCGCTCCTCGACCTCGACCGTCACCGTGCCGGGCGTCAGCGTGATCGAGTTGGCAAACGTAGTCCTGGCCAGGTCGCTCTTGGCAGTGACAGGCACGCGGGTCAGAACGGGCTGGATGTCGAGATCGGGCTTCATCGTCGCTTTGACCACGGCGATGTTGGCCTTGACGATCTCTCCGCCGAGCCAGCCCCAGTAGCGTACGAAGGGGATGATACGGGTAAAGGGCACGCCCTCCCCGTCGACCAGTCCCATTCTCAGCGACATGCCCAGGGCGAAGAGGATGCCGAAAATGCCGAAGCCCAGGATGAGCGTGTTGGACAGCTTGTCCGACAGGACCGCCCACATGGCCGCCAAGGCCACGGTGAGCACCGCCAGATAGATGACACGACCCGCCACGTTGTCTCCTCCCCGAGCACCCGCGTTTATCAAAGGGTTTGGAGGGGTTCTAGGAAACTAGTCTGGCCATTTCCAGCAGAATCGGCTGCGCGAAACCGACTTTCCTCAGAAGCGCTCGGGACGCAGCACCTCGACATCCTGCCCGTAAATGATGCCGGGATAGCGATCGAAGAAAGGCTCGGCGGCTTCGAACACACGCTCGGCGGTCGCCTCGTTCGTGATGGCGTGCACGAGTTTCTTCTGCGTCGCATCGTTGAAATCGGCCCGGTCCCACTCGCCTTCCAGACCGCGTCCGGCACGGGCATCCACCACGGTAAACCCGGTCACGCCGGCCTGGGTCAGCAGTTCAAGCAGCCGGTTGAGATGCGCGACCTCGACGATCGCAATAAGCTTTTTTCGAACGGCACGGGCCATCGCCTAACCTCCAAGCACGGCGCGTGCGAGCGCGGTGTAAAGCGGAATACCAAGCGTCAGGTTGAACGGAAAGGTAATGGCGAGCGACAAGGTCAGATAGACCGCCGGGTCGGCCTTTGGCAGAGCGATGCGCATGGCCGCGGGCACCGCGATATAGCTCGCCGAGCCGCTCAGGATCATGAGTGCGGCCGCATCGCCGACACTCAGCCTGAGCAGCACCGCGACGCCCAGCGCCACACCGGCCCCGATCAATGGCATGACGAGGCCGAAAACCACCCCGCCCAGCCCCAGACGCCGCGCACCCGACAGGCGCCGCGCCGCGACGAGACCCATGTCCAGCAGGAACAGCGCCAGCACGCCCTGGAACAGGTCGACGACAAAGGGTTCCAGCTTGGTCATGCCGGCCGGGCCGGAGATCATGCCGATGGCAAAGCTGCCGAGCAGCAGCACGACCGAACCGTTCAGCATGACTTCGCGCACAAGCTCGCCGCGCGTGCGTCTGTCGCCCCCGGCCGCACCGCTTCCAGCCAGCAGCAAGCCGGTCAGGATGGCCGGTGTCTCCATGAGAGCGAGCACCGCCACCATGTGGCCGGAGGATGCGATCCCGGAGAGCCGGAGAAACTCGGCGCCGGCCACGAAAGTCACCACGGAAATCGAACCGTAATGGGCGGCCGAGGCGGCCGCGGTCGCCCGGTCGAGGGACGTCATGATGCGCAACAGGGCGAAGGCAATCAGCGGCATGGAAAAGCTGAGCACGACCCCGGCCAATGCGGCCAGCATCAAGGTTGTCGTGAGGCCCTGCTCGGCCACTGCGACGCCGCCCTTGAAGCCGATGGCGAGCATCAGATAGAGCGCAAGCCCCTTGGCCACGGCTTCAGGAACGGCCAGGTCGGATCGCGCAACACCGGCGAACACGCCCAACGCGAAGAACAGGACGGCTGGGGAAGTCAGGTTGGCGAGCGCAAGCGCGAACATCTCAGCCATCGGCTCGGGTTCTCCTGGCACGAATCTCAATCCGGCCGTGCACTTACAATCAGTTTTGTAGGTGAACAAGCAAAACCGGCGCGCTAGTCCGCGTTGGCGCCCTCGCGGCCGCGGAAGCTCCAGTCCCAATAGCGCAGGACTGTCTGTGCCTTGTCGACCGACAGAGTATCAAAGACATACTCGCTGCGTTCGGCGGCAACCGACCCGGCGGCAAACCCCGCCGCCAGGGACAGATAGCCGAGATGCCGGCGGGAGAGCCCTGTGGCCTTGGCCAGCACGCCCAGCGGTTCACCGCCGAGATCGCCAAGGATGCGCTCAAACAGCGAGAGCTGGATATTGGCCAGACGCGCGCCTTCCATGCGCAACGCCTCGTCATGGCCGTTCACAGCACGCTCCGCGACGCCTTCGAGACCGCCATAGCTCGAGCTGTCATTGGCTTCGCGGTTGCGTTGGCGCCGGTCGATGTAGAACAGGGTGCGCTGAACCAGTGCATCCTGGTCCTCCGGGTTCGCGACAAGCGGAAACACGTCCTGGGCCGCATCCTGGAGAATGGTGCGACCGACCGCAAAGCGGCTCAATATCATCTTGCGCTGATCGTGGCCCACGTCCCAGAAAAGCGCAAAGGCCTGGGCGGGACGCAGCTCCGCCCTGCGGATCAGCAGAAGGGCGAGGTTGTAGTCCTCGCTGGCCAGATTGATCAGCCGATCCATAGTCTGCGGCGCAATACGGGCCCCGGAATTTCGCAACAGGATGGTGAGGACGTGCGGATCGGCCGCTGCGACCAGGGCCGCGGTGACGGTCTCGCTGACCTGTTCACGACGCGCGAGGGCGGTGCGGTGACTGACATCGCCAGCCCTGGCGATCTCCATCATGTCGAAATCGGTCAGCGCCTGCGATCGCTCGAGGATCGGCTTGGCAATCTCGAAATTGTCCAGCGCCAGGCGGCGAAGCAGGCCGGCTGGCGCCTCGGCCTGTTCGGCCAGGCGGGCGGCCACGCGGCCCCGCAGCTCGGGATTGGCCGTGCGAAGCATCTCTTCGAGAACATCGGCCACCATCCAGCGCTCCTGAGGGGTCACTGTGCTGGACGGGAGGCAGACAATATCGGCCAGGCGCCGGGTCAGGACCGAGCGCGCATTGCGCTTGGCCGGTTGCGGTGCCGGAGCAGTCGGCGATGCGGTAAAATGGTCGGCCATCGGTGCGGAGCCGTTCTTGTCGAAGCGTTCACAAAGACTCCAGAAAGGGTCACACGCAGGCGTTAATTAAGCGTGGCTGGGCACGTCCGTTCACGACCCGCCCGTCCCGTCCGTCGGGGTTTTCCGGGGCACATGCAATCTGTCCCGTGTCCGCGTCGAGGGAGAGCCTATATAGACATATCACCCTTATCTTCAGATGGAGGCATCACGCCGCCCATGCCCAAGCTCGACAAGACTGAGATTGCGACGTTGCGTTCGGCGCTGACACCGGAGCAGGACAAGGTTGCATTCAAGGAAGGGACGGAACGGCCCGGCTCCAGCGGACTGAACGAAGAAAAGCGCAACGGCACCTACCAGTGTGCCGTATGCGGAAATCCGCTTTTCGGGTCACGCCACAAGTACGAATCGGGAAGTGGCTGGCCAAGCTTTTTCGATACGTGCGGCGAAGGCTCGCTCGAGACGAAACGCGATTTCAAGCTAATCATCCCGCGCACCGAGATGCATTGCGCCAATTGCGGCGCCCATGTCGGCCACGTTTTCAACGATGGTCCGCAGCCCACCGGACAACGTTGGTGCGCCAACGGTATCGTGCTGGACTTCGTACCGGAGGATGGTGAAGACTAGCCCGGTCTTGTCCTGAGCGGGCGCGGAGGTCGCGCTGATGGACGTCATCGGAGCGCCTTGTCATGCCCTTTCCCTCCTTCTACGTGTTGCGCCGAACCGGCGCCGCGGTCGTCGCGATCCTTGCGATCGGCCTTGCAGTGCGCGTCCACGCCTCTGCCCAGGAGATGTCATCCGACATGCACCAAGCCACCCATAACGCGCTGATCGACCGCGCCCTCGAGATCGACGCTCCGACAACGGAGCAGCGCCCGCTCGAAACCGAACAGCTCGGCCGCACGCGCGTCGATCCCTATGCCTGGTTGCGCGACGATAACTGGCAGGAGGTCATGCGCGATCCGAGCGTTCTGCGCGACGATATCCGCACGCACCTCGAGGCGGAGAACGCCTATTACAACGAGGTGATGGCCCCCACGACCGAGTTGCAGCAACGGCTGTACGAGGAGATGCGCGGCCGCATCAAGGAAGACGACAGCTCGGTGCCCGATCGCGATGGCGAGTGGTTCTACTACACACGCTTCCGCGAGGGGGGCCAGTACCCGGTCTTCGCGCGCCGGCCCGCAGACGGGAGCGGCGAAATTTCGGGTGAAGAGCAGATCATCTTCGATGGAGATGCCGAGGCGGAAGGCATCGAGTATTTCGATATCGGATCGGCCGAGCATTCACCCAATCACCGATACCTGGCTTATGCGATCGATACCGCGGGGTCGGAATTCTACACGATCAAGGTCCGCGATCTCGAAACCGGCGAGAATGTCGCCACGCTCACCGAGGAAGGGTATGGCTCGCTGGTCTGGGCGAACGACTCCCAGACGCTCTACTGGGTCTGGCGAGACAGCAATAACCGGCCGAAGCGGGTTTACCGTCAGGCGTTCGACGCCGCCGAGCCCGAGCTGATCTACGAAGAGGCAGACGACGGCTATTTCCTCGGCGTCTCGAAAACAGATGGCGATCGCTGGATCGTGGTCTCCGCCAACGATCACACGACGAGCGAAATGCGTGTGCTCGACGCCGGCGATGCCGACGCGCAAGCCATGCTTGTCGCTGCACGCGAACCGGGCGTGGAATACGACCTGACAGAAGCAGGCGGCGAGATCTTTGTCCGGACCAACCTGGACGACTCCGTCGATTTCAAGATCATGCGCGCGCCCCTGGACGATCCACGTCGGGAAAACTGGCAGGACCTGATCGCCCACCGGCCCGGGACTCTGGTTCTGGGCATGGACGGCTATCAGGACTGGCTGGTGCGTATGGAGCGCGCTAACGCCCTGCCCCGCATCGTCGTGCGCAATCTGGAGAGCGGTGAAGAACACGAGATCGCATTCGAGGAAGAAGCGTATTCGCTCGGCCTGGATGGCGGCTACGAGTACGCGACCGATACGATGCGCTTTTCCTATGAAAGCCCGTCCACGCCGGAAGAAACCTTCGAATACGACCTTGCCGCCCGCGAGCGGACCCTGTTGAAGGTTCAGGAAGTGCCCTCCGGACACGATGCCGACGATTACGTCGTGCGCCGCATTCAGGCGACCGCCCGCGATGGCGAGCAAATTCCGGTGACGGTCCTGTACCGCGAAGGAACCCCGCTGGACGGAAGCGCACCGCTATTGCTCTACGGCTATGGATCGTACGGGATCACGATACCGGCGAGCTTTTCCACATCGCGCCTGTCCCTGGTCGATCGCGGAATGATCTACGCGATCGCCCATATCCGCGGGTCTATGGCAAAGGGATACGGATGGTATCTCGACGGCAAGCTCGACAACAAGCAGAACACCTTCAACGACTATGTCGACGCCGGACGCGCGCTGGTCGAGCAAGGCTATACCAGTGAGGGCCGGGTCGTAGCCTATGGCGGTTCGGCAGGCGGGTTGCTCGTCGGCGTCGCCATCAATCAGGATCCGAGCCTGTTCGCCGGCGCGGTAGGCGCGGTCCCATTCGTAGACGTGCTGAACACCATGAGCGATGCAGAGCTTCCGCTCACGCCGCCGGAGTGGCCCGAATGGGGCAATCCGCTGACCGACGAGGCTGCCTACGAGTATATCGTGTCCTACTCGCCTTACGATCAGGTCAGTGCGCAAGACTATCCTCACGTGCTCGCCACGGCCGGCCTGACCGATCCGCGGGTGACCTATTGGGAGCCGGCCAAATGGATTGCAAAGCTGCGTGAATTGCGCACGGACGAAGGCCTGACCCTGCTGCGTACCAATATGGGGGCCGGTCATGGCGGGGCATCGGGCCGCTTCGACTCGCTGCGCGAGCGCGCCGAAGAATATGCGTTCGCCCTGATGGTCACCGGACTTGCCGATCAGGAGGCGAGCACGACGACCGAATAGGCTCGCCACATTTCGCCTGCCAGACGCCCCGGCCCGCAAGGACCGGGGCGTTTTTCGTCTAGTCGTTCAGCGTGAAATCCAGCCGTGTCGTCAAACCGGAGTGGACAATGTGGCCTGCCCCGTCGGCCATGGTCGCATTGTAGCGCCAGTGCTCGACCGCAGCATGGGTCGCCGCGGCGAAGGCAGGCTCGCAGCCGCTGATCTGGATATTGGTCGTGCGACCATTGCCGAGCACATCATAGCGAACCAGGCAGCTGGCTTCCTGACCACGCCGGGCCTGGGAGGGTGGATAGACAGGAGCCGCACGTGTGAGGGGAGTGCTGCCCGGATCAAGGGCGATATCGCCGGGGTCGACCGGGCCCGAAGCCGGGCTCGAAACGGGATACTGGCCGGAGACACCCGGGTTGCCCCTTGCGGCCGGTACATCGCGGCTCAGGGATGGGATGTCCGGCATTGCGAGCGTTTCCGGCGCGTCGGGCAGAGGCTCGCGCACCGCTACATCGGCCACGATTTCGCCGATCGAAACCTGCACCGGGTCGATCTGCCGAACCGGTGGCGGTGACGGAGCGTCGATCAGCCGGGACATCAAGAAGAAGAGCAGAAGCGTTATGGCTCCGGCGACGGGCAGGAGCAGGCTAGTTCTCGCACTGAAGGCTGTGACTGCAGTCATGACAATCCTCCCTGGCCCCTCTCACGAGAGAGGCTCAGCCCGCCCAGCCACATGAACACTCTGTAATGAATGGGGCAGGAATGTGCCGAATTCACGCTTGGCGCGATCTTCCTGCGGATCCGGCAAGAAAAAACCCCGGTGGAGAACCACCGGGGTTTATTTTCAGTCTTGTCGGCGCGTCTCTAGCCGCGGGCTTGAGCCGCCTCGGCTTGCTGACGGGCCGCCTCGATCTGGCCTTCGGCGAACGCCGCGGCCTCTTCGTCAGTCTGGTTCGGCTGACGGATCTGGACCGCATTCTCGTTGAACCAACGCTCACACCGCTCCGGCACGTCAACGATGGGCTGACCGTATTCGTTGAAGTCTTCAGGCGAACCGACGAGCGTGATGATGTCGGCTTCCTGATCGAGCGTCAGGCGGCATTCGTCGATCCGGACCTGCTGAAGACGGGTCACACGGGCCTCTTCAGCACGAATCTGGCCTTGCACGAAGCGGATCCAGTCACTGGCCGCACGGCGGGAGTCCCCATACTGAGTACCGTTTTCGAACGCCTGCAGGGCGCCCTGACGGTTGCCAAGCTCGAAACGAACGGTACCAAGAAGAACCCAGGCATCGCCGGCTTCGTCAAGACCGCCACGGTTCAGCGCGGTTTCAAACCAGCGAGCGGCCTCTTCGAAACGGTTCTCCTGATAGAAGGCCTCGGCCAGCTTCAGGGCGTTCTCACCGTCGCCGGTAATTTCCGCGATCCGGGCCAGGACCGGGATGGCGTTGCCGAACTCGGAGGCCTGGCGCCACATATTCGCCAGCGTTTCAAGGTTGCGGACATTCTCCTCAATGCATCCGGCGTTGATATTGCGCTCCAGGATGGTCGCCCCGCGATAGGGGTTCTCATAGAAGCTGTAATACTGGGCCAGGTTGAGCAGACGGCTGCTGTCTTCACAGCGCAGCAGACCGTTGAGATACATCAGCTTGTTGGCTTCGAACGCATCTTCCTCACGGCCCGTCCGCGCAAAGAGCGCAATCAGGTTCTGCCAGGCGGTACGGTTGCCCGGGAAATAGTCGAGGCTGGCGCGCACGACCCGCAGCTCGTCGTCGCTACGCTCGAGTTGCTGGTAATACGCCTGCATCAGCGAGAAATCGGCGTACGTCTTATCGCTGTTCGGCACGTTCTGGTAGTAATGCTCCGCGTAGCGAAGCCCCTCCTGCCAGCGCTCTTCCTGCGCGTGCGCCTGAGCCAGAAGCTTGGCCAGCGATGCAGTCAGGGTCGCCCCGTTATTCAGAGCGATCTCCATCTGCCGGATACCCTCGGCCGTGTTGTCAAGGACCATGTAGAGCTGGCCGATATTGACCCTGAGCGAGTTGGATTCGTCAGGCACGAGCGCACCGGTGTTGATCGCGCCGAGGAAGTCATCGATGGCTCCGCGATAGTTTTCCTGCTGGAAGTACACGCCGCCGCGCATACGCAGGATCACCGACCGCTCGTACGCCGTTACGTCGCGCTGGACGAGGCCATTGAGGATCTGAAGGATCTGCTGGGTCGGCATAGGCTCCTGATCCATCAGCTCCTGTACTTCCAGGATTGGCTCACCGATCGCCGCAGACAACGTGCGGTCGACGTTGTCTTCTTCTTCCTGGTTACCTCGATTGCGCTGCGCGTCGGCATTGGCGACGACGGAACACGCAATGGCGCCGGCAAGAAACAGCGCGCCGGCTGCTTTGATCCAAAGAGACGGATCGATTGTTCTGGAGCGGATCATTCCGGGTCTCCCAATCGGAAGTCGGGCGGGGCGAACCGGGTCGTCACCGGTCCGCCCGCTCGACTAGCCTTCGAGCTGATAATCGATGCGAGTCTGGACACCGCGGCGCCAAACCGCATTGCCTCCCTCGATCTTCGGTTCGTAACGCCAGCGCTCGATCGCGCGGGCCGAGGTCCGTTCGAACATGGAGCTGGAGCAGTTCACCGCCTGGATATTCGTCGGCGTCCCGTCCGGCGTCACGTCAAACGTCATGTCGCAAAACCCTTCCGTTCCGCGTTCAGCGGCCCGGGGCGGGTATTGCGGCGGAATACGGACCAGCGGCTGAGCATCACGGTCGGAGACGTCGAAGCTCACCTGGTCACCGCCAAGATCGGGCGCCTCGAAGTCCGGTAGGGCCCCAACGGCGGTTTCCATGCCTTCGGTCGGCTGATCGGCGCGCTCACGCTCGATCTGCGGCGGCGGCGGCGGCGGAACCACGTCTTCCACCTGGTCGAGCTGCGCTTCACGGCGCTGCGCCTCGATTTCTTCGACTTCGTCGGAGATCGAGATCCGCACGTCCTCACCCGCTTCTTCCGGCGTGAAGTCACCCCCGGAAATGAGGATGTTCATGAGCACGAACAGGAAGAAAGTGACGATTGCGGCAATCGGGATCCCGATCAGGATTCGGATAAGTGTAGCCATTGTTCGCTCCTTAGCCTTCCTGCGTCGAGATCATGACGTCGACACCCAGGTCACCGAACAGCTCCTGGACATCGAGCACGAGCCCGATCGGAGCATCCTGATCACCCTGAATCATCGCCTCGGCACGCGGGTTTTCCTCAAGCAGCTGCTCGAGAACGTTCCGCATCTGGTTCATCTCGTAAACCTGACGATTGACCCAGATTTCGCCCTGGCTGGTCACAGCGACAAGAATGGTCGGCTTCTCGGATTCCAGCAGTTCCGTTTCGGGACGGACAACTTCCACGCCCGGCTCCTTCACGAAGACCGAAGTCACGATGAAGAAGATGAGCAGGATGAAGACCACATCCAGCATCGGAGTGAGATCGAGTTCTGCATCGGTCTCCTCCGTCATTACGCGGCTTTGTCGGCGCGCCATAGCAGTCCTCCCTAAGCCTCGTCTTCACGCTGGATGGAAACCGGAACGCCATTGACCTTCATCTGATCCCAGATGTTCACGGTGATACCGTGGAAGGACTCGTCGTCCGGGCGGATCAGTACAGCCGATCCCGGGCTTTCCGCGCGGATGCGCGAGACAGCAGCAAACACACGGTCGGCCGAGGTCCGGTCCTGGTTGACGAAGACATTATTGTCGCCGTCGATCTGGACCAGGATAACCGGATTGTCTTCACTTTCCGGCGGATTCTCGTTCGGCGGCGGCGGCTGCATGTCGATCCCTTCCTCCTGGAGGAAGGTCGCAGTCACGATAAAGAAGATGAGCAGGATGAAGACGATATCCAGCATCGGCGTCATATTGACGTCGGCCTTGTCGGCTGCATTCCCGCGGTTTCGCCTGCGCATGAGTTACTCCACTTCGAGTTCGTCGGCGAGCTCGTGAACTCGCTGGCTCGCCATACGCTCGATCTGGTTCGAGAACAGGAGCCCGGACAGAGCGGAAACCATACCGGCCATCGTCGGAATTGTGGCCCGGGCGACGCCCGAGGACATGGCGCGAGCATCCGACGAGCCAGAAATGGCCATCACGTCGAACACTGCAATCATGCCGGTCACAGTACCGAGCAGACCGAACAGAGGAGCGACCGCAACCAGGGTCTTGATCAGCTCCACGTTCTGTTCCGCTTTCAGCTTCACCTCGGAAACCAGCTGGTCCCGAATGGCCAGGGCGTGCCAGGAGTGGTGATCGCTACGCGCGGCCCACTCCTGTTTAGCCTTCTTGGCCACCACGTTATGGGCGAAGCCGAAATAGGCCAGGCGCTCCAGGATAAAGGCCCACATCACGAAAGTGAGGCCCATAATCAGCAGGAGCACCGGCCCCCCGCGCTCGAGGAACTCCTGCAGGCCGAGAAAAATGCCTTGGAGGTTCATCGATAGGGTTCCTTACGCTTGGCCGCGCTCTTCAGAGTGGCGGGCAACAATACCGGCCGCTTGCTCTTCCAGCGTCTGCTGGGCACCGCGCGCGAAGCTGGCCGCGAACGAGTGGATGAAGAGAAGCGGAATGGCGGCGACAAGACCGGACACCGTGGTCACAAGGGCCTCGGAGATACCACCGGCCATGATGCGCGGGTCGCCGGTACCAAAGAGGGTGATCTGGGTGAAGGTCCGGATCATACCGGTCACGGTACCCAGCAGGCCGAGCAGCGGAGCGATGCCGGCGGCCAGCTTCAGGAAGTTCAGACCGAACTCCAGTTTCGGGGTCTCGCGCAAGATCGCCTCGTCAAGCTTCAGTTCGATCGTTTCGATCGGACGGTCCTTGACTTCTTCATAGGCGAGCATGATGCGGCCGAGCGGGTTGCCTTTGGACGCGGTCGACTTGCGCTTCTGGGCGTTGATCGCGGAGCCGGTCATGACCAGCGCAACCAGGCGCCACAGACCGAACAGAGCCGAGAAGATGAACAGGCCGGCGATGATTTTCGCGACAATGCCACCTTGCTCGAAGCGCTCGGAGAGCGACGGGATGTCCTTGAAGATCTCGAGCAGCTGACCGCGCGACGGATCCACCGGACCTTCGACGATCTCGCCCGGATCCGCATTGGCCAGGTTGGAGGCCGCGGAGAGCAGACGGCCCGGAGGCTGCGTCGGCAGGACCGAGAGCGTGTAACCGCTGGTGCGATCGTTTTCGTTGGTGCTCCAGCGCAGATACTTTGCACCGCCGTCCATGGCGAAGATCACGAACGTACCCACACGGGTCGTCGGGACCGGCTCGCCGCCGTTGAGGCCGACAACCGCGCGGTTGAAGGTCGCCACGTCGGACTGCGAGTCCATCTCGTCGATCATGACTTCATAGATGTTACGCAGATCGTCCGCATCCGGAAGCGTGCGGCTTTCCGCCAGCTGCTCTAGCGGACGGTGACGGTTGGGGTACTGAGCCGAGATGATCGAGGCTTCGATCAGCGAGGCGAATTCGCCAGCCGTCTGGCGTGCCACACCGAAGAGCTCGCCGAAGGCGCCCTGTTCTTCGGTGAGCTGGGTCGCCAGCTGATCGATCCGCTGCTGATTGGCTTCGAACTGAGTGCGGTTTTCTTCCGCCTCGGCCTGAAGCGCATTCAGACGCGAACGAGCCTGGCTGACCAGCGATTGCTGGCGGCCCTGCTCGGCGCGGAATTCCTGAAGACGCTCCTGGTTCTGAGCCTGAGCATCACGCGCATCTTCACGCACGCGCTGCAGCAGCTGGGAAATTGAGGAAACCGGCTCGCGATCGACTTGCGCCGATACCGCTCCGGTGATGAGGGTCGCGCCGAGAGAGACGGCGGCGGCCAGTTTGATGATCGATTTCATCTTGAGTGTACTCCGTCTCTACCGGTTACTGAGCCGACTGCGGGCCAGGCAGCGGGGCGATGAACACTTCCGGCGTGGTCACTTCCTCGCCGATGCGGACCGCACGCTGGACGTTGCCGGCGAATCCGCCCGGCAGGTCACGCCATTCCTGGTTGTCTTTGGTCATCATCTGCATGTCGCCCTGACGAGCACCGCTCTGGAAAACGCGGATGAGCGCGACGCGGCCGATCTGCAGGAACTTCACCTGCGCGGGCTCGCCTTCGACATCAACGGTGTCTTCGTAGACGCGCAGCGAGCGCCCGTAAGACGCCTCGATCTCGTACGCGTTCAGGATGACGCGGTAGGTTTCGGCCGGTGACACGGTCGCGTCACCAAGCAGGGTCTGGATGTTATCGAGCCGCGACTGGCGCAGATCCGTCTGGAACGGAAGGTCGCTGGCGATGAAATCTTCCAGCGCGACCGCCATCTCCAGAAGCATCGGGGTCAGCGTCGCTTCCAGGGTATCGACCCGCTCGAGCTGACGTTGCAGCTCCGAGATTTCGACATCCTGCGACTGCAGGAAGACTTCCTGCTGCTGCACGAAAACTTCCTGGTCCTGGATCTGCGACTGCAGAGCCAGATACTGGCGCTCGAGATCGTCAGCCGACGCTGAGACGTCGTTGATCTGCTCTTGCGCCTGGGCGCCCTGTTGCGTCGATTGCCGCGCAACCTGCAGCGCTTGGTCGAGCGGGCTCTGAGCGTACGCCGCCCCGGCCGTGGCCGCGGCCCCGGCCAGCAGCGTCGTGCGGATCCACTTCATGGTGTTGGACATGCCTTGCCTCACAGTAGCTGACGCGGAAGGTTCCCGCGCGCCTTGGATTACCCTCAATTTGACGTCAGCCGGCGTCCCGCGCCGGCCTCGGCCCCCTACAATGCTTCGGGACGCCGATAGCGGCGCCCCGGTGATCCCCTTAGGAACCACCTGAAAGAATCGACGGGAATCGTCGGAACAGACCTAGAAATCCCCATCTCGCGCGGTGTTTTTCACCGTCTTTAGTTTTCTAGAACGCTTTTGCGGCGCCTGGCGATGAACGCTAGCACCGGCGCGCCAGCGCAATCAACCTCGCGATGGCGGTTAACGCGTCCCAAAGCGCATGCTGACGTTGAACAAAGCGGGGTGGACGGAACAATGCATTGTGAGCGCGCCGGCCATGAACGCGTGATCAAAAAAAGCGGCAAAGGGTCGCAAGCGCCTTAATCTACTGGAAATTCGCCCCATGGCGGCAGATCGGGCGAATGCCGCACTGCAACGACGCAGATGCAAGGGAAACGCGAACTGCAACACATCAGCACAAATCTGCTGATTGGCGGTCCACCCCGGATATTCATTAAGGAAAATGGCTGGGGCGCCAGGATTCGAACCTGGGAATGGCGGTACCAAAAACCGCTGCCTTACCACTTGGCGACGCCCCAACACGGGCCTGCTGATCGCAGGGAGGCGCGCTAGATAGCCTGAGCTTTGCGCATATGCAACGCCCCTACTTCAGCAGTTTCACATCGCGTGCATTCGCCAGTCTGTATCGGGTGTGCGCACGGTGACTTGAGCGTATTGCATGGCGGGAGCGAGTTGGATATAAGCCGCGCTCCGGTTCGGAGTATAGCTCAGCCTGGTAGAGCACCGTCTTCGGGAGGCGGGGGTCGCAAGTTCGAATCTTGCTACTCCGACCACCTATCTTTTCAGCGCGCTCCCGACGCGCTGACGCAATCCAGCACCACACGAGTGAAAAAGCCCTTCCACAGGAAGCGCGCTCGCATGCGCGGGGTCGATTCGTCTGCCGGGACTCCCTAGATTGCGCTGGAAAGGCGCGCTGCCACGCAGCGGTGCCATATGCGAGGGGTATTCATGAAACAGTTCTGGGTTACGTTTTTCGGGTCGATTGTCGGCGTTGTCGTCGGATCGGTCCTGACCGTGGTGCTCGCCATATTTCTGATCGCGGGGATGGTTGGTTCAGCTGTCCAGAACGCGCAGGGCCAGCGAGCTTCCATGCCTGGCGGCGACATAATTCTCGAAGTCGACCTGCGCGAAACCCGGCTGGACCAGCCGACGCGTTCGCCCTTTGCCTTCACCAACCCGCTTTCAACCACAGAAATCGTGCAGACCCTGCAGCGTGCGGAAACTGATTCAAGCGTCCGCGGCGTAATCGTGCGGGCCAGCGAGTTCGGCATGGCGCCGGCCCAGGCCGAGGAGTTGCACCGCGCCTTCGCATCCTTCCTGGATTCCGGCAAGCCGGTTATCGCTCACGCCCAAGGCTTCGAGGGCACGAGCGTGACAGGCTATTTCGCAGTGTCCGGCGCCTCGCAAATCTGGCTACAGGACACGGCCAGCTTTTCCGCAACCGGCCTGTCGACAGAAACGCCCTTCCTGGGCGGCACGTTCGAGCAGTTCGGCATCCAGCCCGAATTCGTCCAGTTCTATGAGTACAAGAACGCGGCGAACACGTACACGCAGACCGATTACACCGACGCCCACCGCGAGGCGACGCTATCATTCCTGGGCTCCATCTATGATACGGCGATAGCCACCGCAGCTGCCGATCGGGGCGTGGAAACGTCGCGCATGAACACTCTGATCGTCTCCGGCCCCTACTCTGCCGAACAGGCCCAGCAAGCCGGATTGGTCGATTCGCTCGGGCATGTTGCCGGTGCGCGCCAGGCTGCGCTCGACGCAGCCGGCGTCGAGACGATTCTGACCATAGAAGACTACGTGCGCCGCAGTCCGCCAGCAGCCCCGGCACGCAATCGTCCGGTCATCGCCCTGATCTCGGGCCAGGGCGCTATCGTGACGGGCCAGGGCGATCCCGGCTTCGGGGGCAGCGACCTGATCGGAGGCGATCAGATGAGCGCCGCCATTCAGGCGGCGGCCGACGACACGTCGGTCCGGGCCATTGTTCTGCGCGTCGATACGGGCGGCGGCTCGGCCATCGCGTCTGACCAGATCTGGGATGCGGTTGTACGCGCGCGCGAAGCTGGCAAGCCGGTGGTGGTGTCGATGGGCACGGCGGCCGCTTCGGGTGGCTATTACATCTCCGCGCCGGCCAATCTCATCTATGCGAACGCCACGACTCTGACCGGGTCCATCGGCATGCTTTCCGGGAAGCTCGTAATTGACGAAGCGCTGGGCCGTGTCGGGCTGAATATCGAACCCCTCTACGTTGGAGGGGATTACACGCTTGCCTATTCGTCCCAGACCGAGTGGACCGAGGAGCAACGCGCGACCTTCTACGAGATGGCCGAGGACGTGTACGAGGACTTCACCGAGCGCGTCGCCGAGGGTCGCGGCCTGCCGCTCTCGCGTGTGCAGGAGATCGCGCGCGGGCGGGTCTGGACCGGGGCGCAGGCTCAGGAGCTGGGCCTCGTCGACCGTATCGGCGGACTGCGGGACGCGATCGACGGTGCGCGCGAGCTGGCCGGCATATCGGCCGACGAGCGCGTGTCGATCCGGTCCTTCCCGGCCCAGCCGACACCCCTGGAAGCTTTCCAGGAGCTGTTCGGGATCTCGGCCCAGAGCGCTCAGGCAGCAGCGCGATTCAACGCACTGATGGAGCTGCCCGAGGTGCGCGCAGCACTGGCCGCGCGCGAACAGAGCCAGACCCAAGGCATGCGACTAGTCATGCCCGATGAGGCGCCTCGCTAAGCGCTCGGTCACGGCAGAAAAAATCAAGGGCTCGCCGCTGGCGGGCCCTTTTTTTTCTAGGCCGAGAGAATTCCCAGGAGCACGACCGCCATGATCGCGATGAGCATCACGAAGAAGTAGACGACGTCCAGCGTCAGAGTTCGCAGGATAGAGGTGAACCGCGAGCGCTCATAGACCACCCGGTGTACCTTGTAGAGATAGACGTTGGAGTAGATCAGCAATCCAAGCGTCGCCCATCCCGCCCCGATCAGATGGCCGATCAGTATCGCGAACGTCAGCGCCAGAAATAGCGCGGAGTGGAAATGGACCGACACGATCAGGTGATCGTAGTAGAAGAAGCCGCGCCGCCAGATGTAGGTCAGGCCCAGGAGGCCGGCGTAGACAGGTACCAGCACGAAAAGGATGCGCGGAATCCAGGAGAGGCTGGCTTCCCAGAGGCGCGCAGGATCCTCGTTGATGCGGAGCACCCGATCGGCGAGATAGCGGCGAACACGATAGGGAAGTACGCTATCCGGTGCTGGCTTCCCGTAATCTTCGGGCACGAGCAAACGGGCCATGCCGTCATCACCCCCCCAGTATTCAGCTCCGTAGCGGCGAGCAGTTGCGGCGTCAGATCCTCCGCCCCCCGGAGCAGGCTCGACGGCGGCGCCCTGTTCCATGGCCGGGTCATCGGCTGTTCCAGCCTCCGTTCCCTCCTGCCCGCTAACCTCGTCCTGCGGGTCCGGGCCCGATTCTGACACGTCCCGGCCCGCTTCCACCCCCGGTGGAATGGAAAGTCCCAGAGACTGCATTGCCTGGCGGTACTCGGTTTCTTCCAGCTCACCGCTTTCAAAGGCGTCCGTGAGGTGCTCGCCCACAGCAGCCGGCCCCCCGACCCGGAGCTCCCCGAGGTCCAGGTCGCCAGTTGTCAGTCCCGCAACAAGGAACATCAAAAGCGAAGCGACGATATAGAGTCTGAAAGGGGGAATGAACCGGGCACGCTTGCCAGAAAGATAGTCCCGCGAAACCCGTCCCGGTCGCACCATCAACCGGGGCAAGGTGCGTGCGACGCGCCCGTCCAGATTGATAAAGCCGTCAATGATCTGGCGAACCAGCGCCCCGGCAGAACGATGGTAAGTGTCGTCGACCTGGCCGCAGTTGTGACAAACCGGACCCTCAAGCTCGGTCTCGCAATTCTGGCACACACCCTCGGGCAGGTCGGGGTCAAGGCGCGCGCGCTTTCCCGGACGCGCCGTCACACCAAGGCCGGCAGCGGCCACGTGCTCGGTGACCGTATCTGCCGTCTGATCGAAATCATCCCCGCCCATGCTCTGCCCCCCGGCCGCCGTGCTTCAGAGGCTACTCTCCGGCGGCGTCTGCCTGTTCGACATCGGAGAAGCAGAGGTAACGCGTCCGGTGGATGTGAACGACATTATCTTCCCATCCCGTCACTCTCGGGTTTACGAGTGCCTTGTTGACGTAAAACGTGACGGGAGCGTAGGGCGCCTCCTCTAGAAGGATCGATTCCGCTTCGCTTAGAAGCTCTGCGCGCTCGGAACTGTCGAGTTCCCGGTTAGCCTGTCGGATCAGAGCGTCATATTCGTCATTCGACCATCGCGAGTAATTCATCGGCACCGAGGTCGATTCCCCCAGGAACAGGAAATTGTAGGCGTCGTTGTAATCGCCGATCCAGGCCCCGTCCCCGATCTCGTAGTCGCCGGCGCGCAGGTTGGAATAGTGAATCTGGGTCTCGATCTGAGCGATCGAAATATCGACCCAGTCGGCAATCTCAGCCCAGTCGCGCTGGAGAACCGGTGCGATCCGCGGATTGTCGCCCGTTGCCCTGAATGTGTATTCCAATTCTAGCGGATTTTGCGGGCCGAAACCGGCTTCCTCCAACAGGCGCCGCGCTTCATCCCGGCGGGCCTCGATGGGCACGTCGCACCAAGGCACGCTGGCACCGCCAGGATAGTCAGCGACGCCCGGCGGCACGAAGGAACAGGCCGGCATGGAACCGTCACGCAGGATTTCCTCGGCGATGAAATGGGTGTCGATCGCCATGCTCAGGGCCTGTCGCACCCGCTCATCGTCAAGCGGCGCAATCTGCGTATTGTATGCCAGATAGCGCGTACCGAGATAGGCATGAACCCGCACATACTCGGGCACCTGCTCGCGCAGGAATTCGAGATTCTGTCCGGCGACATCGGTAATCACGTCAAGCTCGCCATTGCGCACGCGGCGCTCGGCTGCCTGAACGTCAACGGTGGGATAGAAGAAGACGTCGTCTATGCAGACATCCTCATTGGCGTAAAAGCTCTCGTTGCGGGTCAGGTGGACATAGTCGTTCGCCCGCCAACGCACGAGCTTGTAAGCACCGTTGGTCTCGATATACGCAGGCTGCACCCAGGCATCGCCATACTGCTCCACCACGTGCATCGGCACGGGGAAGGTCGTGTAATGGGCAAGCAGGCCGGGCAGATAGGGAGCGGGAAATTCCAGCTCAATCTCCAGGGTAAGATCATCGACCGCGCGGACACCAAGTTCTTCCGGCGTAAGGTCGCCCTTGTTGACAGCCTCGGCATTCTTGATCGGATAGAGGAGAGAGGCGTAATTGGCCAAGGTAGCCGGATCGAGGATCCGGCGAAGCGCATACTCGAAATCGTGAGCCGTCACAGGTTCGCCGTCCGACCAGGAGGCCTCGCGCAGCCTGAAGGTCCAGGTCAGGCCGTCATCGGAGACTTCCCAGCTCTCGGCCATACCGGGGACGGGTTCGCCTTCGGCGTCCTCGGTGAACAAGCCGATGAACATGTCACCGATAATGTCATTCTCCCATGTCCCGCTCGCCTTGTGGGGGTCGAGCGAGAAAGGCTCGGCCATGTTTCCGCGATGCAGAACAACCGAATCAGATTCGCTTGAGTCTCCGCCGCCGCATGCACCCAGCACAAGCACGCTGGCACTGCACGCGAGCCACTCCATAAGACGTCGATTCACGGCAACTCTCCCCTGGGCATTTACATAAATGCAAGGCGCGCGGCATCGTCTCGACGCGCGCGCCCGGCTTTCGGTCATCTGCGGACAGAACAATATTGGCAGAAAAACCTGACGCAAGAGTGAAGACGCGGGCGCATCGACACGACTCGACGCTTCAAGGATAGTAGCGCGAATTTTCACACGCGGTATCAGAATACGGGAACACACAATGACACGCCTGACCCAAATCCTCAGCCTGGCTCTTGGCTCAGCGCTCCTGACCGGAACTGCAGCCGCTCAGGACGCCCAGTCGGCCGACCTGGACGCCTTGCTTGCATGCCGGACGATCGAACAGGACAGCGCCCGTCTTGCCTGTATGGACGCCCGTCTCGAAGAACTCGCCGGCGCCATCGAGAGCCGTTCCATTGCAGTCGTCGACCGCGAGCGCGTCCGAGCCGTCGAACGTGACGGCTTCGGTCTGTCCATGCCGGGCCTTGGCGGATTGACTGAAGTGTTCCGTGGAGGAAGCGAGCCAGAGGAAGCGGAGACGCTCGAGGACGGTACGGAGATCGTCTACGATGACTCCGGTGCGATCGACGAAATGCGCAACGTGCCTGTCGAGGTCTACGAGACCACTCGCACCGGGGATCTTCGAATCACGCTTGCGAACGGGCAGGTCTGGCAGCAGATCGACACGACACGGGTTCGGGTGCCGCGCTCTCAACGCAGTGATCTGCGCGCCGATATTCGCGGCGGTGCGCTGGGCTCCCATTTCATGACCCTGTCCTACGGTGGACGGGCTTTCCGTGCGCGCCGGATTCAGTAGACCGCGAGTCTTCGTCTGACCTGCGCGGCTCTTACCGGTCGCGCGGGTCGATGGCGTCACGCAACCCATCGCCCAGGAAGTTGAAGCAGAAAAGAGTCAGCATCATAGTCGCGGCCGGCGCAATCAGCGTCCATGGCGCGATTTCCATATCCCGGGCGCCATTGGAGATGAGATTGCCGAGCGATGTCAGCGGCTCCTGAACCCCGAGACCGAGAAACGAAAGAAAACTCTCCGCCAGGATGACCACCGGGATGGTCAGCGTCACGTATACGATAACCGGGCCGAGCACGTTCGGTACGATATGGCGACGAATGATGGCCGCGCGCGAGACGCCGGCCGCGTGGGCGGCTTCGACAAATTCCATGCCCTTGAGGGCGATGGTCTGACCGCGCACGATTCGGGCCATGGTCAGCCATTCCACCGCGCCGATGGCCACGAAGATCAGGATGATGTTGCGACCGAACACAACCATCAGGATGATCACGAAAAAGATGAAGGGGATCGAATACAGGACATCGACCAGACGCATCATCACCTGGTCAACACGCCCGCCGATGAAACCGGCCACGGCTCCCCAGACGACCCCGATGGCGAGGGACACCATTGTGGCAACGACCCCGACCATCAGCGACATGCGCAGACCCACGAGCGTGCGCGCGAAGAGGTCGCGCCCCTGAGCATCGGTCCCGAATACATGCCCGTGCTCGAACGTTGGCGCGAGTTGGACCCGGTCCCGATAGATCACGTCTGCCTCGTGAATCCAGAGCAGCGGCCCGAGAAAGGCCAGAAGGACCAATGCGCCCAGGATGAACAGGCCGATGACAGCCGCCTTGTTGCGCAGCAAGCGTGTTCGGGCGTCGTCCCAGAGCGAACGGCCCTGGATGCTGGCCTGCTCAATGAAGACCGCCTTCTCCCGCGGTGTGGAGGTGGACACCATCAGTCGTATTTCACCTTCGGGTTCAAGGACGCATAGAGAAGATCGGCCACGAGGTTCAGGATCACGATCAGCGAAGCGTACAGGATGACCACTCCCATCACGACCGTGTAATCACGCTGAAGCGCGGCCTGAACGAATTGGCGTCCGATGCCAGGTAGCTGAAAGACCTGCTCGATTACGATCGAGCCGGTCAAAAGTGCCGCGGCAGCCGGCCCGAGATAGCTCACGATCGGCAGAATCGCGCTCTTGAACGCGTGCCGTGACAGAACTGCTCTCGCCGAAAGGCCTTTTGCGCGAGCGGTCCGGATATAGTTGGACCGGATAACCTCGATCATCGAGGCGCGCATGAGCCGCGTTATAATCGCGATCTGGGGGAGCGCCAGTGTCACGACGGGCAAGACAAGCCGGTCGGGTGTCATTCCACGAAGCGGATCAAGCCCCCCGCTGGGCAGTAGCCCGAAATACAAACCGAAGACGAGCGCCAGGATCGGGCCCATCACGAAGGGCGGGATGACGATGCCTACCGTCGCGATCCCCATGACCGCGTAATCGGTGGCGCCGTTCTGACGCAAGGCGGCAGCCGATCCGAGTATCGTGCCGACCACCAGGGCCAGCGAGATGGCCAGCAGGCCTACCGTTGCGGATATCGGAAAGCCCTCGGCGATCAGACTGGCCACGCTCTTGTCGCGAAACTTCAACGACGGGCCCAGGTCGAACCGGGCCAGGCCACCGAGATAGTCGAGGTACTGCTTCCAGACAGGCTGATCCATGCCGTACGCCGCCAGGAGATTCTGACGGATCTCTTCAGACATGGGACGCTCAAGGTCGAACGGGCCGCCCGGTGCGACTCGCATCATGAAGAATGCAAGCGTGATAATGACCAGAATGGTGGGCACCGAAATCAGGATGCGTCGAAGGGTAAAACCAAGCATGGGAGTCCGGTTATTCTGGAGAGGCCACGTTGTCGGCGGTGAGCCTCTCTGGATCAAGTCGGGCGCGCAGTAGACCGTTCAAGGACGGTTTCAAGGCATGTGCGAGATCATTTTTATTGGCTCTCTGCGGGAATAGCCGATCGCGCGCTGGCGGGCGCATTACGATCAGGCACATCTAGGGCCGCGGCACCGACCTTAACCGCACAAACCGTCAACGCCGTCAGCAGAACAAGGCGCAGGCGCCGACTGACAAAGACCAGGAAGGATGAGCGCGAAATCATGGAAAGAACCTTGCGTGCCGTGTCGGGTCATCGAGGCAGAGACACGCAAGGTCCGGGCCGGTCCGGTCGGCCGCGAATTGTCACGGCTGCCCCGACCGGTAGAGTCCACCCGTGAAGGGAAATCCGATTCGATGACGAGCGCGGCCTGGTGGCGAGATTTCGAATATGCGAACGGTGTCCTTCACGTTCGAAAGACCGGTGTCGACGTCCCCGTGGGCGCCGGTGTCGCAATGGAGGCGGCGAGCTGGCTCGCTTTCCACGCATGCGTGGAGGCCACGCGCCTTGCGGTCAGGGCTGACGGACCCAAACTCTGGTTTGCGCCCGACCGGCCCCGGCCCTGGTACCTCCTCTGGCCAGTCATGCAGCTGGCCGGAATCCGGATCGTCGCCCGCCGCGAAGATGCCGAGTGCATTTTCATTTTCGACGACCGCACACACACGCATATCGACGGGAGCTTGCAGGCAGGCTCCGCTCTCAATGGCGGATGCTTGAACGTCTCGAAATCGAAGGTGGTCGCAGTGTTCGAGGCGGTCTTCGATCGTCCGCTCAGCGTCGATCCTCAGACATGGGACGGCGCCATGGTCGCCAAGTCCGAACTCAATGGCGTACATGACGGCCGTGTGCTGACCGGGCCGCGGGCCGCGGAAGCCGGCCAAGTCTACCAGCGCCTGATCGAGACGGCTGGTGCGGATGGCTGTGTGGAGGATTTGCGATGCCCGACGGTGGGCGGGCGCATACCGCTGGTCTTCATCAAGAGGCGTCCAGTCGAACGGCGATTTGAAAATACCAATAGTTCCGTCACACTGGCCGCTCCCAGCGCTGTGTTTACGCAGACGGAACTCGACCAGCTCTCCGCGTTCTGCCGGGAGATGAAACTGGACTGGGGCGGGCTGGACGTATTGCGTGATCGCAAGAGCGGCGCGCTCTATGTGGTCGATGTGAACAAGACCGACATGGGACCGCCCATTGCCCTGCCCATGAAAGACAAGATGCGGGCAGTGCGTACGCTCGCAGCCGCGCTGCGGGCATTCCTGGAAGAGCGACGCGAAGCGAGTTTGCCGGAATGACCACCATACCCTTCAAGCGTGAGTTCGATTTCGAATACGGACGTTGCGACACGCTTTCGCCACTGATCCGGCGCGTAGTCGCGTCGAATCCCGGCCCGTTCACCTTTACCGGCACCGGCGTTTACATCGTCGGGCATGGCACCGTGGCGATGATCGATCCCGGTCCGCTCGACGCCGCGCATGAAGCCGCCCTCGATCAGGCGTTGGAAGGTGAGCGCGTCAGTCATGTTCTGGTGACACATCACCATCTCGATCACTCGCCCCTTGCGGCACGCATGGCGTCTCGGCACGGGTGCAAGACCTATGGCCGGCGCCCTCGCCCCACGCCGCCCGCCGGCAGTGAAACCCGCATGGAGGCCGGCGACGACGACAGCTTCGCACCGGACGTGGAGCTGAAGGACGGCGATGTGCTGACCGGGCCCGGCTGGACGCTGGAAGCGCTGCATACCCCCGGGCATACCTCCAACCATCTCTGCTTTGCGCTGAAGGAAGAAAATACCCTGTTTTCCGGAGACCACGTGATGGCCTGGTCGACCTCTGTGGTCAGCCCGCCCGACGGCCATATGGGCGACTATATAAGCCAACTCGAACGGATACGCGCTCGCGGCTTTGGCCGGATCTGGCCGACCCACGGCCCGGCGATCGACGAGCCGGAAGCCTTTCTGGACGCCTATATCGAGCACCGGCGCGCCCGCGAACGTCAGATTCTGAGCCAGATCGAGGCCGGACGCACGACGATCCGCGAGATGGTGTCATCCATGTACGCCGATGTGGACAAGCGCCTGCATCCAGCCGCCGCCCATTCCGTACTGGCCCATATCATCCACCTCTTCGAACAGGGCCGGATCGAGGTCGCAGACGGAGGCACGCCGGACCTGGGCAGCACGTACACATTGACCGGCTGACCCGATCAGCCGTCCCGAGCACTCCCGGTGGCATCGCGTACAGCGTCGATAAATGCGCGCACCCGCTCGGCATTGGCGCCAAGGTCTGAAAGACCGACCCGACTGACCGAGCGTACATCGATCGCACTGCTGCCGTTTTCAGCCTCGGTGATCCGGACAACGAAATCGTCCTTGAAGCTGAACCAGAAGCTCTCGACCGTGCCTTCGAACATGAGCGAATCCCGCGACGCAGTCGTGATGCGCCACCCCAGATCGCGTGCCGCCGCCAACGAGGCCTCGTAAGCCTGAGCGGGACCTGCCGTCAGGTAGAGCGTTTCGATATCTGGATAAGCCTCCGCCTGGACATCGGTCACGGCCCGGCCGCCCCATTGACCCGTCCAGTCCGAATCGGGGACCTGCTTGTCGAGCAGATCGACCGAATTCACGCCTTCGATCTGCTCACGCCGCTCGATCATGGCCCGGGAGAATTGCGGCGGATCGGTCAGGTCCGTGCTGATGTCGTGGATCGGCGGAACGCTTGCCGCGGCGTCCTGCGCAGACTTCGCGGCCATCAGGCCGCCGCCGCCAATGACAACTGCCAGAATGGCACCCAGAAAAGCGCCTGCGCCGCCAACCCCGGCCGCGAAGCGCGACACGATCAGAACGACTAGGCTCACCGCTCCAACGCCGAGCGCACCGAAGATAGCATATTGTGCGTAGGTGCGAACGTGACGGAAAGCGTCAAGGGAAGCCCATAAATCTACCTTTGCGCCCATGGTCGTGATCAGGAACCACACAGGGATTGCAATCACGACGGCCCACGCCAGGGCCGCAACGAGTCCGCAAAGGACCGAAAAGAGTTTTGTCATGCCGTCTGTTTCCCCAACCGCAAAATTCCGGCCCGGACAGGCCGACTTCGGTCCCACCCTAGACCATTATGGATATAGGCGCATGACAGACCAGGGCGAAGTCGCCGCTTCTCGCGAGAATACCATACGGTCATGAAGCCTGAAGCGCCTGTCCCGCCAGAACTCGATGCGCTCGGGGATCAGACGGAAGCCGCTCCAGAAATCCGGGCGCGGCACCGAACCGATGTGAAACTTCGCAGCGTATTTCGCGACTTCCTTCTCCAACGCGAACCGGCTTTCCAACGGGCGTGACTGCTTGCTCGCCCAGGCCCCGATGCGACTGTCGCGCGCCCGGCTCTGGAAATAGGCGTCGGCCTCGGCTTCGCTTACCGGCGTGATCGCGCCGCGAAGACGCACCTGCCGGCGCAAGGATTTCCAATGAAAGCACATCGCCGCCTTGGGATTGTCCTGCAGCTGACGGCCCTTCGCGCTTTCCAGGTTTGTGTAGAAAACGAACCCGTCCCGATCGAACCCCTTGAGCAAGACCATGCGAACGTCGGGAAGTCCGTCCGGATCCGCCGTGGCCAATGCGACAGCGTTCGGGTCGTTCGGTTCACTTCCGCGAGCGGCCTGGAGCCAGTCTTCAAAGAGCGAGAACGGGTCCTCGCGTGCGAAGATATCCTCAACCGTGCCGTCTTGAGAGGTCGCATATTCACTCTCACTCGGTGACGGCGGTATCACGTCATTGGCGGACATTTATTCGACTTTCCCGGATAAAAAATATCGATCGAGACATATGCCCTGGCCTGAGCGCGTCAACCTTTCGAAAAGACTGAGTGTGCGATCCTGATCGTCATGAACCAGAAGCAGGACCCCATTATTGCCGCGTATCGCGTCTTCGGGCTCGAAGGCGATGAAGATTTTGAAACCGTGCGGAAGACGTTCCGCTCGGTAATCAAGACCGTTCATCCCGACACAAGCGGCGACCAGAGCGCGAAAGCGGTTGGCAAGCTTCAGCGAATGCTGAAAGCCTATGAGGTTCTGCGCGTCTATGCACCACGCTATCACGAGCTGACGATCACGCCGGAGGAAGCGCGCAAGGGCGGTCTGCGCACCGTGTTCGTGGGCGAACGCAATGTGATGGTGCGCATCCTCCCTTATTCGAAGACTGGTGCGGTGGTCGTGCCGGTCGGCGATTCCAAGTGGCGCGTGAAGATATTGGTGCGGGACGTCATCGTCGATGGCGGCCAGGAAATGGGCAAGAGCGAGAAGAAAGCACGCGAGCGCAAAGCGCAGGAATTGCGCGACATGGAACGCAGTGAGCAGGAAAGCGAGGATAGCGCAGGCCTGCTTCGTGCATTCTGCGACATGTTCGTGAAGTCACCGCCGGCTGCCCGGCTGGCCAACTGGGTGCGCAGCACGGGCAAGAACGACAAGGCGGCATAATAGGTCTCGGAGTGGTGCTGACCCGGCGGCGGTGGCCGCTAGCCTTCGCCCGGCCTCTGCCCTTGGCCGTGAAACCCTGGTGCCGAGTTCAAGCCGTGACGCCCGCCCCGACGCTCTCTAAGCTTGGCGCAGTTGGAAAACCAGGGCGGCGCACTTCATGTCTCACAACACCTTCGGTCACCTTTTTCGTTTGACGACGTGGGGTGAAAGCCACGGTCCCGCGCTGGGCGCCGTTATCGATGGCTGTCCGCCCGGACTGGCCTTGAGCGAGGCGGACATCCAGCCCTACCTGGACAAACGCCGGCCGGGAACCTCCCGGCACGTCACGCAGCGGCGCGAGGCAGACGAGGTCCGGATTCTGTCAGGTACGTTCGAGGACGAACGCACGCCAGGACCGGTCACAACGGGCAGCCCGATCAGCCTGATGATCGAGAACACAGATCAGCGTTCCAAGGATTATTCGGACATTCGCGACCGCTGGCGGCCCGGTCATGCGGACTTCACCTACGACATGAAATATGGCGTCCGTGACTATAGGGGCGGCGGAAGGTCCAGTGCGCGCGAGACCGCTGCCCGGGTGGCAGCCGGTGCCATCGCCCGCAAGGTGCTGGGCGATGGCATTTCGATCCGCGCGGTGCTGGTGCAGATCGGTCCGCGGGCCATCGACCGTACGGCATGGGACTGGGCGGCCGTGGAGCAGAACGATTTCTTCTGTCCCGACCCCGGCACCGCGGCCCGGTGGGCTGAAGATCTCGATGAGATCCGCAAGGCGGGCTCGTCGGTCGGAGCAATGGTCGAATGTCATGTCAGCGGCGTGCCCGCCGGTTGGGGGGCGCCGGTTTATGGCAAGCTGGATGCCGACCTGGCCAGCGCCATGATGAGCATCAACGCGGCAAAGGGCGTCGAGATCGGTGCCGGAATGGAGGCAGCGGCGATGCGCGGCGAGGACGCGGCCGACGAGATGCGGCTGGACGCGGACGGCAAGCCGGCCTTTTCCTCCAACCACAATGGAGGCGTGCTGGGCGGTATATCGACGGGCCAGGATCTCGTTGTCCGCCTTGCCATCAAGCCGACCAGCTCCATCCGGATCGAGAAGCAGACGCTCACGCGCTCGCTCGAGGAGGTTACCGTCTCCACCAAAGGGCGCCATGACCCCTGCGTGGGCATCCGAGCCGTTCCTGTCGCCGAGGCGATGGCAGCCCTTGTGCTGGCCGACCACAAGCTGCGTGCCCTGGCACAGAACGCTACCCCCTAGGCGAGGGGGAGGCTGGACGTCGCGTCCAGTCGACAAGCGCCGCCAGTCCGGTCAGCAGCACGAAGACCAGCGCGCTCGAAAGGCCGATAGAGACCACGTCCTCGGCCGCAGGCGCGGTGACATGGATGATCTGAAGACCGGCGAGAACGAGTAGAAGGACAAGCGGAGCGACCCGGCCGACCAGACCGCGCGGCGAGGTCGCGCCAAGATAGAGCACGAATCCGAGAAGGAGGAGCGCACCCTCCAGCATCATCGCCGGCCAGAAATGCTGCCACAGACCGAAGCCCACGCGGGGGCCGCCGGGCCAGAGAGCGAGGTCCGGCACATGGACAAGCAGGTCTGTGAACCAGTGAGACGCGATGGCCAGCCCGACCACTACCCCGCCCAGGACCTGCTCCTTGCGAGCGAGCAACGCGTAGATGGCGCCGCCCGCGATCGAGAACGCGAGCGTGGCGGGTAGAGAATGTGTGTACGGCATGAAATAGAGATCGAACGCGTTCACCTCGGTGAAGCCCGGAACGATGCGGAGCTTTTCAATCTCTAGAGCAACAAGAATGCCCCAGGCGATGTCAACGGCCTGGACCGAGAGGAACAGCACCCAGAGCGGCACGCTGCGGGCCGCGCGAACGCCCGCGAAAGCTGGACCGTAATGACCGATGAACATCGCTGCCTCTCCGCCGCTTCCCAAGCGAAGCAGGCTAGAGGCAGATCGTTGCTGCGCCTACGAAAGTTTGTGGTGCGTGCGGGTAAAGACCGCGATGCTCTCCACGTGTCCGGTCCAGGCGAACTGATCGACCGGAGTCACCTCACCCATCCGGTAACCGCCCTCAATGAGGATGGCCGCGTCCCGCGCGAAGGTCGCCGGGTTGCAGGAGATCGAGACGACCACGGGCACGAGGCTGTCGGCCAGGCGTTCGGCCTGAGTTCGCGCCCCATTGCGAGGCGGATCGAGAATGACCGCATCGATCTGCTCCAGCTCCTTCACGCTCATCGGTTCCAGAGCCAGATCGCGATGCAGGGTCTGAACCGGTTTCAGGCCCTGGGTGTGGTCGGCGCCCTGGCGCAGGGCCCGGAGGGGCCGATCATCGCCTTCCACCGCCAGAACCTGTGCAGTCTCGGCCGCGCGCAGGGCGAAGGAACCGCAGCCGGCATAAAGATCGGCCACCGACCGGGCGCCCTTGATCGCGGCCATGGCTCGCTCGGCCAGGCCGGCTTCGCCGGCGGCGGTGGCCTGAAGGAATCCGCCCGGCGGAGGCGCGACTTTTGCTTTGCCGAAGCGGACATAGGGGGTGGACCGCTCGGCCGCCGGCTCTCCCTTCAGCGAGATTCTCGCCCAGCCTTCCTTGGCCGCCAGCTCGGCCGCGGTCAGCCGGTGATCGAGGACGATATCACCTGGCCAGTCACACGAGACATCCAGCCCGCCATCGGTGGCCGTCACCGAGATGTCGACCTGGCCCTTTTGCGGGACCAGCGCGTCGGCCAGCCTGCGCAGGGCGGGAAAGCTGCGTCGAATCAACGGGTGCGCGACGGGACAGTCCTTTGTGTCGACAATCGCGTGACCGGCCCGCTCGCTGTAGCCGAAGGTCAGCGTGCGTCCGGCCCTGCGGGCGTGCAGGGTCGCGCGGCGGCGCCCTTCCCCGTGCGCGTGAAGCAGTGGAGCGACCTCTCCGGCCACCCCTTCTCTTGCCAACGCATCGACGACGAGCGAGCGTTTCCAGGTCCGGTAGGCATCGGCCGACCAGTGCTGCAGGGAGCAGCCGCCGCAGCGTTCCGCTATGGGACAGAAGGGTTTGACCCGGTCTTCAGAGTCGCTGAGCCGCTCCTTGACCCGGCCGCGGTCGCCGCGCACCTCGACGAGGGCGCGCTCGCCCGGAAGCAGGCCAGGTACATAGACCGGGCCTTCGGCAACGGCGTCTCCGCGCGCTCCGATGCGTCCGGCCTCGAGCTCGACCACGCGCGCTGGCGGGAGGGATTTCTTGTTTCTGCGCTTCATGATGGGTCACAAACGCCAAGCAACGGTTGAGGTCAACGGTTAACATGACCAGCGCGTTCATCTGGCTGACAGGAAGGGTTTGTTAACATTTATTCATCGTCGGAATAATCCGGCTCGGACCAGGAGGAAGGCGCATGAAGCCGCAATCGCTGGGTCTGGCCGCCGTCATCTCGGCTGCCGCCTTGAGTCTGTCCCTGATCGCAGGACCCGCCGCCCCTGCGTTCGCGAGCGCGTATGCCGTGGACGCCCAGCAAGAGCGGGGACATCCCGGCCGCGCCGGGCATAATTCGCGCGGAGATCTCGATCGAAACCGGCGGGGACAAGTCCATCGCGAAGCCCGCCAGAACGCGCGCCAGGACCATCGCCGCGAAGCGCGCCAGGAGCGCCGCCGGGAGGTGCGTCAGGAGGTCCGCCAGGAGCACCGCCGCGAGGCACGCCAGGAAGTCCGCCAGGAGCGCCGCCGGGACGCCCGCCAGGAGGCGCGAAGGGATCATCGCCGCGACGCCCGCCAGGAGGCGCGCCGGGACCACCGCCAGGAAGCGAGGCGTGAATACCGCCAGGAATCGCGGCACGATTTCCGGGGAGACCGCCGCCGCGACGCCTGGGCAGATCACCGCCGCGATGCGCGCCGCGATTACCGCCACGATGCGCGCCGGGACTTCCGTCACGATACCCGCCGCGACGTCCGGCGCGACCGTTACGACCGCAACCGGCACTACAATCAGACCCGTTATAATAACCAGTATCGCCGTCATCAAAGGTACACTGGCCGACGCCATCACAATCGCAATTGGCGCTATCATCGTGCCTATAGCCGCTACTCCAGTGTCGGATTCAGCTATTATGACGGTATCTGCCGTTCCAGCGGGGACGAGTTCGTGGCCGGCGCCCTGATCGGGGCCCTCCTCGGCGGCGCCGTCTCGGACGGCGATGGCGGGGCGGTCCTGGCCGGCGGTCTGATCGGCGGCGGGATCGGTGCTTCGCTCAACAGTTGCGACCGCGGTCAGTACTACTATGCCGCGAACCAGGCCTTTGGCGGGAGCGGGCCGGGCTACTGGCACAATCCGTATTCGGGGGTCTATGGCGTCGTTCATCCGCGCGCCTATCACAATTATGGTGGCCGGCGCTGCCGCTGGGGCGATGCGGAGATCTTCCTGCCCAACGGCCAGATCGTGCGCGACCAGGTGCGCATGTGCCAGAACCGCTACGGCTACTGGGAAGTCGCGAGCCGCCAGTGACCTGCGGAGGGGGATAAGGGGGCGCCTTCAAGTCTCTTGAAGGCCGCAAGAGCCCGGGCGCCGCGCGCCCGGGCTTTTTCGTGACCCGAACCGTTCATCGCGCACTCATCGGCGCTTTGTTAGGGTTGGCTTAAAGATTGAAGGGAGGCGTGTGTCACGCGTCCCGATGCGAGACTGGAGACACAGCGATGAAAACCTTGACCCTCGCGGCAACAGCCCTTCTCGGCGCCAGCGCCCTCGCGCCGGCGATGACGCCCAGCGCCGAGGCCCAGAGCTATCGCGCGGCCCCCGCCACCACCTACGAGCAATGCGTCCAGCAACAGCGCCAGCGCCAGGTCGCCGGCGCCGTCATCGGCGGCATTCTCGGCGCGGTCGTCGGCGCGGAACTCCATGACGAGTCTCAGGACCGCGACCGGGACCGCTATCGCGGCCACCGCGGGTATGACGACCGCTATGGTTACAGCTCGCGCGGCTATCGCCACTCCGGCTACCGTCATGACCGGCGTTCACGCCACGACCGCTACGGCCGTCGCAACGAGGCCGGCAATGACGGCGCGGTGGTCGCCGGGGGCGCGGTCGGCGCGCTGGCCGGCGCGGCCATCGCCAGCGGCAATTGCGACCAGCTGCGCTATGGCCAGAGCGGTTACGGCCAGTCCGCCCCGTACCGCCAGACCGGCCAGGTGTACGATCAGGGATACGGCCAGGGATACGGCCAGACCTACGATCAGGGCTATGGCGACGACTATGGCTATGACGATCCCTATTACGGGTCCGACCCGGTCTATGACGACCGCTACGACAATAGCCGTCGCTATTCGACCAATGAGGAATTGCTGGGCGGTTCTCAGTATGACTATTCCGACCAGCAACCGGTCCAGGACTCGCGCCGCTACAGCGCGGGCAGCCAGACCATCAGCACCAGCGGCTACCAGACTGCGAGCTGCCGCTATATGAGCTCGGCCGGGCGCGAGGTCTATATGTGCCAGGGCAGCGACGGCATGTGGCGCCCGGCGCAGTAGTCAGCCGGCCTCCACCCCTCGAGACAGGCGCGGCCCGCACCCAAGGTGCGGGCCGTTTCATTTGGCGCACGGGCAGGCTCGGCCGCCGCCGCGCGCCAGATGAACCAAACCAGATTGAAACAAACCTCAGCGCGATTGGCGGGCCAGCAGGACGTATTCCCGGTTTCCGTCCCCGCCGAGTATCGGGCTTTCGATCTCGTCCTCGACCGGCCAGCCTGCGGCGTCCAGGAAGGAGGTGACACGCTCCCTCGCCTCCTCGACCGCGGCCGGATCCTTGACGATCCCGCCCTTGCCGACATTCTCGCGCCCGACCTCGAATTGCGGCTTGAACAGGGTGACGAGGGCCGCGTCAGGCGCCGCCAGCGACAGGGGCACGTCGAGCACCTTGGCCAGTCCGATGAAGCTGGCGTCGCAGACAATCAGCTCGGGCGCGGTCTCGATCACCTCTTCGCACAGGGCGCGCGCATCGGTGGCTTCCAGATTGATCACGCGCGGGTCCGCCCGCAGCGAGGGGTGAAGCTGGCCGCGCCCGACATCGACCGCATAGACCTTGGCCGCTCCGCGCTTCAGCAGGATTTCGGTAAACCCGCCGGTCGAGGCGCCGACATCCAGACAGACCTGTCCGGACGGGTCGAGACCGGAGCGGTCCAGGGCCGCCTCCAGCTTCAGCGCCGCCCGGCTGACATAGGGATGGGCCGGTTCGGCCTCGATCGCCGCGCCCGGCGCGATCTTCTGCGCGGGCTTGGTGACGGGCTCGCCATCCGCCCGCACCCGGCCCGCCTCGATAGCCGCGCGGGCTCTGGCGCGGGTTTCGAAATAGCCTTCATCCACAAGATATGTATCGGCTCTTTTCTTCATGGGCGGCCTTATCCCCTGCCCGTTCCGGGGAGGCAATGGAGACTGGCCGCAACAGGCAGATGACCGCAGTCATTTTCTGCGCGATACAGGGTTCATGACCGGACGGCGCGAACACAAGAAGCAGCTGGTGCGCCAGCGCCTTTTCGACACGGCCATCGCGCTGTTCGAGGCGGAGGGTTATGACGCGGTCAGCGTCGACCGGATCGTGGCCGAGGCCGGGGTCGCCAAGGGGACGTTCTTCAATCATTTCCCGTCCAAGGCCGATGTGCTCGCCGCCTGGTATGAGCGCCTGGTGAGCGAGGCGCTGTCCGGCCTGCCCGGCGCGGAGGCCGCCCTGTTCGACCGTGTGTTCGCGCCCGGGATCGCACTGGTCGACCTGACCCGGATGTACCCGGAGATGTTCGCCTCGAAGACTCGCGAGGCGGCGCGCACACCGGCGCTCCAGCGTGTGGAGCGCGACGGCGATCTGCGCATGCGCGACTATCTACGCGGCGTGTTCGAGCAGGCCCGCGAGGCGGGCGAGATTTCTGCCGCGCACGATCCGGGCGCGCTGGCCGCGCTGGGCCTGACCCTGACCACCGGCGCGGTGCGCGAATGGATGATCCATGAAGCGCCCGCCCCCGACATGGGCACGCATCTGAGCGAGCGCATCGCCCAGTTCGTGCAGGCGATCGAAGTGGGCCGATAGCCGGTTTGCCAATTTGTCACTTGATCGCGGGCGCGTGTGCAGCCAAAAGGTGACCGCAGTCACTTTTGGAGAAACCGAGACATGCCGCTATCCCGTCTTGCCCCCGTTGCCCGTCTTGCCCGTGCCGTCCCTGTTGCCTCGATGGCCTGCCTTGGCGTCGCGCTGAATGCCTGCGCCGATACGAGAACGGCCACCGCGGACGACCCGAGCCAAACCGCCCTGCAACCGGCCCGGCCGATCCATGCAGACGGCGCGCTGGCGCCGGAGGCGCGCGGCGTGTGGCATGCCGAGGCCCAGGGCTGGTTCCTGCAGATCGAGGAGGACGGGATCACGCGCTGGCAGGATACGCCGGCTGGCTGCTACACCGCGCTGCCTGCGGGCCCGGACACCCCGCTGATGGGCCAGGTCGAATACACGTTGATCCTGCCCTCGGCGGAGGGGGATGTGGCCGGTTTCCAGTATCTGCCCGGCGATCAGTCGACCCGGTTCGAGCGCGTGGCGCGCCTGCCCGAACGCTGCGGGGCGCAGGATCTGAATACCGAAACCGGCGTGTTCGCCGTCTTTGCCGGCGCGATGGCGCGCCATTACGCCTTCTTTGACGAACGCGGGATCGACTGGGAGGCGCGCGTGGATGCGGCGCGCGGCCAGGTGCGCGACGGCATGGGCGAGGCCGCGCTGCGCGATGTCCTCGCGTCTATGATGGCCGGGCTGTCCGATTCCCATACCAAGCTGATCGGCACGGCGGACGGCGAGCCCTTCCGCATCCAGGACGGCCAGGGCGAGACCCTGCCCTTCGTGCGCGAAAGCCTGGGCGAGATGGCCTGGCTGGTCGGCCTGATCGACCAGCTCCAGACCGAGGTGCTGGACGAAGGATCGGTGTTCACAGCCAACGATCGCATCCTGTGGGGCAGCCTGGACGGGCGCACCGGCTATATCCTGGTCTTCACCATGGGCGGATTTACCGAAAGCGATGTGCAACCGGGCTCGGCCGAATGGGGCGCGGCAGAGCTGGCCGAATTCGACCTTGTCTTCGACGAGGCGCTGAGCGCGTTTCAGGACGTGGACCGGGTCATTCTCGACCTGTCCAACAATCGCGGCGGATACGACAAGGTCGCGCGCGCCATCGCGTCGCGCTTTGCCGCCCGGCCCTTCACCGCCTACACCATGGATACCGACGCGGACGGGACGCCCGAGCATGTCTACCAGATCGAACCGGCCGGCGGCGTGCGCTATACTGGCCCGGTAACCGTGCTGACCAGCGACGTCACGGTGTCCGGCGGCGAGATCGCCACGCTGGCGCTGCGCCAGCTGCCCAATGTCACCCATGCCGGCACGACGACGCGGGGCAGCTTCTCCACCCCGCTGGCCAAGCCGCTGCCCAATGGCTGGTATCTGGAATTGTCGAGCGAGGTCTTCGCGGCGCCGGACGGGAGCGTGTTTGAAGAATCCGGACTCCCGCCGCAGCTTGAGGTCGAGGTCTATCCCCAGGACGCGCCGGTGGAGGGCCATGCCCGGGCGCTGCGCACATTGGCATCGCGCGCGCCCACGCAATAACCATTGCATCCGCGCCGAAATCGTGTATGGTGCCAATATCAATTCTGGCTGGACTAACGGCTCCGCGCGTCACGCGCCAATCCCTTACCCCTCCTTTATTTGATACCACCCAAGCCCTTTCGAGGGTTCGTTTACTCCTGTCTACAAGGACTATCTCCCATATGGCTACGGGAACTGTTAAGTGGTTCAACACCACCAAAGGTTATGGCTTCATCCAACCGGATGACAGCTCCAAGGACGTCTTCGTGCATGCGACTGCGGTCGAGCGCGCGGGCATGAGCTCGCTCACGGAAGGTCAGCGCGTTTCCTTCGAGGAAACCCGCGACGCCAAGAGCGGCAAATATTCCGCGACGGACCTGCAGCCGGCTTAGGCCAGCACCAGATCCAGTCACGCGGGTTAAACCGCGCGGCATAGAAAAACCCCGGACCGAAAGGTCCGGGGTTTTTTGCGTCCGGGATAGAGGCTTGAGTGGGACTTGCGGCCCGGACGGCGCCCAGACCGGAGCCGGCCCTAAGCGAGTGCGGCCGCCGCGTCGTCGGCGCGGCCCAGCGTTTCGAGGACGCGGGCGACGATATGTTTCGCCGTCAGGCCCGCCGCGTCATACATCTTGTCCGGCGTGTCGTGATCCTGGAAGACGTCCGGCAGGGTGAGCGTGCGGATTTTCAGGCCGGCATCAAGCGCGCCCTTCTCCGCCAGCATGTGCAGGACGAAGGCGCCGAAGCCGCCGCGTGCGCCCTCCTCGATCGTGATGAGCACTTCGTGCTCGCGCGCCAGGCGCAGGATCAGATCCTCGTCCAGCGGCTTGGCAAAGCGCGCATCGGCCACGGTCGCCGACAGGCCGAAGGCGGACAGGGAGTCGGCCGCGGCCAGGCTTTCCTGCAGCCGCCCGCCGAGCGAGAGAATGGCCACCGAGCTGCCCTCGCGCACGATCCGGCCCTTGCCGATTTCCAGCGGCTCGGGATTGGAGGGAATGTCGATGCCGATGCCCTCCCCGCGCGGATAGCGGAAAGCGCTCGGCCCGTCATCGATCAGGGTCGAGGTCTTGACCATGCGCACCAGCTCCGCCTCGTCGCTGGCCGCCATCACCACCATGCCCGGCAGGGCGCCGAGATAGCCGATATCGAAGCTGCCGGCATGGGTCTGGCCGTCCGCGCCGACGAGCCCGGCCCGGTCGATCGCGAAACGGACCGGGAGCGACTGGATGGCGACATCGTGGACCACCTGGTCGTAGCCGCGCTGCAGAAAGGTGGAATAGAGCGCCGCATAGGGCTTCATCCCGGCGGCAGCGAGACCTGCAGCGAACGTCACCGCGTGCTGTTCGGCAATGCCGACATCGAAGGCGCGGCCCGGGAAACGCTCGGAAAACTTGTCGACGCCCGTGCCGCCCGGCATGGCCGCCGTGATCGCCACGATGGACGGGTCGGCCTCGGCCTCGGCGATCAGCGCGTCGGCGAAGACAGAAGTGTAGCTGGGCGCATTGGGTTTTTTCTTGGCCTGCTCGCCGGTGACGACGTTGAACTTGGAGACGCCGTGATACTTGTCGGCGGCCGCCTCGGCCGGGGCGTAGCCCTTGCCCTTCTGCGTGACGCAATGGATGAGGATCGGGCCTTCGGCGTCGCGCACATTGTTCAGCACGGCGACCAGCGCATCCATGTCATGGCCGTTGATCGGGCCGATATAGCGAAAGCCCATCTCCTCGAAGAGCGTGCCGCCCATCGCCATGCCGCGCAGGTATTCTTCGGCCTTGCGTGCCGCGCCCTCGACGCCGAGCGCCTTGGCGACGCCCTTGCCCAGCTTGCGCACGTCGCGATAGCTCTTGGAGCTGACCTGGCGGGCGAAGTAATGGCTCATCGCGCCGACCGGCGGGGCGATGGACATGTCGTTATCGTTCAGGATGACGACGAGATTCTTCTTCAGATCGCCGGCATTGTTCATGGCCTCGTAGGCCATGCCCGCACTCATCGAGCCATCGCCGATCACGGCGACCACCTTGTGGTTCTTGTCCTGGAGATCGCGCGCGACGGCGAAACCGAGCGCGGCCGAGATCGAGGTCGCGGCATGGGCCGCGCCGAACGGGTCGTATTCGCTTTCCGAGCGCTTGGTGAAGCCCGACAGGCCGCCGCCCTGGCGCAGGGTGCGGATGCGGTCGCGCCGCCCGGTCAGGATCTTGTGGGGATAGCATTGATGGCCGACATCCCAGACCAGGATGTCCTCCGGCGTCTCGAACACATGGTGCAGCGCCACGGTCAGCTCGACCACGCCGAGCCCGGCTCCGAGATGGCCGCCGGTCACGGACACCGCGTCGATCATCTCGTCGCGCACTTCGCCGGCCAGCGCCTTGAGCGCCTCGACGTCGAGATGCTTGAGATCGGCCGGCGCATTCACACGATCGAGAAGGGGAGTGTCGGGCATATCGTCTCCTGGCGGACGGCGGGTAGAGGGTCAGGCGCGCCGATCAAGTACGTAATCGACCGCACTGCTTAGCATATGGGCATCGTCACCGAACATGGCGAGATGCTCCTTGGCCTGCCGGGCCAGACGGGTGGCGCGATCACGTGCGCCCTCGATCCCGAGGATGGACACGAATGTGGCCTTTCCCTGACGCGCATCCTTGCCCGCGGTCTTTCCAAGCTCGTCGGTCGAGCCTTCCGCGTCGAGAATGTCGTCCACGATCTGGTAGATCAACCCGAGGTCGTGCGCAAAGCCGTCCAGCGCCACGCGCGCCTCCTTGCCCGCATCGGTCATGATGGCCGGGGCGGTGACCGAGTAGGCGATCAGCGCGCCGGTTTTCAGACGCTGGGTCCGGGTGATGAGGCCGATATCCTCGGTCCGCTCCTCGCTCAGTGCCATGTCCAGCGCCTGGCCGCCGACCATGCCGCGCGCCCCGGCGGCACGGGCCAGCTCGCTGACCAGAAGGGCGCGGACCTGGCCGTTCACATGGGTGTCCGGCTCGGCGAGGATCTCGAACGCGACGGCCTGAAGCGCGTCGCCGGCGAGAACCGCAATGGCTTCGTCATAGGCGATATGGACCGTGGGACGCCCACGGCGCAGATCGTCGTCGTCCATGCACGGCAGGTCGTCATGGATGAGCGAATAGGAGTGGATGCACTCGATCGCGCAGGATACGCGCAGGAGGCCGCGCTCGTCGGCGCCGATCAGACGGCCGGCCTGCAGCGCGAGGAAGGGACGCACGCGCTTGCCCGGACCGAGCGCGGCATAGCGCATGGCCGAGGCCAGACGCGCCTCCGGCCCGTCCGCGCGCGGCAACAGCGCATCCAGCGCCACCGTGACGCGGTCTGCAGCTTCTTCCAGCTCTTTGACGAAGGCAGTCATCGGCCCCGGTCTACTCCTGCGGCAGCTAGCTAACTCACGCGCGCGCCGTCGGGCGCATCTCCGTCCGCACCGAGCAGACGTATCGCGCCTTGCCGGTCGTGAACACCAAGAACCAACACCTGCGATTGCAGCGGGCCAATCTGGCGCGGCGGAAAATTGACCACGGCCAGCACGCGCTTGCCGGCCAGATCCTCGAGGGCGTAGGCGTCGGTGATCTGGGCCGAACTCTTCTTCTCGCCGATGGCCGGACCGAAATCGATGAACAGCTTGTAGGCCGGCTTGCGCGCTTCAGGGAAGGGTTCGGCGCGCCGAATGGTTCCCAAACGGATATCGGCCTGGAAGAAGACCTCCGGAGAAATCTCCGGCAGGGGTGGCTCGTCCGCGCTCATCCCGGCGTGTCGAGATCGGCCGGCTCGGCCTGCGGACGTCCGTCCGGGCCGAAGACGATCTTCTCCACCTTCAGTTCCGCATCCTTCAGACGGGTCTCGCAATGCTTGCGAAGCGCCGCGCCGCGTTCGTAGATGGCGATGGATTGTTCAAGCTCGACTTCGCCGCTTTCCAGGCGCTGGACGATCTGTTCCAGCTCCTCCAGCGCGCGCTCGAAGCTCATCGCCTTGATGTCGTCAGGCCGGGTATCGCTCATCGTGCCCATTTCCTTCGCCGTATCCGATGCCGCCAGACAAGCCGCGATCGCCTGTTCGATCAAGCGCCGCGCTCGGTTGCCGGAGTGTGTTTCAACTCGTACCGGCGCCAGGACCAGTAGTGATCGCCGCCGTCACGCACACATTGCCAGCCGCGCCGGCGCAGGGCCGGACGCAGCATCCGGTTGAACCAGCCATGCGCGAACAGCACAACCGGTCCGCGCTGCGCGGCCTCGATGAGGATGTCGGCAGCCTGCTCGGCCCGGCGTTCGGCCTGGACCCGGCTTTCACGTCCGCGCGACAGTCCCAGCCACCAGCTGCAGCGCGCGAACACGCCCCAGGTCCGCGCCGGAAAACTCCCCGGCATGCGTGGCGGGGGCAAAGGCGCCTCGACGAAGATGGAGTTGATGTCGAATTCGCGCCCGCCGCTCGCCGCCTCGGCAGTCTCGATCGCCCGGCGCAGCGTGGAGGCGAACAGAAGACGCGCCCCCTCGACCTCTTGCACGAGCGATTCCGGGGGCGTCTGGCCGCCCTTAAGCCCGGCGAGGTCATAGTTGGCCCACCAGTTCTCGTACGCCTGCCATCCCAACCGCTCGCGCCGGTTGGCATCAGGCTCTCCATGACGGGCAATCGTAATATAGCCCGGCGCAGTCTGAGGGTCTGTGTCTGACATATCCAAACAGCGGGCTACCGCTTCAATATCGAAGTGTGGAGAGACAGCGCCGGCCTCTTTGTCCCCTAGGCCGCCGCGACTGCGCGAAGGAACCGTTCCAGAGACGATTCCAGTGCCTTGATGTCGTATCCGCCCTCGAGCGTACATACAAGCCGCGGGTGCGCGCTTTCCCGGGTCAGTTCGGCCAGCCGCGTGCCGATCCATTCAAAATCATCCTCGTCCAGCTCCAGCCCGGCCAGCGGGTCGTCGCGATGACCGTCGAAACCGGCAGAAACAAAAAGGATATCGGGCGGCGCTTCGGCGAGCCTGGGGAAGATGTGCTCTTCCAGTGCCTCGCGCCAGGTCGACGAGCCGGCGCCGCGTTCCACGGTCAGATTGAGGATACGATCGGAGCTGTCATCGGCCGACCCGGTGCCCGGATAGAGCCAGTCCTGGTGAATCGAGGCGAAGAAGACCCGCCCCTCCGATTCGGCATAGGCCTGCGTGCCGTTGCCGTGATGGACGTCGAAATCGACGATGGCCACCGAGGTGCAGTCATGGGCCTGGATCGCATGGGCGGCGGCCACGGCAATCTGGTTGAACAGGCAGAAGCCCATCGACCTGTCCGGCTCGGCATGATGGCCGGGCGGCCGGGCCGCCACAAAGCCGGCCTCGATTTCGCCCGCCATGACATCGTCGACCGCCTGGATCGCCCCGCCGCACGCCTGCAAGGCGGCCTCCAGAGAGCCCGGGCTCATCCAGGTGTCCGCGTCGAGCGAGGCCAGGTCGGTGAACGGGCTTTTGGAATAGACGAAGTCGACATGACGGGATGAATGAACGCGCCCGACCTCGTCGCGCGTGGCGGCACGCGCATTGACCCTGTCGAGAGTCTCGAAACGCGACAGCGCGCGCTCGATCGCCTTCAGGCGCTCGGGCGATTCCGGATGCTCGGCCGGCGGCACATGATCCTTGCCGGCCTCGGTGGTGTAGACGCGAAGCTTCATGCCTCAACTCATCGGGTTGGTGCAGATATGACGGGCGGCGACGGCGTTCAGCCGGCCAGTGAAATGTCCATGATCTTCACCCCGTCCGGCGCAACCGCATCGTCGGGCACGAAGAAATCGGGCAGAAGCTCATGACCCGGCTCGACCGCATACTGGTCGAAATCGGTCACGCCTTCGCTGGCCAGGAAGGTGTCGTCGATCAGGAAATTCCCGCTGAACTGCGCGGCCGGCTTGGTCAGCACGCGGTAGGCGGTCTCGGCCAGGATCTCCGGCTTGCGGCAATTCTTGAAGGCTTCCTCACCGGCCAGCACGTTGGAGACCGCCGCCGTGGCGATCGCGGTGCGCGGCCAGATGGCGTTGGCGGCAATCTTTCCCGCGAACTCGCCGGACCAGCCGAGAATGCACAGGCTCATCCCGAATTTCGCGCTCGTATAGGCCACGTGCGGGGCGAACCATTTCTGTTTCATGTCGAGCGGCGGAGACAGGGCGAGAATGTGGGGATTTTCCGATTTTTCCAGCCAGGGCAAGCACTTCTGGGTCACCAGAAAGGTCCCGCGCGCATTGACCTGATGCATCAGATCCCAGCGCTTGATGGGCGTTTCGGCGGTGGAGCGCGGAAAGATGGCCGAGGCGTTGTTGATGACCGCATCGATCCCGCCGAAATGCTCGGCTGCGGTCTTGACCGCGTGCTCGACATTCTCTTCGTCGCGGATGTCGCAGACGATGGGAAGCGCGCGTCCGCCGGCCTTCTCCACCGCCTCGGCAGCGGTATGGATCGTGCCGGGCAGCCTGGGGTGAGGCTCCTCGGTCTTGGCGGCGATGACGATGTTGGCGCCATCGCGTGCGCAACGAAGTGCAATCGCCTCGCCAATCCCGCGGCTCGCGCCGGTGATGAAGATCGTCTTGCCTTTAAGCGACATGCCTGCCTTCTCCCTTTATCTGTCGGGAGGCAAGGTAGATCGCAATCAGAGCCCGCGCCAGACCCGCCAGGGCGGACAGATCAGCCCTTCTTCGCGCCGGCAGCTGGCAAAGGTGAAGAGCACGGTCTCTGCCCGGCCGACCAGCTGGTCGGTATGCACATAGCCGATGCCGTAGCGCGCACGGCTGTCCTGGGACCGGTCGCGATTATCGCCCATCAGGAAGAGGTGCTCGGCAGGCACCCGGAACGGACCGGCATTGTCCAGTCCGTAATCGTCGCCGCGTTCGTAGATGACGTGCACGGGACCGCCCGGCAGCGTCTCGTCATACTGGGCGACCTGGACAACCTCCCCGCCATGGTCGCGGTAGCGCACCACGTCGAGCGGATCGCGCGGTACGGCGTCGCCGTTCAGGTAGAGTTGACCGGCGCGCACTTCCACGGTGTCGCCCGGCAGGCCGACCACGCGCTTGATGAGATTGATGCCCTGCTCGGGATCGCGGATGACGACCACGTCTCCGCGCTCGGGAAGCCGGCCGAGAATTCGCCCGCTCCAGCTTTCAGGCAGCAAATACCCCATGCCCAGCGGAAGCGAGTGGCGCGAATAGCCATAGGCCCATTTGGAAACCAGGACCCGGTCGCCGACCTGGAGCGAGGGCTGCATGCTTTCAGAGGGAATGTGGAAGGCGGCAAAGGCGAAGGTCACCAGCACGAACCAGACGGCGGCGACCCCGGCCAGGAAGCGGACGGTCTCGCCCAGCTCGGCCACGGCACGCCGGCCAAGTCCGGTCATCTTGCTGACCGCGGAATTGTTATCGTCGCTCATTTCAGTTTCACCGCCGTGCCATATGCCAGAATTTCCGCCGAGCCTTCCATGACGGTCGAGGTGGAGAAGCGGAAGGTCACGACCGCGTCCGCCCCGAGCTGCTCGGCATGGGAGACCAGCCGGCCCAGCGCCTGTTCGCGCGCCTCGGCCAGCAGCTTCGTGTACTCGTTAACTTCACCGCCGACCAGATTCCTGAGCCCGGCCATGAAGTCGCGCCCGAAGAAGCGCGCCCGCACCACACTGCCGCGCGCAATGCCGAGCACCTCGACGATTTCGCCGTTCGGGACGGTATCCGCCATGGTGACAAGCAGGTCCGAACGTGTCGCGGGATGTTGAGGCATTTGGGTCATGTTTCGGTTCCCGTGTGTTCCGCCGCACTCTGTGTCGCCTGGACGAACAGGTCGGCTACCCCCCAGGCCGGAAGTGCGGCCAGAACCGCAGACAGAAGACTATAGGGGAAGTGCATACGCCACTCACCCAGCGTCAGTCCCGCGAAAAGAAGCGCGATGCCGGTCAGACCGACCCCGATCAGAGCATAAGCCCGCAATGTGTTGCCATGACGCATCGTTCTAACCCGTGGCCCGTCGTGCAGGCGCCCGCCCTGACTGTATCCGGTGTTCGATACCATGAGGTCCGTCGCATTCCGGAGCGGTCTTGCCATCGTTAAGTGTATGCTATGCTATAGAGGTTCAATGCATCACGCGAGCATGCAAGCTCACATCAGGAGTGATTTGGGACATGAGTGATACCGAGCCGAAGCCGATCACACCGCCGACCGATGGCGACCGGGTCCTGGCCATCGTCAACTACCTCCTGATCCTGATCGGCATCCCGACCAGCGGCGTCCTGATGATCGTGGCGCTGATCTTCGCCTATGTGCGCCTGGACCAGTCCAAGGGCTGGATCCGCAGCCATTTCATCTACCAGATCCGCACGATCTGGGGCGGGCTGGCCTTCTTCATCGTGGGCTGGCTCACGATCTGGCTCCTGATCGGCGTGGTGATCCTGGCCATCGGAGCGGTCTGGGTGCTCGTGCGCGGCGCGATCGGGCTGATTCGCCTGGTCGACGGACGCGGCCATCCCGACCCGCGCGCCCTGCTGTTCTAGCACCCCGATCAAAGCGGCTCCGCCGCGAGTCAAAACGGCCCCGCAGAAGCGGGGCCGTTTTCATGTCCGGGAGAGTCTGGGACAGTCTGGGCGCCTACGCGCTCTCGAGCATCGCCTCGCCCGGATCGAACAGGGCGCCCGCGCCAAGACGGATTTGCGGCACCAGTCCGGGTGCCGCGCTGAGCACCGTTTCGGCATAGACGCGCGTCAGCGAGATGCGGCTGCGCGCATAGGCCTCATCGCCCTCACCATGCTTGAGAATGCGCTGCGCGGACAGGGCCCCAAGGCAGAGCAGCCAGCCCCCGACCACGTCTCCGGCGAGTTTCAGATAGGCCGTCGCCCCGGACAGCTTGTCCTCTCCGGCTGCCTTCGACATCCAGTCGGACGCCGCCTCCAGCGCTTCGCAGGCCGGGCCGAGATCTTCGGCCAGCGTGTTGAGATCGGCGTTTGAAGAGGTGGCCAGATCCTCGATCGTCTGGCGGATGTCCTCGATCAGCTCGCGGATGCCCGTCCCGCCGGCCATGGCCAGCTTGCGGCCGACCAGATCCATCGCCTGGATGCCGTTCGTGCCTTCATAGATCGGGGCGATCCGGGCATCGCGATAATGCTGGGCCGCGCCGGTTTCCTCGATGAAGCCCATGCCGCCATGGACCTGAATTCCGAGCGAGGTGACCTCCACGCCCACATCGGTCGCCCAGGCCTTGGCGATGGGGATGAGCAGGTCTTCGCGCCGCTTCGACCAGGCGCGCTCCTCCTCGTCGTCGTGGTGCTCGGCATAGTCGGCCTCGACCGCGGTGTGGAAGCAGATGGCACGGGCCGCCTCGATCTTCGCCTTCATGACCGCGAGGGTGCGGCGCACATCGGGATGATCGATGATGGCGTGGGGCGCTTCACCCTGAGTCATCGGAGCGCGGCCCTGACGGCGGTCCTTCGCGAAGGCCAGCGCCTGCTGGTAGGCGCGTTCGGCAATGCCCACGCCCTGCACACCGACATTCAGGCGAGCCGAGTTCATCATCGTGAACATGCAGGCCATGCCCTTGTTTTCCTCGCCGACGAGCCAGCCGGTGGCGTTGTCGTATTCCATCGTGCAGGTCGGCGAGCCGTGAATGCCCATCTTGTGTTCGAGGCCGATCGCCGTCACCGCGTTGCGCTCGCCGGGATTGCCGCTGTCATCGGGCAGGAATTTCGGCACGAGGAAGAGGGAGATGCCTTTCGTTCCCGCCGGGCTGTCGGGCGTGCGCGCGAGGACCAGGTGGACGATGTTCTCCGCGCAGTCATGCTCGCCCCAGGTGATGTAGATCTTCTGGCCCGAAATGGCCCAGGAGCCATCCGAATTGGGCTGGGCCTTGGTGCGCAATGCGCCGACATCGCTGCCCGCCTGCGGCTCGGTCAAATTCATCGTCGCAGACCATTCCCCGGTCATGATCCGGGGCAGGTAGAGCTCCTGCTGCTCGGTCGTGCCGTGCGCGATGAGCGCCTCGATGGCGCCAAAGGAGAGCATCGGGCCGAGACCGAAGGCCATGTTGGAGGCTTGCAGCATCTCCATCAGCGCGCAGCCCATCGCAACCGGCAGCCCCATGCCGCCATGGTCGGTGGAGAATTGAAGACCCTGCCAGCCGCCCTCGACGAATTTCTGGTAGGCCTGCGGGAAGCCGTCGGGCGTCGTGACCTTGCCGTCCTTCAGCGTGCAGCCCTGACGGTCGCCCGGCCAGTTGAGCGGCGCGAGCACGTCATTGGCCAGCTTGGCCGCCTCGCCCAGGACCTGAGCGGTCAGATCCCCGGACAGGTCGGGAAAGGCGCCGGTGGCTTTCAGCCCATCCATCGCGGCAATTTCTTCCAGGGCGAAACGGATGTCCTGTACGGGTGCGCGATAGCTCATGACGCGGGTCTCCTCCTGTGTGTTGCGCCGCAAGATAGCGCGTCAGCTCAACTTCGCGAGTCCCCAAACCCGCCCGGCCGCATATTGCCGGCCGCGCGGCTTCGGTTTCGCGGCAATCCGGCATAGGGTCCAGAACAGGTTACGCTGCGATCGGCCCCGGGAAAGGCAAGCATGGCCCATCTCGCTCAAATCACGGTGCCGGGCTGTGTGCCGGGCTGTCTCGCCCTGGCCCTCACGGCGTGCGTGTCGCCGCCCACGGCCGATCCGGCCGCGCTGGGTGCCGGCAACTGGACCCTCGACCCGGCCCATGCCCGGGTCAGCTGGCAGGTGCGCCATCTCGGCCTGTCCTGGTACACGGCCCGTTTCGACACGGCCGACGCCTCGCTGGAGCTGGACCCCGAGCACCCTGAGAACGCGAAACTGACCGCCATCGTGCAGTCCGCCTCGGTGTCGACCGGGGATGCGGCGTTCGACGAGACGCTACGGTCGAGCGCCTGGCTCGATGCGGAGCGTCACCCGCAGATCGTCTTCCGCGCCACATCGGTCGAGCCGGGCTCAGCGACGACAGCGCGCGTACACGGCGAGCTCACCCTGAAGGGGGTGACGCGCGATGCGGTGATGGAAACGGAGTTTTACGGCAGCACGCACAATCCGCTGGAAGGCCGGCAGGTCATCGGGTTTTCTGGTGAAATCCGCGCCGAGTTCGAAGATTTCGGGGTCGGCGCGTTTCCAGCGACCAATTTCATCGGCCAGACCGTTATAGTAGAGATCGAAGCAGAATTCCTCGAAGCTCAGGAGTGAGTCACATGCCTGCACCGACCGAGCCGACCGCCTCAGGACATTCTCGTTATGGCGTTGTGTCCATTGCATTTCACTGGACGATCGCTGCCCTTATCATCGGGATCATCTTCTACGGGTGGTGGATGGAAGGCGTGCGCGACGCGGCCTTTGCCGGAGAGGCCGAATTCTCCACCGTGTCCAGCGTCTATAACTGGCACAAGACGATCGGGCTGACGATCCTGGTGCTTTCACTGGGGCGTCTGGCCTGGCGCCTGAAGCATCCCGTGCCGCCGCTGCCCGCCCACATGAGCACGCTGGAACGCGGACTGGCGCGATTCACCCACATCGCCTTCTACGTGATCATGATCGGGGTGCCGCTGGCCGGCTATGTCACCGCATCGGCGTTCGGCGACGCGTTCCCGATCAAGCTGTTCGATGCGCTCACCCTGCCCAAGCTGCCCGTGCCGCAAACGGAGGGCTTCCAGGAGACCGCCGGCAGTCTGCACGGCGCCTCGGCCTGGGTGATCTTCGGTGTGCTCGCCCTGCATGTTGCCGGCGCGCTCAAGCACCATATCCTGGATCGCGACGGCGTTCTGACCCGCATGATCCCGGGTCTCAACGTGCCCAAGCAAGACGGTCCGCGATAAGGCGCGGGTGTCCGTCTCCTCCCCTGCTCCTGCCCTTTAAAAGAGGTCTTGAAATGAAATACGTGCTGCTGACCGCACTCGCCGGCGGACTGATCGCCGCGCCTGCGCTCGCCCAGGACTGGGTGCTGGACCGCGAGGCGAGCTCGGTCGAATTCGAGGCGCGCAATTCAGGCGCCGCGCTGACCGGACAGTTCGAGGACTTCGAAGCGGACATCACGCTCGATCCTGAAGACCTCCCGGGTGCCCGCATCGACGCGCGCGTCAGCACGCCCTCGCTCGACGGGATCAGCGACAGCTCGATCCGCAGCGCGCTGCGAGGCGGCGGCGGGCTGGGCGTGGAGGCGCACCCCGATGCGCGCTTCGTCTCGGACGAGATCGTGGCGACCGAAACCGGGTACGAGGCCCGCGGCACGCTGACCCTCAAAGGTCAGTCCCACGATGCCAGCCTGCCCTTCACGCTGGACATAGCCGATGGCCGGGCCGTCGCGCAGGGCGAGCTGGAAATCGACCGCACCCGTTACGATGTCGGATCGAGCTGGGACACCGTGGCCGACTCCGTCATCGTACGGCTGCACATCGAGGCGGATGCGGCTGACTAGGCCCGCTTGCCGGGCAAGGTCGCGGCTCCTAGGACATTGGCCATGAGCTCCGCCCCGATCCTGCCCGCCGGCGATGCCGCCAGCCTCGACCGGGCCGCCGAACGCCTGCGCGCGGGCGGTCTCGTCGCCGTGCCGACCGAAACCGTTTACGGGCTGGCTGCAGACGCGACCGACAGCCGGGCCGTGGCGCGCATCTACGAGGCCAAGGGCCGGCCGCGCTTCAATCCTCTCATCGCCCATGTCGACAGCCTGGAGCGGGCGGAAAGCCTGGTCCACCTGAGCGCCAGCGCGCGCGCGCTGGCCGCGGCGTTCTGGCCCGGACCGCTGACGCTGGTCGCGCCGCTGCGCGAAGGGGCAGAGATCAGCGACCTGGTCACGGCGGGCCTGACGACGCTGGCGGTGCGCTGGCCCGCCTCGCCGGCCATGACCGGGCTGATCGCGCGAACCGGCCGGCCGCTGGCCGCGCCGAGCGCCAACCCCTCCGGCAGCGTCAGTCCGACCACGGCCGAGCATGTCGCCGAGGGTCTGGGAGACCGCATCGACCTGATTCTGGATGGCGGCCCCTGCCGTGTGGGAGTGGAAAGCACGATCCTGGCGGTGGACGAGACCGGGGCGCGCCTGTTGCGGCCCGGCGGTCTGGCCCGGAGCGAGATCGAGGCGGTCCTGGGCCAAGCTCTGGACGACGGTGATGTGGATACCGATGCGCCCACAGCGCCGGGTCAATTGTCCAGCCATTACGCGCCGCAGGCCTCGATCCGGCTGGAGGCCGCCGCGCCCGATCCCGGCGAGGCCTATCTCGCCTTCGGCCCGACAGGCACGGGCTGGAGCGGACCGGTCTTCAATCTTTCCCCGGCCGGTGACCTCGTCGAGGCGGCGGCCAATCTGTTTTCGGGATTGAGACTACTCGACCGGAAGGCGGATCGCATCGCGGTCGCGCCCATCCCCCGCGAAGGACTTGGCGAGGCGATCAATGACCGGCTGAAGCGCGCGTCGGCCCCGCGGTAATAGTAATATTACAATTTCATCCTATCTTTGTATTTCCGGTCAGGTCATTTGAGAGATGAAATATGAAAAACGGCCTTTATATTGCGCGCTTTAGTACGCCGATGGACGATGGCGCAGGCGTCATCGTCATCCATGACGGCGAAGTCCGCGGCGGTGATAGCGGAATGTATTACTTCGGCACCGTGACGCATACGGACGACAAGCTTCAGGTCAAAATGCGGGTGCGCCGCCATTATGAGGCCGCCATTTCGGTCGTGGGCGATTTCGAGCAATTCGAACTGACTCTGACCGGCAAGCCGAAGGGCGAGACCTTCGTGTTCGAGGGCCGCGCCGATCGTGTTCCCTCCATGCGCTTCACCGCAACGCTCGTCCCCGCTGCCATCTAGGCACAGACGCGCGCAATACCCCCTGCAAACCGATCCACTTCGGGTTAGAACGAGCGTCATGACCCAGATGCTCGATACGCTTCAACCGCTGTGCAGCCGGCTCGATCCGAAATCGGTGTCTTTCGATGCCGACGAGATCGCCCCTCACATCCAGGACTGGCGCGCGCAGTATCGCGGCAGCACTCCGGTCCTGTTCAAGCCGTCCACGCTGGACGAAGTGCGCGAGATCGTCCGCTTCTGCAATACGCACGCGATCGCCATCCTGCCCCAGAGCGGCAATACCGGACTGGTCGGCGGATCGACGCCGCAGGGCGAAGTCCTGCTTTCGCTCAAGCGCATGAACCAGGTCCGCGATGTCGACCCGGACAACGATTCGCTGACGGTCGAGGCTGGCTGCATCCTCGAAAGCGTCCAGGAGAGGGCGCGCGAGGCCGGACGGCTCTTCCCGCTGAGCCTGGGCGCGCAGGGCTCGGCCATGATTGGCGGCCTGATCTCCACCAATGCCGGCGGCGTCCATGTCCTGCGTTACGGCATGATGCGCGATCTCGTCCTGGGTCTGGAAGCGGTGCTGCCCGACGGACGCGTCATCAGCGATCTTTCCGGCCTGCGCAAGAACAATACCGGCTACGACCTGAAACAGCTTTTCATCGGCGCGGAAGGCACGCTGGGTGTCATCACCGCCGCGACCCTGAAGCTCTTCCCCCGCCCGGTCTCCACCGCCGTGGCCATCGCCGCAGTGAACAGCCCGCGCGATGCGGTCAGCTTGCTGTCGCTGATGAAGTCGGCCACCGGAGGCAGCGTGGCCGCCTTCGAGCTGATGTCGGAGCGCGCCCTGAGCTTCGCGATCGAGCACGTGCCCGGGCTGCGCCAGCCGGTCGAGACGCCCTCCCCGTGGTATGTGCTGATCGAGATCACCTCCGGAGAGGCAGAGCGCGCACCGGTCCTGATGGAATCCGCGCTGGAAACCGCCTTCGAGCGGGAGCTGGTTCAGGATGCCGCAATCTCCCAGTCGCAAGCGCAGGCGGAGAGCTTCTGGCTGCTGCGCGAATCCATCCCCGAGGGCGAGAAGGCTCACGGCAAGGCGGCCAAGCACGATGTCTCGGTGCCGGTCAGCCGCATGCCGGATTTCATGGAGGAGGCGACACAGAAGGCCGAAGCCCTGATCGACGGCGCGATGATCGTGGCGTTCGGCCATGTCGGAGACGGCAATGTCCACTTCAACCTGGCCCGCAAGGAGGCGGGGGCGGAGGCTGATTTCCTCACCGCCGCGAAGCCGGCCTCTGCCCTGATCTACGACCTGGTCGACAAGTATGGCGGCTCGATCTCGGCCGAGCACGGTATCGGCGTTCTGAAACAGGAGGAGCTGGCGGCCCGAAAACCGGTGCAGGTTTCGGTCATGCGCCAGATCAAGGCGGCCCTGGATCCGCACTCCATCATGAACCCGCGCATCCTCCTCGGCCCGGAGCGTGGCAGCTAAAGCTGCGCCAAGCCTTGGAAGCGGGCGCGAGCGAACGTATCTGAAGGCGAAACCCGTTCCCGTGTAAGTGACGCCTGGAGTCCGCCCTCATGCTCATCCTTCTTTCGCCGGCCAAGCAGCTGAACTTCGAAGAGCGCGGGCATGCCCCGACGGCGACCCGGCCCGCACTGATGGATCGCACGCGCGAACTGGCCAAGGTGACGGCCAGGCTGTCGGCCAGCGATCTCAAATCTCTGATGGGGTTGTCCGACGATCTTGCAGAGCTGAACCGCGAGCGCTTCAAGGCCTTCGACCCGGATAATGAGGACGGGCGGCCGGCCGCCATGGCGTTCAACGGCGACGTCTATCGCGGCCTTGAAGCCGCCAGCCTCTCAGCGGAAGACCTGCAATGGGCCCAGCAGCATCTTCGCATCCTGTCCGGCCTGTATGGCGCGTTGCGCCCGCTCGACACGATGCAGCCCTACCGCCTGGAGATGGGCACACGGCTGAAAACGAAAAAGGGCGCCAATCTCTACGATTTCTGGGGTGACGACATTCGCGACGCGCTTCAGTCGCAGCTCGACGAGCAGGACGACAAGCTGGTCGTGAACCTCGCGTCAAACGAATATGCCAAGGCGGCGCGCCTCGACACGCTGGATGCGCGTGTCATCAATGTCGACTTCAAGGAAGAGAAAGACGGCCAGCTGCGCATGCTGATGGTCTACGCCAAGAAGGCCCGGGGCATGATGGCGCGCTGGATCATCGAGAACCGGATCACCAGCGCCGACGCACTCAGCGCCTTCGACAGCGAAGGCTATCGCTTCGATGCAGAGGGCTCGACGCCGGATACCTTGCTGTTCACCCGGCCCCAGCCCGAAAAGAAGCGCTAGGCCCGAGCCGCGCCTGAGCCTTCCGGTGCCTGGCCCGCACGCGCGGGCTTGACGCACGCGCACTTCCAGCCTCTTTTGCGGCGCAATAGGAAATTCAACGCTTGTGGAGTTCTTGCCGATGAGCGCGCTGAAGCTCGATCTGTCCGGCCAGGTGGCCGTCGTGACCGGCTCGACCTCCGGCATCGGCCAGGCCCTGGCCGAGGGCCTGGCCGGATGCGGCGCGCACATCGTGCTGAACGGGCTGGGCGACCGGGACGAGATCGAGGCCTTGCGCGCCGGTATCGAACGCGATCATGGCGTCACCGCGCTGTACCACGATGCCGACATGCTGGTACCCGACGAAATCGAGGATCTGATCGCCTCCACGGTCAAGCGCTTCGGCCGGCTGGACATCCTCATCAACAATGCCGGAGTGCAGCACGTCGCCCGGGTCGAGGAGATGCCGGTCGGCAAGTGGGATCAGATCATCGCGATCAACCTCACTTCGGCCTTTCACACCATCCGTCATGCCGTGCCGGTCATGAGGGAGGCCGGGCGCGGGCGGATCGTGAATATCGCGTCTGCACACGGCCATGCGGCGTCGCCGTTCAAGTCGGCCTATGTCGCCGCCAAGCACGGGCTGATCGGACTGACCAAGACGGTCGCGCTGGAAGTCGCCGAAGCGAACATCACCGTGAACGCGATCTCGCCTGGCTATGTGAAGACCCGGCTGGTCGAGAACCAGATCGAGGATACCGCCAAGGCGCGTGGCATAAGCCGCGAAGAGGTGGTGCGCGACGTGATGCTGCACGCCCAGCCGACGAAGAAATTCGTGACCGAGGACGAATTGCTCGGCGCGCTGCTCTACCTGGTGTCCGATCAGGGTGCCTCGACCCATGGGTCCGCCATCCTGGTCGAAGGCGGCTGGATGGCGCAGTAGAGTGCCCGCGGATAGGATCGGCGCCTGTCCCTCGCACCTCTCCCTCACACGGAGCCACTGCCCATGCTGGAAAAACGCTCCGTCACGCTGTCCGGTCACGCGACATCGCTTGCGCTAGAGCCGGAATTCTGGGCTGTGCTGGACAAGGCCGCCGAGGCGGACCGGCGCTCGCTGGCCAGCCTGATCCGGCGTATCGACGAACAGCGCGCCCGGCTCGATCCGGCCCCGCCTTTGTCCAGCGCCTGCCGGGTGTGGGCACTCAGACGCGTGAGCGATGAGGCAAAAACCCGGTAAAGCCTTGACCCCTCTTGGCCTCTGTCGTTCATGAGAGCCATGAGCGACGCAAACGAAACACCGCCCAAGGAAGTCAGCGGCGAAATCGCGATGACGCCCCTGCGGCGTGTGCGGCGCTTCGTGGTCAACAGCTTTACCGACGGCCGAACGCCCGCGCTCTGGCTTCTGGGCGTGCTGGTGGGCATCGTGGCGGGATATGGCGCAATCGCGTTGCGCCTCGCCATTGACGGGATCCGCTGGCTTTCCCTGCGCGAGGCCGGGGCTCAGGCGGCCATCGCGGCCGATTCGCTCTCTCCGTTGCAATTCATCATGGTGCCGCTGGCCGGGGGCTGCATCGTGGGATTGCTGCTCTATGCCGGCGAGCGGCTGAAATGGCTGACCGAAACGCGCGCGCTGGGCATTGCCGACGTCATCGAGGCGCGCGCCGTGCGCAACGGGCGGGTCGAGGCTGCGCCCGGCCTGCTGAGCTCGCTCATCGCGGTAACCTCGCTCGGCACCGGTGTGTCGGCAGGGCGAGAGGGTCCGGCCGTCCATCTCGGCGCAACGCTGGCCGCGCTGATCGCCCGGCCGCTCGGTCTTCCGGCGCGCGCGGCGCGCATCATGCTGGGTTGCGGCGCAGCGGCAGCCGTGGCGGCGAGCTTCAACGCGCCGGTTGCCGGAGCGCTGTTCGCCTTCGAGGTTATCCTGGGCCATTACGCGCTGCGCTCCATCGCCCCGATCGCGGCGGCGAGCGTGACCGGCGCGGTGGTGGCGCGGATTCATTTCGGCGCGACCCCGGCCTTTGCCATTCCGCCCATCGAACCGGCCTCCATCGCCGACATGGCCGCGATCGTGCCGCTCGGCTTTCTCGCGGCGGGCGTCGCCATTCCCTTTGTCATTGGCACGATCCGCGGCACACGCCTGGTCACCGAACAGGCCCGGAAGCTGCACTGGCCGCTCTGGGCCCTGCCCCCGCTCGGCGGATTGATGGTCGGCGTCATCGGGGCGTTCGCGCCCGAAGTGCTCGGGGTCGGCTATGAAGCCACGGCGGTTGCGCTGGCGGGAGGATACGGGATCGGCCTGCTGGCCGGGCTGATCTGCCTGAAGATCGTCGCGACGATCATCACCCTGTCCTTCCGCTTCGGCGGCGGGGTGTTCTCGCCATCACTCTATCTGGGCGCCATGCTGGGAGCGGGATACGGGGCGCTGGTGGTCAACGTGCTGGGCGAGGAAGGTGCGGGCATCGCCTTCTTCGCGGTGGTCGGCATGGGCGCGGTCTCCGGCGCGGTGCTCGGTGCGCCGCTGTCCACCACGCTGATCGTGTTCGAACTGACCGCCAGCTACGAAGCCTCCATCGCCCTGCTGGTCGCGGTGTCGCTGGCCACCGTCCTGACCACGACGGCGACCAAGGGCAGCATCTTTCACAAGCAGGTCGAGCGGCACGGCTACGACCTGACCAAGGGCAATGCGCGTGTCATCCTGCAGACCATACGGGCGCGCGACATCATGACCCCGGTCGATAATTCCGAGGTCACGGGCGAGCTGGAAGAGCCCCATGTCTATGAGGACGACTATCTCGGCCGCGTCATGGGTTTCTTCTCCGCCGAGAAGCTGGACGGCGCGCCGGTCCGCCTGCGCTCGGGCGATCAGCCCATCGTGGGCTATATCGCCAAGGCCGATGCGCATGCCGCCTATGCCAGGGCGCTGCAGACCGCGCACGAGGAAGAGCATCGTTGACGCGTTGCGCAACACGCAATAAATTAGTCCCATGATCCAGAGCTGGGCGTGCAAGGCGACGAAACTCTTTTTCGAAACCGGGCGCGTTCCAAAGGGCGCCGGCTGGTCGGATGTGGCGCCAGTGGCCGCACGCAAGCTGCTTGCGCTGTACGCGGCGAGGTCTCTCGGGGATTTGCGCTCCCCGCCCGGCAACAGGCTGGAAGCGCTTAAGGGCGATCGCGCCGGTCAGCATTCTGTCCGCATCAACAATCAATGGCGCGTTTGCTTTGTATGGACTGACCAAGGTGCCCACGGCGTCGAGATCACCGATTATCACTAAGCGCGACAGGAGACGGCTTTGACCCATATTCCCGCGACCGACGGCATGATCGGCCTGCTCGTTCATCCCGGTGAATATCTGAAGGAAGAATATCTGCGACCGCTCGGCCTTAAAAACCGCCACGTGGCGGATGCGCTCAAGATCAGCGCATCCAACCTCTCACGCTTCCTGGCAGGCAAGCAGGCCGTGTCCATCGAGCTGGCCGTGCGGCTGGGCAAGGCGTTCGGAACGAGCGCCCAATTCTGGCTGAACCTGCAGCAAGCCTACGATATCGCGAGCCTGCGCCAGAGCCGCTGGGCGGAGATCGAGGCGGAGGTCGACAGCGTGACGAGCTAGCAGAGCCGGCTTGCTCAATCACACTCCCGCCCCTGCCCAAGCCGGGACGATGTGCTAGTTTCGTTCCCTGTCCGAATCGAGCAAGCGAGGCGCGTTCCCGCCCATGTCCCTGTCCATTTCAGAACAGGCCCGGCCGACGCCGCCGGGCGGACGCCCGCGCTATCTGGAGGGGCTGAACCCCGAACAGCGTGAAGCGGTCGAGGCCGTGGACGGCCCTGTGCTGGTGCTGGCCGGCGCGGGCACGGGCAAGACGCGGGTGCTGACCACACGCCTGGCCCATATCCTGGCAACAGGACGGGCCCGCCCGTTCGAGTTGCTGGCGGTGACCTTCACCAACAAGGCGGCGCGCGAGATGAAGAGCCGCGTCGGCCAGCTGATCGGCGAGGCGGTCGAGGGCGTGCCCTGGCTGGGCACCTTCCACTCGGTCGCCGCCCAGATCCTGCGCCGCCATGCCGAGCTGGTCGATCTCAAATCGAGCTTCACAATCCTGGACACCGACGACCAGCTGCGTCTCATCAAGCAGATCCTGGCCGCGGAAGGCATTGACGAGAAACGCTGGACGCCGCGCCATTTCGGCTCGCTTCTCGATGGCTGGAAGAATAAGGGCCTCACCCCGGCGCGCATTCCCGAAGAGGATCGCTGGGCGTTTGCCGACGGCAAGGCGCGCGATCTCTATGAGCTCTACCAGGAGCGGCTGCGCGTCCTGAATGCGTGCGATTTCGGGGATTTGCTGCTGCACAACCTGACGATCTTCCAGAACAACCGCGACGTGCTGGCCGACTATCACCGCCGCTTCAAATACCTTCTGGTGGACGAGTACCAGGACACCAACGTCGCCCAGTATCTCTGGCTGCGCCTTCTCGCCCAGGGGTCGAAAAATATCTGCTGCGTCGGCGATGACGACCAGTCCATCTATGGCTGGCGCGGCGCGGAGGTCGACAACATCCTGCGCTTCGAGAACGATTTTCCCGGCGCCAAGGTCGTGCGCCTGGAGCGCAATTACCGCTCGACAGAACATATCCTGGGCGCGGCCTCGGGGCTGATCACCGCCAACAAGTCTCGCCTCGGCAAGACGCTGTGGACCGAAGATACCGGCGGCGAGAAGGTCCAGGTGCGCGGCCTGTGGGACGGGGAGGCCGAAGCGCGCTTCGTCGCCGACGAGATCGAATCCCATGTGCGCGGCGGCGGCTCCTATGCCGACATCGCGATCCTGGTTCGGGCCGCCTGGCAGATGCGCGCGTTCGAAGACCGCTTCATCATGCTGGGCCTGCCCTACAAGGTGATTGGCGGGCCGCGCTTCTTCGAGCGTGCCGAGGTGCGCGACGCCCATGCCTATCTGCGCCTGATCCGCAGCCCGGAGGACGATCTGGCGTTCGAGCGAATCGTGAACACGCCCAAGCGTGGTATTGGCGATACCAGCGTGCAGAAGCTGGCTCAGGCGGCGCGTTCGGCGCGCGTGTCGATGAGCGAGGCGGCACGCCTCATGGTCCAGACCGACGAGATTCGCGGCAAGGCGCGCACCGGGCTGCAGCATTTCCTGCGCGACCTGGATCGCTGGCGCGAGCGCGCCGAGGATATGCGCCATGACGAGCTGGCCGAGATCGTGCTCGACGAGAGCGGCTATACGGCGATGTGGCGCGAGGACAAGAGCCCGCAGGCGGCGGGGCGCCTAGACAACCTGAAAGAACTCGTTCGTGCCATGGGCGAGTACGACACGCTGGAAGCCTATCTCGAACACGTTGCCCTGGTGTCCGATCTCGACCGGGCCGAGGATGGCGAGGAAGCCAGCCTGATGACGCTGCATGCGGCCAAGGGCCTTGAATTTCCTTTGGTTTTCCTGCCCGGTTGGGAGGAGACGGTGTTTCCTTCTCAACGCTCGCTGGACGAAGGCGGGACGGCGAGCCTCGAGGAGGAACGCCGGCTGGCCTATGTCGGTATCACCCGAGCCCGCGAGCGCGCGATCATCAGCTTCACCGCGAACCGGATGATCTTCGGGCGCTGGCAGTCGGTGATCCCGTCGCGCTTCATCGACGAGATGCCGGCCGATCATGTCGAGGCCAAGAGCGAGACCGGCTATTACGATGCGGGGCCGGGCTTCGAGGGTGTCTCCGAACCGGCCGATGCCTTCCGCTCCACCTATGAGAGCCCGGGCTGGAAGCGTTACCAGGCGGCGCAAGCGGCTGGAAAGAGACGCGATCCCGGCGTCATCGAAGGCCAGGCCCAGCTGATCGAGAGCGGCGGTATGAACGGTCCCGGCGGCAAGTACCGCCCCGGCGACCGGGTCTTTCACCAGAAATTCGGCTACGGCACCGTCAAGCAATGCGACGGCGCAAAGCTGACTGTCGCCTTCGACAAGGCCGGCACCAAGAAGGTCGTTGAAAGCTTCGTCGGCGACGCGCCCTAGCCGGTATGAGGGCCATCAGGGCGAGCGAGGCAGACACGCATACGAAAAAGCCCCGGCTCGGTTCGAGCCGGGGCTTTTTGCCTAGAACCTTGAAACAAGGCTATCTCTTGATCTCGTCAATGCCGGTGACGACCTTGTCGCACAGGCCGTAATCGATCGCTTCCTTGGCCGAGAGCCAGAAGTCGCGATCGGTGTCCTTGGCGATGCGTTCGAGCGGCTGACCGGTCGCGTCGGCGAAGATCTGGTTCAGACGCTGGCGCATGTGCTGCATCTCGCGAACCTGAATCTCGATGTCGCTGGCCATGCCGCCGGCCCCGCCGGAGGGTTGGTGCAGCAGGAAACGCGTATTGGGCAGGGCGTACCGGTCGCCCTTGTCGGCGCCGACATAGATGAGCGCGCCCGCGCTCGCGACCCAGCCCGAACCGAGCACGATCACGCGCGGTTTGATGAATTTCATCATGTCGTGAATCATGTCGCCGGACTCAACGTGGCCGCCCGGGCTGGAGATGACGAGCAGGATGGGCTCGTCGCCCTTGCCGGCCATGGCCAGAAGCTGGGCGGACACCGAGCGGGCCGTCTTGTCGTCGATCGAACCGGTGATGAGGATGGTGCGGCTCTCGAACAAGGCCTTGCCGATGAAATCGGGCGCCGTCTTCGCGGCGTCGGCGTTTTCCTGGTCCTCATCGTCGTCATTGCGGATCATGCGGGGATCGTAAGCGTACGCCATCGGGACGAAATCCTGTGATCGTGAAACGGGCGACCGGCCCGGCGCAGGACGCACCGGGCCGCCCGCCGCTGGGAAAGCTTGGCTAAAGGGTAGGATGGCCCGCCCGCATGAACAAGCGGTGAGCGGGCCCGAACTGCATCGCCGCCTGACCTGGGCCGCGCCGGCCCGCCCTCGACGATCGCCGGCTAGCCCTTTGGGCGGGGCTGCGGGACCGGGCGCGGCGCGGGTTCACCACGGCCGGGGGAGTCCAGCGGACGCTGGGCCATAGCGGTCGCGGCCATGCGCGCGAGCTGCACGAACTCCCCGCGCAGGCCGAACGGATCGGGACCGCGTGCGGCATTGGCCATGTCGGCCACGGCGTCGAAGGTGAAATCGCCCATGTAGGGATCGCCGCGCAGGAGCTGGGCGTAGGCGGCGGCGGCCACGCCGAAGCGCACTTCCGGGTCGGCCCCGGCCAGGGACGCGGCGACCGCGTCCGGACCCACGGGCTGCTCGATCAGGCGGCTTTCATCCTCGCCGGGCTGCTTGTAGCGAATGCGCACGAAGGCGTATTCCCCGCTTGCCGCCGCGTAATCGGCAGCCGGCGAATAACGCAGCGGATCGACCTGGAGTGCGGGACTATCCGGGGGAGTAATTTCGTAAATTGCGGTGACAGAGTGGCCCGAGCCGATTTCGCCCGCATCGACGGCGTCATTGTTGAAATCTGCCTGCTGTAGCAGGCGAGTCTCGTATCCGATGAGGCGATATTCGGCGATCCGGGCCGGGTTGAACTCGACCTGTATCTTCACATCATTGCCAATCGGAAAAAGGTTACCTGACAGGTCATCCACCATTAAACGCCTGACCTCGGCCGCGCTATCGACATAGCCTGCGATTCCGTTGCCCGCCTGGGCGATGGCCTGCATCATCTGATCGTTGTAATTGCCCTGACCGAAACCCATCACCGAGAGGTAGATCCCGCTGTCGCGCTTGCGGGCGACGAAATCTTCCAGACGCTCGTCGCTGGTGACGCCGACATTGAAGTCGCCATCGGTCAGCAGCATGACCCGGTTGACCGCCTCGGCGTCGAAATTGCGTTCGGCGAGCGCGTAGGCCTGACGCAGCCCCTCCCCGCCCGCGGTCGACCCGCCTGCCGAGAGCCGGGCCAGCGCAGCCTCGATGCGTTCGCGGTCCGAGACCGGGGTGGGTTCGAGCACGGTTCCCGCCGCGCCGGCATAGACGACGATGCCGATCGTGTCGTCGGGATCGAGTTGGCCGAGCAGGGTGCGCAGCCCCTGAATGGCGAGCGGAAGCTTGTCGGGCGCATTCATCGAGCCGGAGACGTCGATCAGGAAGACCAGGTTGGCGCGCGGGCGCTCCGCCTCGATCACGTCATAGCCCTGGATCGCGATGTGGAGCAGCTGCGTGTCCTCATTCCACGGGGTGGGGAGGACGCTGGTGTGAACTGCGAAGGGTGCGGAGGCGTCTTCGGGCAGCGCGTAGGCATAGTCGAAATAATTGATGATCTCTTCCGGGCGGACGGCGTCGCGCGGCGGCAGGACGCCGCCATCGAGATAGCGCCGGACGACCGCGTAGGAGGCCGTGTCCACGTCGATAGAGAAGGTGGAAACCGGCGTGTCGGCAGTCACCACGACCGGATTGGGGTCGACGTCCTCAAAACGGTCGCGCTCCTCAGGAGCGGGCTGTATCCAGGCCTCCCCGGCCTGGGTGCCGGACAAGCGCACCTGCGCCATCATGTCGGCGCGCATCACCGGCGGCGGCGGAGCGGAAGGCGGGGGTGGCGGTGGAGGCGGCGGGGTGAGGCTGGATGTTCGCGTTTCCTGGGCGCCGTCGCAGGCGGCCAGAAGCCAGAGCGCGCCCAGCGAGGCGGCGCCCATAAGGGCAAGTTTCAATGTCTGTGAAGCCATGGCGTGTCCCCTCCAAAAAGACCGTGCCGATCGTCCCGCGCAGGACCGATCGTCAGGAGGGGGTGAGGCCATAGCAAGCCTGAATTGTGGCTATCAGGAGGTTTCGAAGGCCTGGAATTGCGATTTCAGCGTGTCCAGAACGTCCTTGTCGGTCGAGCGCGCGATCAGGACGATGCCGCGCCGCAGCCCCTTCTCCCCCTCGTCCTCGAACCAGGGATAGGAGCCGATGGAGACGTCTTCATAGCGCTCCTGCAACTCGCCGAGCTCGGCGGCGATATCGCCCTCGCGCACATTTTCCAGCCGCACCGAAACCGAATGGGTCACCGCGCCGCCCTCGATACGCGGCGCGACGTCTTCCAGCATGCCGCGCACGATCTTGGGCACGCCGGCCATGACGAAGACATTGGCGATCTGAAAGCCGGGCGCGCCGGTCACGGGGTTTTCGATCAGGCTGGCCCCGTCCGGGATGCGGGCCATGCGCAGGCGCGCCTCGGTGATCTCGGTCCCCGTCTTTTCATACCAGCGCTCCAGGATGGCCCTGGCGTCGTCGCGCACGCCGATCTCGCAGCCGAACGCCTCGGCAATCGCATCCGCGGTGATGTCGTCATGGGTCGGGCCGATGCCGCCGGTCGTGAAGACATAGTCGCAACGTTCGCGCAGCGTGTTGACCGCCTCCACGATCGCCGCCGTCACGTCGGCCACGATGCGCACCTCGCGGACCGACACGCCCAGCGGGGTCAGAAACTGCGCGATCTGCTGGACGTTGATGTCCTGCGTCCGCCCGGACAGGATTTCATCGCCGATCACGACAATGCCTGCGCTGACCCGTCTTTGTCCCATCGACCGCTCCTGCTATGGCTGGGGCCAGATATGCACTGCTCCCCTCTCAAAGGCAAAGCGGCCTGGAGATGTCCCGATGACAATTGCCCCCGATGACGCAGGCTGGGACCTGCCCTCTCCCTTCGTGCACACGCTGACCGTCCAGGAGAGCGATATCGACGATTTCGGCCATGCCAATAATGCCGCCTATCTGCGCTGGGCCGACGAGACGGCGTGGGCGCACTGGGAGGCGGACGGATACACCCGCGCCGACTGCCACGAGGCCGACCGGGGCATGGCGATCTTGCGCACCGAGGCCGACTATCTCGGCCATGGCCGGGCGGGCGAAGAGATTGCCTGCGCGGTCTGGATCGTGCGCTCGGACGGGCGATTGCGGGCCGAACGCTGGTATCAGTTCCGCCGGGTCAGCACTGGCGAGACGATGTTTCGCGCGCGAACCAAGCTGGTCTGCTTCCAGCTGTCGACCGGAAAGCCGGCCCGCATGGACGCCGCCTTCGCCGATCATTACGCGCGTCCGGCCCCGGAGCTCGTCGCCGCAGCCGAGGCATTCGCGGCGGGGTAACACCGGCCCGTCCCTGCCCGCTCTGCCGTGACTGGACGCCAGCGTTGTCGCGGCACGGCCCCTGCCTATACTCGCGCGCGATTTTGGAAAAACGGGGCGGGGAGGCCCTGACATCGATGCGACCCATGCTGACCGCAGCCGCCATGATGGCGGCCCTGACTGCCCTGACCGCCTGCCAGACCCAGAGCGCCGCACCCGACAGCGCGAGCGCGCAGCCGGCCGGCCCGGACATCTCGGCCAATGCCATCGAGGCCCATATCCGGTTTCTGGCCAGCGACCTTCTGGAAGGGCGCGAGGCGGGCACGCGCGGCTATGACATTGCGGCAGCCTATATCGTGAGCGAGTACCGGCGCCTGGGCCTCGAGCCCGGCGGAAGCGACGGCTATTACGATCCGGTGCCGCTGCAGACCATGACCGTGGTCGCCGATGCGGCCCGGATGCGGATCGGCGACGAGGCGCTCGACTATGGCCAGACTTTTCTGGTCGGCCCCCACGCCGAACATGACACCAGCGAGATCGAGGCCGAGGCCGTGTTCGTGGGCTATGGCCTGGACATGCCCGAGCTGGGCCTTGCCGACTATGAGGGCCTGGATGTCGAGGGCAAGATCGTGGTGACGCTCGCCGGTGCGCCGGACAATGTGCCGAGCGACGTGGCCGCCCACTTGAACTCCACCATCACGCGCACCTCCACCGCCGCCGCCCATGGCGCAGCCGGCCTGATTTATATCGCGCCCGAAGGCCTGACCCGGTGGGATTTCGACCGGCTGATCCCGCGCGCGAGCCGGCCGAGCACCAGCACGGCGGCGGCGACCGCCACCGATCTGGACGTGACCGCGACCATCGGCGATGCCGGGGCACAGATCCTGTTCGACGGAACCGACCACAATTTCGAGGCGCTGAAAGAAGCCGCCCTGGCCGGTGAGGACCTGCCGCGTTTCGCGCTGGGCAAGCGCGTTCACCTGGCCCAGGCGACGCAGCGCGAGATCATCGAGAGCGACAATGTGATCGGCATCCTGCCGGGCTCGGACCCCGAGCTGGCCGGCGAGGTGGTGGTGGTCACCGCGCACCTCGATCATATCGGCATCTGCCAGCCGCTTTCGGACGAGGACCGCATCTGCAATGGCGCGCTGGACAATGCGTCGGGCACCTCGATCATGCTGGAGACTGCGCGCGCCATGAGCGAGGCCGGAGCCCCGCGGCGCACGGTCGCCTTCGTCGCGCTGACAGCCGAGGAAAAGGGCCTTCTGGGCGCCGCCCATCTGGCGGCCAACCCGACGCCGGCCCTTGAGGAGATGGTCGCCAACGTCAATCTGGACATGCCGGTGATCCGCTATGTGTTCGACGATCTCATCGCGTTCGGGGCCGAGCATTCGAGCCTTGGCCCCATCGCCGAAGCCGCCGCGCTGCGCGCCGATGCCTATCTGACGCCGGACCCGATGCCGGAGCAGGCGCTGTTCACGCGCTCCGACCATTATCATTTCGTGCGCCACGGCGTGCCGTCGCTCTTCCTGATGACCGGCTTCTCCTCCCCGGACGAGGCCGACGACGAGGGCCAGGGCTTTTTACAGTTCCTCGGCGGCGACTATCACGGTCCCGGCGACGAGGCCGATGCCGGCGTGCTCTTCGACCAGGGCGCGAAATTTGCCCGCATCAATTACGAGATCATCAGCTCGATCGCCAATGCGGACGCACGCCCGGCCTGGAATGCGGACAGCCCGTTCAATCCCGAATAAAGGGCAGATCCTGCGAACCCAATTACGGCCCGGGCGTTTCATTGACGCCCGGGCCGGTTTATATGAAGGCCAAGGCCGATGGAGAATGAGAGTTGAGCGACGCAGATCTCGAACTTGAGGGTGCCACCCGAGACGGGCGGATCAAGCGCCACGGGCCGGAAGGCTTCGAGGGAATGCGCAAGGCCGGTCATGTGGCGGCCAGCGCGCTCGACGAGCTGGTCGGCTTCGTCCAGCCGGGCATCACGACCCAGCAGATCGACGACAAGGTCCGCAATTTCTTCCTCGCCCACGACGCGGTGCCCGCGACGCTGTTCTATCGCGGCTATACCAAGTCGTCCTGCACTTCGATCAATCACGTGGTCTGCCACGGCATTCCCAACGACAAGCCGCTGCGCGACGGCGATATCGTCAATATCGACGTGACCTGCATCGTGGACGGGTGGCACGGCGATACCAGCCGGATGTTCACCGTCGGCGAGGTGCGCCGCAAGGCCGAGCGCCTGGTCGAGGTGACGTATGAAGCGATGATGCGCGGCATCGCCGAGGTCAAGCCGGGCAATACGTTCGGCGATATCGGCGCGGCCATCCAGGACTATGCCGAGGCGCAGCGCACCTCGGTGGTGCGCGATTTCTGCGGCCACGGCATCGGACGCCTGTTCCACGACGCGCCCAACGTGCTCCATTTCGGCGAGCGCGGAACGGCCGAAGTGCTGGAGCCGGGCATGTTCTTTACGATCGAACCCATGCTCAATGACGGCAAGCCGACGGTGAAGGTCCTGTCAGACGGCTGGACGGCGGTGACGCGCGACAAGTCGCTGTCGGCCCAGTTCGAGCACTCAGTCGGCGTAACCGAGGACGGGGTGGAAATCTTCACCAAATCGCCCAAAGGCTATGACTGCCCGCCCTGGTAGGGGGCGTTCTTCGATCTCGCCCCCTCCGTCGCCTTCGGCGACACCTCCCCCGCAGGCGGGGGAGGACATCGCGGAGGGCAGTGAATAATCGCCAAGACGCAGACGCTGGTGTGCTCCCCTGCTTGCGGGGGAGGACATCGGTGAGCCGCGAAACCGCCCGCGAGATTTCCACTGACAAACGAATTGTTCGCGCCCTAGACTGCGCGCATGAGCGCTGAGACGAAACCCCATTTCCACGGGCACCGGGACCGGTTGCGCGCGCGCTTTGCCGAGGCCGGCGGGGCCGCGCTGGCCGATTACGAGCTGCTGGAGCTTTTCCTGTTCCGCTCCATCCCGCGCCGGGACGTCAAGCCGGTGGCCAAGGCGCTGATCGCGCGGTTCGGCGATCTGGGGCGGGTCTGCGCGGCAGACATGGCGCAGCTGGAAGCCATCGAGGGCATATCGAAGAAGATCGCGCTCGATCTCAAACTGCTGCATGCGGCCGCGGTGCGCATCTCACGCGAGCAGGTCACCGGGCGCCCGGTCATCTCCTCCTGGTCGGCGCTGGTCGACTATTGCCGCACGGCCCTCCAGCACGCGACGACCGAGGAATTCCGGGTGCTGTTCCTGGACAAGAAGAACCGCCTGATCGCCGACGAGTTTCAGGCGCACGGCACGGTCGATCATGCCCCGGTCTATCCGCGCGAAGTGGTCAAGCAGGCGCTGGCGCTGGACTGCTCGGCGCTGATCCTGGTGCACAACCATCCCAGTGGCGATCCGACGCCCTCCAGCGCCGATATCGAGATGACCAAGCGGCTGAAAGAGGCCGCGCGGCCGTTCGACATCGTCATTCACGACCATCTGGTGATCGGGCGGGACCGGACGGCGAGCTTCAAGGCGATGGGCCTGCTCTAGGCCGCCTGCTCTAGGACGCCGGCTCGATGGGCTCCCACAACTCGACCTTGATGCCGTTGGGATCCATGACCCAGGCGAAGCGGCCGTAATCATAGTCCTGCCGCTCGCCCTCCAGAGGCACGCCGGCCGCCTGGACAAGTTCAAGCACGCCGTCGAGATCGTCGACCATGAGGTTAATCATGAAAGCGGCGCCGGAGGGCTGGAAATAGTCGGTTTCCGTCTTGAAGGGCGCAAATATGGTGCGCGCCGACTGAGTTCGGCCCTGCGCGCTATTCGCATGGAGAAAATCGGCTCCGCCATACTCATTCACGCTCACGCCGAGCACGTTGCGGTACCAGTCCATGGTGGCCTCCGGATCGTCCACCTTGAAAAAAACTCCGCCCAGCCCGATGACTTGTGCCATGTGCATCCCCTGCCCGGTCCAACCGGGCAAGACTAGACTGTCGACCGATCAATTACACGGAGATTTCGTCCATGCCCTCGCCCGCTCATTTCTTCACCCATCTCGAATGCGCGATGACGGGAGAGCGTGTGGAGACGGACCGGGCGCACAATCTGTCGCCCGCAGGCTGGCCCCTGCTGGCGCGCTACGACCTGGACGCGATGAAAACCGGTGTCGACCGCGATGAGATCGCGGCGCGCAAGCGCGCGGGCGAGCCCGGCTTCTGGCGCTGGCGCGAGCTGCTGCCGGTCGCGCGCGACGAGGATGTGGTCAGCCTGGGCGAAGTGGACACGCCGCTGGTGGACTGTGCGCAGAGCGCGGCGGCGATCGGCCTGTCCGGCCCGCTTCTGGTCAAGGATGAGGGCCGGCTTCCCACGGGCAGTTTCAAGGCGCGCGGGCTGGCGCTGGCCGTTGCGATGGCGAAAAGCTTCGGCCTGACCCGGCTGGCCATGCCGACCAACGGCAATGCCGGCGCGGCCCTGTCGGCCTATGGCGCGCGGGCGGGGATGGAGACCTATTCCTTCTGCCCCTCCGACACGCCGGAGGTGAATGTGCGCGAGATCGCGGCGCAGGGCGGCCGGGTCTTCCGCGTCAACGGGCTGATCCACGAATGCGGGGCGCTGGTCGCCCAGCTCGACAAGCAAGCGGGCTGGTTCAATGTCTCGACCCTGAAGGAGCCCTACCGGATCGAGGGCAAGAAGACGATGGGGATCGAGCTGGCTTTCCAGATGGGCTGGACGCTGCCCGATGCCATCTTCTACCCCACCGGAGGCGGCACCGGTCTGATCGGCATGTGGAAGGCGTTCGACGAGATGGAAAAGCTCGGCTGGATCGGCAGCGAGCGGCCGAAAATGTTCGCCGTGCAGGCCGAAGGCTGCGCGCCCATCGTGAGGGCCTACGAGGCGGGAGAGCGTCATGCGCCGGCCTGGGAGAATGCCACAACGGTCGCGGCCGGCATCCGCGTACCCAAGGCGATCGGCGATTTTCTCATTCTCGATGCCGTGCGCGACTCCGGCGGGGCGGCGATCGCGGTCAGCGACGCCGAGATCGAAACGGCACGCACGCTGTGCGGGGAGAAGGACGGCCTGCTCCTGTGCCCGGAAGGCGCAGCCACGCTTGCTGCAGCGCAGCAGGCGCGGGCGGACGGGCGGCTCGAACGCGATGCGCGCGTGGTGCTTTTCAACTGCGGCACGGGGCTGAAATATCCCCTCCCTGACCGGTCGCAATCTGTCGATCGACACCAAAAAATCGATATATTTTCAATTCTTACGCGTTAACTTCTCATCCCTACGACGCTGGAATCCAGAGACGAATGCGCCCAGCCTGACACGGCTGGGAACACGAATCGGTCCGGGAGTGCGGTGAATGGCGGAGACGACGGACGCGAGCCCATCCCCCGTGCGTGCCGGCACGTCCTGGTATGTCCTGACGGTTTTGATGCTGGTCTATGCGGTCAATTTCATGGACCGCCAGCTCTTTGCCGTGCTGCAGGAGCGAATTCGCGACGATATCGGCTTGCAGGACTGGCAGCTCGGCCTGCTGGGCGGGACCATGTTCGCGCTGTTCTACGCCATTCTGGGCGTGCCCATCGCCTGGTTCGCCGACCGGACGCACCGCATCAGGCTGATCGCGATGGCCGCGACCTTGTGGAGCGGCTTTACCGCGCTGACGGGGATGGCGCAGGGCTTCGTGCACCTCGCCGCCGCGAGGATCGGGGTGGCGGTGGGCGAGGCCGGCGGCGTGGCGCCCTCCTATTCGGTCTTGTCGGACTTCTTTGCCGAACACCGGCGCGGCTTTGCCATCGGCGTGTTCAGCGTCGGCGCGCCGCTGGGGTTGACCGCAGGCACATTGCTCGGCGCCATGCTGGCCGATGCGCTCTCCTGGCGGGCGGCATTCTACATTCTGGCCCTGCCCGGCATCGTGCTGGCGGTCCTGATGGTGCTGACCATCCGCGAACCGGCACGCGGGCAGATGGATCGCGCAGCGCCGGCGCAACAAAAGGTGACGCCGGACGCGCCCCTCGCCTCGCGTTCGGGCACGCTGGCCGCCTTTGCCCACATGGTGCAGACCCCGGCCCTGTTCATGTTCGCCGCAGCTGCCGCCTCGACCTCGTTTGCCGGCTACGCGCTCTATCAGTGGGTGCCAAGCTTCCTGCAGCGTTCGCAAGGCATGTCGCTGGATGCGGTCGGGATGTATCTCTCCCCGGTCTTCCTGTTCGGCATGGCGGGGGCGGTCGCGGGCGGATGGCTGGCCGACCGGTTCGCACCGAAGGTGCGCGGCGCCTACGGGCTGGTGCCCGGGATCGCACAGCTCATCGCAACGCCGCTCTTCATTATCGCGCTTCTGGCCGGCAGCGGCATGGCGACGATCCTGCTCCTGATCGTGCCCACCTTGCTCAGCTATGTCTGGCTCGGCCCGACGTTGGCCGCGGCACAGAATCTGTCCCACCCCGGCATCCGCGCCTCGGTCGCGGCGATTATTGCGCTGATCAACAATCTGCTCGGCTTCGGGCTTGGCCCGCTCGCGATCGGCAGCCTGTCGAGCACACTGACTCCGATGCTGGGCGCGGGCGAGGCGCTGCGCGTGTCGCTGCTGGCCGGGATCAGCCTCTACCTGGTCGGGGCGCTCTGCTTCCTGGCCGCGGCGCATCTGGAGCGGCGGCGCACGGCTTGACGCGACCGGGACAATCGGGCGTTCTCGCTGCGACACGGCCCTTTCCAGCTTGAAGGCTCAACAGATGCGCGCTGCGCGATTTTCCGTTTCCTCCCTGGCGCTTTGCGGCGCGATGATGCTCGGCGCCTGCGGGCAGGAGCGTGAGCCTGAAGCCAGCGAACCTGCGTCCGCCAGCCTGAGCGAGGTGCGGTCCGGAACGCTGGGTGCCTACCGGACGCTCGCTGAGGCGGGCGATCTGGTCTTTGTTTCGGCAGTCACCGCCCCGGCCGACGAGACCGGACGCATTCCCGGCGACGTGGAAAGCCAGACCGGGGCTGCGCTGACCGTGCTGGACGAGGTGTTGCGCGACCGGGGTCTGAGCTATGAGACCCTCGTTTTCACCCGTGTGATGATCGTGGCCGAGACCGGCGAGATCGACAGCGCGGGCTTTACCAGGGCCTGGCAGCGCGCTTTCGGCACGCGCCTTCGCCCCCATGCCCCGGCGCGCAGCGTCGTGGGAATTGCCGCCCTGCCCCAGCCGGGCGCGCGTGTCGCCATCGAGGCGGTCGCGCACGTCCCCGGCCAGCCCCGTGAAGAGACCGAGTAAGACATGATCCCCCGCTATACCCGCCCGGAAATGGAAGCGATCTGGAGCCCGGAAAACAAATACCGGATCTGGTTCCTGATCGAAGCGCACGCGACCGACAAGCTGGCCGAGCTGGGCGTCGTGCCGCAATCGGCAGCCGAGGCGGTGTGGACGGCCAAGGATGTCGAATTCGACATTGCGCGCATCGACGAGATCGAGCGCGAGGTCAAACACGACGTCATCGCCTTCCTGACCCATCTGGGCGAGCATGTGGGCGAGCAGGCCCGCTTCGTGCACCAGGGCCTGACCAGTTCGGACGTGCTGGACACGTGCCTGGCGGTGCAGATGCGCGATGCCGCCGACCTGCTGCTGGCCGGCCTCGACCGGCTGCTGGCCGCGCTGGCGACACGGGCGAAGGAGCACAAGAACACGGTCTGCATCGGGCGCAGCCACGGCATCCATGCGGAGCCGACCACGTTCGGCATCAAGCTGGCGCGCTTCTATGCCGAATTCGACCGGGCCCGCACCCGCCTCGTCGCCGCGCGCGAGGAAATCGCGACCTGCGCCATCTCCGGCGCGGTCGGGACGTTCGCCAATATCGATCCGCGCGTGGAAGAGCATGTCGCCGAGCAGCTCGGCCTGACGCCCGAGCCGGTCTCCAGCCAGGTCATCCCGCGCGACCGGCACGCGAATTATTTCGCCGTGCTCGGCCTTGTGGCGAGCTCGATCGAGAATCTGGCGGTGGAAATCCGTCACCTGCAGCGCAGCGAAGTGCGCGAGGCCGAAGAATTCTTCTCCAAGGGGCAGAAAGGCTCCTCGGCCATGCCGCACAAGCGCAACCCGATCCTGACCGAGAACCTGACCGGCCTGGCGCGCCTCGTGCGCTCGGCGGTGATGCCTGCCATGGAGAATGTCGCGCTGTGGCACGAGCGCGATATTTCCCACTCTTCGGTCGAGCGCGGGATCGGGCCGGACGCCACCGTCCATCTCGATTTCGCCCTGCATCGCGCGGCGGGCGTGATCGAGAAGCTGGTCGTGCGCGAGGAGGCCATGAAGGCCAATCTGGATGCGCAGGGCGGGCTTCACAATTCGCAGCGCGTGCTGCTGGCGCTGACCCAGAAGGGCGTGAGTCGGGAAGACTCCTACCGCCTGGTCCAGCGCAATGCGCTGGCAACCTGGGACGAGGGCGGGCATCTGCGCGACCGGCTCAAGGCCGATCAAGAGGTGACGGACCGGCTTTCGGACAGCGAGATCGACGCGCTGTTCGACGAGAGCTTCCACGCCAAGCATGTCGACACCATCTTCGAGCGGGTGTTCGGGGCGAGCTAAGCCTCGCCTTGCATCGCGATGATGGCCGCGCTCTAATTCGCAACGAGACCGTGCGAAGGGAGACAGCGTGGCCGTTCTGTCGATGATTGCAGCAGGGATTGCGGGGGGGATTGCAGCGGGAGCGACGATGAGCGCGGCCGGCCCCACGCCTGGGGTGGCCTCGCAGGATCGAAGCTATGATCTGCACCAGGCCGTTGCCGGTCATTACTCGATCACGGTCGACTTAGGCGAACCGGTCCGGTTTCGCGGCTATCTCGAACCGGTCGACCGCGTCCCGTTCATTTTCGATACCGCAACCACGCACACCGCCGTCGCCGAACCGGTGGCCGCCCAGCTCGGCTATCAGCGCGACGCATCGCGCTATCGGCGTGCCGATTCGATGACCGGCGCGTTCGACACCGAATACTTCACGCTGTCCGGGTTCGATTTCGGCGCCGGATCCCGCGCCGTCAACGCGATCGTCCTGTTCGACGATCAGACGCGTGCCTTCCATGCCGCCGGCCTGATGGGGGCGGACGCGATTGGCGCGGGCGGCTACAGCCTCGACCTTCCAGCCGCACAGCTTCGCCTGACCGAGGGGGGTCCGCTTCGCGGCGACCTGCGCCTCTCCCCCGAACGGCTGATGCTGGGCGAAGCGCGTGTGGGCGGGGTGTCCACCCCGATCAAGATCATGATCGATACCGGCGCGACGGCGTCGCTGGGCAACATGGCGCTCGCCCGCGCAGCACGCGGCGGCCGCTCGGCACAAACGACACAGGTGGAAGGGGTCAGTTCCAGCGAAACCGTGGTGAGCTATGAGCGCAAGCTTGTGGCCGGGCTTGAGGTGGGCGATTTGTGCATGGGCTGGTTCTATGTCTCGGTCGCCGACGTTCACGCCTTCGACGTGCGTGGCTGGGCGGACGAACCGGCCCTCATCATCGGGCTGGATGTGCTGCGCCATGCGCGCATCGATGTGGATCGCGAAACCGGCCTGGTCGATATCTCAGGGCTCACCGATCATGAGTGCGAGAGGTAGGCGGGGAGCGCTTTCCAGGTCCCGGGTCTGCGCTGCGCTTCGCCCGGGATTTCAGCGTGTGATACGGTGGGCCTTCGTCCCTTAGCGGCCTTCACACAGGAGACGCAGATGCAGCTTTCTCTTCGGCGTGCGTTCGCGGTGATGGCGCTGTGGCTGTGCGCGTCCGCGGCAAGCCTGGCCCAGAGCCCGCAGGACCCGCGGCTGGTGGCCGCGACCTTCCGGTCGGACTGGTGCGGGCCCTGCCGGGTTCTCGAACCGCGCCTGGACCGGATCAGCGCGGACTACCGGGACGCGCCCATCGAGTTCGTCACCTTCGATTTCACGCTGGGCCGGCGGTTGGGCGTCGAGGATCTCGCCCGGCAAGAAGGACTGACGCGTCTTCTCGATGAAGAATACGGCGCCACGGGCTTCCTGCTGCTGATCGACCGCGAGACCGGCGACAGGCTGGCGCGCATCACCATGCATTACAGCGATGCGGACATACGCGGCGCGTTCGAGCATGCGCTGGCGGTGGTCGAACGCCGGGAGTCCTTCGGGCTCTGACCGGGGAACCTTCGCGCCACCCCTCCGTTCAAAGAGCAGAGGAGGCGACATGTTCGAGGCCATCTTCCAGACCGGGCCAGCGGAGTCCTACCCCGTCGCGGCGTTTCGCCTGTTTCTGGCGGCGATTGCCGGCGCGTTTATCGGGCTGGAGCGCGAAGACCCCGAACGCAATGCCGGGCTGCGCACCAACATGCTGGTCAGCCTGGCCGCCTGCCTGTTCACCCTGACTGCGCTCGGCATGACTGTCATGATTACCGGCGAGCAGGACGGATCACGCCCCGATCCCATCCGCGTGATCGAGGCTGTCACCTCCGGCGTCGCCTTCATCGCGGCCGGGTCCATCATCCGCTCCGGCGCCGATGTGCGGGGGGTGACGACCGCCGCCGCGCTCTGGCTCGCCGGCGCCATCGGTGTGTCGATCGGCGTCGGGCATATTCTGCTGCCAGGGACTGCCATCGTCATCGCGCTGCTTGTCCTCGTCGGTCTGCGCAGGCTGGAACACTCCGTCTTCGAAACAAAAGAGGATAAAGGCCCCAAGTCGCTTGACGATAAAGAGGACGAGGACGCGCACTAGGACCGCGTCTGCAGACAAGTCGGAACGCGACTCCTCCAAAGGCTCTTGATTCAGCAAAGCTGACGCAAGGACGCCTCAAACGTCATGACTTACCAAAGCACTGCGCGCGCCTTTCTTCTTTCGAGCGCTGCCATTCTAGCCATCTCAACCCCCTCGCTCGCCCAGACGCCGATGAGCCGGGTCGATCCCGAGGTGCAGGGCGAGACCACCGGGCCGGATGGCGCCATCGCGCAATCGAGCGTGGCCGGAGCCATTCAGGAAGCGATGGTGGACGATACGCTGCGGGCCATGATCGGTCCGGACGCCGAAGGCCTGATGACCGCGGCGGAAAAAGCCTATGCGATCCGGGTCTTCGACTCGATCTGGGACAGAGAGGGTGTGCGCGATCTTGTGCGTGCGCTGGAAGAGGCGCCGCAGTCGGGAGTCTATATCGCTCCCGGCCTGCTGGAGCGTGTGCGCGATATCGGCGCCCTCGACAGGCTGAGCGACACCGAACGCGCCCGGGCAGACCTGACACTGACAGCCGCGTTCCTTCTTTACGCCGACGCGCGGGTCAACGGCGTCACCGACCCCGGCGACATCGCCGATGCGCCCGTCATCGAGGATACCGCGTCGGAGAACCTCTCGCTCTGGCTGGCCGAGGCGGGCGAAGGCCTGTTCGATTATAGCGAGCTCGACCCCGACCATGACGAATTCTCCAGTCTGCGCGAGCTGCGCGGACATTATCGCGCGCGTGCCGAGACCGACAGCTGGGAGGCTATCGACGCCCCCGGCGAGCTGATCGAGGTCGGCGATGAGGATGCGATCGTGGAGGACTTGCGAACGCGTCTGGCCGCCGAGGATTACGACGTGCCAGACGCGCCGGTACGCGAGGTCGAGACACAATCCGGGGCCACACGGGAGGAAGCGCATACCGCGCTGTTCACCGAAGAGCTGTCCGAGGTTCTCAAAGCCTTCCAGCGCGACCGGGGCCTCAAGGTTGACGGGATTGTCGGGCCGAGCACGCTGGCCGAACTCAACGCGACACCCGGCGATCTCGTCGATCGCATCGACGCCAATCTGGAACGATGGCGCTGGGCGCCCGAACGCTTCGCGCCGACGCATGTGCGCGTGAACATCCCCGCCTACAAGGCGCGCGCCTATGAGAATGGGGAGGTGGCCGTCGAGATGAAGGCAATCGTGGGCCGCAGCAGCCGGCAGACGCCGATGCTGACCGATTCGCTCGAATACCTGGTGGCCAACCCGCGCTGGTACGTGCCGGAGAGCATTCTGGAACGCGACAAGCTGGACGACATCCGCGGGAGCGGAGACTACATCGAGAGCCACGATTATTTCGTGCTCGACCGCGATACCGGCGAGCGCGCCGACCCGGACACGGTCTCGTGGGATACGCAGGACGTCGCAGAGGAATACCGGCTGGTCCAGGAACCTGGCGAAGAGAACGCGCTGGGCGAGCTGAAATTCATGTTCCCCAACAACCAGGCCATCTATCTGCACGGGACCCCGGCCCAGCACCTGTTCGACGATGCGCACCGCAGCTTCAGCTCCGGGTGTATCCGCCTGGCCGAGCCGCTGCGCATGAGTGACTGGCTGGCCAGTCAGGACGAGCGGCTGGACGCACAAAACGTCCGCGACGTCGTGGCCGGACAGGAGCTGGAGCGGCTCGAGCTTGAGAACCCGGTTCCGATCCACACCGTGTATTTCACCGCGACCGTCGACGAGACTGGCGATGCCCGCTTCCATCCCGACGTCTATGGCTGGGATGCGGCGACGCTGCAGGCCATGCAGGACAATCCGGTCTCCTTTGCCGACCAGAGCAGCGAGAGCCCGATCACCGATTCCACCCAGGAAGCCCGCATCGACGGGCGCAATGACGAGGTGCCCACCGATGCGTAAGCGTCTTTGCCTCAGCACGGCAGCGTTCGCGCTGTTCGCCTCGACGGCCTGCGCCGACGAGGTCAACTCGCAAAGCGATCCGCAAACGCAGTTGCCCCAGACCGAAGCCCCATCTGGCGTGCAGGAGAGCCCGGCGTCCTCGCCCGGCCAGTCAGAAGAAAGCGCGCCGGCCGGCGGTGAAAGGCTGGACGAGGTTCTGACCGAGCTTGCCAACCGGCCCGACCGGACGCCGCCCAAGGACACTTGGCTGAACGTCGCGGTGAACGGCGACGAGGCGCCCTACCCGCTCTGGCATGAAACCCTCATGCCCGGCGAGACTCTAAGCCTGGAGGCAGAAGGCGAGTTTGCCATCGGCGTCGACAGCGAACGAGCCACGGGCCTGGCCAGCAGCCATAGCTGGACCGCGCCGGACGAGCCGGGCATTCACCGGCTGGTGGCCTTCAACCCGGATGGAGAGTTACAGCGCCTGACCGTCTTCGTCCTGAGCGAGATGGACGATCGGGGCTCCAATACCGTGATGGAAGGCTACCGGATCGGCGAGTATCCCGAAGATACGCCCGAGGGCCTGATCCGCCTGACGCAGGGCGACATGGATGTCCCGGTCTCGCCCAACTTCACCATCGGCCAGTTCATCTGCAAGCAGCAACCGGCCCACTGGCCGAAATTCCTGATGGTGACCGAGCCGATGCTGACACGGGTCGAAGCCCTCATCCGGGAACTGAACGCGGCAGACCGCACCGATGCCGAGAGCTTCTTCGTGATGAGCGGGTACCGCACGCCCTTCTACAACACGGCGATCGGCTCCGCGTCGCGGTCGCGTCACATGTATGGGGATGCGGCCGATGTCTTCGTCGATACCGATCCGCAGAATAATGTGATGGACGATATCGACGGCGATAACCGGGTCACCCGGGCGGACGCGGAATTCCTGTACGATTTCGCCAGCGAGCTGTTCACCAAGAGCGACGAGCTGCCCGCAGGCGGGATCGGGGCCTATGGCGCCAATGCCGCACACGGCCCGTTCGTGCATGTCGATGGCCGGGGCAGCGTAGCCCGCTGGGGCCGCCGCGGCAGCTAGGCGCCCCCCTTTTGCGAAGGCTTCGCTGACAGCGCGTCAGCTGTCGATCAGGCGGGCGCGCAGCCTTGGGTCGGGTATGGCGCACAGATCGTTGCGCCCGAACCAGGCGTAGCGATTGCGCGCGACCACGCGATAGGCCCATTCGCGCGGGCCCCGCGGCAGCCACGACCCGACATGGGCCAGCGCCCGCCAGGGAAGGGACAGGCGCTTTCCGACCGCGATGATTGCGTCGCTGGAGGTCAACGCCTCGCCCTCGACCAGCGCGAGCCACGACCAGGGGTCTTCCGGGTCGAGCCGGAAATGTTTCAGCAAGGCCCGGCCTGTGGGCGACTGGACGGTGGCGATCCGGCACACATCGTCGCTGTCGCTACGCGCAATGGTCCGCGCGCCCAGCGAGCACAACGCGCAATTTCCGTCCATCACGAGCACGATCTTGCCGTCCGGCAAGGCGGGAAGGGCAGACATGTCCGCCCCGGCCTCTTCGATGCGGCCGAGCCGGGCCATCAGCCCTCGCTGCGGACCTGTTCGCGCGCCTCGGCCATCAACTCGTCCATCGTGCGGCGCAGCTGGTGGTCGGACTGGTCCACATTCTTCGCGTCGAAATCGGCGCGCACCTTGCGGAACACGTCCTCGTCGCCGGGCTCCTCGAAGTCGACCTTGACCAATTCCTTCTTGTAGGCGTCGATCTCGTCGGCGGAGAGGCCCATCAGCTCGCCGGCCCACGCCGCGAGCAGGCGGTTGCGGCGCACCTGTGCCTTGAATTCGAGGTCCTGGTCGTGAACGTACTTGTTTTCGAATGCCTTCTCGCGGTCGTTGAAGTTCGGCATGTCAATTCCTCTCATCAAAGGCGGGCTTTCCTTGTTGGAAGTATCGTGCGGCGGCGCGATAATCAATCTGTCACGGTAGGCTGGACGGCATGGACGCTCTGTTGCAGCAGGCCGGCTTTGCCATTATGGTCACGCCCGAATTGGCGGCCCGTTTTCGCGGGCCGCCTCTTCTCATTTTTGAAAGAGCGCAAGGCCCGCCCTCGACCAAGTCATTCGCAGCGGACGGGCCCGGCGCCATGTACCGGAGTGCGAACGCCTCATGTCCCGCGGCAAGAAACTCTACGAAGGCAAAGCGAAGATTCTCTATGAAGGGCCCGAACCGGGCACGCTGGTCGCCCATTTCAAGGATGACGCGACCGCCTTCAACAACAAGAAGCGCGCAACGCTGGAGGGCAAGGGCGTCCTGAACAACCGGATCTCCGAGTTCATCATGACGCAGCTGAACAGCATCGGGGTGCCGACTCACTTCATCCGCCGCCTGAACATGCGCGAACAGCTGGTACGCGAAGTCGAGATCGTGCCGCTCGAAGTCGTCGTGCGCAATGTCGCGGCCGGTTCGATCGCCAAGCGCCTCGGGCTGGAAGAAGGCGAGGCACTGCCGCGCTCCATCGTCGAATTCTATTACAAGAACGATGCGCTCGAAGATCCGATGGTCAGCGAGGAACACATCACCGCGTTCAACTGGGCCACGACCCAGGACATTGACGACATGCTTGCCATGTCGCTGCGCGTGAATGATTTCATGTCCGGCCTGTTTGCCGGTGCCGGCATCCGTCTGGTCGACTTCAAGCTGGAGTACGGCCGGGTCTACGACCAGAACGACATGCCCCGCCTCATCCTGGCGGACGAGATCAGCCCCGATTCCTGCCGGCTGTGGGACATCGAGACCAATGAGAAGATGGACAAGGACCGCTTCCGCCGCGATCTGGGCAATGTCACCGAGGCCTATGCCGAAGTGGCGCGCCGGCTCGGCATCATGAAGGAAAACGGCCCGTCCGAAGCCAACGAGGCGAAGTGATGAAAGCGCGCATCCACATCTATCTCAAACCTGGCGTCCTGGACCCGCAGGGCTCGGCCGTGGCCCACTCGCTCAACCATCTCGGGTTCGAGGAAGTCAGCGCCGCCCGCCAGGGCAAGCTGATCGAGCTCGACCTTGAAACCGCCGACGCCGAAGAAGCCGAAGCGCGCGTCAAGGAGATGTGCGACAAGCTGCTCGCCAACCCGGTGATCGAAAATTACGACATCGAATTGAGCGCCTGAGCCGGACGACCGCCAGCGGCAATTGTATCGGGACGGTATCCATGGCAATAATTGCCACTCTTTGATCAAGGAGTGGCTGTCATGCCGACCATGAATGTCTCCCTTCCCGAAGGGCTGAAAGCCGTCGTCGACGAGGCGGTCGGCTCGGGCCGCTATGCCAGCGCCAGCGATTACGTGCGCGATCTCATCCGCAAGGACGAGGAAATCAAGCAGAAGCGCGCGGAATTCATTCGCCTGATACGCGAAGGCGAAGAGAGTGGTATAAGCGAGCAATCGGTCGAGGAGATCTTCGCCGAGGCGCGCGCGGAGGCCATTGAACGTGGTTATAAAGATTGAGGTTAGCCAAAGAGGCCAACACGACCTTCGCCAAATCTATTTCCAGGGCGCCGAAGACCACGGGATCGACCAGGCCGACCGCTACCGCGATCAAATGCTGGAGATTTTCCGCCTCATAGCCGAGTTTCCCTTCGCGGGTGTCCCGGTCGATGACATGTCCGGTGAAACGCGAAGCTACCTCTTTAAATCGCATCGGATCGTGTACCGAATTCGACCGGGGAAGCTTCCTCTGATACTCCGCGTCCTGCACGCTCGCCAGCTGCCGCCGGACGCCCTGTAATTCTCCGCGATCTCTCCCGCCACACGCTCTCGCCAAGCGGTGCGAGCCCTGCTAAACGCTGCCCCCATGAAAACAGCCGTCATCGTCTTTCCTGGATCCAACTGCGACCGCGACGCCGCGGACGCGCTGGAACGCGTCACCGGTACACCGGCCGAAATGGTCTGGCATGAAGACACGACCCTGCCAGACGGGCTCGACCTCGTCATGGTGCCGGGCGGATTTTCCTACGGTGACTATCTGCGCTCCGGCGCGATCGCTGCGCGCTCGCCCATCATGCGCGACGTAGTCAAGAAGGCGAGCGACGGCACGCCGGTCCTGGGCGTCTGCAACGGCTTCCAGATCCTGATCGAGACCGGGCTGCTGCCCGGTGCGCTGATGCGCAATGCCGGGCTTCGCTTCGTATGCGAAAGAACGCCGCTTTCCGTGGAGACGACGAACTCCATGTTCACGCGCGCCTACACCGACCAGCATGAAGTGCTGTTCCCGATCGCGCACCATGACGGCAATTATTTCGCGGACGAAGAAACGCTTGCGCGCCTTGAGGGCGACGGCCGCGTGGCCTTCCGCTACCTGGCCAATCCGAACGGCTCCATCCACGATATTGCCGGCATCACCAACGAGGCCGGCAATGTGCTGGGCATGATGCCCCACCCCGAACGCGCCGTGGACGAGACCCATGGGGGCACGCACGGGCGCGGCGTCTTCGAAAGCCTGCTGGGAGGCCAGAAATGACCGAGACCCGTTACGCCCCAGGCATTGATGAGGATGTCGCCCTCGACCACGTCACGGCCGAGGAGTACGACATCATCCTGTCCGAGCTGGGCCGGGCGCCGAACCTGGTCGAGCTGGGTATTTTCTCGGTGATGTGGTCGGAGCACTGCTCCTACAAGTCCTCGCGCCTGCACCTGGCCAAGTTTCCGACCTCGGGCGAGCGCGTGGTCTACGGCCCCGGCGAGAATGCCGGCGTGGTCGATATCGGCGACAACCAGGTGGCCGTCTTCAAGATGGAGAGCCACAACCACCCCAGCTTCATCGAACCCTATCAGGGATCGGCGACCGGCGTGGGGGGCATCCTGCGCGACGTATTCACGATGGGCGCCCGCCCGGTGGCGCTGATGAACGCGCTGCGCTTCGGCGATCCTTCGCATCCGAAGACTCGCCAGCTCGTGTCCGGCGTGGCCGCCGGCATTGGCGGCTACGGCAACTGCGTCGGGGTGCCGACGGTGGGCGGCGAGACCAATTTCGACAAGGGCTATAACGGCAACATCCTGGTCAACGCGATGGCGGTCGGCCTGGCCGACCGGGACAAGATCTTTACCGCTGCCGCACGCGAAGTCGGCTATCCGGTGCTCTATGTCGGAGCCAAGACAGGCCGTGACGGCATTCACGGCGCGACCATGGCGTCCGCCGAGTTCGGCGAGGGCTCGGAAGAAAAGCGCCCGACCGTGCAGGTCGGCGACCCCTTCACCGAGAAGAAGCTGATCGAAGCCTGCCTGGAGCTGATGAGCGAAGATGCGATCAGCTCGATCCAGGATATGGGCGCGGCCGGCCTGACCTCCTCCTCGGTGGAGATGGCAAGCTCGGGCGGCGTGGGCATCGAGCTCGACCTCGATCACGTGCCCCAGCGCGAAACCGCGATGACGGCTTACGAGATGATGCTGTCGGAATCCCAGGAACGCATGCTGATGATCATCAAGCCCGGCCGCGAACACGTGGCCGAGCGGGTCTTCAAGAAGTGGGATCTCGATGTCGCGACCATCGGCAAAACCACCGATACCGGGCGCCTAGTGCTCAGGCACAAGGGCGAGACGGTTTGCGACCTGCCCCTCGATCCGATCGGGGAAAAGGCACCCAAATACGATCGGCCCCACTTCCCGGCCGAAGCGCGCGCCAGCATCGATACGGCCCGCCTGAAAGCTCCGGCTGATCTCGGGCAGACGCTGAAATCGCTGATCGGCTCGCCCGACATGGCGTCCAAGAAATGGATCTGGAGCCAGTACGACCGGCACGTCATGGCCGATACGGTCACCAGTTCCGAAGACCCGGCCGACGCGGCCATCGTGCGCGTGCACGGCTCGAACAAGGCGCTGGCCATCACCACCGACTGCACGCCGCGTTATTGCGCGGCCGACCCGTTCGAGGGCGGCAAGCAGGCCGTAGCCGAAGCCTGGCGCAATCTGACGGCGGTCGGCGCAGACCCGATCGCGATCACCGATTGCCTGAATTTCGGCAATCCCGAACGCCCTGAAATCATGGGTCAGTTCGTGGGCTGCGTGGAAGGCATGGCGGCGGCGTGCGGCGCCCTCTCCTTCCCGGTCGTGTCCGGCAATGTGTCGCTCTACAACGAGACCGACGGCAAGGCCATTCCGCCGACCCCGGCGGTCGGCGCGGTCGGGCTCATTCCCGATGTGAGCGTACGTGCCGGATTTGGCGGCATGAAAGAGGGCCAGGTCCTGCTCTGCGTCGGCGAGACGCAGGGCCAGCTCGGGGCCTCGCTCTACCTGCGCCACATCGAGGGCGACGATGACGGCGCACCGCCGGGCGTCGATCTCGAGGTGGAGAAGCGCAATGGCGATTTCGTACGCGGCCAGATCCGGTCGGGCCGCGCGCGCATTGTCCACGACATCTCCGATGGCGGACTGGCCTGTGCCGCCGCCGAAATGGCGATCGCGTCTGGCGTTGGCGTGAAGCTGGCCCATGAAGGCCAGGTGGAGCTGTTCGCCTGGGCATTCGGTGAAGACCAGGCGCGCTATCTGATTGCCGCTGACGGCGCAGACGCCGAGGCGATCCTCAAAGCGGCCAAGAGTGCGGACATTCCCGCGATGGCGGTCGGCCTGGTCGGCGGCGACCAGCTGACGCTGAACGCTCAGCACGCAGTGTCACTGTCCGAGCTGAAGCGGGCGCATGAAGACTGGATGCCGGCTCTGATGGCCAATGCCCAGGACGAGCGCGCGGCCTAAGCCGCGCGAGCCAGGCTAGAACAGGGCGAGCGTTCCGCCGCCGCCGCCACCGGCATTCATGCGCTCGAGCCCGGCGGAGTAGTTGGCGATCTGGGCCTGGAGATAGGCCGGCACCGTACCGCCGCGATTGCCCGCCTTGGGACCGGCCATCAGGTCTTTCAGCGCCGGATCCATCGTCAGCTCGCGATAGGCGCGCTGAACCTTGGCCAGCGCCGCCGTCAGGGCGTCGTTGGCGACGGTGGCGGCATCCTTGTTGTCGATGCTCAACGCATTGGGCAGTTCCAGCGCGAAGACCTTGGGCGCGTCCGAGGTGGTATCCTCATCCTTGTCCAGAGCGCTTTTCTTGCCCTCCACGACGCCGAGGGGCAGGCCCAGCCCGCTGAGTGCATCGGCGCCCTTTTCCCCGGCGAAGAACTCCACCGCAACGCCCACATTGGGCTGCACGCGCAGGATGTCGCCGGCACTCGAGCGGCGCACGTCGGCTCGCCCGTCCAGAAGCATCACCGAATTCAGCTTGAAGGTCAGCGAACGCATCGTCTCGTTCGCCTCGATGGTGATCTTCTTCTTCCGGCCGCCATCGACCGAAACGAAAAAGCTGTCGCCGGCACGCACGGCGGACCGGTCGGTCACCAGCCGGCTGTCGGAGTATTTAAGCTCCCCGGACGGCAGGCCCATGCGTGACAAGGCGTTGTCGCCTTGGGGATCGACGACGATGCCGGCGCCTTCGCTCAACCCGCCGCGGCCGGAGACCTGATGGACCCAGTCGAGCGCGCCGGTGGCGGCATCCAGCCCGGCGGCAAACGTGTTGCGATCGCCGCTCTGGGTGGCGCCGGGAAGGGCGTCGGATGTCTTGCCGGTCAGGTATATCTTGCCATTTGCAGCTGCGACGCCGGAGGCCGAGTTATCGCCGGCCGCACCGAGGAAGGTGGTGTAGTCCACGCTGGCTGCCGGGCCGTCACTGATCCTGACGAGAACCGCGTCTCGCCCGCCCTGATTGGCCGAGACGACATTGCCGGGATTGAAGCCGGAACCCGCAGCGCCGGACAGGTAGATCGCGCCGTCCGCGTCGACGGCCAGACCGCCGATCCGGCCGCTGTCCATGTCGCCCAGGTCGAGTGTCCAGACAGGCGCGCCGGTACCGTCGTCGCCGGCGGCATATTTGGTCAGGACAGCGCGGCCCTCTTCCTGCGTGGCGACGATCAGGCCGCCATCGGAGGCCATGGCCGTAGCGCGCACTTCCTGGGTCCCCGCGCCGCCGCCAACGCCGCGCGTGTAAAGCGTATTACCGTTCTCATCGAGGGCGCGAAGATAGCCGTCCGTCCCGCCCGTGCTCGCGACACCGCCAAAGGCAGCATCGGTGCGCCCGCCGACATAGACCGTCCCGTCCGCCCCGAGCGTGACGCTGCGCGCCTCGTCGTCCTCGCGTCCGCCGAAGCGGCGCGCCCATTGCTCGACGCCTTCGGCCGAATACTTGACGACCAGGGAGTCCTTGCCGCCCACCCGATTGGTGCCGCTGAGCTCCCCGCTCACCGAGCCGGCCACGATGACATTACCCGAGGAATCCACCGCAACGGCCGAACCGCCGGCGCTGTCGGCAGCGCCCAGAACGCGCGACCAGAGCTTCTTCCCAGTGGAATCATAGCGCATCAGGACCAGATCCTGCTCGCCCTTCAGCGCCTGGCCGTCCACGGCATGACTTGTATGCCCCACAACATAGATGCCGCCATCCTCGCTCCGCGCCGTTGCGGAGACGACCAGCGGGTTGGATGTGGTACTGGTGGTGGTTTCCCCGTCATCGTCGGTCGTTTCGGTCACGGTCGCATCGGATTCGATGCGCCGGATGAAGGCCTGGTCGCCGCCGCCGGCCAGATTGACCAGCTTGGTCAGCTGGCCGCCCGCAGTCTCGCCGGTGCCCGACAGGCCCGCAACGTAGACGGCCGGAGTGCCGGTAGAGGGCGTGAAACTTACCTTCTCGGTGAGGATACCCTTGATCGTGAAGCCGAAATTATTGCCCTCGATCACGCCGATATCGTTCTTCTCGCCGATCTTGGTCCGCTCAAAGCGCGTCAGCACCCCTTCGGCTTCGAGCTTGGTATTGATGTGCGCGGCGACGTTGTCGAGACTGCGCGCCGTGCCGCCCATGTCGGCAAGATCAATGTTGATGACGGTGTCGACGCCGTTCTTGCGCACGGTGATGTCGAAGGCCATCGCGCCGGTGAAGGCGTCGACTTCGGCGTCGAACGCGCCCGAATGCAGGATGCCGGTCTTGTAGCTGGATTCCCCGCGCGAAATCGCGAGCGTGCTTTCGGCCTTGGACAATTGCTCGCCCTTGACCACCGAAACGCCGGTCAGGTCAGTGTCCTCGAAGAAGCCGGACAGCTGTTCCATGCCCTCCTGGAAGCGCCGGTTCCAGAAGCTGCGCTCCGCGTCTGTCGTAGTCTTGTCGAGCGCGGCCGAGGACAGGGACTGAAGGCGGCGCAGACCCTGATGCATGGCGAACAGCGTCTTCTCGTCCTCACCCGTTTCCATATCGGCGAACTCGCCGAATTTGGGATCGAAGAAATTACCATCGGCCAGAACCGAGCGGCGCAGCGATTCCAGCGCCGTGACACCACCGGTAGGGTCCCAGGGAGGGATGATTTCGTTGGAGCGGGCATTTGCCCCTTGCGGCGTGCCGGTGCTGGCGCCGGACGGCTGCGGATTCGAGCCGGCGAGGCGCATGGAGGCCTGCGCGCTGTAGTAGGATGTCAGCAGTCCGACCGACAGAACCATGGTCTGCCTTACGCTCCTGTGATGACGCACACACTGCGCCACCCGCCAGTCTCCACCGGCGAAGCTAAGAAATCGTTAGGAAATGGGACTAGCGCCCGGCCTCACGCGGCCAGGGCGAGCGAGACCGGATCGGTCACGATATCGGCGCGGTCGCCAGCGCCCAGGCGCATCTCGTCGACGCAGGCTGAACTGATCGCCACCAGGTCGGGCCGGCGCAGGCAGAGCGCGGCGATCTCGGCCGCGCTGGCGCGCGCCGCCTCGGCACCCAGCGCAGCAAAGACTGCGCGCAGGAAGGCCAGATCCTCTTCGCGCTCGAGCACCCAGCGCAAGCGTTCCAGCCCGCCGCCGGGACCGGTGAGTGAGGCGCGCACAAGGCGGGAATCAGCGCGCAGGGCCTGACTGACCGACTGGCGCGCCTCCACGGTCGCGCTGGCCGCTTCGACTTCGAACAGGCATCTGGAGGAAAACACCTCGCACTCCAGCCCGTGGGGGAAGCGCGGCGGCATGGCATTGGTTGCGTAATCGGCGCGGCTGTCGCGATGGAGAGCGAGTGTTTGCGCGATCAGGCCGGGATCGGCGAAGGCCGCGCTGGCAGGAACATGAACCAGGGTGGTGGCGCCAGCCATCTCGGCGGCCTCGGCATAAAGACCGAGCGGGTCCGTGCCCGGTCCGCGCACAACCATGTAGCCGTGGTCGCCGGCCTCTTCCTCGACCGGATCGTGCGCGCTGTCGCCGGGGATGGCGCATACCACCAGGTCGACGCCCGGCGTTGCGCGGCACCGGTCAAGGCACCGGATCAGGGCGGTCTGCTGTCCAAGGGTCTGGAGAATCGCGCCGGGAAGGCGCGTGGCATCGAGCCGGGCCTGAACAATCACGGCGGTGGTAGTCATCGCGGGCAATCTCCCGTGCCGGCAATCCTGGCGTGATCCTGCGCCGTGACGCCTAACGTCACGTTAACCGGCGCGCGCAAAGGGTTAACGCGAGGTCCGGTCAGACAAGGAAAATGACCATGAGCCAGAACGCCGCCAAATCTTCGCCGCTGAAGGGCGAAGCCGAACTGCCGCATTTCGTCACGCGCAACTTTCGAACCCCGCGCTTCGATCTGAACGGAAAGACCATCCTGATCACCGGGGGGACGGGCAGCTTTGGCCGGCGCTTCGTGGAAACCGTGATCAAGGAGTTCAAGCCGAAGAAGCTCATCATCTTCTCGCGCGACGAGCTCAAGCAGTACGAGATGGCGCAGACCTACTCTCCGCAGGAACACGCTTTCCTGCGCTACTTCATCGGCGATGTGCGCGACGAGGCGCGCCTGGAAATGGCCATGCGCAATGTCGACGTCGTGATCCATGCCGCCGCGCTCAAGCACGTGCCGATCGCCGAATACAATCCGTTCGAATGCATCAAGACGAATGTGATGGGCGCCCAGAATGTGGTTTCCGCCGCGATCAAGCGCGGGGTCAAGCATGTCTGCGCCCTGTCCACCGACAAGGCCGCCAGCCCCATCAACCTGTACGGCGCGTCGAAACTGGCGTCCGACAAGATCTTCACCGCCGCGCAGGCCATGGGCGGCGGGGACGGTCCGACCTTCTCGGTCGTGCGCTATGGCAATGTGGTGGGATCGCGCGGATCGGTGGTCCCGTTCTTCCAGCAGCTCGTCAAGAACGGCACCGACCATCTGCCGATCACCGACGAGCGCATGACGCGCTTCTGGATCACGCTGAACCAGGGCGTGAATTTCGTCATGTCCTCCCTCGCCATGGCCAAGGGCGGGGAGATTTTCGTGCCGAAAATCCCGTCCATGCGCACAACCGACCTGGCGCATACGATCGCGCCGGACCTGCCCCACAGGTTGGTCGGCATCCGGCCGGGCGAAAAACTTCACGAAGTCATGATCGGCTCCGACGATGCGCGCACCTCGGTCGAGCTCGACGACCGCTACGTGATACTTCCCTCGTACGATCAAAAGGTTATCGGCCTCTGGCATGCCGATGGCGGCAAGCCTTTGCCCGACGGGTTCGCCTACAGCTCGGACAGCAATCCCGAGCGGCTCGACGCGCGCGCGCTACAAGGGCTTCTCCAGGAAACCGTCTCGGGCTAAACGTCCCTTTATGGGACAGGCAAGACTGCTCTTTTGCAGCCCGAGACGGGCGAAGACGACATTGGATTCCGGATTTGCACAGATTGCCGAAGGCCTGTGCAATGACGGTCGCAGAGATCACCTGCCCGGTTCGCTCGAGCTGCTGATCGACCACGGCGACACCGCGCGCGACGAGGCTGCGTGCGACGCGTTGCGCCGGCACGCCACCCGGGTACGCCGGGCGGCAGGCGAGCGCGCGCGCCAGCGCGGAAGAATCCAGATCGCCGTCACACCGGCCATTGCCGGAACGCCGGAAATCTACGAGTCCGTTCAGCAAGCGGCCCGGTCGCTCGATGATCAGCTCGATCTGCACACTTATTTCGACTGTACCGGCCTTTTTGAAACCGTCGCTGGAAACGACCTGTTGATCACGACCGGCGGTCTGAGCTGCCTGACGGCGGCTGCCGCCGGCCTGGCCCAGATCATCATCCCGCGCAACGCCCGGGAAGACCGCCTGGCCAGCGAACTCGACCGGGCCGGCGCCGCTATGAAGCTGCATTCCGGCGACGAGATCGCGATCGCACTGGAGCGCGCGCTGAGCGATCTCGTCGCTGTGCCGGCCATGCTGCGCCTCATGCACGAGACGGCGCTGGACCTGTGCGAGGTGGTCGACTGCGAGACCATCGTGGCCGCGACCCTGGCCTTTTATGCAGGCTCGGAGCAGGCGGCCGAGCCGGCGCCCCACAAACGCATCGGCTAGGGTCAAGTAACTGACAAAGCACCGGGTTTAGCTCGGCCCCGTCCCGCGACCAACCCTCCGGTTGTGTTTTCGTCGCGCGGCGGGCCGAATCGCGTCAACCTTCATTAACGGCGCATTAGCGCAAATCAGGTCCCACTGGTCTCCACGCAGGAGGTGGCCAATGACCGAGACCCGAATTCGACTGCTCGACACGACCCTGTCCGGCGCCAGCGCCGCAATCGGGTATGGGTTCAACGCCAATTATACCTACGCCATGACCCAGGCGATGGAAGACGCAGGCGTGGACGCTATCGAGGTCGGTCATGGCCTGGGGCTCGGCGCCGAACGTCAGGGACGCGCCCCGGCCTGCGAGAGCGATTACCGTCATATGCAGGCGGCCCGGATGGCCGCGCGCAAGGCCCGGATCGGGGTCAGCGCCCGGACCGGAACCGCGCTGGAGGCCGACATCGAAACGGCTCAGCGCGCCGGAATGGACTTCGTGCGGGTCGGGGTGGACGCCGCCCTTGTCGACTCCGCCCGCGGCCTGGTCGACCACGCCGTCGCGACCGGGCTGGAAACCCAGCTCATCCTCTTCAATGTCTACTCGCTGCCTGTGGCCGAGCTGCGCAACTTTGCCGGCACACTGGGCGCGTGGGGCCTGTCGACGGTGGTCATCAGCGATTGCGCGGGCGGAATGGTCCCGGCCCAGGTGCGCAATTATGTGCGCGCCCTGACCGACAAGACCGATCTGAGCGTCGGCTTTGCCGGACGCGACAACATGCAGCTCGCCGCCGGCAATGCGTTTGCGGCGATCGAGGCGGGCGCGCGCCAGGTGGAAGGCGCCCTCAAAGGCATGGGCACCGGCGCCGGCACCATCCAGCTTGAGTCCTTCGCCGGCGCGTTGCGCAAGGCCGGTCTGTCTGTTCAGGCCGACCCGCTTGAGCTCGACGGCGTCGCCAACAAATTCATCACCAAGGCCGAGTTCGCCCGGGGCCGCGGTCACGACGAACTGATCCAGGCCCTGTCGCTCCTGCCGGAGTCCAGTGCGATCGAGGTCGAGGGCGTGGCCGGCGAATACGGGCTGGAGCCCGCCGCGCTCGCGATCCAGGCGGGACGCATCGGGGGTGGCCTGCCGATGGACCGCAATGCCCTGCGCGCCGTGGCCCAGATCGCCATCTGGGCCCGCGAGGACGGGGTGAGCGAACGCGATGACAGCGCGGTGATCTAGACGGTCTGTGCTCCGGACCGCCGCACGCGTCTAACCCGCCATTAACCGTCCCGGCTGAAGGCTGGCGCACGCTTTGACAAGGACGAACCCCCATGCACGATCCCGTCGACACCTGGGCTGGCGATTTCGGCGACGCCTATACCGAACGCTGCAGCGCGGAAGAGAGTCGTATCCGCAAGCGGACCCGGATGTGGGCGAGATGGCTGGACAGCTTCGGTTCTCGCGAGCCGCGCTCCATCCTGGAAGTGGGCTGCAATCTCGGCCTCAACCAGCGCGCGTTGCAGCAGCTGACCGATGCCGAACTCTTCGCCGTCGAGCCCAATGACAGCGCACGCCAGACCGTGCTGTCCGACGGAGTCATGGACGAAGCCCATATCCGCGCCGGACGCGGCGAAGACCTGCCCTTCGACACCGCCTCGATGGAGCTGGTCTTCACCAACGGCGTGCTGATCCACGTTCACCCCGACAATCTGGGCCAGGTGGCCGACGAGATGTACCGCGTCTCCTCGCGCTACATCCTGGTCTCTGAATATTTCAACGCGGAGCCGGTGGAGCTGGAGTATCGCGGCCTGAGCGGACATTTGTGGAAGCGCGACTTCGCCGGATTCTTCCTGGATCGCTTCTCCGATCTCGAAGTGGTCGCAGACGGCTTCCTGTGGAAGCGCACGATCGGGATCGACAATGCCACCTGGGCCTTGATGGAAAAGCGCGCCTAGAGCACCAGTCCTAGAGGCCCAGCACCGCCTTCAAGGCGGTCACGACCCGCTCCGGGTCTCCATCATCCATCGCCGGGTAGAGCGGCAGCGACAGGGTGCGCGCATAGTAGCGATCAGCGCCTTCGAAGCGTTGCTCGCCATAGAGCGCCTTGTAATAGGGCTGGTCAGAGACCGGGATATAGTGGACCTGCGTGCCCACGCCCTGTTGCGACAGGGCCCGCATCAATTCGGTGCGTGTCACGTCCAGCGCCTCGAAATCGATCCGCACATTGTAGAGATGCCGGCAGGCGTCGATGCCGGGGCGCCCGGCAGGCGGCTGGACATGGGGCGAAAGCGGGGCGAGCAGCGCGTCATACCGGGACGACAGATCCCGGCGGCGCTGCGCGAAGCGGGAAAGTTTCGTCAGCTGCGAACGGCCGAGCGCAGCGTTGATATCGGGCATGCGGTAATTCCAGCCGAGCGCGTGCATCTCATACCACCAAGGCTCCTGCGCGCCCGTCGCGCGCTCGAGCCGCGCTCCATCGCGCACCATTCCGTGGGAACGCGTCAGCCTCATGCGCTCAGCCAGCGCGGCGTCCCTCGTCGTCACCATCCCGCCTTCCCCGCACGCCAGCGTCTTGACCGGATGGAAGGAAAACGTAGCCGCATCGCTGTTCGGGCAGGCGCCGGCGGGCTGGCCGGCTTCATCGAGACTGGCCAGCGCGTGACAGCTGTCTTCCACGATGGCCAGACCGAGCGGACGCGCGAGGGCGGCAATGTCCTCCATAGCGCACATCACGCCGCCCAGATGCACCGGAGCGACCAGTCGCGCACGGTCTTGCGCGCGCGCCAGCGCCTCGCGCAGCGTGTCCGGCGTCATCAGCCCGGTCTCGGGATCGACATCGCAGAAGACGACATCCGCGCCGCAGAAACGGGCCGCGTTCGCGGTCGCCAGGAAGGTCACTGCCGGCACGATGACCGCGTCGCCCGGTCTCAGGCCAAGCCCGTCATAGGCCATGTGAAGCGCAGCCGTGGCGCTGTTGCAGGCGACGCCATTGGGGGAGGCGACCGCTTGGGCGAACTCGGCTTCGAACGCGCTTATTTCCGGCCCCGTCGTCAGATAGTCAGACTGCAGCGCGCGCGTGACGGCGTCGATATCGTCCTGGTCGATCGATTGGCGCCCATAAGGCAAATACCTGTCGCTCATTCAATGCGCTCCTGCGCCACGAGGTCCAGACAGCAAACCGCCCGGCACATGATGATGCACCGGGCGGCCGGATGTCACGGTAAAGAGGTCGCGACCGCCTATCGTCCGAAGAGCGAGAGGATGATCTGCGGCTCGGAGTTCGCGATCGAGAGGGCCTGTACGCCCAGCTGCTGCTGGACCTGGAGCGCCTGCAGCCTGGCGCTTTCCCGGGCAAGGTCCGCATCGACCAGGTTGCCCACCCCCTCGTTCAGGCTGTCGACCAGCTTGCCCACGAAGGTGCGGTGAGACTCGATCTTCTTCATGTCCGAGCCAAGATTGGCGAGCGCCTGGTTGACGTTGTCCAGACTGGCCTGGATCCCGGAAACGACGTTGGACGCCATCGTCACCGTGCCAAGGCTGGAGTTGCTCGTCAGCGTGATGACTGCGCCGGAGATGGACATGTCCTGCGTGCCCAGCGTAACCGTCCGTGTGGCATCGGCATCGGCGAGGAAGGCGATCCCGCCCGTGACCGAACCGTCCAGAATGTTGGCGCCATCGAACTCGGCGTTTGCCAGAACCGACTGGATCTGTTCGAGCAAGGCCTTGTAATCGCTATCATAAGCCTGACGCGAGAAGGTGTCGATGGACGGGTCCATGGCCGCTGTGGCTTTCTCGCGCATCTGGATCAGCAGATCGGAGATCGCCTCGCCGGCCGCCAGAGCGACATCGCCGATCGAGACCGCGCGGTCGAGCGAGGTCTGGACCGAGCCGAGGGCCCCGACGTCCGACCGCATGCCCTGGGCGACCGCGTACACGGCCGAGTTGTCCTTCGCACCCGACACTTTCAGGCCGGTGTTAATCCGCTGCTGAACATCCTGCATGTTCGTGTTGGTCTTGTTCAGATTCTGCAGGGCGATCATCGCGGATGTGTTGGTGTGGACGCTCAGCGCCATTGGACTTCTCCCGTTTCACCGTCATGCCGCTTCTGGCGGCTGTCTTACGGTTAACAGCAATGACCGGGCCAGTTTTTGGCCAGATCTGTTTTGAGAGAAGATTCAAAGAGGTAGGCTGAAACGCATATGTCCGGCCCCGCCTCTGGCGCAGCCGGTATGGTAAGATTTTCCACCTGACCGGTCAGATCTTGCCGGGCTGTCAGGCCTGTTCGTCGATCAGTCCGGCCTGGCCGTCGCGCAGGAAGGCGACAAGATCGAGATAGCTGTCAGGCGGCCATTTGCGGATGGTTTCGCCCGTCTGCTCGTTGATGATGCGGTAGATGAAGTGGCCGGATTCCTCGTGCCGGTCGATGCTGAGCCGATTGCTCTCCAGCGCCGAGACCGAGGCACGAAGCTTTTCGATCGCTGCGACCTGATCGTGCAGGTCCTCGCCGGTGAACGGGCCGGTATCCGCATCTGCGGACGGCTCGACCTTCGATTGCCCTTGTGGATTCTGGCGTGCCGGTTGTTGCGGTCCCGGTTCCTGAACGCCGAGCTCCAACCGGGACGACGCGAAGGCGCGTCCTGTCGTGAGCGGTTCCATGGGTCTGTTCCAATCCTTTACTCAATGCGCTCGCGCGCGATTCATCTCCGATGGCTGCTGGCTGGATCTGGTGAAGAAAGAGAGGGGGCGGCGGCGGAACCCCACGTTACACCGCCGCCCGCTCAGCTTCGATTACCGGAAGTAACCGAGGATCGTGCTCGGCGCGGAGTTCGCGATCGACAGCGCCTGGACACCCAGCTGCTGTTTCACCTGCAGCGACTGCAGACGTGCGGACTCTTTGGCCAGATCCGCGTCAACCAGGTTGCCGATGCCCTGCTCCAGGGTATCAGACAGCTTGCTGACGAAGGTCTTGTGGATCTCGAGAGACTTCGACCCGGTACCCAGGCGCGCCAGCGACGCGTTCAGGGAATCCAGCGAGGTCGCGATCGTGGAAGCAGCGGTGGATGCTTCGGCGGCAGTGCCGAACGAAGCGGTCGCGGCCAGGGTCACGATCGACCCGCCGAGGCTGAAGTTTTCGTCGTCGACATCGACCGTATTGCTGCCGTCTGCATTGGCGAGCGCGCTGATGCCGGCGGTCTTCGAGCCGTCAATCAGGTTGGCGCCATTGAATTCGGCGTTCGAGACGATCGTACCGATCTGGTCGCGCAGGGCCTTGAAGTCTTCGTTCAGGGCCGAACGTGCCGCCGTGTCGAGCGACGTGTCAGCCGCCGCGAGGGCTTTCTGCTTCATGTCGACCAGAATGTCGGAGATGGCTTCGCCACCGGCCAGGGCCACGTCGACGGTGGAGACCGCCAGATCGATGGACTGGGTCACGGCCTTGTAGCCGCCGACGTCTGCACGCATCGACTGGGCGATGGCGTAGATGCCGCCATTGTCCTTGGCCGACGAAATCGCCAGGCCGGTGTTGATGCGCTGCTGAACCTGCTGAAGATCGGAGTTGGTCTTGTTCAGGTTCTGGAGGGCGATCATCGCCCCCGGGTTCGTATTGATAGTCGCCATTTCTTGGCTCCTGTTCGTTTTCTACGTTGAAGACGCGCGTTTTGCGCGCTGTTATCCGGCGGCCCGGACGCTTCCTGCGCCGGAACCGCCGAAGTCAGGATCGATTACCGGAAGTAACCGAGGATCGTGCTCGGCGCGGAGTTCGCGATCGACAGCGCCTGGACACCCAGCTGCTGTTTCACCTGCAGCGACTGCAGACGTGCGGACTCTTTGGCCAGATCCGCGTCGACCAGGTTGCCGATACCCTGTTCCAGGGTGTCAGACAGCTTGCCGACGAAGGTCTTGTGGATCTCGAGGGATTTCGAGCCGGTGCCCAGACGCGCCAGAGACGCATTCAGGTTGTCCAGCGAGGTACCGATCGCCGTGGCCGCAGCCGAAGCGTTGGTCACGGTATTGATCTGCGTGGCGCCCGAAATGGTCAGCGTGGTCCCGGTCAGGCTGAGGTCTTCGGCACCGATGGTGATGGTGTTCGAACCGTCGGCATTGGCCAGAGCGCTGATATCGGTAGCGCCGTTGGAGATCAGGTTCTTGCCGTTGAACTCGGCGTTTTCAACAATCGTGCCGATCTGATCGCGCAGAGCCTTGAAGTCCTCGTTCAGGGCCGAACGCGCAGCCGTGTCGAGCGACGTGTCAGAGGCTGCGAGGGCCTTCTGCTTCATCTCGACCATGATGTCGGAGATCGCTTCACCCGCCGCGAGCGCGACATCGACCGTGGACGTGGCCAGATCGAGGGATTGGCTGACGGCCTTGTAGCCGCCGACGTCTGCACGCATCGACTGGGCGATGGCGTAGATGCCGCCATTGTCCTTGGCCGAGCTGATCGCCAGGCCGGTGTTGATGCGCTGCTGAACCTGCTCAAGATCGGAGTTGGTCTTGTTGAGGTTCTGGAGGGCGATCATCGCCCCCGCATTCGTATTGATAGTCGCCATTTCTTGGCTCCTGTTCGCTTTCTACGCTGTAGCGCACATTTTGCGCGCTGGGTCTTCTGACCTGGAGTCCAAGCAGCAAGTGCGGGGCCAGTTTTCACCGATCGCGTACAAAAGCCGGTATTTGCGTGGCCATGTTGGGGAGTCGGACGCTGAGGCGGGCGCTAACGAAGCGCCCCAGTCGGCAAAAATTGCCCGGTTTCAGCGTCAGAAGTCGGCAGTTTTTGCCGGAGTGACATTTTTTGCCTAGCGGGAAGTCTTCCCCGTGGGCTCGGAAATTGATTTGGTAAACAAGACATTAACCGCAAGCGAGTCAAAAAAATGCCGGGACCGCGTGGTGGCAACGGTCCCGGCCTTGTTGTCGTCCTACTGGAAGAAGGACAGCACCGATTGCGGTGCGGAATTCGCAATTCCCAGCGCCTGGATGCCCAGCTGTTGCTTCACCTGAAGCGACTGCAGGCGGGCGCTTTCCTTCGCGAGATCCGCATCCACGAGGTTACCGATCCCTGTTTCCAGAGCGTCAGACAGTTTCGTGACAAACGAGTCGTGGATCTCGAGCGCTTTGGACTTCGTGCCCAGACGCGCGAGCGCGTTGTTCACATTGTCCAGGCTCGTCCCGATCGCGCTGGCCGCCGCCGCAGCGGTGGTCGCGGTCGAGAAAGACGAGGTCGAAGTGATCGTCACGATCGTACCGGACAGGGACAGGTTTTCCGTCCCGACCGTGATCGAGTTCGATCCGTCGGCATTGGCCAGCGCGATAAACCCATCGGTTTGCGAGCCGTCAATGAGATTGACGCCATTGAACTCCGCGTTCGACACGATCGTACCGATCTGGTCGCGCAGCGCCTTGTAGTCTTCGTTCAGCGCCGAGCGGCTGGCAGTATCGAGCGATGCGTCTCCCGCGGCCAAGGCCTTCTCCTTCATCTCGATCAGAAGATCGGAAATGGCCTCACCGGCTGCCAGGGCAACATCGGTGGTGGCCATGCCACGATCCAGTGACTGCTGAACAGCCGAATACCCCGACACTTCCGAGCGCATGCGTTGGGCAATGGCAAAGATGCCGCCATTATCCTTGGCGCCGGCCACTTTCATGCCGGTGTTGATACGGGTCTGCACTTCCTGCAGCTCCGAATTCGTCTTGTTCAGGTTCTGCAGGGCAACCATGGCGCCTGCGTTCGTGTTCACGGAATTTGAGATGCTCATTGTGGGGTTCCTCCGTTCTGGAAGCTTGAACGGCCGTTTTAGCCGGCGGACATTTTGTCCTGCCCCTGCTGCGCAAACGCCGTGCCGTTTGCGGCACCCCCGAGCGTACGATTCACTATTTTGTTTCAATGGATTGGCAAAGGCGCCGCGGCGGCGTTAACCAGAGCGGCGATTATGGCCGGGCGATTTCTGCCGATCGGCAAATAGGAAACGGCCACCGGAGCTCTCCGGTGGCCGTCTGGCAGTTTCGTTCGGATCGACGCGTTTCAGACCGCTTCGGCGTTCGCCACGGCCGGTGCCAGGCCCTGCATGATCATGCGGTTGATCTCGATCAGAGTGTCGAAATTGCTGTCGCCGCGCATGACAGCACTGGTCTCTTTCGAGACGAAAATACCCAGAGAAATGATGGCGGCGCGCAGGCTCTCGGGCAGTTTGTTGCCCTCGCTGCCACAGTCGGCAGCCAGGCCTGACCACATGCGACGGTTCCAGTCGAGCGCATCGGCGCGCTGCTTGAATTCCAGAGGCCCGGCTTCGCTGGCCGCAATGAGCGCCCGCGTCACCTGGCCGAAGAGCCGGTACTCGGTTTCACGCGGGTTTTCGGCCCGCGCAGAGGCGGTCTGGTAAGCGCGATAGGACATGTCGGGCTAGCCCTTGCTGCTCGATGAGGCGAGCCCCATGCGCTCGGCCTCGTAGGCAATCAGTTTGCGACAGCGCAGAAGCGCCTTGTAGTATTCGGCACTCATCACATCCCGGCTGATGGAGACGCATTCCGACAGGATATCCGGGTTGGAGATCGCCCCCATGAACTCGGTCATGCGGCGCACGAATTCGTCGTAAACGTCGTTTTCTGCCCTGGAGGACAGATACATCATCATGACCGGGAAATAGATGCGCTTGGCGGGGCTATCGACCTCATGCTCCTGCATGATGTCCTTCTCGCGAAGGACCGAGGCCTTGTTCTGAAGCACCAGGGTCGCGCGCCTGTCACCGTTCTCCACGACCGCACCATTAAGCACGAACCGTTCTCCAGGCTTGAGCGAAAGCTTGAGCGGCATGGATACGAAACTCCAGTCACGATCATCAGAGCCGAATAGCTCTTTGGTTTGAAGCTACGGTGAAAGAACACCGTGAATAAAGCGTTTCTGCGCTGCGCCGGGACACAGAAATCCCGCGCCGCGAGTGATTAGCGAAACCTTAATCGAACCAGCGCTTCCTTGCACGCTCATCCGAATACTGGAGTGGGTAGATGAGCCAGCTTCTCGATCTTGATGCCGAACTGGCCGCCGGCACCGAACACGCCAAACGCGAAATCCGTCCGCGCCGGGACAAGCCGGCCGCGGCCGAGCTGCAACGCACTCTGAACGATGCCAGGCGGCAAGCCTCCGCGCCGCCGCCCAAGGCGGTGGCCATGCTGCGCCGCGCCTTGAAGATCGTCGAAGACAACCCGGTTTCCGCCGCCAAGGCCGCCCGGCTTTGCCTCGACGCGGTGGAGATGGCGCCGGACAGCGCGATGGCCAACCATGCGCTGGCGCTGTGCCTGGAACGCCTGGGGCGCCTGTCCAAGGCGCTGCAATTCTACGAACGCGCCTGGAAGCTCGATCCGACAGATCCCGAGATCTACATGAACCTCTCCACCCTGGCGTGGCAGATGGACATGCTGGACGCGGCCGAGAAATTCCTGCGTATCTACCTGCAAATGGTGCCCAACCATACCGGCGCCACGATCAACCTGGCCGGGGTACTGCGCGACAAGGGCGGGTTCGAGGCCTCGATCGAGCTGCTGCGCGCGGCCATCTACGCCTCGCCGGAAAACTACGAGCTGTGGAACTCGCTGGGCACGACGTTGCTGGAATCGGGCAAGCCGGACGAGGCGCTGACCTTCTATGACGAGTCCCGGCGCCTGAAGCCGGACTATGCGCGCGCGCATCACAACACCGCTTTCGCCTACGAATTGCTGGGACGGCCGGACAAGGCGACCCATCACTTCCGCGAAGCGCTCAAGACGGCCTCCAACCACAAAGACATCATCACGATGACGCACGGCCTGTCGCAATCGCTACTGGCCATGGGTGAACTTGAAGAAGGCTGGGACCTCTACGATTCGCGCCTCGACCCGACCCACAAGAATATGTGCCATGTCCTGGTCGATGCTCCGATGTGGGATGGACGAGACCTGGAGGCCATTCGCGGCAAGCGGCTGCTCTGGGTCGGCGAGCAGGGCCTGGGCGACGAGATCCTTTTCCTGCAGCTGGCCAAAGACTTGTTGGAGGCGATCGGACCGGAGGGTGAGCTTCGCATCGTGGTCGAGCGCCGCCTGGTGGACATGATCCAGAAGACCCTGCCTGAAGCCAAGGTTGGCTCACACCGCACGATGGAGCGCGAGGGCAAGCTGTTTCGTGCCGTCGTCGGGTTCGAGGACGCGGCGCCCGCCGATTTCTGGACGCCCTTCATTCAGCCCGCGCGCGCCTTCCGGCACGCGATCGAGGACTTTCCCGAGGAGCCGATCCTCAAACCCGAGGCGAGCGATCTCGCCCACTGGCGCGGCGAACTGGCCAAGACCGGTCCCGGCCTGAAGGTCGGGATTCTGTGGAAGTCATTGAAAATGGACGCCAAGCGGTCGAAGCACTTTTCTGCTTTCGACCAGTGGAAGCCGGTGCTGAAGACTCCGGGCGCGGACTTCATCAATCTTCAATACGGCGAAACCGCCACCGACATCGCCTATGCGAAGGAAAGATTCGGCGTCGACATTCATACGCTGGACGGGATCGACCTGAAGAACGACCTCGAACAGGTCACCGCGCTGGCGGCATCCTGCGATCTGGTCATCGGGCCGACGAATGCCACCACCAGCCTGGCCGGCGCGGCCGGCGCCCGGGTCTGGTTCGTCCACCCGCACGCCAATGTGTGGACCCATATGGGCTTCGGGCGCTCGCCCTGGTTCGCGAGCTCGCGCTCCTTCTTCGGCAAGGACTACGCGGACTGGGCGGGCATCATGAACACGGTCGCCGAGGCGCTGGACGAGCTGGCCAGAAAAGAGAAAGCCGCCTGAAGGCCTCGGGCCGGCAGCTAGCGCCGGGTCAGGTAAATCTGGAAGCACGCCTCGTTATAGACCGGCGCGGACCCCGCCGGATCCGGCGCCCGGACCAGCGTGCGGCGCCGTTCGAAGACCTGGTCGATATCGAAGGCGGCGAACAGGGTCTCGATTTCGCCCAACGAATAGAAAACGCGATACCCAAAGACCGGGTCCTGGCCGCCATCGCCCAGCGCGGCATGACCATGATCGGTATTGGCAATCTCGAAGAATGCGCCCGCGCCCGGCTTCATGGCCTCTGCGATTTCATCCACATAGGCCTGACCCAGCGGCTTGGGGACGTGCTGGAGGGCGGCACGCTCGATGACCACGTCGAGGCTGGCCGGCGCCAGCGCCAACGTCTCGCCATTGGCAAACAACTCCAGGCCTTCATAGCGGCGCCGGGCCGCGGCAAGGCCGGCTTCGGACACGTCGCTGCCGATCAGGCGCGCATCAGGAAACAGGCTGCGCAGGAAGCCGAGATTCTGCGCGTTGCCACAACCGAACTCGTAGACCATCCCGGCCCGGTTTCGCGACAGGGCCTTGATGGCGAACACGACCGCATCGGTATAGGGTGCATGCGTGAACGAGCCGGCATAGTAGCCGTCCCACGTCCTGGCTGCCGCTTCGGTCTCGCTCATGCCTGTCCTCGGCCTCCCGGTCAGTTCACCCAAACTTGAGGGTTGAATCGATAACATACGCCATGCCCCGCCTCACGCCACAGGACATACCGGCAATGACCCAGACCTCTGACATGTTTGACCAGATCCAGGATGTCACCCGTCCGCCGCTGATCATCGCAGAGCTGTCGGCCAATCATTCGGGCGATCTGGGCCGGGCGCTCGAGATCATCGCCGCGTGCGGCGAGGCCGGCGCTGACGCGCTGAAGCTGCAGACCTACACGGCCGACACGATCACGCTGAACCATGACGGGCCGGGCTTTGTGCTGGACGGCGGGCTGTGGCACGGGCGCAAGCTGCACGACCTGTACGAGGAGGCGCACACGCCCTGGGACTGGCACGAAGCGCTGTTCGAAGCCGGGCGCAAGGCGGGCATGGCGGTGTTCTCGTCGCCCTTTGATTTCAGCGCCATCGACTTTCTCGAACAGTTCGATCCGCCGGCCTACAAGATCGCCTCCTTCGAGCTGATCGACCTGCCGCTGATCGCCCATGCAGCAAGGACCGGACGCCCGCTCGTCATGTCGACCGGCATGGCCAGCTGGGACGAGGTAATGGAAGCGGTGCTGACCGCGCGCCAGGCCGGGTGCGACCGGCTGTGCGTCCTGCACTGCACGTCCGGCTACCCGACGCCGATCGAGGAGGCCGATTTGCGCACCCTGCCCGACCTTGCCATGCGGCTGGGACTTCCTGTGGGGCTTAGCGATCACACGCCGGGCATTGCCGCGCCGGTGGCCGCCACGGCGCTGGGCGCGCGGGCGATCGAGAAGCACGTCACGATGCGCCGGTCCGATGGCGGGCCGGATGCGGCCTTCTCGCTGGAACCCGATGAGCTGGCGGCGCTGGTACGCGAAACCCGTAACGCCCACGCGGCTTTAGGTCAGGTACGTACGGGGACGGCCAAGTCGGAAGAAGGCTCCAAGACGGTGCGCCGCTCGCTCTATGTCGCCGCGCCGGTGAAGGCCGGTGAGACGCTGACGCCGGACAATGTGCGCTCGGTGCGTCCAGGCGGCGGGCTGCATCCGCGCGAATACACACGGGTTCTCGGCCGGCCGGCCGCGCGCGACCTGGCGTTCGGAGAGCCGCTGGACTGGTCGATGGTCGAGGGCGGCCATGACACCTAGCGCGCAAGCCGCGGTCGCCGAGGCGTTCGGGGGCAGTCATGGCGTGCTGTTCGGGCGCGCGCGCTCGGCCCTGCTGGCCGTGTTCGAGGCGCTGGGCCTGCACGGTCGGTCGATCCTGCTGATCCCGTCCAATGCCTGTCCGAGCCTTCTGGCATGCGCCTGGGCGAGCGGAGCGCAGGTCCGGCTGGCGCCCGTGAACGCACGCACCGGGGTCAATGACGATGCCGCGCTGGCCGCCCAGATCGAGGCGCTCGCCGCCGAGGGCAAGACCGGCGCGGTCCTGTTCACCCACCTTTACGGCTTCCGGCTGACCTTCGATGCGGCACGCAAGGCGGCCAGGCAAGCGGGCTGGCAAACCATTGAAAACGATGCCAATTCGTCCAGCTTCGCGCCGGGCGGAGCGGCCCCTCTTGGAGACGTGGCGCGCATTGTTAGCTTCGGACCGGGCAAGGTTCTGGACGCCGGTGCGGGCGGCGCGGTGATCACCGACGATCCGGCGCTGGCAGAGGCGCTGAGCGCGCGGGCGGCGCTCTACCCGGCGCTGGACGAGCAGGCGGACCGGGTCGAAACCGCGCTGACGCTGGAGCGCCGGCGGCTGCGCAATGCCGGACAGGCGAGCGCCGGAGAGGCCTTGCTTCTTAATGAAATCAGTGAGTTGCGATATACGTTTCCGGCCAGCTCCGAGCCCGATCTGCTGGCAGCCCTCGCCCGGCTGCCGGTCCGGATCGCACGGCGCAAGGCGCGGGCGGCGCTGTGGCAGGAACGCCTCGCGCCCTTCGCGCCGCAGCTCGCCTGCGTGGACCTGCCCCAGCCCGGACCCTGGCGCCTGATCGCGCGGACCGAGCCTGAAGTGCGCGACGATGTGGTGGCGCGCCTGCGCGAGGCGGGCATCGATGCCGGGACGAATTATCCCGCATTGAGCGACGCTTTCCCGCACCTGACCGGAGACCAGGCGCATCCCGACAGCGAGGCCTGGGCCAGGACGGCTCTCAATCTGTGGCTGGACGCGGATTACCCGGCCGAGCGGATCGGCCAGGCGGTCTCGATCATCGCATCCACGCTGGAGGCAAGCTCATGACGCGCCTTCTGGTGCGCGTGGATGCCACGCACGAAAAAGGCCTCGCCCATGCCGCCCGGACGAGCCGCCTGATCGCCAGCCTGCCCGGCAGTCTGGAGGTCGAACTGGTCGGAACAGGCGAAAGCCTCTCCCGGTTTTTCCCCGGGGTCACGATTACCCCCACCGGCCCGGATGCCGGGGCCACCGTGCTGGCCCGAGCGGAGGCCTTCGAGCCGGCGGCGATTCTGATCGACGAACCGGACATGGACCCCGGACTCTGGGCCGCGCTGGAAAAAGTGCCGCACATCAAGCGGATCGCGATCGACGATTTTGGCGGGCCGATGCCTGCAGACCTTGCCGTCAACGGCACAGTAATCCCGAGATACCACACCTATACCGGACTACGATCCGGCGGTAAGTCCATGTGCGGCGGCCATTACGCGCTGCTATCTCGCCACTTTGCCGGCGCGCGTCACGATGCGCCGCGAACCGGACCGATCGTCGCGGTGTGCGGCGGCGGCGACCGGGCGGCGCGCTGGGCGATGACGCTCGCCGAGATCGGCCCCGGGCTCGCCATCGGCTATGGTTTTACCCTCATTGTCGGCGCGGCTTATCCCCGGTTCGACGCGCTGTCGGAGATCGCCCGCGCGCACGGCACGACGCTGGAACGCGGCCTGCCGCCCGAGACCCTCGCGCGCCGTCTCGCCGAGGCGCCGGCCGCGGTGCTGACCGGGGGCATGATCGCCTACGAGGCGCTGGCCGCCGGCGTGCCGGCGCTTGTCTTTCCGCAGCTTGAAAACCTGGTCGAGGAAATCGACTGGTTCGCCCAGCGCGGCGGGCTGATCGACCTCGGGTTCGAGACCGGGGACAAGCCTGAGCATATCGCGGCCGAACTGACCGGCCTGCTGAACAACCCGGCCCGGGCGCGCGCCCTGTCGCAGACCGGACCGCAGCTTGTGGACGGGCTCGGCATGGAGCGCGCGGCAGCGGCGGTGGCCGAGCTGCTGAAGCTCGGCCAAGGCGGCAAGGAGTAAGCGATGACGATCGCCATTCTCGATTACGGCATGGGCAATCTGACCTCGGTGAAGAATGCGCTCGCCCATGTGGGCGCGCAGGTCGCGATCACCGCCGACCCGGCCCTCGTGCGCGCGGCAAGCGGCGTGGTGCTGCCGGGCGTCGGTGCATTCGGCGAGGGCATGGCCCATCTGAAATCGCTCGGGCTCGATACGCTCTTGCGCGACGAGATCGCGCCGTCCGGCCGCCCCCTGCTGGGGATCTGCCTCGGGATGCAGCTCTTGCTCGACGAGAGCGAGGAGCATGGACGCCATGACGGGCTCGGCATCATTCCCGGCCGCGTGCGCCGCCTCGCCCCGCCGGCCCAGACCCCGCCGCTTCGCGTGCCGCACATGGGCTGGAACCATGTCGAGGCCACCGGGGCCGACACGCTGTTCAAGGGGCTCAACCAGAACGAGGCCTTCTACTTCGTTCACAGCTATGTCGCCGTGCCGGACGATCCCGCCGCCGTGGCCGGATGGACCGAACATGGCGAGCGCTTCGCCTCCGCCCTGTGCTCTCAGACCGGACCGGCAAGGGTCTGGGCCACGCAGTTTCATCCTGAGAAAAGCCACCGGGCCGGGCTCGCCCTGCTCGAAAACTGGCTCGAAGAGGTTCGCTCATGCTGATGCCGCGCCTGATCCCGGTGCTGCTGCTCCTGAACGGGCGCCTGGTGCGCAGCGAGCGCTTCGACACCCACCAGATCATCGGCGATCCGCTGCACGAGGTCGCGCGCTTCAACGACTGGACGGTGGACGAGCTGATCTATCTCGACATCACCCGAGAGGGCGGGCTGGAGCGCGGACGCACGGACTCCGGCAATCGCGCCTACGGGACATCCATGGACGTGCTCGAAGCGGTCGCCTCGCACTGCTTCATGCCGCTGACCTGGGGCGGGCGCGTCAGCTCGGTCGATCATGTGCGCGAAATCTTCGCGCGCGGGGCGGACAAGGTCGCCATCAACACCGCCGCGATCGAGACGCCGGCCCTGATGAGCGAGATCGCCAACCGGTTCGGCGTGCAGGCCCTGGTGGTCAGCATCGACGCGAAGGCGAAAGATGACGGCTGGGAGGTGATGACGCGCGGCGGCCGCACCGCCACCGGGCGCGATCCGGTTGCCTGGGCCAAAGAGGCCGAGGATCGCGGCGCGGGCGAAATCCTGTTGCAGAGTCTCGACCGCGACGGGCGCGGCACCGGCTACGACCTCGCCCTGATCGAGGCGGTGTCGAGCGCGGTGACCATCCCGGTCATCGCCTGCTCCGGCGTCGGCATGTACGAGCATTACGCCAAGGGCCTGAAAGCGGGGGCGGACGCGGTCGCCGCCGCCAATATCTGGCATTTCAAGGAACTCGCCGACCGCGGCGGCAAACGCGCCCTGCAACGCGCGGGGTTCGATGTCAGGATGCCGTGAGGCACCCTGTCCTCTCTGGGTTCCGGGTCTCGCTTTGCTCGCCCGGAATGACGAAGGTTGGGATGGCGCCCGCCTTCCGATGCTTCGAGGCTCGCTTTGCTCGCACCTCAGCATGAGGGAGGCGGGCTGGAGGTTTGTGATAATTATATCTTTAAAAACAAAAGTTTGATGTCGCCCATCCCCCTCACCCTGAGGTGCCCGGCAAAGCCGGGCCTCGAAGGGTCGGATGCCGGACACCTCTACCTCATTCCCCCTCTTTCCTGACGAAAGTCAGGATCCAGAGAGGACGGGACGCCCTGTCCTCTCCTGGGTCCCAGCGTCCGCTGGGAAAGAGGCGTTGTGTTGGACCGGCAGAGAAAAAATCGAAGCGTGTCACCCCGGTCGAAGGGAGCGCCGGGGCCTCGTGCGAGAGGTAGGCGCCCGCCTTCCGATGCTTCGAGGCTCGCTTTGCTCGCACCTCAGCATGAGGGTGTGGGTGGGGTGAGGTTTATCATTAGATACAATCAGTTGATGTCGCCCCCGCCCTCACCCTGAGGTGCCCGGCAAAGCCGGGCCTCGAAGGGTCGGATGCCGGACACCTCTACCTCACTCCCATCCCTCTTTCCTGACGAAAGTCAGGACCCAGAGAGGACGGGACGCCCTACGCTCTCCTGGGTCCCAGCATCCGCTGGGAACGAGGCGTGGTGTTGGACCGGCAGAGAAAAAATCGAAGCGTGTCACCCCGGTCGAAGGGAGCGCCGGGGCCTCGTGCGAGAGGTAGGCGCCCGCCTTCCGATGCTTCGAGGCTCGCTTTGCTCGCACCTCAGCATGAGGGTGTGGGTGGGGTGAGGTTTATCATTAGATACAATCAGTTGATGTCGCCCCCGCCCTCACCCTGAGGTGCCCGGCAAAGCCGGGCCTCGAAGGGTCGGATGCCGGACACCTCTACCTCACTCCCATCCCTCTTTCCTGACGAAAGTCAGGACCCAGAGAGGACGGGACGCCCTACGCTCTCCTGGGTCCCAGCATCCGCTGGGAACGAGGCGTGGTGTTGGACCGGCAGAGAAAAAATCGAAGCGTGTCACCCCGGTCGAAGGGAGCGCCGGGGCCTCGTGCGAGAGGTAGGCGCTCGCCCTCCGATGCTTCGAGGCTCGCTTTGCTCGCACCTCAGCATGAGGGTGTGGGCGGGGCGAGGTTTATCATTAAATATAATGAGTTGATGTCGCCTATCCCCCTCACCCTGAGGTGCCCGGCAAAGCCGGGCCTCGAAGGGTCGGATGACGGACACCTCTGTCTCACTCCCACCCCCTCTTTCCTGACGAAAGTCAGGACCCAGAGAGGACGGGACGCCCTACGCTCTCCTGGGTCCCAGCGTCCGCTGGGAAAGAGGCGTGAGGTCGGAGCGCCTACCCCTCCAGCGCGCGCTGCGCCTCGTCCAGATCGCTCGTGACGTGGCCGCTGGCGCGGACGAGGTCGGCGGTGGCGGGGCCGAGATTGAACAGGGCGTCGAGGACGGAGAGGTTGGAGAGGAAGGGTTTGCCCTGGTCGTAGACCGGCGGGGTGAAGGCCTGCCAGAGATGGGTCAGGCCGGCGGCGGCAAAGCCGGCCTCGTCGACATAGGCGGCGGCGCCCACATTGGAAATGTAGCCGTCGGCATTGGCAGCGTGGCACAGCGAGACGAGCCGGTCCTGGGCCTCGCCTTCATGGGGCAGGCTGGCGCTGTCGAGGATCGCGGTGTCCAGCTGCAGCACTTCGCAGAGATGGCGGATCAGGGCGGTGTCGAGATCGGCGAGACTGGCGTACTCGGCTTCGATCAGGGCTTCGACCTGCGGGAAGTACGCCTCGAAGAAGGGCCGCTTGCCATAGACCTGTTTCAGCGTGGTGAGATGTTTCTTGCGCCAGGGCTCTTGTGCGATTTCGGTCTGGCGGATGGTGCGGGCGAGATCTCCGCTCTTGCGCACCGGCACGGAGAGGAAGATCGCCTCCTTGCCGTTGCGCACGCGGTTGCGCTGTTGCCAGCTATGACGCTGGAACTGGACGTCGGGCAGCAGGACGAAGACGTCGCTGAGCGCGATTTTGCTGAACAGGATGAGGCCAGGCAGATAGACCGGCTGGTGGGCGCTGAGCAGACGCATGCGAGTTGGCCCTTCCTGACGCGGCAGCATGGTTAATCCTTAACGTTTCCACGCTTTCCTAAGGCTTAACCGGCCGGCCGGGGCCGCGCTTGATCGCTGCGGACAAGCGCGAGACCCTGTAGGCGGCCGATTCGGATATTCGCCTTGAAGCCCCGCGCAAAGGAAGGCCCATGAGCGTCCAGTTCTGCAAGACGTGCTTCTATCCCAGCAGCTCGGCTGCGCCCCTCACCTTCGACGACCAGGGCCGGTGCTCGGGCTGCCGCGTGGCGGGCCAGACGGTCGATATCGACTGGGACGAGCGCTGGACCATGCTGGAAGAGATGGTCGACGCGTATCGCAACCCGTCCGGCTATGACTGCGTCATCCCGGTCGGCGGCGGCAAGGACAGCTATTACCAGACCCATCTGGCGGTGAAGAAGCTGGGCCTGCGCCCGCTTCTGGTCACCTATCACGGCAACAACTTCCTGCCCGAGGGCGAGTATAACCTGCAGCTGATGCGCGAGGCGTTCGACACCGAGCACATCATCATGCGCCCCGGCCTTGAGACCCTCATCAAGATGAATCTGCTGGGCTTCAAGCTGCACGGCGACATGAACTGGCACAACCATGCCGGCATCAAGACCTATCCGATCCAGATGGCGGTGCGCCACGAAATCCCGCTCATGCTGTGGGGCGACCATGGCTGGGTCGATCTGGGGGGCATGTTCTCCTACTCCGACTTTCCCGAGTTCACCGCCAAGACGCGCAAGGAGCACGACCTGCACGGGCTGGACTGGGACGACTTCACCGACGAGGGGCTGGAGCGCCACGGGCGGCCCGATCTGAAAATGGGCCTGACGAAGAAGGAGTTGAGCTGGGCTGTCTATCCCAGCGACGAGGAGATCGACCGCGTCGGGGTGCGCGGCGTGTATCTCGGCTTCTACGAGAAGTGGAACGGCAACAAGTGCGCAGCCGTCGCCGAAGAGGAATATGGCTGGAAGAAAGCCGAATATCCGTTCGAGCGCACCTACCGCAAAATCTCCAATCTCGACGACATGCACGAGAACGGGGTTCACGATTATCTCAAATTCATCAAGTTCGGATACGGTCGCGCGACCGATCATGCCAGCCAGGACGTGCGCCTGGGCGTGATGGACTACAAGACCGGCCTGGAAATGGTGAGAAAGCACGATCACGTCAAACCGCGCCGGGATCTGGAGCGGTGGCTGGGCTATGTCGATATGAGCGAGGCCGAGTTCGACTGCATCTGCGACACCTTCCGCGATCCGCGCGTGTGGCGCATCGAGAACGACCAATGGGTCAAGGACGATGTCTGGGGCGGAGCGTCGAGCTATGGCCCGGTCTATCTGGACAAGGACGATCCGCGCCGCGAGCTCTACATCTTGAAGGGCGCGCAGGTATGAGCGCGACCACCACGGCCGAGTTTACCACCTTCGCCGATGTGAACGGGCGCGGCCGGGGCCGGCCCATCGTGCTGGCCGGGGCGGGCAATATCGCGACCAAGACGCTGCGCCGGGTCAAGGGCGTGACGGGGATCGTGGACAATAACCCCAATCTGCAGGGCCAGAGCCAGGCCGGGCTGGAAATCGCCAAGCCCGACACGCTGCGCACCCTGGACCCGCGCCCTTTCGTGGTGATCTGCACCACCTCCTTTGTTGAAGTGGGCGAGCAGCTGGCCGGGTATGGCTTCACGCCGGGCACCGATTTCGTGGTCAGCCCGGTGCTGAACGATCTGCGCATCATCGCCGAGATGGAAGCGCTGGAAGAAACCGTGCTGTTCACCTGCGGCCTGCCGCCGAGCGAAGACCCCGAAGCGGGCGGTGGCCTCTATGAGCTGAGCATCAAGGGCGCGCGCCACAGCTTCAGAAAGGTGATGGCGGGCAATTTTCACGGGCTGAAACCGCATGGCGAGCATTTCATCGCCATCGACGACGAGCGCGGCCTCATCACGTTCGACCGCGAGTACACCATCCTCTCCACCTTCGCCCTGCCGCAGGGCGCGCGCTGTCACGGCGTGTGCTGGAGCGAGGAGCACCGCAAGTATTTCATCGCCTGCTCCTATCTCGATGCCATCCTGGTCTATGACGAGGACGGGCAGGAGGAGGAGCGCATCGCGATCTCGCGCAAGCAGGCGCGCACGAGCGAGGCGCAGCACCATTGCAACGACATCCTGGTGCTGGGCGACAGCGTCTACCTGTCCATGTTCTCTGCCACCGGCAACTGGAAGCGCGACGTGTTCGACGGGGTGGTCCTGGAGTACGACTTCGCCGAGAAGCGCTGGGCCGGCCCGGTCATCTCCGACCTGTGGATGCCGCACTCGATCGACTTCGTGGACGGGTCGCTGGTCGTGCTGGATTCGCTGCGCGGGCGATTGCTGAAGAATAATGCGCAGACGATCGGCCAGTTTCCCGGCTTTGCGCGCGGGCTCGCCCATGACGGGTCGCGCTTCTTCATCGGGCAGAGCCGCAACCGCAATTATTCGGCGGCGATGGGGGTGTCGAACAACATCGCCATCGATACCGCGATCACGGTGTTCGACGAGCACACCAAGGTGTCCAAGAGCTTCCACCTGCCCTCCACCGTGTCGGAAATTCACGCCATCGCGCTCAATACGCGCCGATGAAGATCGCCGTCATCCCGGCCCGCGGCGGCTCCAAACGCATTCCGCGCAAGAATGTGCGCGCCTTCCACGGACGGCCGATGCTGGAATGGCCGGTGCGCGCGGCGCTTCAGACCGGGCTGTTCGACGCGGTTCTGGTTTCCACCGACGATGAGGAGATCGCAGAGGTGGCCCGCGCGGCCGGGGCGCAAGTGCCCTTCCTGCGGCCCAAGGCGCTGGCAGACGATTTTACCGGCGTGGTTCCGGTGATCGCCCACGCCGTGACGGCCTTCGAGGACGCGAGCGGGCAGGCGGTCGAGCTGACCTGCGCGATCTATGCGACCGCGCCCTTCGTGCAGGCGGACGATATTCGCGCCGGCCATGACGCGCTGGTGGCGGCGCCGGGCCAGGACTACGCGATTTCGGTGACGCCCTTCGCGTTTCCGGTCCAGCGCGCGCTCAAACGCGTGGAGACCGGCTCCGGGCCGGGCCTCGCGCCGATGCAGCCGGAATTCATTGCCTCGCGCTCGCAGGATCTCGAACCGGCGTTCCACGACGCGGCGCATTTCTTCTGGGCGCGGCGCGCGGCGCTGGCCGGACAGGCGCCGGTCTTCTCGCCGAAATCGATTCCCATCGAGATCGCGCCGAAATACGTGCAGGACATCGATACGCCGGAGGACTGGGCGCGCGCCGAGCTGATGTTTGCTGCACTGCACCCCCATGACGGCGGGCCGGCGTCCAGCTAGGTTGTGTTCAGGAGCGCGCCATCGCAAGCTTTGGCGGCGCACCACGTCAGACCAGGCATTACAGAGGGACGAAACCGCCCATGCGTTTTGAAGGCACGAAGGATTATGTCGCGACCGAAGAGCTGGCTGCGGCGGTGAACGCGGCGATCGTCCTGGAGCGCCCGCTCCTGGTCAAGGGCGAGCCGGGCACGGGCAAGACCGAGCTGGCCCGCCAGGTCTCCGACGCGCTGGGCGCGCCGATGCTGGAATGGCATATCAAGTCGACCACCAAGGCCCATCAGGGCCTTTACGAGTATGACGCCGTGGCCCGCCTGCGCGACAGCCAGCTGGGCGACGACAAGGTGCACGACGTGCGCAACTATATCCGCAAGGGCAAGCTGTGGGAGGCGTTCACCGCCGACCAGCGCCCCGTGCTGCTGATCGACGAGATCGACAAGGCCGATATCGAGTTTCCCAACGATCTCCTGCAGGAACTCGATAAGATGGAGTTCTTCGTCTACGAGACCGGCGAGACGATCCGCGCGGAAAAACGCCCCATCGTCATCATCACCTCGAACAACGAGAAGGAATTGCCCGACGCCTTCCTGCGCCGGTGCTTCTTCCACTTCATCGCCTTTCCTGACGAGGAGACGATGGAGCGGATCGTCCAGGTCCACTTCCCCGACCTGAAGGGCCGCCTCCTGTCCGAGGCGCTGCGCGTCTTCTACGAGGTGCGCCAGGTGCCGGGGCTGAAGAAGAAACCCTCCACCAGCGAGCTGCTCGACTGGCTGAAACTCTTGCTGGTCGAGGACCTCGACCCGGCCGTGCTGCGCGAGCGCGACGCCCGCAAGCTCATCCCGCCCCTGCACGGCGCCTTGCTGAAGAACGAGCAGGACGTGCAGGTGTTTGAGAAGCTGGCGTTTCTGGCGCGACGGGACGGGGGTTAGGGCGCTCTCTGCTTCCCCTCTCCCTCTTTCCTGACGAAAGTCAGGATCCAGAGAGGACGGGACGCCCTGCGCTCTCTGGGTCCCAGCTTCCGCTGGGAAAGAGGGGTGGTGGATGTTTAGTAGAAAAGCCAGCGAGATAGTGTCACCCCGGACGGCCAAAGGCCGAGCCGGGGCCTCGCGTTGTTGACGGGTGCGAGCCGGCCTCCCTCACGAGGTCCCGGCTCTCGTTTCACTCGGCCGGGATGACATGGATGGATTGTTTTACTCTCTCCTGACGAAACTCAGGGTTCAGAGAAAGCCCTTGCCCTCCGATGCCTTAAACGGCCCGCCTCCTCACCCCCGGCGGGAACACGCCCGCCCCCTTGGGCCGTTATCTTCTCGCACCCTGCAACGAGGAGACCTTCCCATGGCCGATATCTACAAGGAAATCACCAAGGACCACGACAAGGCGCGCGATCTGATGAAGCAGATCATGGACACCACCAACCGCGCCGCAAAGAAACGCGAAGAGCTGTTCGAAACCTTCAAGCTGGACATGTGGTCGCACAACAAGATCGAGGAAGCGCTGTTCTACGAGCCCCTGCGCGGCGCGAAGGAAACGCGTGGCGATGCGATGGAAGCGGTCAACGAGCACCATGTCGCCGGCGGACTTCTGGAAGAGCTCGACGTCATGCCGAAGGATTCCGAGGCCTGGATCGGCAAGTTCACCGTGCTCAAGGAATTGCTCGAGCACCACATGGAGGAAGAGGAGAACGAGATCTTCTCCGACGCCCGCAAGGTGATCGCCAAGGACCGCGCCGAGGAGCTGGGCGACAAGTTCCAGAGCCGCAAGCGCGTCGTCGTACCCGCCCTGACGCCCGAGGCGTGATCGGTCTATCTCTAAGTGTGAAACAGATCAAAGCGTTAAACATCGTCATCCCGGGCTTGCCCCGGGACCCAGAGAGCGTAGGGCGCCCTGTCCTCTCTGGGTTCCCGCTTTCGCGGGAACGACGAGGTTTGGACTTTGAAAACCTCTCGCCCTCTTTCCTGACGAACGTCAGGATCCAGGGAGCGTGGAATGCCGTCCTCGATGGGTGGCGTCCTGTCCTTATCCAGGTCCCGGGTCTGCGCTGCGCTCCGCCCGGGATTTCAGGACATGTAATCAGCTGAAACCCCGGACGGCCAAAGGCCGAGCCGGGGCCTCGCGCAGGTGACCGGTGCGAGCCGGCCTCCCCCACGAGGTCCCGGCTCTCGTTTCACTCGGCCAGGATGACAGGAATAGATTGCTTTACTCTTTCCTGACGAAAGCCGGGGAGGAGCGGGCCGGGTTTATGCCATCACCGCGCAGCGAAGGGTTTGTCGTGGCGCGTGGCGGCGGTTAGAGTCCGCCTATGTCAAACGCCATGTTCCATCGCTTCTTCACCGGTCTGCGCGCCGCGAAAATTCCGGTGTCTACGCGCGAGTATCTCACCCTGCTCGAAGCGCTCGACAAGGGTGCGATCGGGCCGTCGCTGGATGAATTCTATTCGGTGAGCCGGGCCGCGCTGGTCAAGGACGAGCGCAATTTCGACAAGTTCGACAAGGTGTTCGCCCACTTCTTCGAAGGTGTGGAGGCGCTGGGCGAGCTGTTTCAGAAAGAAGAAATCCCCGAAGACTGGTTGCGCGCGGAAATGAAGCGCCATCTCACCCGGGAGGAGATGGACGCGCTGGACGCGATGGATTTCGACGAGCTGATGAAGACGCTGCAGGAGCGTCTCGAAGAGCAGAAAGAGCGCCACGAAGGCGGCAATAAATGGATCGGGACCGGGGGCACGAGCCCTTACGGCCATTCGGGCTGGAACCCGGCCGGGGTGCGCATCGGCGGCCAGTCGAAGAACAAGCGCGCGGCCAAGGTCTGGGAAGATCGCCGGTTCAAGGATCTCGATTCCGACCGCGAGCTGGGCACCCGCAATCTGAAGGTCGCGCTGCGCCGCCTGCGCCGGTTCGCGCGCGACGGGGCGGAGGAGGAGCTCGACCTCAACTCCACCATCCGCGCGACCGCCCAGCACGGCTATCTGGACGTGAAGATGCGCCCCGAGCGGCGCAACGCCATCAAGGTGCTGGTGCTGTTCGACGTGGGCGGATCGATGGATCCCTATATCGAGATGACGGAGAAGCTGTTCTCCGCCGCGCGCAGCGTGTTCAAGAATCTCGAATACTACTATTTCCACAACTGCCCCTACGAGGCGGTGTGGAAGTCCAATCTGCGCCGGCGCAGCGAGACGACGCCGACCTACGACCTGATGCACAAATACCCCGGCGACTGGCGCATCGTGGTGGTCGGGGATGCCTCCATGGCCCCGTACGAGATCACCCATCCCGGCGGCGCGGTGGAAGGCTGGAACGAGGAAGCGGGCGGCACCTGGCTGCGGCGGATCGCGGAGACCTGGCCGAACCTGGTCTGGCTCAACCCGCAGCCGGAAAAATGGTGGCCGCACACCTATTCCATCCAGCTCGTGCGCGAGATTGTCGGGCCGGAACGCATGTTCCCCTTAACGCTGGACGGGGTCGACCGCGCGATGAAGGAACTGGCCAAGCGGTAAGCTCGACGCCTTAGCCAGAACTGCGCGGATAACCCGAGCCATTGATCCGGACCCAGCGCGTCAGCGCCCAGGCGGAGGCCTCGTGGCGCAGCCGGGCGATGCAGTCGGCCAGGCTCGCCCAGATCAGGGTGTGATCGGCCTCGACCTTGGCGGCGTTCTCGCTCACCGACGTGACCTCGAAGAAATGGGCGTGATTGAAGATCCGCTTGCCGTCGGGCTTGTGCCAGTAATGCCAGGCGGTGCCGAGGGCGTCACCCGGTTTCACCTTCAGCCCGGTTTCTTCACCGAACTCGCGCACCAGCGCGTCCTCGATGGTTTCACCCGCTTCCACCGCGCCACCGGGCAGATCGTATTCGGGATTTCGTCCCGTCCCGATCGCCACCAGGGCGATGCGGCCGATCGGATCGGAGAGCACGCCGTAGGCCGCCTCGCGCGGGACATAATCCGCGTCCGGGTCAGGCGTTCCGAACACCGGTTCTCCGGCCTGTATCTCTTTCATGGCAACCTCCTGCGCGTCTGCGCTCCTGCGTGTCTAGCGTACCGGACCGGCTGGAAGTTCCGTTCCGTGCGTGTCCGGCGGGCTTCAACCGGGGGCCGGGCGCGCCTATAAGGCGGGCCGAGACCTCCGGTTTGCCTGACAGGACTGCGCCATGATCGATCGCAACGACCTCGACGCCCGCACACCGCCGCAAGCGTGCCGCACGATGGACGACGTTCGCGACGGGGTGGACCGGCTGGACCGGGCCCTGGTCGCGCTGATCGCCGAACGCAGCCGCTACATGGAAGCGGCCGCGCGGATCAAGCCGGACCGAGGCGCGGTGCGCGACGAGGACCGGGTCGAGGACGTGGTGGCCAAGGTGCTGGACCGCGCCAGCCGCGAAGGCCTGCCGCGCGACATTGCCGAGCCGGTCTGGCGTGAGCTGGTCGAGCGGTCCATCGCCTACGAGTTCGAGGTCTGGGACCGCACGCAGGATCGAGACTGACGAGGTTAGAGCCGGCTTTCCATGACGGTGCGAATTTCGCGCAACGTCCTGTGCGCGCGAGCCCTGACATCGGCCAGCGTGTCGGGATCGAGCGGGTGCTGCTCGGCGTGCGCGCAGGCGTCCGCGAGGTCCATGGCGCCCACACCGCGCGAGGCACCTTTGAGCGTGTGGGCAGCCGCCATCCAGCTGTCGCCTGAGGCAGCGGCCTCCATCTGGCCGACGCAATTTTCCACCTGGGTGGAGAAGAGGGCGAAGAGCTCCGCCTCCAGGACCGGCTCACCGGCCGTGTACTGGGCCAGGTGTTCGAGATCGAGAAGCGGCGCGTCGCTCATGAATAAATGGCTCCAGCAGGGGCGGTCCGGCATCAAGCGCCCAGTCTGACCCGGCCAGGCTTAATGGTGCGTTTAGCACGAGCCCGGCACGACATCCCGCAACAGGCGAAATCGTTCGAACCTTGCGCGTTGAAGCAGAGTGGGCGATAGTCAACAATGTGTTAACGCGCTAGCTTAAAGAGGCCGGGACGTGCCAGCCGCCAAATGGATGTTGACGCTGTTGGTGTGGGGATTGCTGATCGCCGCCTTTACCGTGTCCCTTGCCCTGGCGGAGACCGAGGCACCGGCCAGCCTGGACTACGCGCCGCTCGTCCTGCTGGCCGCAGCCGGGGCGATGGCCCTGGTCTCGCGCCTGTTCTCGCGCTGACGGCTTCGTCTCACCCTTCGCCGCCCCCCCTCGTCCACACGCAATTGCCCGACCTGCCGGGAAAACGGCTTGACCGCGCGGAGCACGCGCGCTGTCATCGCCCTCATGAGCATTCTTGAAACCTATCAATCGCGAATTGGCGAGACCTACCGGTCGAGCTGGTTCACCGTCGACCAGGACCGCGTCAACACGTTTGCCGACGTGACCCTGGATCATCAATTCATCCACGTCGATCCCGACCGCGCCGCGAAGGAAACACCCTTCGGCGGGCCGATCGCGCACGGCTTCCTGACGCTGTCGCTGATGAGCCATTTCATCGAGGAAGCCCTGCCCGCGCCGCCGGACGGCATCGTGATGGGCATCAATTACGGCTTCGAAAAGATTCGTTTCCTGACCCCGGTGCGGGTGGGCTCGAAGATTCGCGGCGCGTTCACGCTGGCCAAGGCAGAGGCGCGCAAGCCGGGTCAGATCCAGCTGACCCATGATTGCAGCGTGGAGATCGACGGCGTGGACAATCCCGCCCTCGCCGCGCAATGGCTCAGCCTGATCGTGACGGCCTAGTCTGAAGAATTGGCGGCCGGCGCGATCGCGTCGGCCCGTTCTTCCAGCGCGTCGAGCAGGGCCATGAGCCGCTCGCGCTCCGCGTCCGCCAGGCCGTCCAGCAGAGATGTCTCGTACTGCATGGCCAGCGGGGCGACTTCCTCGTAAATGCGCTGACCTTCCCCGGTCAGCTCCACATCGCTCGCGCGCCGGTCGCTGGACCGGCGCGTGCGCCTGACCAGGCCGCGCTCGTCGAGCGCGCGGATGGCCCGGCTGACGGGCACCTTGTCCATGGCGGTGGCTTCGCACACGCCCTGGGCCGTCATCGGCGCGCCCTCGCCCAGCACCGCGATCACACGCCATTCCCAGATGGTCAGGCCGAAACGCGACTGGTAGGCGCGCGCGATCAGCCCCGACACCTTGTTGGACACGACCGAGAGCCGGTAGGGCAGATACGCCGACAGGCGCAGGGCCGAAGACCCTGCGCCCGTCTTTGCCGGGGTGGTGGTGTCCCTGGTCATTACTCGGCGGCAGACGTGCCTGCCGGCTTGATGACGCCGCGGCGGACCTGATCCAGCTCGATGGATTCGAACAGGGCTTTGAAATTGCCCTCGCCGAAGCCTTCATTGCCCTTGCGCTGGATGATCTCGAAGAAGATCGGACCGATCGCGTTCTGGGTGAAGATCTGCAGGAGCAGGCCGTCGCCGCTTTCCAGATCGCCATCGATGAGGATCTTGTTCGCCTCCAGGCGCGGCAGGTCCTCGCCGTGGTTGGGGACGCGCTCGTCGACCAGCTCGTAATAGGTGTCCGGCGTCGACTGGAAGTCGACCTTCTTCTCGCGCATTTCCTCGACCGTCTCGTAGATGCGCGGCGTCGTCAGGGCGATGTGCTGGATGCCCTCGCCGTTATAATCGCGCAGGTATTCGGCGATCTGGGACTGGTCGTCGGAGCTTTCGTTCAGCGGGATTTTCAGCTTGCCGCACGGGCCGGTCATGGCGCGCGATTTCAGGCCGGTATGCTGGCCCTTGATGTCGAAATAGCGGATTTCGCGGAAGTTGAAGACGTCTTCGTAGAAGCTCGCCCACTTGTCCATATTGCCCAGCTCGACATTGTGGGTGAGGTGGTCGAGCACTTCGAGGCCGACACCGCCCTTGTCGGTCTCGCCGGTCGGCTCCCAGTCGTCATAGATCGTCTTGTCGCCATAGGTGTCGACCAGGTAGAGGACCGAGCCGCCAATGCCCTTGATCGCGGGGATGGTCTCGCCATCGCTCCAGATGCCCTCGCCGAACGGTTCGGCGCCGCGCTCCAGCGCTTTCTTGTAGGCGTCCTTGGCGTCCTTGACGCGGAAGGCCATCGCATTCGCCGACGGGCCGTGCGTCTTGCGGAACTCCGCGGCCTGGCCGGCGCTTTCCCGGTTGACCAGGAAATTGATGTCGCCCTGCTTGTAGCGCACGATGTCTTTGGACTTGTGTTTGGCCACCGGGGTGAAACCGAGGCGGCGGAACAGCGCGTCGAGCTCTTCAGGCTTGCTGGAGGTGTACTCCACGAACTCAAAACCGTCAGTGCCCAGCGGGTTCTCGAAAAGATCGGCCATGAAAGCGCTCCCTTTAAAAATAGTTTGGTGTCGTGCGGCCCGCGCCAGGGTTGATCCGGCCAGGCAGACTGCGCATCGTCTTAGCTCAAGATAGTATCATTTGTAACTAAATTCATCCCCCGTCGCTCAGCCAAGGAGAAACGCCAATGAAACCGGTGCTTTATGGGTATTTTCGCTCAGGAACGACCTATCGCGTCCGCGCCGCGCTCAATTACAAGGGCGTGGATTACGACTATGAGCCGGTCGACCTGGCGGGCGGCGCGCAATCGGGCGAAGCCTACAAGCGGCTCAACCCGCAAGGGCTCGTGCCGGCGCTGAAAGTCGATGGCGGGGTGCTGACGCAGAGCCCGGCGATTCTCGAATGGATGGAGGAGACCTGGCCGGAACCGGCCCTGCTGCCCCATGAGCCGATCTTGCGCGCCCGCACCCGTGCCTTCTGTGCGGCAATCGGCTGCGACATCCATCCGATCCAGAATCTGCGCATCCTGAAGGCGGTCAAGGCGATGAAGGACAGCGATCCCGACGCCGGGACCGAGTGGGCGCGCCACTGGATCACGGTCGGGTTCGAGGCGCTGGAGGAGATGGCCGAACCGGATGCGGGCGGAGGCGGCTTCCTGTTCGGGACGGGGCCCAGCCTTGCCGAGGTCTATCTGATGCCCCAGATGTTCAATGCCGAACGCTTCGGAGTCGATCTGGAGCGGTTTCCAAAACTGGTGGCCGCCAATGCCGCCGCCCAGTCGGTGCCCGAATTTGCCGCAGCCCATCCGTCCAGGCAGCCCGACGCGCGCTAGCCGCGGGCCTCGCCGTCCTCACAGGGGGAGTTCATGACCGTCTCCGTCGATCTCGTCTCCGACATTGTCTGCCCCTGGTGCTGGCTGGGCCATCGCTACTGGGCGCAGGCGCGCACGCTCGCCCGGCCCATCCGCACCGCGACGCAGCTGCGCGCCTTCCAGCTCGACCCGGCGATCCCGCGCGAGGGCGTGGACTACAAGGACTACATGAAGGCGAAATTTGCCGGCGCCGGGTCCGGGTCGGGATCGGAGCGCTGGAAAGCCATGCGCGACCATCTCGAGGCGGTCGGACCGGAGGCGGGTATCACGTTCCGCTTCGACGAGATCAAGGTGCGTCCCAACACGCTCGATTGCCATCGCCTGATCCGCTGGGCCGAAGGCCAGGGCCTGGGCGAGGCGATGAGCGAGGCGCTGTTCAAGGCCTTTTTCGACGAGTTGCGCGACCTGTCCCGGCACGAGGTGCTGGCCGAACTGGCCGGCGAGGCGGGGCTGGACGCGGCCACGGTGAGCGAATTGCTCGCCACGAACCGCGACGAGGACGCGGTGCAGCGCGAGGAGGCGTTCTACAGAAACCTTGGGGTTCAGGGCGTCCCGTGCTTCATTTTCAACGGACAGTTTGCGGTATCGGGCGCGGAAGCCCCCGAGGCGCTGGCTGCCGCCATAAAGGAAGCCGACCAGCTGCCCGCCGAAGACGAGTAATCCTCGCGGCAAGGCAGCGGTCTCTCGGGGAGGAACCCAACTTATGACCGCCTTGCACGCCGCCGCCCTCTATATCGGGCTCAACCTGCTCATTCTCCTGTTCATCGGCTTTCGGGTCTCGATCGTCCGGCGCCGCCTCAAAGTGAATATCGGTACGGGCGGCTTTGCCGAGATGGAGCGTGCGGTCCGCACGCATGCCAATGGCGCCGAATGGGTGCCCGCCGCCCTGCTCGGCCTGCTGGCGCTGGCGCTCGTGAATGCGCCGGCCTCCGCGATTCACGTCTTCGGCGCCGCGCTGACCCTGGCGCGCCTGGCCCACGCCTATGGCCTGTCGACCTCGGATGCGGCGACCCCGGGACGCTTTATCGGCTCGCTGGGAACGCTGCTGGTCTACCTGCTGATGGCCGTGGCGCTCATCGCCTACGCAGTGATCTAGGGGAGAGGCTGGAGACGTTCACGCCGAGCGGCATTACCAAAAGAAGAGTGCGAGGCGCCAGAGTCCTTGACTGTATCTCATTTGAGATACATTATGGGCTATGTATAGGAGGCGATGCCATGTCCGCTCAAACCTCGATGCTTCACGTCCGCGTGGACGACCAGCTCAAGGCGCAAGCCGCCGAAGCCCTGTCCGGCGTAGGCCTGACGCTGTCCGATGCAGTGCGTATTCTGCTGACCCGCGTGGCAGCAGAGGGCGGTCTGCCGGCGGGTCTGACCACGGACCCGGACGCCTATGACACCTGGTTCCGTGCCAAGGTGCAGGAGGCGCTCGCCGATCCGCGCCCGGCACAACCACACGACCAGGTCATGAAGGAAGCGCGGGCCTTGATCGAAGCGAAGCGTCGTGCCTGAACTCGAATGGAAGGTCCCGGCGATCGCCGACCTGGCGGCCATCGTCGACTACATCTCGGACGACAACCCGGATGCAGCCCTCACCCTGATGGAGGAAATCGAGGTCAAGGTCACTCAGTTATTGGCTCATCCCAAACGCGGCCGACCTGGTAGGGCAGAGGATACCCGGGAGTTGGTTGTCCGGCCCAACTACATTGTGGTTTATGCCGAAACCCCGCTCGCGGTGACAGTGCTGCGCGTGCTTCACGCCGCTCAGAAGTGGCCCTGAGACGAATTCATGTGAGGCTCATCGCCTACGCAGTGATCTAGGGGGCGAAGCCGGGAGCGATCACTGAGCGCGCCGCGTTGCTCTATCAGCCCCCTCCGCGCTAAGAGCAATACCATGACCCAAACCGCTCCCGACCCCCGCTCCACCCAGACTGCGCCCGATCCCGAAGCGCTGAAAAACCTCGCAGAGGACATTGTCCGCGACGCGCTGAAGGCCGGCGCGGACGCCGCCGAGGCCGGACTGGCGGAGAGCCGCTCGCTGGAGGCCTCCATCCGCAACGGCGCGCTGGAGGATCTCGAACGCTCGGAATCGCGCGATGCGGGCCTGCGTGTCTTCGTCGGCAAGCGCCAGGCCGGTGTGGCGTTCTCCGATCTGTCCACACAAGGGCGCAAGCTGGCCATCGAGCGCGCCGTGGCGATGGCCAAGGCCGCGCCCGAGGACCCCTATTGCGGACTGGTCGAGCGCGAGGCGCTGGCAGGCAAGCTGCCCGACATCCCCCTTTACGAGGCGGGTGAATGGGACCCGGCCATCCTGGAAAATCTCGGCTTCGCGATGGAAGACGCCGCGCTGAAGATCGACGAGGTGGAGACCATCACCCAGGCCGGGGCCGGATTCGGCGCCGGGGCGGGCGCGCTGGTGACCTCCAACGGTTTCGCGGCGGGGCGCAGGGGCTCGACCTTCTCGCTGGGAATTGCGCCGCTGGCCAAGCGCGGCTCCGTGATGGAGCGCGATTTCTACGGCCATTCGGCGCGCCGCTTCGGCGAACTCAAATCGCCCGAGGAGATCGGCCGCATCGCCGGTGAACGCGCCGCCGCGCGGCTGGGCTCGACCAAGATCAAGGGCGGCAAGATGCCGGTCGTGTTCGACTCCCGGGTCGCCACGACCTTCGTGTCGTCGCTGCTGGGCGCCATCTCCGGCCCGGCGGTTGCGCGCGGCAACTCCTTCCTGAAATCGAAGATGGGCGAGCGCGTCTTCGCCGAAGGGATCGACATCGTGGAAGACCCGCTGAAGGCCTGGGGCCACGGCTCGCGCGCCTTCGACGGGGAAGGTGTGGCGGTCCGGGCGCGCGCCCTTGTCGAGGACGGGGTGCTGACGACCTGGCTGCTGAACGCGTCCTCGGCGCGCCAGCTCGGCCTGCCCCTGACCGGCCATGCCTCGCAGGGACTGGGCTCCCCGCCCGGCGTGCGCACCTCGAACGTCCATCTGGCAGCGGGCGAGCGCAGCCGCGACGACCTCATCGCAGATGCCGGAACCGGCCTCCTAGTGACCGAGATGTTCGGCCCGTCCCTCAACGAGAATACCGGCGACTGGTCGGTCGGCGTGGCCGGATTTGCCATCGTGGACGGAAAGATCGCCGCACCCGTCAGCGAGATGACGGTCGCGGGAAACCTGATCGAGATTTTCGCGCGCCTGGAACCGGGCAGCGACCTGGAATTCGATCACGCCACCAATTCGCCGAGCATACTGGTCGACGCGTTGTCGGTCGGCGGCCTTTAGGAACACACGGTGGCGAGTTTCGACGATCCCGACCTGGCCTTGATGACCAAAGCGGCCGTCGCTGCCGGAAAAGCTGCGATGGGCTTTTACGGCCAGGAGCTGAAAGCCTGGGACAAGGGCGTCAACGATCCGGTCACCGAAGCCGATTACGCGGCCAATGCGATCATCCGCGACCAGCTGATGGGCGCGCGGCCGGACTATGGCTGGCTGTCGGAGGAAAACGCCGACGATCAGAGCCGGCTCGAAAAGCGCCGTACCTTCGTGGTCGATCCGATCGACGGCACGCGGGCCTTCCTGAAGACGCGCGAGGAATTCGTCATCTCCATCGGCCTCCTGATGGACGGCCACCCCTATGCCGGCGTGCTGTACGATCCGTGCCGCGAGCACGTCTATGCCGCGCTGCGCGGCCATGGCGCGTGGCGCAATGGCGACCGGCTGACGATGACCGCGCAGGACTCCATCCAGGGCGCACGCCTGCTGGGCGATCCCGGCCGGCTGACGGCGTTGCGCGATCTGGGCGCCCACGCCCATACGGTCAATTCCTTCGCCTTGCGCCTCGCCATGGCCGCAGCCGGCGAGTACGATGCGGTCGTCGCGGTGCGCCCCAAATGGGACTGGGACCTTCTGGCCGGACACATGCTGATCGAGGAGGCCGGCGGGCTGATTACCGGCAATGACGGCTCCCCGCTGCGCTACGACAAGGCCGAGCCGCGCCAGCTCCCGCCTCTGGCCTCTGGTCCGGCCCTGCATGCCCTGTTATTAGAGCGCCTCCTTTAACCTCCCTGGCAGATAGGCAAGAGCCCATGAGCGACGACAAGCAGCTTCTCCACCTCGTTATCGGCGGCGAGCTCGATGAAGTCAGCCCGCACGCGCACGATTTCAAGAATCTCGACGAGGTCGAATTCGTCGGCGCCTATTCCAACTATGACGACGCCAAGCGCGCCTGGCGCAGCGCGGCTCAGCAAACGGTCGACAACGCGCACATGCGCTATTTCATCATCCATGCGCACAAGCTGCTCGACCCGTCCGATGGCGGCCCGCAGGGCTGACCGGGGCACTGAGCGATCTTCCCGCTTCCACGCCCGATGCGGCCCCGCCGCCGGAGCGCAGCTTCGCGCTCGCCCGGCGGCTCTGGCGCGTCTGGATACGGCCCAAATGGCGCCTTCTGGCGTGGGGTATACTCCTCTCGCTGATCACGGCCGCCGCCGGGTCGAGCTATGCCGGTGCGCTGCATTATGCCGGTGAGCTGATCAAGGCGGCCGAGCCCTCGGCCATCTGGATCGCGCCGGCCATGTTCCTGGTGCTGGGCGTCATCCGCAGCGTCAGTCTTTACGGCCAGACGCTGGCGACCAACCGGCTGGCGCTGTCGATCATGCGCGATCTTCAGAACGCGCTCTACGCCCAGTACATGCAGGCCGATTTCGCGCGCATCCAGAGCCAATCGACCGGCTCGATCATCTCGCGCTTCACCAACGACATCACGATGCTGCGCGAGAGCCTGATCCGATCGGCCAACAACCTGACCCGCGACCTGTTCATGATCATCTTCGGCGTGGCCTGGATGTTCTGGATCGACTGGGCGCTCGCCCTGTTCGTCCTGCTGGTCCTGCCGCTTGCGGCCCAGCCGGTGCTGCGCATCGGCAAGATGATCCGGCGCCGCTCCGATCAGGTCCAGACCCAGATGGGCGATGTGACCAGCTTTCTTGAAGAGAGCGTCTCAGGCGCGCGCATGGTCAAGACCTTCTCTCTGGAACCCTACGCGAAGGAACGCGCCCGGGCCCGTTTCCAGGACCGGTTCACCCTGCTGCTCTCCATGACCCGCTACCGCGCCATGATCGAGCCGGTGATGGAGGTTGCCGGCATGATCGCGCTGGCCGGCGTGCTCGCCCTGCTGGCCTGGCGCGCCACGACCGGCGAGTCCGGGATCGAAGATCTGCTGGGGATTGTCGGCGCGGTGCTGGTCGTCAGCCCCGCCGCGCGCGCACTCGGCTCGCTATCCGGCGTCATCCAGGAGGGCCTCGCCGTCGTGCAGCGCATTTTCACCGTGCTGGACGATGCGCCCCGGCTGGTCGACCGGCCCGGCGCCAGGGCGCTGAACGTGCGCGGCGGCGCCATCGAGTTTCGCGACGTCGAATTCGGGTACGAGACCGGTCCGGCGGCGCTGAGCGACATCTCGCTGCGCGTACCGGCCGGCCAGACCGCCGCGCTGGTCGGACCGTCGGGATCGGGCAAGACCTCGCTGCTCAACCTGATCCCGCGTCTTTACGATCCGCGATCGGGCGAGGTGCGCATTGACGGACAGGATATCGCAGGCGTGACGCTGGCCTCGCTGCGCGGCGCCGTCTCGCTCGTCAGCCAGGACGTGACCATGTTCGACGACACGGTGCGCGCCAATATCGCCTTCGGCAAGCTGGATGCGACCGACGAGGAAATCGCCGAAGCGGCCTGCGCCGCCGATGCGCACGACTTCGTCACTGCCCTGGAACACGGCTACGAGACCCGCGTCGGTCCGCGCGGCACTGCCCTGTCCGGCGGTCAGCGCCAGCGGATCGCGATTGCCCGTGCAATTTTGAAGGACGCGCCCATCCTGTTGCTGGACGAGGCCACCAGCGCGCTGGACGCCCAGTCCGAAGCGCGCGTGCAGGCTGCGCTGGAGCGGCTGTCTGAGGGACGCACGACCCTGGTCATCGCCCACCGCCTGTCGACGGTGCGCGAGGCCGACCAGATCTTCGTGATGCGCGAGGGCCGCATCGTGGAGACCGGCACGCACGACAATCTGATGGCCGAGGGCGGCCTTTATGCCGACCTGTCCCGGCTGCAATTGCGCGAACCGGGAGGCGGCACGGGGTGAGCGTTCTCACCCTCTCCCTCACCGCGATCAGCCTGTCGACCGATGCGTTCGCGGCGGCACTGGCGCGCGGATCGAGAGAAGTCCGCCCGCGCGCTCTGACGGCCGTGCGCGTCGGGGCCGTGTTTGGCGGGGCGGAAGGCCTGATGGCGCTGGCCGGCTGGATGGCCGCGCGGACCTTTGCCCCGGTCATCACCGCGCTCGACCACTGGATCGCCCTCGTCCTGCTCTGCTTCATCGGTGTACGAATGATCCGCGAGGGCCTTGCCAGCGACGCGGAGCCCGACGAGGCCGGACCGCCGCCCGGCTTTGGCGCCACCATACTCACCGCGCTGGGCACCAGCGTCGATTCCGCCGCCGTGGGCGTGGCGCTTGGACTGAGCGGCGCCAGCGCTTACGCCGCGCTGGTCATCGGGCTGGCCTCGTTCAGCCTGTCCACCATCGGCTATCTGATCGGGCCGTATGCGCGCGAAGCGCTGGGCAAGAAGGCAGAAATTCTGGGCGGGCTCGTGCTGATCGCCATCGGCGTGTCGATCTTCGTCGACCACACCTGGGGCGGGTGAGGCCCGGCTATTCCAGCCGTGAGACGGATAACGAAAGACCGCCCGCCTGCGCCAACGCCTCTCGCAAGACTTTCATATACGACCCGGAAAACCGGCCAAGCGGTGCAGATGGCGAGAGGTGAAACGACAGCCCCACGACATCGAAATTGCACTCGCTCACTACAATCCAGAGACGTTTGTCTACATTCAGTCCGGCCCGCTGCTTTTCCGGCCAGGGTATTTCCACGCCCGCGCCGCCGGAAGGCTGTCTGGTCGTGATCGCAAGCAGGATGAGTTGATCGCCCGCCGGTCTCACCAAACGAACCGCAACGGCGACCGGGCGCTCCTTGCGACCGGCCGTTTCACCTGCCAGAGCCTCCCGCCGCCACAGATACGGATAGCCGATGACGCTGCCCGTCGTGACCGCATCGAAGGCCATCGGTCAGGCCTCGTCGTCCTTGATATAGCGATCCATGGCCGCGAGCGTTTCCTCCAGGAGGTCGCGTGGCATCTCGGCGGTGGAGTAAGCCCGTCGCGGATCGGCTTGCGCCCGGAGGCGCTCATAATCCTCGACATTCATCACGACGAGGCGCGGCTTGTTGCGTTGGGTGATGGTCACCGGCCGGCGCAGTGCCTCGGCGATGATGTCGCCCGACTTGCGTGACAGGTCGCTGGTGGAGAAAATCGGATCGCTCATGCTGCGTTTCCCTTCATATGCAAGAAATACAGCATTTACGTGATTTGCGCTACTCCCGCCTCAGAACCTTCTCGGTGAGCATCGAGCCCCACCAGCTTGCCATGAAGCCGTCATGGCAAGCCTGCCGGTCGTATTCGGTGCGAACCCAGGTGAGGAAATCGATCGGCTCGCGCGCATTGCGCTGGCGGTAGAGATCGAAGAAATGGTCCAGCATGCCCGTCTTGCCCTGGCGGACATGGCCGTATTTGAAGGAAAGCTGCTGGACGGCGTCCTCGAAGGGGGCGCCCTCGTGCAGCAGCTTGTAGAGCACGGCCACGATACCGGCCCGGTCCGCGCCCGACTTGCAATGCATGAAGGCGGGATATTCGATCGTGTCGAAGACCTCGATCAGCTGTTCGATGCGCTCGACATAGGGCGCTTCGCGCGATCCCCAGGGCAGGTCGACAATGGCCAGACCGAGTTCGCGCGCGGTGTGGTGTTCGAGATCGTAATAATGGCGGCCCTTCTGCGACCCGCGCAGATTCAGGATCGTCTTGAACCCGGCCTGCTGGAGCACTTTCAGGCGTTCCGGGCTCGGCTGGTTGCCGCGCCACATGCCCGGCCCGACCTCGCGGAAATTCTTGAACGCCAGGCGCAGGACGCCGTGATCGCCCCACATCAGGCCGCGCATGGCGCGCTGATACTCGCTCTTGTCGGTCAGGTCGTAAGTCATGCGGGGCGACTTAAGCGCAGCGCGCGCGCCTGACAAGCCATCGCAGCGGTCACGGGGTGAAGGGGCGCACTGAGACCTCGCGGGCGATGATGCTTGACGCGGTGCGCGCCAAAGGCGAGCAAGATGGCACCATGTTCAAAGCGCTGCTCGACACCCCTGCGATCCGCTTCGCCATTGCCGGCCTGCTCTCCGTCTATGTGAGCCTGGTCAAGCATACGACGCGATGGACCTATGAGGGGCTGACGCCGATGGAGGCGGTCTGGCAGGGCGGCCGGGGCGTCGTCGCCTGCACCTGGCACGGGCGAATCCTGATGGCCCCTGTGGCCTGGCCCCGGCGCGCGCAACCGGTCTCGGTGCTGATCTCCCGCTCGCGCGAGGGCGAGGTCGTGGCCAGGTTCGCGGCCCTGCGCGGCTTCGGCACGGTGCGCGGATCCTCACGCAATGCCAAGAAGGCCGACCAGGACAAGGGGGCGCTCGCCGCCTTCCGCGCCATGGCCCGGCACGTGCGCCAGGGCGGCTGTATCGCGGTGACCCCGGACGGGCCGCGCGGGCCGCGCTACCGTGCTTCGCAGGGCGCAATCCGGCTGGCCAAGACTACCGGCGCCCCGATCGTCGCCATGGGCTGGTCGACGCGCTCGCGCATCGTGTTCAACTCCTGGGACCGCTTCGTCCTGCCGCTGCCCTTCTCGCGCGGGGCTATGGTGTGGACCGAGCCGCTCGTGCTGGAGCCGGGCGCGGACAGCGATGCGCTGGAGGCGGCCCGCCAGACACTAGAGACCCGGCTAATCGAGGCCACACAGCAGGCCGAACGCCTGACCGGGGCGGAGATCATCGAACCTGCCAAGGCCCCGTCCGCCCCCCGAGCGGATACCGGCCTATGAGTCTTCCGCCCGGATTGACGCTGTACCGCGCCGCGACGCGGGCCCTGGGCGGACTGGCCGGACCGGCGCTGACCCGGCGCGCCAAGGCCGGCAAGGAAGACAAGGCGCGCCTCGGCGAGCGTCTGGGCCGCGCCGGTCATCCCAGGCCGGCCGGACCGCTGGTCTGGATCCATGCGGCAAGCGTCGGCGAGAGCCTGGTCGCCCTCACCCTCGCCGAGGCGCTGCAGGCCCGCCGGCCCGGTCTGGGCGTCCTCATCACATCGGGCACGCGCACCTCGGCCCGGGTGATCGGCGAACGCGTCCGGCCCGGCCTGCTGCACCAATTCCCGCCGGTCGACCGGATCGATGCGGTGGAGCGTTTCCTGGACCATTGGCAGCCCGATCTCGCCGTCTTCACCGAGAGCGAGCTGTGGCCCAACCTGATCCTGGAGACGGCAAGGCGCGGCACGCCCATGGCGCTGGTCAATGCGCGCATGAACGAGCGCTCGCTGCAAAGCTGGAGGCGCTGGCCGGACACCGCGCGCTGGCTATTGTCCTGCTTCGACTGGATCGGCCCGGCCGACCTGCGCACCGCGCAGGGTCTGTCCGCCCTGCTGGGCACGCCGCTGGAGCCGGTCGGCAATCTGAAACTGGACGCAGGATTCACGCCGCCGGACGCCGATGCGCTCGACTGCGTGCGCCGCACCGTCGGTGCGCGCCCGGTCTGGGTGGCGGCAAGCACGCATGAGGGCGAGGACGAGATCCTTCTGGCCGCGCATGCCGAGATCCTGCGCGAAACCCCTGACGCGCTCCTGATCCTGGCGCCGCGCCACCCCGAGCGCGGCCCGGCGATCGGCGAGCTGATCGGCCGAACCGGCCTGACCGCAGCGCGCCGCTCCGCCGGAGAGACGCCCTCACCGGACACGGCCGTGTGGCTGACCGACACGCTGGGCGAGATGGCACTGTGGTTCACCGCCGCGCCGGTCGCCTTCATTGCGGGCAGCCTGCTGCCGGGCATTGGCGGGCATAACCCGCTGGAGGCCACTCGGGCCGGTGCCCAGGTCGTCACCGGGCCGCATACGGCCAGCTTCGACGATGTCTTCGCCGCCTATCGCGAGGCCGGAGCGGTCGAGACGGCGGGAACGCCGGAAACGATCGCGCGCGCCATCGAGCAGGCCTGGACACGCGGCGACGAAGCGCGGGCGGCGGGTGAGGCCGCCCTGGCTGCGCTGGCGGGCCAATCGTTGGACGTCACGCTGGGCGCGCTCCTGCCCCTGCTGCCCGGGGAGAGCGATTGATGCGCCCTCCCGCATTCTGGCAGGACGATGCGCCCCGCGGGTCGGCCGCCCTGACCCGCGCGCTGCTGACCCCGCTGGGCGCGCTCTATGCGGCCCTCGGGGCGCGGCGGATCGCACGTGCCACACCGCAGCGCGCCGGCATCCCGGTGATCTGCGTGGGGAACCTGACGCTGGGCGGGACGGGCAAGACGCCGGTGGTGCGTGCCCTGGTCGAACAACTGAGGCAGGACGGGCTGCGCGCAGCGTCCCTGAGCCGGGGCTGGAAGGGCCGGCTGGACGGCCCGGTGCGCGTCGACCCCGATCATCACACGGCGGGCGATGTCGGTGACGAGCCGCTGCTGCTGGCGCGAACGGGCGAGGCGTGGATTGCGCGCGACCGCGCCGCCGGAGCGCTGGCCATGCAGGCCGAGGGCGTGGACGTGATCGTGATGGATGACGGACACCAGAACCCCAGCCTCCACAAGGATCTCTCGCTGGTCGTGGTCGACGGGGAGGCCGGCTGGGGCGCCGGCCGGGTCTTTCCCGCCGGGCCGCTGCGTGAACCGGTGGCGCGCGGCCTTGCGCGCGCCGACGCGGTCATCGTGATGATGCCGGATGGCGAGACGCAGCCCGATTATCGCCGCCTGCAGCTGGTCGACAGCCCGCTGCCCGTGGTGCGTGCCTGGCTGGAGCCGGGCGAGGCGCCGCCGGAGGGACGCCTGCTCGCCTTTGCCGGAATCGGACGGCCGCAGAAATTCTACGACGCGCTGGCGCGGGCCGGCGGTGAGCTGGCCGAGACGGCGAGCTTTCCCGATCACCACGCCTTCTCCAGTACCGAGCTGGAGCGCCTCGCCGATCTGGCCGCGGCGCACCGCGCGCGCCTGGTTACAACCGAGAAGGACTGGGTGCGCCTTTCACCCGACTGGCGCAAACAGGTGGCGGCCTGGCCGGTCGAGGTGCGGTTTTCCGCACCGGCCCATGTCAGCGACCTGCTTCGCCAAAGCGTGGACGGCGCGGCGAAGCCCGGCTAGACCAACCCCATGACAACGCTTCTTCAAAGGCTGGGCTGGCGCGGCGAAGCCCTCGCCTGGGATGCCTATCAGGGCATGTTCCGGGCCATGGGGCTTGAGCGCGCGAGTGTTGCGGGCAGCGCCCTGCTGCGCCGGATCGGCCCGCTCAGCAGCGCGCATCATGTCGCGCGCGTGAACATGCGAATCGCCTTTCCCGATGCCCATGAACGCGAGCTGGACTCGCTGCTCGATGCGATGTGGGACAATTTCGGCCGGGTCCTGGGAGAGTTTCCCAACATGGATCGCTTCGACATGAGCGTGCGCTCGCAGCAGGTCACGGTCGAGGGCGCGGAAATCCTGGAAGATATCGGCCGGTCAAAGGCGCCGACCGTGCTGTTCTCCGGCCATTTCGCCAACTGGGAGATGATCGGCGCGACCCTGGCCCAGCACCTGAAGAGCTGCCGGATCACCTATCGCCACGCCAACAATCCGATCATCGACCGGCGCATCATCGCCCAGCGCCAGGCCTATGGCGTGCGTATCCTGACACCCAAGGGCGGTTCGGGCGCCAAGGAGATGCTGGCCGCGCTGCAGGCCGGCAACCCGGTCGGGCTGATGAACGATCAGAAGATGAATGACGGTATCGCGGCGCCGTTCTTCGGCCGCCCCGCGATGACCGCCTCCGGCCCGGCCCGGCTGGCGCAGCGCTATGACGCGCCCCTGGTGCCGATGTCGGTCCGGCGCGTGGAGGGCACGCGCTTTCACGTGAAGGTGCATGAGCCGCTCGATACACCCGAAGGCAGCGGAAACGAGGCGATCCTGCAGACCGTGACGCGCATCAACGAGTTTATCGAGGCGCGCATTCTCGAAGCGCCCGAGCAATGGTTCTGGGTCCATCGCCGCTTTGAAAAGCCGTTGTACAAGAAGCCGAAATAGTGTGAAGCGCGCCGTGAATTGTCTCTTCGGGCCGACCAGTCCACTCTGGCCACCCGCCCATCACCGGGTCGCCCCATGAACGATGCACGCCAGAGCCATATCCTTGTCGTCGACGATGACGACCGCATCCGCGAACTGCTGACGAAGTTCCTGCGCGCACGCGGCTATCGCGTGTCCGCCGCCCCGCAGGCTGCCAAGGCGCTGTCCATGCTGCGCTCGCTCGCCTTCGACCTTCTCATCCTCGACGTCATGATGCCGGGCATGGACGGGTTCGAGCTGACCGAGACGGTGCGCGAGACCGGCGATGTCCCGATCCTGCTGCTGACCGCACGCGGCGAGCCGGAGGACCGCATCCGCGGCCTGACGGCGGGCGCGGACGATTATCTGGCCAAGCCGTTCGAGCCGGAAGAACTGATCCTGCGCGTCCAGGCGATATTGCGCCGGTCGCTGCCCCGCACCCAGGGCCCCTCGCGGGTCGTGTTCGGGCCCTGGCAGCTGGATCTGGACACCGCGAACCTCCAGCGCGAGGGCGAGCGCGTGCGCCTGACCGGGGGAGAAGGCGCGCTTCTGGTCACGCTGGCCCAGAGCGCGGGTCAGCCGGTCAGCCGCGAAGCCCTCTCCGAGAAGGCCGCGGCCGGAGCCGGCGAACGCGCCGTGGACGTTCAGATCACACGGCTGAGGCGCAAGATCGAAGCCGATCCCAAGGCGCCGATCTGGATCCAGACCGTACGCGGGGAAGGCTACAAGCTCGTCGCCGAAGCCGTCTTCGACAGCGGGTCGGGCCGGTGAGGTTCCGCACCGGCATCAAGCGCTACCTGCCCAAGGGCCTGTTTGCGCGCTCGCTTCTGATCATCGTCCTGCCGGTGGCGCTGATGCAGGTTGCGGTGACGTGGACCTTCTTCGAGGAACACTGGGACACGGTGACGGCGCGGCTGTCGGAAAGCGTGGCGGGCGATGTCGCCATGATGACCTCGCTCTATCAAAGCCAGCCCGGGCGGTTCGAGGAGATGTCGCGTCAGGCCTATGACACGATGGGCCTGTCGGTCGACCTGCGCGAAGGCGATGTGCTGCCGACCGCGCGGCGCACGGCCTTCTTCCGAGCGCTGGACCGGGCCTTGCGGCGTGCCCTTTCGAACACGCTGGACGAGGAGTTCTGGTTCGATACCACGCGCTATCCCGAATATGTCGATATCCGCGTGGCAGTCGACGAGGGCGTGCTGCGCTTCATCGTGGTGCGCGAGCACGTGTTTGCCACGACCGGGCATATCTTCCTTTTGTGGATCATCGGCACAACGAGCCTGCTGACCGCGGTCTCGGTCATCTTCATCCGCAACCAGGTCAAACCGATCCGCCAGCTGGCCGAAGCGGCCGAGGCCTTCGGGCGCGGCCAGGACCGCGAACGCTTCAAGCCGGCCGGCGCGCGCGAGGTGCGACAGGCCGCCCACGCCTTCATCGACATGCGCCAGCGCCTGATCCGCCACATGGAGCAGCGCACGGCCCTGCTGGCCGGGGTCAGCCACGACCTGCGCACGCCGCTGACGCGGCTGCGCCTGCAGCTGGCCCTGATGCCGGCCAGCGAAGAGCGCGAAGCGGCGATGAAGGACCTCTCCGAGATGGAGGCAGCACTGGAGGAATACCTCGCCTTTGCCCACGGCCAGGCGGGCGAGGAACCGGGCGCGGTCAACCTGACCGCGCTGTGCTACGAGATCGGCGAGGATGTACGCCGCGAGGATGGCGGGGATATTGCGCTGGAGATCGAGGACGGGCTGGTCATACGCGGCCGCGCCGCGCCGCTGAAGCGGGCCCTGACCAATCTGGTCCAGAACGGTCGGGCCTTTGGCGAGCACGTCGTGCTGAGCGCATCGCGCACCGAGAGCCGGATCGAGGTCGCGGTCGACGATGACGGGCCGGGCATCCCCGAGCCCCAGCGCGCAGAGGCCTTCAAGGCATTTTCGCGCCTGGACGAGTCACGCAACGCCAACAGGAAGGGCGTCGGGCTCGGCCTGGCCATCGCCCGCGACACCGCGCGGGCCCATGGCGGGGATATCCGCCTGGAAGAAAGCGAGCTGGGCGGCCTGAGAGCCGTGCTGAGCCTGCCGGCGTGAGAGCCGGGCGCGGCGGGTTCAGCCCAGCAATCTCTCCAGGTCCCGGCCGCGATATATAATTCGCAGGATCACCACCCGGTCACCGTTGACCGTGAAGGCAATGGTCACGCACCGCTCGAAGCCGACAAGCCGGAGCCCAGGCCGGATATCGGGGCACTGACGTCCGCGCTCGGGAGCGATTTCGAAGCCCTCACAGTAAGACCGAATTCGCTCCATGAAGCCCATCGCAACCCGGACGCCGGATTTGCGCGCGATCCAGTCATGAAGATTGCGCAGGTCGCGTCTTGCGGCCACTTCGAAAACGACGCTGTAGCGCTTCACTCGTCGTCCGGGCGGAAGGAAGCGCTGTGTTCACGCAGCTCGGTAAAGGTCTGTTCAATTGAAACTGCCCGCCCCGGATCGGCCATCGCGGCGTCGTAGGTGGGCGCGACCTCCTCGACCAGCCAGCGCTCGATGACTTCGTCGCGTTCGCGAAGGGCATCCAGGCCAGCCTCGATGACTTCGCTTTCGGAGCCGTATTCACCGGACGCGACCTTCTTCTGAAGAAACGCCGCGTCGGCTTCTGGCAGGCTGATCGTACGGGTCTTCACATTCGACATGGCGGTGTCTCCTGACGCGGAGACGATACCATGCGCGGGGGTGGGAGGACAGATGAAGGAAGGTTCTCTTCGATCCCGCCCCCTCCGTCGCCTCCGGCGACACCTCCCCCGTGAACGGGGGAGGACATCGCAGAGGCTGCTTGCTCATCGTCAGCGCAGACGCCGGTGTGCTCCCCTGCTTGCGGGGGAGCTGTCAGTGCAGCTGACTGAGGGGGCGGGTGCCCTTCGACCTCGGCCCCTCCGGCCTCTTCGCGGGATAGAAGGGCCTACCCTTTGTCGTTCTTGGCGCTGCCGAGCTCGCGGCTCCGCTTTTCCGCCGCGGCCACGGCCTTGTGGATGAGGCTGGGCAGGCCGCCTTCACCCATCAGGACGTCGAGTGCGGCCTGGGTCGTGCCGTTGGGCGAGGTGACCGAACGGCGCAGATCGGCGGCGCTCGCACTGCCGTCGGCCAGCGACTGTTCGAGCATGGCACCAGCACCCGAGACGGTGGCCACGGCCAGGCGCTCGGCAAGGTCGGCAGGCAGGCCTTCGGCTTCGCCGGCACGCGCGAGCGCTTCGGCCATCAGGAAGACATAGGCCGGGCCGGACCCGGACACGCCGGTCGCCGCGCCCATCAGGCGCTCTTCCTCAAGCCATTCGACCGGACCGGTCACTTTCAGAAGTGTCTCGGCCTCGTCGCGCAGTTTCAGCTCGTCGGCCCGCTCGTTGGCGATGGCGACATTGATCCCCTTGCCGATAGCCCCGGGCACGTTGGGCATGTTGCGCACGATCGGACGGCCCGGGAAGGCCTTCTCGAAGGCGCGCAGACCGATGCCGGCCGCGACCGACACGATCAGCGTGTCCTCGCCGGCGACTTCGCTGAGCTGGGGCAGGATTTTTTCCATAACCTGCGGCTTGACCGCGAGAATGATCGTATCGACGGTCTTCGCGGTCTCCGCATCAAGCTGGGTCAGGTGCTGGACCCCATACTTGTCGGCGAGGTCCTTGGCCGGGCCTTGCAGCTCGGGCTCGACGAAGAGCAGCTTGTCAGCGGGAACGCCGCCTTCGCTCTTGCGGAGCCAGCCCGCGGCCATAGCCGCACCCATGCGTCCGACTCCGACCAGAGCCAGACGGCCATTGCGTTGATTGGTCATAAACCTGTCCTGTTATGCTTCGCCGGCGGTATCGAACATCGCAGCCGAGACGGACTCGGAGACGCTCTTGCCGCCCCAGATGAGATATTGAAAGGCGGGATAGAGACGCTCCCCGGCTTCCTTGGCGGCCCCGATAAGCCCTGCCGCCGCCGCCGGAGAAATGCCTTCACCGCCCGGTACGGCGAGCGCATGACGGAAGATCACCGAGCCATCTTCGCTCCAAACCTCGAAATGACCGAGATAGAGCCGCTCGTTGAGCCGGTTCACAAGCTCGCACGCCTCCCTGAAACGCTTCTCGGGCACTTTGAGTTCAAGGCTGCCGCAAATATGCAGCGCGTCGAGCTCGGGGCGCCAGGCAAACCAGATCTGATGATCGCGCCAGGCGCCGGGAACCGCGATATGCAGCTCGGTATCGTCGCGCTCATAGGCGTATTGCTCGGCAATGACCGCCTGCTCCACGCATTCGAGCGGGTCGGCCTCATAGGTGAGCGTGTCTTGATTGAGTTCCATGACCTTCACTCCCCTCGGTGCGATCGCACGTCTTGCTGCAGGCTAGGCAGGCGAGTGCCACCCGCGCAAGCACGATCCGCGACCAAGGATTTAAACTGTTCGCGTTTAAGACTTTTTCGCCGCCGGGCGTTTGCTCGCCGATGACGGTTTCCTGGACGGGGCTGCTTTTTGCCCCTCGAGCTCGGCGATTCGAGCCCGCAGCGATTCGGTTTCGGTGCCGAGCGCGTCGAGACGCGCCTTGACCGCATCGAACTCTTCCCGGCTGACCAGGTCGAGATCGGACGCCATGCGTTCGGCTCTGGCCCGGAACATCGTCCGGGCTTCTTCCCCTGCTGCCTGCGCCGCGCCGAAGGCGTCGGTCATCAGGTCTGCGATATCGGCAAAAATCGGGTTGCGCGACTGCATGACATCACCGTGTGCTCTGCTATAGGGGACCATATAGGCGTTCGAGGGCGGGTCGCGCAACGATCCGCGTCGTCGTACACAGTTACCGCCCCGGCAATCCTGGCTCCGGGGCGCATGGTTTGGGAGCCTCGCTCATGCTGGCCCGCTGCATTCCGACCTTCGCCCTGGACCCGGTGCTGGTCGAAATCCCCTTCCCGTTCTTCGGCCTCGAAGGCCTGCCCATACGGTGGTACGCGCTCGCCTACATTGCCGGGCTGTTCTTCGGCCTCTGGTACGTGAACCAGATGGTGCGCCGCCCGCGCCTGTGGACCACACACCCCAAGCCGGTCGCGGCTCCGATGAGCCGGGCCTTCGTCGACGATCTGCTGCTGTGGATCATGGTCGGCGTGATTGCCGGCGGGCGGATCGGCTATGTGCTGTTCTACCAGACCGCGGCGATCTGGGAGCGTCCGTTGTGGATCGCGACGGGCATCACCGAAGGCGGGATGAGCTTTCATGGCGGCCTGATCGGCGTGGCGCTGGCGATCTTCTTCACCAGCCGCGCGCACGGCGTGGAGGTGACGCGCACCGCAGATGCGGTGGCGGCGGCCACGCCGGTCGGCCTGCTGCTGGGCCGGCTGGCCAATTTCATCAATGGCGAGCTGTGGGGCCGCGAGGCGCCAAACCTGCCCTGGGCGATGCGCTTTGCCGGCGATCCCGAGTGCGCGCTGCGTCACCCCAGCCAGCTCTACGAGGCCACGCTGGAAGGCCTGGTTCTGTTCACGGTGATCGCTGTGCTGATCTGGAAGTGGCGCGCGCTGTCGCGTCCCGGGCTGGTGGCCGGCGTCTTCTTGGCCGGGTACGGCCTGTTCCGCGCCCTGGTCGAACTGGTGCGCGAACCCGACACGCATATGCCCGAAGCTCTGCAGGGCTATGTGACGATGGGAATGATCCTGTCCCTGCCGCTTATCCTGGTGGGAGCCGTGCTGATCTGGCGGGCGCTGAAGACACGCCCTGACGACCGGCCCGGCACCCTGGCCGACACCGCGTCCGAAGCTGCCAAGAGCCGTCAGAACGGATGACCGAGACCGACCTGCCCGAAGCGCGCATTCGTCAACGCCTGATGGACCGGATCGCCAGCGAAGGGGTGATCCCGGTTTCCGCCTTCATGGCCGAGGCCCTGTTCGATCCGGTGGCCGGATTTTATGCCACGAAAGACCCGATCGGCGCCGGCAGCGACTTCATCACCGCCCCGGAAATCAGTCAGATGTTCGGCGAGGTGATCGGATTGTGGCTGGCCCAGGCCTGGATCGACATGGGCTCGCCCGCCCGCGTCCAGCTCATCGAGCTTGGCCCCGGCAAGGGCACGCTGATGCACGACATCCTGCGCACGGCGCGGGTCGTGCCCGGCTTCGTGAATGCGATGGAAGTGACGCTGGTGGAGGCGAGCCCCGCGCTGAAAATGGTGCAGGGCGAGACGCTGGCCGAAAGCCCGGTGCAGATCCGCTGGGCCGACCGCATCGAGCGGGCACCGGCCGGGCCGAGCCTGGTCGTCGGCAACGAGTTCCTGGACTGCCTGCCGGTGCGTCAGGCCGTGCGCACGCAAGGCCTCTGGCGCGAGCGCTGTGTCGGCCTGCATCCTGAGGACGAGAGCCGGCTCGCCTTCGTGCCGGGCCCTCAGCTCGCCGACGCCGACCTGGAGCTGATCGCGCCCGCGCTGCGCGATGGACCGGACGGCACGCTGGCCGAGCTGCGCCCCGGCGATCACCAGATGGTCGAAGCGCTGGCGGCCCGGTTCACCAACCATCCCGGCCGCGCCCTGTTCATCGACTACGGACCGGACACCAGCGAGGCCGGGGATACGCTGCAGGCGATCCGGGCGCACGAGAAGGTCGATCCGCTGGACCGGCCGGGTACGGCGGACCTGACCGCGCGGGTCGATTTTGAGGTTCTGAGCCAGGCTGCCCGCAGTGCCGGGCTGTCGGTGCATGGCCCGACGCCGCAACGCGATTACCTGGCTGCGCTCGGCATCGCGCAACGTACCAACATGCTGGCGGCCAAGGTGCCGGAGAAGCGCGAAACCCTGCTGCGTCAGCTCGACCGGCTGACGGCGGAGGACGAGATGGGCACGCTGTTCAAGGCGATCTGTCTGTCTTCGGAGGGCTTGCCGCCACCGGCCGGACTTGGTCCGTCCACGGCTTAATGCGCGCATGTGCGCGAGAATCCGCAGCGCTGCCTTTGCGCCCTGCCAAAGCTCTGCTATGAGCCGCGGCAGATGCGGCAAGCGAAGGGATAACCTGCCATGAAGCTCATGTGTGGCAACGCCAACAAGCCTCTGGCCAAGACCATAGCCGATTATCTCGACTCGCCGCTGTCCAATGTCGAGATCGAAACCTTCGCCGACGGCGAACTCTTCTGCCGCATCGACGAGAACATGCGCGGCGAGGACGTTTTCCTCATCCAGCCGACCTCCAAGCCGGCCAACACCCATTTGATGGAATTGCTGATCTGCATCGACGCGCTGTCGCGCGCGAGTGCCCGTCGCATCACCGCGGTCATCCCTTATTTCGGCTATGCGCGCCAAGACCGCAAAACCGGCGGCCGCACGCCCATCACCGCCAAGCTGGTCGCCAACCTGATCGCGCGCGCCGGGGCGGACCGGGTGCTGACGCTCGACCTGCACGCCGGCCAGATCCAGGGCTTCTTCGACATCCCGACCGACAACCTGTTCACCACGCCTGTCTTCGAACAGGATATCCGCAAGCACTATCAGACCGACAACCTGCTGATCGTGTCGCCGGATGTGGGCGGCGTGGTGCGGGCACGCGCGCTGGCCCAGCGCCTGGGCGCGGAAATCGCCATTGTCGACAAGCGCCGGCCGCGCGCCGGGGTGTCGGAAGTGATGAACATCATCGGCGAGGTCGAAGACCGGCGCTGCATCATCTTCGACGACATCATCGATTCGGGCGGCACGCTGTGCAACGCGGCCGCGGCGCTCAAGGACCAGGGCGCGGCCGAAGTTTCCGCCTACATCACGCACGGTGTGCTGTCAGGCAAGGCGGTGGAGCGCATCGAAAGCTCGGTGCTGAAAGAGCTGGTGGTGACGGACTCCATCGATGTGCGCGAGCGCAGCGCCGCCGCGCCGAATATCCGCGTGCTGGGCGTCGCGCCTCTGCTCGGCGAAGCGATCCGGCGGATCGCAAACGAGGAATCGGTCTCCAAACTCTTCGACTAGGCTTCGTGCCTCGCGATTTGCCGGAACGGCTGTCCGCCTCACACGTTGATCGGGGCACAGCCATCCGCACGATGGTGTGCGGCTGGCAGAAGTCGAACGAGGAGTCTGATTGATGAAACGTCTGACCATTATCGCCACCGCCGCCACGCTGGGTCTTGCCGGCACTGCCGCCCACGCCGACCACCACATGAGCGGCGACGAGCACGGCGCGTCCAGTGACGCCGCAGCCATGTTCGAATCTCACCTGCAGCAGGCCTTCCAGGCCATCGATACCGATGGCAACGGCTCCATCTCGCAGGAAGAATGGGGTAACTGGCAGGCCGATGACGGCTTTTATGCCGAGCGCTTCGACGAGTTCGACACCGATGATGACGACGGCGTCGACTGGGACGAATATCACGGCGCAGTCACCGCAATGTACGACACATCCAGCCTCGACCAGTAGGCTTCAAGCGTATAGACATGGCCTTGAAGAACCGGCGCGCCTGCTTCGCGCCGGTTTTTCACATGCCAGCCCGGTTGCGCGTGTTCGCGGGATCGGCTATTAGCCGCCGCTCGAAACGCGACGGGACAGGCCCGGCGCGCAACCGAAAGCCGCGGCACGTCCTTCCGGCGGGACCGCGGCATTCGCGTTTGAGATCGTATGTATAAGGACCGGACCGATGAGCGATATCGTTCTCTCCGTTGAAGTGCGCGAGCGCACCGGCAAAGGCGGCGCCCGCGAGTCGCGGCGCCAGGGCCGTGTGCCCGCGGTTCTCTATGGCGGGGGCCAGGACCCGGTCGCGATCAGCCTGAAGGCCAATGAAGTGGTCAAGGCGATCAAGTCCGGCAAATTCCTGTCCAACATGATCGAGATCGATCATGACGGCAAAAAGCAGTCCGTGCTGACGCGCGACGTGCAATTCCACCCGGTTCGCGACGAAGCGGTGCACATCGACTTCTACCGCGTGAACGAGCACTCGATGATCACGGTCGAGGTGCCGGTCCACTTCCTGAACGAAGAAAAATCTCCGGGTCTGGACCAGGGCGGCGTGCTGAACGTGGTGCGTCACACCATCGAGATCGATTGCCCGGCCGGGCGTATCCCGGACGCGATCGAGGTCGATCTGTCCGGCTACGAGATCGGCGACTCGGTGCACATCTCCTCGGTCAAGCTGCCCGAGAAGGTCAAATCGTCGATCACCGACCGTGACTTCACGATTGCCACCATCCAGTCGTCGCGCGCGCTCGTCGAGGAGGAAGCTCCCGACGAAGACATCGAGACCGAAGTCATCGAACAGTCCGACGACAGCGTCATGGAAGACGATGCCGAGGACGAAGCCAAGAAAGGCGACGACGAGTAAGTCGCGTCTCAATCGGGCTAGAGATAAAAGGGGCGGCCTGTTGCGAATTTCGCCGGCCGCCCTTTTTCTGTTTGGAAACCGGAGGCGTGAGCCATGCCGCTGATCGTTGGCCTGGGCAATCCGGGCGGGAAGTATGCGTTCAACCGGCATAATGCCGGCTTCCTGGTGCTCGAAGCCATCGCCCAGGATCACGGTTTCGGACCGTGGCGCGAAAAATTCCAGGGCCATCTCGCCGAGGGCCAGATCCAGACATCATCCGGTCCGAAGAAGGCGCTGCTGCTGCGCCCGCAGACCTATTACAACGAGTCCGGCCTGTCGGTGCGCGCGGCGGCCGAGTTCTACAAGATCGCGCCGGAGGAAATTGTCGTCTTCCACGACGAGATCGATCTTGCGCCCGGCAAGTTCCGCTTCAAGACCGGCGGCGGCCATGGCGGCAATAACGGGATGCGCTCCATCCTGGCCCATGTCGGACCGGGGGTGAAGCGCGGGCGGATCGGGATCGGTCACCCGGGTCACAAGGACAAGGTCACCGGCCATGTCCTGTCCGATTTTTCCAAGGCCGAGGCCGAGGAGTGGTTCGGCCCGATGCTGGATGCCATCACGCGCGCCCTGCCGCTGCTGGCGGAGGGACAGGAAGATGCCTTCCAGACCAAGGTGACCCATCTTGCTCCGGCACCCGGCGGCGACGCGGACTGAGCCTGCGCTGCAGCGTCGCAAGTGTCGCCAGGCCGTGTGCCGCGATCGGGCCGCATCCTGCCTTGAAATGACCCCGAAATGGTCATCGGCCCAGCGGGATCGCACATCACATTCGGAGCGTTGAGAGGGTGTCCGGTAACGACAGCCGGACGACCATATCGGAGAGTGAACGATGAAAACCCTGATTGCCGTTTCTGCCACCGCCCTGCTGGGCACCGCTGCGGCCATGGCTCAGGCCCCGGAGTTCGCCGAGGTCGACGCCGACGCCAATGGCGAAGTCACCCTCGCCGAGCTGCAGGACATCGCCCCTGACGCAACGCAGGACGATATCGACTCCTACGACATCGACGATAGCGGCACGCTGAGCGACAACGAATTCGTCGCCTGGTCCGTGAGCTATGATGTCGATGCCGAGGCGGAAAGCGACGTCGACGAACCGATGGCGCCGCAAAACCGCTAGACATCGCATTCGGGACCCAACCCCTCCCCCGGCAGTGGTCCCGACAGGAAAGCCCGAGCCTTCATCTGCTCCTCCCCCGAGTCCCTTGCGGCTCGGGCTTTTCGTTTTTGGGCCCCTCCTGAAACCTCGAGGCCAGGCCTGGGCATGTCCCGGCTGAGGCCCGCACAGGCAATGCCCTTCCCTTACCGGGCCCGGTTGGCCTATACGGCGCGCCTGAGCCAAGCTAGGAGACGCGCGTCATGGGCTTTAAATGCGGCATTGTCGGACTGCCGAACGTGGGCAAGTCGACGCTGTTCAATGCGCTGACGCAGACGGCGGCGGCGCAGGCGGCCAACTATCCCTTCTGCACCATCGAGCCGAATGTCGGCGAGGTGGCCGTGCCCGAACCGCGCCTGTTCAAGCTGGCCGAAATCGCCGGATCGGCGAACATCATTCCGGCGCGCATGAGCTTTGTCGACATTGCCGGGCTGGTCAAAGGCGCCAGCCAGGGTGAAGGCCTGGGCAACCAGTTCCTGGCCAATATCCGCGAGGTCGACGCGGTCGTGTACGTGCTGCGCTGCTTCGAGGACGAGGACGTGACCCACGTCTCCGGCAAGGTCGACCCGCTCGACGATTTCGAGACAGTCGAGACCGAGCTGATGCTGGCCGACATGGAGAGCCTGGAAAAGCGCCGCGCCAACGCGGAGAAGAAAGCCAAATCCGGCGACAAGGACGCCAAGGCCCAGATCGGCCTGATCGACCTGGCGCTGGAGCAGTTGCAGGACGGGCGTCCGGCGCGCCATGCCGAAGTGCCCAAGGACGAGCGGCGCGAATGGCGCATGCTGCAGCTTCTCACCTCCAAGCCGGTACTGTTCGTGGCCAATGTCGACGAGGAGAGCGCGGCGGGCGGCAATGCCTATTCGCGCCAGGTCCAGGAGCGCGCCGCGCAAGAGGGCGCGGCCTGCGTCGTCATCAGCGCCAAGATCGAGGCCGAGCTGGCCCTGCTGGATGCCGGAGAGCGCGAGGAATACCTGGAGAGCCTGGGCCTTGAAGAGCCGGGCCTGAACCGTCTGATCCATACCGGCTACGAGCTGCTAGACCTGCAGACCTATTTCACCGCCGGCCCCAAGGAAGCGCGCGCCTGGACCATCCGCAAGGGCTGGAGCGCGCCCAGGGCGGCCGGGGTCATCCATGGCGACTTTGAAAAAGGCTTCATCCGCGCCGAGACCATCGCGTTCGACGACTACATCGCCCAGGGCGGCGAGAGCGGCGCGCGCGAAGCCGGCAAGCTGCGCCAGGAAGGCAAGGAGTACATCGTCCAGGACGGCGATGTGATGATGTTCAAGTTCAACGTCTAGGACGTTCGCGTCCTAGCCTCCCCGCCCTAGATCATCTCGTCGCGCAGGCCGGTGCGCACCTCGTCGCGAATCTGCGCGTAGGCGAGCATGGCAAACAGGGCCGCGCCGCCGATCACATTGCCCAGAAGGGCGGGCAGGATGAACCCGACCGTCGCTTTGAGAAGGGTGATGTGGCCGTCCATGAGCAGGGTGAACGCCTCCGTCGCGCCGACCACGACGTGGGTGAAGCCACCCAGAACCAGGACGTAGATTACGCTTGAGATCAGCAGAAACTCGCTGCCCTTCGCGCTCGGCATCATCCAGACAAGCGCCGCGATGAGGAACCCGGCCGGCACCGCACGGGCAAAGACCGTGAGCCAGGGCTGGACCACGGCGTGTTCCGACACCCTGACGAGCGCATCGAAGATTCCCGGCTCCAGCATCGGCGTGAAGTTGAATACCGCCGCCGCGCCGAGCGCGCCGGCAATGTTGGCCGCAAAAACAATGGCCCACAGCCGGCCGACGCGGATCCAGTTGTCCTTCGAAAAGGCGGCGGCCAGTGGGAAGACGGCGGCGATGGTGTTCTCGGTAAAGAGCTGGAGCCGTCCGAAGATCACGATGAGAAAGCCGATCACATAGCCGATCGGGACCAGGAGCCGGGTCGGGGCACTGTCCGGCAAGGCGGCGGTGAACATCGCCGCCCCGGCCGCCGAGAGTGCCAGGGCCATGCCGGCCGCGACACCCGACCACCAGAGCGAGCTCGCCGGGCGGCGCAATTCCTCGGCGCCTTCGCGCCGCACGATCTCGAAAATGGCGAGCGCGCCGAGGCGCAGCCGCTCTTCCACTTCGCGCTCGGCCTTGCGTCCTTCCACGGTACTGCCTTCGGCAGCGTCCTGTTCTCGCTTCTTCGGACTGTCGTTGTCGGTCATGGAGGCTCCCGTGGAAACAGGCAGGACTGTCGCGTCGCCTGCACGACCACATACCCTACCCAGATTGAGCCATAACGCACATAGGCCGCAAAAGGTTGTTGGCCATGCCCTGGCGATGACAGTGCCCGCCGCGGCGGACACGATTGGCAGCTCGAGGCATGTGTTTGATTGCAATGGGAGGTCGGAGCCGGTCTACTTGCGCACAAGGTCCGGTAATGAAAGGACCGCCGAACGATAGCTTCCGGGGGGAAGACGATGAGCAAGCCGGCCTTTTCCACGATCGCGCTGGAGGTCAGCGACCAGATCGCGACCATCACGTTGAACCGCCCGGACGCGATGAATGCCTACACCCCGCACATGTGCACCGAGCTTTGCGACGCCTTCGACCGGACCGATGCCGATCCCGACGTGCGCGCCGTCATCGTGACCGGAGCCGGGCGCGCATTTTGCGCCGGCGCCGACCTCAGCACGGGCGCGGAGACGTTCAACGCCGTCGCGCACGCCGAAGAGGCGGGCGAATTCGACGAGACCGATCCGCGCTGGCGCGATACGGGCGGCATCCTCAACCTGCGCATCTGGAACAGCGAGAAACCGGTGATCGCGGCCATCAACGGCGCGGCGGTCGGCATCGGCGCAACCATGATCCTGCCGATGGATGTGCGCATCGGCGTGCCGGGCGCGAAGATGGCCTATCCCTTCGTGCGCCGGGGCATTGCCTGGGACGGGTGCGCAAGCTGGTTCCTGCCGCGTGTGGTGGGCATCGAAACCGCGCTGGACTGGTCCTTGAGCGGGCGCACCTTCCTGTCCGACGAAGCCCACCAGCGCGGGCTGATCGGCACCCTGGTCGAGCCTGACGTCCTGATGGAGACGGCACGCGAGCGCGCGCGTCAGTTTATCGACAATGTCGCGCCGGTCTCGGTGTCCATGATGCGCCACATGACCTGGCGCATGCTCGGGGCCAGCCATCCGATGGAGGCGCACCGCCAGGAAACGCGCGCCATCCTGCGGCGCGGCATGAGCGCGGACGCCCAGGAGGGCGTGATGTCTTTCCTCGAAAAACGCTCACCGGCCTTTCCCGGCCAGGTGCCGGACGATTATCCGCCGGGGTGGCCCTATGACAGCGAGCCGGATTATTGAGCCTGCCCCCCACCTCTAACACCCGACTGAACGCACCAGACCCCAAACGCCCGACGCTCCGCGTAGCCGAGCTGATTGCAATGGTCGGGGCGTTAATGGGGCTGAACGCGCTGTCGATCGACGTGCTGCTGCCTGCGCTGCCGGAAATCGGCCAGGCGCTGGGCGCGCCGGGCAATGATCGCCAGCTGGTCATCACCGCCTATGTGTTCGGCTTCGGCATCGCCCAGCTCGCCTTCGGGCCGATCGCGGACTCCATCGGCCGGCGCAGCACGCTGATGTGGGCGCTCGTCGGCTATGTGATCGCCACCGCGCTGTGCATGATCGCGCCCAGCTTTGCCATCCTGCTGGCCGCCCGTGCGCTGCAGGGCGCCGCGGCCGCGGCAACCCGCGTCGTGGCCATGGCGGTGGTGCGCGATCTGGTCTCCGGACGGCGCATGGCCGAAATCATGAGCTTTGCCATGACGGTCTTCATGGCCGCGCCGATCCTGGCGCCGGGACTGGGCCAGCTCATCCTGCTGGCCGGAAACTGGCAGGCCATCTTCCTGGTGCTGCTGCTGGGCAGTGCGATCCTGCTGGTCTGGATGGGACGGCGCCTGCCCGAAACGCTTAACCCGGAGGACGCGATCGCGGTCCGTCTCGGTCCGGCATTGCGCAATTACCTGCTCGCCGCCAGCAACCGCATGTCGCTGGGATACATGATCGCCAGCTCGCTCATCTTCGGTGCGCTCTTTGCCTTCATCGCCACGTCAGAACAGATCATCGCCGGCATATATGGGCTGGACGCCTGGTTCGGTGTCGCCTTCGGCGGCATCGCGCTCGGCCTGGCGGCGGTGACCATGACCAATGCGCGCATCGTGCGCCGCTTCGGCATGCGCAAGATCTCCCATGCCGCCCTGATAGGCTTCATCGTGGTGAACGGCGCGCACGCGCTGATCTCGCTTGCCGGGCCTGTGCCGTTCTGGCTCTACTACATCCTGCTGGGCTGCGGCATGCTGACCTTCGGCCTGATCGGCGCGAATTTTTCGGCCCTGGTCATGGAGCCGGCCGGCCGGCGGGCCGGAACGGCGGCCGCCCTCTACGGCGCGGCGACCTCCATCTCGGGCGCGGTGCTGGGCTCGCTCATCGGGCAGACCTTCGACGGGACGGTGACGCCCGTGCTGCTCGGCATGGTCGGGCTGGGGGCGAGCTGCCTGGTCGTGGTCCTGGTGACCGAGCGCGGCAAGCTGTTCGGAGCCACCCCGGACGAAGACGAGGACGGACAGGATGCCGGCGTCCGCCAGGGATAGCGATCCGGGAGCCCGGCCCAGAACTCGGCGCTAGAACTCGTCCCTAGAACTCGTCGACGGCCAGGCTGTCCTCGGTGATGCCGCCATCCAGGCGCCAGCCCGCATCCTCGTCGCGGGCAAACAGGTCGCACAGCCAGGGCAGGACGAAGAGCAGATCCTCCTCCAGCGTGAAGGGCGGGTTGACCACGAACACGCCGGCGCCGGAGAGCTTGCCCTCGCTGGCCGGGTCGCGCACCCAGAGGTCCGCGCGCAGGATCTTCTCCGGCTGCAGACCCTGCTCGGCGAGCAGCCATTCGGCCAGGCCCACATCGAAGCGCTCGGCGGCCCACATGTCCTTCAGCGGACGCCAGAAGATATAGGTCCCGGTGTCAAAGCGGGGGATGGCGTCGACCACCGCCTCGGCCATGTGCGCCATCTCGTCACGATGCTCGAACGGCGGGTCGACCAGCACCAGGCCGCGCTTCTCCTTCGGCGGCAGCAGGCTTTTCAGCGCGCGATAGCCATCGCGCTTTTCCACCTTCACCCGGCGGTCGGTCGCAAACAGACGGTCCAGCGTCACAGAATCCGCCTCCTGCAGCTCGCACAGATGCAGCCGGTCACTGCGCCCCATCATGTGCGCGGCAATCGCCGGCGAGCCGGGATAGGAGGTCAGCTCGCCCGTGCCCCCATTCAGCGCCCTGACCGTATCGAGATACGGCTTGAGGACGCGGTCGACCTCTTCGGGGCGCTCCGCCGCGAGCAGGCGGGCGATCCCGTCGCGCCATTCCGGGCTGCGCTGGGCCTCGCTGCCGGACAGGTCGTAACGGCCGATCCCGGCATGGGTGTCGATATAGGCAAACGGCTTGTTCGCCTTCTTGCCCAGATGCGCGAGACAGAGCGTCAACACGGCGTGCTTGAGCACGTCGGCGAAATTTCCCGCGTGGAAAGCGTGTCGGTAATTCATGGCTCTCCCATACAAGCCGGACCGCGAACCGCCAAGCCGGGCGCGACATGAAGACATGGTAATCTGTGCGTGCTGGCCCCGTCCCGGCGCGCCCTGTATGGTTTCAAGTGATTGATCCATCGGGAGGGGGAGCGGCGGCCTTGCCCGCATGGCAGCTCGCAGATTGCGACTGCCGGGACATGCGGGGCGCATCACCAAGCCCTTTGGCGATCCAGTCACGGAGCCGCGCCAGACACGGTCTGAGCGCGGAGTTCGGCTTTTCCAAGTGGAAAATCGGACATCATAATCGGGGAGTTACCTTATGAAACACATGATCGGGGCCGCATTGTCCGCGGTTCTCCTTGCCGGCGGCATCGCCACCGCGCAGGACGACACGTCCGCCACCGCCAATGCGGACATTCCAGAGGCGCAGTCCTGGGAAAGCACCGGCGAGGTGAATGTGCAGGGCGAGCGCGTGCGCTACCGCGTCGTGGCCGGCGAGACCTATCTGGAAGACGAGGACGGGACACCGACCGGGTCCATCTTCTCCACCAGCTATTTCCGCGATGGCAATTTTGATCCGCGCGAACGCCCGGTGGCGTTCATTTTCAACGGCGGGCCGGGCTCGGCCTCGCTCTGGCTGCACATGGGCGTTTTCGGCCCGCAGCGCGTCGTTCTGCCCTCCGAGGGCGGCGATGACGGCGCGGCCCCCTTCGACGTGCGCGACAACCCCGAAAGCCTGATCGGCGTCGCCGACATGGTCTTCATCGATCCGGTCGGCACCGGCTGGAGCCGGGCGCTGGGCGACACCGACCCGAAAGAGGAATTCTGGGGCGTGGAAGAGGACGCGGCCTCGGTCGCGGCCTTCATCCGCCGCTGGCTGACCGAGCACCGACGCTGGAACTCGCCGAAATTCATCCTCGGCGAAAGCTATGGCACCACGCGCGCCGGCGCCCTGATGGGCCAGCTGGAAGCGGGCTGGAACGACGTGTCGATCAACGGCATCGTGCTGATCTCCACCGTGCTCGACTTCAAGATGGATGCGACCGACAACGGCAACGATATCGGCTTTGTCGGCATCATGCCGGGCTATGCCGCGACGGCGTGGCACCATAACCGGGTCGACCGCAGCGCGTGGAATAACGACCGCGAGGCCTTCCTGAACGAGGCACGCGATTTCGCCAGCGACGTCTACCTGCCGGCCCTGACGCGGGGCAATAATATCGACCCGCAGCGCAAGGACGAGGTGATTGCCCGCCTGTCCGATTTCATCGGCCTGTCGGAGGATTATATCCGCCGCGCGAACATGCGCGTCACCCTGTCCAACTTCCGCGTCGAGCTGCTGCGCGACCAGGGCGTCTCGGTCGGCCGCTTCGACAGCCGCTTTACCGGCATGGAACCGGACGCCATCTCCGACCGTCCCGAAGGCGATCCCTCCGGCTATGGCATTGACGGGGCCTACACCGCGGCGATGCTGGACTATTACACCCGCGAGCTCGGCGTCGACATCCAGCGTCCCTACACGACGCTCGGCGGCGTGCGCGACTGGAACTGGGACGCGGGCCAGGGCGGCGGACGCAACTCCTACGTCAATGTCTCGCCCTGGCTTGAGCGGGCCATGCGCCAGAACCAGGACCTGCACGTGCTGGCCCTGAACGGTCTGTACGACCTGGCGACGCCTTTCTACGCCACCGAACTGACCCTGCAGCGTCCCGGCTATTCCGATCCGTCCCGGATCGAGCTGGAATACTATGACGCCGGCCACATGATGTATCTGCACCAGCCCTCCATCGAAACGATGGGCGAAGATGTGCGCAGCTTCATCCAGGCCCATGACGGCTAGGTCCAGCGCCTTTGCCTGAACGCGAAAGCCCCGGTCCAGCGCGGACCGGGGCTTTTTCGTGCGTTGACGCGACGCGTGCTGAGCGGACACCTTCTCACGCCACGGCGAACCCGATCCGGGGTCTGTCCGTTATTAGGGCATGACGCCTTTCCGGACGCTCTCGGCAGCCGGCTTCGCGGCGACGGCCATCACCTACGGGCCGGCGAGAATGGGCTTTGGCCTGTTCCTGCCGCAGTTCAAGCCGGCATTCTCGATGTCGACCGGGACAGCGGGCCTGATCTCAAGCCTCGGCTTCCTCTGCTTCGTTCTCGCACTCCTGGTCTCCCAGTTTATGACGTCGCAGCGCGGAGCCCGCCTGCCGGTCATCTGCGGCCTGATCGCAGCCACCGCCGGGCTGGCGATCATCGCGGCCGCGGCAAACCTGCCAGTGCTGTGCCTCGGCGTCATTCTCGCAATGTCGAGCGCCGGCCTTTCATGGACGCCGTTCAACGCCGCCGTTCATTGCAGCCTGGACGATGCCACGCGGCCGGCCGCGCTGTCCTTGATCAGCACCGGCACGAGTGTGGGTATCGTTGTGGCCGGAGCCTCTGCGCTGCTCCTGAGCGCCAGCGGGATTTCGTGGCGGCTCTGCTGGGCGGCGTTCGCACTCGCCAGTGCCGGCGCACTTCTCGCCAACTGGGCCGCGCTGCGCAGCGCCGGGACCACCGCCCGCGCACAAGACCCGCCCCGAAGCATCCGCGACCTCGTTCAGCCCGTCATTCTGCCGCTCCTGGGCACCGGACTGTGTTTCGGGACGACGTCGGCCATCTACATCACCTTTGCCGCGGACCGGATTGCCGGGGCCGAAGGCAGCGCGGGTCTTCCTGCCGGGATGGCCGCCGGCCTGATCTTCGTTGTGTACGGCGTGTGCGGACTGGCCGGCCTCTTCACGGGCCGCGTCAAGCGGCTGATCAATCTGGCCTGGTTGCTGCGCGGTCTCATGGGGATATCGGCGCTTTCTCTCGCGCTGATAGCGCTGGCCCCGGCAAGCTGGGTTGCGATCGTGCTCTCGGCCGGGCTTCAAGGCGTGTTCGTGATGATGACGAGCGCCGTCCTGGCCTTCTGGTGCGAACGGCTCTTCCCGTCCCTGCCCTCCGTCAGCTTCACGCTCGCCTTGCTTGTCGCGGGCACCGGCAGCGTCATCGGACCGGCCGTTGCTGGATTTATCTCCGACGCGCTGGGATGGATACCCATGTTCCTCGGCGCGGCAGCATTGCCGGGCGCCGCAGCGTTCGCGATCCAGCCAAGATTCCTCCAGGAACGTCCCGCGCCCGCCTGACCCGGCTCAGTCGGTCCACTCATGCGCGCCGCGATCGGTCGGCTCGAGCTCGGCGTTCAGCACCGCACCGAAGCACACGATGAAAGCGGACAGCCACATCCACATCATCAGAACGATGACCGATCCGATGGCGCCGAAAGTGGCGTTGTAATTGGCAAAGTTCGCCGCGTAGAGCGAGAAGGCCGTTGACGCGAGCACCCACAATACGGTCGCGCCGATGGCGCCCGGCGCCAGCCAGCGTACCGGCACATCGGGCCGGTGAGGCGCCCAGCGATAGATGGCCGACAACGCCCCGGCGAACAGCGCAATGGCCAGGATCCACCGCCCTGCCTGGATCAGCGCCTCGGTCCAGGCTCCCAGCTCGATCGCGTTGAGTACCGCCGGAATCGCCCCGATCAGGACCAGGGACAGCAGACCGTAGACAATACCGCCCATGGTGAACCCGACCGCAAGGAGGTTCTGCTTGATAAAGCCGCGCTCGTCGCTGGCCGCGTAGGCGATGTTCATGGCCGCGATGAGGGCGCGGGCGCCCTTGGTGGCGCTCCAAAGCGAAAAGAGGAGCGCGAAGATCGCCCCGGCAGTGAGGCCGCCGCTCGGTGCCCCTGCGACCTCGACGAGCTGTTCGCGCAGGATTTCGTACGCCTCTGCCGGCATGGCGCGGCTGAGCGGGGCGAGTTGCGTGGCGATGGCGTCGGGCTCGGCAAACAACCCCCAGATCATCACCGCCGCACCGATGGCGGGAAAAATCGCGAGAAAGCCGAAGAAGGCCACGCCGCCGGACACGAAGGACAGGTTGTCATTGGCGACATCGGCCACGGCGCGCAGCAGGCTGGCCGCATAGCGATTGTGCCGCAGCGGCGCCGGAATCCAGTCGGGAAGGGTCAAGCGCAGGCAAGCTCCTCGAAGTGACGGTCTCCTAGCGCGCCGGCCACCCGATGAGTTCCCGTCTGCAGTCGCCAAGCGGCATTGCAAGCCAGACACCGAGTACGCGAGCCAGACCTAATCGCCTTCGAAGCTCACCAGGCTGGTCACGGCAACATCCAGGGCTTCAAGCCGCCTGGCGCCGCCAAGGTCTGGAAGGTCGATTACGAAGGAACAGCCCACGATCTCGGCACCGGCCTGGCGCAGCAGGCGAATGGCCGCTTCCGCCGTCCCGCCCGTGGCGATGAGATCGTCCACGATCAGGACCCGCTCGCCGGGACGTACGGCATCGACATGGATCTCGACCTCATCCACGCCGTATTCCAGCTCGTAGGACTGGCCGATCGTGCGATAGGGCAGCTTGCCCTTCTTGCGCACGGGCACGAAGCCGACCGAGAGCTGGTGAGCCACGGCTCCGCCCAGAATGAAGCCGCGGGCCTCGATGCCCGCAACGCTGTCGATCTTCTTGCCTGCAAAAGGATGGACCATGGCATCGACGGCCGCGCGAAAGGCGCCGGCATCGCCGAGCAGCGTGGTCACGTCGCGAAACTGGATCCCCGGCTTGGGATAGTCGGGGATGGTCCGGATCGCGGCTTTGAGATGATCCATGGGCAGATGCTCCGCGGCTGGAGGAAGTCACAGCCGCGGAGCATCCAAACCCGTCTCGCCCGCGTCAAGGCCGCTCGCACGGCCGAGCCGGCAGGGCGCAGTGCGCCCGGTTACGCCTCGAGTTACGCCTCGGGCGCCGCGTCGAACTCGACCACGGTGTCGGTGGCCTGCGGCTGGACGCCGGCCAGCTGTTCGCGCTTCTCATCGGCCCAGACCGCGACGACGACCGCACGCGCGGCGTCCGCATCGGGATCCTCGACCGGTTCGAAGACCACGAGGCCGTTCGCATCGAGATAGAAGGTGTGGTCGCCGAACGCCTCGGTCAGCTGGCCAACCGCGGGTTCGTCGCTCGGAAGAGGCTCGGCGCCGAACTTGGATTTGATCAGCTCAGCTTGCGCATCGGTCAGTTTCATCAGGTCTTCCTTTTTCAATACCGGGGGCACGGCGCGGCTCGCGCCGACGACTGGCTGACGTACCGGACCCCGTTTCGTGTTCGACGACGCGCCCCCAGACCTAGCAGGCTCACGCCCGCATCCCAAATCCGCGGCTGCAGACACCCCCCAAGCGGACAATAAAAAACGGCGCGGTCCTTCCGGAGACCGCGCCGTTGAAGAGGCTGGTTTGGCAGGCTTGAGCGCCTAGTTCAGGGCCGTCGCGTAAGGGCGTGCCGACCGCGACTGGACCTGGTCATGGTAGCGCGACAGCTGCGCGTCACCGATGCGCTGGACGACGACGTCGACAACATCGGACTGGCACAGCGAGAGCGCGCCGGTGGTCTCGTAACCCTGCTGGATCAACGACCCGCAATAGCTCGCGGCCTCGTCGGAGAGCCGGGCGTAGACACGCGCGACGTCGCGCGTGGTCTGCAGGCTGACGGTCTCGACTGCGAAATCGAAGGCGGGGGCTTCCTGCGCCGCCGCGCTGCCCGTGGACAGGGCTGCGCCGGCCAGGCCGGCCACCAGGGTGGCTTTGATCAGATTGGTGCGTTTCATCTCTTCCTCCTTGGGGGAAGCGGTCGCCGTTTCATCGCGGCGAACTCTTCGTTGCGAGTGACAGATACGGACGCGTTCGACCCGGTCCTCCCCGGCCCTGTCCGCCACCGTATCCAATCGGGCTTGTTACATTTTCATCACCAGATTGTCGCTAAAGTGTAATATATCTGGATACGGAAGAAAAGAGTAGGTTTCACTTTTGTGACAAACTAGTTTTTCTGTTTATTTTTATAGGTTTATAATACCTCGAGCGCACTTCTCCAACTTACGTTGTGAAATTTTTCCGAACTGGAGCGTCGATTTGTGGTGAAACGGGCGTTAAAAATGACAAAGCGCCAGCCGTGCGGCCAGCGCTTTGTGGATAACTATATTTTCGGCTTATACTGTCGCTAGTTGGAGAGAACCCGCCCCGCCACGGCATCAAGCCGGGCGAGAAGTTCGGGGTCCCGGGCCTCCGGCGCGGTGATGAGGGCGAAATCCAGCACGGTCTCGATCCCGTCCGGACACGGCTGGCGTTTCACGTCCGCCATCGCCGACGTCATGTGACGCACCAACTCCTGGGCGCGGACGACGTTGGATTTGAGAATTGCGAGCACGTCGGTGACGTTGACCTCGGCCAGATCGTCGCGCCAGCAATCATAGTCGGTGACCATGGCGACCGAGGCGTAGGGCAGCTCGGCCTCGCGCGCGAGCTTGGCCTCGGGCATGTTGGTCATGCCGATCACATCCATGCCCCAGGCTCGGTAGAGATGGCTCTCCGCCTTGGTGGAAAATTGCGGGCCTTCCATGGCAAGATAGGTTCCGCGATCGGCCACGGTCTCCACGCCGGCTGCACGCGCCGCCGCACCGGCCATCGCAGAAAGGCGCGAGCACACCGGGCGGGCCATGGAGACATGCGCCACGCACCCGGTGCCGAAGAAACTCTTCTCCCGCGCAAACGTCCGGTCGACATACTGGTCGACCACCATAAAGGCTCCCGGCGGCAGGTCTTCGCGCAACGATCCGCAGGCCGACAGCGAGAGCACATCGGTGACCCCGGCGCGTTTGAGCGCATCGATATTGGCCCGGTAATTGATGTCGCTCGGCGGGATCTTGTGGCCCAGGTCATGACGCGAGAGGAAGACCAGCTCGACCCCGTTGAGCGTGGCATGCACGAGCGGCGCGCTCGGCTGGCCCCAGGGCGTGGTCACGCGTTCCTCGCGCAAATTCTCCAGCCCGTCGAGCGCATAAAGGCCCGAGCCGCCGATAATACCGAGCTTCCACGCGCTCATTGTCCGACACTCCAATAGGCATCCGGCGCGCTCGGGACCCAGCGGGTCAGCTCCGCCCAACCCTCCGCCGCACGCAAGGTCATGGCGAGAAACGGCTCCTTGAGCGCGAGGTATTCCGCCTCGTCCTCGATGATGTCGTTCAGCGCCAGCTTGAACCGCCCGAAATCGGCTTTCACCCGCTCGTCGGCGCGCAGATAGTCGCGCAGGAGCAGCGCCAGGCGCGTATTGACCGCACCGTTGCGGCGCAGGTGCACGATGACGCGCCGCTCCCCTTCCGGGCCGTGAAACAACAGTTTGCGCCAGACCGGCACTTCCTCGATCGGGGTATAATCCTCGACCTCGTCCTCGTTGTGCATCGCGCCGAGCTGGCGAAAGCCGGCCGCGGTCAGGCGCTCGACCAGGGGCTCGCTCGGGCGCAGGCGGAAGACGCTGGCCTGGATGTCGATCTCGTCCTTGGCTGGCAGGCCGGGTACGGCGGTCGAACCGATATGGTCGACGCGCAACGCCTCCTCGCCGAGGGCCTCGGCAACGCGAGCGGCCCAATCCGCGCCTTCATCGCCCCATTGAGGCTGCGGCGGGACGACCCAGGGTGTCGGCGGTGTATCCATGGGAGCCTTCATACAAAACGGGCCGCCTGAACAACAGACGGCCCGCTTCGATTTTCTGTTGGCAACGCGATGCTTAGTGCTGCACGCGCGACCAGACCTGACGATAGGCGAGCCAGACGAGCACGCACACGATGAACAGGTAGATCAGCACCATGAAGCCCATCGACTTGCGCGCTTCCATATGCGGTTCGGATGCCCAGGCCAGGAAAGCGGTCACGTCGTGAGCCATCTGCTCGGGCGTGGCCTCGGTCCCGTCAGCATACTCCACCAGCCCTTCGAAGAGCTGGGGGGGCATGGCCAGCACACCGCCGGGGAAGTACGGGTTGTAGTACTGACCGGGACGCACGTTGACGTCCTCGGGCACTTCCTCTCCGTATCCCAGAAGCAGCGAGCGGATATATTCCGCCCCGCCGCTGCGGGCCTTGACGATGAGCGACAGGTTGGGCGGTATGGCGCCGCCATTGGCCGCCGAGGCAGCCCGCTCGTTCGGGTAGGGGTGCGGGAAGTCGTCCGCCGGACGCCCGGCCCGCTCGAACATCTCGCCAAACTCGTCCGGACCGTCGGTGATCATGTACTCGGCGGCAATCGCGCGCACGATCGGGTTGTCGTTCGGGTTGGGATATTCGGGATCGTAGAAGGGGCCACCCTCCTCGCCCAGATTGCGCAACGACATGAAATCGAGGGCATGGCAGGCCGAGCAGACCTGCTGATAGACCTGGAAGCCACGCTGCAGCGCCTGCTTGTCATACTGGCCGAAGGGACCTTCGAACGCCCAGGTGTGGGGTTCGGGCGCATGAGCCTCCTCAGCCGCAAGGGCCGGGCCGGCGAGCGCGGCAGCGCCCGCCACGGCGATGAGAAGACGGTTCAACATATTCATCCTCTCTCTCCTTATTCGGCCGGGGCCGGCTTGGCGGCGGAATCCTGCGGACCTGCCTTGGCGCCGAGCACGGAGTCCTCGATCGAGGCCGGGCGGGGCTTGGGTTTCTCGACGAAGCCGAGAATGGGCAGGATCACCAGGAAGTAGGCGAAGTAGTACACGGTCAGCACGCGGGCGAGCCACAGGAAGGTAATGCCGGTGGCATGACCGTCATGCGAGCCGAGTGCGAGGAAGATGTCGTCCGGGTTCTTCGCGCCGCACCAGCCAAGGCCGAGACCGCCGACGACGAAGAAGAGGAAGAACCAGCGCGCCAGCGGACGGTAGCGCATGGAGCGCACCTTGGACGTATCCAGCCAGGGCAGGACGAACAGCACCGCGATGGCGCCGAACATCAAGATCACGCCGCCAAGCTTGGACGGAACGGCCCGCAAGATCGCGTAGAAGGGCAGAAGATACCATTCCGGAACGATGTGGGCCGGCGTCACCAGCGGGTTGGCCTCGATATAGTTGTCCGCATGGCCGAGAACGTCCGGCGCATAGAAGACGAAGAAGGCGAAGATCATCAGGAAGAGCAGGATCGCGAAGCCGTCCTTGACCGTGTAGTATGGGTGGAAGGGCAGTGTATCGTTGCTCGTCTTCACGCTGATGCCGGTCGGGTTGTTATTGCCCGGCACGTGCAGCGCCCAGATGTGCAGGCCCACGACGCCGGCAATCAGGAACGGGATCAGATAGTGCAGCGAGAAGAAGCGGTTCAGCGTCTCGTTGCCGACCGAGAACCCGCCCCACAGCCATTCGGTGATCGGGCCGCCGACAATCGGCAGCGCACCGAACAGGTTGGTGATCACCATCGCGCCCCAGTAGGACATCTGGCCCCACGGCAGCACGTAACCCATGAAGGCCGCGGCCATCATCAGCAGGTAGATCACGACGCCGAGGATCCAGAGCATTTCGCGCGGCGCCTTGTAGGAGCCGTAATACAGGCCGCGGAACATGTGGATGTAGACGGCAAGGAAGAACATCGAGGCGCCATTCGCGTGAATGGAGCGCAGGAGCCAGCCGAAATTCACGTCGCGGTCGATCCGTTCGACACTGGCAAAGGCGTAGTCCACGTGAGCCACGTAGTGCATGGCCAGAACGACGCCCGACAGGATCTGGATCATCAGGCAGACGGTCAGAATGCCGCCGAACGTGTACCAGTAGTTCAAATTGCGCGGGGTCGGGAAGCCAATGAAGGAATCATAGCCCAGACGCACGATGGGAAGGCGCTCGTCGAGCCAGCGCTCAATCCCGGTTTTCGGTTCGTAAGTGGAGTGTCCGCTCATGATGCTTCCCGTCAGCCGATCTGGATCGTCGTCGCGGAGACGAAGGTATAGGGCGGAATGTGCAGGTTCTCCGGGGCAGGGCCGCGGCGAATCCGGCCGGCCGCATCGTAGTGCGAGCCATGACACGGGCAGAACCAGCCATTGTAATCGCCAGCCCCGTCGCCGACCGGCACACAGCCCAGATGGGTGCAGTTGCCTTTCATGACGATCAGCGAGGTGCGCAGCGCCTCGTCGATCTCCACGCCCTCGGCGGCCGCGACAAGCTGAGCGGACCGGTTTTCATCGGTCGCCGGCAGGCCGGGCTCGTTCTCGTTACGGGCATCCCGGTCGGGCAGTGCCGACAGCTCCACCGCGCGCGCCGACTCGATATCAGACTGGGTGCGCTTGCGGATGAAGACCGGGCCACCGCGCCACATGACGGTGATCTGCTCGCCTTCGGCGATGCCGGCGATGGGCGTACGGATCGAGGCCAGCGCCAGCGTGTCGGCAGCCGGGTTCATCTGGTCGATGAACGGCCACAGCACGAACGCACCGCCTACGGCAACCGCGCCGCCCGCAGCAATGTAGATAAAATCCCGGCGGCTCGGCTCTTGGGCGCCGCTCCCGTCCGGCGAAGGGGTCACGTCACTCACGCGCTAGCCTCTCGCTCTTCAGTGTACATCCGGTTTCGCTCCCCAACCCGGTTTCACCCTGGCGGCCGGAAAACCGCGAAACGTCTTCGATGAAGACATAGCTTGGTGTGGTCGGTTCGGGGTTGCGTCGTGTCGACGCACTCAGTCCCCACCACGCCAAACATATGACTGCGGGGCTTAAAGCGAGCCTTCAATTTTTTCAACCTGAATATCTGCGCAAGGCGCGTGTCAGGCGGGGCTTAGGAGGAGGGCCCCTCCTGCGGCACGATGTCGATGGCCCCGCGTCCGGCCGGCAGGATAATCGCGGTGGCCACCGCAATGAGCTTGGCCTCCCCGCCAGTCTCGGCAAACACGTCGACGCGCACCGTAACCTGGCGCCGCCCGGCTTTGACGACTTCAGCCCGAGTGTAAAAGCTGTCACCGATGCCGGGGGCCAGAAAGTTGAGTGAGAACTGAGCGGTAACCACATCGCCGATCTCGGTAGCTGCTGCATAGGCGGCCGCATTGTCCGCCAGGAACCCGACGAGACCGCCATGCAGAAATCCATGATGCTGGGTCATGTCCTCGTACCGCAATCTGAGCCGCGTCTCGACCCGTCCGCGCTCTACGCTGACAACCTCAAGCCCGGTCCATCGGGTAAAGGGCTGCATCTCGATCACCTGCCGGAACTGGTCCAGCGTCACGGCAGGATCGCCAGGCGAGGCGTGAGGGGAAGAGGTCATTGAAGGCTCCATGATTAGACCGACCGGTCTATATAGACTTATGAGCCGGGTCTAGAAAAGGAGAATCGAACGCATAAGGAGCGCGCCCATGATCCGTCCAAGCCGATCGCAAGACGCGGGCGATCAGACGCCGGCGCGAACGCGCATCGTCGAAGCTGCCGCACGCCTGTTTCAGTCGCAGGGCTATGCGGGCACGGGGCTGACGGAGATTCTTCGCGCCTCCAAGGCGCCCAAGGGCTCGCTCTACCATTACTTTCCAAACGGAAAGCGGGATCTGGCCGACGAAGCGGCACGCGTGGCCGGGGCCCGCTTCGCCGACACCATGGCGCGGATGGCGGGCGAGAGTGCGAGCAGTGCGCAATTCGTCGTTCAGTTCACCGGCCAGCTGGCTACGTGGCTGGAGGAGTCGCGCTTTCGTCAGGGCTGCCCGGTGGCCACGCTGGCGCTGGAGCTGGCGCCAGGTGACAGCGAAGCAAGCGATACCTTGGAGGGCGTTTTCGCCGCCTGGCAGGATGCCCTCAAGCTGAGGCTCGAAGCAGACGGCATTGCGCCCGAGCGCGCTGGCCGGCTGGCGCTTCTCATCCTCTCCTCGATCGAAGGAGCGCTGATTCTGTCCCGCACGGCGCGCAAGACAGAGCCCGTCCTGTCGGTAGGCGAGGAACTTGCAGCCCTCATCGAGTCCCACCGCGGGACGTGAAGCCTGCTGCCGCGACTGTTATTGCACGGGGGCCTAGCCAAATCCGCCCTGACCGGTCAGAAGACGGGCTTCACCCGGCCTTCAGCAAGACCAAGACCCGTGCCCATGAGCGATTCCTCCACCTCCGGCGCCTCGAGCGCTCCTGTCGATCCCGAAACGCTGCTGGCGCGCCGTTCCGAGGCACGAACCTGGTTTGAAGCGCTGCGCGATCGCATCTGCGATGCGTTCGAAGCGCTCGAGGACGCGGCCGATCCCGATCTTTATCCCGGGGAGGCGGGACGGTTCGAACGTACGCCGTGGACGCGCGGCGACGGGAGCGAGGATCTGGGCGGAGGCGTCATGGGCATGATGCATGGCCGCCTGTTCGAGAAGGTCGGCGTGCACGTCTCGACCGTCTATGGCGAGTTCAGCGCCGATTTTGCGAGCCGCGTGCGCGGGGCCGACCACGATCCGCGCTTCTTCGCCACCGGGATTTCGCTGATCGCCCACATGCGCAATCCGCATGTCCCGGCTGTGCACATGAATACGCGCTACATCACCACCACGCTGAACTGGTTTGGCGGCGGGATGGACCTGAACCCCACCCAGGACTACCAGCGCGACGAGGCGTTCGAAGACGCCCAGGCGTTTCACGCCGCGGCGCGCGAGGCCTGCGACGCACACGATCCGGCGTATTTCGAAAAATACAAAGCCTGGTGCGACGAGTATTTCTGGCTGAAACACCGCGGCGAGCCGCGCGGCGTCGGCGGCATTTTCTACGACCATCTCGACAGCGGCGATTTCGATGCCGATTTCGCCTTCACGCGCGATGTCGGCGAGGCATTTCTGGACATCTACCCGCAGATCGTGCGCCGTCGCATGGATACGCCCTGGAGCGAGGCCGATCGCGAGGAACAGCTGATCCGGCGCGGCCGCTATGCCGAGTTCAACCTGCTCTACGATCGCGGCACCAAGTTCGGGCTGGAAACCGGGGGCAATGTGAAGAGCATCCTCTCCTCCATGCCGCCCGAAGCGCGCTGGCCGTAATTGGAGATCAGCCCAGCTCGATGCTGACCGAGGGGCTCGCGCCGACCGACGCGATCATGATGCGGTCGCGCGGGCGTTCGATGTCGTCCAGCGTCAGGAAGCCCAGCCGGGTCTCCTCCAGCGCGCCAAGCTCGGCCGCCGAGACACGGTAGCCGACTGCGGCCGCAGGCACCGGTCCGTCGAGGACCGAGCCGCGCACTTCTCCGCCTCCGCGATTGAGCAGCGTGAAGAAGACCAGCTGGTGCTCCTGCAGGAAGGACGAACCGAGCGAGGCCGGCTCGGCATTGTCCGGGAAGATGAGCGCACGCTGATCGGCCCCCAGCAGCTCCTCCACCATCTCGGCAATCGTCTCGGTGGAGAAATCGGACGACAGGATCAGCGTGTTCACGCCGCTGGCCGGAATCACATAGCCGCCGCGCACCGAATAGCCCGCCCGGCCCTGCCGGATCTCGGCCGCGCGAACGATCGCGCCGCCGTCTTCCAGACGCACCAGGATGAGGCGCTGTTCGACATAGGCCTGCTCGGGCGGGCAGACATAGACGCGGTAAATGCCCTCGGCGCGGAAAATCTTCTGTGTGTCGTCCCAGTTGAGCTGGCCGTCATAATCATAGGCGAACCGGTAGAGCAGGCCGCCAGTCAGAGCGCTGAGCGCCGCGCCGCGCTTGGCTGTAATATTGGACACGGTCTCGGCCCCGGCGCGCGGACCGGGCTTTGGACGCTCATTGTCTTCCCCGATGAGGCGGACCGGAAATCCGGTTTCCTCCAGCCCGGAGGCCCGCAGGAATTTGGCAACAAGTTTCAGATCGTCCTTGTCTGCATCCGCGATCACACTTTCGAGCGGCTTGGCCCGGCGCGAGATTCGTCCGCCATGGCTGCGCTTGCCGCGTTCGGGCACATGGTCGAGGACCGCCTGCAGAAGATGCCAGGAGGCCGGTTCATGACCGCGCATGAGGCGTTCGGACGGAAGACGGTCATGGCCTGCCCGGCCCGGCACGAAAGAGGCCAGGACATGGCCGAGCGCACTCCAGAACCCGGTCTTCTTCCGAGCCTCGTCCTTTTTCTTCTCCTGACGGTCGAGAAAGGCGCCATAGGCGGTCTTGATCCAGCCGCGGTCGACATAGCCGAAGGCGCGCATCTGCGCGATCGTGCGCTTGAACACGACCCCCGGGTCGAGTTTCGCCTTGCCGGTCACGTGTCGCGCTCCCCGCCGGACGCCTTGCTCACGACCTGATCGAGCAGCGCCTGCCGGCCAAGCGTGAAGCCGGAGTCGATCCAGGCCTTGCGCGCCGCATCGAGCCGGTCTCCGAGGTCGGGCCCAGGCGCAAACCCGGCCGCGATCAGATCGCGGCCCGTCAGAGGAAATTCGGGGCGTTCGTAGGACAAGGCCTCGGTCAGCTCGGCCTCAAGCGCATGGTCTTCGCCCTCGCCGCGCGCCTCGGCGAGACGCAACTGATCGGCGACTGCCTGGCCGCCGCGCTTGTAGAGCGCACGGGCCCGCTCGTCCGGCGCGCGGCCCGGCACAAGGCGCGGGGTCCGGCACGCCGCGATCATGCGCGCGCGCTCGGCCCTGGATACCTTCAATGCACTCGACAGCGCGCTCACGCGTTCACCCTCAGCCCCGGCCAGCGCGACGATACGCAGGAGCGCATCGGCATCGCGGATCTTCTCCCTATCGTTAATAATTATGCTGAACAGGACCCTAAAGTCGAGCGCGCCGGGTAAGACTTCATCAAGAATGTGACCCTCCTGCATCGCCTCGAGGGCCGGAACCGGGGCCGGAGCGGCCAGTAATCGCTTCAATTCGGCCCACACACGCTCGGCTGACAGCGAGGCCAGACCGGCCCGCCCGGCAACGCAGGCGCGATGACCCTCCGGGTCCGGCGCGCCGGCCCCGTACCAGGCATTGAATCGGTAGAAACGCAGGATTCGAAGATAATCCTCGGCGATCCGCGCCGAGGCATCGCCGATGAAGACGATCCGTCCCGCACGCGCGTCGGCGGCGCCGTCAAAAGGATCGAACACCGCGCCCTCGGGCCTCGCGTAGATCGCATTAAGGCGGAAATCGCGCCGGGCCGCGTCCTCGGCCCAGTCCTGGGAAAACGCCACGACGGCGCGGCGGCCATCGGTCGCGACATCCTTTCGCAGCGTCGTCACCTCATGGGGCATGCCGCCCGATACCACCGTGACCGTCCCGTGCTCGATACCGGTGGGAACCGGCTTCAGTCCGGCGTCCGCGCTCAGACGCATCACCTCGTCGGGGGTAAGCCGGGTCGCGATGTCCACATCCTGGACCGGATGACCGGAGACGGCGTTGCGCACGCACCCGCCCACATAGCGCGACAGGTCCTGACCGGCCGGATTGAGCGCCGCCATCACGCGGCGGGTCTCGGCGCGGCGCATCCAGGCGTGATCGTTCGGGTCGAGACGCATCGCCGGCTCTACCCGTCCGCCTCGTCGCGCACGACCCGGCCCTCGGAATCGAGATGGAATTGCGGCGGGCTGTAGCCCTCCTCCCCCCGCTCATCACCGCTGAGGAGTGCGAAGGTGGCGATGGCGATCAGCGCCATCATGCCGCCGGCCGCGCCGAGCGCGATAACCGGCGCGTCTCTCTGAGCCAGAGGCTTCTCGACCGAAAGCCGATAGCGCTGGACCAGCGAATAGATAACGAGCGGTGCGACGAACAGGATCGCCGCCAAAACCATGATACGGATCATCAGCCCGCTCCTTTGGCAGTCGCCAGACGCTCGCCGAGAATCTTGAGCATTCCCGCCGTTGCGCCCCAGATATAACGCCCCTTGTAGGGCATCGCGTAATAACGTCGAAGCCGGCCGCGAAACTCCACCTCCTCGAGCCGGTGATTATGGGCATCCATGAGGAAATCGAACGGCGTCTCGAAGACTTCGGCCACCTCTCCGGGATCGGCCGTAATTTCGAAACCCGGCTTCAAGAGGCCGACGAACGGCGTGATATGGTAGCCCGTCACCGTCTGATAGCTGTCGAACCGGCCCAGGAGCTCGACCTCATCGGGGCGCACGCCGATTTCCTCATGGGTTTCGCGCAAGGCGCACTCGGCCAAGCTTTCGCGCCCCACATTCTGGCGTCCGCCGGGAAAACTGATCTGGCCGGCATGAGCCTGGAGGTGATCGGCGCGCCGAGTGAATAGCACGGTCAGCGTGTTGCCTCTGCGCACGAGCGGGGCCAGGACGGCGGCCGGTTTCAGGTTACGCGCCGCAGGCAGACCGCCCTCTTCCAGCATACCGTCGCCATGGCGCGGCTTGACCTTGCGCGCATCGACCGGGTCGAGCACCTCTTTAAGGCAGGCGACGGCTCGCTCCGGGCTGAAGGGAGGCCGCGCCCTCACGCTTTCGGGCCAAGCGGAAAGAACACGCCCGCGCTCCAGACACCCATGACCGGCTTGCCGGCCTCGTCCTCGCCCTCGACGGTCAGTTCCGCCAGATCGTAGAAGGTCGCCCGGTTGATAAGCGCGTCGAGATTTCCGCGCACATGCACATACGGCTCAGGCTCGCCATCATCGCTGGTCTCGATGCGCAACGGGTGATCCCGGCCGGCAATGACGGCGTCGTCCAGATTCGTCAGGAAAGCGATCTTCTGGTCCCGGCCCTCGCCCTCGACATCGAGGCGAATCGCGACGAAGGGCGCGGCCTCGACCTGGATCTCGATCTTCTCCACCGGGGTGACGAGATAGGTCTTGCCGTCATCGTCCTTTCGAAGAACGCGCGAAAAAAGGCGGACCAGACGCTCTCGCGTGATCCGCGTGCCTTCATGCCACCAGCTCCCGTCGCGGCGGATGACGAGATCCATCTCGCCGCAATTGTCCGGCTCCCATTTCTCCACGGGCGGCAGACCCTGCCCGCTTTCACCCGCCGCTTCGATCAGCGACTGCATTACATCTCCGTCAGATGGGTGCGTAACCATGGACACCTTTCCTGGCTCCCGCCATGCTCGGCTTCTCTCCGGTTCATCATTCAAGGACATAAGGCGATGACCGTCTCGAAGGAAGACGCCCATGCGTTCGCAGAGCGCGCCGACCGCGCCGCAGACCGCCTGGCCGAAGCCAAAGCCTCCGTGGCCAAGGCCATTATCGGCCTGAACGAGGTGGTCGAGCAGGCGCTGGCCGTGATCCTGTCCGGCGGGCACGGCCTGCTGGTCGGTGCGCCCGGCGTGGCCAAGACCCGTCTGGTTCATACCCTCGCCACTGTCACGGGGCTGGACGACAAGCGGATCCAGTTCACGCCCGACCTGATGCCCGCCGACATTCTCGGCTCCGAAGTGCTCGAAGAGGGCGAAGACGGACGCCGCTCCTTCCGCTTCCTGCCGGGCCCGGTCTTCTGCCGCCTGCTCATGGCCGACGAGATCAACCGGGCGAGCCCGCGCACCCAGGCCGCCTTGCTGCAGGCCATGCAGGAAGGCCATGTGACGATAGCCGGGGAACGCCATGACCTGCCCCGGCCCTTCCACGTGCTCGCGACCCAGAACCCGATCGAGCAGGAGGGCACCTATCCCTTGCCCGAAGCCCAGCTCGACCGCTTCCTGATGCAGATCGACGTGCCGTATCCGCGCCGCGAGGACGAGCGCGCCATACTGCTGGCCACGACCGGGACCGACGAGGGCGAAGCCCATACCGTCCTCACCGGTCAGGAAATTCTGGATCTGCAGGGTCTCGTGCGCGCCATGCCGGTCGGCGAGGAGACGCTGGAGGCGATTCTGACGCTGCTCGAACGCGCCCGTCCGGACACATCGCCCGATGCCGAAGTGCGCGAGGGCGTATCCTGGGGGCCCGGCCCGCGTGCCGGTCAGGCCCTCATGCTGGCCGTGCGCGCCCGCGCCCTGCTGCAGGGACGCCTTGCCCCGTCTACCGCCGATGTCGCGGCGCTGGCCGGGCCGGTGCTCAAACACCGCATGGCGCTGAGCTTCGCCGCGCGGGCCGACGGGCTCCAGCTGGACACCCTCATCGCACGCCTCGCCGCGGAGGCCGCCTGATCGCAATGGCCGAGACCCGCGCGCCCCGCACCGGTCGCCTGCGCCGCGAGGCGGAGGGTGAAGCCGCGCGCTTCCCGGCCTTGCTCGCAGAGGCGGAGCGTATCGCTGCGAGCGTCATGCACGGCACTCACGGACGGCGCCGTCCGGGAATGGGCGAAAGCTTCTGGGAGTACCGGCCCCATCGCCGCGAGGATGGCGCAACCCGGGTCGACTGGCGCCGCTCGGCGCGCGGCGACCAGCTTTTCGTACGCGAAACCGAATGGGAAGCCGCCAACGGCGTCTTTCTGTGGCGCGATGGCGATGCGGGCATGGCCCTGTCGAGCCCGTCCCTGCCCGTCAAGCGCGACCGCGCGGCAGTCTGCCTGATCGCGCTCGCTTCGCTGCTCTCACGTGGCGGCGAGCGGATTGCCGCGCTCGGCGAGACCGGCCCGGCACGCGGCGGCCGCCGGGGCCTGGAGCGTACCGCGCAGGCGCTGGCCGACGGGCCGGGCGATGTCCGGTCTGTCGAGGCGCCGGCTCTGCCCCGCCATGCCCATGTCGTGCTGGCCAGCGATTTTCTCGATCCGGCCGAAACCTGGCAGGCGCGTCTGGCCGGCCTGCGCGCCACGGGCGCGGGCGGCGCCCTGCTGCGCGTCGTGGACCCGGCCGAAGAGGATTTCCCCTTCTCGGGACGGACCCGGTTTCGCGATCCGGCCTCGAACGGCGATCTCCTGTTCGGGCGCGCCCAGTCGGCGCGCGACACCTACCAGACGCTGTGGCGCGAGCACGCTGACGCGCTGGCCCGGCTGGCCCGACGCAGCGGCTTCACGCTGATCACGCACCGGACCGACCGCCCGGCGGCCTCCGCCGTGATGGCACTCTATCAGGTGATCGCGGGGATGGATCGATGATCGCGCTCGGGCCGCTCGCCTTCGCTGCGCCCCTGGCTCTGCTGGGGCTTCTGGCATTGCCGCTGCTCTTCATGGTGCTGCGCGCGACACCGCCCAGCCCGAGCAATGTCGTGTTTGCCCCGATCCGTCTGCTGCGCCAGATCGCGCGCACGCCCGAGACACCGCAAACCACGCCGCTCTGGCTGATCGTCCTGCGTCTGGTGCTCGCCGCCCTGCTGGTCATCGCGCTCGCCCGGCCGGTCTGGCGCCCTGACACCGAAGCCGGGGCGGATCTGCCGGTTCTGGTCGTGCTGGACTCAGGCTGGACCAGCGCGTCGAACTGGCGCGCCATGACGGGCGAAGCGCGCAGCGCGCTGGAACGGGCGAGCGCGTCGGGCCGGGACGCCGCCCTCATCCTCACCGCGCAGGCCAACCGGTCGGAGGAGGCAAGCGAGCTGCGCTTTGCTCCGGCACGCGAGAGTCTCGCCCGGCTGGCCGCCGTGGAACCTCAGGCCTGGGCCCACCACCGGGGGCAGGCCGCTGAACGCGTCGAGACTCTCTTCTCCGACGAGCGCGCGCCGGACCGGGTGCGCACGCTGTGGATATCGGACGGCATCGAGTCGGACGGATCGCGCACCCTGTCCCAGGCACTGTCAGCGCGCGGCCCGCTGATCGTATCGGTTCCCGAGCCGGGCAACGAACCGGTTGCGTTGCGTCCGGCCGAGGCGAATGCAGAAGGCTTCTCGGTCACACTCGTGCGTCCCCCTGGCGCACCGGCGCGCAGCGTGGAGGTCGTCGCCGTGGCCGATGCCGGTCAGGCCCTGGCGCGCGGCGAGGCCCGGTTCGAGGATGGCGCTGATACGGCCAGTTTCAGTGCGCGTGTGCCGCTCGATCTGCGCAATCGCCTGCGGCTCATCCGGGTGGAGGGCGAAAGCTCGGCCGGGGCGACCCAGCTGACCGACGATAGCTGGCAGCGTCCGCGCGTCGGGCTGATCGAACCGGCCGGCGGCGAACAGGACCAGCCGCTCCTGTCCGACCTTCACTATGCCGGCGAGGCCCTGGCGCCCCACGCGGAAGTATTGCGCTCGCCGCTCGACGCGCTGCTGGAGGCCGAGCCGTCGGTGCTGGTGATGGTCGATGCCGCGCGTGAGGACAGCGAGCGTGTGAACGCCTTCGTCGAGGCGGGCGGCGTGCTCCTGCGCTTTGCCGGGCCGCGCCTTGCCACGCGCGGAGATACGCTCCTGCCGGTTGCGCTGCGTACCGGCGGGCGCCTGTTTGGCGGAGCGATGGCGTGGGACAATCCCCAGCGCCTCGACCACTTTACCGAAGACAGCCCGTTTGCCGGGCTTACCCTGCCCGAAGACGTCTCGGTGAGCCGGCAGGTCCTGGCCGAGCCCGGTCCGGCGCTGGATGCCCGGGTCTGGGCACGGCTTGAAGACGGGACGCCGCTGGTGACCGCCGAGCGGCGCGGCGAGGGCTGGATCGTGCTCTTCCATGTCACCGCCGGACCGGCCTGGTCCGATCTGCCGCTTTCTGGTCTCTACCCGGCCATGCTGCGCCGGGTGCTGTCGCTGGCGGGGCGCAGTGCCGCGGGAGCGCCCTCCCAGGGAGCCTGGCAAATCGATCGCGCACTCGATGGCCTGGGCCGCCTCGGCGAACCGCAAGGGCGGACCCATCCCATCCCGGCCGCGGCGTTCAGCGAAGCCGAGCCCGGTCCGCACACCCCGCCCGGACTCTGGCAGCTGGGCGCGGCGAGCGCCGCCCTGAACGTCGCCGACGATGCAACGGAGCTGGTGCGCCTGCCGCGCGACCTGCCCGGCGCCGTCGTGACAACGCGCGAAGGGGGCGGCGAAATCCGCCTGACCGGGCTGCTGCTCACCCTCGCCGCTCTGCTGCTGGTGACCGACATCCTCATTGCCCTTGCCCTGACCGGACGTCTCAGACCCGCTCGATCGGGTCTTGGCGCTCTGGCGATGGCTGTCGTCCTGCTGCCCGCCGGCGCGTTCGATGCCCAGGCCCAGGATGCCGCGATCAGCGATGCCGAGGCGATGGACCGCGCACTGGAAGTGCGCTTCGGCTACGTGCAGACGGGCAACGCGGAGATCGACCGTATGAGCCGGGCCGGATTGACCGGTCTCGGCCAGACGATCTTCAATCGCACCGCGATCGAGCCGGGCGAGCCTCGCGCCATCCAGATTGAATCCGATCCCATCCTCTTCTATCCGATGATCTACTGGCCGGTGACACGCGACGCGGAGGCGCTGAGCCCGAATGCCTCCGCGCGCATCGAGGCCTATCTGCAGTCGGGCGGGCTGGTCATTTTCGATACGCGCGATGCCGGCCTGTCCGGCCTCGGCGGGACGCCGCATCCTGGCCTGGTGCGCATTCTGGACTCCATCGACATCCCGCCGCTGGACCGGATCACGCCCGATCACGTGCTTGGCCGGACCTTCTACCTGCTCGACGACTTTCCCGGCCGCTATGGCGGCGGCAATGTCTGGGTTGAGGCCGACCCGGACGGGTCCTCACGCGATGGCACATCCGGCGTCATTATCGGCGGAGCGGACTGGGCCTCGGCCTGGGCCACCGGACCGGACGGCCAGCCGCTGGCACCGGTGGAAGGCGGCGACCGCCAGCGCGAGCTCGCCCACCGGACCGGCGTGAACTTCGCGATGTACGCCCTCACCGGCAATTACAAGGCCGACCAGGTTCACATTCCGGCCATTCTCGACCGGCTGGGCCAGGACTGACGCGATGACGGGAACGACACTCGCCTTCAGCCCGCTCGTAGGGACCTCGGCTCTGATCGGGCTGGCCGTGCTTCTGACCGGGGTCATCGCCTATGCGGCGCTGCGCCGCCTGCCCGGCTGGCCGTGGCGCCTGCTCGCAGGCGTGACGGTTCTGGCCGTGCTGACCAATCCTTCTCTTGTGCGCGAGGAACGCGAACCGCTGTCCGACATCGCGCTTCTGGTCACCGATGACAGCGTATCGATGCAGATTTCTGGCCGCAGGCAAGCGGGTGAAGCCACGGCACAAGCCCTGCGCGCCGCCGCCGAAGCCGATCCGCTGCTCGACCTGGTCGAGATCACCGGCGGTCGCGCGGAGGACGGGACGCGCCTGGTCGAGACGATCACGGAGGGACTTGCCGACATTCCGCGCGGCCGCCTGGCCGGCATCGTGGCGGTCAGCGACGGGCAGGTCCACGACCTGCCCGAGGACCCTGGCGCCCTGTCGCTGACAGCCCCGCTTCATCACTTTGCGGCCGGCAGCGCGGAGGCCGGGGACCGCCGTCTCGTCATCGAGGAAGCCCCTCGCTACGGCCTGGTCGGCGATCCGGTGAGCTTCACGCTGCGTGTCGAGGACCCGGCTGCGGCCGAAGGCTCGGCGGAGGTCACCTTGCGCGTGGACGGCGGTGATCCGATCACTGCGCGTGTCGCCATAGGCCGCACGGTGAACGTCGAGGCGGAGGTACGCCATCGCGGTGCCAATGTCGTGGAAATCGAGGTCGAGCCCGGTCGCGAGGAATTGTCGCTTCTCAACAACCGCGCCGCGGTCAGCGTCACGGGCGTGCGTGACCGGCTGCGGGTGTTGCTGGTCACCGGAGAGCCGCATAACGGAGCGCGCGCCTGGCGTGATCTGCTCAAGTCCGACCCGTCGGTGGACCTGGTCCACTTCACCATCCTGCGCCCTCTGGACAAGCAGGATGCGACACCGCCCGACGAGCTGGCGCTCATCGCCTTCCCGGTCTTCGAGCTGTTCCAGCAACGCCTGGAAGAGTTCGACCTGGTCATCTTCGACCGCTACCGCCGGCGGGGGATCCTGTCTCCCATCTATATCGGCAATATCGCCCGCTATGTGGAGAATGGCGGCGCGTTGCTGGTCACTACCGGACCGCCCTTCGCCGGCCCGGCCAGCCTGGCGCGCTCCCAGCTGGCCAGCGTCCTGCCCGCACGTCCGAACGGACAGATCGCGGAAGAACGCTTCACCCCCCAGGTCAGCGAAACCGGCGCCCGCCATCCCGTCACCGCGCCCATGGCCGGCCGCGAGGCGAGCTGGGGTCCCTGGTTCCGCCGGATCGGCGCCATTCCGATTTCCGGCGAGACCGTGCTGGAAAGTCCCGATGGCGAGCCGCTCCTGATCCTGTCGCGCCAGGAGCAGGGCCGCACCGCCATCCTGATGAGCGACCAGGCCTGGCTGTGGGAGCGCGGCTTCGAGGGCGGCGGCCCGCACGACGAGCTGTTCCGCCGGGTCGCGCACTGGCTCATGGGCGAACCCGAACTCGACGAGGAACGCCTGTCTGCGAGCGTGAGCGCGGGAGAGCTGATCGCCACGCGCAGCACACTGGCCGACAGCGCTCCGCCGCTGGAGATCGTCTGGCCTTCCGGCGCCGAACAGAGCGCGGAGATGACCGAAACCGGTCCAGGCCGGTTCGAAGCGCGCCTCGGCGTGGAGGAGACAGGCCTGATCCGGCTGCGGTCCGGGGAGCTGACCACCGTGGTCTCGGCCGGCCCGCTCAACCCGCGCGAATACGAGGATCTGACGGTAGACACCGACGGCCTTGCCCCGCTGGTGGACGCCAGCGGAGGCGGTGTGTTCGAAGTCGGCGCCGGTGAAAGCGTCGACCTTCCGCAATTGCGCCGGACGCGGCCCGGCAGCCTGCAGCACGGCGAGGACTGGGCCGGCCTGCAGCGCAACGGCGCCTATGAAGTCGCAGAAGCCCGGCGCACGCCGTTGACCCCCGGCCTGCTCGCCGTGCTCGTTCTGCTCGCCCTGATCGGTCTCGCCTGGCGCCGCGAGGGACGGTAAGTCCATGAAGGCTTTGCCTTCGCGGAGGGACGCGGGCTAGGCTGAACGCATGGCCAGCGAACCCGCCTCACCTTTCAGCCTGCAACAGCTTCAATCGCTTCGGACCCGCCTCCTGGAAGGGCTCGATGCGGCGAGGGCCGAGGCGTTCACCTTCGACATCGTGCTTCAACTCGGCGCGATCGCTTTCGCCAGCGCGCTCGGACTGGTGCTCGGCCCGCTTCTGGTCAGACTGTTCAAGCGCATCTTCGCCGCGCCCAAGCTCCAGCCCCTGCGCGATGCCGGGGCGCGCGTCGGCGCGTCGATCGCGGGCATGTCGCTCATCGTCATGATGCTGGTGGCGGCCCGCATCGGGTTCGAACAGGCTGGAGGCAGCGTCTTCCTGTTGAACCTGGCCGTGAGCCTGGCTGTGGCCTGGGTGATCATCCGGGTGGCCACAGCGTTCATTGCGGAACCGTTCTGGGCCCGGCTGATCGCGAACATCGTCTGGGTCATCGCCGCGTTGAACATCGTCGGCTGGCTGAGCCCCTTCTCTGCCTTCCTGAACGGCATCGGCATGGATGTCGGCGAAGGCGGGCGGCTCTCGCTCCTGACCGTTCTGCGCGCGGTCTTCATTCTGGCGATCCTCTACTGGCTGGCCACCCGCGTCTCGCGCCTGCTCTCCACACGCGTGACGAAAATACCAAATCTGACGCCTTCGGCGCGCCTTCTGCTGACCAAGACGGTGCAGATCGGCCTGATTACCCTGGCGGTCGTTCTGGGGCTGAACATCTCCGGGGTCGACCTGGCGGCCCTCGCGATATTCTCCGGCGCGGTGGGTCTGGGCATCGGCTTCGGCCTGCAGAAGATCTTCGCCAACCTGATCTCCGGCCTCATCCTGCTGATGGACCGCTCGATCAAGCCAGGCGATGTCATCACGCTGGAGGACACTTACGGCCACGTGAACGCGCTCGGTATGCGCTTTGCCAGCGTCATCACCCGCGACGGGATGGAGCACATCATCCCGAACGAGGACTTCATCACCACCAAGGTGATCAACTGGTCCTATTCCGACCGGGCGGTGCGCGTGAAAAAGGAGATCGGGGTCGCCTACGGCACCGATGTCCCGCGCGCCATGGAGCTGATCGTGGAAGCGGCGAATACCGTGACGCGCGTCCTGGAGGCGCCGGCGACGCGCTGCCTCCTGCGCAGCTTCGACGACAGCCAGATCACGCTGGAGGTCCGGTTCTGGATTTCTGATCCCGAGGGCGGCGTCAACAACGTCTCCTCCGACGTGCTGGTCGCGATCTGGAAGAGCTTTGCCGAGAACGACGTGCAGTTTCCGTTCCCGCAGCGCGACATTCACCTCAAGAGTGAAGAGACGATCCGCGTCCGGCTCGAAGGCCGCGACAGCCCGGAATCGTGAAGCCCCAAGTCGCGAAGCCGGAAGTCGTGAAGGCCAGGCCCTTCATCGCGCATTAAGCCAGCCGGGCTAAGACACAGGCGATAACCGGGGGAGGTTTCCTGTCATGCGTGTCGTCTCGATTGCCACTATCGTCCTGACCCTGCTTGCCGCGCCTGGATGCGCGGTGGCCGGCACGGCCTTCATCGCCGCCGACACAGCCATCGGCGTGACCGGGGCCGCCGTGGGCGCAGCCGGCAATGTCGCCGAAGGTGCGGTCCGCCTGGCCATTCCCGGTGACGGCAAGGACGACCGCGACGAGCGCGACGCCTACGACCGTTCGTGACCGGCTGACGCCGGTGGCTTGGCGACGCCGGGCCGTCCGCCTACCCTGTCATCAGCGCCACACGTTTCGCGGATGACCCTCATGATGATTTTCCTCGCCTCTGCCCTGGCCGTGACCAGCCTGGCCGCTCAACCGGCCAGAGCCCCTGCGCCCGGCCAGTCGACGCTTGCCTGGGTCAATGCCTGCCAGACAGAGGCCGCGTCACGAACCAGCGCGAATGTACGCGAGGCCTGCGCCTGTGCCGCCGGCCTGTTCGCCGGCACCATGACCGAGCGCCAGTACGAGATCTTCGGCCGCATGGCCCCTCACATCTCCAGCCGGTCGGACATTGCGGGAGCGATCCAGCAGATGACCGAACAGCAGGGATACACGCCCGAAGAGATTGCCGGGGTGGGCCAGACCATTGCCAGTCTGGAAACCCGCATCGACCGGGTTTGCGGCGTTCTCGAATAGAGGAACACCGGCCCGATGTCCCGCGACGAGACGATCCGCCTGCTCTACACCACCTGGCCGGACGAGGCCGGTCCGCATGCCGCGGCCGCAACCCTGCTGAGCGAGAAGCTGATCGCCTGTGCGAACATTCTCGGGCCGTCCACCTCGATCTATCGCTGGGAAGGCGAAGTCCAGACGGAGCGCGAAATCGTCGTCCTGTTCAAGACCTCGGCCGCGAGCGCGGCGCGCACGTGCACCCGGCTGACCGAGCTTCACCCCTATGACGAGCCCTGCATCGTGGCCTTGCCGGTCGACCGTGCCGGGTCCGCGCCTGGCTTTCTCGACTGGGTTGCGGACGAGACCGGAGAACGACCGTGACACTCCGGTGAAGTTTCGTTGAAACCTTGCAGTTGTTAAGACACCGGCAAGCTCGGCAGCGCTCTCTCTCGTGCGAGATTTACCAGCAAGGTTCCCGCACAGATGCCAGCGACAGTTCGCAGCCTAATCCACGACGCGCCCATCATAGACCCGGCCCTGACCGGCTCTGAAATCTACGACCTGTTTCATGACGACAAGGACTTGCTGGTCTGCGCCGTCGTCGAGGACGGGATCCCGGTCGGTCTGGTCTCGCGCAACAGCTTCTTTCTCAAGATGGCCGACACGCATGGGCGCGCGCTCTATGCGCGGCGCCCGATCACTGTTCTGATGAATCGCACCCCGCTGCGGATCGAAGCCGATCGCCTGATCGAGGATCTCAGCCGCCAGATCGTCACCGACACGACCTCGGCGCTGTTCGACGGCTTTGTCGTCACCGAGGGCGGACACTATCTGGGGGTAGGGTCCGGGCTCGCCCTGATGCGCGTGCTGCATGAGGAGAGCGAAACCCGCAATCACAAGCTCGCAGCACTGGCCAATCAGCTCAGCCGGGCCCGCCTGGAGGCACTGTCCGCCGCGGACGCCAAATCCGAATTCCTCGCCACCATGAGCCATGAAATCCGCACTCCGCTGAACGGCGTGCTCGGCATATCCCAGCTGCTGATCGATAGCGGGCTGGATCCCGAACGCCTGCGCCTGGCTCGAACCATTCAAAGCTCGGGCGAGATTCTTCTTCGTCTTCTCAACGACCTCCTCGACCTGTCCAAGATTGAGGCTGGCAAGATGGATCTCGAGATAACCAGTCTCGATCTTCAATCTCTTGCCGAGGATACCCTGCAGCTCTGGCACGCGCGTGCCGAAGAGAAAAAGCTCCGCTTCGACGTCCGCCTCGAAGAGGCCGAGCCCGAACGGCTGCAGGGCGATCCGGTACGCATCAAGCAGATTCTGTTCAACCTGATCGGCAATGCGATCAAGTTCACCGACAGCGGATCGGTCGAGGCCGTTCTGCGCCCCGTCCCTATCGGCCCACGCCGGACCGCCTTGCGGGTTGAGGTCCGCGACACTGGTTGCGGTGTGCCCGAGAGCGCGCACGACACACTCTTTGACGCGTTCACACAGGCCGATGGTGCGATCACGCGGAAATATGGCGGCACGGGCCTGGGTTTGACCATCTGCAAGCGTCTCGTCGAACTGATGGGCGGGTCGATCGGCTTTCGCAGCGACGATACCGGTTCGGTCTTCTGGTTCGAAGCCATCCTGTCCAGCGGCGGCGTGGCGGCGCCGAAGCAGGCGCCGGTTTCCGCGCCAAAGCCGGCCGGTCCCGGCCCGCGCATTCTTCTGGCCGAAGACAATCCGATCAATCGGCAGGTCGTTTCCGGCTTCCTGAAGCTGCAGGGCTGGCAGTGCGACATGGTGGTGGACGGAGTCGCTGCCATCGAGGCAGTGCGCACTCAGGCCTACGACCTGGTTCTGATGGACGTGCAGATGCCGCAAGTGGACGGGCTGGAGGCGACGCGCCGCATCCGCCGGCTCGGCGGAGCGCTGGTCCAGCTTCCGATCATTGCCCTGACCGCCAATGCGATGCCCGGCGACGTACGCCGATGCGAGGAAGCCGGCATGGACGGCCATATCGCCAAACCGATCGAGAAGATAAGCTTCTTCGACGAGATCGACCGTGTCATGAAAGTCCAGCAGGATCCGTTGCGCCGCACCGTCGTGCGTCAGGCCTGATCTGTCTCGAGCGAACGTGCGGCGGCGTCGAGTGAGCCTCGCCTCACGCGATACGGCGCAGGTTCACCACGGCGGTTGGATCCGATTGCAGCACGAGGCGCAGCCCTTCCAGGAGCGGCTTGGCGACGACAGGCGCGCGCACATGGACTTCTTCACCGACCATGGTGAACGGCTCGGACAATTCGGCATCGAGACGCAGGATCGGGGTCAGCGAGTTTGTCGAGGCCAGACCGCGAATATCGGCAATCACGTCCTCAGGCGCACAATCATCAAGCTCCAGGCCGACCACGACGGCATCGTAGGCGGCAGAGTTGAGGATCTCGGTCAGTTCCCGCCCGCTCGACGCACAGGTGACGGTGCAGTTGAACGATTTAAGATAGCCCAGGAGAACCGACTGGCGAGACGTATCGCGCTCGGCAGCCAGGATGCGCAGGCGCCGGCTGGTCAGGTCCAGGCGTTCGCTTTCAGCGTATCGGTCCGCCTTGTTTGACTGACGAAGCTGCAGCTCGACGCTGAAGCTGGAGCCGCGCTCGAGCGGTTCGAAACTGACGCTGCCATTCATCAGTTCGGCCAAGCGCGAGGCGAGGTGCAGGCCCAGCCCCGTCCCGGCTTCGCGGATCGACTGGTCCATCTTGTCGCGCGAGAACGCATCGAACAGCGTATCGCGCGCGCCTTCGGGCACACCGCTTCCAGTGTCGCAGACGCTCACACGCAAATTGCTCGACTCGTTTTCCAGCTCGTCGTGTTCGATACGGACCGTGATGCCGCCCTCATCTGTGAAGCGGATGGCGTTTTCCAGAAAGGTGCTAATGACCTGCATCAGGCGGTTCTCGTCGCCGCGCAGCGCCTTGTCCGCATCGCCGGCATATTCAACGGCGAATTCCAGGCCCTTCTCGCGCGCGAGCGGACCGCTAGTGCGCTCGACGCGCTCGCCCAGTTCGCGCGGGGTCACGTCGTCCAGCACGAGTTCAAGCCGGCCGGCCTGAATGCGCGACACATCGAGGATATCGCTCACCAGGGTCGAGAGCTTTTCCGCGCTGGTGCGAATACGCCCGACCATCCGGTTGGGCTCCTCGCCCAGATCGGTATCGGTCAGGATCTGCGACATGCCCAGGATGCCGTTCAAAGGCGTGCCCAGATCGTGGCTCATATTAGCGAGAATGGCCGCGTTCGAACGCGCCTGCTCCTCGGCGGTCCGCGCGGCGGCCTCGTGGCGTTCGGCTAGGCTGGTCATGGCCTCGGTCTGCGCCTCGGTTTCCTCGCGCGCCTCGGCCAGGGCCGCACTGGTATGGACCGCCTCGACGAGCACGTTCGAATAGGCCCGCGCCAGCCCGTGCAGCGCAATGCCGAAGCCGACCAGCATCACGACGAGGAGCCAGCCAAACACCGTGCCGGACAGGGCCAGCGACAGGGCCCAAAGGCCAAGAGCGGGCGCGGCATAGGCGACAGCCACGCTCTGCTTGGCCGCCGAGGTCATCACCGCTCCGGCCACCATGCCGGCAATCACAAGGGCGATGGCCTGATGAACCACGACCGGTGCATCGGAGGTAACCATGAGGGGAACGACGCCCCAAGCCACGCCCACCCCGAAGGAAAACAGCAGATACGCCGTCATGGCCCGGTCGCTGGGCAAACGATCTGCCTGCCGCGCGGACCACATGCAGGCGAGGCGGCCGAGCGTCAGCGCGGACAGGGTCACGAACCAGATGGCATGAAGTGTCAGGTCGACGTGGCCGAACAGGAAGACGCTGAGCAGGACCGCGTTGATGATATTCATCGGTACGGCGCGCAGCGCACTGCTGGCCACAAGGCCCCGGCGCGCATCATTGGTCAGTGTCGCGACCTGTTGAGCGCGCTCACTGGCGCGAGCGTGTGAAAACCCCATTTTCATCCTCCAAACCGCATTTTGGCGCGGCTATTTCAGGATGATTGTGCACAGCGCTCGTTAAAACCGGGTATGCAAGCCGTTTACACTACTACAACCCCAATTTTCGTGGAGTATCGTCGTGCGTTTAGCTCAAACAGTCCTGTCTCTTGGCCTCGCCCTGCTGGCCGGTCTCGTCGCCGCCTGCTCCGAGGACGATGCGCGCCAGGACCTGGCCGGAGCCACGCAGGAGACCCTGGAGATCAGCTGGCCCGACCTCTTGCCGGCCAGCGAACGCGCGACGCTCGATGCAATGCGGTCCGGCGCCGGCTCCGCCGAGGACCTGGCGGAATATTCCTCGTCCTCGCGCGACTACCAGACCGGCAGCTTTCGCACGGTGGAGCGGCTGGACGGCCGGCGCGTACGCATGCCCGGCTTCCTGCTGCCTCTCGACGTGACGCAGCGCGGACAGGCGAACGCTTTCCTGCTGCTCCCCTATCACGGCGCATGCGTGCACTACCCGGCGCCTCCACCGAACCAGATCGTCTATGTGACATCGATCGAGCCGGTCGCGTTCGACGCATTGTGGGATCCGGTCTGGGTCGAGGGCGTTCTGCAGATCGACCGCCGCGCAACCGAGCTGGCCGAAACCGCGTATTCCATGACCGTTGATTCTGTCAGTGACTACACACCCGAACCGTCATAATTTTGTTATATTCATAGGGCATCTGATGTGGATAACATCGGCTGTGACGGCACCCCTCCCGCTCGCCGCCAACCGCCAATTTACTGAAAAATTGATAGAAGTTGGTGTTCACTGAACTTGTTCATCTTACATTAATGTTGCATTTACCATAACGGGCTCGAGACACAGAAGAGGGAGTGTCGACGATGGTTCGAATGGATTTGGAACGGATTGCCAGGCTGGGACCGGTTGAAACGCTGGAGTCGGCGGGCACTCACGCGGCAGCGGCCCGCCTCGATACGCTGGACGCCCTAGCGCGAAGCGCGGCGGTCGCATTGCACACGTCCATCGGTCTGATCTGTCTGGACGAGGGCGAAACCCTGCGCCTGGTTGGCCGACACGGCACCGACCTTCCCCGCGTCAGGCGAGAAGACACGTTCTGCGATCAGGCCCTGCGCGAACTTCAGCCGTTGGTGGTTTCCAACGCGCGTCTCGACCCGCGATTCCAGTCCAGTCCCTTCGTGACCGGTCAGCCCGGCCTTCTGGCCTACGCCGGTGCACCGCTCATTTCCGACACCGGAGAAGTGATGGGCACGATCTGCGTTCTCGAGCGCTATGGCCGTAGCTTTGAGGCCGGCGAGATCCTGTCGCTTTTGCGTCTGGCCGACCTTGCAAGCCAGGCGCTTTCCGACATGTACGATGATTTGCGCGCCGTGCCTGCGAAGCCGGAGACCTCTGCGGTCACGAACAACTAGAGCCAGTTCATGCGCTTGAAGAACAAGAAAGGCCCGATCGCGACGACGGCCATCAGGGCAAGCGCGTAGGGATAGCCGAACATCCAGTCCAGTTCGGGCATGACCTCGAAATTCATGCCGTAAATGCTGGCAACGAGCGTGGGCGGCAGGAAAATCACGGCGATCACCGAGAACAGGTTGATGATCGAGTTCTGGGCGCTGGAAATGAAGCCCAGCGTCGCGTCGAGCAGAAATGCGACCTTGTTGTTGAGATAACTCTCCTGCTCGATCAGTGATTTCAGGTCCTCGCGCACGATGTCGAGGCGTTCGTTCTCGATCGTGGCATCGTCCTGAAGACGTGCAAATCCGAGAACCCGGTTCAGGCTCAGCAGACTCTGCTGCACCTTGCCGACCCGGTTGGCGATCAGCCCGGTCCGCGTCAGCAGATCGTCGTAGACCTCCGTGACCTGGGCACTCTTCTTGGTAGCCCGGCTGGTGAACAATTCCTGCGAGATCGTTTCCAGACCCGCCCCCGCCTCTTCCAGAATATCCGCGGACCGGTCGATGATGGTTTCAAGAAGACCGGTCAGCACATCCGCGCCCGAGCAGGGTTCGTCGGTGCGCCGCCCGAGTCTCGCCAGGTAGCTGTCGAACGGACGTGGCTCATGGTAGCGCACGGTGACCAGCCGGTTCGCGTTCAGCACAAAGCTGACCGGGCCGTCCTGCGGCATGTCCCGCCCCGCCACACTGACCAGGGTCGCGGTCATGATGCGCGCATCGCCTTCGCGATAGGTCCGGGAACTGGCTTCGATCTCCTCCATGTCGGCCCGTGTCGGCAGACCGACCCCGACGAATCCGGCCGCAGTGGCCAGTTCCTCGCTATCGGGATCGAGCAGATCGACCCAGACCGCGCTGTCCGGGATCGCGCCCGGCTCATCCGGGCGCATCAAGGCCCGCCCGCCTGCATCGAGATATCGAAGCATGTCACCTCCCGCCATTGCCTTCGTGCGCCCAACCCTTCGACCTGCGCCGGGGTTCCCCTGACCCTCTTGCGCCTGTTCCCGGTCTTTCACGAGACCGAAGCGGTTACAGGGACACAGATCCGGGCAAGCACGCGCACCTGGCTGCAACGCAGTCGGGCCGTGATCGTCTGAAAGGAAGGAATGGTAGCGGAGGAGGGACTTGAACCCCCGACACGCGGATTATGATTCCGCTGCTCTAACCAACTGAGCTACTCCGCCACTGGAGCGCGGGGTCGTTCGAGACCCCCGTCAGGCGGTCGCATATACGTAAAGCCGGCGCGGGGCGCAAGCCTGACAGGGCGCGATTACCGCCCCGGTTGCAGCGCGGCTCTCAACGCGGGACACGAAGCCCTGCCCAAAAGAAAAGGGCGGCCCGCGACGGACCGCCCTTCTTCCCATTCAGCACCGTTGCGTCGCCGTCAGGCGGCACGCACACCGTCGAGGAAGCGGGCCACCGCGCCGCGCAGGTCTTCGGCTTCAGTATTCAGGCTAGAGGCGGCCTGGTTGACCTGAGCGGCGCACTGGCCGGTCTCGGAGACGGTCGCATCCACGCCCTGGATGGATTCGGCCACGCGGCGCGTGCCGCCGGCCGCTTCCTGGGCCGAACGGGTAATCTCGCTGGCCGCAGCGCGCTGCTCTTCCATGGCTGCGGCAATGGCGGTGGAGATCTCGTTCATCTCGCTGATCACCTCGCCGATATTGGCGATCGCATCGACGGCTTTCTGGGTCGCGTCCTGGATGCCGGTGATCTGTTCGGAGATCGAGCCGGTCGCGCTGGCCGTCTGGCTGGCGAGCGTCTTCACCTCGCTGGCGACGACCGCAAAACCCTTGCCCGCCTCGCCGGCCCGGGCCGCCTCGATCGTGGCGTTCAGGGCCAGAAGATTGGTCTGCTCGGCGATATCGTTGATCAGCTTGACCACGCCATCGATCTTGTGAGCCGCGTCGGACAGCGTGCGCACATCGTGATTGGCTTCCCCGACGCGCGAGGCGGCCTGCTGGGCGATATCGCTGGAGCGGGAGATCTGCTGGGCGATTTCGGAGATCGAGGATGTCATTTCCTCGGCCGCGGCCGCGACGGTATCCACGTTCTGAGCAGCCGTGCTGCCCGCCTCGTTGGCGTCGGCGGTCTTCTGGCTGGCCCCGTGCGAACTCTCGGTCAGCGCGTTGGCGGCCATTTCCATTTCGTTGGCAGCCTCGGACACGGCGTTGAGCGCACGCGAAGAGGCATCGTCAAAGCCCTTGACCAGTTCCTCGATCGACTTGGCGCGCGCTTCGCGGGCCTGGCGCTCGGCGGCCGTCTCGCTTTCCAGACGCTGGCGTTCGATCGCATTTTCGCGGAAGACCTCGACCGAGCGCGCCATGCCGGCGATCTCGTCCCGGCCGCTATCATCGACCTCGCGGCTCGTATCGCCGTCGGCGAGCGCCGACATGGCGCGCGAGATACCGGTCAGGCGCTTGAGAAGATTGTTGTTGACGTAGAAGTAGGCGATGGCGGTCGACAGCGCGACGGCCACGACAGCAATGATTGCGATCAGAACGGTGCCGAACGCGATCGCGCTATTGCCCGAGGCCATCGCCTGGTCTGTGCGCGTCTGGGCGACGTCGGCCACGCTGGCGACGACCTGGCTCATCATGGCCCCGGCCATCCGGGCCTCTTCAACGGCGAAGTCGGCGTTTTCCGAAGCCGTGAGCTCGCGACGCGCCAGATCGAACAGGCCGGTCTCGCCCTCGCCGCGTTCCAGAAAGGAATTGACGGTCACTCGGACTTCGTCGCTCACCGAGCCGCCCAGAATTGCCAGGTTCACAAACAATTCGTCGGCGGCGTCGAGATAACGGTTTTCTAGAGCGTCGACAGCTTCGGCCTCTGTCACCGCATCCAGCTCGGCATATTCGGTGGCGATCAGGTTCAGGCCCATGATGGCGCGCAGGAGCGATTCCACCTCGTCGGGATCGGCCGCGGTATCGAGTTCGGTCTCAAGGCCGGTGGCAGCCTGCTGACGCTCGCGGAGCGCGGCATTGGTCTGTTCGCCGCGCATCTCGCGCGCTTCAAGCTTGCGAGCGACAGGCCCCGTCGCATCGGTCACGCGCGCAGCCAGATCGTCCAGCGTCGTTTGAATTTCGGCCAGGTCGCCCGGGTTCAGTCCGGCGGCTTCCATCCGGTCCACCGCAGCACTCGCATCTGCAAGCAGCGAGTTGAGCTGGGCCTCGGCGCTGGTGGCCTCGATCTGATCGCGCGAGCGGGCAAAGGCGGCCAGCTGGCCGGTGATGGCACCGGACGTGGCTTCCAGAGACTTGGTCGCTTCAGCCAGCGGGGCGGCTTCTTCCACCAGATCCGTCATTGCCGTTCGGGCTACCGCGAACGAAAAAAGCCCGGCGCCAGCGGCGGCGAGCGTCGTCACGGTCACGAGCGCGAACGCTGCGAGCAGCCGTGTCTGGACCGAGTGGAGGGAGATCTTCATCTTAAAGCCCCGCTAAGGTTAATTCTGATGGTCCCAAGAAAAGGCGGCGTCGGTTAACGCCGCCTTTCTTGAAGTGTCCGACTTAACCGCCGAGGTTGAAGTCGAAGCGTTTTTCCACGCCCGTCGTCACGGAGCCCGGCACATAGCGCCAGTCTTCGAGCGCACGAAGCACGGCGCGGTCGAAAATCCCTTCCGGGGTCTGCTCGACGACTTCGACGTTCGCCACTTCACCGGTTTCGGTGACGTTGTAGCGCACGGTCACATAGCCTTCGAGTTCACGGCGCTCGGCGCCACGCGGATATTCCGGCGCGGCCACTTCGACCAGCTCCGGCTCGGCCGCCTGAGCAAATGCAGTGCCGCCCATCAGGCTCGCACCGGTCACGACAGCCGCCATCAGGCTTGAAAACTTCTTCATCACACCCTGTCCTTTTCTTTGACACTTGTTCTTCGTGTCTGACTTCGCTTGGCAAACCCGCCCCATCCCGGTTCGGGCATGCGCAGGTATAGGCCTGGATGGGTTGCCAGCCGCTTAACGGGAGTCAAAAAAAGGGCAGATTACGCCAGCCGCTTGTATTTACTGATCGGCGCACGTGCCGAATTCGGCCTCGACCGTCACGTGGGACAGGCCGTGCTCGCGTTCGAGGCGGGACTTGATCGCCTGGACCGTGGCGTCCACCCCGACACTGCTCGCCAGCCGGGCGTGCAACGTGATCATCGGGCGTTCCTGGGTGATCGACCAGACATGGATGTGGTGGACATCCTCCACGCCGTCGATATGAGCCATCAGATCGGTCCGGATCGCCTCCCGGTCGGTTTCCGGCGGCGCGGCCTCCAGCAGGATCAGCCCCGCATCGCGCATGAGGCGCCAGACCGAGATGGCGATCAGGGCCGAGATGGCCAGCGACAGGATCGTGTCGATGGCCAGGAAGCCGGTCCACAAGATCACCCCGGCAGCCACCAACGCAGCAACCGAGCCGAGGATATCGCCCATCACATGGGCGGCCGCCCCGCGAATGTTCAGATTGTCCCGGTCCGCCCCGTGGAGGATCGCAAATGCGATGATGTTCACCACCAGGCCCAGTGCGGCGATGACCATCATCGGCCCGGCCTCGATGTCTTCTGGACTGGCCAGGCGGCCGACCGCCTCGATCGCGATCCACACCACGATCACGCCCAGCGTCACGCCATTGGCGAACGCCACGAGCACCTGGACCCGGTCGAAGCCGAAAGTGCGCCGCGCATCGGCCGGGCGGCGCGACACCCGGAATGCGAACCAGGCCAGCGACAGCGCCGCGAAATCGGTGAACATGTGCGCCGCGTCGGCAAGCAGCGCCAGCGAGCCGGTCAGAATGCCCCCGACGACTTCGGCGACCATGAACAGGCCCGTGATCGCCGCCGCCAGAAGCGTGCGCCGCTCATTGCCCGCATGGGTGTGGACGTGGTGGTGATGACCGCTGTGGTCGTGATCGTGAGCCATGGGAGGGAGCGTTAGCGTGCTGCGGGGCAGCTGGAAAGCTATGGAATAACGTTGCGCAGCCGGTTTCAGCTCGTCGCGGCCCTCCCCTTCCACCCAAGGGCATTCTGCCTTATATCCCGGCCATCTTTTTCGTTTGCTGGCGGCCTTGACCCGCCGGGAGGCAAGACATGACGACCCTGATCAACCGCACCCCGGACGCATCCGGGCGTGCCGGCGCACCGCTATCCGCGCCTGCTGCTTCCGCCCCGCCCGCACTCGATGCGGACCGCGTGGATGCACTGATGGCCGAGTACGGCCTTGTCGGCGACTTTCTCCAGCTTGGCGGCGATCCGGCGAACCACCGCGTGGTGGCCGCCATGTCCGGCGGCGTGGACTCCTCTGTCGTGGGCGCCGTGCTGCACCGGGCCGGCTATGATGTCGTGGGCATGACGCTGCAGCTCTACGATCATGGCGAGGCGATCCACCGCAAAGGCGCATGCTGTGCCGGGCAGGACATTCACGATGCGCGGCGCGTGGCCGACGCGATGGGGTTTGCCCACTACGTCCTCGACTATGAGTCCCGCTTCAAGCAGGCGGTGATGGAAGACTTCGCCGACACCTATCTGGCCGGGGCGACGCCGATCCCGTGCGTGCGCTGCAACCAGACGGTCAAGTTTGCGGACCTGCTCGAGACTGCCCGCCAGCTCGGCGCGGATGCGCTGGCCACCGGTCACTACATCCGCCGTGACATGAGCGGCAACCGCGCCGGCCTGAAGCGTGCCGCCGACCCGGGCAAGGATCAGTCCTATTTCCTGTTCGCGACCACGCACGAGCAGCTGGACTTCCTGCGCTTCCCGCTCGGCCATCTGAGCAAGGACCAGACGCGCGAGCTGGCCGAGGCCTTCGGTCTGATCGTCGCTCACAAGCCTGACAGCCAGGATATCTGCTTCGTGCCGGACGGCGACTACGCCTCCGTGGTCAAGAAGCTGCGTCCCGAAGCGGCCCGGCCGGGCGAGATCGTTCATGCCGACGGGCGCGTGCTCGGCGAGCACGAGGGCGTCATCCATTACACGGTTGGCCAGCGCCGCGGGCTGGGTGTCGCGACGGGCGAGCCGCTTTACGTCATCCGCCTCGATGCCGATGCCGCTCAGGTCATTGTCGGCCCGCGCGAGGCGCTGGACGTGACGCGTATCGCCCTGTCGGAAGTCAACTGGCTTGGCGAGGGCGAGCTGGCAGACGCGGACGGTCTGGCGATCGGCGTGAAAGTGCGTTCGACCCGGCCGCCCAGCCCGGCCACGCTCGAAGTCGGCGATGACGGCGTTTTCGTCCTGCTCGCCGATGGCGAACAGGGCGTTGCCCCCGGTCAGGCCTGCGTCTTCTATTCCGACGGCGATCACGAACGCGTGCTCGGCGGCGGCTGGATTCGCGCCACGCGCTAGTCTTTGCGCCGCCGCCGGGACTTGCCTGCCAGCGCTCTTGACGCAGCGCGGTAGAAAAGTCTCATGTGGCGCCCGAAATTGCCCCGAGGCGTGCAATGACGCCTCGTCCCCGTGAGGAGTATCGAAATGAGCACTGAAGACCCGATTGTTATCGTCGGCATGGCCCGCACGCCAATGGGCGCGCTCCTGGGCGAGCTGTCGCCCTTTTCAGCGAACGAGCTGGGTGCCGAGGCGGTCAAGGCAGCCCTGGCCGAAGCCGGCGTCGCCGGTGACGATGTCGACATGATCTATATGGGCAACGTGCTCGGCGCCGGTCAGGGCCAGGCCCCGGCCCGCCAGTCGGCGATCAAGGCCGGCCTGCCCAAATCGGTCGAAGCCACCACGCTGAACAAGATGTGCGGGTCCGGCATGCAGGCCGCCATCATGGGCCGCGCGGCCATCCGGGCCGGCGATGCCAACGTGCTGGTCGCCGGCGGCATGGAGTCCATGACCAACGCGCCGCACCTGCTTCCGAACCACCGTTCGGGGTTCAAGTATGGCCACGATGTCATCAAGGACCACATGGCGCAGGATGGTCTGGAAGACGCCTACGAGAAGAAGGCGATGGGCGTCTATGCCGACATGATCGCGCAGGAAAACCAGTTCACGCGCGAAGACCAGGATGCCTACGCGATTGAAACGCTCAAACGCGCCCAGAAAGCCGGTGAGAGCGGCGCGTTCAAGCGCGAGATCACGGCGCTCACCCATGCCAGCAAGAAGGGCGACGTCACGGTCGATACCGACGAGCTGCCGCGCCGCGCCAAGCCGGACAAGATTCCCAGCCTGCGCCCGGCTTTCTCCCCGGACGGCACCGTGACCGCAGCCAACGCCTCGGCCATCTCCGACGGAGCAGCCGCGCTGGTGATGATGCGCCTGTCCGAAGCCGAACGCCGCGGTCTGGCGCCGATCGCCAAGATCGTCTCGACCGCAGGCCATGCTCACGAGCCGGCCTATTTCACCACCGCTCCGGTCCCGGCCATGCGCAAGGTCATGGAGAAGGCAGGCTGGTCGATCGGCGATGTCGATCTGTGGGAAATCAACGAGGCCTTTGCCGTCGTTCCGATGATCGCGATCAAGGAACTCGGCCTCAGCCACGAGAACATCAACATCAATGGCGGGGCATGCGCGCTCGGCCACCCGATCGGCGCCTCGGGCGCGCGCATCCTGGTGACCCTGCTGGCGGCGCTGGAAAACCACGACCTCAAGCGCGGCGTGGCCTCGCTGTGCATTGGCGGCGGCGAAGCGACTGCGGTCGCGGTCGAACGCATGTCGTAGGAAAGCGCCGGCTTCTCTGCAGAAGACCGTCCTTGCCACGCGCGAGGCACAAACCCCCGGCCCTTCCGGCCGGGGGTTTGTTTTTGCCCGAGGTCAGCCTAGCTTGCGGCTGGCATAGTCCGTGCCCAGGAAGGCTCCGTCATGATTACCGTTCACCACCTCGAAGACTCCCGTTCCCAGCGCGTGCTCTGGCTGCTGGAAGAGCTGGGCGTCCCCTACGAGGTCAAGCGTTACGAACGCGATCCGAAGACGAAGCTGGGCCCCAAGGCGCTCTACGACGTGCACCCGCTCGGCAAGTCGCCGGTTATCACCGATGGCGACGTCACCGTGGCCGAGACCGGCGCGATCTTCGAGTATATCGCCGACACCTGCGAGCCCGGCAGTCTCGTGCCCGAACGGGGCAGTGCGGACCGGCGCGCGGTCACCTACTGGCTACACTATGCCGAGGGTTCGGCGATGCCCTTGCTGGTGATGAAGCTCGTCTTCTCCCGCCTGCCGGTCAACGCGCCGCTGCTGATGCGCCCGCTGGTCAAGTCGGTGTCCGGCAAGGCTCAGGACAGCTTCATCGATCCGCGCATCGGTGAGCATGTGCGCTTCTGGGAGCAGGAACTGGCCAAGACGGGCTGGTTCGCCGGCGAAGACATGACGCTGGCCGATATCATGATGAGCTTTCCCCTCGAGGCTGCCAATCAGCGCGCTGACGTGAGCAAGACGCCGAATATCCGCGCCTTTCTGGAACGCATCCATGCGCGCGACGCGTACAAGCGGGCTCTGGAACGCGGCGGGCCCTACAGCTTCGCCTGAGAGGACCGGGATCAGTCCAGCAGCAGGACCGAGTCATCCAGTGGATCTGGGTGCAGCTGGCTAAGTCCCACGAAATCGACGGCTTCTACCCAGCTGTCAAAGACTTGCACCCTCGCGCCGGCGTCCCGCCCGGCCTGAACCATCACATCCACAGGTCCGGCGGGGTGCGCGCCCCGGATGCAGGCCCAGCGAAGCCCTGCCGGCAGGGTGAGGCGCACGCCCTGCGCAAACAGGCTCCAATTGGCCGGATCGGGGAAGCTGTCGAGCAGACGCATGTCCAGTATCACCCCCCAGATACCGTCCGTCGCCACGAAGCGCTTGAAATCCTGCAGGCGATCCATCGCCCCTTCCATGTCCTGATGGCCCTGGACTGCGACATACCAGACGCGGATCCGGTCCTTGAGGATGAAGCTTCGCGCAACGTTATCGGGCATGGGCTAGTGGCTTTCGCAGGACTGGTACAGGCGGGCAAACCTGCTCGGGCCGGCTTTGGAAAGGGTTAACCGCGGGCCGCCAAGTCCTTAAAATTACACATCTAGTCGACCAGCAATGGCTCATAATCCTCTAGCGGATCGGCCACGTCGGGAGCCAGGCCGCAATGCGCCGCAGCCTCCCGCCAGAAATCCACGACTTTCACGCTCGCACCGGCCTGATGGCCCGCCTTCGCAATCTTTGCCAGCAGCGCGCGCGGGTGGTCTCCCCTGATGAGTGCGCTTCGCAGCCCGGCCGGCAGCTTCAACCTCACCCGGATAGCGAACCGGGTCCAGTCGTCCGGGTTGGGGAAGGTGTCGAGCCTGCGGAAATCGATGATCACACCCCAGATATGGTCGCGCTCCAGCCGGCGATCGAGCTCATGGAGAGTCTCCATCGCACTGTCGAGCGTCGCCTGGCCGGCAACGGCGACATACCAAATCCGGTTACCGGACTCGATGTCAGGATTTTCGATGACCGTGTTGATGAGGATGGAACGCGACACGCAGGTGTCTCCGGGGGATATAGTCTGGAAACGCGTCCTAGCCAGTCGGACACTTCCAGAACGTGAACGAGATGAGCCGGTCTGCATCCGAATGTCAGTCGATCGCGGCGGTCACCGGCGGGGCCGGCAGGCGGTCCAGGACCGCGTAAACCTCCGGCCGGTTGCTTTCACTGCCGCGCCACAGGAACCAGCCCTGCGCCAGCAGATGAGTGCCGGTATTTCGACGCGAGACGATGACGATGTCGCGCTGGGGATCGATGACGAGAATCTGGCCGCCCCAGCCATCAGCGGCGATCAGCATCGAGCCTGCCTGCTGCTTCCCCCACCACAGATATCCGTAGCCGTCGAAGAAGCCGTTATTGAACATCTCGGGCGGGTCGGTCTCTGCGCTGGAGTGCATCGCCGTCATTTCTGTGATCCAGTCTTGCGATACGATGCGCTCTCCCTGGAACTCACCACCATTGGCGACCAGCAGGCCAATACGCATCAGATCGTCAGCGCTCATATAGATCACGTACTGACGCATGCTCGATCCTTCGACGCTGTCGTAATCGACATCGGCCGGTGAGAAATGCTGCAAATCCAGGGGGGTGCCGAGCCACTCGTCGATCAGCGCGCCAAGCGGCTGCCCGGTTTGCTGTTCGAGGATTTCACCCAGGGCATTGAAGCCCCAGTTATTATAGAAAAACTCCTCGCCCGGCTGCGCGGAATAGCGCTCCGGGCGGTCCCAGTTCTGACCGGACGCTTCGATATAGATGCCCGAGCGGGCCGTCATCAGGTCACGGATCGTGGCCTGTCGCTCGATCTCGGTCAGCGGCGATCCGGTATCGTCAAAGCCGATCTCCTCAAGCGTCTGATCAAGCGAGATCAAGCCGCGCTCCACAGCAATCCCGTAAAGGATCGCGATGAGGCTCTTGCGTACCGAATGGGTATTGATCTTCGCGGCGATCTGGCCCTCGCGATAGAGAAGCTGACCGTCGCGCGCGATGATCATGGCATCCACCCGCATCTCGTCCCGGTCACCGACCGCGGAGACGACTGCCTCACTCTCGTAATCGCCGGCTCGTTCCAGAAAGGCGAGCCCGTCCGGGTCCGTTCTTGAGCACCCGCCGATGGCTATGAGTGCGATCAGGCCCGCAATCGCGGCTGCGCGTGTGCTGTGTCTCGTCCCGGTCATGGATGGCGTCCCCTGCGTCCCCGCCTCCGGCCCAGCGCCGGTACGAATTGAGATCGGACGCTGGCACGCAGGTCACAGGCCTACAACTTTAATTCTTGTAACCTCCAGGCCACAAAACCCGGCGGCTGCGGGACTTTACACGCTGGGTGAAACCTTGTTCGCACGCGCAGCAAGCCTAGACATCGCCCTGCGGTCCGGTTACCTCCCGCACCGCACGTTTCGAGCCCTCCGCCGAGGGCGCTGCGAAGAACAGGACGGACCTGCCGCGATGTCGAATACAAACGCGCGCTTCCACGTTCCCACCGCGCCTTTCCGGCCCGGGGAGACGCCCGACTTTTCCAATCTGGACCTGCAGAAAGCCGGCGATGCCCCGCGTCCGGACCCGGGAATCGATGCCGGCGAAACCGCAAGTCTCGCCACCGGGCTGGTCGGCGTGCTGGACCATAATCACCAGGCGGTCGGCGAGTGGGACCCGAAGCTGAAAGCGGACCTTCTGCGCGAAGGTCTGTCGCACATGGTGCTCACGCGCATCTATGACGAGCGCATGCTGAAACTCCAGCGCCAGGGCAAGATGAGCTTCTACATGAAGTCGACCGGCGAGGAGGCCGTCGCCGTCGCGGCCGCCATGGCGCTCGACAAATCGGACATGGTGTTTCCCAGCTACCGCCAGCAGGGCATCCTCTTCGCGCGCGGGCGCAACATCGTCGACATGATGTGCCACTGCATCTCCAACAGCCGCGACAATCTCAAGGGCCGCCAGCTGCCCGTCCACTACACGTGGGCGGAGGGCAATTTCTTCACCATCTCCGGCAATCTGGGCACGCAGTTTCCCCAGGCGGTCGGCTATGCGATGGCCTGCGCCTACAAGGGCGAGGACCAGGTTGCGGCCAGCTGGATCGGCGACGGCACCACGGCAGAGGGCGATTTCCACTCCGCCCTGACCCTGGCCTCCACCTATCGCGCCCCGGTAATCCTGAATGTCGTCAACAATCAGTGGGCGATCTCTACCTATCAGGGCATCGCAAAGGGCGACGCGCCGACCTTCGCCGCCAAGGGTCTGGGCTATGGCCTGGCCTCGCTGCGTGTGGACGGTAACGACTTCCTGGCGGTTTACGCCGCGACACGCTGGGCACGCGAACGCGCGACCGCCGGCAAGGGCGCGACGCTGATCGAGCTGTTCACCTACCGCGCCGCCGCGCACTCCACGTCTGACGATCCGTCCAAGTACCGGCCCAAGAACGAAGAGACGGCCTGGCCGCTCGGCGACCCGATCGAACGTCTGAAGCAGCATCTGATCGGGATCGGCGAATGGGACGAGGACCGGCACGAGAAGCTGGAAGAGGAAATGACCAAGCTGGTCGTCAAATCCTACAAGGACGCGGAAAGCTACGGCACGCTGCATGACGGTCCGCTCGCCCCGACCGAATCCATCTTCGAAGACGTCACGGAAACACCCGACTGGCGCCTGCGCCGTCAGCGTCAAGAGCTGGGGATCTAGCGCCATGCCCGCGATGAACATGATCCAGGCCCTCAATTCGGCCATGGACATCCTTCTGACCCAGAACCCCGACGTCGTGATGTTCGGCGAGGATAGCGGCTATTTCGGCGGCGTGTTCAACGCGACGGACAAGCTGCAGGCCAAGCACGGCGCGCACCGGGTCTTCGATACGCCGATCAACGAGGCCGCGATTGCAGCCATGGCCATCGGCATGGCCGCCAAGGGTCTCAGGCCCGTCGCCGAGATCCAGTTCTCCGACTACATCTTCCCCGCCTTCGACCAGATCGTCTCGGAGATGAGCCGTATCCGCTACCGCTCGGCCGGCCAGTTCACGTCCGGGTGCGTGCTGCGCAGCCCGTGGGGCGGCGGCATTCGCGGCGGCCAGACCCATTCGATGAGCCCGGAAGCCTTCTTCACCCACATTCCCGGTGTGAAAGTCGCCATCCCGTCCAACCCGTACGACGCCAAGGGCATGCTGATCGCAGCGGCCGAGGGCAATGACCCGGTCATCTTCTTCGAACCGAAACGCATCTATAACGGCCCGTTCGACGGGGTGCCCGACGCGCCGCTGAAAAGCTGGGCCAAGCATCCCAAGGGCGAAGTGCCCGAAGGCCATTACCGCGTCGAGCTCGGCAAGGCCGAAGTCACGCGCGAAGGCTCGGCCTGCACGATCGTCACCTACGGCACGCTGGTCCATGTGGCCGAGCACGCGGCGGAAAAATCGGGCATCGACGCGGAGATCATCGACCTCAAATCGCTCTCGCCCTACGATATCGACACCATCGCCGCTTCGGTGAACAAGACCGGCCGCGCGATCGTCGCGCACGAAGCCCCGCGCACCTCCGGCTTCGGAGCCGAGCTGGCCGCGCAGATCCAGGAAGAATGCTTCTACGCGCTCGAAGCGCCTGTTCTGCGCCTTACGGGCTGGGACACGCCCTACCCGCATGCCCATGAATGGGCTTATTTCCCGATCCAGTCGCGCTTCATCCGCGCGATGGAAGCCGTCACGAAGGCCGTCTGACCATGAGCCAGTACAAATACAAACTTCCCGATGTCGGCGAAGGTGTCGTCGAGGCGGAAATCGTCGAATGGCACATCAAGGAAGGCGACACGGTCACCGAGGACCAGCACATCCTGGACGTGATGACCGACAAGGCGACGGTCGAAATCCCCTGCGCGGTCAACGGCAAGGTGAAGAAGATCGTCGGCGAGCCCGGCGAAGTCATCCCGGTCGGGACCGAAATCCTGATCATCGATGTGGAGGGCGAGGTCCCCGACGACGTGGAGGACCAGGCCGAGCCCGAAGCCAAGGATGCCGAGGTCGACACTCCGGACGAGACAGAAAAGAAGGACAGCGCGAAGCGCGAGGCGCCTGAACCCAGAAGCGAGCCCAAGAGCGAGCCTGCGCCGAAGCCCGCCGCCGCGCCCACGACCCCGGCTGTACGCGCCGACGGCGAGAAGCCGCTGGCCAGCCCGGCGGTTCGCAAGCGCGCGCTGGAAGCTGATATCGACCTGGCCGCCATCCCCGGCACCGGCCCGGCGGGCCGCGTCACGCACGAGGATCTGGACGATTTCATCGCCGCGGGCGGACGCCTCGCCTCCAAGGCGGGCGGCAGCGCCGGGGCGTCGAAAGCCCCGCGCACCGGAACCGAGGAGATCAAGGTGATCGGCCTGCGCCGCAAGATCGCGGAGAACACGGCCAAATCCAAGCGGACCATTCCGCACATCACCTATGTCGACGAGATCGACCTGACGGCGCTGGAAGACCTGCGCGCCCATCTCAACGCGAGCAAGCGCGACGACCAGACCAAGCTGACCATCATGCCCTTCCTGGTCCAGGCGTTGGTCAAGGCCCTGCCCGAGTTTCCCCAGGCCAATGCCCATTTCGACACCGACAACTCGGTGCTGACCCAGTATGACGCGGTCCATTGCGGCATTGCCGCAGCGACGCCCAACGGGCTGATGGTGCCCGTCATCAAGCACGCCGAAACGCTCGACATCTGGGACACCGCCGCCGAGGTCAAGCGTCTGGGCAATGCCGCCAAGTCTGGCAAGGCAAGCAAGGACGAGCTGTCCGGCTCGACCATCACCATCACCTCGCTCGGCGCCCTCGGCGGCATCGTGACCACCCCGGTCATCAACCTGCCGGAGACCGCGATCATAGGCGTGAACAAGATGCAGACCCTGCCGCGTTACGACGAGGCCGGCCGTCTCGTCCCGCGCAAGATCATGAATCTCTCTTCCAGCTTCGATCACCGCATCGTGGACGGCTACGAAGCCGCGCAGCTGGTCCAGAAGATGAAGGCGCTTCTGGAAAACCCGGCAACGCTGTTCATGGGGTGAGTTGATGCCGCTCGAAGCCCGCGCAGAGGTCGAGGTCTGTGCGTCTCTGGACGCGGCGTTCGAGCTGTTCGTGCAAGGTTTCGCGCAATGGTGGCCGCGCCAGTACTCCTGGTCCGGTGAGCATCTGGTCGATATCAGAATCGAACCGGGCCTTGAGGGTCGCCTCACCGAAACCGGGCCCCACGGCTTTACCTGCGACTTCGGCCGTGTGACGGCCTATGGCCCACCGGCCGGCATCGCCTTTCTCTGGCAGATCAGCCCCAGACGCGAACCCGTGCCCGACCCGAGCAAGGCCAGTCTCGTAACCGTAAAGTTCGAGGAGTCCCGCGGCGGTACGCGTGTCGCTCTGCGCCACACCTCGTTTGAAAACCACGGAGACGGGGCGCGCGACTACGCTGCGGCGATGGGGTCGGAACACGGATGGCCCTACATCCTGAGCTGCTATGCCCACGCGGCCTGAACCGCCCTCCGGTTCCAGAGGTGGGAGCCGCAGAGAACCTTGCCTGCACGGAAGTCGGGCTTCGCTGTCTTTCGAATAATTCACTCTTAACGGGTTAGAACGGCTGCTAATCTTCCGACAAAACAGGAGGAGTTTGCCGGAAATGATCCGTACTGCGCTAACTGCCAGCCTTGCTGCGCTTGCCGCGTCGGCTGCCCTTGCCCAGACTCCGGCGGCGGAAGAGTTTGCCGCGGGCCTCGCCGGCTACCGCCGCGAGCACCAGATCCCCAGCTTCTCGGTCATCGTGCTGCAGGACGGCGTACCGGTGGTCGAGGAGTATCTGGGGTGGTCGGATGACGAGGGCGATGTCGCAACGACTGCCGACACCGCCTATTACTCTGCCTCGGTCACCAAGACGGTCACGGGTACAGCGCTCTTCCTTGCCGATCGGGCCGGAGAGATCGACCTCGACCGCCCCTATTCCGACGCGGCAGACTGGCGCGACTTCTGCGAATGGTTCCCAGACTCCGGCATCATCTTGGCGGGTGGACAGATTGACGGGGTCGCGGTCCCCGATTTCGAGTGCCAGAGCCAAACCCTGCGCCAAGGCATCAACATGCAGGTCAATGGCGAGCCTGGCACAGATTTTCTCTACAATGCGATGGTCTTCGCGCGGCTGGGCCGGTTCATCGACGAGGTCCACGATCGGGATCTGCGCAGCCTGGTCTACGCCTATGCGCTCGACCCGGCGGGCATGGAGAACACGGCTGCCGGCTGGCGCGACCATGACCGCGGGCGCGTGTTGAGCTATCTCGCGCCGCCCTTCCACGTCGTGGATGGCCAGTTCGTGAAGCAGCCCTTTCCCGACGACGACTTTCGCGGGGCGGCCGGGCTGTATATGAGCCCCATGGAGCTTGCCCGGTTTGACCGGGCGCTGGACGACGGCACGCTGATGGACGCAGAGACCCGCGCCGTGCTGTGGACGCCCCCCGATAACGCGGACGGCACGCCCTCCGAATATTCCAATGGCTGGTTCCTGCAGGACTATCAGGGCGAGCGCCTGGTCTGGCATTCAGGCTGGCAGCCGGAAGCCTACTCCGCCATCTATCTGAAAATCCCCGAGCGCGGTCTCACCCTGATCGCGATGGCCAATACCGAGGCCCTGTGGTGGGGTAACCGGCTCGACCGCGCCGAAATCCACCGCTCCGATCTCGTCTCGGCCTTTATGGCGACGTTCGAAATCGGCAACCCGTGAAGCTCGCGAGGGGAACCTGCCAGGACCCGCCGCGTTCGTCTCGCCAGCAACTTATGGGGACGATCGCATGAAGACCTTCGGCATTTTTCTGGTTGGCGCCTTGCTCATCATCGCCGGCGTCACCTTCGCCCTGATCCAGATCGGCATTTCTCCGACCTGGATCGTGATTGTCGATCTCGTGATTCTCGGCATCGCCATCGCAAGCGGCGCGAGCCTCACCAAGCGCTGGGCCGATAACACGAAGGTCGAAGTCGACAAGGACTGAGAGCGGCACAGCTGGAGCGGCCGCGCGGGGCAGGTGTCAGCCTGCCCCTTTTTACTTGCGCACCAACCGGCTAAACCGGCGCCAAGTATTGCCGGTCCAGCAGGAGTAAAGCGCTATGGCCAAGTCCAAGACATGTCAGGTTCTCGTCGTCGGCGGCGGTCCGGGCGGCTACCCGGCCGCGATCCGCGCCGGACAGCTCGGCCTGGACACCATCATCGTGGACAAGCACGGCCTGGGCGGCACTTGCCTCAATCGCGGCTGCATTCCCTCGAAAGCCTTCATCCACGCCGCCAGCAAGTTTGAAGAGATGCGCCACACCGCCGAGAAAGCGGACATGGGCATCTCGCTGGCCAGCGCGCCGGAGCTGGACATGTCCGGCCTCGTGGCCTGGAAGGACTCCATCGTGGGCAAGCTGACCAAGGGGGTCGGCCAGCTCCTGAAAGCGGCCAAGGTCGAACATGTTGACGGCTGGGCCACCTTCAAGAACGCGAAGACCTGTGTGGTGGACACCGATGAGGGCGAGATCGAGATCACGGCGGAGAACGTGATCCTCGCCACCGGTTCGAAAGAGACCGAGCTGCCCTTCATGCCGTTCGGCGGCCCCGTCATCGGGTCTACCGAGGCGCTCGATCTGTCCGAGCTGCCCGAGAAGCTCGTCGTGATCGGCGGCGGGTATATCGGCCTGGAGCTCGGGATCGCCTTCCGCAAGCTTGGCAGCGAGGTGACCGTGGTCGAAGCACTCGACCGCATCCTGCCGCTTTACGACAAGGAATTGGTGCGTCCGGTCCAGACCTGGCTGAAGAAGAACAAGGTGACGCTCAATCTGGGCTGCAAGGCCAAGGGCATGCGCGAGGAAAACGGCAAGGCCGTGCTCGAATTTGAAGACGGCGACGCCAAGACGCACGAGGTCGAGGCGGACCGGATTCTCGTCGCGGTCGGGCGCAAGCCGGTGACCCAGGGCTGGGGCCTCGAGGCCATGGGCCTGGACATGGACGGCGCCTTCATCAAGGTCGACGACCAGTGCGCGACCGGCATGCGCGGCGTTTACGCCATCGGCGATCTGGTCGGCGAGCCCCTGCTGGCTCACAAGGCGACCGCGCAAGGTGAAGCCGTGGCCGAGATCATCGCCGGCGAACGCCGCCGCTTCGATCCTTATGGCATCGCGGCGGTGTGCTTTACCGAGCCGGAAGTATGCGGGGTCGGCCTGTCGCCGGACGAGGCCAAGGCAAAGGGCATCGCGACGAAGATTGGCAAGTTTCCGCTGGCCGCCTCGGGCCGCGCGCTGTCGATGGAAGGCGGGATGGATGGCGGCTTCGTGCGCATCACCGCGCGCGAGGATGACCATGTGATCCTCGGCATCCACGCCGTCGGCAAGCACGTGTCGGAGCTGTCGGGCGAGTTCGCGCTGGCCATCGAGATGGGCGCGCGCCTGGAGGACATTGCCGGCACGATCCACGTGCACCCGACACTGACCGAGTGTTTCGCCGAGGCGGCGCTGGCCGCGCTGGGCCACCCGATCCACATCTCTGCGTAGAGGCGAAGAAGCGCGCTAGCGCAGGAAGTTCAGCAGGCTGACCTGGGATAGCGTGCTGAAGGTCGCGGCCGAGACCTGGATGGCGTTCTGGGCCTGCTGGAACCGGGTCACCGCCCCGGCCACGTCCACGCCCTCGACGTCCTCGACGAACTGGGTGAGGTAGTTCTTCCGATCACCCTGGGCGGTGATCTCGCCTTCGATGCGCTGTTGCATCGCGCCGTTGCGCGCGGTCTCGGAGTTGATCTGTTCGAAGGCCTGGACCGTGTTGGCGATCTCCGTGCGCAGGAAAGCCTGCTGAGCGGCATCGACCGGGCCGTCGAATGGCCCGTTCGGTCCCGCGTCGAAATCGGCGATGCGTTCGAAAACGCTCATGATGTCGGTCGCGAAATCGGAAGCCAGGGGGCCGACGTCGACGGTGGTGTCCTCGTCGATCAGCATCGTCTGCTTGCGGTCCGAATTGTCGAACACGTCACCGATCGCCGCGGCGGCCTGCAGGTCGGCCAGGCTGTTGGCGTTGAACGGCGGGGTGTCGGTGCGCGTCCCGCCAAAGATGTAGGACCCGTTCGACTTGGTGTTGAGCGCTGCCCTGATCCGGTCGAAGCTCTCTTCGACTTCAGTCATCATGTAGGTTGCGTCGCCTGTGGTCAGCGCCTCGCGCAAATCCTTCACTGCGCCGGAAATCTCCTCAAGCGCCAGATTCTGGATGCTCAGCCGGTTATCGAGACGCTTGGCGGCCGAGTTGAAGGACTCGTTGCGCTCCAGCGCGCCGCGCGCGGCCAGAATGGTTTCGGCCTCATGGCCATAGCCTTTCAGATCCGGCGCGCGCTTGCCGGTGGAGTATTGCTCGCGCGCCTCGAAGGCATCGCGCTGCGCACGCATCAAGTCCATCAGGGCGGACTGGGATGCAGCCTGGGTTGAAATTCTCATGTTTCAGGCTCCTCTACACCATGTTCAACAAGGTGTCGGTCATTTCCTTGGCCGCCTGCATCAGGCGGGCCGAGGCGTTGTAAGCTTGCTGGTACATCGTCATCCGGGCGAGTTCCTCGTCCATGTTCACGCCCTCGACATCGCTGCGCTTCTGGTCGGTCGCGGCCTGGATGGCGCTGGCGCTGTCCAGCGATCGCTCGGCAACCGCGGCGCGCGAGCCGACATCGCCGGCCAGCCGGGCGGCGTATTCCTCGACGCTGGATACCCCGCCGGTCAGAGACCCGGCCCGGTTGAAGGTCCGCGACGCTGTCACCGCGCCCTGCAGCGCCTGTCCGCCGCGCGAGTCGCCGGCACTCAGGACCAGGTCACCCGGCACGGTCGCACCGTCAATGTCGAGCTTGGCCATGGCTAGCAGGCTGGTATTGCTGCGGATATCGGCCGAAACCTCGAACGTCTCCGCGCGAGCCATCCGGGCTGCATCGCCAACCCCGAAGAGTTGTGAGAAGGCCAGCCCCGTCGTGCCGCGCTGCGTGGTGTCGCTGGCGAGAGACACGTCGAAATTCTTGTATCCAGCCGTCGGGGTGAAGCTCAGCTTGCCATTGGCGTCCATCGCATACGTGCCGTACTGGCCGAGCCCCGAGGCGGGGTTGTTCAGCGCGGCAATCATGTCGTTGACGCTGGCGCCGGCCACCGGGACGGTGATCGACTGGATCTTGCGGCCGTCGGCCGCATAGATCGAGAAGCCGAGCTCTCCGCCCGGCGCGAGACCATGAGCGCTGGTCCCGGTCAGGGCGGTGTCGAAGAAGCCCGGACGCCGGCTGTCGACCAGGTCGTTCAAGCCGAAATAATGGGCAAAACCGCGCCCGCCCAGCGATGAGGGATTGGCCTCGTTCTGCATCGTGGCCACGCCGTTGCCCGCGCTGGCGGTCAGCGACAGCTCGCCATTGGCAAAGGTTGCCGTAACGTCGGGGGACGCGGCGGAAATCAGGGCCGCAAGGTCGTTCATCGAGTTGCCCGGCGTACCGTTGACGGTAAATCCGGCGGCGTTGAAGACCAGGTCGATCTGGTCGACCAGCGTCCCGTCGCCAGCCGTGATCGCGATCGTGGCCTCCCCCGATCCGCGCAACACATCGCTGCCGATCAGCCCCGTATTCCGACCCTCCAGCGCGTTGGGCGCGGGATAGGCAGAGGCATCGTTGTGGGCCGCGTTCAGCGCATCGGCGACGCCGGAAGTCAGCTCGGCCAGCTCATCGGCGATCTGGGGCAGGTGCTTGTCGCGCAGGTCCATCAGGCCGCGCAGTTCGCCCGACTTGATGTTCGCGCCAATATCGATGCGCGCGCCGGAGGACGAGACCTGTGCGGTGATCGCCCCGTACTCGACGCCGTACGCGCCGGTGCCGGCCGGCACGTAGTCCAGCTTGACCTGCTCGTTGTCGAGCAGGCTCACCCCGTTTTGCGTCTTGATGAAGACACGCCCGTCCGGCTGTGCCTCGACCCGGATGTCGAGATAGGTGGACAATTCATCGATCAGCTCGGCCTGGCGGTTCTCCGACCCGGTCGTGTCCATCGCATTCGCGGTCAGGGCACGCATTTCTCCGTTGATGGTCGAGAACTCGGCGACGATCTCGTTGACCCGCTCCACGGTGGACTGGACGCGCCGGTCGGTCTCGTTGCGCATGCTGCGGATCTCGGACGACAGGCGCGTTGCCTCTTCAAAGACCTCTTCCAGATTGGACAGCGCGGTCAGGCGCGATACCGACTCGGTCGGGTCGGCGGCCGCCTGGGCCAGTCCGGCGAAGGCTTGGTTGATACGCCCGAACAGCGAGGTTTCCTCGTCGGTGCTGCCGAACTGCGACTGAATGCGGTCGAGGAACTCGGACACCAGTTCGGCCCGGCCCAGGTCAGAGCTGCCCCGGATCGAGGCGGCCACCAGAAACTCGTCGACCACGCGCGAAATGCCGGTGACCTCGACGCCGGCGCCCTGTCCGCCGGAGCTGCGCGCGATCTGCTGGATCTCGCTTCGCGCATAGCCGGGCGTATTGACGTTGGCGACGTTGTTGGAGGCCGACCGCATGCCCAGCTGGGCTGCCTGCAGGCCCGACAGCGCACTGCCGAGAATGGAGCTCATGCTCATGATCGAGGCCCTTTCTGCCGGTCAGAAATGCCGGGCGCACGGAAAAAGCTGCCGGGTCCATCCCCGGCTCCGATACGCTGCGCGTCCCTGTAAACGTGAAACCAAGTCACTGTTTTTCTTCTCTTATTGGTCGGGCCTCGGCACACGCATCGCGGCAGCCAGGTCCCGGTTCAAGAGCAGACAGCGCAAGCTCCGGGCCAAGTGACGCGGCGCTCAGCGCGGCGCGGCGGCCCGGCAATTTCGCCGGAGCGTTTTTGCCGGGCGGCGACAAATGTCGACTCCGCAAAAACATTCAACTAATTGTTTTTATTGTTACTTTCTGATTGACGCGCGATGGCACAAGCCTTGTATGTAGAGGTCCTGTCCGGGTCGCAGAACCGCCAGCCCGATAACGAGATGCCGCAAAAAGCGGCGCGAATGTAGATGGGATGGCCGGGGCTATGACAGCCGCTAACAACATATCTGCACTCCCCGCTGTGCGCGCCGACGCTTCGGCTGCGCCCGCGGGCCGCTCACGCCAGAGCGCTGGAGAGCGCGCCGGATCAGGCTTTGACGTCATGGTCGAACGCTCGGCGCGCAACGAGCCTGCAGGCAAGGACCGTCCGCGCGTCAGCCGTGACAGTCAGGATCCCCAATCGACACGGTCGCGCTCCGACAAGGCGCGCTCCGAAGAGTCCCGGGCTCGCGATCGCGACACGCAGAAATCGCGCGAGGCAGACCGTGCGGAACGCTCCGAGGAGACCGGAAGCGCCCATCGTGCCGGCCTCGCTGCATTCGCCGAGGCCCTGGAAGCCGATCAGGCCGCCTCGTCTGCAGATGACGTCTCTATAGACGCTAAAGCATCTGACGAAATGGCGGCGGCGCAAGCCGCCTCGGGAAATGCTGCCGCATCGGACGCGCAAGATGGCGACGCCGCTCAGTCCACAGGGCAGGTCACACCGGCCCAGGTAACCGACGGCGCCGCGGCCGGACCGGCCGTGTCCGCGACGTCCCGACAAGACAATGCCGACGCACCCGAAACCACCTCCAGCCAGGGCCAGGCCCGCCCTGTCGAGCCGGCGCCGCAAACGGGCGGCAAGGACCTCGCAGCGGCCGCCAACGCCAAGGTATCGCCCGGCGGGGCAAACGCGCCTGAGGGCAGTGGCGTCAAGACTGCAGGACAGACCCAGCCGGCCGCATCTGCGCCTGGGCAGAATATGGCTGACGCCAGCGCAGCCGCCCAGGACGCCGAAGCTGGAGAGGCCAGCCAGGAAACCCGCCCGGCTCGCGACGGACAGGCCGCGTCGGCCGTGAACGCCAAAGGCCAGGTGGCGGGCTCTCAGGAGACGGGACAGGCTCAGGCCCAGGTCCAGTCCGGCGCCGCAGCGGGCGATGAGGCCGCCGCGGCTCAAAAATCCGACGCGGACGCCAAGGCCATCGATGCCGAGGCGGCCGCCGCTCAATCCGGCAAATCTCGAGCCGAGCAGACGGGGGCACAGGATGTGGCCCGGAAAGCGGTCCAGCCGGGCCAGGCACAGGCTCAGAGCGACGCCGCCTCCCGATCGCCCGAGGCCAAGGCCCAGGCTGCCCAGCTCAAGGCAAACGGAGCCGAGACGGCGCCGCGCGCGGCTCAGGCCGAAGCTTTCGCCGGTGAGTCTGCCGACGCCGAAATTGAACCCGCCGCGCTCAAATCGGCCGGCGATCGGCTGCGCGAGCGCATCGCGGAGGCGACCCAGGCCCGTCACGAACAGCGTAGCGACGCCCGCGCCACACAGGCCGGCCCGGAAACCCGTACCGCCCAGACACCCGCCCAACCGGCCGCCCAGTCCGCAGCCGCATCCCCGGCCGGCGGCGCTGCGGCCCAGGCTGCCTCCTTCATGCCCATTGCCGGCGCCGATCCGGTTCTGGCCGCAGGCGAGATGGCGTTCGACCGCAGTGCGAGCGACATGACCGGCGAACCGACGCTGGACGGGTTGCGCATCGAACGCGCCGAACGCGGCGCCGAAATGGTCCGCCAGGCACAAGGCCAGCCCCATGCGCATCGCATGATGCCGGCCCAGGTCCAGACCCTGGCCGCCCGCATTGCGCAACGCGCCCAGGACGGCGGCAAGGTGTTCGAAATCCGCCTCGATCCGGCCGAGCTCGGCCGGGTGGAAGTCAAGCTGGAGATGGGCCGGGACAACCGGGTCAACGCCATGGTCACGGCCGAACGCCCCGAAGCGCTCGCCGAGCTTCAGCGCAATGCGCGCGAGCTGGAACGCAGCCTCTCCGAGGCCGGTCTCGATCTTGGCGAGGACGGGTTAAGCTTCCAGCTCTCCGACCAGAACACGCCCAACCGCGAGGGCGATGAGGGGCGCGGATCTCACTTCGATCTCGCCGTGTCCGGCACCGAGCCGGGTGCAGGCACGGCGGATGTGACCGCACTCGTGTCTCGCGACATTTACGGGTTCGCGATCGGGGCGCGTGCGCGCCTTGATCTGAGCGCCTGAACCAGAAGGGATTAGGACCGATGGAAATCAACCCGCTTGGACAAGCCCTGTCCGGACTGAACGGCGGCGACAATGAGCTCGCATCCGGTCAGCTGGCCGACACGTTCGATACCTTCCTGACGCTGCTGACCCAGCAGCTGCAGAATCAGGATCCGCTCAACCCGATGGATTCCCAGCAATTCGTCAGCCAGCTGGTCGAGTTCTCCTCGGTGGAACAACAGATCAACCAGAACAAGTCCCTGGAATCGTTGCTCGCCCTCCAGGCCGCGACCGCGAACATGGGTGCCACCGACTATATCGGCAAGCTCGCGACCGTCTCCAGCGACTCCGCCTATCTGGCCGAAGGGTTCGCCCAGTGGCAGTACGGCCTGCCGCAGGAAGCCGCTTCGGTCCGCATGAATGTCGTCAACGCCCAGGGCAAGACGGTCGCCCGCCTGGATGGCGAGACCGGCGCCGGACCGCACATGTTCACCTGGGACGGCAAGGACGAGGCCGGAACCGTTCAGCCGAACGGTGTCTACCGCCTTGAAATCACTGCGCTTGATGCCAAGGACAACCCCATAGAGACGCCGATCCGGGTCACCGACCGGGTTACCGGCGTGGACCTGTCCGGCGACGAGGTGAGAATCGAAATGGGTGGCCTGGCCATCCCGATCGCCCAGGTGATCGGGGTCAGGCAGGCGCCCGACTAGACACGAACAACGCATAGGGGACGGATGGATCCCAGCCGGATCAGCGAGAAAAGCCGACCGGCTCTAAACCCAGCAGAACGCTTCCTTCAAACAAGAAACAAAAGGGAGCCCTTAACATGAGTATCAACTCCGCACTGGCCGCCGGCACGTCCGGCCTGCTGGCAAATTCGAGCGCTCTGGCCTCGATTTCGGACAATATCGCGAACGTGAACACGGTCGGCTACAAGCGCGTGAACACGGTTTTCACCCCGAACTACAAGGTTCAGGGCGGCGGCGAGAGCCGCTACGCCTCGGCCGGCGTCTCGGCGCGGACCCGTCTCGACGTGTCCGGCGAAGGCCTCTTGAACCCGGCCTCCTCGGCCACCGATCTGGCGATTGACGGCAATGGCTTCTTCCTGGTCCGGCCCAACCCGACGAATGTCACCGGGGCAGATCCTGTGCTGTTCACCCGGTCAGGCAGCTTCGAGACCGACCAGGGCGGTTATCTGAAGAACGACGCCGGCCAGTATCTCTATGGCTGGCCGGTCGCTCCCGACGGGACGGTCACCCAGAACCCGTCCAACGTGGATCTGCTTGAAGCGATCAACCTGTCCAATATCGGCGGCGCCGCGGAAGCGACCAGCTCCATCCGCATCAACGCCAACCTGCTCGACAGTCAGGCCATTTCGGCGGCCGAAGCGACCTACGATCCGACCAACCCGGCCAACAACATGGCCTCGGGGGCGGTCACGCCGGACTTCCAGCGCTCGATCCAGATCTACGACTCCAAGGGCGGTGTGCGCTCGATCACGCTCTCCATCCTGAAGAGCTCCACGGCCAACCAGTGGCATGCCGAGCTTCACGTCGACCCGCCGAGCGACGTGAGCACGGGCGCCGGTCTGAACAACGGCCAGATCGCCACGGGCATCCTGGCGTTCAACACGAACGGCCAGATCGACTCTGTCGCGACGACCCTGCCCAACAGCCTGTCCTTCCTCGGTTCGGACAACGTCGCGCCCCTGGGCGCCAACCAGTACCAGTGGGATGCGGCCACCGGCGTCGCCGGCCAGACGGTTTCGCTCGATCTGGGTTCGGCCGGAAACCCGGGCGGCATCACGCAGTATGACAGCCCGTCCGTTCTTAACTCGACCGTCGTGAACGGGGCTGTGTTCGGCGATTTCGCCGGCGTGGAAGTCAGCCCGGACGGGTTTGTCTCGGCCCGCTTCACCAACGGTGTCGTGCGTCAGGTCTACCAGATTCCGGTCGCCACTGTGGTCAACCCGAACGGCCTGGCCTCCGTTGGCGGGGGCTCCTACCAGATCACCCAGGAATCGGGCGCCTTCACGCTCAACCCGCCGGGAATCGGCTCCTCGGGCAAGCTGTCTTCGAAGACGCTGGAGAACTCCAACGTCGACATCGCCACCGAGTTTTCCAACCTCATCATTACCCAGCGAGCCTATTCGGCCTCTTCCCGCATCATCACCACCGCGGACGAGATGCTGGCCGAAGCCATCCAGATGAAGCGCTAATCGCCTTCATTATAAGGGCTCGACACTTGACCCCGGCGCTTCGGCGCCGGGGTAAATTTTTTCCTAACCTATTGTAAAGGCTAATTTTACCACAGCGTTTAGGCCTAAGTTAAAATCCCTCGCGTAGTCTCCACCCCATCAAAAAGGTGCGCTTGAACGTACCAAGCACGAAGGGATTGGGTTGGATGGAACGGCGAGTGAAAAAGGAAAACTACGTGATCGGCCCCGACGGCAGCCCGCTGACCGTTGCCGATCTTCCCGCTCCCTCGACCAAGCGCTGGGTGATCCGGCGCAAGGCCGAAGTGGTGGTGGCGGTCCGCGGTGGGCTGATCTCACTGGATGAGGCGTGCGAACGCTACCGGCTGACGGTTGAGGAATTCCTCGGCTGGCAGCGCGCGATCGAGCGCCACGGCCTGGCCGGCCTGCGCACCACGCGGATCCAGGATTACCGCCACTAGTTTCTCGTTCTCGAGACTGAAAAAGCACCGGGCGGGCTGCATGAGATGCAGTCCGCTTTGTGCATTTGTCCATATCGTTAAACCCGCGTTTACGCGACCGGTGGGAAAAACTTGCCTAGCAGGGGGCGGCATCGGGGCCGCCGGCAATGTGCAGGCAGGGACTCTCGACCGTGAACGCGCTTCTCGAACAGGTTTCCAAATTCGGGATTGGCCGGCTGATCGCCATTTTCGGCCTGACCGTCGGTGCGGCAGCCGCGCTCGTCCTCTTCACCATGTCGATGAGCGGTGACGGCGACTCCTTGCTGTTTTCCGGCCTGGAGCCGGCGGATGCCGCCACAGTCACCGAGCGCCTCGACACTGCGGGCATTGCCTACGAACTGCGCGAAGGCGGCTCGGCGGTCTATGTCAGCAGCGATACGGTCGACGAAGCCCGGCTGCGCGTGGCGTCCGGCGGCGCGTTGAGCTTCGGCTCCGTCGGCTACGAGATCTTCGACGAGACCGACGCGCTGGGCACGACCAGCTTTGTCCAGAACGTCAACGCCAAGCGGGCGATGGAGGGCGAGCTCGCCCGGTCCATCAACTCCCTGGCATCTGTTTCGGCATCGCGCGTTCACCTGGTCCTGCCCGAGCGGCGCCTGTTCAGCCAGGAGACCGAACAACCGTCCGCCTCGGTCGTCCTGACCACGCGCGGAGAGCTGGACGCCGCCCAGGTCGAAACCATCCGCAACCTCATCGCCACCGCCGTTCCGGCGCTGGCGGCCAACCGCATCACTGTGGCCGACGATCGCGGCCGCCTGCTGGCCAGCCCGACCGATGGCGACAATGCCTCCGTCGCCGCGCTGGAAAGCCGCCGCGCCGGGGTCGAGCAGAATCTGCGCGGCAAGGTCCGCGATGTCGTTGAGGGCGTCGTCGGTTCGGGCGGAGCGCGTGTGGTGGTGACCGCCGAGCTGAACCGGGAAAGCCTGACGGAATCCAGCCAGCAATTCGATCCCGACGGCCAGGTCCTGCGCTCCACCGAGACGCGCGAGGAGTCCGAAAACGAGCAGAATGGCGCGCGCAACGGCCTGGTCACCGTGGATCAGAACCTGCCCGGCGAAGAACCGGCCGCCGACGGACCCCAGTCGAGCCGGACCCGCCAGTCGGAAAACGAGGTGCGCAACTTCGAAATCTCCAGCACGACCACCACGCGCGTGATCGAAGCCGGCGGTGTGGACCGTCTGGCCGTCTCGGTTGTCGTCGACTATGCGGAGAGCGTGGCCGAGGACGGCACGATCACCTACACGCCGCGCAGCCAGGAAGAGATGGAAACCATCACCCGGCTCGTGCGCGCTGCTGTCGGCGTGGACGAGTCGCGCGGCGATGTCGTCGAAGTCAATCAGATGCAATTCTCGCGGCCCGACCTGACGCTGGGCTCGGTCGCACCCACCGGCTTCTCGCTCGGCCGTTCGGACATTTTCCGCATTGCCGAGCTGGCGGTACTGTTCCTGACCGCGCTTCTGATCGTGCTGCTGGTCGCGCGCCCGCTCGTGCGCGGCGTGATCAGCGGACCGCAGCCGGCCGCGGCCGCCGCGAACGCCGGCTCGGTCCGCATGATCGATACGCCGGGCCTCACTCATCAGGGCCAGGCCGCCCTGCCCGACGATTCCAACACGATCGGCGAAGGCGACGAGCGCATCGACATCGACCAGATCGACGGTCAGGTGAAGCGCTCCTCGGTCAAGAAAGTGGCCAATCTCGTCCAGGATCACCCCGATGAGAGCATGGCAATCCTGCGCAACTGGATGCACGAGAGCTAGGCCATGAACGCAGACGCACGCAAACGCACGATCGACGATCCCGCCAAGCTGACCGGCGCCGAGAAGGCTGCGGTCATCCTGATGGCGCTCGGCGAGGAACAGGCCTCGCTGTGGCACCAGATGGACGAGGAGGAGATCCGCATCATCTCCCAGGCCATGGCCACGCTCGGCCAGGTCACGGCCGGTGCCGTGGAGAAACTCATCCTCGAGTTCGTCGGCTCTATGTCCACCACCGGCTCCATCATGGGCTCGGTCGAGCGCACGCAGAAGCTCCTCTCCTCCTTCCTCGACGAGGACCGGGTTGAATCCATCATGGAGGAGCTGCGCGGTCCGGCCGGCCGTACGATGTGGGACAAGCTGGGCAATGTGAACGAGACGGTCCTGGCCAACTATCTCAAGAACGAATACCCCCAGACCGTCGCCGTCGTGCTGTCCAAGGTCCAGTCCGAGCACGGCTCGCGCGTGTTGGCCGCCCTGCCCGAAGACTTCGCCCTCGAAGTGGTGATGCGCATGCTGCGCATGGAGCCGGTGCAGCGAGAGATCCTCGACAAGATCGAGGAGACCCTGCGCACCGAATTCATGTCCAACCTGGCGCGCACGTCCAAGCAGGACAGCCATGAAATGATGGCGGACATCTTCAACAACTTCGATCGCCAGACCGAGAACCGTTTCCTGGCTGCGCTGGAAGAACGCAACCGGGACAGCGCCGAGAAGATCCGCTCTCTCATGTTCGTCTTCGAAGATCTCGGCAAGCTGGACCCGCAAGGCGTGCAGACCCTCCTGCGCAGCGTGAACAAGGACGAGCTGGGTCTGGCGCTGAAAGGCGCGTCGGACACGCTGCGCGACCTGTTCTTCTCCAACATGTCCGAACGCGCGGCCAAGATCCTGCGCGAAGACATGGCCTCGATGGGGCCGGTCCGCCTGAAAGACGTCGATACCGCGCAAAGCAACATGGTCAACCTCGCCAAGGATCTCGCCGCGAAGGGCGAAATCCTCATCGCCGACGGCGGTGGCGAGGATGAATTGATCTACTAGGAGTTACCGGTGAGCCAGGCCTACAAGCCCTTCGAATTTGACCGGGTCTTCGCTGAAGACGGCACTGTGCTGCGCGACGGGCACGGCGCGAACAACCGCATGCTCACGCGTGAGGAAGCCGACGCCCATGCCGCCGAGGCGGTCGACGCGGCACGCAAGAGCGACGAGGCCCAGGCTTCGCGCGAGGCGGCCGAGGCGCTGCGCCACCTGTCAGGCCACATGCAGGCAATCCTGTCGCGCATGGAGCAGGAATCCACTGCCCTGCGCGAAGACGCCACCCGTCTGGCGCTCGCCGCCTCCGCGCGCATTGCCGGCAAGGCGCTGGACACCTACGGCGCGGACACGATCGAGGAATGCGTGCGCGAGGCGCTCGGCGACCTGCGCAGCGAGCCGCGCATCTCGGTGCGCGTGGCGCCCCACCTGGCCGAGATCATGGCCGAACGCCTGACCAACGCCGCCGAGGACCAGGGCTTTGAAGGCGCGGTCATCGTGCGCGCCGACGACCAGGTCGCGACCGGCGATTGCGCACTGGAATGGCGCGCCGGGGTGATCGAACGCACCGCCACCCAGATCGAGGAGCGTATCGCCGGCGCCATCGAGAAATGGCTGGCGCGCGAAAACACCGCGGCTTCGCATGAAGACGATACGCCGGCCACCACCGCAACCGGCGCCTAGGAGGGTATGACCCATGTCTGACGACAATAATCTCAAGCTGCCCGAGCTGGAACAGAACCCCGCCGGCGACAGCTCGCAGGATCAGGCCGAATCCGGTGAGGTCACCCCGTCGCTGATCGGGCACGAGGCGCGCACCGCGGTCGACCTGCAGCCGGTCTTCGATGTCCCGGTCAATATCTCGGCGGTACTGGGCAAGGCCCATATCGATGTGAATTCGCTACTGAAACTGTCGTCCGGCTCGGTTCTTGAGCTCGACCGCAAAGTTGGCGAAGCCATCGACATCTACGTGAACAACCGCCTCGTCGCCCGGGGTGAAGTGGTCGTCGTGGAAGATCGCCTCGGCGTCACCATGACGGAAATTATCAAAGACGGGGACGGCAGCTAACGCCACCGCCGAGAAGGTGTAAGGAGACGAGCCTATGCGCGTACTGATCGTCGGCAGCCTCGGTGGACAATTGTCCACCGCCACCAAGATCGCCATGGACCGCGGAGCCAAGGTCGCTCACGTGGACACGGTCGAACAGGCTACAAGTTATCTGCGGGCCGGCCGTGGGGCCGATCTGCTCATGGTCGATGTCAGTCTGGATATCGGCGCCTTGATCAAGGCTAACGAGCTGGAGCGCATCACCGTCCCGATCGTGGCGTGCGGCGTGAATGTGCGCCCCGAAGCGGCCGCCGGCGCGATCCGCTCCGGCGCGAAGGAATTCATTCCCCTCCCGCCCGAAGCCGACCTGATCGCCGCCGTACTCGCCGCCGTCTCCGACGACGAGCGCCCGATGATCGCGCGCGACCCGGCGATGCTGCAGGTGGTCGAGTTTGCCGAGCGCGTGGCACCGTCCGACGCCTCCATCCTCATCACCGGCGAGAGCGGTGTGGGTAAGGAGGTGATGGCGCGCTTCGTTCACCAGAAATCGAAACGCGCCTCCAAGCCCTTCGTCTCGGTCAACTGCGCGGCCATCCCGGAAAACCTGCTCGAATCCGAACTCTTCGGTCACGAGAAGGGCGCGTTCACCGGCGCCGTCGCGCGCCGCGTCGGCAAGTTCGAGGAAGCCGATGGCGGCACGCTGCTGCTGGACGAGATCTCCGAAATGGATGCGCGCCTGCAGGCCAAGCTGTTACGTGCCCTGCAGGAACGCGAGATCGACCGGGTGGGCGGCGCCAAGCCGGTCAAGGTCAATATCCGCGTGCTGGCGACCTCCAACCGCGATCTGCGCAAGGCTGTGCAGGACGGCACGTTCCGTGAAGACCTGCTCTTCCGCCTGAATGTGGTGAATCTGGCCGTTCCGGCCCTGCGCGAACGTCCCGTCGACGCGATCGCGCTGGCCCAGCATTTCATCAAGAAATACTCCGCCGCCAACGGGGTGGACGCCCGTCCCCTCTCCGAGGCGGCCAAGGCCCAGATCAGCTCGCGCGAATGGCCGGGCAACGTCCGGGAGCTGGAAAACGCCATGCACCGCGCCGTGCTGCTGGCCAGCGGCGCCGAGATAAGCCCGGATGCGATCCGCATGCCGGACGGATCGACCTTCTCCAGCGCCGGCGCGAGCGGCGGTGTGGCCCGCCAGGCGGCGGAGGCTGCAGAGGCGCTCCAGAACATGGTCGGGCGCACGGTGGCCGAGGTCGAACAGGATCTGATCCTGGACACGCTCGATCACTGCATCGGCAACCGGACCCATGCCGCGAACATTCTCGGCATCTCGATCCGTACGCTGCGCAACAAGCTGAAACTCTACTCCGACCAGGGCGTGCCTATTCCCGGCCCGGGCGAAACCCGCGCGGCCGCCGGCTAGCGACTTCTTTGCACTGCGAGACCTTCTAGATGGCTGAAACGTCCGCCTCCTCTTCACCCGCGCCGGTTTCCGGATCGGGCGGCCTGACCTGGCAAGGCCTGGCGCGGCGCCTCCTGCGCAGCGACGTGGCGATGGCCGTGGGCATTCTGGCCATTCTGGTCATGCTCATCCTGCCGCTGCCCAAGGCGCTGCTGGACTTCTCGCTCGCCATCTCGATCTGCTTCTCGATCATGATCCTGATGACGGCGCTGTTCATCAAGTCGCCGCTGGAATTTACCGCCTTCCCGGCCATCCTGCTGGTCGCGACCATGTTGCGGCTCGGCCTGAACGTCGCCTCCACGCGTCTGATCCTGTCGGAAGGATCGGGCGGGACCGGGGCTGCCGGCGACATCATCGAGGCGTTCGGAGCCTTCGTGATGCAGGGCAATTTCGTCATCGGCATCATCGTCTTCATCATTCTGGTGATCGTGAACTTCGTCGTCATCACCAAGGGTTCGGGCCGGATCGCGGAAGTCGCGGCGCGCTTCACCCTGGACGCCATGCCCGGCAAGCAGATGGCGATCGACGCCGATCTGTCCTCCGGACTCATCAACGAGGACGAGGCGCGGACCCGCCGCAAGGAGCTGGAAGACCAGTCCAACTTCTTCGGCGCGATGGACGGTGCCAGCAAGTTCGTGCGCGGCGACGCCGTGGCGGGCATCCTCATCACCTCGATCAACCTGATCGGCGGGATCATCATCGGCGTGGCCCAGTCCGGCATGGCCTTCGGCGACGCGGCCAACACCTATTCCACCCTCACGATCGGCGACGGCCTGGTCTCCCAGATCCCCGCCCTGATCGTCTCGCTCGCCGCCGGCCTGCTCGTCTCCAAGGCGGGTGTGGAAGGCGATGCGGAAAAGGCCGTGTTCGGCCAGCTGACCGCCAACCCGGTCGGGATCGGCGTCGTCTCGGCCTCGGCGATCGCCATCGGCCTGCTGCCGGGCATGCCGCTCATCCCGTTCGCGCTGATGGGGGCCGGGGCGGGCGCGCTGGCCTGGACGACATCGCGGCGGCGCCACAACGCGGCGCAGGACGAGATCGCCGCCGAGGCCAAGGAAGCCCAGAGCGCGGCCCAGGAACAGCAGAATACCGAGCCGCCGATCGAGGACACGCTGCATATCGACGAGCTGAAGATCGAGCTCGGCTATGCCCTCCTGCCGCTCATCAACGACGTGGAAGGCCGCCGCCTGACCGACCAGATCAAGGCCCTGCGCCGCAACATGGCCCAGGATACCGGCTTTGTGACCCCGTCGGTGCGCATCATCGACAACATGCAGCTGCCCGGCGAGCAATACATCATCCGCGTCAAGGAGATGGAGGCGGGCAGCGGGTCGCTGAAAATGAACTCCCTGCTGATCATGGATCCGAGCGGCGCCCAGGTCGACATGCCCGGCCAGCACGTCAAGGAGCCGGCCTTCGGCCTGCCCGCGACCTGGATCGATGACAATCTGCGCGAGGAGGCCACCTTCCGCGGCTACACCATCGTGGACCCGGCCGCGGTCCTGGTCACCCATCTCACCGAAATCCTGCGTGACAACATGGCCGACCTGCTCTCCTACGCCGAGGTGGAGAAGCTCCTCTCCGGCCTGTCGAAAGAGCACCGCTCGCTGGTCGACGACATCACGCCGGGCCAGATCACCAAGGCGGGCATCCAGCGCGTCTTGCAGAACCTCCTGTCCGAACGCGTCTCGATCCGCGATCTGGCCGGTATCGTGGAAGGCATCGCGGAAGCCTCCGGCGCGACGCAGAATCTCGATACGATCACCGAGCATGTCCGCTCCCGCCTGGCGCGCCAGATCTGCCATTCCAACCGCGGCCCGGACGCCACCCTGCCGGTTCTCACCCTGTCGCCCCAATGGGAGCAGGCCTTTGCCGAAGCCCTGATCGGGGAAGGCGACCGGCGTCAGCTCGCGCTGGCCCCGTCAAAGCTGCGCGATTTCGTCTCCCAGGTGCGGGAGGCCTTCGACCGCGCAGGCGCCACCGGCGACGTTCCGGTGCTTTTGACGAGCCCGGGGATTCGCCCCTATGTGCGCTCGCTGACCGAACGCTTCCGTCCGCAGACGACGGTCATCAGCCAGAACGAAATCCACCCGAGCGCGCGCCTGAAAACGCTCGGTCAGGTCTAGAGCGGTCAGAAGAGGAGTTCGCTCACCATGCGGCTGCGCACCTTCACCGCCCGAACGCTGTCCGATGCGATGGCCGCCGTGCGCCGCGACATGGGTCCGGACGCGGTCATCATCGCGACCAGCAACGCCCCGGACGGCCAGGTCGAGGTGCGCGCCGCGGCCGAGCGCGCCTCTGTCACCAGTACCAATGAAAGCGCCGAAGCGGCCATGCAGCGCCGCGACACCGAACGGGCCAAGGCGCGCGGAGACAATGCGGACGGCGTGACGCGCATTGCGCGCGCGCTCGCCTGGCACGCCATTCCCGAGGCTGCGGCCGAAGCCCTGATGGATGCGGCCATGACGCTGCAGGACGGCGAGGCCACCGCCTCTCTGGCCCGCGCCGTGGATGCGCGCTACGCGGTCCACCCGGTCGAGAACGATTTGCAGCGCCCCGTTCTGTTCGCTGGCGGGCCGGGGGCGGGCAAGTCCTCGACCCTGGCCAAGGTCTGCGCGCGCATGGTGGCGGCCGGCGAGAGCCCCGTCATCATCGGCGCCGACGAGGGCGCCGGCGCGGGCGAACAGCTCGCCGCCTATGCTGCGGCGCTGAAAGTGCGCTTCGAGACCGTGCGCGGCGGGCGCGAGCTCGCCCTGGTGATGGACGAGCTGGACCGCGGTCCGGTCCTGATCGATGCGCCGGCCATCAACCCCTACGATCTCGACGATCTGCACGGGCTGGCCGATCTCGCGGCAGCCGCCGACGCGGAGATGATCGCCGTCATCGAGGCCGGGCTCGCCCCGGGCGATGCCGAGGACGCGGCCGCCCTGCTCGCGTCGGTCGGCGTCGGCCGCGCCATCATCACCAAGCTCGACATCGCCCGGCGGCTGGGCGGACTGATCGGAGTCGGAGAGGCCGGGCTTGCCTACGCCCACATCTCCGCCTCCCCCTATATCGGCACGGGGCTGGCCCCGGCGACGGCGTTGCGGATCGCGCGCGCGCTGCTCGATGACTTCGCGATCGACTGGTACGAGGACGAACGGTCATGAACGCGATTCCTTCTTCCGCCCCCCGCTTCACCGACAACGAGCCGCGCACGGCCGGGCCGATCCTGGCCGTGGCCTCCGGCAAGGGCGGCGTCGGCAAGACGGTGGTGGCGACCTCGCTCGCGCGCGCCTTCTCGCGCGCCGGAGAACGTGTCCTGCTGGTCGATGCCGATCTGGGCATGGCCAATATCGACGTGCAGCTCGGCCTGAACCCGCCCGGAGACATCGCCTCGGTCGTGGCCGGCAAGATGAGCCTGAGCGAGGCGATTGCCCCGGCCCTGGGCGGCGCGGAAAAGAAGGGCGGCTTCGACGTGATTTCCGGCCGGTCCGGCTCGGCGACGCTCGCCAGCCTCGACCTGACCAGCGTGAACTCGCTCGCCGCCGGTCTTGCCGCGGTCTCGATGAGCTATGACCGCACCATTCTCGATCTGGCCGCCGGGGCCGACCGCGCCACGATCCGCCTGGCCGTCGCCGCCGACGATGTGGCCCTGGTGATTTCCGACGAGCCGACCTCGCTCACCGACGCCTATGCCTTCGTGAAAACGCTGCGTATGCGCGACGAGGGCGCCTCGCCCTTCGTGGTCGTCAATAACACGCCCGACCGCGCCACCGCCGAGCAGGCCTTCGCCACGTTTGCGCGCACCTGCACCAGCTTTCTCGGCTTCACCCCGCCGCTCGCCGGCATTGTGCGCCGCGACCCCAATGTGGGCCTGGCCATCCGCGCCCAGCGCCCGGTCGGCCTGCGCTCGCCCACCAGCGCCGCGGCGAAGGACATCGACGCCCTCGCCTGGAGCCTCGCCGAAGGCCTCCACGCCCCGGCGGGGTAAAATGGGACTTCTCATCTGAGGCGCCCGCGGCGGCACCTGAAGCGCCAGAGCGCTCCGTCGTCGTCATTCCGGGCGGAGCGAAGTGGAGACCCGGAACCCAGAGAGGACAGGGTATCGTCATCGGATGGCGGCGCTTCACGCCCTGGGTCCCCGGTCAAGCCGGGGATGACGCGCGAGGGTGGTATGGGAATCCGGTTGGGGCAGTCCTGCCCCGGTTCTCCACCAGGAGATTGAACCGGTCGCACTCGCCTGCAAAGATCTGGCTGTAGCACGCTAGCCTTGAGCGCGCTTCCCTGTCGACAGACGCGAGCCTAGTCTGAGCCCTGCCCGGCGCGGCTGGCCACTCGCAGGCGCGCGAAGAGTCAGAAGCAACAGCTGTCCGCCCCCATTCCAGCCCGAGAGCGTCGCCGAGAATGACCGATCCCGTGAAAGCCACCTGCCATTGCGGCGCCGTCGAGCTGCGCGTGACGCTTAGCGACGGGTTCGCCACCGCGCGCCGCTGCGATTGCTCCTTCTGCCGCCGGCGCGGGGCGCCGGCCGTCTCGGCACCGCTGGACGGGGTCGAGATCGTGCGGGGCGAGGACGCGCTGACGCTCTACCAGTTCGGCACGCACACCGCCCGGCACCATTTCTGCTCGGTGTGCGGGATCTACATGTTCCACCGCCGCCGCTCGAACCCGAACGAATACGGCGTGAACCTCTACGCAATCGAGGGGGCGGAGCCCGCCGCGCTTGAGCCCGTCGCCTGGGTGGACGGGATCAACCATCCTTCGGACGCGGCAAGATAGTCGCTCCTCGCTGCACCGGGTGGTGGCCAGCGGCAGACTGCGGCGCCCCGGGATTCCAGAGACCATAATGGAGTGCACCCCCGGCCGACCGAAGGAAGCGCCGGGGCCTCGCGCGAACTGGACTGCTTCTCTTTCCTGACGAAAGTCAGGACCCAGGAGAAACCAGAGTGTCCTCACAAATGACGGCGCGCGACGCTCCCTGGATCCCAGCTGCCGCTGGGAAAGAGAATTTCTTATCGGTTTTGAAATATCTCAAACATTGGTCATTCCGGCCGAGCGCAGCGAGAGCCGGAACCCAGAGAGGACAGGGTATCGTCATCGGATGGCGGCGCTTCACGCCCCCTGGGTCCCCGGTCAAGCCGGGGATGACGAACGCTGGAGTTTTTCTAAGAACCAACCCTTCGTCATTCCGGGCGAGCGAAGCGAAGGCCCGCACAGGAAAATCGGGGACACACGCCGGTTTTCTCCGGTTCAACCACCTCACCCCCGCCTTCGGGTCCGCTTTTGCTTGACCGGTCGGCCCAACTCCTCAAATTTGCGCGCTACGGGGATTTGGGGGGACGCAATGCTTGTCGAACTGGCCGACCGGTTTCTTGCCGGCTTCACCTTCATGGACTGGATGGTGTTGCTGATGGCGTCCATTGTCGGCGCGCTCGTGATGACGCGCTGGAGCCAGCTGACCGCCATTGCCCTGATCGCCTACGGCGCCGATCTCGCCTTTCGTTTCGCCGGGCTGTTCCTCTCGGCCGGTGACGTGCCGATGAATTTCGCGGCCGGGCTGGCCATGGCGCGGCTCGACGATCACGGCCTGGCCGCGGCGCTGCGGCCCTTCCTCTTCTTCGCGCTCATCGCCTTCCTGTTCGGTCTGCGCCGACGCTACGGGAAAAGATAATCCCCGCCGCAAGGAAACACCACGCCGGCGGGACTGGGTGAGTGAACCGGTCCCGCCAGCGTGCCCCCCTCAGTCGATGTCGACCGCATCGCCGTCGGCGGTGATGCGCGCCTCCATGAGAGAGACCGCTTCGGCCCACGCCTCCTCGGTGGAGGTCAGGTCGAAATGGACGTTTTGCGCCGCTGACAGCAGCGGGCCGTAAAGTAGCGTGCCTTCCGCGTCGTCCTGCACGGAGATAGTCTCAGAATTTGCGATGATCGTGTCCCAGGCGTCGCGAACCCGCGTCCAGTAGTCGCGCGTGTTTTCCCAATAGGCGGCGGCATCCTCGTCGCCCTCCAGGTCGGCGCGGCGATAGGTGTTGATGCCGTGTTCGCGAACGAGTTCAAAGGGTTCGTCCTCGCGCAGCACCAGCTTGGAATTGTCCTGGCCGTGGCTCCAGCCCCATTCGGTCACGGTATGGCGGTTGACCGCCGCGATGACGTCATAATCGTCGCGAGTCGTCGCATCCCGGCGCGGCAGCGGGCGCCAGCTGACCGGCGGCTCCCAGGTGGAGGCGTGGCGGGCATGCTCCCACTGGCCGAGGCCGGCATAGCGCGGGCTGTCATCGACCTGGTAGACGGTCTGCGACCACGCGCCGCGCGCCTCGCCGGGGGAGATTTCCTCGACATTCCAACGGTTAAAGCCCTGATAGGCCAGCATGCGGTCCGGCTCGTACTGCCAGTCCTGGCGCCAGTGCTTGATCACGAAGGAGGCGTCTTCGGTGCGGGCCAGAAGGAGGTGCTGGAGCGAGATGAACTCGCCTGTGTCCTCAATCACATAGACCACTTCGCGTGCCGGCGTGATTTTCGGGTCGGCCAGCTCGTAACCCGGCGCGATCGGCAGAAACTCGGTGAAATCGAACGTCACCTCGTATTCTCCGGCCATGGCCAGTATGGCCTCCCGGTCGGCCTCGAAATGCTGCTCCGGTCGCGCCTGCTGCGCCTGAGATGAGCCTTGCTCCGCCGTGCCCGACGTGCTCGCGCACGCGCTCAACGCGGCCAGCGCCAGGGCGCTCAAGCCTGCTCGTACAAACCCTCGTGTCATCTCTCGTGTCCTGTCTCTGCTACCCCAAAGCGGCGCGTCCGGCCCGGCGTCTGCGGGCCGACCGCGCATCGCGATCATCTTGCAAACGATTCCTACTTGCAATCGCATTTCGATACAGGCATCAGTGCCGCAATTAAGAACGATTTGCAAGAGGAGTCGCAAAGCTCATGTCCCATTTGTCTGCACCTGCCCGCCTGGGGATTCTGCTCGCCGGTGCCAGCCTGATCGCCCTGGCGGCCTCGCCGGCCTTGGCCCAGTCCGCGTCTGCCGCGTCGCCCCAAGAGGGCGCGTCCGAGGACGTCATCGTCGTCAAGGCGACACGCACCACCCTGTCCAGCTTCGACTATCCCGGCGTGGTCAGCGTCATCACCCTCGACGATCTGGAGGCTGAGCGGCCGTACGATCTCGCCGATCTGCTTGAAGATGTGCCGGGCCTCGAAGTCTCTGGCGGCCCGCGCCGGACTGGCCAGACCCTTACCCTGCGCGGCCTCAGCCGGGAGAATATCGCCCTGCTCGTCAACGGCGCGCGCCAGAACTTCTCGTCCGCTCACGATGGCGCGCTCTTCCTCGATCCCGCCCTGCTGGGCCGCGTCGAGACGGTGCGCGGCGGCGCCTCCTCGCTCTACGGATCGGGCGCGGCCGGCGGCGTGGTGTCGTTCGAAACACTCAACGCAGACGATCTGATGAGCGATGACGAGCGCCTTGCCGCGCGCGTGTCAGCCGGCTATCGCAGCGCCAACGAGGAGACGCGCGGCGCCGCCGCGCTTGCCGGACGCTCGGACCGGATTTCCGCTGTAGCCGGCCTCTCGGTTCGCCAGTCCGGCGACATCGAACTGGGCTCGGGCGACACCCTGCCGGCCGAGGAGGAGATCTTCGCCGGCTTTGCCAGCGCCCGCATCGAGTTGAGCCAGGCGGTCTCCCTCAACGCCAGCTGGATCGGCTTTCGCAACGATGTGCTGGAGCCCAATAACGGACAGGGCGATGCCGGGGTCGACAGCCTCAACCCGCTCGTCGACAAGTCGGTCGAGAGCGACAGCCTGCAGGCCACGTTGGGCATCGACCCGGCCTCGCGACTCGTCGATCTGGACCTGACCGCCTATCACAATATCGGCGCGGTCGATGAGTTCGACCCGCTGATCGACCGCTCCCTGCAACGCGATCTGACCACTACGGGCCTGCGCGTGGAAAACCGCGCCGTGTTCGATCTCGGCCCGCAGGAGACCGCGCTGGTAACCGGGGCGGAGTGGTATGAGGACGAGCAGGACGGGTTTGACTCCGCCGATCCGTCAGGCGTGCGCGGTGGCGCGCCCGATGGCTCGACCACCTTCTATGGCGTCTATGCGCAGCTGGAGACACGCGTCGACACCGGTCCGCTCGGCGAACTCATCCTGGTGCCCGGCGTGCGCTGGGACCGGTTCGAAAGCGACAGCCCGCTCAGCGACGCCAGTCAGGATGAAGCGCTTTCTCCGCGCGTCGCGGCCACCTGGCGTCTGACCGAGGAGTTCAACCTGTTTGCCAGCTGGAGCGAGGCCTTCCGGGCGCCCTCGCTCAACGAGCTCTACCTGAACGGGACCCATTTCTCCCTGCCGCACCCGATCCTGGGCGCCCCCAACTTCATCACCAACCGCTTCATCGCCAATCCATCCCTTCAGCCTGAGGAGACAGAGACGATCGAGATCGGCGCGGGGTGGCAGCGCACGGGACTGTTCACCGCGAACGACCATTTCGAGGTCAAGGGCGCCTGGTACCAGACCGAGGCGCAGGACCTGATCAATCTGTCGGTCAACTTTGCCTTCAACCCGACCTGCTTCGCGCCGCCTTTCGCGCCCTGCTCGGCGGGCACGACCGTGTCGGACAACGTGGCCGATGCGACGCTGAAGGGCTTTGAAATCATGGCCCGTTACGATAACGGCCCGCTGCGCCTGACCGGCGCGCTCTACGATGTGGATGGCGAGGACAATGCCACCGGCGAGCCGCTGGGCGCTCTGCAGCCGACCGGCGGTTATCTCGACGCTCTGTGGCGCTTCGATGCGCAACGCCTCGATCTGGGAGCTCGTGTGGTGTTTGCCGACGAGTTCGACAAGACCAGCGATCCCGCGGCCCATCGCGACGGCTATGCCGTGCTGGACGTGCGCGGTAGCTGGCAGCCGCTGGCCGATCGCCGTGTCCGGCTCGATGTCGGGGTGGAGAACGTGTTCGACGAGGAATACGAGCGCGTCTTTGCTGGCGTCGCGGAAGCCGGCCGCAGCCTTCGCGTCGACCTCACCTGGACGGGCGCCTGGTAATGTGTTGAAGGCCCCCGGCGCGCGGGAGCGTGCCGGGGGGTTACCAGCGAGCGCGGAAGCCTGCGCCGAGGAAATGGTCTTCCTCTTCCCAGCCTTGCGCGCCCAGGTCGAACCGGCGGCGCTGCTGGACATAACCCAGGCTGGCATAGGCATCGTGGCCGACCTCGAACGCGACGCCGATATGGGCATCGCCGATCGCAGCCTGACCGCCAACTTGAGACAGATTCAGATCGCGAAAGCCGGTATCGGGCGAAACGACATAGGTCTCGCTTTCCGCGCCGGCGACAATCCACCAGCGTTGCCCCGTGCCGTTTTGCGGCGCAGCCGTGATCTGCACGCCCAGCCGCCGTCCGTCGCCCGCTGGCGGTTTGAGCCTCGGCCGCACCGTCAGCTCGGCAGCAGAGGTCTCAATCCGGGCACCGCGGCTTTCCGGCGTGGTTTGGGTAAAGCGGTTACGATCACTCGTCAGGGAGCGGCCGGACGGCATCACTTCGTCGATCACGGCCCGGGTGCGCAGTCCCAAAGGCACGCTCTCGGCCCCGCCAAGCCCGCGCCGGACCGAATCTGCGACCGACCATTGAGTCATATCGGCCGCGCTGCCCGGAACAAACGACGCATAGACCGCGCCCAGCGCGATCGTCGCTGCCAGTCCCAGCTGAACTGTACGTGCGCGAGTCATCCCCTACCCCGCCTAAGCCCCCATCAAGGAAGAAGAATGCGGCGCGGAGGTTGTAAAATCAAGCCAGGGCGCGTGAAGCTTTAAATTCAGCCTGCGCAGACAGGCGTTTTCAGTGGGCGCCAGATCGGATGCGAGCGGCGATTTCGTCCATTTCGGACTGCTCCTCTGCACGCACCGATTCTTCAATTCGAGCGAGACGCCGCTCTTCGAGCAACTCGTATTTCTTCAGCTCGGCGAAGGCGGTTTCGAGCCGCCCCCGCAACTCGCCGGCCTGGGCATCGACCTCCTCCTGGGAGGCACGCAGGTTTTCCTTGCGCTTGATGACCGAGCGGGCATAGCTGCCATAGGCGACATAGCCTTCCCGGCTCTCCGTCGCGATGGCCTGCTCTTCGGGCACGCTTTCTTCCAGACGGTCGATCTGATCCTGGAGCGCGGCGCGCGCCCGATCGATCTCCGCCATCTGCTTTTGCAGCTCTTCCACCTTGAACCGGGCCAGCCGGATCAGAGGTGCGTGTGAGCGGGTCGCCATAACTTATCCCTTTCCATCCACCAATATGCTGGCCAGGGCCGCGAAGCTCTCCTCGATCGAGGCGGCCTCGTCTTTTCCCTGTGCCAGAAGGATCTCGAGCGGTTCGTTGACCGCTATTGCCCGGTCCACCTCCGGGTTTGATCCTGACGTGTAGGCACCCAGCCGGATGAGTTCTTCCATGTCGGCATAGGCAGCCAGGACCTTTCGGGCCTGCCGGGCCAGAGGCACCTCTTCGGGCGCATAAACCTCCGGCGCAGTCCGCGAAATCGATTTGAGAACATCAATGGCCGGGAAGCGTCCGCGTTCCGCGATCGCGCGGCTCATCACCACGTGACCATCCAGAATACCGCGAACGGCGTCGGCAATCGGTTCGTTATGGTCGTCCCCGTCCACCAGGACGGTAAAAAGCGCCGTGATCGTGCCGGACCCTTCAGGCCCCGGCCCCGCGCGCTCAAGCAGGCGCGGCAATTCGGCAAAGACCGAGGGCGTGTAACCGCGTGTCGTGGGCGGCTCGCCCGCGGCGAGACCGATCTCGCGCTGGGCCAGGGCGAAGCGGGTGACGGAGTCCATAAGGCAGAGAACGTTCAGACCCTGATCGCGAAAATACTCGGCGACGCTCATCGTCAGGTAGGCAGCCTGGCGCCGGGCCAGTGCCGGACTGTCGGAGGTCTCGGTAACCACGACCGCCTTGGCACGGCCATCGGGACCGAGCGTATCCTCGACGAACTCGCGCGCTTCCCGCCCGCGTTCGCCGATCAGGCCGATCACGATCACGTCTGCGCTCGAGCCTTTGGCCAGCATGCTCATCAGGACCGACTTGCCGACACCGGAGCCGGCGAAGATGCCAAGGCGCTGCCCCTTTCGCATCGGTGCAAAAATGTTCAGCGCGCGCACGCCGAGATCCAGGCGGTCGCCGAGCCGGGCGCGCGAATGGGCACAGGGCGGTTCGCCGCGCAGCGGGTACGGCGCTTCGCCCTCAGCAAGCGGGCCGCCGCCATCGACCGGACGCGCCGCGCCGTCCATGACGCGGCCGAGCCAGCTGGCATGAGGACGCACGGTTGCCGGTTCGGGGTCGAGACGTGCTTCGGCCCCGGCCCGGATACCATTCAGATTGCCGAAGCTCATCATGAGAGCGGTTTCGCCACGGAAGCCGACCACCTCGCAGGTCTGTTCTGAATCGCCATGACGGATAGTGGCCCTGGCGCCAAGCGTCAGCGCAGCCTCGGGGCCCTTGGCCTCGACCAGAAGGCCGTTCACGGCAGAAACCCGCCCCTTGAAGGTGCGCGTCTCGATAGCCGAGATGCGGTCGATCAGCGTGTCCACGGCGCTCTTCCGTCAGTCTGCGCGCGATTCTGCGCGGGAGACCTCATGAATACGCCGATTACAGTTTCAGTCGCGTAAACGCGGCGACCGGAAGCTGCGTATGGCGCAGCTCCGGCAAAAAACATTCCGGCTGTTTCCTTCGCGGAGAAAATGTCTATTTTCCGCGCTCACACAGGAAGGGGGGTGAGACCGGCCGGACGCATTCACGTCCACCCTTGCCCGGCCTTGCTCGGCACCGCGCACCGACAGCGCACTTCGCGCCCTTCTGTCCAGATCACTGCAGGCGTAACCGCCGCCGCCGAACCGTTCGACGACGAGGAGAATCCATGCCGCTCGATTCCCAACCCGTGCGCATTGCCGGATCCCGGCCGAAGAAAAAAGCCGCGTCGCGCCAGCACAAGGACAATGTGTACGCGCGCATCGAAGAGACGAAGTTCAACCGCTACATCGTTCACGATCTGGCGCGCTACCGCACCTATATCGCGGAAGGTGGCGCCGAAATTTATTCCGAACAGGAACTAAATGAGTTGGAAGCGGCCGGTGTGTCCGACCGCCTGCCGCCGCGGGCGACCGGCTATTACCTCAATCTCGCCAAACGCTCCGAAGCGGTGAAGAATCTCATCAAGGCGCGGCCTGAGGAAATGGACGATCTGTCCGGCGAGGCCGATCCGTCCAACCAGCTCAAATATTCTCCGACGCCGGGCCTGTTGCACAAATACGAGCTCGTGCTGCTCTATGTCGTGCGCGCCTGTTCCAGCTGGTGCCGGTATTGCTACCGGTCCGACTTCCTGACCGGCAAGACGGGCAAGGATACCGCGTCGATCCACGAGATCACCGAGTACATCAGGTCTCACAACGCAAGGGTGGCGTCCGGTGAGGTGACCGAGAAGCCGCGCATTCGCGAAGCGCTCCTGTCCGGCGGCGATCCGATGGTGCTCTCCAACCGTAACCTGTTCGACTATCTCAACGGGCTGGCGGACGCGGGGCTCGACATCATCCGCATCGGCACCAAGGAGATGGCGTTCTTCCCAGAACGGTTCGATGATAACTTCTTCGAGATGCTGGACCTCTTCAATGAACTGCATCCCGAAGTGATGCTGGCCTTCATGGTCCATTTCACGCACCCGGATGAATTTCTGCGGCTGAACGAGGCCGGCGAATATGTGCGCGACGAACATTCCCGCCCGCTGCGCAACCCGGTCGTGGAATCCGCGCTCTCCAGAATGCGTTCCCGCCCGTTCATCACGCTGGAAAACCAGACACCGATCATCGATAGCGTGAACGACGATCCGGATGCGCTGCGTCTCATGCAGCAGGAGTTGAAGCGTCTGGGGGTCAATAATCACTATTTCTTCCAGTGCCGCGAGATCGAGGGGCACCGCGCCTTTGCCGTGCCGGTGGAGAAGGCTTGGAAGATCCACGCCGACAGCCAGCACAACCTTTCGGGAATCGAGCGCTCGCGCTTTGCCCTCTCCACCGAAGCAGGCAAGACCGAGCTGGTCTCCGTCATCGAAGGTGATGAGCGGCTGCGCGCGATCGGCGGGGAACTCGGCGAAGCGCTCGCCGACGGTCTCGTGATCTTCCGCCTCCATCGGACCCCGCACGGCGATCGCCAGAGCGATCTGATTATCGCCCGCCGCAATCCGGAAGCGCTGTGGATCACCGGCTACGAGGACCGCATCCTCTATGACGGTCGCAAGCCTGGTCGCAGCGAAAAATGGGGCCAGTTGCTGGCCGCGCTCGGCCCGGCCCTGCTGGAAGCCGCCGAATAGATAAAACCGTGAAATCGGATAAGGCCGCGCCGGACGCCGGCGCGGCCTCTTTTCTGCCCAGAATGAATAAATATATTCATCCAATGGGGCAATTCTGGTCCACCAAGGTTAATTCTGCGGCGATTCTAATGGGTTGATTGCAGTGCGCCTATCCAGAGGCGAAAAAGCATCCCCGCTTCACTCCGCCAACGGCCCGCCCGGAGAAATCCAAAGGATTCAAGAGTCTGAAACGACTCTGCGTTTGGCGCTCTTCCACACCTTCGCGCACGCCTGATTCTTGCGTGCAGCTGCAGACTCGATTCTAGTGCTCGCGTCAATTCCGTTAACCTTCTTTAAGGGATTGTCGCCACACAGTGGCAGGCATGTTAACCATGGAGCCGGTTCGAACGGGAAGCTCGGGCCAGGCGAAGTCGGAGATTTGAACAAATGCGGGTTCTCTTGATCGAAGACGATCGCGCGACGGCTCAAGGCATCGAACTGATGCTCAAGTCGGAGGGCTTTAACGTCTACACGACCGATCTCGGCGAAGAAGGGGTCGATCTGGGCAAGCTCTATGATTACGACATCATCTGCCTTGATCTCAATCTTCCCGATATGCCCGGGTTCGACGTCCTGAAAACGCTTCGCGTGGCCAAGGTCGATACCCCGATCCTCATCCTCACGGGCAATGCGGATATCGACAACAAGGTGCGCGGCCTGGGCTGCGGCGCCGACGACTACATGACCAAGCCCTTCCACAAGGAAGAGATGATTGCGCGCATCCATGCGATCGTGCGTCGCTCCAAGGGCCATTCCCAGTCGATCATCAAGACCGGCGACATCGCCGTGAATCTGGATGCCAAGACCGTTGAAGTGAACGGCCACCGCGTTCACCTGACCGGCAAGGAATACCAGATGCTCGAGCTGCTCTCCCTGCGCAAGGGGACGACGCTCACCAAGGAAATGTTCCTCAACCACCTCTATGGCGGCATGGACGAGCCGGAGCTGAAGATCATCGACGTCTTCATCTGCAAGCTCCGCAAGAAGCTCGCGTCCGCCACCGGTGGCGAGCACTACATCGAAACCGTCTGGGGCCGTGGCTACGTGCTGCGCAACCCGCACGAGGAAAAGGCCGCCGGCGCGGCCTGAACCTCTCTCCAGAACCCGCAAGAAAAACCCCGGATGCCAAAGGCATCCGGGGTTTTTCTTTGTGTTGGGGCATCATCCACCGTCGACGCGCGCCCATCCTTGAAAGTCGTGAACCGGCCTGCGCCTTATCCTCCCCACCCTCACGCGCGGCTATACTCGCCGCCGCTCTTTCTCAGGATGGATCGCTTGCAACGCCCCCGAAGAAGCGCCGTGATAGTCGTGGTAGTAGGAGGTGACTAGGCCGTCAGGCCGGGTGAATTCTCACGCGGCCTTGATCTTCTCCAGAGCCTCGGGACGCGCATAGAGGCCGCGCTGGCCGGGCACCGGCTTGAGCGCCTCGGTCAGACCCACGACCGTCTCCGCGGCGCCGAGGATGAGGTAGCCATGCGGCTGGAGCTGATTGGCCAGCCGGTCCAGGATCTTGGCCTTGGCCTCGATGTCGAAATAGATCAGTACGTTGCGGCAGAAGATCACGTCCTGCTTGCCATACTTGCCGAAGTCTTCGAGCAAATTACCGACCTCGAAGCGCACCATCTGACGCAGGCGCGGGCTGATGCGCCAGGTGTCACCGGTTTGCTCGAAATGCTTGACCAGCCGCTGGATGGCCAGGCCACGCTGGACCTCGAACTGGCTATAGAGTCCGGCGCGGGCCTTTTCCAGAACCGAGTTGCACAGATCGGTCGCGACAATGTCCGCGTCCAGACCCGGCATCTCTTCCAGCAACATCGCGAGGGAGTAAGGCTCCTGGCCGCTCGAGCAGGCCGCACACCAGATCTTCGCCTTGCGTCCGTGCAGCACCGTCTTGAGCACGGGCGCGATGGTTTCGGCGAACACGTCAAACGGGGTGCGATCGCGGAAGAAGAACGTCTCGTGCGTCGCCAGGGCCTCGGCCGCGCGCGCCGACAGCGCCGCATCGCCGCGCATCATCTGGTCGACCAGAGCCTCGACCGAGGCAAAGCCTTCGGTCCGCGCGAGCGGTGAGAGACGGCTTTCAACCAGATAGCCCTTCTCCGGTCCCAGCATGAGGCCGGACCGCTTTTTTACATCTTCAGACAGGAAACGAAACTTGGACTCGGTCAGCATTACATCTGCCCCTTAAGGTGACGCGCGATCGTCGGTCCAATGTCCGACAAGGGAAGAATCTGGTCGGCGAGACCGGCCTCGGCCACCGCCCCCGGCATGCCCCAGACGACGCTAGTCGCCTGGTCCTGCGCGATGATCCGGCCTCCGGCCTCACGGATTTTCCGGACGCCCTCGCGTCCGTCGTGGCCCATGCCGGTCAGCACGACGGCAAGGCAGTTGCGCCCGGCAATCGCCGCCGCACTCGAAAACATCGGATCGACCGCAGGGCGGCAGAAATTGACGGGCGCGCTCTGATCGAGATGCGCCGTGAATGCGCCCGGCGCGCCGCGCAATGTGAGATGATTATCACCCGGAGCAATATAGACGTGCCCGGCCTTGAGCACCTCGCCATCGATGGCCTCGCTGGCGGGCAGTCCGACCTTGGACAGGTGCTCGGCCAGGATGGCCGTGAAGAGCTTCGGCATGTGCTGGACGATGACGACCGGCTGACGGGTATCTCGCGGCAGCGCGCTGGCGACCTCGCGCAGGGCCTGAGGCCCACCGGTGGAGGAGCCGATCAGCAGCAATTCGACCTTGTTTGAAACGGTGAAAGGCCGCGGCGCAGGGCGAACCGCCGCTGCAATTTCGCGCGCCGGACCAGAACCCTGGATACCGGCGAGGGCCACCAGCTTCTGGAGCAATTCGACGCGATAGCCTTCCGCGCCGGCAACGCGGCCCGCTTCGGGTTTGGGTGCATAGTCGGCAGCACCCAGAGAGAGCGCACGCATCGTCACCTCGCCGCCCTTCAGGGTCAGCGTGGAAGCCATGATGACCCGTGCGCGCGGAGCGGCTTTCAGGATCAGCGGCAGAGCGGTGAGACCGTCCATGCGCGGCATCTCGACATCGAGAACGACGAGATCGGGCTGCAGTTCACCTGCCTTGCGCACACCCTGTTCGCCATCGGCGCAGGTCCCGGCAAGGTCCAGGCGGTCGTCCGCCTCGACCCAGCGCGCGACGAGACCGCGCACAACCGCGGAATCGTCGACAACGAGCACTCTCGGCCGCCGGCCGGCACGCCCGGTCATTGTGGGTGCGGGAGACAGACTCACTGACTCTTCCTTGCTCTAGACGAGGCCGACTTCGGCGAATTTGGATTCGATGATTTCGCCATCGAACGGCTTCATGACGTATTCATCGGCACCGGCGCGCAGCGCCTGGGTGATGTTGGACATGTCGTTTTCGGTCGTACAGAAGATCACGACGGGTTTCTTGCCGTTTTCCTCGGCGCGCAGCGCAACAAGGAACTCGAGTCCGTTCATCACCGGCATGTTCCAGTCGAGCAGAATCGCGTCGGGCATATGTTTGCGGCACTGGTCCAGTGCTTCCTGACCATCGCCGGCCTCTTCGCAGGCAAAGCCTAGGCTCTCAACGATCTTGCGAGCGACCTTGCGGATCACGCGGCTATCGTCAACGACAAGACAGGTCTTCATGTGTCTGCTCCGATCAGGCGGCAAGCGCGGCGTTGCCCGCGGCAATCAGCTTCTTCATGTCGAGCGCGGCCAGAAGCTCGTTGTCCAGCCGGTGCACCCCGGTCAGAACGGCGCGCCAGCGCGAGTCCAGGTGCGCGGGAACCACTTCGAGCGTGTCGGCGTCGAGACGGACAACCTCGCCCACCTCGTCGACCAGAATACCGAACAGCTCGGTTCCATGTTCCATGCCCAGCGCCATGCAGTTTGCACCTTCGGGGCGCGGCGGCAGGCCGAGGCGGCGGCGCGCATCGATCGCGGTCACAATGCGTCCGCGCAAATTGAGAAGCCCCGCGATTTCTTCCGGCGCCCTCGGGACCGAAGTGACACCATGGGGAGAGAAGACTTCGCGGATCTCGGTGACCGGAACGCCGAAGCGTTGCTCACCGATGCGGACGGTCACGTATTCGAAACTGGATTCAACGCTCATTTTCGTCTCCCTCAGGCTGCCACGTCTTCACGAGACGCGGTCCGGTCAAGCGCTGCAATCAGGCCGCCGCGATCGCCACGGCGAGTCATGGCAGACAGGCCCTCGAAGGCGCCCCCCATGCCGTAATCGTCACTCACGCCAAGGCGCGGCACATCGGCCCAGTAGCCTTCGTCGGCAAGTGTCTTGAGGGCGCCCGGATCGCCGACCAGCGCGGCATAGTCCGCGCCCATCTGAGCTGCTTCACGAGCTTCGCGCATTCCGCTGGCAACCGTCACGTCATAACCGGCTGCCGCCAGAAGCGGCGCCATCATGCGGCGGCTGAAGGCATCGGCCTCAACCAGAAGCACGGCGCGGCGGTCATTGGGCCGCCGCTGCGGTGTGCCGGCCCATGCCTGCTCCATGTGCCAGGCGATATCGAGCACTTCGGTCGCTTCGCCCTTGAGGATCGCGGAGCCGATGATGCCCGGACGCTCCGAACCCATCTGCAGATCCAGCGTCTCCTCGATCACGTCCAGGATCTCATCCACCGCGACGCCGGCTGACTTGCCGTCTTCGGAGAAGACCAGCACAGGTTGGCGGCCCTCGGTCTTGATCGCGTGCTCGCCGCCGACATGAACGATGGGCAGCAAGCGGCCGCGGTATTGAACCACGTGGCGCCCGTCGGCGACTTCGATGTCGTCCGCGGCAAATTCTTCGAGGCGCGTAATCAAGCTCACAGGCACGGCCTTGGCTTCCTTGCCGACCGCGCGCACCAGCAGAAGGCGCTGATGAGCAGGGTGGCTGCTGCGATCGGCCTGTTCGATATCCTGGGCGGCCTCGGCCTCGCCGTGTGCGATTTCCTGCGCCACGCCATTCGGGTCGAGGATCATGATGACCGAACCGTCTCCAAGCAGAGTCGCACCCGAATAGATGGAGATACCGCGAAGCGGTCCGGACAACGGTTTGACCACGATCTCTTCGGTATCGAGCACATCGGCGACAACCAGGCCGATCTTGCGCCCTGCCGCTTCGATGATGACAACATAACCGCCGATCGAGGCGTCCCCTTCGATCTTCCCGCTCGTGCCGAGGACATCTTGAAGCCCGACCACGGGCAGAAGGCGATCGCGCAGACGGATCATTCGCGCGCCGTTCATCGTCTCCACTTTGTGGTCGGAGCCAGGGCCCACGCGAACCAGCTCGCGTACAGCCAGTTGCGGCACGGCAAAGCGCGCATCGCCGGTGGTCACGATCAGCGCCGAAACGATGGCCAGCGTGAGAGGGATCTTGATCGAGAAAGTCGTGCCCTTGCCCAACTCGGAGCTCAGATCGACGGTACCGCCGATCTGCTCGATATTGGTACGCACCACGTCCATGCCGACACCCCGGCCAGACAGGTTGGTGACCTGAGCCGCGGTCGAGAAGCCGGCGGCAAAGATAAAGCGCTGGACCTGCTGCTCGCTCATGGAGGCGAGCTCGGATTCGCTCGCCAGTCCTTTTTCAAGGACCTTGGCTTTGATCTTCTCTGGATCCAGACCGGCGCCATCGTCGGCAATCTTGATGATGATCGCGCCGCCTTCATGATAGGCGGACAGTCGAATTGTACCGGTCTCGCGCTTTCCGGCGGCCTTACGCTTTTCGGGCATCTCGACGCCGTGGTCCGCCGAGTTGCGAACCATGTGCGTGAGCGGATCCTTGATAAGCTCGAGCACCTGGCGGTCGAGTTCAGTCTCCTCGCCCTCCATGACGAGGTCGATCTTCTTGCCCAGGTCCTGCTGAACGTCGCGCACGATGCGCGGGAGTTTGCGCCAGGCATCGCCCACCGGCTGCATGCGCGTCTTCATGACGTCGTCTTGCAGCTCGGCCGTGACCGAGGTCAGGCGCTGGAGCGGGGTCTTGAGCGCAGAATCTTCGTTTTCGCGGACGATCTGGTTGAGCTGGTTCCGAGCCAGAACAAGCTCGGAGACCGTTGTCATCAGGCTGTCGAGGACGTCCACATTGACACGGATTGTCGAAACAGGACGCGCGGCATGGCTCTCGGCCTTCGCGGCAGCTGGCGCAGGCTTGGTGGCTGCGGCCGGCTTTGCCGACTCTGCGGCGACGGCGGTCGGTGCGGACACCGCCTCCATGGCAGCTTCGTCTTCATCCTCATCCTCGCCCTCGTCAAACTCGGGACCAGGGGTGGACTGGAATGCGGCTTCAAGATCGGCGAGAGACACTTCCCCGGGGCGCAGCGCGCGGCCGAGGGCCTCATCGAAGCCGACGTCTTCTTCGTCCTCGCCGACAGCGGTCGGTGCGTCCTCGTCCGGACCCGGAGCAGCCAGGAAGGCGGCTTCAAGTTCGTCGAGCGTTTCGGAAACGGGAGACGCTTCGGCTTCAGCCGGAGCGGTTTCGGCAACCGGTGCAACAGCAGCAGGCGCCTGGCCCATCGCCATGGCTTCAAGGCGGCTGATCAGATCGCTGTCGTCACCCTCGCCTTCGCTTCCCGTCTCGCCCAGCGTACCGAGGATGTCCTTGATACGGTCGAGCGACTGCAGGACAAGCGTCACGGCAGTAGAGTCGGCGACCAGCGACCCGTCCCGGAATTTACCGAGGAGAGTTTCTCCGGCATGGGCGATCGCCTCAAGGCGCTCCAGCCCCAGAAACCCGCAAGTTCCTTTGATCGTGTGAACCAGACGGAAAATATTGTCGAGTGTTGCGCGATCGGTCGGATCGGCTTCGAACTTCACAAGCTCGTTGTCGATGACATCGAGGCTTTCAGAAGTCTCGCCCAGAAATTCGCCAATTAGTTCGTCCATGACGTCCCAGTTCCCGGTTACAGAGTTTCACCCGCTCGGGACAAATTGGCACGCCAGTGTTAATCAATCGTTCGACAAGAACTGAGCGAAATACAGCTTGGTTTCAGGTAGCTGCGTCAGACATAGGCGCGATGAGTGCAGACAGGACAGCGCGCTCTTCTTCCACCCTCACATCGGCCCGTCCGCCGTGCTCGCGTGCGATCAGGCCGGTATAATAGGGCTGCACCGAGCGACCGTCGAAACCGTCCTCCGGCCTATCTCCTGCCATCGCCTTGATGTAGGCATCTTCCAGACGAACCTTCTTGCCTTCGGAAACCAGCGAGAGTCGGGCTCCGCCCTCGCCCGCCACGGCTTCGATCGTGACAGTGCCGCCACGCGGAAGCGCATCGACCGCCAGCCAGATCAGGTTCATGAGCACGCGCGCAGCGGGCTTCTCAAGACCTGTCGCCTCGGTCTTCCAGACCAGATCGGGCCGGGAATCCTTGAACATTTCGTCGGCCAGGCGCCGGATTTCGCTCATGTCGATCACGGCCGGCTTCGATCCGCCGGCTCCGAACGCCAGGCGGCAGAATTCCAGCTTGGCCCGGGCCTGATTGGCACCGGTCCTCAGCAACTCGATTGCGTCGTCTCGCATGTCTTCGGCGCGTTCATCGTCGAGAACGCTCAGCGCCGCGCCCAGCGCACTGATCGGCGAGACCAGGTCGTGGCAAAGGCGCGCTGCAAGCAGGGCAGCGAGATCGGAGGCGGAGATGGGGGATGTCTGGCTCATGACAGGAGCGATATCTGATTCTTTATGGCGAGAAGGTTAACGTGCGCCGCCCCTGGCTACACATCGTTATCCATATCATCATAGCCGCGCCGGCTGGAAAAGAAGACCAGCGCCATCAGCCCCCCGCCGATGAGAAGGCTCAGGATCACGCCCAGTATCAGCGCGATCCAACCATGCACAGACATGGTGGCGTCGATCTGTGTAAAGGACTGGATGGCAAACCAGACCGACGCGATGAGGATGCTCATCAGCACCACGATCAGCAGAGCAATCTTCATCATAGCCTCCTGTCCAAATACCGCTTTTCAAGAGCCCGGCCGTCGCGGTAGGGTTCATGTCTCGTTAACGCGGCCCGGCCATAAAAGGCCGATTGCAGCGTGAAGAGATACGGACGGCTGCAAGCAAGCGCTTGTTCTGATATAGGAACTTCAGGCTTGCTGTGTAATGGGGGAATGGCAGCGGCCTGTTTCTTGCCTGTGGGGGGCATGAGCACGATCGCCGGTAGTGCGGCGCAATGATTGAGGGAATAGCCATACCCATGTCTGGTTTCGACGTCCGCCTGGCAGACGCCCAGCGCTCCCGTGCCCTAACGTTTTTTTCCACTCTGGCGATCGGCGTAGCGCTGGTTTCCGCCCTGGTGGTCCAACGCGGCGACACCGGCACAGAGGCCGAGGCCGCAGCCCCGGAATTTTCGCTTGAAGCGGCGCGAGCGGGCGCAGATGTCGCGGCCCGGGACGCCTCATTCCTGGACTCCACCGCCCTTGTGGCCGCCGAACACGCAGCCTTCGAGGCGTTTTCAGCCCCTGAGGTGGTAAGCCGCCGTGTGGAAGTGCGCCCGGGTGACACATTTGCCAGCGTGCTCAGCAATGCCGGTGCGGACAGGTCTCTGGCCAACCGCGCCATCTACGCGCTGGAAGATCATTTCCCGGCGCGGCAGCTGCGCGCCGGACAAGAGATGACGCTCTACTTCGATTCCGTGGCCGGGCCGGCCGGTCAGACCCGCGAGTTCGCGGGTCTGTCTTTCCGCCCTGACCTGGAGCGCACGCTGACCGTCAGCCGGGTTGCCGACGACGAGTTTCGTGCTCGCGAAGCAGTCGTCGAATTCGACAGCCAGATGGTCCGCGCCAGCGGCTCGATCGAGACAAGCCTGTATCAGGCAGCGCTCGACCAGGGTGCGACCGACCGGGTCATCTACGATCTTGCCAACGTGCTGGGCTTCGCAGTCGATTTCCGGACCGTGCAGGAAGGCGACACGTTCGATATCGTCTTCGAGCGGTTTGTCGATTCACAGGGCGAAACGGCCCGGACCGGCGACATCGCCTATATCGCTTTCGATGGCCGCGGCGATCCGCTTGAATATTTCCGCTTCACCACGCCGGAGGGCGATGTGGGCTACTACACCGCTGAGGGCGAGAGCGCTCAGCGGCTGCTGATGATGACGCCGATCAACGGGGCGCGCCTGTCCTCGCATTTTGGCCGGCGCTTCCACCCGATCCTGCAGACCAGCCGCCCGCACAACGGGACAGACTTCGCCGCGCCGACGGGCACGCCGATCATGGCCGCGGGTAATGGCATCGTGGAGCGCGCCAACCGGTTCGGCTCGTTTGGCAATTACCTGCGGATCCGTCATGCGAACGGGTACAAGACCGCCTACGCGCACCTGAACGGCTTCGCCAGCGGCATTCGCGCCGGCAGCCGGGTCACGCAGGGGCAGATCGTGGCCTATGTCGGCACCACCGGCCGGTCTACCGGTCCGCACCTTCACTACGAGGTCCACCTCAACGGCCAGCCGATGAACCCGATGAGCCTGGATCTTCCGACCGGACGCCGCCTCGAAAACGCCGAGCTTGAGCTCTTCCGCGCCGAGCGGGACCGGATTCTGGCCATGCGCGATGCGGCTCCGCTCGCCAGTGAGCCGATCAGCCGCGAGCCGGTGCTGGTTGCCTCCGCGCAAGCCCCCACCCCGGCCGGCACCCCAGGTCAGCAGTAGTGGTAGTAGTCGTAGTAGTAGGCGCTCTCCGGCTCTGACCTTCCCGGTTTGAAACGGACATTGCGCGCTCTGCCGGGCGCGGCCTACCCTGTCTGCCTGTGCAGAAAGGACGACCGCGCCATGCAGACGCTCAAACTCACCGGCATCCCGACACCGGTTTCCCGGATCGGACTCGGCTGTATGGGCATGTCCGAATTCTACGGCCCCAGCGATGACGGGCAATCGCGCGAGGTCATGGCGCGTGCCGTGGACCTGGGCGTCAACTTCTTCGACACCGCCGATATGTACGGGCAAGGCCACAACGAGACCCTGATTGGCGGGTTCCTGAAAGGCCGGCGCGACAAGGTCGTCATCGCCAGCAAATGCGCCATCGTCCGCGGCGACGATCCGCGCGACCGGCGTATCGATACCTCCCCGGATTACATCCGGTATGCCTGCGAGGCGTCATTGAAGCGTCTGGGCGTCGAGACGATCGATCTTTATTATCTGCACCGCCTCGACGGGATCACGCCGATCGAGGAGTCCATGGGCGCCCTCGCCGATCTTGCCAAATCCGGGAAGATCAAGGCAGCCGGACTGAGCGAAGTGAATGCCAACACACTGAAACGCGCGCACAGCGTGTTTCCAGTCAGCGCCGTACAAAGCGAATACTCGCTGACCGCCCGGGAGCCCGAAGGCAACGAGGTCCTGGACACCTGTCAGGCACAGGAAACCGCCTTCGTGGCCTATTCGCCCTTGGGTCGGGGACTGCTGGCCGGAACTTTCCGGTCAGAGGACGAGCTTGCCGAAGACGATGTCCGGCGAAGCGGCTATTTCCCGCGCTTCCAGGGTGAAAACCTGAAAAAGAACGTGGCGCTCGCTGACAGGGTCGCCGAGCTCGCGCAGCGAAAGCCTGCAACGCCGGCGCAGATTGCCCTAGCATGGCTTCTATCGCGCACTGGCGTGGTACCGATACCAGGAACTCGAAGCATCTCCCGCCTGGAAGAAAACGCCGGTGCAGACAACATCGTGCTCACACCGGCCGACCTGAGCGCTCTCGACGCAGCGATCCCGCCAGGAGCGGCAGAAGGCGGTCGTTATGGCGACGCGGCCATGAGCTCACTCGATCGCTAGACTGCGTGGCGCGGTGATTGACCATCGGACGAAGCGCAGCTAGAAGCACCGCCAGGTTCAGAAGATACCTGCCGCTCGCACGTGATCGTTCACGTTGGTGAAATCTTCTTTCAGACCAGACCTTTCGCACTCCAGGCTGTCCTGCGGCGCGGTGGTAATGCGGGCTCCATCGACCTTTGCCGCGTACCAGCGATGAGGCGAACAATGTCTGAAACTTCTCCCCTACCCGGACTGGAAGCCCTGAAGAACCTCGCGCGCCGTTTGCGGCGGGCACTTGAGGAAGAGGGTAATTTCATCTCCCACAGCGAAGCGCTGGAGCTGGTCGCCCACCAGCATGGCTTTCGCGACTGGAACACTCTGCACGCCGCATGCGGCAACAAACCGCCTACGCCGTTTCAGGTCGGCTCGAAAATCCGTGGCGACTATCTCGGTCAGTCGTTCAGCGCAGAGATCGTCTCCGTCACCGCACTTGCGGGGGGAGACCGCTACACCTTGACGCTTGATCTCGACGAAGCCGTCGATGTCGTCACATTCGACAGCTTCTCCGCATTTCGCAAGCGGGTCAGAGCCAGCGTGCGCCGGGACGGCATATCCGACGCCCGAACGTCGAACGGCGAGCCGCATCTGCGTCTGGCTCTATAGAGCAAAATGTCAGGGCCCGGCGTAACCGCCGGGCCCTGATGCTTGTATCGGGCTTACTGGATGACGGCGTCTCTCGGCCGCCCCGCGTCACGCCCGACCGCTTGACCATTCACTGTCAACGACCCGGCTTCTGCAGAGACCTTTACTGCCTCGCCATCATGCAGCGTGCCGTCGAGGATAAGACGGGCGAGCGGGTCCTGCAGCTCCTTCTGGATCACGCGCTTGAGAGGACGGGCCCCGTAGGCAGGGTCATATCCCTTCTCGGCAAGCCACTCGCGCGCAGCATCGTCCAACTCCACTGTCATGTTGCGATCTTTCAAGAGACGCTCCAGCCGCTGAAGCTGAATATCCACGATCGAGCCCATGTGTGCCTGTTCCAGTCGACGGAATAGAATGATCTCGTCGATCCGGTTAAGGAATTCCGGGCGGAACGCCCCGCGCACCGCGTCCATCACCTGGTCGCGGGCAGCCTCGACGTCACCGGAGAGAAGGAACTCCGAACCCAGGTTCGAGGTCATGATCAGAATGGTATTTCTGAAATCGACGGTTCGGCCCTGCCCGTCGGTCAGACGCCCGTCATCAAGCACTTGAAGCAGAATATTGAAGACGTCAGGGTGCGCCTTCTCCACCTCATCGAACAGAATGACCTGATACGGTCGCCGGCGGACGCTCTCGGTCAGCGCACCGCCTTCTTCGTAACCGACATAGCCTGGAGGCGCGCCGATCATCCGGCTCACTGCGTGCTTTTCCATGTACTCCGACATGTCGAGACGCGTGATCGCGGTCTCATCATCAAAGAGGAATTCGGCGAGCGTCTTGGTAAGTTCAGTCTTCCCAACCCCGGTCGGGCCAAGGAAGAGGAAGGAGCCGATCGGGCGGCTCGGGTCTTTCAGCCCAGCGCGTGAACGGCGCACCGCATCCGAAACCGCGCGTAGCGCCTCATCCTGTCCGACGACCCGCGTTCTTAGCTGATCCTCCATTCGAAGGAGCTTCTCACGCTCGCCTGCGAGCATTTTCTCCACAGGCACGCCCGTCCAGCGCGAGACGATGGAGGCAATCTGTTCCTCGTCGACCAGCTCTTTCATGAGGGCACCCTTGCCATCAGCGGAAGCTGGCTGAACTTCTTCGGCTTCGGCGATGCGGCGTTCCAGCTCGGGAATGCGCCCGTACTTGATCTCCGAGGCCCTGCCCAGATCGCCACGCCGTTCGGCATCGGCGAGTTCTGCGCGCAACCGGTCGAGTTCTTCCTTCATCTCTGTCGATGAAGCCAGCTTCTCCTTTTCGGCCCTCCAGGCGGCCGTCAGCTCGGCAGACCGGCTCTCAAGCTCGGCCAACTCCTTGTAGAGCGACTCCAGGCGCTTCTTCGACGCATCGTCGGCCTCTTTCTTGAGTGCCTCGGCTTCGATTTTGAGCTGAATGATCCGGCGATCCAGCTCGTCGAGCTCCTCGGGCTTGGAATCGACCTGCATGCGCAAACGCGCCGCCGCCTCGTCCATTAGGTCAATGGCCTTGTCCGGCAGAAAGCGGTCGGTGATGTAGCGGTTCGAAAGTGTCGCCGCCGCGACGATCGCACCGTCTGCGATGCGCACGCCGTGGTGGACTTCGTATTTCTCTTTCAGGCCGCGCAGGATCGAGATCGTGTCCTCCACCGTCGGCTCGTCGACGAAGACCGGCTGGAAGCGCCGAGCCAGCGCCGCGTCCTTCTCGACATGCTTTTTGTACTCACTCAGCGTTGTCGCACCGACACAGTGAAGCTCCCCACGAGCTAGTGCCGGCTTGAGAAGGTTGGAGGCATCCATTGCGCCGTCAGCCTTGCCGGCGCCGACGAGCGTATGCATCTCGTCGATGAACAGGATGATGTTGCCCCCAGCGGCTTCGACCTCGGAAAGGACGGATTTCAGACGCTCCTCGAACTCGCCGCGATACTTCGCACCGGCGATGAGTGCACCCATGTCGAGCGCCATCAGCTTCTTGTCCTTCAGGCTCTCCGGCACGTCGCCATCGACAATGCGCAAAGCGAGGCCTTCTGCGATGGCCGTCTTGCCCACCCCCGGTTCCCCAATCAGAACCGGGTTGTTCTTCGTGCGGCGGGACAGGACCTGGATTGCCCGGCGGATTTCCTCGTCGCGGCCGATCACAGGATCCAGCTTGCCCGCGCGAGCCACTTCCGTGAGGTCGCGGGCGTACTTCTTGAGAGCGTCATAGCTTTCTTCGGCCGACTGGCTGTCGGCTGTGCGGCCCTGACGCAAATCGTTGATCGCCGTGTTCAGCGCCTGCGGCTTGAGCCCGGTCTGCTTGAAGATTTCGGCGACCTTCGTGCCAGATACGATAGACAGTGCCTGCAGCAGGCGCTCGGCGGTGACATAAGTATCTCCAGCCCTTTTCGCAGCCTGCTCGGCGGAGTTGATCACCTCGCCGGTTTTCGGCGCCAGATAAAGCTGACCAGAACCACCTTCTACCTTCGGTAGCGACTCAATCGCACGGTCAGTCAGATCGACAACCTGTTCGGGACGCGCACCTGCTGCGCGGATCAAGTTCGTTGCCAGCCCGGCTTCATCGTCCAACAAGCCTTTGAGAAGGTGCTCGGGGGTGAATTGCTGATGACTGAGCCGGTTGGCGAGCGCTTGGCTCGCCTGAAGAATCTGCCGGGCGCGCTCGGTGTATTTTTCGATATCCATGTGCCTCTAGGGTCTCCTGAATTGGCAGCGAGACAAACGGCCCCCGTTAAAATGGCGCCTTCCAAGAAGCACGCCTGGGACCGCAGCTGGACTTCAGGTAGGTGTGACATTGAAGGCACACAAGTGAGCGGCAAGATTATTTTCGCCGAGTGATCGAGCGGATCAAAAACCGAAAAGCCCCGGTGCGATTGCGCGCCGGGGCTTTTCAAAACACTTTACAATCAAATTGCTAAGCGGCTTCGCTGTCCTTGTCACCGCCTGAACCACTCTTTCCGTCGCCCACCTTATCCAGAGCATCCTGTGCGGCTTTATCACCACGAGGTTTGCGCGGTGCGCGTGGCTTACGCTTGGGGGCGTCGTCGGCAGTCAGTTCGCTGCCGCCGCTCTGCTCGCTCTCGCCTTCGGGATCAACCACGGCCAGGGGGTCGGAGGCGTCGGCGGAAGTCTCGTCCTTCTTGCGGCGCTCCCGCCGTGGTCGCTTTTCAGCCGTCTCGGCCGATGCATCCTTCGAGGCGGGTTCGCCGCCGGACTTCTCGGATGCCGGCTCTGTCCTGCCTTCGCCCCTGCGGTTACCGTCATCACGGCGGCCCCGGCCGCGACCGCGCGAACGGTCATTTCGGTCTTCCTGGGCGTCGGCCTGGTTGTCGCTGCCCTGGTTCTGCCCACCCTGGCTTTGTCCGCCCTGGTTCTGCGCCCCTTGATTCTGATCGTTCTGCTGACCGCCGTCCTGACGGTTGTCATCACGCTTGGGCTGGTTGGCTTGAACGATGCGGAAATAGTGCTCCGCGTGCTGGTAGTAGTTTTCCGCCATCACGCGGTCGCCAGACGACGACGCATCGCGCGCAATCTGAAGATATTTCTCATATATCGTCGAGGCATTGCCCCGGATTTTTACATCCGGCCCATTGCTTTCGAACGACCGATTCTGCTGATTACCGCCGGGCTTGCGCCCGCGCCCGCGTTGTCGCTTCATTTTTGAAACCTGACCTTCTTGCCGGTATAGCCTTCGGCTGCACTCTTCGGAGCTCGCTATGATCGAGCCCCGTCCGGCAAACACAGCAGCGCACTGCTGAAAATTACCGATCTGATTGAGGGCCGACTCTCCGACAGCTGGCTGACTAAAATTGCTGCAACCCCGCTGCAGCCCGCCAGTCCATCGGGTTCATCAATCAAACTAACCGTAACACTGGGGCGATTCCACCCCTTGTGTGCAAATATTCATTCCGGCCCGTTCTGGGCTGATGCAGATCATCATCAGCTGAAGGCAAAGACGATCGCTCGGCTGCGCCCACCAAGGTCTTTTACGCAATCCGCATCTCGTGCGCCCGCCTCCTGCGCCAGGCGCAAGACCGCTTCACGCTGATCGTAGCCTATCTCGAAAACCCCCGTCCCGCCCGGCGCCAACAACCGCCGCGCTTCGCTGAAAAGGTGTCGATAGGGCGCGAGTCCGTCCGGGCCACCGTCCAGCGCGAGCCGGGGTTCATGGTCGCGCACCTCAGGCTCGAGCGTCTCTATGATCGAGCTGGCAATATAGGGCGGGTTTGAGACGACGAGGTCAAACCTGCCTGCAATACCATCGGCCCAGGACGTGCAAACTAGCTCGATCCGCTCCGAGAGTCCGGTGCGGCCGGCGTTGATCGCCGCAACGTCCAGAGCAGCGCGCGATATATCGGTAGCGACCGCGGTCGCGCTCTGCATCTCGGTCAGCAGGGCAAGGGCGATTGCCCCTGAACCCGTCGCGATATCGAGGATCCGAACCGGGCGCGCGGTATCAACGTCATTCAACGCAGCCTCAACGATTGTCTCGGTATCAGATCTGGGGCTCAGGACATCTGGTGTGACCAAGAGTTCTAACGTCCAAAATGGTGTCGCGCCCAAAATCTGCGACAACGGCACGCGAGACACGCGGCGCTCCAACGCCTTGTTGACCGCGGCCAGCGACGCCTCGTCCAGCTTCCTGTCCGGATCTGCTATCACTTGGCTGCGCGACAGACCAAGCACACCGGTGAAGAGAAATCGGCCTTCGGCGGACGCATCCTCTATTCCCGCCGCACCAAGCTGGCGCGCGGCATCGTGGAGCCAGTCACGCCACGAAACCAAGGTCTACTCGTCCTGCATTGCAGCAAGTTTGGCCGCCTGATCTTCGGCGATCAGCGCATCGACCACGTCATCCAACGCCGCACCGGAAATGATATCTTCCAGCTTGTAGAGCGTCAGATTGATCCGGTGGTCGGTAAGGCGCCCTTGGGGAAAGTTATATGTGCGGATGCGTTCGGAGCGATCACCAGAGCCAATCTGGCCCTTGCGCGCGGCGGCACGGGCAGCGTCTTTTTCCGATCGCTCCTTCTCGTAGAGCTTGGCTTTGAGAACCTCGAGCGCGATGGCTCGGTTCTGATGCTGGGATTTCTCTTGGCTGATGACCACGATCCCGGTTGGGATATGCGTCATGCGCACCGCGGAGTCGGTCTTGTTAACGTGCTGCCCGCCGGCCCCCGAGGCCCGCATCGTATCGACCCGGATATCGTCCTCGCGAAGTTCAATGTCGACCTCTTCGGGCGCGGGCAGCACGGCCACCGTTGCTGCCGACGTGTGGATACGCCCCCCACTCTCGGTAACCGGCACGCGTTGAACCCGATGCACACCGGATTCAAACTTCAATCTACCGAATACGCCGGAACCCGACACGCTGGCGATGACTTCCTTGTAGCCGCCAACCTCCGCCTCTGACGCAGATATCAGATCAACCTTCCAGCCTTTATCGGACGCGTAACGTTCGTACATGCGGAAAAGGTCACCGGCGAACAACGCGGCCTCATCCCCCCCCGTGCCAGCACGAATCTCCAGCATGACCGAGGCCTCGTCATCTTTGTCTTTGGGGAGCAGCAAGAGCTGGAGTTCCGATTCCAGATCGGGGATGGCCTCCTTCAGCTCCATGCGTTCCTCACGGGCCAGTGCGACCATGTCAGGGTCCGACCCATCCTCAATGATCTCCTCGGCCTCAGCCAAGCTGGTTCGCGCGTCCTTGAGTTCGCGCGCCTTGTCGGCGACCTTCTTCAGTTCGGCATGCTCCTTCGAAAGCTTGACGATCTCGTTTGGATCGCTTGCAGATCCGAGACGCGCTTCGACCTGGTCGAAACGGTCGATGACCTGATTGAGTTTGGATTCTTGAACTTGCATGCAGGAGAGATACGCTCGTAAACGACAAATACAAAGAGCAGCGTGTAGCACACGCGCGCGCCTGGCCTCAGGTCTGGTCGCGCTCCAAGCTGGCTATGACGCCAGGATAGGTGAAGCTCTCAAACCCATCGATCAGGTCTTCGATCCGCGACGCCTCAAGGAGCATCTTGCGGTGCTTGCTCATTAGGAAGCCCTCGTCCGTCATATTGTCGAGGAACTCGAGCAGGCCGTCAAAATAGCCGTTGATGTTCAGCAGGCCGACGGGCTTCTTGTGTCGGCCCAGCTGAGCCCAGGTCCAGATTTCAAATAGCTCTTCCATCGTTCCGATGCCGCCCGGCAATGCCACGAAGGCGTCGGAGGCGTCAGCCATGAGCTGTTTGCGCTCATGCATGGAGGAGACGATCTGAAGGTCCTGGACACCTCCATGAGCGACCTCGCGCACGTGAAGAAAGTCGGGAATGATGCCCGTGACCTGTCCGCCTGCCTCGATCGCGGCATCGGCAACCACACCCATAAGCCCGACGCGGCCGCCCCCATAGACGAGCCGGCATCCGGATTCACCGAGGAAGCGGCCGGTGTCGCGCGCCGCTTGAGCGTAAATAGCGTCCTTGCCGGCATTGGAGCCGCAATACACACAGATCGAATTCATCATGAGCCTTGATTAAGCGGGAAAACTGAACGAGCCAACTGCGCAGCGCGGTGAGGGGAAAGGCCGCACATCCTTTTACCAGCAGTCCTGTCGATCGCGGGGATAGCAAACGCTCAACGAAGCCTGGCGTCTCCATATTGGTCTGATTGTGGTGTCGTCCAGCTGCCGGAGAGGTCGCGCAGAGCACTCTCCCAGCGGCGGGCGTCCCTCTACACGCGCGCTCGACTACACACCCAACGCGTTCTGGACATCGGACTTCCACCCCGCGTAGATCGCGTCGCCGTCCACGATTACCGGGCGCTTGATCAGCGCCGGATTGGCCTGCAGCAAGGCCCGATAGCCTGTGCGGTCCTGAGCCATCGCCTTCTCGCCTTCCGGCAAATTGCGCCACGTGGTCGAAGCCTTGTTGAGCAAGCGGTCGGCACCGACCTTCTCGATCCAGACGGGCAGCCGCTTTGGCAGATCGTCCATTTCACGCAAATCGGTGAAATCGACCTCCCTCCCGGCCGCCTCCAGCGCCTTACGAGCCTTGCGGCACGTGTCGCAGGTTTTTAGACCATACATCTTCAGGTCGGCCATGGGCGGAGCTCCTCCAGACTATACCAGCAATGCGAAAACGTTCAGCACCGCGAGCGCGATCAGCGCAAGCGATGACAATGAAAACAGAACGAAACGCACCGGAATGAAGTTCACCAGCGCCTGCCAAAGGCTGTGCGCGATCCGGAGCAGCACGTAGGCCCAGGCCAATGTGATCGCTACCGAGGTCTTCACGCCGACCAGGTGGGAATAGAACACCAGCGCGTAGAATACGACGGGCTGCTCGTGGAGGTGATTATAGTTGTCAGCGATCTGACGAACGCTGCGCGGGAGCACCTCCAGCTGGGATTTTTCCTTCAATTCGGCAGGCTTGATCCCCGCTTTTTGCATCGCCGGGATGCGAGTGGCGTACATCCACACCCACATGATCAGCGTCCAGCAGAGCAGCACCAGGGCTGGCGTCAGGATTGTCAGAAACATCTCAAATCTCCCCGTTTTTTTCTTGTTGCATTGACCCTGATCCCCGGCTTTGACGGTGAATCAGGTGAGAAACCGGGTGATTTAAGCTTGGAGCGGCTCCTACTACCACTACTATCACGCCCGCCCCCCCCGCTTGCGGATCGGGCAGCCGGCGCTATCCGGTGACGGTCCGGGCCGCTTGCCTATCGTTATAACGGACGTCGTGGCCCATCCGGCACGAGACGGCTATTCGGCGGCGCTCTTCTCGGCGGCTTCGCGTTCCGCCTTCATCCGATCGGCCTTGTCCTCAACCGCGGCAACGATGCGCTCGATCATCGTCTCGTTGGAGACCTTCTCCTCCGCCTGGCCGGCAAAATAGAGCATGCCGGAGCCCTTCCCGCCGCCGGTAAAGCCCAGATCGGTATAGGCGGCCTCGCCGGGCCCGTTCACGACACATCCGATAATTGACAGGCTGATGGGTTCGGAGATGTGCTCGAGACGCTCTTCGAGCGCCTCAACCGTCTTGATCACGTTAAAGCCCTGCCGGGCGCAGGACGGGCAGGCGATAATGTTCACACCGCGCGTGCGCAGGCCGAGGGATTTGAGAATGTCGTAGCCGACCTTGATCTCCTCGACCGGATCGGCGCTGAGCGAGACCCGGATCGTATCCCCGATCCCGGACCAGAGAAGGTTGCCCATGCCGATGGAGGATTTCACGCCGCCGGTGCGCAGGCCGCCAGCCTCGGTCACGCCAAGGTGAAGGGGCGCGTCAGTGGCGTCGGCAAGAGCCTGATATGCCGCCACCGTCAGGAAGACGTCAGAGGCTTTGACAGAAATCTTGTACTCGCGGAAATCGAGATCTTCGAGAATGCGCGCATGGCTCAGCGCGCTCTCCACCATCGCCTCCGGGCAGGGCTCGCCGTATTTTTCGAGGAGCTCGCGCTCCAGCGATCCGGCATTCACGCCGATGCGGATCGAACAACCGTTATTGCGGGCTGCCGACACCACGTCGCGAACCCGGTCCATCGATCCGATATTTCCCGGATTGATACGCAGGCATGCCGCGCCGGCCTCGGCGGCCTCGATACCGCGCTTGTAGTGGAAATGGATGTCCGCAACGAGCGGAAGACGGGATTCGCGCGCGATCGTCCGGAAGGCCGCAGTGGAGTCGGTGTCGGGGCACGAAACCCTGACGATATCGGCGCCCACCTCTTCGAGCTGCGCGATCTGATCGAGCGTCGCGGCCGCATCGGAGGTCGGCGTATTCGTCATGGACTGGACGCTGATAGGCGCATCGCCGCCAACCGCCACAGGACCGACATGAATTTGCCGACTCTTGCGCCGGTCGATCATGCGCCAGGGGCGGACCGTGGTGTGGGCTTCAACCGACATGGGGATGCTCGCACTCGCTCGAGGGTGTACGCGTTCGATATAGGAGCAAACGCTGCAAAGCGCGACCCTGAGACCTGCGCCCTAACGTCCTGCCCCGGCTCCGCCCGAATTGGCCGTGCTCTCGGCCATCGCGGAGACCAGAAACTCGCTGGCCGCCAGATTCTCGACCATTTCCCCGGGCTCGCCCAGCGGGCCGAGCTCGCGAGGACCTGAGCGCACCTGAATCGCGCCGGCATCTTCGGTGGTCAGGCTGAGACCGGATTCGTCCGGCGCCCGGTAAATCTCGCCTGGCACCAGGTCACGCGCGAACAAGATGCGTCCCGAAGCGTCACGCACTTCAAGATAGGTCGGGACGATCGTGGTCAGAACCAACCACTCGCTCGAGCGCGAACTCGGCAATCCGCTCCACACATCCGAGACATTGACCGGGCGCTCGCGCATTTCGACCAACGGTGCCGGCGCGGACAAGACGCCTTCGGTGGAGCTTGGCGCATCGGAAAACGCGCCGGCTTCGGTGACGCGCGCCCCGTACCAGGCAGCGGCAGCAAGCACGCCGCCGAGGATCAGCACCGCGCCGACCACGCCTTTGGGTAATTTGATCTCACGCCGGCGCTGAGGCGCACTGGGCTGTGCCCGTCCGGTTTCGGTTTCCACCTCACGCTTGAACTGCTCAACCACCGCATTGACGTCCAGGCCCAGCACCCCGGCATAGGTCCTCAGATAGCCCAGCGCATAAGCACGCGAAGGGAGCCCGCGCGAATCCATCGATTCCAGCGCTTCAAGATAATCGTGACGAATTCGCGTTCGGGCGGCAGCCGATTCCAGCGACCATCCCTGACGCGCACGAGCCCTGCGCAACGCGTCTCCGACACTGGTCGGAAGGGATTCCGGCGCGTCTGTAAAAATCGCGTCCATAGGGACGTATGAAGATTTAGCCATACCCGATGTGGCCTGAGCCATTGTTTGCTCTGCCGCTTTTGCAAGCGCCCCCGAAGTCCCCCAGCAGTGTGACGTTTTTGTCTCACCGCAAACCAATTAAATCACGGACGGCCCAGCTTATCAACAGCTTCTACGGGCAGACCCGCGCTGTCACCGGCTTCGATCAGGCGCTGACGCAATGGGGTCTCTTCGCCTGTCTCGGCCTCGTCGAGTACACTTGCAAGCCACGCGCCAAGCCGCTCGCAGTCCATTCCGCGAATGGCACGCTTGACCGGCCCCAGCGCGGATGCCGCCATGGACAAGCGCCTGTAGCCCAGAGCCGTGAGCACGCAGGCCTCCAGGGGCCGGCCCGCGATTTCCCCGCACACCGAGACCGGCTTGTCGTGCCGCGCGCACGCCTGACGCACCGACTGCAACAGCCGCAGAGAAGAGGGCGAAATAAAGTCGTAGCGATCAGCCACGCGCGGGTTCTGACGATCTGCCGCAAAGAAATATTGCATCAGATCGTTGGCGCCCACCGCCACGAAGTCCGCGATACGCAGGCACGCATCGGGAGAAAAAGCGATAGCGGGCGTTTCCAGCATGATGCCGGCCTGGACCGATCGCGGTTGCTCGTGGCCATGACGGGCTGCATGCGCGAGTTCCTGGTTGAGGATTGCACGCACCGCTGCCAGTTCGCTGACATCGGTCACCATGGGGAAAAGCACACGCAAATCGCGTCCGGCAGCGGCTCTTACCAGAGCACGCAACTGATACCGGGTCAGCCCGGGACGATCCAGCCCCATGCGCAAGGCGCGCCAGCCCAGAGCGGGGTTGGGCTCGCGTGTCGCCGGGGTGAAGGGCGTCACCTTGTCGCCACCCAGATCGAGCGTTCGAAAAACCACCGGCTTGTCACCTGCAGCCTCGTAGGCCGCGCGGTACAGCTCCTCCTGCGCGCTGAGGCGCGGCAGAGTGTCGGCAACCATGAACTGGAACTCGGTTCGAAACAGGCCGATGCCCTCTGCGCCGGTATCGGCCAGCGACGTCAATTCGACCAGCAGCCCGGCGTTAAGGTGAAGCTCGACGCGTTGACCGTCCTTGGTCACCGCCGGCTCTTCGCGCTGACGCGCATAGGTGCGGTAGCGCTTGGCAAGCGTCTTGAGACGCTCGTCATACGCCTCGCTCACCTCTTGTGACGGGCGGACATGCAGCAGCCCGAATTCGCCATCCAGGATGATCGGGTCGCCATCCTCGACGCGGTCGAGTGCGCCTTCCACCCGGCCGACCATGGGAATTCCAAGCGCCTTCGCCACGATAGCGGCATGGCTCGTCCTCGATCCCTCTTCCAGAGCGACGCCGGCCAGGCGCGCCCGGTCAAGCTCCAGCAATTCGGCGGGGCCGATGGAACGGGCGATGAGGATGGCCTTTTCCGGCAGCGTGCGTTCGATCGTCGGCCTGCCGCTTTCGGACGCCAGATGGCGCAACAAACGGTTGGCCAGGTCCTCCAGATCGTGCAGGCGCTCCCGGAAATGAGGGTCGCGGGCCGTCATCAGCCGGGCGCGATGCTCGTTACGGACACGCTCAACAGCCGCCTCTGCCGTGAGACCGGACAGGATCGCCTCGCGCAACCGGTCGAGCCAGCCGCGATCGTGGGCGAACATGCGATAGGCCTCGAGCACGTCCCGAGACGGCGTGCCCATCGGGACGCGGCCGGACTCCAGAAGCTGATCCACTCCGGCGCGCAAGCGGGAGATGGCGGAATCCAGGCGCGCGGTCTCGACCTCGACGTCCTCGGCGACCATGCGTGCGCTCATCACGTGGGGCTCGTACATGACCGCGACCCCTCGCGAGAGGCCCGGAGACAAGGCAACACCCTGGAAGCGCTCCGGCGCGGACGGACGCAGCTCCAATCCTGAGAAGGCCTCGGCCCGGATGAGATCTCCCGAAGCGACAATTTCCGCCAACAGCATGGCGACGGTCTGGAGGGTCTCGATCTCCTCCTCCGTCATCGGGCGGATGGCCTTGGTCTGATGGGTCAGCACACCGACCAGGCGGCCGCCGCGAAGAATGGGCACGCCCACGAAGCTCTTGAACGGCTCTTCGCCGGTTTCCGGCTTGTAGGAGAAGTCAGGATGGCGCGGCGCATCTTCGACCGCGATCGGTCGGGCCCGGCGCGAAACCAGGCCGACCAGGCCCTCATCGCGCGACAGGCGCACGTTGTGGACCGCCTCGGGATTCAGCCCGTGCGTGGACGACAGCTCCAGCGCACCGGAGGGCCGGACCAGATAAATCGAGCAGACGTCCGCTGCGGTCTCTTCGGCAATGATGTCGGTCAGCTGGTCGAGGCGCGCCTGCGCGTCGTCCTGATCCGCCATCAAGTCTCGAATCCGCGCCAAGAGGCGTCTTGGGCCCCGCAATGCCGTCATTTTGGTCTCAGTATTCATGGGCCATCCAGGAGGCGACCGGTTCAAGCGACCGGCCAAGAGGGGCGGTTCACGGCATCCACGTCAAGACTGATCAAGCCCGTAGGCCGAATGCAGCGCACGTACAGCGTGTTCAAGCCAGTCGGAGTCGACGAGAACAGAAATCTTGATTTCGGATGTCGCGGCCATCCTGACCGCGATATTCCGACTGCGAAGGACCTCATATAGGGTGCGCGCGACATCTGCGCGACCGCGAAGACCCGTTCCCACGACGGAGACCTTGGCGAGGCCGGTCTGATGGGCGCACGCCGAACCGGGCATTTCATCGAGATGCCGGCGCACTGCGGCGAGTGCGCGGTCGAGATCCTTGCCCTCTACCGAGAACTCAAGATTGACGCTGTCGCCGCTCCGCGATCGCGCCTGAACGATCATGTCGATCCCCACCCCGGCTTCGGCGAGCGCCGAGAACACGATGGCGGCCTGGGCCCCGTCGGCATCGAGCCCGTAAAGCGACAAGCGCGCCTGATCGCGCGCATAGGCCACGCCGGACACCACGCGGCGCTCGGCGATATCGGCCGGGCAGACAACCTCGGTACCCGCACTCGACCCGGCATCCAGAAAGCTCGACTTCACCCGCAGGACCACGCCCTTGGCCTTGGCGTATTCCACTGACCGGGTCTGGAGCACCTTCGCTCCCATGGCGGCCAGCTCCAGCATCTCGTCATGGCTGATCCGCCCAACCCGGCGCGCCGCCGGTTCGATGCGCGGATCGGTCGTGAAAACACCGTCGACATCGGTGTAGATGTCACATTCGGCCTGCAGCGCAGCAGCCACGGCTGCGGCGGTCAGGTCCGTGCCGCCGCGCCCGAGCGTCGCCAGCCGGCCGTCCGCGCTCACCCCCTGATACCCGGCCACGACCGGGATCGTGTCCTGTTCGAGCAGGGCATCGAGCAGATGCGGATCGATGCCGGTGATCCGGGCCGAACCTGGAGGCCCGTCCACCTCGATCGGCAGCTGCCAGCCCATGACCGCGCGCGCCTTCAGCCCGGCACGCTGGAGGGCCAGGGCCATCAACGCGGCTGAAACCTGTTCGCCGGCGCTCAACACCGTGTCGGTCTCAACCTCTCCCAGTCCGCCTCCCAGCGAGGTGGCCAGCGAAAGCAGGCGGTCGGTCTCGCCGGCCATGGCCGATACGACCACCGCGACGCCGCGCCCGGTGCGCGCCTCGGCCGCGACGATGGAGGCCGAATGGGCGATGCGCTCGGCATCGGCCATGGAGGTGCCTCCGAACTTCAGGACCAGGCGAGGCAGGGTGTCGGACATGAGGCGGTTTGCCTTGGCTGTAGCTGGACGGTCGGTCCCGGGCTCGATAAGACGCAGAATGGGTCCATATTGATCCTGGACGGGGCCATAATCAGGCGGTTCCGTGATTACATCCCGGCCGGGCCGGGCGCAAATGCGAAGCCGCGTACGAGGAGACGGAGATGGCAGCTGGACCTGCACCGCAGACATTGAGCACACCGTCCATCGACCCGGAAGAGGTGGCCAAATTCGCGGCGATGGCCGAGCAATGGTGGGATCCGAACAGCCAGTTCGCACCGCTGCACAAATTCAATCCCGCCCGCCTGGTCTATATCCGCGAAACGCTGTGCGATCATTTCGGGCGAAGCGGACCCGATCCGCTTGCAGGCCTCAGCCTGCTCGACATCGGATGCGGGGGCGGGCTGGTGTCAGAGCCCATGGCCCGCCTCGGTGCATCGGTGACCGGGGTGGATGCGGGCGAAGCCAACATCAAGACCGCGCTCGTCCATTCGCGTGAGGCCGGTCTCGATATCGATTTTCGCCACGGTACGGCCGAGCAATTGCTGGAAAGCGGAGGCCCCGGCCAGTTCGATGTCGTCCTCAACCTGGAAGTGGTCGAGCATGTCGCCAATCCGCAGGACTTCCTGCGCGACTGCGCCACCATGGTCAAACCGGGCGGGATGATGATCGTGGGGACGATCAACCGGACCGCGCGCGCTTTTGCGACCGCGATCTTCGGCGCCGAATACGTGATGGGATGGCTGCCGCGCGGCACTCACCGCTTCAACAAGCTGGTCCGTCCGCAGGAAGTGCGTGAAGCTCTGCAGGCGGAGGGCTTCTCAGTGCGCAGCCCGGTGGGCGTGAGCTATAATCCGCTCAAGGACCGCTTCTTCATCTCCGGCGATGCGGGCGTGAATTATCTTCTGGGCGCCGAGAAGCCGGCTTCGACCTAGTTGGTCTTCTTGCCCGAAGGCGGGACGAAGGCGTCCGGCAGGGGTGCGCAGGCGACGCCCTCCTCGCTCAGGCGGGCACGCTCTTCGCCCGTGGTTTCGCCATAGATCAGACGCTCAGCCTTCTCGCCGCTATGAATGGCGCGAGCCTCGTCCGCGAAGCGCTCGCCGACATAATCGTAATTGGCGCGAATGTGGGCCTGGACCTTGCGCACGAGGTCGTCCGGCGAGACGGACTCGGGGCCTCCCGCCACGCCGCCGGTGACCGTTTCGCGGCCCGAAGAGGTGGATACGGCCGGAGCCATCACCTGCTTCTTCACCCGTACCGATCCGCACTGGGGACACTCCACCAGTCCGCGTCCGGCCTGGGTATCGTAAGCGTCGGAGGACGAAAACCAGGCCTCGAACCGGTGATCGTCCTCGCACACAAGCGCGTAGCGGATCATGCCAGCGGGTCCGGCCCGGTCACCGGCCGGTCATTATGCAGCGCGGGAATGCGCGTGCGGGCCTCGTCCGCCTTGGCCGGATCGATCTCGGCATAGAGAATGCCGGGCTCGTCGTGATCGAGATGGGCGACGACTGCGCCCCACGGGTCGATGACCATGGAGTGGCCCCAGGTCTTGCGGCCATCCTCGTGGCGGCCGCCCTGGGCCGGGGCGAGCACCCAAGAGCCTGTCTCGATGGCACGCGCGCGCAGCAACACCTCCCAATGAGCCTTCCCGGTGGGACGGGTGAAGGCGCTGGGCACCGTCAACACACGCGCCCCCGCCTTGGCGAGCAAGCGGTAGAGATAGGCGAAGCGCAGGTCGTAGCAGACCGAGAGCCCGATGACAGTCGATGCGGCGGAGGCGATGACGGCACGGTCGCCGGGTTTGTAGTTCGCCGACTCCTGCCAGCGCTCGCCGCTGCCGATCTCGACATCAAACATGTGGACCTTGTCGTAGCTCGCCTTCAGCTCGCCCTGCGGACCGAAAAGGCAGGAGCGGTTGACCGCCCGGCCGTCCGGTCCGAGCAGGGCGAAAGAGCCGCCCAGCAGATCGATGCGGTGGGTTGCAGCCAGATCGGCGAACCGAACCATTGCCGGGTCCTCGTCCTGCGGACGCAAGACCGAGAAGAGCGTCTCCCGGTCCTTCTGAACCAGGTTGGTCGTTTCAGGCGTAGCCACGAACTTCGCGCCGTTCGCGGCCGCTTCGCGGACCAGCGCCTCGGCATCGTCGAGATTGCGCTCCGGGTCGGTGCCGGACCGCATCTGGATGAGAGCGATCTTCACCGCGGACATTACTGGGCCGCCGACTGAAGCATGGCGTCAAGCTTGCCCTGGCGGTCAAGCGCGAACATCTCGTCGCACCCGCCCACATGGACGTCGCCGATGAAAATCTGCGGGAAGGTTCGTGCACCGTTCGCGCGCTGGATCATCTCCTCCTTCTTCGCCTTGTCGAAGCCGGCGTCGATCTCGTCGAAGCTGGCCTCTTTCTTCTTGAGCAGCTGAACTGCCCGTACACAGTAGGGGCACATCGGGCGTGTGTAGATCGTCACTTGGGCCATAAGGCGGCATCTCACTCCGTTTCGCGTTGGAGGGCGGCCGTTCACAGCGCCCCGCCAGGATATCGTCTCGTCCATTATTTAAGAGGATCGACCGGTTTCACAACGCGCGCGAGGGTAATCGCGCTCACATTTGCGGCACCGGCCCGCTTCAGCGCCCGGGCGCAAGCGCTGAGCGTAGCCCCGGTCGTGTAGACGTCGTCAACGAGCACAAGGTTCAGATCTTTCAGCGCCGCCGGCAGTTTTGTCCGCAATTTGAAGGCTCCGGCGACATTGCGGGCCCTGCCTTTCGCGCTCAGACCGCCTTGGCTGGGTGTGGCCCGTACCCGCTCCAGCCAGTGAGCTGCAACCTCCAGCCCGGTCTCGCGCGAGAGTGATCGCGCAAGCAGGAGGGATTGGTTGAAACGGCGCTGGCGCAGCCGCTTCGGATGAAGAGGTACCGGAACCAGCACGGCCGAGGGACGCAGGCAGTCATGTCCTGCCCGCGCCATCCAGCGCGCGAAGGCTTTCAGCCCGTCGGTTCGCCCACCATGCTTGAGCTGGAACACCAGCGCGCGACTCTGCTCATCGTAGACGAAGGCCGACCGGACACAGCTGAGCGGCAACGCACGCGCCGCACAGGGAGCACACACGCCGCCTCGACCGATCGCATACGGAAAAGGCGTTCCACACGCGTCACACCATGGCTGCTCCAGAAAGGTGATCTTGGTCCAGTCACCAGGAGACAGCTCGCCAGGCGCACCGACATCCGCGTTGGAAATGGGCGAGAGCGGCGGCCACAGGATATCGGCGAGGAGGCCTGCAAGCCGGCCCGCTTTTCTTTGCGACCACTTCAGCCCATATCGGGCCCATGACTGATCCGACACACCACATCCCCACCAACGCGCCCGCTGCCGGCCCGCACGGCGAGGGGCCGCCCCAGCTGTTCGATCGCGTATTGTTGAAGCAGCGCAAAAATCGCGCTGCAGGAGAATTTGACGACTATAACTTCCTTCATGCAAGAGCTGCGGAAGATTTGATTGACCGTGTCAGCGCGGTGACGCGCGATTTCGACACCTGTCTGGTACTGGGTGGAGGTGGCGCGGTAGGGCGTGCCTTGAAGAAGCGCCCAGACGTCGCCGGAAAATTCGGTCATGTCATAGAGGCCGATCTGGCTCAGGGCCTGGCCAGGACAAGCACGTTCAAGGGCCTTGTGCTGGACGAAGAGCGTCTGCCCATCGCCGACGAGAGCGTCGACATCGTGCTATCGTGTCTTTCGCTTCACTGGACCAACGATCTGGTCGGTGCGCTGATCCAGCTCAATCGCGCGCTGAGACCCGACGGCTTCTTCGCGGGCGCCCTTCTTGGCGGCTCGACCCTCACAGAATTGCGCCAGTCGATGATGGCTGCCGAAAGCGAGCTGGCTGGCGGCGTCAGCGCGCGCGTATCGCCGTTTGCCGACACCATCGATATGGCCGGGCTGATGGCCCGCGCAGGATTTGCCATGCCGGTTAGTGACGTTGACCGGGTCACGGCACGCTACGGCAATTCATTCGTGCTCATGCGCGATCTGCGAAAGATGGGTGAGACCAGCGTTCTGAAGACCCGGCCCCGCGAGCCGGTTACCAAACGCTTCTTCGTGCGAACCGCCGAGATCTACTCGGAAAAATTCGCACATGAGGACGGCAAGATCCCTGCCACATTCGAGATACTACATGCGGCAGGCTGGGCCCCGCATCCTGATCAGCCGAAGCCCAAGCGGCCGGGAAGTGCAACCGTCCGCCTGGCCGACGCGCTCGGCGTCGACGAGCGCAGCGCCGGGCAGAAGGCCGGCGATTAGGGGAACAAGTCGGCGACGGTCTGGAAAAGCGCCTCGATCGAACCGCCGAGCGCGATAAGCGCGGCCACGAGGCCAAGCGCAATGAGCGCGGCGATCAGCGCGTACTCAATGCTTGTCGCCCCGTCCTCATCGCCGCAAACCGCCATCAGTCGATAACACGCGTGCCCGTCCACCGGTCGCGAAGCTCGGCCGCCAGCGGCTTGTCGGCCTCGGGCATGGGATAATTCGATAGCTCGTTCGCCGCGACCCACGCGATGTCCTGGCCTTCCCGGGGATCGGGAAAACCATCCCATTTGCGACACACATAGAGCGGCATAAGAAGATGCCGTCCATCCTCGAGCGGATGGGATGCGAACGCGAAAGGCTGCAGGCAACGTTCGCATGGCTCAATCCCCAATTCCTCGCGCAGCTCCCTTACCAGGGCCGCTTCGGGCGTCTCACCGGCCTCGACCTTGCCGCCGGGGAACTCCCACAGCCCGGCCAGCGCCTTGCCCTGGGGACGTTTCGCGATCAGCACGCGGCCATCGGTATCGAGCAGCGCGCAAGCGGAAACCAGCAGAATGTCCGTCCTGGGCGCGAGCATGGTAAAACCTGTTTGGTGAAAACGCTGCAAAGAAATCTGGTTGCCGGGGACCTAACGCTCCCCGCCCGAAGAGTCAGTGTTGTTTTCAGCACCGCGACCCGTCTCTTCGGTCTCCTGCGCACGCAGCTCGGCCGGCGCCGGGGCGGCCGAGCGGGTAACCGGGTAGGTTTCCCGGATCGTGTCGAGCAGGGTCTGGATCCCGTCCAGCGTCAGGAAACGCACGATGCGCGGACGCATTTCGTCCAAGCTGGGCCTGGCCTGATTACGCCGGTCGACCACAGTCAGAACATGCCATCCAAATTCGGTCTGAAACGGCGCTGAGATGCTGCCCACCGGCGTCTCGAAGGCGACGCCTGCAAAGCCGGGCAAAATCCCTTCTCGGGTAAAGTAGCCCAGATCGCCGCCCTCAAATCGCGTGGCCGGGTCCTGGCTGACCTGCGCGGCAAGCGTGGCAAAATCCTCGCCTTCGGCCAGAAGGCGCGCGACCTCGTCGGCCTCCTCGCGTGTGGACACCAGGATATGGCGTGCGCGCACTTCCTCGGTCGGCGGCACGAGGCGAACCTGTTCCTCGTAGACACGCTGAACCGCCTCGTCGCTGACGGACCGCGACACGGCAGTCTCGACCAGCACGTTCCCGAGGATGCGCTCCTCGGCGGCAGCCAGCCGGCGGCGCGTTTCGGCATCGGCATCAAGACCCTGCCGGCGCGCTTCAAGAGCAAGGAGTCTCTGCTCGATCAACTCACTGAGCACCTGCTGGAACACCGGGTCTGCGGGGCGAAGCGCAGCGCCGTCTTCGACCAGATTCTGCGACACCGCCTCGCGCCGGACATCAGACATGTAGATTTGCGTTTCGCCGACACTTGCCGCGACGGCATCGTCCTCGCCCAGCGGCTCCAGAGTGATGAAGGCATAGTCCACCGGCGCCCGCCGATCCGGCGCCGCCTGAGTCTCGGAGAGGCCGGGCCCCGCTTGCCCGCATGACGCCAGCGCCGCCAAACCCAGACCCGCGCAGACGATGCGAAGCAGAGACACTGCGGTCATTTCAGCAATCCTTAGAACCCGATGAAGCTGCGACAGCTGGGAAGCCCGGCTCGATTGACACCCCATCACCGCCTCCTTAAGTCAGCAAAGACCTGAATATCGGTCGGATTATGTCGACTGGCGGCGCAATTGCACGCCCCCCTTTCCGGCTCCGGCCACCTGCCACTTGTTTCGACCTTCGCCTCGAGGCCCATTACGTCATGCTTTCCATTGCCCGCAAGATTTTCGGCTCGTCCAATGACCGTCTCGTCAAACGAATGGCCAAGGATGTCGCGAAGATCAACGCGCTCGAGCCTGAATTTGAAGCCCTCGACGATGCCGGGCTTCGCGCCAAGACCGAAGAGTTCAGGAAGCGGCTCGACGAAGGCGCCGGGCTCGATTCCCTGCTACATGAAGCCTTCGCGGCGGTACGTGAGGCAGCGAAGCGAGCCCTGGGGCAACGTCATTACGACGTGCAGCTGATCGGCGGCATGGTGCTGCATGGCGGCGATATCGCCGAAATGAAGACCGGTGAGGGCAAGACGCTGGTCTCCACCCTGGCCGCCTATCTCAATGCTCTGCCCGGCAAGGGCGTTCATGTGGTGACGGTCAACGATTATCTCGCCAAGCGCGACTCCGAATGGATGGGCGGTATCTTCGCCAAGCTGGGCATGAAGACAGGGGTAATCCTCAACGGCATGACCGACGAGGAGCGCCGCCAGGCCTATGCCTGCGACATCACCTACGGCACCAATAACGAGCTGGGCTTCGACTATCTGCGCGACAACATGAAATACTCGCTCAAGGACATGGTCCAGTTCGGCGGGCGCGAGGCGGACAAGGCGGTTCACGCCTTCGCCATCGTCGACGAGGTGGACTCCATCCTGATCGACGAGGCGCGCACACCGCTGATCATCTCAGGGCGTACCGAAGACCGCACCGAATTTTACAAGACGATCAATACGCTGATCCCGCTTCTGGATGACGAGGACTACCAGGTCGACGAGAAGACGCGGTCTGTCATCTTTACCGAGGACGGTAACGAGCACATCGAGCAGATTCTGCGCGAGCAGGGCCTGCTGGAAAGCGGCGACCTCTACGATGTGGAGAATATCGCGACGGTTCATCACCTGAACCAGGCCCTGAAAGCCCACAAGATATTCAACCGCGACAAGGACTACATCGTCCGCGATGGCAAGGTCGTCCTGATCGACGAGTTTACCGGCCGCATGATGCCAGGCCGGCGCCTGTCCGATGGCCTGCACCAGGCGATCGAGGCCAAGGAAGACGCTGACATCCAGCCGGAAAATCAGACGCTGGCCTCAATCACCTTCCAGAATTATTTCCGCCTGTATGAAAAACTGGCCGGCATGACCGGGACGGCCGCGACCGAAGCGGGAGAATTTGAATCGATCTACGGTCTGGGCGTGGTCGAGATGCCGACCAACCGCCCCATCGCGCGGATCGACGAAGAAGACGAACTCTATCGCACCACGGCCGAAAAGAACGAGGCGATCCTGGAATCGATCGTGGAGGCTCACAAGAAGGATCAGCCCGTGCTGGTCGGCACGGTCTCCATTGAACGTTCGGAATCGCTCTCCGATTTCCTGAACCAGCGCAAGATCGAGCACAAGGTGCTCAACGCGCGTTATCACGAGCAGGAGGCCTCGATCATCGCGCAGGCCGGTGTTCCGGGCGCGGTGACCATCGCGACCAACATGGCCGGTCGCGGCACCGACATTCAGCTTGGCGGCAATCTGGACTACCGTCTGGCGGACTGGCTGGAACAGGCCACCGCACAGGGCAAGGAGCCGAGCGACGCGGAAATCGCCGCCGAACGCGAGAAGATCGAGGCCGACATCCAGGAGAAGAAGGCCAAGGCGCTGGAAGCCGGCGGTCTTTACGTGATCGGGACCGAGCGCCACGAAAGCCGCCGCATCGACAATCAGCTGCGCGGACGGTCCGGCCGTCAGGGCGACCCGGGACGCTCGAAATTCTTCATCTGTGTGGAAGACGACCTGCTGCGCATTTTCGCGCCGGAGCGGCTGGACGGAATCATGCGCACCATGGGCATGAAGGAAGGCGAGGCCATTCAGCACCCCTGGATGAGCAAGGCGGTCGAGACCTCCCAGAAGAAGGTCGAAGCGCGCAACTTCGACATCCGCAAGAACATCCTCAAGTACGACGATGTGATGAACGACCAGCGCAAGGCGATCTTCGAGCAGCGCATCGAGTTCATGACCGCGCCTGACGTCACCGACGTGATCAAGGACATGCGCAGCCAGGTCGCCGAGGATCTGGTGCGCCGTCATATCCCGCCAAAGGCCTATGCCGACCAGTGGGATGCGGCGGGTCTCAAAGAGGATGTGCAGAAATATTACGGGCTCGACCTGCCGGTCACCGAGTGGGCAGCGGAAGAAGGCATTGCCGACGAGGAGATTCTCGAGCGCCTGACAAAGGCGCAAGAGGAGAACTATGCGGAAAAGGCGACCAACGCCGGGCCGGAGCTGATGCGCCGCATCGAGAAGCAGATCCTGCTCCAGACCATCGATACGCACTGGCGCGAACACCTTCAGCAGCTCGACGCCCTGCGCTCTGTCGTCGGTCTGCGCGGCTATGCCCAGCGGGATCCGCTCAACGAGTTCAAGACCGAGGCTTTTGCCCTGTTCGAGCATCTGCTCGGCGAGCTGCGCTTCGAGACCACCCGCATCCTGTCCAATATCCGTATCGAACCAGCCGGCATGGCGCCGCCGCGTCCGCCCGAGGACATCACTCCGGTCCACCGCGACCCGCAGACCGGGCGCAACGAAATGCGACAGCCGGGAAGCGCTCCCACGCCGCCGACCCAGGGCGTGCTGGCGGGGGCCGCGCGTTCGGCCGCGGCGGGTGACACCTTCGATTCCCAGAAACCGGACACCTGGGGCAAGGTCTCGCGTAACGCGCCCTGCCCCTGCGGCTCGGGAAAGAAATTCAAGCACTGCCATGGGTCGGTCAGCGCGGTCTGACCAAGCATGATCGCCATTATTTTTGCCCGCTACCGGCCCTAAGTAAGGTCCCGTTCACCTCTGGCGCGTACCAAATCACTCCCAAAGCGTGAAAACACGTAGGCTGGGAGGCCAGAATGGGGAGTTTAAGGCTCGCATATTGCGTCGCCGCGATCGGCGGTCTCCTTGTCGGAGGCCTTGTTGCCATCGCGATCTACGATCGCGTTCTAGACGCGCTCACCCAGGACGCGCGTGAAGAACTTGAGCTGGAGATCGCCCAGCGCGCGCCATCCGAACTCACCACGTTCGACCAGCTCGTCAACGTGGAACTGCGCACGGTCGAACTCTTCTTTCGCTATTTCGATACGCTTCCCGAAGAGACGGTCAACGAGGTCTTCGAGTCCGCCTTCCTCGAATTCGGCGACGGAACCCGGCGCTCTCCCCCGAGCTATTTCGACGGCCATGTATCGGAAGACGGTACGCTGACCTACGGCATCGGCGCATTTGCCGGGTTACGCGCAGGTCTGGACGCCGATCAGAAGCGTATCCTGACCGCCGCATTCCTCACCGTCCGACAGGCCGGCCCGGCCCTGGCCGGGGAGCTGGACAATCTCTATTTCACCGACGCGAACGACAACCTGATCATGTTCGGTCCCGATCGCGAGGACCGGCTGCTCTTTTATCGCGAACGCGCACCGGCCGATTTTTCCTTCCAGTCCCTGCCGATCGTGGAGGTCGTCAAACCGGCCAACAATCCCATGGGAAGCACGGCCTGCACGGGCCTCGACCGTATCATTTCACAGACCGACGGGACGGCCCTTACCATCGGATGCCTGACGCCGCTGCGTGCAGCCGGACGTCATCTGGGCTCCATAGGAACGACGCTGGACACGACCGACTACCTCTACACGGCCGTTACCGAGCCTGGCGCGGCAATCATCACGCGCTCAGGCGAATTGATCGCCCACCGCGATCTGCTGCAGGATTCAGCGATCGACCGGTCCAGAGCCGACGAGGTAGCCCGGCGCATAGAGCCCGAAATCATGGCCCGGACCATCAACGGCCAGGGCCGGCCAAGCGGTGTCGTGGAACATCCCGGCCGTAACGGTCAGATCGGCTATATCCGTCTGTCCGCGCCGGGCTGGTACATCGTCAACTATCGTGAGTACGGGCCGGTAAAGCTTCAGGCGGCCGGGTTTGCCCTGGCCATCGCGATGATCATCCTGATCGCCTTCCTCTCGCAAGCCAGGCTGATCGCCCGGTACCTGCCCTTTGGACCGAACGCCCGACTGAACGAGCACTAGTCCTCGTCGAGCAGGCTTCGTCCGATGCGCAGGAAGCGCTCGCGGCGGCGCTGACGCAGGGTCGCCGGGTCGAGCCCGTCGAGATGGCGCAGCTCGGTTTCGATGGCGTCGCCGACCGCATCCATGGTCTTGGGCCGGTTGCGATGGGCGCCCCCAACCGGCTCCTCAATGATCTTGTCGATGATCTTAAGGCCCAGAAGATCCTGCGCCGTCACCTTCATCGCCACGGCTGCATCCTTGGCCCGCGCCCCGTCCCGCCACAGGATGGACGCGCAGCCTTCGGGCGAGATCACCGAGTAGATCGAGTGTTCCAGCATCAGCACGCTGTTGGCCGAGGCAATGGCCACCGCGCCGCCCGATCCGCCTTCCCCGGTAATGACCGACACCAGGGGCGTACCCAAAGTGAGACAGCGTTCGGTCGAGCGGGCAATCGCCTCGGACTGGCCGCGCTCCTCGGCGCCGATACCGGGGTAGGCGCCGGCTGTGTCGACCAGGGTGACGACGGGCAGGTCAAAGCGTTCGGCCAGGTCCATCAACCGGATGGCCTTGCGGTAACCTTCAGGACGCGCCATGCCGAAATTGTGCTTGATACGTGATTGGGTGTCGTGGCCTTTCTCGTGGCCCATGACCACTACCGGGCGACCGCGAAGCCGGCCCAGTCCGCCGATAATAGCAAAGTCCTCGCCGAAGCGGCGGTCGCCGGACAATTCCTCGAAGTCTGAAATCAGGTGACCGATATAATCACGCAGATGCGGGCGCTCGGGATGGCGCGCGACGAGCGTCTTGCGCCAAGGGTCCAGCTTTCCATAGAGGGTACGCAGCTGCTCGGCCGATTTCTGGCGCAGCCGGGAAACCTCCTCCGCGGCGTCCGGCGCGTCTTCGCCGGATTTGGCCAGGACGCTCTCCAGTTCCTCGATCTTGGCATCGAGCTCTGCGATCGGACGTTCGAAATCAAGATAGGTACGCGCAGGATTCGACATAGGACCTTGAAAACACTGGCACCGCGAAACGCGGCCGGCTGATGAAGTGAGCCCACATAGCAGTGGCGGCAGGCCTGCGCAAACTAGCTGCGGGAAGCGGTCAGCGCAATCACACCACACCGTGGGCCAGCCCGCCCTCTCCAGTGCCCGACATGTGACGACCTGGCTTGACGCCGCCACGCCTTTTCTGCAAACGGTTCGCAAATTCATTCTCAGGTGCGGGCTGCAGGAAGGCAAATCATGAAGACGCAACTCAAGGGTCTGGCGGCAACGCTGGCGCTATCGACCGCATTGCCTCCCGCTTTTGCGCAGGATGTGCCGAGCTCCGGAGAGACCGGAACCGAAGACGTGATCGTGGTCACCGGCGGCTCCCAGGTCCGCCTGGCAGACCTTTACGCCGGCGGTCAGGTCGCTCGGGGCGCACGCGCCGGCCTGTTCGGCAATATCGACATGATGGACTCGCCCTTCCAGGCGACCGCCTATACCGAGCTGCTCATTCGCGACCAGCAGGCCCGCAGCGTGGGCGACGTTCTGGCGAACGATCCGGTCGTGCGCGTGGCCAAGGGCTTCGGCAACTTCCAGGAACTCTATGTCGTGCGCGGCTTCCCGGTCTATTCCGATGACATGACCTATAACGGGGTCTACGGCATCCTGCCGCGCCAGTACGTCGCGGCCGAACTGATTGAACGCGTTGAAGTCTTTCGCGGCGCCAACTCCTTCCTGAACGGTGCTGCGCCGGGCGGCAGCGGGGTCGGTGGCGCGTTCAACCTCGTACCGAAACGCGCGCCGGACGAGGACCTGAACCGGATCACCCTGGGCTATGAGAGCAACGCCCATATTTACGGCGCGGCCGACATCGCGCGCCGCTTCGGTGAAGAGGACGCCTTCGGCATTCGCGCGAACGCTGCCTTGCGGAGCGGCGAGACCGCGATCGAAGACCAGGACCGCGACCTGTCCCTCCTCTCCTTCGGTACGGACTATCGCGGCGAGCGCCTGCGCCTGTCGGCCGATATCGGCTATCAGGACCACCGCATCGACGCGCCGCGCCCGCAGGTCACGCCCCTGGGCGACGTTCCGGCAGTTCCTGGAAGCGAGACCAATTACGCTCAGCCCTGGACCTTCACCGACGAGCGCCAGCTCTTCGGCGTCGTGCGCGCCGAGTATGACTTTACCGACTGGTTGAGCGGATGGGCCGCCGCCGGGGCACGCAATGGCGAGGAAGAAAACCGCCTGGCCAACCCCTCGGCCACCGCGATCGGCACCACCAGCGCCTACCGGTTCGACAATACGCGCGAGGACGATGTGATCTCCGCCGATGCGGGTCTTCGCGCCGACTTCGTCACGGGGGCAATCGCGCACCGGCTCATCGCATCGGCTTCGGCCATTGAGAGCGAAAGCCGCAATGCCTACGCGTTTTCCAGCTTCGCCGGCTTTTCCGGAAACCTGTACGAGCCGTTTGCCGTTACCCCTCCGGCGGCAGACTTCTTCGTCGGGGGAGACCTCGACGATCCGCTGGTCACCGAGGAAGTCAGCAATTCCAGCTTCGCGCTGGCCGACATGATTTCGTTCTTTGACGGGCGCCTTCTGACCACGCTCGGCGTGCGCTTCCAGGACATCGAGACACGCTCCTTCGACTATAATTCCGGCGCGCAGATATCCACCTATAGCGACGATGCATTCACGCCGGCCGTTGGCCTGGTGTATCGCGCGAGCGAACAGATTTCGCTCTACGCCAACTACGCCGAAAGCCTCCAGCCCAGCCAGGTTGCCCCCGCGACATCGGGCGGCGTGCCGATCCTGAATGCGGGCGAGATTCTGGACCCGTTCCGGGGCGAACAGATCGAAGCCGGTGTGAAGTATGACGGTGGCGATTTCGGCGCGACGTTTGCCGTCTTCGAACTCAACAAGCCAAGTGCCATCGTGGTCGACCAGCGCTTCACCGACGGCGGTGAACAGCAGGTGCGCGGCGTGGAGCTGACCGTGTTCGGCGAGCCGGTCGAAGGCTTGCGCCTGATCGGCGGAGCGACCTTGCTCGATGCCGAGCTGTCGCGCACGCAGGGCGGAACGAACGAGGGCAACACGCCCATCGGCATCCCGGAAGTCCAGTTCAATGCGAACGTGGAATGGGACGTGCGCGCCGTTTCCGGCCTGACGCTGGACGCCCGCATGATTCATACCGGCAGCCAATATGTCAATGAAAGCAACACCGTAGAGCTTAACGACTGGACACGCTTCGATGCCGGTCTGCGCTATACCGTGAGCGTGCAGGAGCGCGACGTGGCGCTCAGGGCCCGGGTGGAAAACCTCTTCGATGAGAAGTATTGGGCGTCCACCGGCGGCTATCCCGGCGCGAATTATCTGGTCCAGGGCGAGCCGCGTACCGTGAAGCTCTCCGCTTCGGTGGACTTCTGACCCTGAAGGAGCGGGCCGGGCGATGACCCGGCCCGGCTGCCCATGACGTCACGCAGTTTGAAAGCCTGGTCGGTTGTGCACACCTGGACGAGCCTGGTGTGCACGCTTTTCCTGCTGATGCTGTGTGTGACAGGGCTTCCCCTGATCTTTCACGACGAATTCGAGGACGCGCTGAACCCGGATGCTTGGCAGGCGGCGAATCCGGACGGTCCCATGTTGAGCCTGGATGCGATCCTGGGAGTTGCGCTGGACAATCGGCCCGGGGAAGTCCCCCTCTTCATGAGCTTCGATACCGACCGGCCCGTGGTCAATGTGACGACCGGGCCGACCCCGGATGCCCCTGGCCCGCAAATGCATTTCGCCTCCTTTGACCGGACCAGCGGCGAGCTGGTGCCGCCGCGTGCCGATGCCGGCGGGGTGATGGATTTCCTCCTGCAATTGCACACCGACATGTTCCTCGGGCTACCGGGAATGCTGTTCCTGGGCGCGATGGGGGTGATGTTCCTGGCCGCGATCGTGTCCGGCGTCGTGCTCTACCTGCCCTTCATGCGCAAGCAGGCGTTCGGCACGTTGCGCGTGAACCGGACCCGGCGCATCAAGTGGCTGGATTATCACAACCTTCTCGGCATCGTGACGCTGGCCTGGGTGATTGTTGTCGGCGCCACGGGCGTCATCAACACGCTGGCGACACCGATTTTCGACCTCTGGAAAGCCGAAGCACTCGCCGATCTGACCGCACCTTATCCCCACCGGAACGTGCCACTACCGGCTGCTATGAGCTCATTAGATCAAGCCGTGGCGCAGGCCGTTGACGCCGCTCCCGACATGACTCTCCAGTTCGTTGCCTTTCCCGGAGGCGATTTCTCTACTGACTTCCATTACGCCGTCTTCCTGCATGGCGACACCGCGCTGACCGAGCATCTGATCACGCCGGCGCTCATCGATGCCGAAACCGGCGCGTTCGCGGGCATGCGCGAAATGCCCTGGTACACCCAGGCCCTCTCGCTCTCGAAGCCGCTGCATTTCGGCGATTATGGCGGGCTGGCGCTCAAGCTGCTCTGGGCGATCCTGGATCTCGCCGCCATCGGGGTTCTGGCCACCGGACTCTATCTCTGGGCGGCGCGGGTCAGACGCCCCAAGCCGCGCCATTTGTCCGAGACCACGCTGGCCGCGCAGGAGCCGGCGCAATGAGGGCATACGAGTCCCGCCAGTCGCGCAAGAGAACGGCGATAGAGGTCTTCGCCTGGCCGACGGTCATCGCGGCGGTGTCGCTGTTCGGGCTGATCGCGGCTCTGATCGGCCATGGCGGGTATGACATGCTGGGGGCGCTTGCCCTCCTCGTCCCGGTCGCCGCCGGGGTCTGGGCGTGGATGACGCGCCGACGCTGAAAATACTCCGGGCTATTTCCGCGCGAGCGGGTGCACGTCGTTGACCAGCGATTTGAGCCGCTCTTCGAGGACATGCGTGTAGATCTCGGTCGTGGAGACGTCGGCATGGCCGAGCAGGGTCTGCACGGTACGCAGATCCGCGCCATTGGACAGCAGGTGCGTCGCGAAGGCGTGGCGCAGCACGTGGGGGCTGATCTTCTTCGGGTCGAGACCGGCCGACACGGAGAGATCGGCGAGGATCTGGGCGAAGCGCTCGCGCGTGAGGTGACCGGCCTTCGCCGTGGACGACGGAAACAGGAAGGCCGAGGCCCGGCGGAAGGCGGTGTGGTCGCGCCGGGGCAGGTGCGCCTCACGCACCTTCTTGTAGTCCGAGACGGCCTGAATGGCGCTGTCTGTGAGCGGGACCAGCCGGTCGCGCCCGCCCTTGCCGGTCACGAGGATGCAGCGCTCCGCGCGGGCAAAGGCCGATAGCGGCAGGGAGACCAGCTCGCTGACCCGCAGCCCGCCGGCATAGAGCAGCTCGAGCAAGGCCAGCGTGCGCAGGCCGGCCGGGCCCTCCATGCGCTCGGCGGCCTCGAACAGGCGCTCCACATCCGCTTCACTGAGGGTTTTCGGCAAGGGCCGGGCCTTTTTCGGCCCCGTCATGCCTGCGGCGGGATCGTCGGGGCGCACGCCCTCCTTCAAGAGGAAGCGGTAGAAGCGCTTGGCGGCCGACAGGCGCCGCGCACTGGTGCTCGCCGACAGGCCGTCGCGGGCCAGGCCGGAAAAGACCGATTCCAGATCCTCGGTGCGCGCTTCGTCCAGCGACCGTCCCGTGGCGCCCAGGCGCGTCTCGATGTCGTCTAGATCGCGCCGGTAGGCCTCCAGCGTATTGTAGGCGGCGCCGCGCTCGGCGGCCATCATGTCGAGGAAAAGCGCGATGGAGCGCGCGCTCACATCGCCCCCTCGGCGACCGCCTCCAGGACCAGACGGCGGGCCTCACGGCGCAGACCGGCCTCTTCGAGAATCGCCGCCGCACCGTAAAGGGCCGCCGGCGTGATGCTGCCAGCCTCCACCATCCGGGCCGCAGTCAGCTGGGTCTCGGCCAGAGCCTGCATGCGGGCGGCCATCAGCCCGGCGGGCAGGAAGCCGGTCGCAGGCATGGCGCCCAGCTCGCCCGTCTCTTGCGGCTGGGGAAGCAGGGCCGCGCGCACGCTGGCAGGCACCGGGACGTTCAAGGCGGCAAGGCCTGCCGCCTCGGCCAGGCGCGAGGGCGTGCCGGTCTCAACGCGGGCGGCCAGGATCGCCTCGAAGCCCGGACCAGAGAGCCGGTCTTCGGCAATGGCAAGCGCGTAATCGAGCACGACCATGGTTTCGGCGGGCGGACGGGTCCATTCAGGTTCGTAGGCGGGAAGCCCGGTATTTTGCGGCGGAACCAGCCCGGCCGCACCGGACGCGCTTCCCGTCCCCGGGCCGCCAGCCGCGCCGCCGAACGGATCGTCCATTCTCATCCGCGGCGGGCCGTCCATCAGCGCTTCGCGCCAGATGCGCGCCGTTTCCAGATCGCCATTGAGCAGGGCGGCGAGGACGAAGCCCTTGCCCCAGGAGAGGGTTTCGGCGGTGATCGGCAGGGTTTCGACCTCGTTGCCGTAAGCGCGCGCGACTTCCACGAAACGATCGTTGGCCGCAGCTTCCGAGAGGCGCAGGGCCAGCGCCTCGGCCGCGACGCCGCGATCCACATCCTGTCCGGCCAGCGCACCGAGAGCCGCATTGCGCTCGGTTCCTTCAAGGCCGCGCGCCACGTCCAGCGCATCGGCAGGAAGCTGGGGCAGATCGATGGGCGGGCCGTAGCTCTGCGCGGCTTCGGCCAGCCAGAGCGGCGCGCCCTCGGAGACCTGAAGGCTGGCCTGCGGCGCCACTTCGTGCGCGAGGGCAAGCTCGATTCCTGTGGTCGGGCGCGCATCGCCCGGCAGGTCGCGGTTCAACGTATAGGCATCGAGCAGCGCATCGAATGCCGGAGCGTCTTCGACAGAGCGGGCGAGCTCCGCCGTCAGCTCGGCCGCAGCCGTATTGCCGCCCAGCGCCGAGCAGACGGCGCGGGCGCGCAGCCAGTAGGCCTGATCGCGGCCTTGCAGGAGCTGGTCGGCGGTCCGGCAGGCGGCGGTGGTTTCGCCCAGCGCAAACGCGGCCTCGGCGTGAATGCGCGACAGCGCCGCCGACTGGCTCAGGCGCGGCGTGCGTTCGAGCAGGGCGAACGCTTCCCGCGCACCGGCCGCGGCCAAGGCCCGATCGGCGCGGATCGCAGCCAGGGCAAAGGAATTATCGGCGCCGCGCGGCGGCGGGCCTGCGGAAAGCAGGGCGCGTGCGGCAAGCCGGCTGGCCAGTCCAGATTGCCAGCCCTGGCTGTCGGCAGCCGGAAGCGCGTTCAGAAGCGCGCGGGTCGTCGCAGCATCGCCGGAGACCCATGCCTGGTCGGACAGCGCCTGGCTGGTGCCGACCTGGAACGGGTCGACCATGCCCAGCTCGCGCACCTCGATGCCGGGGCCGCGCGACGCACCTTCCTGGGCCAGGGCTGCGGGCGCACCGGCCAGCAGGACCGCGGCAAGAGCCGGTCTAATCATCGAGCGCATCGGTCACCTCGATCCGGACCTCTCCGGTTTCCGGGGCCATCCCGTCGGCCATCAGCAGGAGAATGCCGAAACCGCCCAGCACGAGCAGGGCCAGGACACCAAAACCGATAACAAATCCGCGCATGCGAGAGTCCTTGAGAGTCAGGAGAAATATGGGGCCAGTCTAACCGTTTGAATAAGGCGATTTCCAGACGTGCGCCACTGCCGGAAACCCGCGCGGCGATTGCCGCACCTGCCAGGCTTGCCTATACCATGAGATGACATGTCCTCGATCGATCTTCCCGTACCCGTTCAACGCTTTGACCGCCCGATCGTTCTGGTCGGCCTGATGGGCGTGGGCAAGACCACCGTGGGGCGCCGTCTGGCCCGCCGTCTCGGCTGGCCGTTCCGCGACGCCGACCACGAGATCGAGGCGTCGGCGGGACGCAGCGTCTCCGAGATCTTTGCAGACTTCGGCGAGACCGCCTTTCGCGACGGCGAACGCAAGGTCATTGCGCGTCTGCTGGAAACCGGAGAGCCGATGGTGCTGGCGCTTGGCGGCGGGGCCTTCGTGTCCGAAGAGACCCGCGAGGTGGTCAAGGCGAATGCCCTGTCGGTCTGGCTGCGCGCCGACCTCGACACGCTGATGGAGCGGGTCTCGCGGCGCAATACGCGCCCGCTTCTGAAGACGGAGAACCCGCGAGCGGTGATGGAGCGGCTGATGCAGGAACGCGCCGCCTTCTACAGCGAAGCCGATCTGGCGGTGGATACCGGCGACGGATCGCACGGACGCACGGTTATCGCTATCATCGACGCTCTGGCGCATCATCTGACACAGGAGACGTCCTCTTGAGCGCGAGACAGACGGTCCGCGTCGAACTCGGCGCGCGCAGCTATGACGTCATGGTCGGGGAAGGCGCGCTGGAATCGGCCGCGCTTCACCTGGCCGGGCTGTGTCCGAACGGGCGCGCCTTCCTGATCGCGGACCGCATCGCGCTCGCCCATCACCGCGACCGGCTGATGGCGACGCTGGAGGCCGCGCAGGTCCGGCCCGAAATCCTCGAAATCGAAGGCGGAGAAGGCGCGAAGAACTGGACCCGGCTGCAGCAGGTCACCGAGGCCCTGCTGGAGCACAATATCGAGCGCAACGAACCGGTCATCGCCTTCGGCGGCGGGACGATCGGGGATCTGGCCGGATTTGCTGCGGCCATCGTCAAGCGCGGGACGCGCTTCATCCAGATTCCGACCACCCTGCTGGCCCAGGTCGATTCCAGTGTCGGGGGCAAGACCGGCATCAACACGGCACAGGGCAAGAATCTCGCCGGCGCCTTCCATCAGCCGGCCCTCGTCATCGCCGATACCGGCTTCCTCTTAAGCCTGCCGCGCCGGGAGCTGGCGGCCGGTTACGCGGAAATCGTCAAGGCGGGCCTGATCGGGGACCGCGCCCTGTACGAACGCCTGGAAGAGGCTGGAAGCCAGGCGCTGTCGCTGCCCTACCTGACCGGTTTCATTGCCGCCTCGGTCCAGTTCAAGGCCGATATCGTGGCCGAGGACGAGCGCGAGGCGGGACGGCGCGCGCTGCTCAATCTGGGTCATACCTTCGGCCATGCCTTCGAGGCCGAGGCGGTGCCGGGCACGCTGGTCCATGGCGAGGCGGTGGCGGCCGGCATGGTGCTGGCGCTGCGCTATTCGGAACGTATCGGAACCGCACCGGAGGGGAGCGCGGCGCGCGTGGCCCGTCATCTTCGCGAGGCCGGCCTGCCCACGGGGCCCCGCGCCCTGCCCGGCGGGCCGTATTCGGCCGAACGCCTGGTCGAGCGCATGGACGGCGACAAGAAGAATAGCGGCGGCGCCATCACGCTGATCCTATCGCGCGGGCTGGGCGAAGCGTATATACGCCCCGGCGCGGACCGGGACGACCTGACCGCCTTCCTTCGAGAGGAGCTTCATGACCGTTGAGTTCGAGATGTGGATGGGCTGGGCTGCGCTCGGCGTCCTGATATTGCTCGCCCTGTCCGCCTTCTTTTCCGGGTCGGAAACGGCCCTGACGGCGACCTCGAAGGCGCGCATGCTCACGCTCGACCGCGACAAGAACCGGCGTGCGGGCCGCGTGCTCTACCTGATCGAGGACAAGGAAAGCCTGATCGGGGCGATCCTGCTGGGCAATAACCTGGTCAATATCCTGGCCTCGTCCATCGCTGCGGCGGTCTTTCTGGCCATGTTCGGGGAGGCCGGGGTGCCCATCGCCACGCTGGTGATGACAGCGCTCGTGCTGATCTTCTCCGAGGTCATGCCCAAGACCTATGCGATTTCCAATCCCGACCGGATGGCGCTTGCCGTGAGCCTGCCGATCCGCATCGTCGTGATCGTGTTCTCTCCGGTCGTGGCCGGAGTGCAGACCATCGTGCGCGGCGTGCTGCGCCTGCTGGGTGCCAATGTGGAAGGCCCGGTCCTGTCCGCGCACGAGGAAATCCGCGGTCAGATCGACCTGCACCACGAAGAAGGCGGCGTGGTGAAGGAAGACCGCGACATGCTGGGCGGCGTGCTGGACCTGCGCGAGCTGACGGTCGACGACGTCATGGTTCACCGCAAGTCGCTGATCATGCTGGATATCGAGGACAGCCCGGAAGTCCTGATGCGTGACGCGCTCAACAGTCCCCATACGCGCCTGCCCCTCTATCGCGGCGACAGCGAGAATATCGTCGGCATCCTGCATGCGCGCGATCTGGCACGCGCGCTGTACGAAGCCAATGGCGACGCCAGCAAGGTCGATATCGGGGCGATCAAGCGCGAGCCGTGGTTCATCCCGGAAACGACCGAGCTGCTCGACCAGCTCTCGGCCTTCCGCGAAAAACGCGAGCACTTCGCCCTGGTGGTGGACGAGTATGGCGCGCTGCGCGGCATCATCACGCTGGAAGACATCATTGAAGAAATCGTGGGCGAGATCGAGGACGAGCACGATATCACCATCGAGGGCGTGACCACCCAGCCGGACGGATCGGTGATCGTGGACGGCACGGTGCCGATTCGCGACATCAACCGGGCGCTGGACTGGGATCTGCCCGACGAGGAGGCGGTGACGGTGGCCGGCCTGGTGATCCACGAGGCGCAGACCATTCCCGAGGCCGGTCAGGTCTTCCGGTTTCACGGCGTGCAGTTTGAAATCCTGGAACGCCGCCGCAACCAGATCCAGAAAATGCGCATCCGCGAGGAGCCGGAAATCGAGGTCTAGGGCTTATGAGTCCACGACCTAGGGCTGCGCCTTCTTAGTAAAAAGCCGCGGAACAGGAGCGATCTAGTTGCTCGCGACAACGCGCAATTTAGGGCGAGCAACCGATGGTGAAAAATCAAGGTTATGCATCAAAGAAAACTCATCCGCATTTGTCCTCATTGCATCAGACAACTCTTGAATCGTATATCCCAAATCTTTCAGATGAACGTCCAAAAGGTCAGAGATAAGCTTTGTTTTTTCATGAGGCACATCGAACTCTTCCGGTTCTCTCATTCTATAGCCACACTTACTCATTTGCTTAAATAAAATCGTCGCCTGATCAGGATTTATGAAACCTAGTGATTTTGCACGAAATATTAGCGCCGACATTGCGGTATGCCATTTAAGCTTAAGCTTTCCCAAATATGCTAACGATAACGGGCGTTTTAAATCTGCCGCCACGCCAGATTTTGGCATCAGAAGCTCGGCGGCAAACTCGTTTGCCTCCTTTTCCATCTCCTCATATGGATATGGGTGGAGTACCACATGTCCGAATTCATGAGCCAGGCTGAAACGAATACGGTCTGCAGGTCGATTTCGGTTGAGTAGGATTATCGGCTTTAGCCCAGCAGGACGCAGCGTGAGACCATCGATTGCTGCCGCACCAAAATCCGAAAATACGACAACCACGCCGCACGCTTCAACGTAGCGCACAAGGTTGATGAGCGGACCGTCTCCGGTTTGCCAACCGGCCCGAATACGCCGTGCGGCTTCCGCCGCCGAATCAACAGAATTGGCTTCGCCATCAACGGCGACGCGCGGGTCGGCAACCTCAAATTGAGGTAGCAAGTACTGACTATCTAGATCGACAGCTTGTAGAAGCCGTCGAACCTGAAGGGCATAGTGATTTGCCGACGCAATCGCCGCATCCTGATCCTTAACCGAAACTGCTGATTTTTTTCGGAAAGCCGCTCCATGGACGCTTATCGGACGCCGATATAAGGGCTCTTGCTCGTAGAAGAACCCAATTGGAAACTCGAGTGACACGGCCAGTGCGGATGCGTCCTCGAATGAGAGATCGCTCTTAGTCCCGTTCTCCACGCGCGAGATCTTCGCCTGCGCAACACCGGAAGCATCAGCCAATTCCGATTGTGTCATTCGACGCTTCTTACGCGCCAGAAGAAGCATCTCCCCGTTTAGTTGTTTCATCACGGCGCTCATCCCCTCGTGCAGCGTTCTTCTTCGCCTTCACCTGCGTACTGTTCTCAGGCCCAAGATCAGCCGGTCGCGCGGCAGGCTCGGCACTATGAGAAGCCTCAGGCCTCTGCAGCTTTATCTTTTGCCGATCAACGCTGTCAGCAAACATCAGGAACAGCTCGCCTACCTTCGTTTTTGTTGGGGTCAAGTGGTAAGCTAGAAAGAATAACAGCGCCTTAGGGGCAGCAAGCTCAAACCCAGGCAGCGGCTGACCTTTGTCATCACCTTGGTTGGCGAACTGATGCGCAGATTTGCTTGTTCCGCCCTGCGGGCCCGCAAAGTGCAATTCAATGCTGGCAGACCGTTTCGGATTCGTAGCACCGACCGAACTCACCAGCTTGTAGCATGGCCCCTGAGCGTAACGCTCCAGAGCAAAACCCTTTTCTTCAAGCCCGCTATCCGCCAGCGCGCTAGGTAGCGCAGAGTGAATCGCAGCCCCTACGGCCGTCGGGTCATTGGAATCGAAGTGCGGCACGGCAGCCAAGCTGGCCAGACACCGTTCCAGTTGCTCAACGAGCCTCCACAAAGGAATCTCAAACTCGTCCCGAGCGCATTCCAGCATTTGCCGCCTGTCCACCCGCATACCTCCGCTTTCCCGCTATTTATATGCATAGCACGCGGAGGAAAATGGTGCAAATTTAATTCACTGGCAATTCACTGGTTGAATATCTCACTACTCCCCCGGCACGCTCGCGTTGATGGCCAGAGCGTGGACGCCGTCGGCGATTTCCTCGGTCAGCGCCTTGTTGACGGCGCGGTGGCGCTGGATCCGGGTGAGGTTTTCGAACGCGTCCGCGACGATGGTGACGGTGAAATGCGTTTCGCCCGCCCCGTCCGGATTGCCCGCGTGGCCGGCGTGCAGCGCGCTGTCATCGCTGACATCCAGGTGCCGGGGTGCGAAGGCCCGGGTCAGCGTCTGCTCGATGCGCGCTTTCATCTCTGACATTTCACGTCTCTCTTCATTGCCCGGCAAGGGCTGCGCCCCCATACTCTGGCGGACATGTCACAAGACTACAGATATCGCCCGCGGTTTAAAGACATCCGCATCAAGCCGCCCAAGGATGAACCGCGGGCGCAGGAGCGCGTGTGCGAGTATCCCAAGTGCAACCGCAAGGCCGATAGCCGCGCGCCGAAGGGCCCCAAGCAGCTGCACGAATATTACTGGTTCTGCCAGGGCCATGCGGGCGAGTACAACAAGTCCTGGAATTTCTTCGAGGGCATGAGCGAGTCCGCGGCCAAGTCCTATCAGGAATCGATGTCCTACGGGCACCGGCCGACCTGGAGCTTTGCGCGCGCGGGAAGCACGCGAAAGCAGGCCGAGCGCGCCTCGGTGGACTGGCAGAAAGCCTTCTTCGACCCGCATTCCTTCTTCGGCGACCGCCCGCCTCCGAGCCATGAGAAGGCCAAGGCGCGTCAGGAAGGCCCGCGCCTGGGCCGCCTGCTGGAACGCGCGCTCGACGAGATGGGCCTGGAGTATGGCTGCGACAAGGCCATGGTGCGAAAGCGCTATGCCGAGCTGTTGCGCACCTACCACCCGGACTCCAATGGCGGGGACCGCAGCTATGAAGACCGGCTGCAGAAGGTCGTCGCCGCCTACCAGATCCTGAAAAGCTCCGGCCACGCCTGACGCCCGGCATTTGCGCCGCGCGGCTGGCAAGACGATGCTGCACGCGCTAACTAAGCGGGCAGAGACTTCGAACGCATGGGAATAGTGGATACGCGATGACTGACGACACCCTGACCGCGCTGACCCCCGACACGCTGGCCGACTGCAAGACACTGTTCGGGTTCGATCCGGGCTTCGAGGTGCCGGCCTTCAAAGAGCGCGACAGCCACGTGCCGGCGATCGACGACACCTATGTCTTCGACGAACCGACCACGCGCGCCATTCTGGCCGGCTTCGCCTTCAACCGGCGCGTCATGGTCCAGGGCTATCACGGCACCGGCAAGTCGACCCATATCGAGCAGGTCGCCGCGCGGCTGAACTGGCCGATGATCCGCGTCAATCTGGACAGCCATGTCAGCCGGATTGACATGGTGGGCAAGGACCAGATCGTCGTGCGCGACGGCATGCAGATCACCGAGTTCCAGGAAGGCATCCTGCCCTGGGCGGTGCAGCGCCCGGTCGCGCTCCTGTTCGACGAGTACGATGCGGGCCGCCCGGACGTGATGTTCGTCATCCAGCGCGTGCTGGAAGCCTCGGGTGCGCTGACCCTGCTCGACCAGACGCGCGTGATCCATCCGCACAGCCATTTCCGGCTGTTTGCGACAACCAATACGGTGGGCCTGGGCGACACCACGGGGCTCTATCACGGCACCCAGCAGATCAACCAGGGACAGATGGACCGCTGGTCGATCGTCTCGACGCTGAACTATCTGCCGACCGAGACCGAGCAGGCCATCGTGAGCGCCAAGCTGGGCGCCTTCGCTGCCGGCAAGGAAGGCCAGGCCCGCGTGGCCGACATGGTCAAGGTGGCCGACCTGACGCGCGAGGCCTTCATCAATGGCGATCTGTCCACGGTCATGAGCCCGCGTACCGTGCTGACCTGGGCGGAAAACGCGCAGATCTTCGACGATACCGGCCTCGCCTTCCGCCTGACATTCCTGAACAAATGCGACGAGCTGGAGCGCCCGATCGTGGCCGAATTCTACCAGCGCGTCTTCGGCGAGAGCCTTCCCGAGAGCCGGGTCAAGCCGGGCCAGGCGGCGTAGAGCGATTGGGGGCGGCGGATCACCAGATCCGCTTGACGCCGTAGTCGTCGAAGGCGCGGTCGTTGCTAACGATCGTCAGATCACGCTCCAGGGCCTGCGCTATGATCATGCGGTCGAAGGGGTCGCCGTGATACGCGGGCAGGCGTGCGACGGAGAAACAATCGGCCGGTGTGATCGGGATCAGCTCGAACCCTGCGGGCATGCCCGCACGCTCAAACTCGGTTAGAAGCAGGGTCAGCTCCGGGTCGATGCCCGGGCCGTATTTGCCGACCTTGATCGCGACCTCCCAGAGACTTGCGGCGCTAAATCCGATCACCGTCGCCGTGGAGATGGCGTGCAGGGCGCCGCGGGGCAGCCGGGCGGCCCCGGCCAGCCACCAGACGGCGGTGTGCGTATCGCACAGGATCATTCCTTGAGGTCGTCAACCCAGGCCGGGGCGCCCTCCATCAACTCGACCAACTCCTCGGGCAGTGGGTCAGCCAGAGCATCGAGCGTCTCCTCGCTGAGTTTGATATGCGCCCACGCGCCGGGCGTGTGGCGGGGCCGGGGCGCGCCGGTCTCGGCCGCACTGAGACGGGCCACCGTCTTGTTGCCGCGGCGGATGATGATCTCTTCGCCCGCTTCCACCTCGCGCAGGAGGCGGGAGAGGTGCGTCTTGGCTTCGTGCACGGTTACGGTTTTCATCGCAGACCACCATATGGAGCAGGAACGCGGAGGCAAACTTAGTCAAGTTGACTAAGTAGCATATCCCCTGCCCCGCCGCCAGTTTTCACATTGCGGGTTCGCAAGACGCCTGAGCGAGGCTATCTCTCTTTTCATGACCGATAAAAGCGACACAGAGACCTTCCAGCGCGCCCTGAGCGCGGCCACGCGCGCCATGTCCCGCGATCGCGAGCTGGAAGTGCGCTTTGGCGGCGACCGGTCGGGCCTGGTCAACGGGCGTGCGGTTCTGCCCTCCGTGCCCGAGGCGCTGGACGAGAAGAGCGCGGCCAAGTTGCGCGGCAAGGCGGATTCCATCGCTTTGCGCCTGGCCCTGCACGATGGCGAGGACCATGCCGCGGCCCTGCCCCCCGGCGCCAAGGGCCGGCAGATCTTCGAAGCCGCCGAGCAGGCAAGGTGTGAAGGACTTGGCGCGCGCGCTATGCGCGGCGTTGCCGAGAATCTGGACGCGTCGCTGACCGAGACCTGCACGCGCGAAGGCTGGCATATCGCCGAGGACCGGCAGAGCGCGCCGCTGGCCGATGCGCTGTCGATGCTGGTGCGCGAACGTATTTCCGGACGCCCGGCGCCCGAAGCGGCCAAGGGGCTGATGAAGGTCTGGCGCGAGGACCTCGAAGAGGCGGCCGGTGACGCGCTCGACGCGCTGGCCGAAAACGCCGGCGATCAGAAGCAGTTTGCCCGCGCCCTGCGTCAGGTGATCCGCGATCTCGACCTGTCCGAAGAGCTCGGAGAGGAATCCGAGGAGGACGAGGACCAGCCTGAAGACGACGATTCCGGGGTCGAGCAGGAGCCTCAGTCCGGCGAGGACGAAGGCGATAACGAGCCCGATACCGGCGAGGACGACACGCCGGAAGATGCGCGCGGCTCGGCGGCCGACACCGAGGACATCTCCTTTGCCGAGGAGAGCCAGACCAAGGTCGATGCCAACGAGGAGCAAAGCGAGTCGGTCCAGGCCGCCCGGCCCAACTGGGTCAATCCGACCGGCGAGGATCCGAACGCCTACAAGGTCTTCACCACCCAGTATGACGAGACCATCACCGCCACCGATCTGTGCGACACCGAGGAGCTGTCGCGCCTGCGCCGCAATCTGGACCAGCACCTGAAAGGCCTGGAAAGCGCCGTCGGGCGGCTTGCCAACCGGCTGCAGCGCCGCCTCATGGCCAAGCAGCAGCGCGCCTGGAGTTTCGACCTGGAGGAAGGCGTGCTCGATCCGGCCCGCCTGCCGCGCGTCATCATGGACCCGATGCTGCCCCTCTCCTTCAAGCAGGAGAAGGATACCGAGTTCCGCGATACGATCGTCACCTTGCTGATCGACAATTCCGGCTCGATGCGGGGCCGGCCCATCCTCGTGGCCGCGGCGTGCGCGGATATCATGGCGCGCACGCTGGAGCGTGTCGGCGTGAAGACCGAGATTCTCGGTTTCACGACGCGGGCCTGGAAGGGCGGCCGCTCCAAGGAGCGCTGGCTGGAAGCAGGCAAGCCGCCCAATCCGGGCCGGCTCAACGATCTGCGCCACATCATCTACAAAGGCGCCGATGCGCCGTGGCGCCGGTCGCGCAACAATCTCGGGCTTATGCTGCGCGATGGTCTCCTCAAGGAGAACATCGACGGCGAAGCGTTGCTGTGGGCCCATAAGCGCCTGCTGGCCCGTCCCGAGCAGCGCCGGATCATGATGGTGATCTCCGACGGGGCGCCGGTCGACGATGGCACCCAGTCGGCCAACTCCCCCGCCTATCTTGAAAAGCATTTGCGCGAGGTCATCGAACAGATCGAGACCCGCTCCGAGGTCGAGCTTCTCGCCATCGGAATCGGGCACGATGTCACACGCTATTATCGAAAGGCGGTTACACTGCTGGACGTGGAGCAGCTGGCCGGCGCGATGACCGATCAGCTCGCTGCATTGTTCGAGGACGGTCCACGCGGGCGCCGGGCGCGCCGCGCACAGGCCGATCCGCGCAAGCCGGCGCGGCCTGCCCCGGGCGGCGCGGACAGGCTGTCGGCGCTGAAACGGGCCGTCAGTGCAGATTTGAAGAGGTAGCCGATGAAACGCCTGATCCTGACCCTCGCCGCCGTCCTTCTCGCCTCAGGCTGCAATCAGGATCCCGGGCCCCTCACGGTTTCCACGGATAGCGTCCCGCTTTTCCCCGACGATCCCGGCCGGCGCAATCTGGACCAGCTGACCTATCAGGGCGGGATCGAGATCAGCTCCGAAACACCCGGCTTTGGCGGGTGGTCGGCCATCGAGATCAGTCCGGACGGCGAGCGTCTGCTGGCCATCTCCGATGGCGGCGCCTGGCTGACCGCCACGCTCGAATACGACCGGAACGGACATCTGGACGGGCTGAGCCACCCGCGCATGGCCCCGCTGCGCGATGCGCGCGGCGAGCCGCTCGAAGGCCCGGCCGGAGACGCGGAAGGCCTCGCGCCCCTGGGCGGCGGGCGCTACGCGGTCAGCTTCGAGCGCGACCACCGGATCCAGGTTTACGATATCGGCGAGGACTGGAGCGGCATCGACGCGGCCCTGCCTGAGCCCTACACCGCCCCGCCCGGCCTGAATCGCCTGCGCGACAATGGCGGGATCGAGGCGCTGGCGCCGGCCGAAAACGGCTTGTGGGCCGGCATCGAGCATCCTGCCGTCGACGGGCAACCGCATACGATCTGGCATCTGGGCGACGGCGACGCCGTCCCACACAGCATGCACCTGAGCGACGGGTTCGGCCTGACCGCGCTGGCGCGCGCAGCACCGGGCGAACTGATCGCCGTGGAGCGGTACTGGTCGAGAAGCACCGGCAACCGGATTCGCCTGACCCGGATCGCCGATTCCGCGCTGGAGGCCAGCGCCGCCGGGGGACCGGGCCTGGGACCGGACCTGCTCGGCGAGCTCGATACGAGCATGACCGTGGACAATTTCGAAGGCGCGGCCATCGCCGAGGTAAACGGCGAGCCGCATCTCTTCCTGATTTCGGACGATAATTTTAATGCCGAGCAGCGCACTTTGCTGCTGAGCTTCTCTTTGCGTTCCGGCGACGGCTAGGCGATTTCAAGACGAGGATTGCACCCGGTTCGTCCCGGTGCCAGAAGGACTTAACTGCAGGCATCCCGGTCAGCAGAGGTCCGCCCCATGTCGCCCGATCATCAGACACAAGATGTCCCGACGTCTCTGGAAACGCCAGCCGCTGGCGCGGGGCAATCCGGCGACGCGCGCTCCCTTGTGACCGGAACGGTCGTCCTGGCCATTGCCGCGTCGCTGCTGGGCTTCGCGCCCATCCTGGTCAAACTGTCCGATCTCGGTCCGCAGCCCATCGCCTTCTGGCGCCTGGCGCTGGCCCTGCCCGCTTTCGCGGTGTGGCTGGCGCTGGCCAATCTGCGCCCGGTCCGCGCGGCGGCGGGCCGGCCGAACTATGTCGCGCTGGGACTGGCCGGTCTGTTCTTCGCCGGCGACCTGGCCTTCTGGCATGCCGGCATCAAGCTGACCACGGCGGCCAATGCCGCCCTTCTGTCCAACCTGACCCCGGTCATCGTCGCGATTGCTGCCTGGGTGCTGTTCGGTGAGCGCATTTCGCTGCGCCTGGCCCTGGCCGGGCTGGTCGCCATGGCCGGGGCGGTCCTGCTGGCCGCTGCCAATATCCGCATTGCGCCCGAACGCCTTGTCGGCGACCTGCTCTCGGCCATCACGGCGCTGTGGTATGCGAGCTATCTTCTATCTGTCCAGCGAGCCCGCCGGACGACATCGACCGTGCTGGTGATGATCGTCTCGACAGCGCTGGCCGCAATCATCTCGCTCGCGGTCACGCTGGTTCTGGGCGACACGCTCTTCCCGGCCACGCTGGCCGGCTGGCTGCCGCTGATCGGACTGGGGATCGTGGTCCATGCCGGCGGACAGGGCGGCGTAGCCTTCGGCCTCGGCCGGGTGCCCGCGGCGCTGGCTGCCCTGATCCTGCTGATCCAGCCGATCGTGGCGGCCATCGCGGGCTGGATCATCTTCGGCGAAATTCTGGTGTTCAGCCAATGGATCGGCGCCGGCCTGGTTCTGGCCGGGGTCTACAGCGCCCAGCGCATACGGACGGCGAAGGTCAGGCGAGGCAGCCCTTGAGCAGAACGTTGACGCGGCGGCGCAGCAGCGCCCCGGCCCCGCTCATGTCGATTTCCTCACGCCGGATCCGGCGGAATGCACCGAGATAGACCTCCTGGAGGGCGGCGCAGACTTCGTGCACATCGCTGTCGGCGGCCAGTTCGCCTGCTTCCTTGCCCTGCTCCAGAATGCGAACGACCGGAGCCCACGCCAGATTCATCTGCTCGAAGGTCTCTTCATAGACCGGATCACTCCACAGCCAGGAATGGCCGATCGCGGCGGAGAAGAGCTCGCTGTGCTGGCTTTGCGCCTCGAGCATCGCCTGCAAAAGGGCCACGAGCCGATCGGGCACATCGCCGGAGAGCGCTTGCTCCAACCGGTCGAGCGTGTCGCGAATCGTCTCGTATTCTTCCTGGAGTATCTGGATGAGAAGCGCAGCCTTGGACGGCGCAGCATTGAGAACGGTACCTGGAGAGACGCTGGCTTCGTCGGCGATGAGCTTGATGGTGGCGCCGTCGTAACCGCGCTGCAGGAAGACCTCGCGCGCGGCTTCGATCACCGTCGCCTTCGTGGCTTCGCGCCGCATGTCTCGCCGCGTCATGCGTTTCACTCTCGGATCGCTCATCGATTCCCGTACCCGTTTCCTCGCGACTGTGTCTGAATTACACAGGCCTGCTGAAAGTTCCCGAAACTTCAGCTTTCAATTCCATACGCGCTTAAGTGCCCGCCTCCAATGCCACTAATTTCGATAGCTCGCATCAAAAAAATCTATCTGATAAGGAAGATTGCCTGCCTGAGTCTCCCACCCTAGATGGACCTCCATGATACAGATCGTCGATTGGCTACTCTATGTCGGGTTGGGGCTGGTTTTCCTGATCCTGTGTGCCGGCATCTTTGCCCTGTTCAAAGGCGGCCAGTTCGGCCGCACATGGTCGAACCGGCTGATGCGCGCGCGCGTGCTGGTTCAGTTTGTCGCTATCCTGCTCATTCTTGCGGGCTTCTGGCTTCGCGGAGCCCTCGCCGGATAGCAGTATTTGCTCAAAGCCCTTAACGAGAGCTGACAGTAAAGTGTGTCGCCCGGCCTGGCAACAGGGTTAACAATAGACAACTCTATTTAGCCTCCCGCAAATGAAGGGCTCGACATGGTGCGCCTGACGAGAATCTACACCAAGACCGGCGATGCCGGACGGACCCGGCTTGGCGACATGAGCGAGGCGGACAAGCACGATCCGCGCGTCGAAGCCTATGGCACGGTCGACGAGGCCAATGCCTCGATCGGGCTCGCGATCTGCCCCCTGGCCGGGGATGACGCACTCCGCCCCATACTGCTCAAGGTTCAGAACGAGCTGTTCGACCTGGGCGCCGACCTGTGCGTCCCCGACCGCGGCCAGACGCTGGAGTGGGAGCCGCTGCGCATACTGGACAGCCAGGTCGAGGCGATGGAGCGCGATATCGACACGCTCAACGCCCGGCTGGAGCCGCTCGACAGCTTCATCCTGCCCGGTGGAAGCGAGGCCTCCGCCCGCCTCCATGCGGCGCGCACGGTCACCCGGCGCGCCGAACGCCGCGTGGTGGCCCTGGCCTCGACGGGCGAACCGGTCAATCCAGCGGTCATCCGCTATCTCAACCGCCTGTCCGATCTGCTCTTTGTCGCAGCGCGCATCGCCAACAAGGACGGGCGGGACGATGTGAAATGGGTCCCGGGCCAGAGCCGCGGCGGCTAGAGCGGCCGCGCCAGCCTGGCAAAGGCATCGCGTACTGCGGCAGGCAGGCGGCGCGGGCGGCCGTCCGCGTCGATGCAGGCCGCTTCGACCTCGGCCGTGACGAGCACCTCGCCGTCTCTCAGAATGCGCTGGGCCAACGTCATCCGGGCCCCGCGCGCGCCCATGAAGCGCGTTTCCACGCCGAGCGCATCGTCGATGCGGGCCGGAACGAGATATTCCACCTGGATCTTGCGCACGGCGAAACCCAGACGCGGCTCGGCCTGCCACAGATCGTTGTGGCTGACCCCGGCGGTGCGAAGCGCATCGGTGCGCCCACGCTCCAGGAATTTCAGATAATTGGCGTAATAGACGACCCCGGTGAAGTCGGTGTCTTCGTAATAGACCCGCACAGGCAGCAGGTGGATGCCGCCGGTCCAGCGTCCGGCTTCGGGGGTTTGCATATCGCTCATGACGACGCCGCGTAGCGCTATTCGGCCGGCTGCTCCACCCTGGCCTTGCTCATCGTCTGGTCGAGCGGGTGCGCGTTCTCGAAATTGTGGATGTAATCGCGCGTCAGCGGGACGGCAGCGTGCGTCTTGGCGAGCTGGACCTGGAACACCATCATGTCGCCCTCGCGGAAGCTTGTTTCCGAACCGGCAAGATAGAAATTCCACATGCGGCAGAACCGCTCGTCATAGAGCTCGGCGACCTCGTCCCAGTGCGCCAGGAAGCGTTCGCGCCAGTGGCGCAGCGTCTCGGCATAGTGGACGCGCAGCACCTCCAAGTCGGTCACGATCAGCCCGGCCTTCTCGATCACCGGCAGCACTTCGGACAGGGCCGGGACGTAACCGCCGGGGAAGATGTATTTGGCCAGCCACGGATTGGTGAATCCGGGCGGGCTCGACCGGCCGATGGAGTGGATGACGGCGACACCGTCCTCCCTGAGGAGCCGGGCGACCTTGGCGAAATATTCTTCATAGTGGCCCACCCCGACATGCTCGAACATGCCGACCGAGACGATGCGGTCATACTGCTCCTCCACATCGCGGTAGTCGCGCAGATGAAAGCGCGCCTGACGGTCGAGCTTCTCGCGCCGGGCCCATTCGCTGGCCCAGGCGTGCTGTTCCTGGGACAGCGTCACACCGTCCACGCGCTGCGCACCCAGACGCACGAGATGCATAGCCAGGCTGCCCCAGCCACAGCCAATATCAAGGATGCGCGCATTCGGCTCCAGTCTCAACTTGGCGGCGAGATGGCGGGCCTTGGCCGCCTGGGCCTCTTCCAGAGTGTCGACGCCTTCGGGGAAATACGCACAGGAGTAGAAGCGGTCGCGATCGAGGAAGCGCTGATAGAGTTCACTCGACAGATCGTAGTGGTGGGCCACGTTGTCGCGCGCCTTGCCGATCGGGTTGTGCTGGGCAATGCGCCGCGTGACGAAGCGCCAGCGATTGGTCAGATCATGCAGAACAGACCCGTCGAGATGTTTCATGTTGGAAATCAGCAGGCGGAGCACATCGATGATGTCGCAGCCCTCCGGCTCCACCGAACCGTCCATATAGCATTCGCCCAGCGCCAGCTGCGGGTTGAAGGCGACGCGGCGTTCGGCTTTCGCGGTATGGAAGCGGAGCCCCGCCTCGGGACCCTCGCGCTCGCCCTTGACCACATGGGTTCGGCCCCGCGCATCGATCAGTGTCAACCGGCCTTCACGGATTACCTGACGGGCAAGTCTGGCCAAAAGCATGGGCGCGCTCCTCCTGATGTCCGAAGGAGCAACGCGGGGATGGCGGCATTGGTTCGGGTTGGCCCGCGCGCTCCGGCTTACAAGGCGAAGTCTAGCATAGCCCAGGTTGCAGCGCGATTCACTTCGGGCCGGAAAAAAGGTCTTCCGCCACGCTGCGCGGCGGCTCCAGCCCGAGATGGGACCAGGCGCGCGGGGCGGCGATACGTCCGCGCGGCGTACGCTGGATGAAGCCCTGCTGGATCAGGAAGGGCTCGACCACCTCCTCCAGCGCGTCCCGCGCTTCGGCGCAGGCGGCCGCCAGCGTCTCAACCCCGGCCGGCCCGCCGGCAAAGCCCTCGATCAGGACGCGCAGATAGCGCCGGTCCAGGCTGTCGAGCCCGACCTCGTCGACCTCGAGCCGGCGCAGCGCGGCATCGGCCGCCTTGCGGTCGATGAGGGCCGTACCGTCGGACTCGGCAAAATCACGCACCCGGCGGAGCAGGCGCCCGGCCACGCGCGGCGTACCGCGCGCGCGGCGCGCAATCTCGCGCGCACCCTCCTCGTTCATCGCCGCGCCCAGTTTTTTCGCGCCACGCGTCACGATGCTGGCGAGCTCGGCCTCATCGTAGAATTCCAGGCGCACCGGCACGCCGAACCGGTCGCGCAAGGGCGTTGCCAGAAGACCGGCCCGCGTGGTGGCCCCGACCAGGGTGAAGGGCGGAAGGTCGATGCGGACCGTGCGCGCGCTCGGCCCCTCCCCAATCACGAGATCGAGGCAGAAATCCTCCATCGCCGGATAGAGGATTTCCTCCACATTGGGCAGGAGGCGGTGAATCTCGTCGATGAAGAGCACGTCGCGCTCTTCCAGATTGGTCAGGATGGCCGCGAGATCGCCGGCCTTGGCAATCACCGGGCCGGATGTGGCGCGGAAATTCACGCCGAGTTCGCGCGCGACGATCTGGGCCAGCGTCGTCTTGCCGAGCCCGGGCGGGCCCGACAGGAGCACGTGATCCAGCGCCTCGCCACGGGCCGCGGCGGCGGCCACGAAGACTTTCAGATTCGCGATCGCGGCCGGCTGGCCGACAAACTCGTCGAAGGACAGAGGGCGCAAGGCCTTGTCGCGCCCGTCCCCGGCCGAAGGCTCGGGGGAGACGATGCGGTCGGTTTCCTCACTCACCGGGCCAGCTCCTTCAGCGCGGTTCGGATCAGGGCGGCTTCATCGGCGTCCGCGCCAAGCGCGCGCGACGCGCTAGCCGCCGCCTGGCGGGCCTGACTTTCAGGGTAACCCAGATTGATCAGCGCCGAGATCGCGCCTTCGCGCGCCGCGTTCGGCGTGGAAGCCGGTTCGGCGGGCGCACCTGGGCTGGCGGTTGCGTCCTTCTGTCCTAGCGCAGCCGACAGCGACTGTCCGGCCAGGCGGCGCCCGGCAGGGGGCGCCTTGTCCTTCAGTTCGGCGACGATGCGTTGCGCCAGCTTGGGGCCCACCCCCTTGGCGCGCGCAAAGGTCGAGGCGTCCCCCAGCGCCGCGGCGCTTTCAAGATCGCCGGGCTCGATCGCATCGAGCATGGCCAGGGCGTGCTTGGCGCCGACCCCCTGGACCGATTGAAGCCGGACGAACCAGGCGCGCTCGCTGTCGGCCAGGAAGCCGTAAAGCCGGAAAATGTCTTCGCGCACATAGGTCTCGATGTGCAGCACGGTCCGCGTGCCCGGTTCCAGCCTGGCCAGCGTGCGAATCCCGGCCGTCACCAGATAGCCCACGCCGCCGACGTCGAGGACGAGTTCGTCATCCCCGATCGCGTCCACCATTCCGGTCAGTTTTCCGATCATCGGGCGAGCCTTGTCATGCTGGTGCGGTGATTGGCGTGGCAGATCGCGATGGCCAGCGCATCGGCGGCGTCGGCCTCGGCCTTCGTGCCGGGCAGGAGAATGGCAATCATGGCGGCGATCTGCCCCTTGTCCGCCGCGCCGGTCCCGACCACCGCCTTCTTGATCAGACGCGGGGCATATTCGGCCACGGACAGGCCGGCCCGGGCCGGCGCGAGAATGGCTGCTGCCCGCGCCTGTCCAAGTTTCAGCGCCGATCCCGGATTGACGTGGACGAACTGGTCTTCCACCGCCGCCTCGCCCGGCGCGTACTCGGCGATCAAGGCCTCGATCGCGTCGTGGATGAAGCACAGGCGTTGCGACATGGCGGCGCGGGGCGGCGCCTTGATGACACCCCAGCCGACCGCGGAGACGCGCGACCCCGTCTGGTCGATAACGCCCCATCCCGTCGCGTTCAGGCCGGGATCGATACCCAGAATGCGAATCGCCGTGCTCATGGAGGCGAACATAGCCTGAACCTGGCGCCAGTGCGCCCCCTGTCTGGCCGCAGGACTGCGAAGTTCTCAGTCCCGCCCGGCCTTCCCGGCGTTGATACAGGCCCTACTCCGGGGCCCGCCCCGCACGCAGGAGTCGAGCGAAGCCGAAACCTTTCCCGCTCCGACCGCATTTAGCTAGTCGAGACACTTGAAATGCGGAAGGCCGCTACCGGCCGGCCGTTGTCCCTCTCGCAATGAAAGGACACCTCCATGATGCGCACCCAGATTCTCACCACCACCGCCATATCCGCCCTCCTGCTGGGAGCTTGCGGCGACCAGGACGGTGCCGGTTATGAGGAGGTCCAACCGGGCGACCAGGCGGCGACGGAGAGCTTGACCGATACGCAAGCCGAGAGCCCGACGGACATCGAAATCGATCCGGCCGAATCCGGCACGCAGCAGCAGGACGCTGATGGCACGATGGCCGGCGAAACTGCGGCCACGGATACCGGAGCCGATATCGGCATTGGATCGGACCCGGGAACGGCCACCCAGACGACGGATGTCGAGGTCCAGACGAGCATAAGCGGATTCTACGGATCCGCGCTGCTGCTCGATTTCACCCAGGGCGTCGGTGTGCCGCCGGCCGCTGTGCCCGACACCCTGCATTGGCAAGCAGACAACAACGCCGCCGTGCTGTCCGGTGAACCGGCAGAGGCGCCGACATCCAATGCCATGACCGACGGGGTCGCCTTCGAAGTGCCGCGCGAGACCGCCTCCTCCCTGGCGGGCAGGACGGTGGAAGTGGCCATCATCGCAAGCGCAGACACCATGACCGAATTCGACGTGGCCTACAGTACGAATGACGGCGCGGACTCAGGGTGGCGCAGCTTCGAGGCGAGCGAGATCCCGCAAACCTTCACCTTCGAATACAACGTGCCGAACGGCGAACTGGAGAGCGCTCACTATATCGGGCTGCTTCCCGCCGGAGACGGCCCGGTCATGATCCATGCCATCGCGGTGCGGGCTTACGGCGCAGCGCAATAGAGCGATCGAGAAACAAGCTGCCTTCCTGGCGGCGAAAGGACACAGAATGATGCGCACCCAGATTCTTACCACGACCGCTATGTCAGCCCTGCTGCTGGCCGCATGCGGCGAACAGAATGGCGCCGGCTACGAGGAGCTCGAGCCCGGCGACCAGACCGAAACCGAGACCCTGACCCAGGATGACGCCACGACCGGCAATCCACGCATGGAGGACGAGTCCGGTATGGAAACCGGGCCGGGCGGCATGGACGGCGACGCCGCAACCATGAACGCCGGAATGGACGCCGAAGGCGGTGCGAATATCAGCCGCTTCTACGACGCGCCCTTCCTGCTGGACTATACCCAGGACCGCGGCGCGCAGCCGATCGAGCTACCCGATGGCTTGAGCTGGGAAGCGGGCGACGAGTCCTACATTCTTTCGGGTGAATTGCCGGGAGAACCTGACTCCAGCGGCATGACGGGCGGCGCAGCGTTCGAGATCCCGACCAACCAGGCCGCCAGCTTTGCCGGCCAGAGTGTCGAGGTCGTGGTGGTTGCCAGCGCCGAGAGCGCGGCCGGCTTCAACGTCGCCTACAGCACCAACGAAGGACAGGATTCCGGCTGGCACAGCTTTGAAGCCGGCCAGGAGCCTGAAGTCTTCATGTTCGAATACTCCGTCCCGGCAAACGAAACCGGCAGCGGCGACTATATCGGAGTGGTTCCCACGGGCGGCGAGGCGGTGAATATCCACGCTATCGCCGTGCGACACGCCAACGGCTAGCGGCACAGCAATTGCCGATCAGAACAGAGGCGCTTTCATCGACTGCGGGTCGGGAAAGCGCCTCTTTCGTATCGTCTGGACAACCGATCAGACGCGCTTGAGCGCTTCGTCGACGACGGCCTCGGCCGTAATGTTGAAGTGCTCGTAAAGCGCCTCGGCCGGCGCGGACGCGCCGAATCCGGCCATGCCCACGAAGCCGCCATCCGGCCCGATGAGGCCATCCCAGCCCCAGCGGACCGCCGCCTCGACCGCGACCTTGGGCAGATCGGCGGGTACGACGCTCTCGCGATATTTCCTGTCCTGGCGCAGGAAACGCTCCAGGCAAGGCATGGACACGACGCGCGCCTTCACGCCCTTGCCCGCAAGCGTTTCGTACGCCTCAAGCGCAAGGCCGACCTCCGAACCGGTGGCGATCAGAACAAGCTGCGCCTCGCCCTCTTCCGGCTCGCGCAGGACATAGCCGCCGCGTGCACTGAGATTTTCCGAGGCATCATCCTGGCGCGCATGAACCAGCTTCTGACGCGACAGCGCCAGCGTCGTCGGCCCGTCGGTACGCTCCAGCGCGCAGGCCCAGGCCTCGGCGGTTTCGACCGCATCGCAGGGGCGGAAGGTTTCCACGTTGGGCATGGCGCGAAGCGCGGACAGATGCTCGACCGGCTGGTGGGTTGGGCCGTCTTCGCCCAGACCGATGGAATCGTGGGTAAAGACGTAGACGACCGGCTGGTTCATCAGCCCCGACAGGCGGATTGCCGGACGGCAATAATCGGAGAAGATCAGGAACGTGCCGCCATAGGGCCGGATGCCGCCATGAAGGCTCATACCGTTCATCGCGGCCGCCATGCCGTGCTCGCGGATGCCGTAATGGATATAGCTCCCCGAGAAGTCCTCGGCCGAAACCGGCGTCTGGGATTTCGCCTTGGTCAGGTTCGACCCGGTCAGGTCGGCCGATCCGCCGACGAGGCCGGGATAGGCCTCGCAGATGGCGGCAATCGTGTTGCCGGAGGCGGCCCGGCTGGCGAGGACCGGTTTTTCCTCCGCCATCTGGCGGGCATACGCCTCCAGCGCGTCGCGCGCGGAGTCCGGCAGCTTGCCGGAGATCTGCGCGTTGAACGCCTCGCGTTCGTCGGAGACCTGCAGCCGGTCGCGCCATTCGGAGCGCATCTCGGCGGAGGCCTGGCACATCGTGCGCCAGTTCGTCGTGACCTCCTCGGGAATCTCGAACGGCTCGTGGCTCCAGCCAATCGCCTCGCGCGTTGCGGCAATCTCGTCATCGCCCAGCGGAGCGCCGTGGGTGGCGGCCGTGCCCTGCTTGTTCGGCGAGCCCGAGCCGATGACGGTACGGCAGGCAATCAGGACCGGCTTGTCGCTGACCTTGGCCTTGATAATGGCCTCGTCCACCGCATTCATGTCATGTCCGTCCACGGCGATCGTGGTCCAGCCGGCAGCCTCGAACCGGGCACGATGATCGACCGAATCGGCGAGCCCGGTAGAGCCATCGATGGAGATCTCGTTGTCGTCCCAGAACACGACGAGCTTGGACAGCTTCAGGTGACCGGCCAGCGATATGGCCTCGTGGCTGATGCCTTCCTGCAAATCGCCGTCCGATGCGATGACCCAGGTGCGGTGATCGACCAGCGTGTCGCCATAGCGCGCATTCAGGAGACGTTCGGCCAGCGCCATGCCGACGGCGGTCGAAATGCCCTGCCCCAGAGGACCGGTCGTGGTTTCAACGCCCGGGCAGTGGCCGTATTCGGGATGGCCCGCCGTCTTGGAGTCCATCTGACGGAAATTCTTCAGGTCCTCGATCGTGACCTCTTTCACGCCCGCCAGGTGCAGCAGGGAATAGATCAGCATCGAGCCATGGCCCGCCGACAGGACGAAGCGGTCGCGATCGGGCCAGGTCACGTCGGCCGGGTCGAATTTGAGATGGCGCGACCACAGCACCGTGGCGACATCGGCCATGCCCATCGGCATGCCGGGGTGACCGGAATTGGCGCGTTGAACCGCGTCCATGGACAGGGCGCGGATCGCATTGGCCATCGGCTTGAGAGTGGCGAGGTCGAGCTTGGAGGTCATGTCGGGTTTTCCTGGGCGGCAGGGCGCGAACAGCCTGGGCGAGGCCTGTCGCGCTGGTAGCATCAATCCCGGCGCGGTGACAGGCCGAGACGGTCGATCAGATCGCGTGTGGCGGGGTCGAGAACGCTGACATCGCCGATCGCAATATCGCGTGCAAGCTGCTTGCCCAGCTCGACGCCCCACTGGTCGTAGGGGTTGAGCCGGTAGAGCGTGGCTTCGACGAATACCTTGTGTTCGTGCAGCGCGATGAGGGCGCCGAGCGTCTGCGGTGTGAGCGCGTCGAGCAGAAGCGTGGAGCTGACCCGTCCGCCGGCCATCGCCTTGTGCGCGGCCAGTTCGCCCGTCCCGTCCTGGCCCTGCATCAGGGCCGCGCCCTGGGCGAGCAGGTTGGCGGTGAGGGCCTGGGCGCGCGGATCCTCGCTTTGCGCGAGCGATTTGAGCGCGATGAAATCGACCGGGGCGTCGTCCACGCCCTGATGCAGCCACTGGAAGAAGGAGTGCTGCACATCGCTGCCCCGTCCGCCCCAGACCAGTTGTCCGCCCCGGTCAGCCGCCAGCGGGCGGCCTTCGCGGGTCACCGATTTTCCAAGACTCTCCATCTCCAGCTGCTGGAGATAGGCCGGCAGGCGTTCGAGCCGGGAGGAATAGGCCGCGACACAGCGCGACAGGCGCTTCAGCCCGGCCCGGTTCCAGACATCGATCAGAGCCTTGACGACTGGAAGATTGGACTCGGTCGGCGCGTCGTAGAAATGGTCGTCCATTGCGCGGGCACCGGCGAGAAACGCCTCGAACGCCTCGGGGCCGAGCGCGATCTCCAGCGCGAGGCCGGCGGCCGACCAGACCGAGTAGCGTCCGCCCACCCCGTCCTCGAACGGGAAGATCTGGGCCGGGTCGATGCCGAAGGCGCGCGCCTTGTCCGGGGCCGCCGTGGCCGCGCAGAAGCGGATATTCGCGCCCTCCTCGCCGACCTGGGACACAAGCCAGGTGCGGGCAGCCTGCGCGTTCATCAAGGTTTCCTGCGTGGTAAAGGATTTGGAGACGACGCAGAACAGCGTGGTTTGCGGGTCCGCACCCTCCAGCGCATCATCCAGATCGGCCGGATCGAGGTTGGAGACGAAGCGCGCTTCCATCCCCTCCCGGCGATCAGCCTTGAGCGCGTCATAGACGAAGCGCGGGCCGAGATCGGACCCGCCAATCCCCATATTGACGACGCGCCGCACCGGATGACCGGCCAGCACGTCTCGCTCCCCGGCCCGCATTGCAAATCGGGAGGTCGCCTCGCGTGCGGCGCGGATACGCCCGGCAAGGTCGCCATCTGTCAGCCGGTCCGGATTGCGCAGGCCGGGATGGAGGGCGGGCCGGCGCTCGGTTTCATTGACGATGCCGCCCGAAAACAGGGCCGACCGGCGCTCGGCCAGATCGCTGCCGGACGCAATATCCAGGAGCGCGGACCAGGCGGACGCGTCGAGGCGTTGCTTGCGGGCATCCAGCATCAGGCCGGCGCCCTCCACGACGAGCGAGGCATCGCGTTCGCGATCGCGTCCCACAAGTTCCGCGAGGCTGGTCTCGCCGAGGCGGCGGGCGTGAGGATCAAGCGCGGAAAAGTCGGTCATGAGGTCGCTCTGGGACAGTGGGGCAGGACGGTCTGCCCCTTCGCTTTAGCTTTCCTTGGCGGCCTCGCCAACCGGCAGAGCAGGCAGACGCCGCGAGAACCGGCCCCGTCCGTGCTCACGCGCGGGACAGGGCGAGATTGTCGGCCAGGTGATCGAGCCGCGTGGTGGTCATCAGCGCGATGTCGACATGAGGATGATCGAGCGCGTGGCGCAGCCCTTCGGCGACGGGCACGCGGAGCCGCGATGGTGCGCCGGGCGTGACGAGCGCGCGGACCGATCTTGCCAAGCGGTAGAGGTCGGTCACCCGCCGGGGAGCCGTTACCGGGCTACGGCCGGGACCCGAGGTCTCGATCGCGAAGACCGTGCACCCGGCAGAGCGGGCGCGGGCCAGCCGCGTCTTCGCAGCGTCGTCCATGAAGGGATGCACCGGGCACATGATCGCGCGCGCACCCGCGTCCAGCGCGGCGTCAAGCTCGGGGCCGCGCCCGGCCGCGCCCAGACGGACAAACGCCCCGGCCGCGCGCAGATCGTCGAGCCGGCGGCGCAGGTCCGGAGTCCACTCCTGCGGCGCGGCACCGTGCAGGAACAGCGTATCCGCTCCGTCCACCCCGAGACGCGACAGGCTGGCGCGGAGCGACGCCTCGATAGCGTCGGGCGTGAAGTCGCGCTGCCGCCGGGCAAGGCCCCGGCTGAGGATGCCGGCCTTGGTGGAGAGGTGAAGCGCATCGCGCGGCAGATCGCGCAGGGCGAGGCCGAGTCGGCGTTCCGCCTCGCCGGCCCCGTAGGCCGGCGCGGTATCGAAATGGACAAGCCCGCCTTCGAAGGCCGCATGGATCAGGGCACAGACCTTGTCTGCACCGATGAGCGGGGTGCCGAGTGCGCCGGAAACGCCGAAGCCGAGCCGGGTGGGAAGGGGGTCGGTCATGGCGCCAAGGCTAGCGCGCGCCCGGACAGGCGCAATGTCCATATCCTGGGTCGGCGGACCTCACCGGTTCGCGGCACGCTGCGCGATATCGATCGCCGCGCGCACGGCCTCGTCGATGGACATGTCGCTGGTATCGAGCTCGACCGCATCGGCCGCCTTGGCCATCGGGGCGCTGGACCGGGCCGCGTCGCGGCTGTCACGGGCGCGCAATTGCACCAGAACCTGATCGTAGCTGATCGACTCGCCGCGATGGGTCAGCTCGGCGTGACGCCGCCAGGCTCGCGATTCCTCATCGGCGGTGACGAAGAGCTTCAGATCGGCATGCGGCGCGATGACCGTGCCGATGTCGCGCCCGTCCAGCACCGCGCCGCCGGGCTGGGCCGCGAACTCCTGCTGCAGGCGCAGCAGCGCTTCACGCACGTCAGGATGCGCGGAGACCACTGAAGCGGCCATGCCTGCGCCGGCGCTGCGGATCTTGCGCTCGTTGATGGAGGCCGGATCGAGCGCGCGAGCGCGCTCGGCGGCACGGCCCGCGTCGCGCGGGTCCTCACCGGCTTCCAGCATTTCCACCGCGACCGCCCGGTAGAGCGTTCCGGTATCCATGTGCGGAAGATTGAAATGGACCGCCAGGGCCCGGGCAATCGTGCCCTTGCCCGAGGCCAGCGGCCCGTCTACGGCGATCAGCATGGCAAATCTGTCCCCCGGCACCGCCCGCTACGAGGCGAGCTGGGCCATGTCCTCGTCGGAAATATCGAAATTGGCGTAGACGTCCTGCACGTCGTCCAGATCGTCCAGCGTCTCCATGAGCTTCATCAAGGTCGCCACCTTGTCGCCCTCGACCGGGGTAAGGGTCTGCGGCTTCCAGATGATCTTGACCGATCTGGCTTCGCCGAAGCGGGCTTCCAGACCTTCGGCCACCTCGGCCAGATCGTCGCGCGCGCAGAAGACGACATGTTCGCCTTCGTCCTCGTCGTCCTCACCGCCCTCTTCCTGAACGACATCCTCGGCGCCGGCCTCAATGGCGGCCTCGAGCATGGCTTCTTCATCGGCGACCGACAGCGGGAAACGGATTTCACCGACCTGATCGAACATGAAGGAGACCGAGCCGGTCTCGCCCAGATTGCCGCCATTCTTGGAGAAGGCGCTGCGAACCTCGGAGGCGGCGCGATTCTTGTTGTCGGTCGAGGCTTCCACGATCACGCCGACACCGCCGGGGCCAAAGCCCTCGTAGCGGATCTCGAAATATTCCTCGACGTCGCCGCCCTGGCCCTTCTTGATCGCGCGCTCGATATTGTCCTTGGGCATGGACTGGCCCTTGGCGTTGGCCACGGCCAGACGCAGGCGCGGATTCATGTCCGGATCGGGACCGCTAATCTTCGAGGCAATCGTGATTTCTTTCGAGAGCTTGGAGAACAGCTTGCCGCGTGCCTTGTCCTGGCGTCCCTTGCGGTGCTGAATATTGGCCCATTTAGAGTGGCCGGCCATCTCGATCCTCCTTGACCTTTACCCGGGAAGCGCGACACGCACACCGCGTCCGGGCGATACGAAGCAGGCGTTCTATCCCATCAGGCGCTGTGGCGAAAGACGCCCTTGTCTCTTCCGTCCTGCGCCGGAGCATGCCAGACATGCAGCCTTGTCCTGAACCCTTTTCAGCTGTGTTTGCCCGTCCTGATCCATGACCGTAATCGCCATCATCCCGGCCCGCTTCGGCTCGACCCGCTTTCCCGGAAAGCCGCTTCACGACATTGCCGGCGTGGCGATGGTCGAACGCGTCCGGCGGCTGGCCGCAGCGGCGCCGAGCGTCGACCGGGTTCTGGTTGCAACCGACGACGACCGGATCGTGCGCGCGGTCGAGGCCGCCGGCGGTGAGGCCGTCATGACGCCGACCGAATGCCGCAACGGCACCGAGCGCGTCCATGCGGCCGCCAAGGGGTTCGCGCGGCCGGACGACGTGATCTTGAACCTTCAGGGCGACGCGCCCCTGACGCCGCCCTGGGTGATCGACGCCGCGGCCGCCGCGATGACGGCCGAGCCCGGCCTGGCCATGGCGACACCGGCGGTGAAGCTGGAGCCTGACGCCTACGAAAAAATGAGCGCGGCCAAGGCCACCGGAGAGGTTGGCGGGACAACCGTCGTCTTCGACCGGAAAATGAATGCGCTGTACTTTTCCAAGACCATCATTCCCTTCCAGCGCCATCCCGAAGCGGGAACGGCGACCTACAAGCATATCGGGCTGTACGCCTACCGGTTCTCGGCGCTGGAAAGCCTCGTCGCGCTGGAGCCCACGCCGCTGGAAATGGCCGAGAGCCTGGAACAGCTTCGCGCCTTGGAGAACGGAATTCCCATCCGTATCGTGCTGACCGAATATCGCGGACGGACTCCGTGGTCGGTGGATTCCCCGCGCGACGCGGAAATTGCCGCGCAGATCATCGAACGCGAAGGGGAAATCGTCTGAAATGCTGCTGATCCTGGCTCGTCACGGCAACACGTTCGGTCCCGACGACACCCCGGTCTGGGTCGGCGCGAACGAGGACCTGCCCCTGGTCGAGACCGGGCTGGGACAATCGCGCGCGATCGGCCGGGCCATCCGCGATGGCGGGATTACGCTGGACCGCGTCATCGCGGGCCCGTTGAAGCGCACCCGGACCGGCGCGCGCCTGGCCGCCGAAACCTGCGGCTTCACCACCGAGGTGGAGATTGACGACCGGCTGAAGGAAATCGACTACGGCGTCTGGGGCGGCAAGCCGGACAGCGAGATCGAGGAGAGCTGGGGCCGCGACGCGATCGAGAACTGGCGCGAGCGCTCCATCGTGCCGGAAGGTGCGGGCTGGAGCCCGTCGCCCGGAACCCTGCGTGAAAACGTGAAAGCCGTGCTCGCGTCGGTGACCGGCGATCTCTCGCCCGACACTGCCGTGCTGATCGTGACCTCCAACGGGATACTGCGCTATTTCCACGAACGTCTCGCTGGCGAGGAGGCCGCGTCCGGAGAGGCCAAGGTGAAGACCGGCCATTTGTGCGCGGTCCGCATCGAGCCGGGCAGGATCGACCTGCTGGCCTGGAACCGCGCTCCCGGCGACATCATCCCCATCCTGAAGGACGCGGCATAGTGTTCGCCCGCTTCCTCTGGACCCTGCGGGTCGCGCTTCCGCTCGGAGGCCTGTTTGCCGTGGCGGGAGGGCTCGGCCTGGCCGCGACGGCCGGGCTTGCAACGCTTGTCAGCCTGCCCCCCCGCGCGCTGTACCGGGTGGTTCGCAATCCATCCCCGGCCCTGATCGCAGCAGGTCTGGCGCTTGCCTGGCTGGTCCTCAGCTTCGCCTGGTCGCCCTATGACCGGCCGGACCAGGCCATCAAGCTTGCCCTCCTCACCCCGCTCTTCCTGGCCCTGCCCTTCATTGCGCACAGGGCGCCGGAAGAGATCCGCGTGCGCCTGCGTCCCGTGGTGATCGTGTCGGCGATCCTGGCCCTGCTCATGATCACGTTCGAAGGACTGGCCGGCGCGCCGGTCACCATCAGCTACAAGATCGGTGTCGAGGGTTATGCCAGCGACCGGCAGGACCTGCTGACGCTGGCCAACCGCATGCTGGGGCGCGGCGCGCTCTTTGTCGAAATCCTCGCGATACCGGCGATCATCCTGCTTTGGCGAGCAGGCACGCGGCCGCTCAGAGTGGCCGCCATCGCGATGGGTGTGCTGGCGCTGGTCGCCGCGTCGACCCTCGCCACGGACGCCAATCTGGTGAGCGCCCTGATGGCGATCGCGCTCGCCGCATCGGCCTGGCGCTGGCCAGTGCGCACACTGCAGGCCGGACTGGTCGTCGTCGCGGTGGTGCTGGTGACCGCGCCCTTCCTTTTCGGGGTCTGCCTCCGCCTCGTTCCCGACACGATGCGCGAAAGCCTGCCCTTCAGCTGGGCCTGGCGGGTCGAGATCTGGGACTTCGTCGTCGGCCTTATCGGGGAGAAACCGATCTTCGGCCACGGGCTGGATTCGGCGCGCGCCATCACCGCCACCCAGCCCATGCGCGGCTTCGAGGTCGATCTGCTGCCGCTGCATGCCCATAACGCGGCACTGTCCATATGGCTGGATACCGGCTTCGTCGGCGCGCTTCTGATCGCCGCGACCCTGGTGCTGACCGCCCGCGAGATCGGCCGGCATATGCCGGGGCGCGTGCTGTGCATGATGACGGCTGGAATGGTGACCTACTGGCTGGTCAGCGTGATGCTCGGCTTCGGGATCTGGCAGGAATGGCATCATGGCGCCCTGTCGCTTGCGCTAGCGGCCGCGATGATCGCAGCGCCCGGACCCGGTGTGGCAAAAGACTTGCGTACCTGACGGCTCAGGCGCGCAGAAGACGCGCCGGAGACCGGAAGGACGCCATTTCGTGACCCATTTCGATGCAGCTCTGGCCTACGATTCCCTGAACAAGACCCGCTCGGCGGGCTCCAACGTGCTGCGTGTCTTCATTCTGGCCGATCTGCTAGCGTTTGGCGCCGCAGGCCTCATCTCGATGGCCCTGCTTGACTATGCGCAACACGGTGCGCCCGTGTCGGTCCACGCCGGCATCAGCGCGGGCCTGTGCCTCGCGGTCATGATCTGGTTCCGCTCCAAGGGACATTACCGCGCCCGTCACGCTCTCGCCAACATGGTGCGCCCAGCCCTGATGGCTTGCGGTCTGGCCTTTCTCGCCGCCTCGACCCTGCAGGTCTCGTTCGAGGAAACCCGCCTGACAAGTGCAACCGCCGGCTTCTGGGCGAGCGTGCCGGTGCTGATCCTCGCGATGCGCTGGACAGCCCGGGCGCTCCTGCTGGCCGCGGGACGGTGGCAGGAGCCGGTGACCCTTCTGACCTCCGCGGCGATCGCCTCCGATCGCGCGCGGCTGATCGAGCACAATACCGACCACGGCCTCACCGTGACGCGCACGCTGGACCTCGCCGGATTCGAAGGCCTGGACGACCGTACCCTGAGCGCGCGCCTGTCGCGCCTGACCGACCGCACCCTGTTTCTGGCGCCGGACGAGCGGAGCCAACCGGTTGCCAACCGGATCGTGGCCCGGCTGAGCGCATCGGGTGCCGCCTATTTCTACCAGCCGGCCATCGGGCCGGCACCGACGCAGAATGTCGACATCATCGACTATCCGCCGACCGAAGGCTTTGTCTTCCAGATCAGCGACAGCCTGAACCGTCCGCTGGCGCGCGCGGCCAAGCGCGTCTTCGAAACCCTGGCAGCAGGGGCCGGCCTGATCGTGCTCTCCCCGCTGCTCGTCCTGATCGCCGTCCTGGTGCGCCGCGATGGCGGACCGGCGCTGTATTCGCAGCCGCGCGTCGGGCGGGACGGGAAGATCTTCCAGTGTCTCAAATTCCGCTCCATGGCGGTCGACGCCGACCGCCTCCTCGGCGAGATCCTCAGCGCCGACCCGGTGGCGGCCTGCGAGTGGAACACCTATCAGAAACTCACCCGCGACCCGCGCATCACGCCGGTCGGCCGGGTTCTGCGCAAGATCAGCGCCGACGAGCTGCCCCAGCTGATCAATGTGGTTCGCGGCGAGATGAGCCTGGTCGGTCCGCGTCCGATGACGATCGACCAGCAGGCGGCCTACGGCGCGTCGCTGGAGAGCTATGTGCGTGTCCGGCCCGGCCTGACAGGCATGTGGCAGGTCAACGGGCGCAACGCCACGAGCTTCACCGAACGCGCGCGGCTGGACGACTGGTATGCGCGAAACTGGTCGCTGTGGCGCGATATCGTCATTCTGGTGAGAACTGTCAGGGAAGTCCTGTTCCCAAACGGGCAATAGGCGCTAGGCTGCACCCAGCTTGATTTGAGGACGCGAACCCGATGCAGATTTTCCTCGATACCGCCGACACCGACGAAATCCGCCAGCGCATGCAGGCCGGCCTGGTGGACGGCGTGACGACCAACCCATCGCTGATTGCAAAATCGGGAGCCAACATCCTCGAGCGGATCGAGGCGATCTGCGCCGTCGTGGACGGGCCTGTGTCGGCGGAAGTCGTCGCAACGGATCTGGACGGGATGCTGAAAGAGGGCCGCCGCCTGCGCGAGATCGCGGGCAATGTGGTGGTGAAGCTGCCCCTGACCCAGGCCGGGCTCGCATGCTGCGCGCGCTTTGCCGAAGAGGACATCCCCACCAATGTCACGCTGTGCTTCTCGCTGAACCAGGCGCTGATGGCCGCCAAGGCGAACGCGACCTTCATCTCGCCCTTCGTGGGCCGGGTCGAGGATGCGGGCGGTGACGGGATCGAGCTGCTTCACAAAATCCGAGCGGTGTACGACACATTCGGCTACGAGACCCAGATCCTGGCCGCTTCGCTGCGCTCGACGGCCCATGTCGAGGCCGCGGCGCTGGCCGGCTGCGATGCGGCCACGTTGCCGCCGAAGATTTTCGACCAGCTGGCCAGCCATCCCCAGACCGATAGCGGGCTGGAGACATTCCTGTCCGACTGGAAAGCCTCGGGCGGCGCGTCTTTCGTCTAAGGCTTCGCAGCCGGACTGTCCCCTAGTTCGAGACCCCTCATGAACAAACGATATTTCGGCACGGACGGCGTACGCGGGACGACGAACCAGTTTCCTATCACCGCGGAGACCGCCCTTCGTCTCGGCATGGCCGCGGCGCGCCATTTCCGACGCGAGGAGGGCCGGCGCCACTCCGTCGTGATCGGCAAGGATACCCGTCTGTCGGGCTATATGATCGAGAGCGCCCTGGTCGCCGGTTTCACCAGTGCGGGGATGGACGTGTTCCAGTTCGGTCCGTTGCCGACGCCGGGCGTCGCGACGCTCACCCGGTCGCTGCGCGCGGACATGGGCGTCATGATCACGGCCTCCCACAACCCCTACGAGGACAATGGCATCAAGCTGTTCGGGCCGGACGGGTTCAAGCTGTCAGACGAGGCCGAGCTGGAAATCGAGTCCTTCATGGACGGCGACATGTCGGAAGGCCTGGCTGCGCCGGCCGATCTTGGCCGCGCCCAGCGCGTGGACGACTGCCAGGCGCGCTACACCGAGATCGTCAAGGCGACCTTCCCGCGCCAGATGCGTCTGTCCGGGCTCCGCATCGTGGTCGATAGCGCCAACGGAGCGGCCTACAAGGTCGCGCCGAACGTGCTGTGGGAGCTCGGCGCGGACCTGATTCCGATCAACAGCGAACCGAATGGCTTCAACATCAACGAGGATTGCGGGGCCGTATCGCCCAGCGGACTGGCCGAGAATGTCCTGCGATACCGCGCGGACATCGGCATTGCGCTCGACGGCGACGCGGACCGGCTGATCATTTGCGACGAGACCGGACATGTCATCGACGGCGACCAGCTGATCGCGCTTCTGGCGCGCGAATGGAAACGCGCCGGGCTGCTGGCGACCGACTCTGTCGTGACCACGCAGATGTCCAATCTGGGCCTCGAGCAGTTTCTCGAAACCGAAGGCCTGACGCTGGACCGGACGCAGGTGGGCGACCGTTACGTGGTCGAGCGCATGCGCGAGAGCGGCGCCAATCTGGGCGGCGAGCAGTCCGGGCACATCGTGCTGAGCGATTATGCGACCACCGGCGACGGGCTGATCGCGGCGCTTCAGGTGCTTTCGCTCCTGGTCCAGTCAGACAAGCCGGCCAGCCAGCTCCTGCGCGTGTTCAAACCCGCGCCGCAGCTGCTGAAGAATGTCCGCTACGAACCCGGTACCGCGCCGATGGAACGCGACAGCGTCAAGTCGGCCATCGAAGCAGCCGAGGCCAAGCTGGGTGAAAAAGGGCGCATCCTGGTCCGCAAATCGGGCACCGAGCCACTGGTACGCGTCATGGCCGAGGGCGACCGCAAGCTGATCACCGAGGCCGTCGACGCGATCGTCAACGCGCTGAAGGCCTGACCGCCGCTCAGAGCAGAGGCGGTTACACTTCCGCCTGACCCACGATCAGCCGCGCCCAGATCGTGCCCTCGAGGCTCTCGACCTGCTTCAGGAAGTCGGTCGGCAACTGGCCTTCCAGATCGGCGATGGCGTAGCCCAACTCGCCCTCTGTCTGGAGAAACTGTGCGGCGACGTTCGCACCGGCCTTTTCGGCGACATCGTTGAGCCGGCGCAGGAAGCCCGGCACGTTCTGGTGCGGCACGAGCAGGCGCGAACGGCCCTGGCGCACGGGGCCCGGTTCGATCTGCGGGAAGTTGACCGAGTGCAGGGTAGCGCCCTCAAACAGGAATTTGGCAAGCTTCAGCCCGGTGTCCTGACCGATTGCCGCCTGGGCTTCCAGCGTCGAGCCGCCGATATGGGGCGTCAAAATCACGTTGGACGCGGTCTGCAGCGGGCTTTCAAACGCCTCGTCCTTGCTCTTGGGCTCCACCGGGAACACGTCGACGGCGGCGCCCGCGATATGGCCGTCGCGCAGGGCTTCGCTGAGGGCCTCCACGTCGACCAGATCGCCGCGCGCCTGATTGATCAGGAAGCTGCCCGGCTTCATCGCCCGGATGCGGTCGCGCGTCATCATGTTCTTGGTGCGCGGCGTGGACGGCACGTGCAGCGTGACCACGTCGCATTCGCCCAGCAGCGCCTCAAGGCTCTCGACCGGACGGGCATTGCCGTGGGCGAGCTTGGGCTCGACGTCGTAATAGTAGACGTGCATGCCGAGGGCTGAGGCGATCACGGAAAGCTGGGCACCGATATTGCCGTAGCCGACAATGCCGAGCTTCTTCTTGCGCACTTCATGCGCGCCCTCGGCGGTTTTCAGCCAGCCTCCGTCGCGAATCGCGAACATCTTTTCCGGAATGCGGCGCATCAGCATGATGACGCTGGCCATCGTCAGCTCGGCCACCGACCTTGTATTGGCGAAGGGGGCGTTGAACACCGGAATCGCCCGGCGCGAAGTCGCTTCCAGGTCGACCTGGTTCGTGCCGATGCAGAAGCACCCGATCGCCTTGAGATCCGTCGCCGCATCCAGAAGCGCCTGATCGATCTGGGTACGCGAGCGAATCCCCAGCACATCGAATCCGCCCACAGCCTTGAGAAGCGCCTCCCGGTCAGGAGATCCGGTGACGCGCTCTATGGAGACCGGGCCTTGGGACTTCAGGGCCGGATCGGCGTCCTCATGGACATTTTCTACAAGCAGGGCATTAAAATTCGGCGTCGAGGACATGTCGCGCTCCCATAGACGTGCTGCACGCGCGAACAGCTTCCTGATCGCACGTCAGAATGCAAGCCTTGCTCTGCCGACGCGACCCCGCGCTACCAACGCGTCCTGACTCCGAGCCAGACAGCGGCGGCGTCTTCGGCCGAAGCGACATGGCCGGGATCGCGGGTGAACCGGGCGGCCACGCTGACATTGCTGTGCACATTCAGGGGCAGGTGGTAGGCGGCTTCAAGCGACACCTCGCGGCCCGAAGGCGAGAGCGAAGCCTCGCGCAGGGCATAAAGGGTCTGGTTCTCGGCATCCACGGCGACCGCCACGCGAGCGCGAATCGTCCCCTCCTCCACGCGTAGCGGCTGGGACAGGGTCAGGCCGAACTGACCTGCGCCGACCGGGCGGTCGAGTCCCACCGTCCAGGCACTGGCCGATACCGCCTCGCCGGCGGAGATGAAGCCGGGCATGGAAAGCTCGCTCTCCACTTGCTCGAAACGCGCTGCGCCGCGCCAGCCGAGACCGAGCGGCCCGGACCACAAGGCAGCATTGAACGTGCTTTCCGCCTCATCGCGGCGGCCGAAGCGCGCGAGAACCGCGCCCCCGAGCGCACGTCCCTCTTCCTGGCCGGTTCCGGTTTCAAAGCCGAAGGCCTGCCCCATTACATTCACGCTGAGCGCGGCAGCAGAGAAGCGGGAGCCTTCACCGCCCGCCGAGCGCAGGGAGAGCGTGAAGGGCTCGAGATCATATTCCATCGCCATCCAGCCTCGTTGCGAGGAGAGCTGGGCTACGCCACCGGCAAAACTCGCTTGAGACAGGATCGAGCCGCCTGCGCCCTCAAGCGGGCCAGGCGTGGAAAAGCCCCGTCCCGCGCGACCGGTCAAACGGCCTTGCGTGAAGGCGAACGCGATATCTGTCTCTCCGCGGTAGAGTTCGTCCGGCAGGTTGGACAGGGCTTGCATGCGGTCCTGCGCCTGGCGCAGCGTCACGGACGCCGGCCCCGCCCGGCTCGCCGAGATATGGGTCAGCCCGGCCTGCGCCGCCGCCTCGAAGCGGTCGGTCTCAGCGGACGCCGATGGCGTCACGGGAGCGGCCGGGTCGAACCGGAAAGCGCGATCGTAACCGTCCCGCAGGATGGACTGGTCGAACAGTCCGGAGGCCCAGACCCAGTCGCCGGCCGCGCCGGAGGGCTCGGCAAGAAGCTGGGCCAGGCTGACGGGTTGAGCGCCCTGGAGCTGGGCCGTGGTGGTGCCCACAGGGGAGAAAGCTGCCTCAAGGTCGATGAGACCCATCCCGTAGATTGAATCGGGTCCGGGTGCCCCCAGATCGAGCGCTGTTTCGAAGAGAATGTCGAGCGCGGCGTCCCCGGCGAGATTCGGGAAGGCTTCAAGCAGCAGCGCCAGCGCTCCGGAAACGTGAGGGGAGGCAAACGAAGTGCCGGAAAAGAGGAAATAGTCATCGGTCTCGCTCGGCGCCGCAATGCGTTCGCCAGGGGCTACCAGAAAGGCGGTCTCCACTCCTCGGGCCCGATAGGAAAAGTCGGAAATCACATTGGACCCGTCGACCGACCCCACGGCTACGGCGAATCCGTTCGCCCCCGGATCCCCTGCGAAATTCGCGGGAAAACCGGGCGAGGCGCTGGGTTCCGTTTCGTCATCGCCCTGGTTGCCCGAAGACACGACGAGGAGCACGCCCGCCGAGGTCGCCCGGCGCATGGCCGCAAAGGTTCGCGTCACCTCGTCGCTCAGGGCGGCATTGCGTCCCAGCGACAGGTTGATGATCCGGGCACCATTGGCCACGGCATGGTCGATCGCACTGGCTACCGCGCGGTCGCCGAAGAGGCAGCCATCGTCGCTGGAGCAGGAATCGACCTCGTCAGCCCGCAGCGCCATGATCGTGGCGTTGTAGGCCACGCCGTGCATCACAGCGCCGTCCCGGGCCGCGGCGATGACGCCGGCGACGGCCGTTCCGTGACCGTCGGTGTCGTCGGCGCTGCGCGTCGCCACGATATCGGTGCTGGTTGCCGCAATGCGGCCGGCAAACTCGGGATCGTCAAGGTCGATGCCGGTATCAACGACCGCCACGGTGATCCCCTGCCCGGTTGCACCGAAGCTGTAGGCCGATGAGGCATTGATCTGGGCCAGGCCCGATTGCTGCAGATATTCCGCCGTTTCAAAGCTGCTCGGGGGCGGACCCGGCGGGGGTGGGGGTGGAGGCGGCGGAGGAGGAGGAGGCGCAGGCGGCGGAGCGGGCGGCGTATAGAGCGGACCTTCGGACGGTCCCCCACCGCCGCCCCCAGCACATCCTGCCGCCATGAGAGCAGCGCTGGTGAAAACCGTCAGGAAGAGGGCGTTGCGCAGCCGGCTCATCATGCATCTCCGTTCCGATCGAGACCTCATTTAACCGTCCTACGGCTTAACCTAAGATTACGGCATATGTCGGATTTCAAGTGTGTCCACCAAAGCGGCCGGAGCGCGAGCCGGCCGGCCGCGTTGACAGGGCGGGGAAGCCTCCTAGGATGCCGCGTCTCGCTCGGGGAGAGACCCAAAGGACATGACGATTCTGGTGACCGGGGCGGCCGGTTTCATTGGCTTTCACGCGTCAAGACGCCTGCTCGCGCGCGGAGAACGCGTGATCGGGGTCGACTGCCTGACAGACTATTATGATGTCCGGCTGAAGCAGGCACGCCTGGCTGAGTTGTCGGCCTTCAAGCACTTTAGCTTCCACACGCTCGACATCGCAGACGCCGATGCCCTGCGCGCGCTGACCGTGAAGGAAGCACCGAACCGGATCCTGCATCTCGCCGCACAGGCCGGGGTACGGTATTCATTGACCGCGCCGTTTGCCTATAGCCGGAGCAACCTGTCCGGACACCTGTCGGTTCTGGAAGCGGCGCGCGCGCTGGGCGACCGGCTCGATCACCTGGTTTATGCGTCCTCAAGCTCGGTCTATGGCGAGCGCGGAGGCCGGTTCAGCGAAGACGATCCCCTTGGCGATCCCGTCTCGCTCTATGCCGCCACCAAGCGCGCCGACGAGCTGATGAGCGCCACCTATGCCCATCTTTACGGCCTGCCGCAGACGGGGCTGCGATTCTTCACCGTCTATGGCCCGTTCGGACGCCCGGACATGGCCTATTGGAGTTTTTCGGAGGCGATGCTGACGGGCGGGACGATCCGCCTGTTCAATGGCGGGCATAACCAGCGCGATTTCACCTTCGTCGGAGACGTGGTCCCGCTGGTGTGCCGGATCCTCGACGACACGCCCCCGCCGCGTAACGCGCTGTACAATATCGGCGGGAGCCACCCGGTCTCGACACTGGATCTCGTGGCAGCCCTGGAACAGGCATTCGGCGTCAAGGCCGAGACCGAGGCCGTTCCCGCCCAGCCCGGCGATGTCAGCTTTACCTGCGCCGACACCTCGAAACTGGTGCGCGATTACGGCGAAGCGCCGCAGACCGAGCTCGCCGAGGGGATCGCCGAATTTGCTCCCTGGTTCCGCGCTTACCGCGAGCGCTAGCGCTCAGCTCACCGATGGCTCGTGGCCTGCCAGCACGCCGCCAATGCGGATCGGCTCGACCCGGCGGGCAAGTCCGGTCCTGTCATCGGTTTCCAGAAACGTGCCACAGGCCGTCGCCGGACCGCTGGCTGCCGAAAACCGGCTGGAGCGCATGTGCGTCACGAAGCGGCTGACCGGTTCTTCCTTGTCCATCCCGATAACGGAATCATAGTCGCCGCACATGCCGGCATCTGTCTGGTACCCGGTCCCGCCGGGAAGGATGCGCGCATCTGCCGTGGGAATATGCGTGTGTGTGCCCACCACCAGGCTGGCCCGTCCGTCGCAATAGACCCCGAGCGCGCTCTTCTCGCTGGTCGCTTCGCCGTGCGCGTCCACCACGATCGCGTCTGCAACGGCGCCGAGCGGGGCGGAATCGAGTTCCTCGCTGACCCGGCGAAACGGATCGTCGAGCGACTCCATGAAGAGGCGCAGCAGCACGTTCATCACCAGAACACGCCGGCCGTCGGGAAGATCGTAGAGCCCCGATCCACGTCCCGGAGCGGTCCCTTCGGGATAGTTGCACGGGCGCAGGATACGCGAATCGCGCTCGACCAGGCCGAGCGCCTCGCTCTGGTCGAAGGAGTGGTTGCCCAGCGTGAGGACGTCGGCGCCGGCATCGAACAGCTCCTCGGCCGTCTTGGCGGTAATGCCGAAGCCCCCGGCGGCATTCTCTGCGTTGACGATCACGAAATCGAGCGAGAGGCGCTTGCGCAGCCCGGCGAGCTCATCGGCCAGCACCGTGCGACCGGCCTTGCCGACGACGTCTCCAAAGAATGCGATGCGCATGGATAGGCTTTCTGTGTTGCGAACCGCAGGACCTAGCCCACGAAAGACTTCTCGACAACAAACTCGCCCGGTCGCGCGTTCGACCCTTCGCTCAGACCGGCCCCTTCCACGCGGGTTCGGCAGCTGGCGATCATCTCGATCGAGCCGCAAATCATCACACGGTCCTCGGCCGGATCGAAGGGCGGGCACCCAATATCCGAGAAGAGTGTTCCGTCGTCGATCAGGCGTGTGATACGCCCCTGACGCTCGAACGTCTCGCGCGTGCAGCTGGGATAGTAGATCAGGCGTCCGGCCGCTGCTTCGCCAACGAGGGGATCATTGCGAACGCGCTCGATCAGCTCGCGGCTATACTCAAGCTCGGCGACCTCGCGCGTCGTGTGAGTCAGCACGACGGTCTCAAATTTCTCGTAGGTTTCAGGATCGCGCACGATGCTGGCAAACGGCGCCACGCCGGTGCCGGTGGACAACAGGTAGAGCCGGCGTCCCGGCATCAGCGCATCGAGGACCAGCGTGCCGACGGACTTGGTCGCGAGCAGGATTTCATCGCCCGGCTGGATTTCCTGAAGCCGCGAGGTCAGCGGACCGTCGGGCACCTTGATGGAGAAAAATTCCAGTTCCTCGTCCCAGGACGGGCTGGCGATGGAGTAGGCGCGCAGGAGCGGTTTGCCGTCCACTTCGAGGCCCAGCATGACAAACTCGCCGGACCGGAAGCGGAAGCTCGCCGGACGCGTAATGCGAAACGCGAACAGGCGGTCTGTGTAATGCTTGACCGACAACACGGTCTGATGGGTCACGGCGGCCACGGGGCGAAACATCCTTGCACGGCGACAGGCTTGGAAAAGCGCCTTCTAGGCCGCCCGCGAGGCGATTCCAATGCGGCGATATGATGCTGCTTGCTGTGCCAGACCCTGCCTAGATCGCCCCGCGATAGGCGCGCTCCTCCGTCACGATCCAGTCCAGGGCCACGTCGTGACGATCGACCGGCACCGTCTTCACGCGCTGGGCCTCATAGGCCAGACCGATCACCGTCACTGGATGGTGGCGGCGCAGGGCCTCGATCGTGCGATCGTAGAACCCGGCACCGTAGCCGATGCGCCGGCCTGCCTCGTCAAAGGCGAGAAGCGGGGCAAGGATGAGAAGCGGACGGCACTCCGGACTCTGGCCCGACGGCTCTTCGACGTTGAAGGTCCCGCGCACCAGAAGATCGCCCGGCTCGTAAGCGCGAAATACCAAGGGGGCATCCGGCGCGACGACGCAAGGCAGACACAGCCGCGCTTGCTCGCAGAAGAAGGTTTCCATCAGCGGGGTGGGATCGATTTCATCGCGGATGGGGCGATAGCCGCCCACGACCGTTCCGACCGAGGGCCAGGCGCTGTCAGGAAAATGGGAGGCGAGGCGTCGGCCGGCATTGGGATCGGCCTGCCAGGCCGCCTTGCGCGCAGCCGTCGCGGTTTTTCGAACCCGAGCCTTGCGCCAGCGGTTCAGCATGGCGTGGGCCGTACAGTCAGGAACAGGGTGGCGGAACCGATTGCGCCGTCAGCATCTGAACATCCCCGATGACCTGGATTACCAGGTGGGCGCCGTGTGCCCGAGGCCACGGCCAAGGGCAGGGACAGCTCCCTATCAGAAACGTAAGGTCTCCGGGATGAGAATGCTCGACGCACGCTCCAGTGTCCGCCATCACTGAAGATGGGCCCGGCGCACATCTTTCTCAAGCCTCTTCGCCAGATGCACTCAGCGCCTCCAGCTGCTCGGCCGCCGCATTGAAAAGCTCGGCTGCCTGGGCACGATCGTTGCGCCGGCGCGCCTCGGCCTGGGAGGTGCGGCCTTTGGCCTCCATCAGCTCATCTTCGAGCTCCGCGACCCGGCCCTGCGCTTCACGCCATTCGTCAGACACGATGAGCGAGGCCATCAGAAGGAGGCGCAACTCGCCGATCTGACCCACCTTCTCCGCCAGGTCGCGCACATGGGAATCCAGATGGGAGGCAAGCTCGCGCAGATAGGCCTGCTGGCCCTCCTCGCAGCCAATGGTGAAGGCGCGTCCGTTCAGCGAGATCGTGACCTTGGACACCTACGCGCTCTCCTCATCCTGGCCGAGCGTGCGGCGCAGCTCCTCGATTGCCTCGTCCAGAGACCGGGACGCGTCCTCGGCAGCCTCGCCGAGCGCACTCTCGCGAGCGCGCGCGGCATCGAGTTGCTCGGCAAGGCGGGCGCGGTCCTCGTCGCTGTCGCGGGAGGCATTGGCCTCGCCCTCGGCAATCTCGGCGCGGCTCTGCAGCGCCTTGATCCGCACCTGCACGCCATCGATGGCACGCTGCAGGCGTTCGCGGCCAGCCTCGAAGGCATCCTCAGGCGATGTTTGAGACGCGTCAGTGTCGTTCATGGCTCTAAAATCAGGCTTTAGCGCGATAAGTTCAAGCACTGTATCGCCCTGCACTCAGGTCGGCGAGCAGAAGACAACCAGGAGTCGAACACGGCGTTCCGGCGCGCGCGCGTGCGCATGAAGGCGCGCAGAGACGGCCCGAGACGCTTGCATATACGCATCCGTCCTGTCAGAACCCGCTGAATATCCAAACATGACAGCCCCCGACACGGCGGAGTTATCTCATGAAAGTACTCGTTCTTGGTGGTGACGGTTTTTGCGGCTGGCCTTCGGCGCTGCATCTGTCTGCGCGTGGTCACGACGTGGTCATTGTCGACAATCTTTCCCGCCGCAAGATCGATGTTGAACTCGAGGTGGAGAGCCTCACCCCGATTCAGCCGATGCACAAGCGTCTGGCCGCCTGGAAAGAGGTGTCGGGCAAGGACATCGCCTTCGTCGACCTCAATGTGGGCAAGGACTATCAGGAACTGGTCGACCTGATCGCTGCGGAAAAGCCGGACGCCATCGTCCATTTCGCCGAGCAGCGCGCGGCGCCCTATTCGATGAAGTCGGCCCGCCACAAGCGCTACACGGTGGACAACAACCTGAACGCGACCAATGACGTGCTGGCCGCGATTGTCGATTCGGGGCTGGATATTCACCTGGTCCATCTGGGCACGATGGGAGTCTACGGATACGGCACTGCGGGAATGAAGATTCCCGAAGGCTATCTGAAGGTGAAGGTCGAAACATCGGAAGGCCTGAAGGATCAGGAAATCCTCTATCCGGCCAATCCCGGCTCGATCTATCACATGACGAAGACGCAGGATCAGCTCTTCTTCTATTTCTACAACAAGAACGACAAGGTGAAGATCACCGACCTGCACCAGGGGATCGTCTGGGGCACGCAGACCGAAGAAACCCGCAAGGACGAGCGCCTCATCAACCGCTTCGATTATGACGGCGATTACGGCACGGTGCTGAACCGCTTCCTGATGCAGGCTGCGGTCGAGCATCCGCTGACCGTCCACGGCACGGGCGGTCAGACCCGCGCCTTCATCCACATTCAGGACACGGTTCGCTGCATCCAGCTTGCAGTCGAAAACCCGCCGCAGACCGGTGAGAAGGTTCGCATCATGAACCAGATGACCGAGACCCACCGCGTGCGCGACCTGGCCAAGATGATCGCCGACCTGACGAAGGCGGAAGTCGCCTTCCTGCCAAATCCGCGCAACGAGGCCGACGAGAACGAGCTCCATGTGGAGAACGATACCTTCCTTTCGATGGGCCTGAAGCCGATCACGCTGGAAGCCGGCCTGATGGAAGAAGTCACCGAGATTGCGCGCAAATACGCCGATCGCTGCGACCGTTCCAAAGTCCCGTCGGTGTCCTACTGGAACAAGACGCGCGCCGAAGCCCAGACCGCAAGCTAGAGACCGGCCGGGACGCGCGCCGGCGAAAGGCGGACATGGCCTCGCTGAAATCGGAATATCGCCTCGCACTCGAGGCCGGCGCCCAGGCCCTTGAGGCCGCCCTGTCCGGCCTGGATGCCCAGGGCGCCCTCAAGCGTTGCCTCGCCGAGATCTTCAAGGGCGAAAGCTGCGTCGTCTCCTCCTTCGGGACGGAATCGGCCGTTATCCTTCACATGGCCGCGCAGATCGCCCCGGATACGCCGGTCCTCTTCGTGGATACCGGACAGCTGTTCGACGAGACGCTGGCCTATCGCGACAGCCTGGCCGAGCGGTTTGGGCTCACGAATGTGCGCTCCCTGACGCCCAGCCCCCACGACATCGCGGCCGACGACCCCGACGGTACCCTTCACAAGACCAATCCGGACCTGTGCTGCCACGTGCGCAAGACATTGCCGCTCATACGCGCGCTGCAGCCCTACAAGGTCTGGGTGTCCGGCCGAAAGCGCTATCATGGCGGCGAGCGCGCCGATATTCCGCGCGTCGAGATCCAGGACGGCAAGTTGAAACTCAACCCGCTCTACGACTGGGACGCGGAGGCGTTGCGGGCCTATTCGCGCGAGCACGGCCTGCCACAGCATCCGCTCCTGAAACAGAACTATCTGTCGGTAGGCTGTGTGCCCTGCACTTCTCCGGTCGCCCCGGACGACGATCCGCGGGCCGGCCGCTGGGCGGGGCAGGACAAGACCGAGTGCGGTATCCATATCGGCGCCGACGGCACGATCACGCGCACGACCGGCTAGACCTCACGACATCTGGAGATGCCCATGCCCCGCGAGGCCGACGAACTCGCCGCTCTCTTCGGCGATATCTGCGCTCAGGCCAGCGTGCCGGTGATGGAGGTTTACGCCACCGATTTCACACCGGAACAGAAGGCTGACCGGTCGCCGGTGACTGCGGCCGACAAGCGCGCCGAGATGCTGATCCTCGACCGGCTTTCGCGTGACCTTCCGGACATTCCGGTCATTGCGGAGGAGAGCTATGCCGCCGGGGTGCGTCCGGACATAGACGGCGATTTCCTTCTGGTCGATCCGGTCGACGGGACCAAGGAATTCATCAACAAGAATGGCGAGTTCACGATCAATATCGCTCTGATCTCGCGCCGCCGCCCCGTGGCCGGCTGTGTCTACGCGCCCGCGATGAAGCGCATCTATATCGGCGGCACACGCGCCTGGGCCGGCCCCCTGTCGCCCGGCGAGACATTCGATGCCGCAGCGCTGGAGCCGGTCACCACCCGGCCGGTCCCGTCAGGCGGTCTCACTGCCGTGATGAGCCGCTCCCATGCGGACCAGCAGACGCAAGACTTTGCCGACCGCCACGGCGTCACACAAAAGGTCAGCGCCGGCTCCTCGCTCAAATTCTGCCTGATCGCGGAAGGACGCGCCGACCTCTATCCGCGCTTCGGCCCGACCTGCGAGTGGGACACCGGAGCCGGACATGGCGTGCTGAATGCCGCCGGGGGCTGCGTCAGCGCGCCGGACGGGTCCGAATTCCTCTACGCCAAATCCGAGCAGAACTATCTGAACGGAGCTTTCGTGGCATGGGCCACGCCCGAGCCCGGAAAACCGCAGGGCTAGCGTATCAGCGGCAAGCGCGGCTGGCGCCTAGCCGAGGCGCCCAGCCTTCTTCAGTTCCTCTATGACCTGCTCGGCCGCATCTTCGGCTGACAGATCGGCCGTCCTGACATGGAGCTCGGGCGATTCGGGCGCCTCATAGGGGCTGTCAAAGCCCGTAAAATTCTTGATCTCGCCGGCCTGGGCCTTCTTGTAGAGGCCCTTGGGATCGCGGGCGATGCAGACCTCCAATGGCGCATCGACGAAAACCTCGATGAACTCGTCTTCGCCGACCAGCTCGCGCACCATCCGACGCTCGGATCGGAAGGGCGAGATGAAGGAGCAGGTCACGATCATGCCGGCGTCCACGAAGAGGCGCGCGACCTCCCCGATCCGGCGGATATTCTCCACCCGGTCGGCGTCGGTGAAGCCCAGATCCTTGTTCAGCCCGTGGCGCACATTGTCCCCGTCGAGCGAATAGGTGTGGTGACCGGCTTCGGTCAGCTTGCGCTCGACCAGGTTAGCGATGGTCGACTTGCCCGCACCCGACAGGCCGGTGAACCAGAGTATAGCCGGCTTTTGATGCTTGATCTCGGCGCGGCGCGTCTTGGTCACGTCCATCGCATGGGTGTGCACGTTCGTCGCCCGGCGCAGCCCGAACTCGATCATGCCCGCGCCGACCGTCAGATTCGTATATCGGTCTATCAGGATGAACGAACCCGTTTCCCGAATGTCCTTATACGCATCGAATGCGATCGGCCTGGAGGTCGACAGGTTGCAAACGCCAATTTCGTTGAGCTCCAGCTTGCGCGCCGGCTCCTTGTCGAACGTGTTCACGTCCAGCTTGTGCTTCAGCGTCGTGACCGAAACCGGGGTCGTCTGGCCGCCGGCTTTCAGCAAGTAGGACCGGCCGGGCAGCATTTCGTCCGTATGCATCCAGAGGACTTCGGCCGCGAACTGGCTGGAGACCTGCGGCCGGTCGTCGGCGCCACTGAGAACATCGCCGCGCGATATGTCGATCTCACGATCCAGCACGAGTGTGACGGCCTGGCCGGCACGGGCGGCTTCCTGGTCGCCGTCGGCGGTGACGATGCGTTGCAGCACCGCCCTGGTTCCGGCCGCCGCGACGACGATCTCGTCGCCGACGGCAATCTGGCCGGACGCCACGGTGCCGGAAAACCCGCGAAAATCGAGATTTGGCCGGTTGACCCATTGCACCGGAAAGCGGAAGGGCTGGCTGGCTTCGTCGCGCGCGGTCTCGACCGTTTCGAGATGAGCCAGCAGGGTCGGGCCGGTATACCAGTCCATCGCCTCGGACGTGTGGCTGACATTGTCGCCATAGCGCGCCGACATGGGGATGGCGGTGATCGTCTCGAAATTGAGGCCATCGGCCGTCTTCAGATATTCGGCGACGATCTCGTGGAAGCGGGCGCGCGAATGATCGACCAGGTCCATTTTGTTGACCGCCAGGACGACATGGCGAATGCCCATCATGTTGGCGATGTAGGTGTGGCGCAGCGTCTGGACGAGCACACCCTTACGCGCATCGACCAGAATGACCGCGAGATCGGCGGTCGAGGCGCCGGTAGCCATGTTGCGCGTGTATTGTTCGTGGCCGGGCGTATCGGCCACCACGAATTTGCGAGTCTCGGTGTTGAAGAAGCGATAGGCAACATCGATCGTGATGCCCTGCTCGCGCTCGGCCTCGAGCCCGTCAAGCAGGAGCGCGAAGTCGATCTCCTCGCCCGCCGTGCCGTGTTTGCGGCTGTCCTTTTCCAGCGTGGAAATCTGGTCTTCGAAGATCAGCTTGGAATCGTAAAGCAGGCGCCCGATCAGCGTGGACTTGCCATCATCGACCGATCCGCACGTGATGAAGCGCAGAACGCCCTTGTCACCGGACCGGGTCAGGCGTTCGACGAGCTGCTCCCGGGTTTCTTCGAGGCGCATCAAAAATAACCCTCGCGCTTTTTCTTTTCCATCGAGCCGGACTCGTCATGATCGATCAGCCGGCCGGAGCGCTCGGAGGTGCGCGCGGTCAGCATCTCCATGACGATGTCCTCCAGCGTGGCGGCGCTGGATTCCACCGCGGCAGTCAGCGGGTAGCAGCCCAGCGTGCGGAAGCGGATCATGCGCTGGCGGGCCGTCTCGCCCGGCTCCAGCGGGAAGCGGTCATCGTCCAGCATGAAAATCTGACCGTTGCGCTCCACCGTCGGACGCTCGGCGGCCAGGTAGAGCGGGACGATCGGAATGTCTTCTTCCAGGATGTATTGCCAGATATCCAGCTCGGTCCAGTTGGAGAGCGGGAAGACGCGAATGCTCTCGCCGGGCTTCATCCGGGTGTTGAAGGTTCGCCAGAGTTCCGGGCGCTGGTTGCGCGGATCCCAGCCGTGATTGGCGTCGCGGAAGGAGAAGATACGTTCCTTCGCGCGCGATTTCTCCTCGTCGCGGCGTGCGCCGCCAAAAGCTGCATCATAGCGATGCTTGTTCATCGCATTGCGCAGAGCCTCGGTCTTCATGACCTGGGTGTGCAGGTTGGAACCCGACCCGATCGGATTGATCCCGCGCGCCACGCCCTCTTCGTTGATCTCCACGCGCAATTCCAGGCCAAGCGCTTCGGCGAGCGTGTCGCGATAGGTGATCATGTCCTTGAACTTCCACGTCGTATCGACGTGCTGAAGTGGAAAGGGCGGGCGCGAGGGATAGAAGGCCTTCAGCGCCAGATGCAACATCACGGCAGAGTCCTTACCGATCGAATACAGCATGACCGGCCGCTCGAACTCGGCCGCCACTTCGCGCATGATGAAGATCGATTCCGCCTCCAGCTCGCGCAAATGCGCCGAGAGCGGCGCGCGCGCTCGCGGCCGCGTCGTGAAGCGCTCGGCATAGGCGCGCAGAGTCTGTTGAATGTCGCTCATGACTATCCTGGAAAACCGCCAGATGGCGCAGTGCTACTCGTAGCCACGCCTGAAATCAAAAAAGGAATGCTTTTGCCGGCGGCAACGCGGGCTTGCCGTATGCGGACACAGGATGGGCACGGCCCGGCCGCGCATCGGCGTACCGGGCCGCAGCCAACAAGGGACCCGGTCAGCCCAGCGTGTTGCGGATCGCGTCGATCACGCGCTGCTGGCGCTCGCCGTCCAGATAGCCGTCTATCGGCAAGGAGACGACACGATCGGCAGCCGCTTCGGTGACCGGAAGACCGCCAGGCGCCTTGGGATAGCGCGCATAGGGCGGCTGCGTGTGCAACGGGCGCGGATAATAGACTGCCGTGGGCACACCCTGATCGGCCATCGCCTTGCGGAACGCGTCACGATCATCGACTTCGATCGTGTACTGCGCCCAGACCGACCGGCCGCCCGCGATGACGTGGTGAGGCTTGACCGCATTGCCGAAGCCCATCGCATAGCGCTGGGCCGCCTCGTTGCGTTTGGCGATCTCGTCTTCGAACACGTCCATCTTCGACAGAAGGATCGCGGCCTGGATCGTGTCGAGTCGCGAATTCATGCCGATCCGGGCATATTCGTAGCGGTCGGAACCTTCCCCGTGCACGTGCAGCGACTTGATGGTCGCGTAGTCGGCAGCGTCGCGCATCAGGATCGCCCCGCCATCGCCGTAGCAGCCGAGCGGCTTGGCCGGATAGAAGCTGATCGTGGCCACGTCGGCCCAGTGAATCGGATGTTCGTCGTTGAGCGTGCAGCCGAAGCCCTGCGCGGAATCGGCAATCAACTTGAGTCCGTGGCGCCGGGTCAGCGCGCTGATGGCCGGATAGTCGGCCGGCTGACCGAACAGGTCCACCGCGATCACGGCCACTGGATTGAGCTCACCCGCCTCCACGACACTCTCGATCGCTGCCTCCAGCGAAGCCGGGTCCATGCAATACGTGTCCGGATCGATATCGACGAATACCGGCGTCGCGCCCAGCCAGGGCACGACTTCTGCGGTGGACGCGAAGGTGAAGCTTGGCACGAACACCGCATCGCCCGGCTTCAGGCCCCACGCCATTAGCGGGAGGACCAGGGCATCAGTGCCGTTGGCGCACGCCAGCGCATGGGGCGCCCGGCCGAACTCCTTGAGCCGCGTCTCGAGCTCCTGAACCTCCGGGCCGAGGACATAGCGTCCTTCCTCGATCACCTTGGCGATGCGCCGGTCGAGATCATCCTTGATACGCGCACGTTGGGCGGCCAGGTCGATAAACGGGATCATGTCTGTCACGGAGCTAGGTCCTGTCTGCGGGCAAATAATGCGGTGCGGCGCGGGAGTAGCCGGACCCGCGCCAGCGATAAAATCACGAATGGTTTCGCTATTCTACGGTGACCGATTTGGCGAGATTGCGCGGTTGATCGACGTCCGTCCCCTTGTGAACGGCGACGTGGTAGGCGATCAGCTGCACGGCCACGGCTGCAGACATCAAATTGGCCGCGCCGCGTGCCGCGGGGAGCAGGATGCTGGCCTGCACCAGTCCCTCCAGCGCCTCGGCGCCAGCCTCGTCGGTCAGGGCCAGGACGTGCGCACCGCGTGCGCGCACCTGTTCGATAGAGGAGCGCGTCTTGGCAAACAGGCTATCGCTCGGCGCCAGCACGATGACCGACACCCCCTCTTCGACCAGCGCGATCGGACCGTGCTTGAGCTCGCCCGCCGCATAGCCCTCGGCGTGAATGTAGCTGATTTCCTTCAGCTTCAGTGCGCCTTCCAGGGCCATCGGGAAATACTGATCGCGGCCAAGATACAGCACGATCTCGCTGCGGCTGAGATCGCGGGCAAGCTGGTCGATCTGCCCGTCTGCGCGCAACGCCTCCGACATCGTGCCAGGGATGGCCATGAGCTGGGCCACATGATCGGTCACAGAAGCTGTATCCAGATGACCGCGTTCGATTCCGGCACGCACCGCCAGGCAGGCGAGCGCTGCCAGCTGGCAGCTGAACGCCTTGGTCGATGCGACGCCGATTTCCGGCCCGGCCAGCGTCGGGGCCACGATGTCGGCCTCGCGCGCCATGGTCGAATGGGCTGTGTTGACCAGCGCAACCGTGATCAGGCCCGCCGCCTTGCACAGACGCATGGCTTCTAGCGTGTCAGCGGTCTCCCCGGACTGGGAGATGAAAAGGGCAACGTCACCCTCCAGAAATGCCGGGTCTCGATAGCGGAACTCCGACGCGATATCGACCTCGGTGGGCAAGCGCGCAATGCGTTCAAACCAGTACTCGGCGACTTCACCGGCATAGGCTGCCGTCCCGCAGCCCACGATCAGGAGGCGGCTGGCCTTGGAGAAGTCGAGCCCGTCGCGGGCGCGTATGGTATTTTCCACCTGATCCACATAGGCGCCCAGCGTGCGCGCCACGACTTCGGGCTGCTCGTGGATCTCCTTCTCCATGAAATGGCGGTAGCTGCCCTTCTCCGCCAGGACCGGGGAGAGCTGCGCGGGCTGAACCGGCCGGGTGACGGCGCGCCCGGTCAGATCGGTGATGTCGACCCGGCCCGGACGAACCGCGGCAATCTCGCCGTCTTCCAGAAAGATCAGCGACTGGGCCTCGCCGGCGAGCGCGAGTGGATCGGATGCCAAATAGCCCGCCGTGTCGTCGAAACCGGCAAGCAGCGGCGCCCCCCGCCGTGCCCCCAGTAGCAGATCGTCTTCGCCATCGACCATGACCGCGAGAGAATAGGCGCCCTCCAGCTTGCGTACGGTGCGTTGAAAGGCATCGACCACGTCATTGCTCTCTTCGAGCGCAGCCGCGTAGAGCCAGGCAATGACTTCGGTATCGGTCTGACTATGGAAGGTCGCCCCGGCCTTGGTCGTCGCCTCCCGCAAACTGCGATAGTTTTCGATGATGCCGTTATGCACAACGTGGACGCGTCCGGCCGTGTGCGGATGCGCGTTGGCCTCGGTCGCGGGACCGTGGGTAGCCCAGCGTGTATGCGCGATGCCGCATGAGCCGGCCTCGCGCGAATTCCAGGCTGCTTTCAGCTCGTTGACCTTGCCGGCCACGCGGACCCGGACGATCCCGCCCTCGCCGTCTGTCACGCTGAGCCCGGCGGAATCGTAGCCGCGATACTCAAGACGCTCCAGTCCCTGAATGAGGACTCGGGCTGCGTCAGGCCGCCCGGTTACCGCGATAATGCCACACATCGAATACGTCCTAGAGGTTAGCGCCGAGGGCTTCTCCTAGAGCAGGCCGAAGACCGCGTCAGCCTGCCAGCGTGACACAATTCGTTTCAGAGTTTCACACGCTGCGCAGGTTTACCGGCCTTCTTTGGCGACCGAGGCGAGATACTTGCAGTAGGGATTCTTCGGAAATTCTTTGGCGAGGGCGCGCAGCTGGCCCGCGTCGATCCAGCCATTGCGGAAGGCGATTTCCTCCACACAGCCGACACGAAGCCCCTGGCGCTCCTCGATGGTGCGCACATATTCGGCCGCCTGCAGCAGCGCGTCGTGGGTGCCGGTATCGAGCCAGGCAAAGCCGCGTCCCAGTGTCTGGACGTTCAGGGCGCCCTGTTCGAGATACATCTCGTTCAGTGTGGTGATTTCCAGCTCGCCGCGGGCAGACGGCTTGACCTCACGCGCCATTTGCGGGGCGCGTCCATCGTAGAAATACAGGCCGGTGACTGCAAAATTCGATTTCGGCTTGGCCGGCTTTTCCTCGAGGCTCTTGGCTTTCCCCGTCTCGTCGAACTCGACCACGCCATAGCGCTCGGGATCGTTGACGCGGTAGGCGAAGACGCTTGCGCCGTCGTCTTGCGCGCTGGCGTTCTTGAGGATCTTCGAGAAGCCTTCGCCATGGAAGATGTTGTCGCCCAGCACCAGTGCGCTCGGCGCTCCGTCCAGGAATTCCTCGCCAAGGATAAAGGCTTGCGCCAGCCCGTCAGGTTTCGGCTGCACGATGTAGGAGAAGCTCAGACCCAGGCTCGATCCATCGCCGAGCAGATGCCTGAAGAGCGGTTGGTCATGCTCGGTCGTGATGATCAGGATGTCCCGGATACCGGCCAGCATGAGGACCGATAGCGGGTAGTAGATCATCGGCTTGTCATAAACCGGCAGAAGCTGTTTGGACACGGCGCGAGTAATCGGGTGAAGCCGAGTTCCAGCCCCCCCGGCCAGAATGATCCCTTTACGCATGGTGGCTCGCATCCTCGTTACTGACCAGTTCCCGCAGCGTCTCGGCGAGGGCGTCCCGCCAGTCCCGCGGCTCGATGGCAAATTGCTGCTCAATCTTCGATGTCGACAGGACCGAATTCTTCGGACGACGGGCCGGAGTGGGGTAGTCCTTTGTCTCGATCGCTTCAACATGGGGCGCAGCGAAGGCCCACCCGGCGGTCTGCTCGAAGATTTCCCGCGCGAAACCGCACCAGCTGGTCTCGCCCGCACCGCAATAATGATAGATGCCGCCGGCGCCCGGCTTGTCCATCTGGCCGGCTACCGCCACGAGCATGCGCGCAATGTCACCGGCCTGTGTGGGGCTGCCATGCTGGTCGTCCACCACTCGCAGAGCGTCGCGCTCGCGCCCCACGCGCAGCATGGTCTTCACGAAGTTGTTTCCGTGATGGGAATAGACCCAGGCCGTGCGCACGATGGCGAAGCGGTCCAGCACGTCGGCGAGGCGCTGCTCGCCTTCGAGCTTGGTCCGCCCGTAAGCGCCGATCGGTGCGACCGGGTCATCCTCGGTATATGCGCCATCTTTCTCGCCATCGAAGACATAATCGGTCGAGATGTGGATCATCGCCGCGCCGCGACGCTTGCAGGCCCTGGCGGCCGCCTCCACCGACAATGCATTGACTGCCCGGGCGAGCTCTTCTTCCTCTTCTGCGCGATCGACCGCGGTGTAGGCCGCGCAGTTGATCAGAATGTCGAAAGGCTCAGCCGCGTCTATGGCGCGCTCGACACTGGCAGGTTCGGCCATATCCAGCTCGGGCCGCGCCAGCACCTGATGGGCGACGCCCGAAGCAGCGAGCTGCCGACGCAGCTCGCTCGCGACCTGCCCGTTCGCGCCGATCTGGAGAATGGATGTCACTTGGCCCGCTCCGGGACCGAAAGGCCCAGCCGCTTGCGGGCGGTTCCATTGCGCGCCTCGACCGCCTGCCACCACCACGCATTGTCGAGATACCATTGAACGGTCTGACGCAGGCCCTGCTCCACCGTCACACGCGGTTCCCAGCCGAGCTCGCGCTTGATCTTGGTCGCGTCGATCGCATACCGGAAATCATGTCCCGGCCGGTCGGTCACATGGGTGATCTGGTCTTCATACCGGCCGCTCGCGGGCGGTGAAATCTCGTCAAGGATCGCACAGATCGTCCGCACCAGTTCGATATTCTTCACCTCGTTATTGCCGCCGACATTATAGGTCTCGCCCAGCTCGCCGCGCGTGAGAATCGTCAGCAGTGCGTCGGCATGATCCTCGACATACAACCAGTCACGAATATTCATGCCCTTGCCGTAGACGGGAATGGGTTCGCCGGCGAGCGCATTGAGGATGACGACGGGCACCAGCTTTTCAGGAAACTGGTAAGGTCCGTAATTGTTGGAGCAATTGGAAATGACGACCGGCAGATTGAAAGTCTCGCCCCAGGCGCGCACCAGCATGTCCGACGACGCCTTGCTGGCCGAGTATGGCGAATTGGGCCGGTAGGCGGTTTCCTCGGTGAACTGTCCGGTATCGCCCAGCGTACCGTAGACCTCGTCGGTCGATACATGGTGGACGCGGAAGGCCGCGGCCCGCGCGCTGTCCAGGCCGGCCAGATAGGCCCGGCTGGCTTCGAGCAGCGTGTAGGTGCCGACGATATTGGTCTCGATGAAGTCGGACGGCCCGTCGATCGACCGGTCCACATGGGATTCTGCCGCCAGGTGCATCACCGTGTCCGGCTGGTGGCGCCTGAACACCTCGTCGAGCGCGGCCCGGTCGCAGATATCGACCTGCTCGAACGCGTGGCGAGCTGGCGCCAGGTCTTTCACATTGTCCAGGTTGGCAGCGTAGGTGAGCTTGTCGAGATTGACGACGTCGAACCCGCGCTCAACCGCGGTTCGGACCACTGCCGAGCCGATAAAGCCGGCCCCGCCTGTGACAAGAATTTTCATTGTCCCCTCATCTTCCTGTCAGACCACACTGGCGCGCGTGAGTTCGGGCTAAACGCTGAACGGGGAGTCGAACTCGGCCCACGTCACCGCGTCCTTGTCCTTGCCCGAGAGCACCGGCTCGCCATCCAGCTTTCCCCAGTCGATGGCCAGGTCCGCATCGTTCCAGCGGACCGAGCCGTCGCACTCGGCCGAGTAGAAATTTGTGACCTTGTAAACAACTTCAGTATCCGGTTCCAAGGTGAGGAAGCCGTGCAGGAATCCGGCCGGGACGAGAATCTGCTTGCCGTTTTCGGCCGACAAGGTCGCGCTGACCCATCGGCCATAGGTCGCCGACCCTTTCCTGGCATCGACCGCGACATCGAGCACCGAGCCGCGGACAACTCGCACCAGCTTGTCCTGGGCAAAGGGCGGCGCCTGATAGTGCAGGCCTCGTAACGTGCCCGCATCGCGCGAATAGGAATGGTTGTCCTGAACAAATTCCAGATCGACACCCGCAGCTGCGAGCGCTTTTTGATTATACGTCTCGCTGAACCAGCCACGATCGTCACCGAACCGTCTCGGCTCGATGATCTTCACGCCGGGAAGCTCAAGGTCGGTCACATTCATTATAAAATTCGCGCTGCATCGGGCTGAAAAAGACCTGCGGGAGTCGGCATCCCGCGCGAGTGGGTAAAGCACTTCAGGCCGGGAAAGACAATCCACGCATCGCCAGGGCACGCCCTGCGATTGCAGGTCGAGCACCGCAGCTCGGCCTGTCGGCCCGGCAGGTCACGAAGCGCGATGTTGTGAGCCCGCTTCAGAGCGCGTATTGCAGAATACGGAGCGTTATTCGGCGCACATCCGTTCAGATGAGACCGTTCAATTGAAATCCGCATCGTCAGACACCCAGTTCAGGAGACATTGCTACCAGCTCCTGTCCTCCCTCGCCGAGGGCCGCCGGGTCGTAGAGGTCGGCTGCGGCGCGGGCGAGGGGCTTCGCCAGCTAGGCAGAACGGCGCGGTCCCTGATCGGGCTAGAAAGCGACGAGCAAGCGGCACGCACCGCCGGCGAACGCTATGACGGGGTCAAGCATATCCATGTCGGCCCGATGAGCGGACCGGTACTGCCGCTCGACGATAACAGTGTCGACCTGCTGGTCTGTCTCGACGAGGCTACCGCACGCCTTGTGCTGACAGACGCAGCGCGTGTTCTCTCCGGCGAGGGTCTCGCCGTCTTCCTGGAACATCTTGATGCGCAACAGCAAGGCCCTGCGGTCGACGCAGGCCTGCGATCTGCATCGCGGTATGCGCTTTCGCACATGAGCGGCTCCGTCTTCTTCCCGCTCGAGACGCCACCCGCCGCGCAGTCGGAAGCGGAGGCGGTCTTGCCGGCAGGTTGCGGCGAACCGGCCTGGGTTCTCGGACTGTACAACAAGACGGGCGCACCCGTGCCCGAGCTTTCGCCGTCCCTCTTTGCGCTGCCGGCCACGGCGGGTGAGCAGGCGGGCAATGCCGGCGAGCCGCAGACATGGATTCCGCAAAGTCTTGACCTTGAGGATACGCAGGCCGGGCTTCCAGGGGCCGCCGATCTCTTCCTCGCCCACGACATTCCCTTCCAGGTTCGCTCGCGTCAGGCGGTCATGCAGGGCGCGGAGGGCAAGAGCGCACCCTGGCTCTCCGCGTCCGCGGCCTTCATGACGGACGGCGCCATCATGGAAATCCTGGTCGCCGACGTGCAGGCCAAACGCCAGCCCGAGGCCCCGGAGCCAGGCTCGGCCTATATTCTCGCGCCGGGAAAGACGGGATCCGACTGGGCGTTCATGATCGATCATGCACTCGTTGTATGGACAGGAGGAGGCTGGCTTGAAATCCACCCGAAAGCGGGCTGGCTGGCGCGCGATACCGGCGCGGGCCGTTCTGTTATATTCGAAGGCGGCCGCTGGATATCACTCGGCACGGTGCATCTGACGGCCACCGGTGAAAAGGGGCGCCTGAACATGACAACATCGGACGAAACCGGGTCCGTGCGCGAGATATTCCATATCCCCGGCACTGCCACTGTCGACAGCGAGCCAGGCTATGGCTTGCGCCACAACGAGCATGCATGGAATGTGAGCCTGAGCCACGCCCATGGCGGTTTCTACATACACGATGCGAAGGCCGGACAGTTCCCGATGGTCATCTGGCCCGGCGCGCCGAGCGGCGCGCTCGAGGTGGGCAGTGACGGCGCTCTCATACATCGAGGGCACGCCTTCGTGTCAGCGGACGGTCATCTGCGCGTAAGAAGTATCGAGCTCGATGATCTGATTGCCGGCACACCGGCCCCGGCGGGCACAACCGTCATGGTCACGACCGCCGGCAGCGAGCCCAGGCTGGCGTTCAGCGATGGCGAGGCGTGGCGGTGGCCGGACGGTGCGGCCGTATCGGCTGCAGCGCAACGCGACTAGCCCGCCTTCAATACCGGCGCCGCCGGGTGGAGTTGGAACATGCGATCCAAGCAAGCAGTACCGGCGACCCGCGAGGCCGGCTTCACGCTGATCGAAATGCTGATCATGCTGATTATCAGCGGCTTTGTTGCCACCTTGACCATCGAGGCGATCCGCGCGGCAAGCACCAACGCGATCCGGGTCGAGCAGGCCGCACGCTCGGTTGCCGGCGAGCTGATCGATGAGCGGATTTTCCGAACTGCCGTCGAGGCCAGCAGGACCGCCTATCAGGAACGCCCGGGCCGCTTTAGCGGCGACACGACCGGCTTCCAGTCGGTTACTGCCCAGCCGGTCACCGGCTATGCGGGAGAAATGCGTCCCTATGCGGTGCGCTTTGAGCAGGAGGCCGGAGGCGTTTCCCTGATCTACGAAGAAGGCGAAGCAACCTATCAGCTTGGCTGGTGGGAGGGCGTTGATGTCGGATTCGAATATTTCGGCACCCTGCCCCAGTCGGTAGACCTTACCGGCCCAGTGCTCGAGCTGGAACGAGAATGGGTCGATACCTGGCCGCGCCCCGATCACAGCACCCTGTATTATTCACCGCTCCCGGAAGCGGTTCGCATCCAGGTGCGCTCGGAGGGGCACACCAGCCTCGATATGATCATCGCCTTCCCTGCAGACGGTGCGCCGCCGGTCCGGGTCGAGGACATAATGGGGAGGTCCATACCGTGAAGCCGGGTCATGATGACGGATACGTTCTTCCGATCGCGCTAGCCGCAATCATGGCCATATCGCTGATAGCGGCCATCGCGGCGGCTCAGGTTCAGAAGGCCAACGAGGCCGTGTTCCAGCTTTCACACCACACAGCGACCGAGGCCGAGCTCATTTCGGCAGAGCAGACTGTCCTGTTCTACCTGATGACCGAGCCGATCACCCGCGGGGGCATTGAGATTGGCGGAGAGGGCGACCCACTCGGCCTTCTCAACCGGGGCGGCGCGGGTCCACGGCGTGCTGGCAATGTTCAGCTCATTCGGGTGGATGCAAGGCCCTACCTCGTGGAGGACAGCGGCGGCTTCGTTCGCCTCATTGCAGACCAGACGCTTTTGAATCTGTCGGCAGACGCACCGGGAACTCTGGAGACCGCACTGGAAATTCTGGGCGAAGACCCGGCGCTGACCCAGCGTCTGTTCGCCCAAATCGGAGACTATGAAGACAGCGACGACCTGCGCCGGATCGGCGGCGCCGAAGCTGATGACTATCCGGAGGGCTCGGCGGGGCCGGCCAACCGCCCTCTGCGGGACTCGCTTGAAGTCTGCTCCATCCCGGCATGGCGCGAGCTGTCGCTCTGCGGCGATCGGGGGCGCCTCCTGCTTCTGACCAGCGTGAGACCAAACAGCCGGCTCAACCCTCGGCTCATGACCCCCTTCCTGCGCGAGGCCCTGATTGGTGAACGAGGCTCGCCGTTTTCCGCTTCGATGTCGGGTCTGCCCGGCCGGCCTCGGCCGGGTGAGGAAGAGACCTCCATGCCCAGGCCGGACGAAATCGTGAATTTCGCGATGTACGGCCGCCCGGAGCTCGACCACGCAAGCGATCCATTCGATGTCGTCACTTTGCCCGGGCCGCGCTTTACCGTCGTAGCCCAGTCCGAAGACGGATCGCATGCGCGCGCGACGGTCTACGAATTGACGCCCAGCAGCGTGTTTGCCCCCTTCACGGTTCATAGCAAATACGCTATCGGAGGGTCTTATGCGGGCGAGGTTCTTTTCATAGACGATGCGGAACAGGTTGACACCCTTCCCCGCCCGGCCGGCAACTCAAGTTCTGGCATCGGGCGCGGTCAAACGCGGCGGTAGCGCCGGGTCGAGATTTCTCCTTGGCGAGCGCGCGGTGATCAGCCGTGCGCTCTGTCATTTCGAACGCATGCCTGCCCCTCCCGGGGAGCGGGGTCCCCAGCAGGCTCGCGCGGCAATGCTGGCGGCCAAGGCGCGCTCACCGCTCCTAGATCCGCAATTTTTTCTCGACTGGGGCGAAGACGACATCGGCGTCTGGAGTTGGCCCCGGGGGGCGATTACCGGGCTGTCCGATTTCGAGGGCGAGTGCGTACCGGAAAGTATCTTCCACGCACCCGGCGTGGGTCCCCGTCTGGTCGAGGTTTCCGAGGGCTACGAAGGCGAAGTCTGGGAAGGCGGCCGTTTGCTCGCGACCCGGTGGTGGTCAGACCCGCCTACCGACGCGCAATGGCGCGACTTTCTGCGTGCTTCGCGCCAGGACCCCGATGCCGGATCCCCGGTCCCGCGCGCTGCCCCGATGCGCGCCGACCCGCCCGCTTCGCCGTGGATGGCGCGGCTGGTTTCTCTTCAGGCGCCGCGTCAGCGCGACATCACAGCAGCCGTAATTGCGCTCCTGGCTGCGCCGATCGCCTATTTCGCGCTGCAATGGGCCGCGGTCACCTTCGAACAGGCCCGCCTGGCCGCAAAACTCGAAACGCTCAGCGAAGCAGCCGGGGAGATCACGGCAGCCCAGGGCGAAGCGCGTACAGCGCTGGATGAATTGCGCGACTACGAAGGCGCGCTTGACCGCCAGCACCCGATCGAGCTGCTGGCAGTTCTGACCGGCCTGTTGTCGGATGCCGGCGTGGACCTGCGCGAGTTCGCCATGCGCGGCGACGACCTCTCAGTTGCCCTGTTTGCCGAAGGGGAGTTCGCTCCCGCCGATCTGGTGCGCAGCCTGGAAGCCGATGATCTAATGTACGACGTGTTGGCTGAGCCCGGGCGTTTGCCCGGTGAGTGGCGCATACAAGCACAGGTCGTCCAGCCATGACTTCACTCGCCACCCGCTTCTCCGGCCTTAGCGAAACCCTGCGGCGTCAGGCCACGCCGCGCGCGCTGATAGGTCTCGGCGTGCTGGTGGCCATTGTCATGTTCTTTGCGCTCGATGGGCTTGGCTCCCACACGGCCCGGATCGCCAGCCAGGTCGACCAGATGCAGCGCGAAGTGCGGCTCTACGAGGCTGTTCTCGCGGATCCGGACTGGGTTGACCGGTCGGTAGAGGCCCGTGAGGCGCTGGAAGAGGCGCGTAGCGGCTTTTGGCAGGGTGACACATCCGGGATCATCGCCGCACAGTTGCAAGGCAGCGTGGAAACCGCAGCCCGGACTTCAGGAGTGCTTCAGCCGCGTGTCAGCGTGCTCAGCCCGCCCGCACCGCTCGGCGATGAGGCGGTCCTGTTCGAAATATCCGTATCCGCGCGCGATAATCGTGGGCAGTTCCTTGCCTTCTTCCAGGAGATCGCTCGCGGTCAGGGAACACTTATTCCCGTCGGCTTCAGCTGGAACCGGATAACCGGACAGCTCGAAATCCAGCTTGTCGCGCCTGGCGTCGTCCAGTCCTCTGCCCCCGGGGAGCCCCAGCCATGACGTCAGGAGCTCGCCTGCTCGCGGCGCTCGCCGTCCTGATACTCGCCGGACTGGCCGGGCTGGCATCGGGATTTCAAGGGGCAAATCCAACACCAGTGGCTGGTCTGGGCAGTTGGCAACGAGTCGAGCCGCCCAGCGCCACCAATATCGATCGCTTCGCACGCCAGATTACCTCGAGCGGCCTGTTTCCGCTGGCTGGCCTGCGAGAACCCGATGCCCAAACCGATGGTCAGATCAGCACGGCAGAGGATCTGGCGCGTGCCATAGCATCGCCCGACTTGTCGGCCATGGTTTTGCGAGATGAAGCGTGGACGCTTTTTCTGTACGCTTCTTCCGGGACCGAGGCCGAACGCAAGCGCGTAGGGGATGTGCTGGCGGACGGGTGGCAGATTTCCGAGATAGGACCAACGCACGTTACCCTGCAGCGCGATGGGACAACGCGGCGGCTTGATGCCTTTTCGCGAGTGGAGGACGACGGGGATGATTAAGGCAAGCCGATACGCGGCAGCGGCCATTGCGATACTGGCAACCGGCTGCACGACCCAGTCCGGGCAGGGCACAGGCGCAGAATGGCTTCAGCTTGGCGAGGCGTTGACGCGCCCGGGCACTGCCACGCCCCCGACGGATGACCGGCTGATGGAGGACGAGGCGAGTCCGGAACGCGAAGGCCGGGTTGAGCGCCGGGTCGTGCCTTACATCAACCCAGGTTCCCAAACCCCGCTGCCGGGTGGAGAATCGCCGGAGCTGCCGACGGGCACGGTCAACGTGACGCTGCCGCCCCAGCCCCTGCCGAGCTTCATCAATACGGTCTTCGGGGAAATTCTGGAGCAGCCTTTCTCGATGGGGCCATCGGTCGCCGAGAACCAGGCGCTGATCTCGCTGCGCAGCGTGCGCGAGATGGAGGCGGCCACCTTTCTCAGCCTCGTTGAAGAGGCGCTTAAGGATTACGGCGTTGGCGTCATCTACGAGGATGGCCTCTACCGCCTTGTAGAAGTCAGCGAACTGCGAGCGCGCATGCCTCGCTTCGTCAATGCGCGCGCACGCGCTGAGGTGCCGAGCGGCCTGCGCCCGGTCATTCAATTCGTTCAGCTTACCGCGATCAATGCGGGTGATATGCAGACCATTCTGGAGCAGGCATTCCCCGACCGCTCACAGCTGACGATCCGGTCTACGCCTCTCACCAACTCTCTGGTGATCAGCGGGCTTGCCGACGACGTGAATGCCGCCATGGCGATCGTCGACGAGATGGACGAGCTGCGCCAGGCAGGCCGCCAGGTGATCACCTATTCTCCCACCAGTTGGGAAGCCTCTGAGCTCGCGCAGAGCATCCAGGAAATTCTGACGCTGGAGGGCTTCAGCATCGGCGTTGGTGTTACCGCCCCGCGCGCGCTTACGCTTCTCCCGCTGGACTTCACCAACCAGCTGATGATCTTCGCGCCGGAGCGCAGCCAAGCGACCTATGTCCTGTCCCTGGCCCAGCAGCTCGACAGAGAGGCCTACCGGGGCGAGGCGCAGGCGGCGCATGTCTACGATGTGCAGAACGCCGAGGCCGAGACGCTGGCCCAGATTGTCTCGGCGGTGATCTCTGGTCGCGGCAGCGCGAACGCTGCAGGCGCGGCGGCCGAAGGCGGAGGCGAAGACGGTCAAGCGGCGTCAGGCCCTGCCAATACCGGCGATCTGACGGTCGACCAGGAAGGCAATCGCATCATCTTCTACGGGACATACGAAGAGTACGACGCGATCGAGAGTCTCCTGCGGCGACTTGACACGCCCATTCCCGAGGTGCTGATCGAAGTTACAATCGCCGAGGTCACACTGACTGACGGATCTAGCTACGGCTTGGATCTCGTTTTCGACTCCGAGATCGCACCGGGCTTCGCCGCCACTCTCAATTCGAGCGGCGGATTTTCCGCAGTGGTTAATACCGGCCAAGTCACTATTGACGGTCAGGCCTCCGCGGACAACAACCAGATCAACGTGCTGTCCACACCGCGTGTCGTGACCCGTTCGGGCGCTACTGCCTCCGTCCAAGTTGGCAATGAAGTGCCGATCATCACAACCCAGCGCGCCTCGGACTCTCAGAGCGGCGGAACGACCGACTTCCTGCAGCAAGTCCAGTACCGTTCCACCGGTATTCTCTTAAGCGTCGAGCCGCGGGTTTACAGTGGCAACAGGATCGATCTGACGATCAGCCAAGAGCTTAGTGCGGCCCAGCCTAACGAAAGCTCCGAGATTTCGAGCCCGATCATTTCCAACCGCTCGCTGGTCTCGCAGCTTTCACTTCAGGATGGCCAGACTGCGGTGCTGGGCGGCCTGATCGAGAACCGCTTCACGCGCAACAACACCGGAATCCCTTTTCTGAAGGACGTACCTATCTTGGGTGCGCCGTTCCGCAACGAGGCTCTGACCTCGACCCGGACGATGCTGGTCGTCCTCGTGACGCCGTTCATCCTGGACTCGCGGGACGATCGCCAGCAGGTGGTCGATGCCCTGGTCGGGGCCCTGAACTATAATTTCGGCAACATGCAAGGTCGCGGACGGACTTTGACCCCTCCGAGCGAACCGCTGGAGATTCGGCCGGCAGGCGGAGCGAACTATCTTCAGGATCCTGACTCCTGAGCTTGAGCGGTTCTGCAGCCATCCTCCCGGTAGGCGTGTCGATTCTGGCTGTAGCCGGAAGCACTTACCTTCTCAGCTGGTCGATGGCGCGGGATGGCGCGGGGGGGCTTCTGGCAGCGTTTGGGGCGCTGGCGGCGGGGTTGACGCTCTGGGCCGGTCTGGTTCTGCTGGAGTTCGAGATTCTGGCGGCGACCTGCCTGACAATTGCAGGCCTGGCAGGGCTGGGCGCCAGTCGCAGCGACCTTGCACGCGGGACGATTCCGGACATGGCGAGCCTTTTGATCGGCTTCAGCGGGCTGGTTTTTGGGCTGGCGTCGCCGCTCGGCGCGAAATGGGGATTGATTGACGCCGCGCTGGGCGTTGTCCTCGCTGCGGGCGTGCTCTGGCTGGCCGGCCGGTTCGTGAAGATGCGCCGGGGGCAAGCGGGGCTGGGCGGAGGCGACCTGCCCTTTGCGGCCGCCTGTGCAACATGGACCGGGCTCTCCGCGACAGGTCCGGCCCTGCTGCTTGCTGTCGTGCTGACCGCTGCCTATGGTCTGAGCGGACGCGGACGGACAGCGCGCGGGATCGCCTTTGCCCCCGGCCTGTTCGGGGGATTTCTGGTCATGACGGTTGCGGGATTGATCCGATGAACCGGTTGCTATCGCACCATGAAGGCTTCTCTATCCTAGAAGCGCTTGTCGCTATAGCCGTGCTGGCTGCCACTCTTTTACCGCTCTATCACATGCAATCGACACTCGCGGACGCTGCCTACCGGGCCGAGGGTCTGCGCGCGGCGATCGAGGCAGAATCCAACGCGCTCGCCTACCTCCAGCTCCTCGATCCGCTAGAGGAGCCGGACGGCGAAACCGAGATCGGCGGCTGGACGCTGAGCTGGACCTCGCAGCTTCTGGCCAACGAGGAGAATGCCGACGGGTATATGGGCGGCGGCCTCTATTCGGTCTGGCTCTACGAGGTGGAGGCCACGCTGAGCCGGGGCAGTCGCGAGCGCGAGCTTACCGTTCGGCGTCTGGTCTGGCGGAGAACCGGAAACCCGCTTCCCTTCTAGGCGTGCCGCCGCTTTCGATGAAGCATCGCCCGGCCTCCAGGACGAGCGGGCGCACTCGGCCCGCCGGGGAGGTGAGCGACGCCGGCCCGCCGGGGCAGTAGCCGTTTGCGCGGAAGGAGATCGCCTCGTCGAGTTCGATCGCCCATCCGGCCGGAAGCGCGTCGTTGAGCGTCTGCGAAATCGAGGCCTGGGACAGGTCGGTGGCTTCCAGCACGGCCCGGGTCCGCAACTCGATCAGATGGCTTTGCAGATCGGTCGCGACCGAGTGGGCGCGATAGCGGTCCACCATGTTGCCGACCAGCGGGACGCTGATCGTTGCGGCGACGGCCAGGATGGCCAGCACCACCAGGATTTCGAGAAGCGAATAGCCGCGCTGGCCGCGCATCAGCTGCTGGGCGTCCGTCCGATATCGGCGTCGAGCCCGCTGCCGCCTTCTTCATTGTCGGCGCCGTAGGAATAGACGCGCGCCCGGCCGCTGGAGTTGGCCGGCGCCTCGTAGCGGTAGGTATTGCCCCACGGGTCGGCCGGAACCGCCTCGTCGATATAGGGCCCGGCCCAGCGGCCCTCGACCGCGTCGCTCGGCCGCGTCAGCAGGGCGAGGCCCTCCTCCTCGGTCGGATAGCGCCCGATATCCAGGCGCATCGTGTCGAGCGAGGTTTCGATCATGCGGATCTGCGTCTCGGCAGCCGTCACCCGCGAGCGGTCGAGCTGACCGAACAGGCGCGGCGCCACGAGTGTGGCCAGCACGGCAATGATCGCGACCGCCACCAGGATTTCCATCAGCGAATATCCCGGGCGATGAACGCGCAGCCGGGCGGCAAAACGCTGCAGGGCAAGTTTCAACTGGGTCATGATGTCCAACCGCTTTCACAAGGCCTTTCATTTACCAGCTCAGCGCCGGGAAGAAAACACGCAGGTCCACGCCGGACACCGGCGCGCCGGTCAGAGCGCGACGTCGTAGAGGCTGGTCATCGCCAGGACCAGGCTGACGACGACCAGGCCCACCACCGAGGCGATGAAGAGCACAGCCATCGGTTCGGCCAGGGCCGTCAGGCGCTTGGCCCGGTTGCGCGCTTCTTCCTCGTGCAGGTCGGCCAGAAAGGCGAGCATCTCGTCGAGGCTGGCCGAGGCGCGCCCGGTCCGCACCAGGTTGATCGTCATGGCGTCGAAATCGGTGTGGGCACGCAGGGCGACGTCGATGGCTTCCCCGGCGCGGATGGCCCGGCGGGCCTCGGCCAGGCCCTGGCGGCGGCGCGGCGACTGCAAGGAGCCCTCGGCCAGGATCAGCGCCTCCAGCAGGGGCGCCCCGCCCGACAGGGCGGTGGCGCATGTGCGCGCCCAGCGCGCGATCTCGGCCGAGCGCAGGAAGCTGCCGACCACGGGCAGCCCGTAGAGCGCCCGCCCAACCGCCGCCCGGCTTTTGCGGCTGCGCAGGAGGAAGACGATGCCGCCCACGATCGCGAGCAGGATGACGAGGGTGACGGGCAGATTCTCGCGCATGGTCACGCCGAGCCCGATCACGATGCGCGACAGGGCCGGAAGGGCCGTGCGGTCATCGCCGATCAGCGCGGCAAAGCGCGGCACGATGAACAGGAACATGAACACCACGGCCACGCCGCCCGCGACGGCGAGAAAGGCGGGATAGGCCAGCGCGTTGCGGATTTCCGCCGCGCTTTTCAGCTCGTGCTCCATCTGGGTGGCAATGTCGGACAGCGCCTTGGGCACCTGGCCGGTCGCCTCGCCCAGCTCGATCAGGCGCGGCGCATAATCGGGCAGCACGTCCATATGCGTCTTCATCGCGACCGACAGCCGGCTGCCCGCCCTCAGATCGCGTCGGACCCCGTCGGCCTCCAGGGCAAGGTCCCGGCACGGCTCCTCGGAGGACACGGTCTCGAACGCATCGAGCAGGGGCGCGCCCGCGCGCAGGAGCACGGCGAGCTGGCGGATGAAGCGGTGACGGTCGGCCGGGCGCGCCTTCTTGCGCGCGAATTTCCGGCTGGCCGGCGTCTCCAGCGTCAGGCGGAAGGGCGCGATGGACTGGGATTCCAGCTGGCGCAGCGCATCGGTCTCGTCGGCCGCCGTGATGCGGCCCTCGACGGTCGCCCCTTCGGCGTTCAGCCCGCGATAGACGAAGCCGGCCATGAAGCTAGCCCTCGTGCCTGAAGCAGGCCATGCGCTGGTCGCGCGGATGATTCCACTCGCCGATAATGTCCAGCGACCAGCCCGGCGGACAGGCGGCGCGAAGCGCGGAGGGCTTCACATCGTAGGGGTCTTCACCGGGATGGGTGACGATACCGCCCGGCTCGTGCGGCAGCGGCGCGGACGGGTCCGCGTCCTCGGGACGTTCGAAGAAGGTGATGTAGACCGGCGCGCCAGCCTTGATGTTGGGACGGATCGCCAGGAGGCAATCGGTCAGGCGCGAAATCGGCATGTGGGTAAAGACCGACTGGGCGATGGCGTAATCGAACTTTATTCCGAACACGGACAGATCGAATTCGGCGGTGGCGTGAAGATTGTCCCGGGGCAGTTTTTCGGCCAGGCCCTCGGCGGCGATTTCGCGATCATAGCCGGCTTCGAGAAGCTCGGGCCTGAGATCGATGCCGTAATAATTGCCGGCATCGAGATAGCGGGTCAGCGGCACGCCGGCGCGCAGCGATCCGCATCCGATGTCGATCAGCGTATGGCCGGGCTGAAGCCCCTGCTGTTTGAGGAAGTCGAGCTGGAGCGTGCCCAGCGCCTCCCACAGCCCGCCGATAATGTCGCGATGGCGCCCTTCGGCAACGGCCCCGCGCAACCCGTCGATATCGTCGTAATGGCTATACCAGTTGCTCATGATCTCGCCTCCCCCGTCCTGCTTCATGCGCCGACATTGGCGCGCTCGTGGCCGGCCCCGACCACGCGCATGACCTCGGCGATGGTGGTAAAGCCGCGCGCGGCCTTCACGATCCCATCCTCATACATCGTCATGAAGCCGTCCTGGCGTGCGGCGGCCACCAGATCCTCGGAGGCGGCCGCATTGTTGATTGCGCTGCGCAGGGCCGGCGTGACCCGAGCCACTTCATAGAGCGCGATCCGGCCCGAATAGCCCTGCCCGCCGCAGGCCGGACACCCGACCGCGCGCTTCCATTGCGGCGCGCCCTCCAGCGCGATCGAGCCGACCGTGCGGCGAAGCTGGTCCAGCTCGCGCTCGCCCTGCGCGGTTTCGTCCAGCCCGGCCGGCGCGGCGCAGTGCGTGCACAGACGGCGCACCAGGCGCTGGCCCATCAGGCCGCGCAGCGCAGCCGAGACCAGAAAGCGTTCCACGCCCAGATCGACCAGGCGCTCGATCGCGGCCATGGCCGAATTGGTGTGCAGCGTGGAGAAGACGAGGTGGCCGGTCAGGGCTGCCTGCGCCGCGATAGAGGCGGTCTCCCCGTCGCGGATCTCGCCGATCATGATGACATCGGGGTCCTGGCGCAGGATGGCGCGCAGGCCGCGCGCAAAGGTGTAGCCGATGTCGGAGCGCGCCTGGACCTGGGTCACCGCGTCCATGTCGTATTCGACCGGGTCTTCGATCGTGATGATCTTGCGCTCGCCGTCATTAATCATCTCGATGCCGCGATAGAGCGTGGTCGACTTGCCCGAGCCGGTCGGGCCGGTCACGAGAATGACGCCGTTCGGCTCGGTAATGAGGCGCTGGAAGTTGACCATCGAGGACCCGTCGAGCCCGAGGCCTTCAAGGCTGGGTAATTCCTGCTGCTTTCGCAGCAGGCGCAGGACCAGGCTTTCACCCCAGGCGCCGGGCAGGCTGGACACGCGCAAATCGATGTCCTGGCCGGCAAAGCGCACGGACTGGCGTCCGTCCTGCGGCAGGCGCCGTTCCGCGATGTCCATGCCGGACAGGAGCTTGATCCGGCTTGCGACCGCCTCGAACCGCGCACGCGGCAGGGTCTGGATCAGGCTGAGCACGCCATCGACCCGGAAGCGGATCTGGAAATGGGATTCGAAGGGTTCGACATGCATGTCGGAGGCGCGCTGGCGCAGCGCATCCTCGAACATGGAATTCACGAAATCGATGACCGGGGCTTCCTCGGCCATCTCGCGCAGGCGCGAGGCATCGTCGCCATCGCCGGAGCTGTCGCGCTGTCCGGTCGAGCGGAGCGTCGCGAGCGCGGTGTCAAGCACACGATTGGAGCCGAGCACGATCTCGATTTCCACCGGCGCGGCGCGCACGAGCGTGTCGTGCAGCGCGGAATCCAGCGGCGCGCGCGGCAGGACACGCAGGCGCATGTCTTCCAGCGCCTCGCCCCCCTCAGCCACCTCACCTTCGCGCGGCGAGACCGGACGGCCCTCGGAGTCCACGAACCAGAGGACGATATCGTGGTGGAGCAGCCAGGCGCGCGAGATGGAGAGCCGCGTGGCCGCGTGGACATAGGCGCCGGCATCTTCGGGCAGCGCCGTGCGGTCGATCACGACCAGGTCGAGCTGGCGTGAGAGCGCGTCGAGCAAGGCGGTTTCGGACACGGCGCCGAGCCGCAGCAGGGCCTGACCGAGCAGCGCCCCGATCTCGGCCTGGTAGCGCACGGCGGCATCCAGATCGCGTTCGGTAATCACGCCCTCGCCGAGAAGGATTTCACCGATGCGTCTGGGGTCCATGAGCCTGTCTGCCCTCAAAGTTCAAAAGATGGATGCCAGTCTAAGTCTCTACCCCACACGATAAAGCCTGTCACTCACCGGGCCATGGCAGAGCTTCAGACAAAAAGAAAAGGGCGGCCGAAGCCGCCCTTTCCCCATCCAGATAGGAAACCCGGATTAGTTGTAGTCGGCGCTGAAATCAGACAGCGTACCGGCGCCCGAGAGGAGCATACGGTCGCAGCTGTTATTGCCGGCGTTATTGGCACCGGTCGTCGCGACGACGAAGTTACCCGGTGCAGCAACCGAGAATGTCACGTCAGCGCGGGAGAACGCACCCGAAACGGCCGAGATCATGTCGCTGGTCACGATCAGCTCACCGTTCGGAGCCGCAATGGTCCCAAGGTCATAGGTGCCATCGATGTTGTTAGTCGCGTTGGTCAGCGACGCAAACACGCGGACGGACGCATCGTCAACGTAGCAGCGGAAAATGCTGTCCGTGCCGCCACCGTCACCGACCCAACGGAAGGGAGCACCAGTCGGATCGGACTGGCTTACGCCTTCCAGCGTGATCGTCTGCAGTTCGCCAGATTTGGCCAAGCCGCTGAGATTAACATTGGTACCACCGGTGAACGAGGCGGAAACGGTCGGCTTCTGGAACGAGACCGGCGTACCATCGTTGTCGGCGCGATCGACCAGGGTGATGGTGATCGTATCACCGTTATCAAGGTCAGCCTCTGTCAGGTTCGTGGCCGCGAGCGTTGCGGTCACGGTGTTGGAACCCGAAGCGAAGTTGACGGTGCTGTTGGCACCCGACCCGGAACCGGCGAAGTTGATACCGGTGAAGCCGCTCGTGCTCGGCAAAGTCACGGTGAACGAAGCAGCGGTCAGGATGTCGAATGTCGTGGCACCTGCAGCGGTGTCGAGGGCGAACGTCTCGCTGTCAGCAGCCGTACCAAGAACACCAAAGTCAACCAGACGACCGGTTTCAGTGAACGCGATGGTTCCGAGCGCAAGGTCAGCGCTCATATTGTCGAAGGCGACGCCCGAGGTGTTGGCCGCAAGCGCTTGCGTCACCACCCCATCCTGGTTGATCGCAACCGTAACGCCCGGAAGAAGCCGGACCAGGTCAGCGCGGCTGTCCAGGTCTGCGGGCAGGCCATCATAGGTTTCGGTGAAGAGCTGACCGGATGGGCCAGCAACCGTGAGCGTGAAGTTGCCGGCGCCACGAACTTCAATGTCAGGGCTGAAGCCGATGTCGTTGTTGTTTACGTCACAAGTTGCCGTGTTGCCGTTCGAGACGAAAACTACCGACTTCGAACCTGCCGCACCGCCGGACTGGACATTAAAGTCGCAAGTCGACCCGCTCACGTTATGGAAGTCAGTATCAGCAACTTGAGCATCAAAGACGAGATCACCAGTCAACGTGATGGTGATCGTGGCCTTATCCGCAGCGCCGAGCGCATTGAACAGACCGGTACCGCCGGCGCCAGCGGTAGACGCGTCGAACAAAAACTCAAGCTCGCCAGCCGGCTTCGTCACGGAGAGGTCAATCTCCGACGCGAATACGTTAGCCGCCTGAAAGTCTTCAAGTGCGGCGGTGCCGTCTGCGTCGGCTACGGTCACTTTCTGAGCGTGAGCAGCACCGGCGGTGAGTGCGACAAGCGCCGCGCCGGTAAGAAGATGAGACAATTTCATTGGGTAATCCCCCATTAGGTTTAAGCCATGGCTGTTCAGCGCCATGGGGTTCCTCGATCGATCCAAGTGCCCTGCAGAGGCACCGTCACGCCCCCCTCAGTGAAGAAAGGCGCCGAACGGGCGTCATCTAAGGGCAGTGCCGGGTGTGAAGTCAATAACAATTTCCCCGAAGAGACGTCATTTTAGTCACCCACACCCCGGCCCGAATGCCCTTGTGTTGTTAACGCGCAACGGTCTTGTGGTTAGCACCCCGAATCTTGACGCCCGATGAACACGATCACCGGTGACACAGTTCGGGTGCAGTCCGCGTGCAGGGCGGTGTTTGCAAACTGCCCGCGATGTTTAGCAGCTATCGCCGGCTTTGGTAAGTGAAAACGGGGGCGAGCGGGAGCTTCGCCTCGTTGAAGCCTTGCAGGCGGGCTGCGTTCTGGTCCAGCCGCCGGTCGAGCGCCGCCGCGTCGAGGCCCGCTTCGATGGCAAAGGCGATGTCGGCACCGTTCATCATCGACAGGCGGGCGGCGTAATCGGCCTGGCTCTGAATCGAGAGGTCGACGCCGAAGAGCTGCTTGAAATAGCGCATCTCGGTGCGGGCGCGCTCCTCGACCTCACGTGCGGTGTAGTCGTGGGAGTGGCGCACGGCGGCGCGGTCGACATAGACCTTGCGGTAACCAGCCAGGATCGCGTCCCAGGCATAGGCCTGGTCCTCGCCGTAATCGATGTCACGGAAGCGCAGGCGCTGCCACACCTTGCGCGAGTAGCAGGCATTGTTGTCGGAATTGAAGCGCAACAGGCCAAGCCAGGATTCGTCGCGGGTGCGGAACTTCTTCGGCTTGGTGTCCGCGTCGAGGATGGGCGGCAGGGCGGCCAGCGTGTCGAAATGGGCGTCGAGATCGCGCACGGTGAACGGGTCGGCCCCGGTGTGGGCGAAATGGCGCCCGAAGGCGAGCGCGGCGCCGTCGACCGCGTCGAGCGTGCCGGCGAGATGGTAGAGCCAGTACTCGCTGTCGGGGATCGCATCCTGGGTGAGGAAGGCGACATACTCGCCCTTCCCCGCCGCCATCGCCCGGTTGCGCGTCCCGCCATGGGAGAATTCGCGCTGGTCGATGCCGATGACGCGCACCTCCGGGAAATCCTTGTAGATCTCCACGCTGCCATCGGTCGAGGCGCTGTCGATCACCAGAATCTCGAACGGCCAGGGCGCGCGCTGGGTCTGCAGCGTCTTCAAGAGATCGCGAATCGCCTCGCCCGGATTGTAGGTCGGAATGCAGACGGTCGCGAAGGGCGCCTTCGAATCGCGCGCCGGCTTCACCGAGCCCGGCCGCGCGCTCAACGTGTCGTTGCGCTCCAGCTCGGCGCGCATGAAGTCGGCAAAGCTGGCGGCAATGTCCTCATACGTATGGCCGGTCACCCAGTCGAAGGCGAGGTCAGCGCGTTTCTTGCGCTCCTTCGGGTCGTCGATGACGCGCGCCAGCGTCTTGGCGATCTCCTGCGGGCGCGGCTCGGCGAGGAAGATCGTGCCCTCCTTGAAGGTCGCGCGCGTGCTTTCATTGGAGATGTCGACGACCGGCAGGCGGCAGCCCATCATGCCGATGCTGGCGATGTTGTAATTGGTCGCCGACAGGGCAAGACCGATGTCGCAGGCGCGGTAGAGGTCGGCCAGATCGGCTTCGGCCATCACGCCGTGCAGCTTGACCGGGAAGGGCCAGGGCTTTTCAGGATCCCAGTCCTGGCCGAAGACGTGGACCAGGATGTCGGGCTTGGTCTTGTGCAGCTCGTACAGGCCCATCACGGCCAGCTCGACTGCCCGGCGGCTGGTGAAATGGCGCCCGTAGAAGGCGATGTGGACCGTGTCTTCGCCGGCCATCGGGGAGGCGCGCAGGGCGCGGCGCTTGCGCTCGAAGCCAGGCGCGTCGCTCGCCGGATAGTACATCGCGCCGTCGATCGGGAAGCTGAAGCTCTCCACCCGATTGCCGAACGCCTTCATCTTTGACGCAAGCCACGGGCTGCAGCAGAAGCACGGAATGCCCTGCTTGTAGGTCTCTTCGGCCAGGATGTGCTGCGACCCGGCCGGGAAGAACATCGGCTCGTAATCCTGCACGAAATAGAACTTCGCGCCCGCCTGGGCGTGCTTGAGACCGGCCCAGACGGTGGAATTGTCGGTGAGCACCAGCACGTCCGCTTCGATCGAGCTCATGGGCTCAAGCAGGCGCACCTGGGCCTTCAGCGGCTGGAAATAGCGGATGATGTCATTGCGGGCATCTTCCGCGTCGGGGCGCCGGGACGGATAATTGATCCAGATCGTGTTGCGGTGGCCGAGAAATTCGAGCCAGTTGATCGTCTTGAAGATCGACATGTGCCCGCCGGCGCCCGGCGTGAAATCTGGAATGATCCAGTGAATGTCGAGACAGGAGGGGTCGTAACCGTCGCGATAGAAATGGGCGGTCCGCGTCAGCCCCAGGGCATCGTCCGATGTCAGAGCCTCAAGCTGGGCATTGTCGAAGAACTCCGCCGGAGTGGAGAACTGCTTGCCGGTCTGCGCCACGCCCGTCGCCGAGGCCACCGGCATCGCCTTGCGCAACTCCTTGCGGCCACTGGCCAGGAAGTGGGCGAGCGGTTCCAGCTCCCGCTGCGCAGCCACATCGGGATAGGCCCTAAGATAAGCCAATGAATTGAACCGGGGCGAGGGTGACAGCCCCGCCTTCCACCCCTGCGAGGCATAGTGGGCCAGCGCAAACTCGTCTTTGCCCAGACCCGCCAAGGCGCGGTAATAGTCCGCATCGAAATAGGCGTTCGGATGGCGCCCTTCTTTCCAGCCCCTCGCCAGATAGTGCGCAACCGGATCCTCGCCTGCCGCCGCAATCTCCGGATAGGTCTTCTTATACCAGGATTTGTCGATATAGAGCGAAAGCGGGTGGCCCTTGATCGGATGCCCGTCGGCGGCGTGGGCGACCGCCGCGGCCGCGGGTCCCGCCGGAATATCGAACTCGATCTGGCGCGGCGTGCCGAGCACCGGATCGACACCATCGGCGAGCGTCACAACAACTTCGTGCGGCGCACCGTCGAGCAGCGTATCCGGCAACGCACATTCAAAGGCCCGCGCCCCGATTTTCTGGGCGACAAGGTCGGCGCGCGGCAGGTTGGACTGGACCGTCGAGATAAATTCGTCATCCACGAAAATGTCGAGGCGAACGGCGCGCCCGCCACGCTGGGCCCAGCCGTGAAGCTTTCCGTCCACGACGCGGTCGACCGACCCGGCGACACCGGAACTATCCGTCTCCGGCGCGCGTGTCGCGGATTTGGGCTCACCCTCGCTCATCAGATACCCTCGCCTTTCGCGCTTCTGCCACTGGTCCTGCGTCGTAGCCTGCCGCTGGCGGTCAGGCAAAGTATTCCGCGCCTCCTCCAGGCTTGCCGGTGGAGCAGCGCGCCGCTGTACTGGATCTACTGCGCCGCCTCGCCTGTTTGCTCCAGCGTCGCCCGGGTGCGCTGGAGCGCATCCTGCAATTCCGAAACCGGTCCCTGAAGCGCGATCTGGCCGTGGGACAGGATCAGGAATCGCGTGCAGGTCCGCTCTATGAGCTCCGCGCTGTGCGAGGCGAAGACCATGACACGCGATTGCTCCAGCAGCTCGAACAGACGCGTCTCGGCCTTTTGCATGAAGTCCTGGTCGCCGGTCGAGATCCACTCGTCCATCAACAGGATATCCGGCTGGAAACTGGTGGCCACCGCGAATGCAAGCCGGCTCGCCATCCCGGAAGAATAGGTCTTCACGGGCAGTTCCAGATACGGGCCCAACCCGCTGAAGGTGGCGATCTCGTCGATCTTCGAGCGAATGTGCGCCGGGTCCAGCCCGCGCGAATAACCCAGCAGGAAGATATTCTCCCGGCCATTGGCCTCGATATCCATGCCCAGCCCGATGTCGAACATGGTCGCGACATCGCCATCGACCTCGACGCTGCCTTGCGTCGGCGGGTAAACCCCGGCCAGCGCGCGAAGCAGGGTCGTCTTGCCGGCACCGTTATGGCCCATCACGCCCAGGCGCTCCCCCGGACGCAGGTCCAGATCAAGCTGCGTCAGGGCGCGGACGCGCAGCGGTCCGTGGCGCATGGACAGGAGGCGGCCGCCAATCTCGGTAGAGAGCAGGGACTGCTTGAAACTGCGGCTTTCGGCCGAATAGATGGGCAGTTCCACCGTGAGGTTTCGGACCCGCACGACAGCGTCTGACGAGGCGTCCGCGGTCTTGGAGTCAGGCGAAATCATATCCAGAACACCACTTTGCGCTGATGGCGGATGAGGGCGAAGATGGCAACCGCCCACCCGATTACGGCAAGTGCGCTGCACACCACGATGCTGATCCCGGCCGGCGCCTCACCCATAAGCGGGGCGCGCACGATTTCCAGGAAGTGCGCAAAAGGATTGTAGAGAACATAGGCCGAGCGGAAACCCGAGACCGCGCTCGGCACCCAGAAGATGGGCGTGACGAACAGGAAGAAGCCCATCAGCTGGGAGATAAGCTGACCCAGATCGCGATAGCGCGCTGACATCAGCGCGACCAGGATCGAGAGCCAGGCAAGATTGACCAGCAAGAGGGGGAAGGTGAACAGCAAAGGCAAGGGATCGGGCGTCGTGCCGAATATCACCGCGACCACGACGAAGACGAACATGTTGTGTCCGAACACGATCAGATTGCGGACGACGATCCGCAACGGAAAGATGATCGGCGGCACCGAGGATTGACGCAGGATCGAGCCGGCTTGCGGAAACGCGTTCGTGGCATCCACCACGGTGCTGGAGATCAGGAACCAGAACAGGAGACCGGCCGCCAGGAAGGGAAAATAACCGTCCTGCGAGATATTCATCAGGCCCGAATAGAGAAACCCGATGCCGGCAATGGTGAGTGCCAGATGGCCTACCGTCCAGAACGGACCGATCACCGACCCGCGATAGCGCTGCTTGATGTCCTGCCAGGCCAGAAAGGTCCAGAAACGCCACCGGCGCATGCCGTCGGCAATGGTTTGAAGACCGGTCATCGCACCGTCCCGCATAATTCCGCCCCCGCGGCGTCGCGCAGCCCGCGACGACTCTCTACGGGGCTCACTGTCTTGAGGCAAGAAATCGATACACGGTTGAACTTGCTCATGCCCGCTCCTCGCGAAGGCGAAAATCCTCGTGCGTCCGGGACAGGTGGATGGAGTAGAAAGCGTCCGGCTTCGTGTTCGTCTGCCAGCGCTTCATCATGTACTCGGCTTCGGTCTGGAAGCGGGCGCGCTTCTCCGGGGAGTCTTCCTGCCCGCGGCTGACCGATTCATGGTGATAGAGCTCGGCAAAGGGCGTGAAGAGATTGCTGTAGCCGGCTTCACGGACGCGGAGGCAGAAATCGACATCGTTGAACGCGACACGAAGATCGGTCTCGTTCAGTCCCCCGACCTCTTCGAAGACCGCGCGTCGCACCAGCAGGCAGGCGGCCGTCACGGCCGAGACTTCGTGAGTGACGGTCATGCGGCCGAAATAGCCGAACGTGTCGCGCGGAAGATATTTGTGCGAATGCCCGGCAACGTCGCCAATGCCCAGGACTACCCCGCCATGCTGGATGCGCTCGTCGGGGAAGTAGAGCTTCGCACCGACACACCCCACCGTCGGGCGCGCGGCCAGGCTGGCCATTTCCGACAGCCAGTCATCGTGGATGATCTCGATATCGTTGTTGACCAGCCCCAGGATCGAGCCCGTCGCCTCACGCGCCGCGAAGTTGTTGATCGCCGAATAATTGAACGGCCGGTCGTAGCGTAGCAAGCGCACGCGGTCGTCCTGTTCCAGTTCCTTGAACAGACGCAGCGCCTTGGGATCGCTCGACTGGTTATCGACCAGAAGGATCTCGTAGTCGGGATAGTCGGTCTTCTCCAGGATCGATCCTACCGAAAGCTGGACGAGATCGGCCCGGTCCCGCGTCGGGATGATCAGGCTGACCCGCGGAGCCGGCGCCGGCAGATCAAAGCGAACCCGGTAATAGGGCGACTGCCCCGCCTGACCGATCGTGCCCTGATCGCCGCGCCGGTCGAGATGCTCCAGCAGTGCGCGGCGGCCCGCCTCGAACGTATAGGACTTCTCGCCCGCCCCTGCCGCGGCGCTGCCCGGGATGGAGCGCCAGTGGTAGAGGATCTTGGGCAGGTGAACGATGTTCCGGCCCTCGACATGGTCGACGATGCGCAGGTTGAGATCATAGTCCTGGCTGCCGTCGAAGGCGCTGCGCCAGCCACCCACGGCGCGGATATTGTCCGCGCGATGGACAGTCAGGTGGTTGAAGTAATTCTGGCTGAGCAGCAGGTGGTAGGAAAAATCGGGCTTGAAGAACGGGTCGTAGCGCCGCCCCTGGATGTCGATCTTGTCCTCATCGCTGTAGATCAGCTCGGCACCCGGCGAGCGTCCGATGGCAAGAACAATTTCGGCCAGAGCCTGGGGGCGAAGCACGTCGTCGTGATCGAGCAGTGCAATCCACTCGCCATCGGCCAGCTCGAACGCGCTCTGCGTCGCGGCCGATATGCCCCCGTTTTGCTCGCGGAAAACCACCTGGATGCGAGAATCTCGCTGCTGCCAAAGCTCAAGCCGGCGGCGCAGCGCGGCATCCCCCGAGGCATCCTCGGCAATGCAGAGCTGCCAGTTGGTATAGAACTGGGAGCGGACGGACTCGATCGCCTGGTCCAATAGATCGATCGGGGTCTTGTAGGCGGGCATCACGATCGAGATCAGCGGCAGCTCGCCGAGCCGGCCGATCGCCTCGCCATACTCCTTGCGTGTGGGATGAACGTCGAACCGCTCGATCCAACGCTCGTATTCTGCGCCGGTCTTATGAAGCGACAGGACCGGCTCTGTACTCGCCGGCATCGAAACGGGCAGCGCGAAATGTCGCTCCATCGTCTGACCCGCTCGCAGCGCTCTCCAGAGCCGCCTCGCCTGTCGTTGCTCGCGCGTGGCGCGTAAGACGCGGGGCCGCAGGAGATCGAGTCCCGGATTATGGCAGGGTTCGAGCCGGACCATGCCAAGCGCACCGCTCACCCCGGACAGGTCGCACGGATCGAAGCGCACGCTTTCGACCTCATCGACGAGGTGGACATAACCGCAGTAATGCCCCCCACCTGCCGGAAACAGGGTAGCGCTCTCTTCTTCCGTCCAGGCCCCCGCACGCGGCAAATAAACCCTGGGCGAGACCGGCCGGTCAGACTCCATGCTGACGCTGATCCGCCACCAGCCCGGCTGGAGCGGCCGCGGCAGCGCGAAATAGGCATGGGGATCGTGGTTGAGGGTGCGGAAGGCGCCATTGGGGTCGAACGTCATGCCGTGAGCGGCAATGTCGTTCTCGGACGCGGCGACAAGATCGGAGCGCCCTTCCGCGCGGCCGGGGCGTGCGTGAAAGGCGCAGACTGATCGCCCGTCGCAGCCAAGAGCTGCCGGCTGAACGCTGATGGAGAGATCACGCGCGAAAAACGCGCCGATATGGGGCCTGACGAACAGCGTGCGGGTGCCACGCGGCAGGACGAGGCGCAGGCCCTCGCCGAAAACCGCCGGATTGACGCCGAAGCGCAGCGAAGGCGCGTCTTGCCGGCCAAAATCGAATTCGACCACGGGAACCAGCTCGCGGTCGTGGCCGGGCGCGCAGATCGACAGATGTACTTCTACATCGCCGAGCCGGGCCTGCCGCGCCAGCTCGCCCGGCAACTCGACCCGGATCGGCACATGCCCTCGATACCAGATGCCATCGGCACGGCGCACAAGAGCGTCGCGTCGCATCATCACAAATCCCCGATCCGCTTCAGGGCAAGCTGAGCAGGTTCGGTCGCGATATCCGGCGAAGCGGAATGGATGCGGTAATGGCGCAGCGGCGTCGCATACTCGGACGTGTCCACCGCGTAATTCTGAACATACCAGCCGGCATCGAATGCCGGGTTGGGTTTATGGCCGAGCGGCGCGCCGCGCAGGATGTAGTGAGCCAGCGGATCGCGGCGCATCGCGGCAACCTCGGGATAGGCAGCCGAATACCAGAGCGGATCAAAATCGGGATTGGGCCGGCGTCCTTCGGCAGAGCCATAGCGCAGATAATGGTCGATCGCGGTCTCGACCGTGCAATGCCCGGCCAGGTCGCCATTGGCGGCAAGATACCATTCCGCCTCGAACAACCCGCTGGCGGTAATGACAGCGCGGTCCTCGTCGATCAGACCCTGCTCGGCCTTGATGCTTTCCTTGTAGGCCGTGTACCGGCCGCGAAGCAGCGCAATCACCTTGCGCAACTGGTTGTGGACCCGACCGGCCAGAGACGGGAAGCGGCGCCCGAAACGGCGAAACAGCCCGCCGACGCGCCAGACAAGCGTCTTGTCCCTCGCGCGCAGGGCGGTCGCGTACTCGGTCGCGCGCCGCTCGGCTTCGTCGCGTTCGGCCATCAGCAATTCGATCACTGCGGCACTGTCGCGATAGCGCGCCTCAAGCCGGTTATACCGCTCGCGCATCAGCTCCACGGAGCGCTGCTCGGCGTGGCCGGTGCTACCCGACTTCGTGTCGCTCGTCCTTAAGGCCTTGCGTTCGCTCAGCGTTGTCATATGCCGACCCTTCAAACCCCCGGGAAATTGCATGAAGCACGCGCGCCGCGCCTAGACAACCCGTCTTGCACCCATCTTGCGACGCTTTCCATCGCGTCCGATCACCACGCCGCGCTCCGTGATCAGACGCGGGCGCCATGCCATCATGCGCGCAAGCACACCGGTTGGCGTGGTGCGCTGTCTCTGCTCGATGCGCCTGTCCTGCCAGACCGGACCGAGGCCCGTCCACGCCGCCTTGTAGGCCGCGATCAGGTCGCGGCGATAATCCGGCGTCGGCGTGCGTAGAAGCATGCGCAGATTGACCGCGATGTGCGCGGGCAACATCAGCCAGAACAGCCAGCCCGGCGTGTTCTTCACAAAGGTCCAGATTCGGTTGCGGTGCCCGTGGAAGACCGTGAAGGTGGAGTGGCGACCGGTCGTCCCCGATCCGGCGTGGCGCAGGATTGCATCAGGCACCTGCACCAGACTCCAGCCGCGTGACCGCAGGCGGTAGGCGAGGTCCAGATCCTCGCAATAGCAGAAGAAGCGTTCGTCAAAACCGCCAATGGCCTGGAAGGCCTCTGTCGCGTACAGCGCGCCGGCCGCGCAGACTGCGAAGGACTCCCCCTCCCCGGGCGCATCGGTGACCGGCCGGCCTTCCAGCGCCCTCCAGCCCAGCCCCGCGGCGTGCCAGACATCGCCTACGCCGTCGAGGATGTCCGGGTCGTCCAGCTTGACCTGCGTCGAGCCGAAGCCGGCGACGCCATCCCAGCGCACCGTGGCGCCCATCAACGCGGACAGCCAGTCCGGATCGGGCTCGGTGTCCGGGTTGAGGGTCGCAATCCAGGGCGTTCCAGCTGCCATCGCGACCCGGTTATTGCCTGCGGCAAAGCCCAGATTCTCGCCCGCGCGGTCAATCCGGAACCGCGCATCGGGCAGGCGCAGCGTCTCGACCGCCTCGTCGGACGAGCTGTTGTCCACGATGACCGCGTCAAACCGGGTAAAGTCCTGGCGCGCAAGCGCGTCCACACATGGCTGCAGGAAGCGACCGGCATTGTAGGCCACGATGATGACCGTGACGGCCGGGTCGGTGCCCTCGCCGTCAGACTGCAGGATCTGGCTCATCGCCGGGCGAATTCACAGACGGCCAGACGGCCGCCGGCTTCGTCCAGAATGGCGTACGCGACGATCGTCTCGCCCTCCGCACTCCGGGTATGGCCGAGCCAGCCCGAGCGACTGTCGGTGACAACGGGCTCGGCGGCCATCACATCGGGCCGGTCGATGAGCCGCTGACCGTAGCCGCGAACCTCGCCGCTCCCAGAGACAAGCAGGATTTCGTTGACCGGCCTCTGGGGCTGCGTGGCAAACACCCAGCCGGTCGCGCGCACTCCTTCTCCCTCCTGGCCGGCGCCGACCGTGCGGCGCTCGTCGATGACGCCAAGGCATTGCGACGGGTCGACCCGGTCCGCGATCGAATCCAGCGTCTGCCCGATCCAGTCATCGCGACCGCTGGCAAACACCGAATTACCGGCCTCGCGCAGCACCGCAGCCTGCTCCATCACCTTCTGTGGCGAAGGATAGATCCCGGCCAGGATCTCGTCGTCCCGAACACCGGTCAGCACTGCCGACTCGGCCCGCTCCAGCCGATCACCCTGTGCCCGGGCAAGGTCGGTCCAGCCTCCACGATGAGTCAACGCCAGAATGACGACGATGAAAAAGGTCAGCGTCAGCACGCTTTGAGCGGTCGTGCGCCATATCGCGCGGGGCAATTGCCTGGAGAGCGACCAGTACAGGGCGCCGAGCGACGCCCAGAACAGGAAGACGGGCGTAGCGTAGCGCGACGACAGGGCCTGCTCGGCGCCCAGCTCCCAGCGTCCGGCGCCGGTCATCACCGCCACGACGACGACCAGACCGCAAATGGCCAGCAGAACGAACCGCGCTCGCGGTCCGTTGCGCACCAGCACGATCAGGCCGGCAAGCAGCGCCAGCGACAAACCGGCCAGCCCCGTCAGCGCGGCAGCGCGCACCTCCGTCTCGAGTACGGGCAGCAGCGCGGTAACCGGGCCCGAGGACGCGAGATGGCGCAGCGGTCCGCCCAGGAAGACAAAGGCGTAGTAAAGGATGTTGAGCGGTGCCGAGAGCGTGGCCACGGGCTCGGATCCGGCCGAGCTGAGAATCCCGCCCTGGAAGTAGGCAACCCAGATCAGAATCCCGGTGGCGGCATAGATCACGATCCGGCGGACCGGAGCCCGCATCAGCACAAGAAAGACCGCGCAGGCCGGCAGCACCAGAATCCCGGCGGACAGGCAGAGCGCGGCGGCGATCCCGCACGCCACGGCCCCGGCATCGCGCCAGAGCGTCGCTTTGCCCAAGAGGGCAAGAATGAAGGTGATCGTGGCCAGCAGATAGACCAGCACGAACTGAACCTGGAAGCCCCAGTAGAAATTCTCGATCTGCGCACCGGAAAAAAGCAGCGCGACGACCAGCGCCCCGATCAGCGCCAATGCGGGACCGCGGACCCCGGCGCGGCGCGCGACCCAGACCAGGGCAGCCGCATGAAGGGCCTGGATCAGCTGGATGGCCGCCAGAAGAAACAGGTTCCGGCCTCCGAAAACACTGGAATCGATCGCAAAGAACAAGCGTGGAATGGCAATGCGGTGTTCGTTGTGCGCACTGAACAGATGAGCCAGATACTGGCTTGTCACCACCTCTTCCCACTGATCCCAGAATGGCAGCGGAGAGTAGGCTGACAGCACCGCACGCCAGGTCAGGATCAGCGTGAGTGCCGCGAGCGCGGCCAGAAGCACACCTGCAAAACGAAGAAGATAGCGATCATTCATGGCAAACCCTGATCGGATGCAGTGGCGGGATGCGGCTGGTTCACCGGGTCGATCGACCGTCGATTGGCACGGCCGCCGATAGCCCGACCGGCGGACCCGGCTGCTTAGCGCGCCGCGCGCCGTTAGACCAGTGGCAGAATGATCGCGCCGCGAGCAAGCTCATGTCGACTGGCGCCGGGCGGCATCCCACGCCAGCTCGGCTTCATCCACGAGGCCGGCGCCAGCAAATGTCTGGCCGGCCAGGAGCTGAATACGCGCCAGGTGCTCGCCGCCTTCCAGGGCCCGGCGGCACGCGGCAACCGCGCCGGCGACGTCACCGCGCGCCATTGAGCTCCTAGCTTCGCTGGCGTGGTGATCGGGCAATGAGAGATGCAGATCGGATCCAGCAGAACGATCCGTCCCGCGATGCTCCCAGAGATCGAGCCAGTCCTGCCAGAGCGTTTCGATCGCGGCCTCGTCGCCGAGCCCATCCTCGGACAAGACCGCATAGAGCCGCTTGATGTGATCGCCGGCCGTGGGGTGATCGAAAAGCCGGTCCGCGTCGGACCGGTGGTGCTGATCGGCCGACACGATCGCACCCGCGGCGTCGCCCGCCTTGCCGTCAATCGCCAGCCCGAGGGCGCTACCCAGCCGTTCGAGCGCGCCTTGAGGGTCTGCGACCAGAGTTTCGTAATGGACCAGCGCGCGGTCATGCCCGCGACTGAGGCGCACGGCCTCCATCATGTAGGCAAACCACAGATCGAGCGCGTGGGCGAAGCCCATTCCATCACGGCGATAGAGGGAAGCCGCCACGCTCAGCGGGTTGCGGCACAAGATCACAAGCTTGCCAGTATGGCCCAGCGTTGCGAACGCCTCGGTCCAGACCGGAAGCGTGCGCGAAATGCGCGGATCCTTGACCAGCGGCGACCGCTTCAGCGCAAAGAGCGTGCGCAGGACTTTCGCCGCCTGACCGGCCCAGTCCGATACCGTGGCTATGCCGGGAAGGTCGAATGGCTTCGGATCGGCCCAGTGCCGGGCCTGCCTCTCAAGCAGCTCGTCGTTGAGCTCGACGACCGGCCGCGCTTCGAAATAGCCCTGCCGGTTGAATTCGTTGGCCTCCAGCAGATCGTTCGCCTGTTCAAGTCCGAACGCTTCCAGACTCCGGGTCAGCGCCGATGTGCCGGACCGGTGCATTCCGAGAACGATAAACGCTGATTGGGTCAATGCTGCCTTGCCTCGTCTCGACTCGAAATGCCGGTTCGCTTCAGATCAGACGGCTCACCCTGTCAGTCCGGCATTGAAGATGAAATAGACCAGAAGGGCGAGCACGATCTGCGAGGCCGCCACGATCAACGCAAGAATGCGGCTGATCCGGGCCGCGATCACCATCGAGACCGCGAAGACCGCCAGTTGCGGAAACAGGCTGCCCTGGTGGGGTATCGCGTTGCCCGGCTCGAACATCAGACCGGCTCAGATCAGCAACGCCAGGAAGGTAGCTGCCGTCAAGGCGCGCAGGCGCGCAATGGCCAGCCCGGCCAGGCCGAGCGGGACCATCGGCGCCAGCACCCCAAGGCTGTAGGAAACGGTAAAGAAATCGAGCGCGCGAAGATGAGCGGCAAAGCTCACCGGATCGTCGGCAAAGGCCAGGCCGAGCTTGTCCAGGAGATGACCGACCGGCTGCGCGACGATCGCTTTGACATTCAGCCACCGCACGTAGATCCAGTCCAGGACGCTGACCTCGCCAAGCGAGGCTCTCATCGCGTCAGAGATGCTGGTCCCGTCCGGCTCGCCGCGTCCGGCCAGGTGCCATTTCACCAGCCGGGTCCCGGGCGGATCGACAAAGCGCTGGTAGAACGTCCACGGCAGATAGCACACAGCGAACACACCCAGCCCGGCAACGCTGAAACGCCAATGCGGGAGACGGTGGAGCAGAAGCGCAGCTGCGGCAAACGCGACAAGGACAAACGCCGTCGCGCCATGGGCACCCAGGGCCAGTGCAGCGGCAAGACCTGCGATCGCTCCGACGAGACCGCGCCGGCGCTGAACGTCGAATTCGCCAGTGAAGAAGAGTGCGGCGGTCACGCATAACAGTCCGGCTGGCACCAGCTTGGGCCAGACAAACACTGCGTGGACGATCACCAGCGGGCTGGCTGCCGCAACCACGCCTGTCAGGGCGGCCACCTTCCAGCTTCCCGACAGCGCCCGCGTCAGCAGGTAGACCCCGATCAGCGCATACATCTGCAGGAGCGTCGCCAGCCCCTGATAGTAGTAGGCCGCCATGTCTGCGGACATCAGCGGCGGCGTCCACAGCAGGGTGAAGCCCGTCTGCAAGGGAGGACGATCCGAACTGAGCCAGTCACCATTCATCGGAGAAGGGACCGTCCCGCTCAGCAGAAATTGCGCAAACTGGTAGGGGAGAAAGTTGTCGTTCGGCAGCGGGTGGCTGAACCGGTTCGCGGCCACGGCGAACGGATCGGTCAAATCGGCGCCCGCAAATCCAGCGACAAGAAGCAGGAAGCCGAACGCAAAAGATACGAGGACGGGCCAGGTCAGCCCGTCCCAGCCGATGTCGGCAACGGCGCGGTTCAATGGCGGCCGGACGAGCGATAGAGCTCCGGCCGCGATCAGGACCCAGATCGCAAGCCGTACGACATGTCCGATGACCGGCGCGACGGTGAAGGCAAGAACACAGATCCAGGCTGCCACGGCGCTGGCAACCAGCCCGCCTCCCAGCGACACGATCTCGTTCTCGCCCCGGCGTGCCAGCAACCCGGCCGGAACCAGAATGGACAAAGCCAGGCAGGCCCCGGAGAACAGCGCAAACAGCAGAAGGAAGAAAAACGCCATGACCGCTACCGCTTGTAGGGGCGGCGTTCGAACTGGCCGTAAGTCAGGTAATGCTCCCCGGCATCCACACCGGCCTCGGCGACATCGGGATGCAACTCCAGATAGAGCTCGGAATTAAAATCGTCGGGAACATCACGATGAATCGTCACCCCGTGGCGCATCCGGTGGATGAAATCCTTCGGCACGTCGTTGCCCAGATAGCGATTGGGTATCTGCGCGCCGGTCATGATGTTGGTCATGTCGCGCAGGTACATGCGTCCGTATCCGGGATCGGAATTGAGCGGCGTATAGTAGAGGCAGTCGTCAAAATAATAGTGCGAGACCTGAGACCAGCGGGTGCGGTCCAGATCGAGATGTCGTTCCCCGCCATGCAGCAGGTTTGACGCCCAGATCAGCGCCTGGCCTTTCCTCGCGTGAAATTGTTCGCGCTCCAGCCCCTGGGCCTCGACCAGCTCGCGCCACATCGGCTCGTAGGTCTGCTGCCCGGTGGCCAGCCAGTCGTCGGCGAAATGGCCGATATGCTCGTTGGTGAAGATGGGCAGCTTGTGACTGCCGGGATAATAGACCAGCGGACCGTTTTCAGAATCGATGTCTTCCAGCGCGACCCAGACTCCGCACATGAAACGCTCGGGGATCGAGGAGAAGTGAACCGCGTCGGTGTGGAAGTGCTGCTGGGTGCCGACAGGAAAATTCAGCGTCTGGAAAGGCCAGGCCGGTCGACCGTAGAGATATTCCAGCAATTCGAGAATGGCCGGGCTGCCCGCCACCCGGCGCACGGCGGGATTGTCCTTCCAGGCGTCCTGAATGCGCAGGCTCGCGCCCCGGTCGCGTCCCTCGCGTCGCCAGCCGTCGAAATCGTAGCGCGGCTCAAGGTCCGATTTGATCTCGTCGGCGAGCGCGTCGAAATCCTCATCGGGGAAATCGATGATCGCATAGCCTTTGTCGCGGAGACTGACCGCCGCCTCGTACCAGCCGGGTTTGGCCTGCTTCTGGTTGAAGAGACGATCAAAGAACGGCGATTCCACATCGGGCACGCCGGGCAGAGGGTTTTGCCACGACTCGTTGCTGTTCGCGTCTGCCACGTTATGCCCTCCCCGGCCTGGATTGCTTGCGAGTGTAAAAAAACAGCTTTATCAGAAACCGGCACTCAGGCAATTACGCCCTTCACGAGAGGGTGATAGCGAGCGCGATCCGCCGACAAAGCGCGCGCAGGGGACGGACAAGCCTCATGTCGAACCGCCGCGAGCGCCAGCGAAGCCCTCTCAGGACGGTGCATGCGGGCGTGCTTACGCCTGCTTTCATCATCTGCCTCTCCTTCGCGCTCTATGCCGGGCTCCTGGCAGCAACCTTCGATTGGGAGCTGCTCGATCACCACCTCTTCCGGCAGGCGCAGACGGCAACCGCGATCCGCGAGCTGATGCGCGACGGCCCGTGGCTGGCCTATCGCATCCCGGTCCTGGGTCCGCCGTGGACGGTGCCGTTCGAGTTTCCCCTCTATCAGATCATATCTGCCAAGATCGCCGGCCTGCTCGAGCTTGAAGCGCGCCATGGCGGGCGAATGGTCGCGGCGGTGAGCGGAGCGCTCTGCGTCGCGGCGCTGGCCCGGCTGGCCTACCTTCTGAGCGCCACGCGGCTTCAGATCGTCACCATCTCGCTCGTCTTCGGGCTCTCGCCGATGATGATCTACTGGTCGAACGCGGTGATGATCGAGACCTTTGCGCTGGCAGCTTCCCTCGTGATGACGGTCTGCGCCTGCGAATATCTCTACCGCGACCGCGTCTGGGCCCTCGCCGGAGGCACCCTGGCAGCCATCTGCGCGGCGCTCGCCAAATCCACGACGTTCGGGCTTTACCTTCTCTTCGTCTTCGCGTTGTTCTCCATCGAATTCCTGCGCGTGGCCTGGTTCGGTTTTGCGTTTCGGCGCAGTGCCATCAAGGGACTGGCGGAGCACTTCTTCCAGCGCGTCCTGGCCGGCGTATTCCTGCTCGGCCCAGCCCTGCTGATCGGCTACGCCTATGTCGATTTTGCCGACCGCGTGAAAACGCAGTCCGTGCTAACGGGCTGGCTGACGTCGGCCAATCTGTCGCAATGGAATTTCGGCGGGTCGAGGCTGGAGAGCCTGCGTCCGATTGTTCACGATTTCTATGCCGGCCAGCCCCCCGTGCTCGTCGAGGCACTTGGAGTTCTGGGACCGGTTCTTCTCGCCCTGGCCGCCATGGGCCTGCTTGCCGCGGGGCCGCGCTACTGGCTGCGCGCCGGCGGGCTCGGCCTCGGATTCTTAAGCGGGCCACTCATTTTCGCCAATCTTTACATGGTTCATAACTACTACTGGGTTGCCGTGCTGCCTTTCGGAGCCGCCTTCATCGCGCTGGGACTGGAACGGCTCATCGCCCTGGTCGCGCGCCTGGCGCGGCGCGCCGGCCTGCCGGTCGGCCGGCGCCGCCATGGCGTCCTGTTTGCCGTCTTCGCGCTGGCCTTTGCCGGCAGCTCTGCCATCACGATGAAGACATTTTTCCTCGACCCGCCAACCGCCTATCGCGCGGGCCTTATGGGGGCGGCAGAAGCGGTGCGGGCGCACACCGAACCGGACGATATCGTCCACGCGTTCGGCCTGACCTGGAGCCCGGCCCTGCAATACTTCATGGACCGCCGCGCCGTGATGGGCACCCACGCGGGCGACCTCACCGTCACCTACGCGCTGGAGCAGGGTCTTGAACCGGCTGCGCTGGTGCTGTGTGAATCGCAAAAGTCAAAGCTGGACGAGTACACGGCCACACCGTTATTCGCTGGGTCGTGGCAGCTGGTCGCCGAGAACCCGCTTTGCCAGACCTATGTGAGGGGATAATCTGTGGAACGCGTCTTCATCACCGGGGCTGCAGGCCTTGTCGGGCAGAACCTGATCGCGTCGTTGAAGAATGACGAAGCCTACCAGATCGTCGCGGCCGACAAGCACACCGCAAATCTCAAAGTGCTGCAGGAGCTGCATCCTGAGGTCGAGGTCATCGAGGCCGATCTTGCCGAGGAAGGCCCGTGGCAGGACCGCCTCGGCGAATGCGAGCATGCGATCTTCCTGCATGCCCAGATCGGCGGCCTGGACGAGAGCGAATTCGTCCGCAACAACCTGACGGCCACCGAACTCTGCCTGGACGCGATGAAGCGCGGACGCACGCGCTATCTGGTCCATGTCTCGTCATCCGTGGTCAATTCCATGGCCGACGACTTCTACACGCGCTCCAAGACCCGCCAGGAAGAGATCGTGGAACAGTCCGGATTCACGCATGTCACCCTGCGCCCGACCTTGATGTTCGGCTGGTTCGACCGCAAGCATCTCGGCTGGCTGAAACGCTTCATGGAGCGCGCGCCCGTCTTCCCGATCCCCGGCAATGGCCGCTATCTGCGCCAGCCGCTGTATGGCGGTGACTTTTCCGCCATCATCGCGGCCTGCCTGCGCCGGGAAATCGAGGGTAGCTACAACATCTCGGGCCGCGAGCGGATCGACTATATCGACCTGATCGCCCGCATCCGGTCGGTAACCGGCGCCAAGACGCCCATCGTGAAGATCCCCTACTGGGCCTTTGATCTCATGTTGCGGACCTATGCGGTCTTCGACCGCAACCCGCCCTTCACGACCCATCAGCTCAAGGCGCTGGTCACTCCCGATGTGTTCGAGGTCATCGACTGGCCGGACATCTTCGGCGTGCGCGCCACCCCGCTCGACGACGCGCTTGAAGAGACATTCTGTCACCCCGAATACTCGCAAATCTCGCTGGAATTCTAGACCCACCCATGGCCGATACCGCGCAATCTCCCTCGCAGAAGCTGATCGTCCTCGGTGCGGGCCCCATGGGCCTTGCCGCGGCCTACGAGGCCGTGAAGGCCGGCTATGACGTCGACGTCATCGAAGCGGACGACCGGCCGGGCGGCATGGCGGCCCATTTCGATTTCGACGGCCTGTCGATCGAGCGCTTCTACCATTTCTGCTGCCTGTCGGACACTGACACGCTGGCCCTTCTCGAAGAGCTGGGCATGCCGGATGCGATGAAATGGGTCAGCACCAAGATGGGATATTATCTCGACGGCCGTCTGATCCGCTGGGGCGATCCTGTGTCCCTGCTTCAGGCGCCGGGCATCGATATCGTGACCAAGGTGCGCTACGGGCTGCAAATGTTCCTGTCGACCAAGCGCAGCGACTGGGAACGCCTGGACAAGATCAGCGCCAAGGACTGGTTCATCGGCTGGTCCGGCCAGAAAGCGTATGACCGGCTCTGGCGCCGGCTCCTGGAATTGAAGTTCTACGAGTTCGCCGACGATATTTCGGCCGCCTGGATCTGGCAGCGGATCAAGCGGCTCGGCAACTCGCGCAAATCCCTGTTCGAGGAACGCCTCGGCTATATCGAGGGCGGATCGCAAACCCTAATGAATGCACTGGCCGAGGCGATCACCGAACGCGGCGGCCGCATTCATTACAAGGACCGGGCGACACGTTTGCACATCGAGGATATGGCGGTGACGGGCGTGGAGACCGCTTCCGGCGCGCGCTTCGAGGCGCAGCGCGTCATCTCCACCATCCCGACCCCTTATGTGCCGGACCTGTTCAACGACGCGCATGCGCCGCTGCGCGCGCCGTACGAGAGGATCAAGAATATCGGCGTAGTCTGCGTGCTCCACAAGCTGACCCGTCCGATTACGGACAATTTCTGGGTCAATATCAGCGATACGCGGATCGACATTCCCGGCTTCGTCGAATTCTCGAACCTGCGGCCGACCGAAGGCCACGTCGTCTACGTGCCCTATTACATGCCCCAGACCCACGAGAAGTTTGCGCGCGACGACGAGAGCTTCGTGGACGAGAGCTTCGGCTATCTGCAGACGGTCGACCCGTCGCTGAAGCGCGAAGACCTGCTCGCGTCCCACGTGGGCCGGCTGCGCTATGCCCAGCCGGTGTGCGAAACCGGATTCGCTGAAATGATCCCTGATCCGGTCACGCCGGTCAAAGGCCTGCAGATCGCCGACACCTGCTTCTACTATCCCGAAGACCGCGGCGTGTCGGAGAGTATCCGTTATGCCCGGCGACTGGTGAGGCAGATCGGTGAAACACGCCAGGGCAAGCGCGATGTCGCGTGAATTCATCACCTTCGTGGCGGCCGGCGCGATCGCGGCGGCCATCAACTGGCTTTCGAACGTGCTCCTTCTGCTCATCATGCCGCTCGAATGGTCCGTGGTCGTCGCGTACCTGATCGGCATGACCACCGCCTACACGCTGAACCGCATTTTCGTGTTCAAGCTGTCCGGGCGCCAGGTGCATGAGGAATACGTCCGCTTTGCCATCGTCAACGTCATCGCGCTGGCCCAGGTCTGGCTCGTCACGATGGGGCTGGCCCGGCTGCTGCTTCCCGCCATCGGATGGACCTTCTACCCGACCGAGCTGGCGCACGCGGTCGGCGTGGCCTCCCCGATCGTGACAAGCTATCTCGGACACCGATACTTCACCTTCGCCCCGAAGCCGGTCCTCGAACCGCTCGATCCGCCCCAGCAGGACGACCAGCCGTGACGACCCATCTGCCCCTTATTGTCGATCTGGACGGTACGCTGCTTCGCACCGATACGCTGGTGGAGAACTTCGCCGCGGCGATCTTCGCCCGCCCGGCTCGCACCGCGATCGGCTGCCTGCGCCTGTACGAAGGGCGGCCGGCCTTCAAGCGGCGGCTGGCGGCGGATGTGGAGCTGGACATCGAAGCGCTGCCTGTGCGCGAGGACCTTCTTGAGTTTCTCCAGCACCAGCGGCAGGCCGGACGGGAGGTCCATCTCGTCACGGCCACCGACCAGCGGATCGCCGACCGGATCGCGGCTCATTTCGACGTCTTCGACAGCGCGACCGGGACCTCGAGCGAGATCAATCTGAAGGGCGCCAACAAGCAGGCCTATTTGCGCGACCGGTTTCCCGAGGGCTATGTCTATGCCGGGGACAGCCGGGCCGACCTGAAAGTCTGGCGCGATGCCGACGCCATCATCCTCGCCGGGGCTTCGCCGGGAACCACGCGGGCCGCAGGCCGCCTCGGCAAACCGGTCGAGCGAAGCTTCGAGAACGAGGCGCTGACCACCAGGATCTGGCGCAAGGCGCTGCGTCTGCACCAATGGGCCAAGAACCTTCTGGTGTTTGCCCCCTTGCTGCTCAGCGGTCTCTACTACGAGCCCGCGGCAATCCTGGCGTCGATACTGGCCTTTTTCGCGCTCGGCCTTGTCGCGTCGGGCACCTACCTGCTCAACGATCTGGCCGATCTGCCCGCAGACAGGCGGCACCGGTCCAAGCGCTTCCGGCCGATGGCGTCCGGTGCGCTGCCGGTCTGGATCGGCATGATCGCAGCCCCCGCCCTGATCCTCGCCGGCCTTCTGCTCGGGCTCTTCGTCAATCTCGCGCTTGTCGTCGCGCTCGCTGCCTACCTGGCGACGACGCTGAGCTATTCTTTCGGGCTGAAGCGCAAACCGGTCGTCGACGTGATGATCCTGGCGGCCCTGTTCACGCTGCGCCTCCTCATTGGGGTTGCCGCCATCGGCGCAGCGGTCTCGTTCTGGCTGCTCAGCTTCTCGATGTTCTTCTTCCTGTCGCTATCCATGGCCAAACGCCATGTCGAGATTGCCGCGGCCGAACCCGGCACCCGGCTGAATGGCCGCGGCTATACCGCGGAGGACGGTCCGTTCTCGCTCAGCGTGGGTCTGTCGTCGGGCATGGCCGCCATTGTCATCCTGTGCCTTTACGTCACGGAGGACGCGATGCCGGTATTGCGTTACTCCGAGCCCGGATTTCTCTGGGTCGTGCCGGTCGTGATCGGCTCGTGGGTGCTGCGCATCTGGCTGCTCGCCCATCGCGGCGAGCTCGACGACGATCCGGTCGCCTTTGCGGTCGGCGACAGGATCAGCCTTGCGCTCGGTGTCGTGCTGGCCTTCGCCTTCGCGGCCGCGAGCTTCCTGTGACCGATCCATTCCGCACCGAGACCGGGCGCAAGTCCTGGGGCCGGGTGGTGGAGGCCGAACACCAGGTGGCCCGTCCACGCCGGACAGGCGCGGTGCGCAATCTCCTGCGCCAGGCCGGGGACCGCGGGCTCACCGCGCTCGCTCACGGTCTCGGCCGGTCCTACGGCGACAGCAATCTCAATCCCGGCGGCGCCTTGATCGAGACAGGCGCGCTCGACCGCTTCATTGCGCTCGACGTGGAATCGCGCACCCTGCGCGCCGAGGCCGGGGTGAGCTTTGACGACATCCTGCGCGCCATCGTACCCCACGGACTTTTCCTGCCGACACTTCCCGGCACACGCTATGTCACGCTGGGCGGGGCCATCGCCAACGACGTCCACGGCAAGAACCATCATTCCGCGGGCAGTTTCGGGCGCCATGTCCGCTCGATCCGGCTGGAGCGGTCAGATCGCGGCATCCATGACATCACGCGCGACACCGACCCCGAGCTGTTTGCCGCGACGATCGGCGGACTGGGCCTGACGGGGGTCATTCTCGAAGCGGAAATCGGTCTCGTGCCCATTGCTTCCGCCTTCATCGATCAGCGCACAGAGCCGCTGACTGGCGTCGACCAGTTCTTCGACATTGCCGAAGCGCGCGCGCAAGAGCACGAACACACGGTCGCCTGGGTCGACTGCACCGCAAGCGGCGACCGGCTCGGCCAGGGCGTGCTGTCCTGCGGCGACTGGGCAGAGGCGGGCGCGCTGACGCCGCATCGGAGCAAGGCCGGTCCGGCCCTGCCCGTTGACCTGCCCGGCTTCGCGCTCAACCCGCTTACACTCAAGGCCTTCAATCTCGCCTACCGCAAGCGCCAGCTGATGAAGCCCGCCCAAGCGCGTGTGCACTATTCCGGCTTCTTCCATCCGCTGGACTCCATCCGGGACTGGAACCGGCTCTATGGCGCGCGGGGCTTCTACCAGTACCAGTCCGTCATCGGGTTCGAGAGCGCGCGCGAGGCAACGCGCGCCATGCTGACGCGTATCGCCGCGTCCGGGCTCGGGTCCTTCCTGGCTGTGCTCAAGACCTTCGGCGAATACGCGCCCGAAGGTGTGCTGTCTTTCCCGAAGCAGGGCGCGACGCTTGCGCTCGACTTTGCCAACACCGGCGAGCGCACCCTCTCCCTCATGGCCGATCTGGACCGCATCGTGGCCGAGGCCGGCGGGCGTCTCTATCCGGCCAAGGACGGGCGCATGCCCGCCGGCATGTTCAAGGCCGGCTATCCGGACTGGACGCGCGTGGAGGCCATGCGCGACCCTCTCCTTTCCTCTCAATTCTGGCGCCGGGTGACCGATGACTGATCAAAACCGCAAGATTCTCGTGCTGGGCGCCCTCTCCGCGATGGCCCGCGAAAGCGCCCGGGTGCAAGCAGGCAAAGGTGCCTCGCTCTACCTGGTGGGCCGCGACGGGGAAGCCCTGCGGGCCGAAGCCGACGATCTGCGTGTGCGCGGGGCTGGCACGGTCGATACGCTGGCCATGGATCTTACCGACACGAGCCAGACCGACACCATCCTGGCCAATGCAAGCGCGGCACTGGGCGGGCTGGATACGATCCTACTTTTCTACGGCGTTCTGGGCGACCAAGCCGCGGCCGAGACCGACCCCGGCGAAGCCGCCCGCATCATGGACGTGACCTATACCAGTGCCGCCCAATGGGTGCTGGCTGGCGCGCGCCATCTGGAAGCCGGCGCGAAATCGCGCGGCGTCCTGATGACCGCCTCCTCGGTCGCGGGCGATCGCGGACGCCGGTCCAATTTCGTCTACGGCTCCGCCAAGGCCGGCCTGTCGGTCCTGATGCAAGGCCTGGCTCACAAATGGGGCGGACTGGATGACGCGCCGCGCGCCGTCAACCTGAAGCTGGGCTTCGTCGATACGCCCATGACCAGCGACGTCGAAAAGGGCGGCCCGCTCTGGGCGTCGCCCGAGGACATTGCCGCGATCGTCGACCGGGCCATCGAGAAAGGCGGGCCGACCGTCTACGCGCCCTGGTTCTGGCGATTCATCATGCTGGCCGTGCGTGCCACGCCGCATTTCATCTTCAAGCGGGTCAATCTGTAACCCCGCCGGGACAGGCACCGTGTCATCACGCTTCACCTTCCCGCCCTTGCGCGTCGTGCTCTTCATCGGTTTCAGCCTGGTTGCCGGTCTGGCCGCGGCGCTGAACCGCGAGGCACTTCTCGTCCTCCTGGCCGCGCCGGAAACGGAGGGACGCGCGCTTGTCGTGTTTGCCCTCGTGGCCGGGGCCTGGTTCTTCGCCTCCCAGCTGGTGCTGGCGCCATTCGGCACGGTCTCGGTGATCGCCACCAGCGCCGTGATCGGATGGCAGGCGGGCCTTCTCTATTTTGCGGCCATGGTGCTCGCGGGCCTGATCGTGCACGTGATCAGCTGGCAGACGCCTGGCCGGGCCTCGCGAACGCTGGCGCAATTCATCCGCGACCGGCGCCGCCAGGCCTTCCTGCGCCTGCTCAGCCGTCGGGCGCGCCGGCGACCCGTCCTGATGACAGCGGTGCTGCGGCTAGTCCCGGTGCTTCCAAGCGCAGGCTGCGCCATGGTGACCGGACTGTCCGGCTTCTCTCTTCGAGCGCTTCTTCTGGGCACGCTGGCAACCGGCTGGGTACGGCCGGTCCTGTTTGCGGTGTTCGGCGATCAGATCGCGATCGCCGCGCGTGAGGGCTTTGCCTGGACGAGCCTCCTCGCCAATCCGGCGCTCTGGATCTCGCTGGCCGGTCTTGGCGCGACCTCGGCCGCGCTCTGGCTGCTTCTTGCGCCGGCCGGCCCCGGGATTTCAGGGCCGCGTCAGGATCGCAATTAGCGGCGTGCCTTGAGCAAGGCCTCGACGACCTCGCGGCTCTGCGCGCCAAACTCGCCGCTTTCCAGCGCCAGGCCGACAAAGGCTTCCAGATAGCCGAGCTTGGAGCCGGTATCGTAGGTCCGCCCGGTGAAGGGGAAGGCGTGGAACGGGCTTGTCTTCATCAGCTTCAGCATGGAATCGGTGAGCTGGATTTCACCGCCTGCGCCAGGTTCCTGGGAGGCCAGCAACTGGAAGATTTCCGGCTGAAGGATATACCGGCCCGAAATCATGTAGCGCGACGGGGCGGCCTCGCGAGCCGGTTTTTCCACCATGCCGCGCATCTCGATCAGACCGGACCGGGTCTCGCCCGGCTCGATGATGCCGTACTTGGAGACGTCCTCGGCCGGAACCTCCTCGACCGAGACCAGGTTGCCGCCGACCCTGTCATAGGCTTCGACCATCTCGGCCAGGCAAGGCCGGTCATTGACCATGATCATGTCGGGCAAGAGCACGGCGAAAGGCTCGTCGCCCACAATGTCGCGCCCGCACCAGATCGCATGGCCGAGGCCGAGCGGGGCTTGTTGGCGGGTGAAGCTGAACGCGCCGGCCTCGGGCAGCAAGTCCTTGAGTTCGTCCAGCAGCGCGGTTTTCTTCTTCGCCTCCAGCCCGGCTTCCAGTTCGTACGCGCTGTCGAAATAGTCTTCGATCGCGCCCTTGTTGCGCCCGGTGACGAGGACGAAATGCTCGATCCCGGCTTCGCGCGCCTCGTCGATCACGTATTGCAGCGCGGGCCGGTCGAACACCGGCAGGAGTTCCTTGGGGATCACCTTCGTGGCGGGAAGCACGCGCGTGCCCATTCCGGCCACCGGGATGATGGCCTTGCGTACCCGTGTCATTCACGACCTCTTTTACCTGTTGAACGCCGCTGCGCCCGCAGCCGGAAACCTGAAGCAGGATAAGCCGTTTCGCCTCGCCAAGTACAGGCTTGGCAGGCCCGCCTGGATGACGCTCGGTGCATGCGAACGAGCCGGGCGATCGGCGCGGATCAGGAGCGGCCGGCGCGTCCGACACTGGTGTAGACGAAGCCGGACTCCGTCATCTGCCGCGTGTCGTAGATATTGCGCAGGTCCACAACGACATTGCCGCGCATGAGATCGTGAACCCGGTCAAGGTCGAGCGCCCTGAACTCGTTCCATTCGGTAATGAAGACCAGCGCGTCGGCACCTTCCACGCACAGATACGGGCCGGACGCGAACTTCACATTGGTGAAGTGCTTTTCCGCTTCCACAGTCCCGGCAGGATCGTAGGCGGAAATCGTCGCGCCCTGCTTCTGCAGCGCCGGGATGATGTCCAGGCTCGGCGCTTCGCGCATGTCATCGGTGTTCGGCTTGAAGGTCAGGCCGAGCACCGCGATGGATTTGCCATCGACAGAGCCGCCGCACGCCTTGACGATGCGCTCCGCCATCGCGGCCTTGCGCTTGTCGTTGATGTCGATCGTCGTCTCGACCAGTCGCACCGGGCTGCCGGCTTCCTGGGCTGTGCGGCTGAGCGCGACCGTGTCCTTGGGAAAGCACGACCCGCCATAGCCGGGACCCGCGTGAAGAAATTTCTTCCCGATCCGGTTATCCAGCCCGATGCCGCGCGCCACCTGTTGCACGTCGGCGCCCAGCGCCTCGCACAGGTCGGAAATCTCGTTGATGAAGGTAATCTTCATCGCCAGGAACGCGTTTGCCGCGTACTTGATCAGCTCCGAGGTGCGCCGTTCGGTGAACAGGATCGGGGTCTCGTTCAGGAAGAGCGGGCGGTAGAGCTCGCGCATCACCTCGCGGGCGCGATCGTCCTCCACGCCCACGACCACGCGGTCGGGCCGCTTGAAGTCCTCGATCGCCGCGCCTTCGCGCAGGAATTCCGGGTTGGAGACCACGGCAAATTCGGCGTCCGGATTCGCCTTGCGGATCACCGCTTCGACCTCGTCACCGGTTCCCACCGGCACGGTGGATTTGGTGACGACGACGGTGAACCCGTCCATCACCTTGGCGATCTCTTCTGCCGCGGCATAGACATAGCTGAGATCGGCGTGGCCATCGCCCCGGCGCGACGGGGTTCCAACGGCGATGAAAACCACATCGGCCGCGCGCACCGCTTCGGTCAGGTCCGTGGCAAAGTCCAGCCGGCCCTCGCGCATGTTGCGGTCGACGAGCAGATCGAGGCCCGGCTCATAGATCGGCACCCCGCCTGCGCGCAGCATGTCGATCTTTTCTTGGTTCTTGTCGATGCAGGTGACGTGATGGCCAAAATCGGCAAAGCACGCTCCCGAGACAAGCCCGACATACCCGGTTCCGATCATCGCAACGCGCATGGACACACTCCAGTCTGTTCGCTTTCGCCTGGCGGCAACTGATCGACCGCTACGCCATTTGAACGAAGCGGTGCAACTGTTTTCCTCCGTCTGCGCCGGTGAGGCGGACACGATTGCGAAACCGGGTGGAAGTTCAGAGCGTCTGGTCGAATTCGCCGACTTCGTCGTGACGTGCCAGCTCGCTCTGGATGGCCTGGAACACAGCCTTCACGTCCTCGGCCGAGTTCGGGCTTTCCACCACGACGACAAGGTTGGGCGTGTTCGAACTCGCTCGCACCAGGCCCCAGGCCCCGTCGCTGAGCGTGAACCGGACCCCGTTGACCGTGTTCACGTCCTCGATTGCACGCCCCGCGATTGTCTCGCCGGCCTCCTTCTTGGCCTGAAACGCGCTCACGATGCGGTCGACCACATCGTATTTCACCTCGTCGGCGCAGGCCGGGGACATGGTCGGCGAGCCGTAGCTGACCGGCAGGTCGCGGCGCAGATCGGCCATGGTCTTGGTCCCGGCCCGGTCGAGCATCTCCAGGATGACACGCGCCGCCACCAGGCCGTCGTCGTAGCCTCGGCCAATGGGCGGGCGCAGGAAGAAGTGACCCGACTTCTCGAACCCGGCGAGCGCGCCCAGCTCGTGGCTGCGCCGCTTGATATAGGAGTGGCCGGTCTTCCAGTAGTCGGTCCTGGCGCCATTGGCCTTCAGGACCGGGTCGATGGCGTAGAGCCCGGTCGATTTCACGTCGACCACGAAGACCGCGTCGGCATGACTGGCCGAAAGGTCTCGCGCCAGCATCAGTCCGACCTTGTCGGCGAAAATCTCGGTGCCCTCATTATCGACGACACCGCACCGGTCGCCATCGCCGTCGAACGCCAGGCCCACATCGGCCTTGTGCTCGAGCACCGCATCGCGCACGGCGTGCAGCATCTTCATGTCTTCCGGGTTGGGATTATAGCGCGGGAAGGTGTGATCGAGCTCGCAATCGAGCTCGATGACTTCCGCGCCCATCGCGCGCAGCGCCTTCGGCGCGAACGCACCGGCCGTGCCGTTTCCGCATGCGGCCACGACCTTGATCGGGCGTGACAGCCGGGTCTTGCCGGCCACGTCCGCGATGTAGCGTTCGAACACGCCGGTTTCGCGCACGCAGGATCCGCCGCCCCTGGCCTCGAATTCCTCGTTCAGGACGATCTGCTTCAGCCGCCCCATCTCGTCCGGCCCGAAGGTGAGCGGACGCTCGACACCCATCTTCACCCCGGTCCAGCCATTCGAGTTGTGGCTCGCCGTGACCATGGCGACGGCGGGAATGTCCAGGTCGAACTGGGCGAAATAGGCCATCGGTGACAGGGCCAGGCCGATATCGTGAACTTCGATGCCCGCCTGCATCAGTCCGACCTCGAGCGCCTGCTTCACGCCGAGCGAATATCCGCGGAAATCATGGCCGGTCACGATGCGAGGCTCGATGCCCAGCTCATGGATCAGCGTGCCGAGGCCGAGCCCCAGCGCCTGGATGCCATAAAGATTGATTTCAGGGGCTTTGTCCGAGCCGGGATGGCCGAACCACCAGCGCGCATCGTATTCGCGAAATCCGGTGGGCTTCACCAGAGCTTCAGTCTCAAATTCCCAGCTATTGGGGGTCAGGTCTGCGCGCACGATCGTGTGTATCCCTTGATGACAGGATTAGGTGCAAACCACCGAACGCGCACGCGGTCAAGCGTTCGCGCGCGCCCGGTCGCAAACAGTCCGTTTGAACGTTAGTTCTGTGCGGAAACGGGCAGGTGCAGCGCGCCCTGCACATGATCGAGGCAATCGGTAAGCGTTTGCTCCCGCCCCGTGCTGATCTCGAATACCGCCTTCTTTCCGCATCCCGCCCGTTCGGTCTGCAGAAAGACGAAATCGTCGGACTCGCGTTCCAGCCGTTGCACAAATTCATGGAGCGCTTTTTCGAACGCGTCCACCTGCCCCTCAAGGAGGGATAAGCGCAAGGATACCATCGACCTGTCCCCTTCGGTCTGCCTTTGCGAGAAAAGTGTGGACTCAAGATTGTCGGCACGGCAAGGCGCGCATCTGTGTTTGTACTGACAAAACACCACTTGTGGCTGCATGTGAGGCGTTTAGGAGACAGCCGCGCGCATCAGTCTTGCGGCAACATCTCGACCGAGACCTGGCGAATGATGACTTCGCGCGCGCCGCCTTCGGGATCGGGCCAGATGCCGATCCACTCCTGTCCATTGACCTCCCCGCGGGGGACCGACCATTCGAACGAGACCGGCTCGAATTCATCGGTGAGGGCAATTTCGCGCCAACCGGAATCTCCGTTAGCCGCCGTGAAGTACGCCAGGGCGAGCGATTCAAGGGAGGGATCGGTGCGACGAACGATTGCGCTGACACGAATTCTGCGCCCGCGGACCGCGGCCTCGAAGGGCTCGGGAACCAGAAAGCCGATACCCGCCGAATTGGCACTTTCGACCGGAGCGACCGAGGTCGTGCGAACGACCGGACTGCCGGGATGATCCGGCATGAAGCTCGCCCAGGTGCCTGGACCGGAGATGAAATCGGCAAGCGAGGCGCCTCGGTACTCGACCCGCGTGTCGGTCACGATCGGGGCAGTTCCGGCCGGCCGGATCACGAGGGCGAGAGCAATCAGGCCCGCGGTTACAAGGAGGATCAGCGGATAGAAGGCCCAGTCGGGCAAGGAAATCGCCCGCATCACGACACGCCCGCGCGCAGCAGGTCGTGAATGTGGAGGAGTCCGACAGGACGTCCATCCTCGCCGGTCACGAAAAGCTGGGTGATCTTGCGGTCTCCCGCGGTCATGCGGCGCAGCGCCTCGGCGGCGAGCAGGCCGGGCGAGGCGGTCATGGGATCGGCCGTCATGACATCCCCGGCCCGGCGCTGGGTCAGGTCCGGCGCCATGCGGCGGCGCAGATCGCCATCCGTCACGATTCCGGCCAGGCGTCCGTCCTCGCCGGTCACGCCAACGCAGCCAAAGCCCTTCTGGCTCATCTCGATCAGCGCGTCGCCCATCGAGGCCGTGAGCGCGACCAGCGGCAGTTCATCGCCGGCATGCATGAGGTCTTCAACCGAGGCGAGTGCTGCGCCGAGCGCACCGCCGGGGTGGTAACGGGCAAAATCGTTCGCCGTGAAGCCGCGCGCCTCGATCAGCGCCACCGCGAGCGCGTCTCCGGCTGCCATCATCATCGTGGTCGACGTGGTGGGCGCGCGCGTTTCCCCGCACGCCTCGGCGGCGTTCGGCATCAGAAAGACCAGGTCGGCGCCGCGCGCCAGCGCGCTGTCGGCCCCGGCCGTCATCGCGATCAGCGGCACGCCGAAGCGGCGGCAATAGGCGATGAGATCGCCCATTTCCCGCGTTTCTCCCGATTTCGACAGGGCTAGCACCGCGTCGCGGGTCGTGATCATGCCCAGATCGCCGTGGCTCGCTTCGGAGGGGTGCACGAACTGGGCCGGCGTGCCCGTCGAGGCAAAGGTCGCCGCCATCTTGCGCGCAACATGACCTGACTTGCCGACCCCGGCGCAGATCAGCCGGCCTTCCAGTCCGGCGAGCAGGCTCACGATCTCGCTGGCATCCCGGCCGATGGAGCTGCGCAGGGCGGACAACCCGGCCATTTCTGTATCCAGCGTGCGCTGCATGGAAGCCAGAACGGACTCATGGGTCAGGTCGGTCGATGTCACGGTAGAGCTTTCACCGGCTGTTTTCACAAAAGCGGGACGCCGCAGGCATCCGCTCGTCTAGCAGCGGGCGACGCGTGTTGCTAGAGCGTCATGAAGGACGCGGACGGGAGTGGAATTGCCCCGCGTATCGGTTAAACAGGCGGCCAGTTTCGAAAATATCTGAGGAGCCACCTCCCGTGACACGCCTTGTCCTGACCCGCCATGGCCAAAGCCAGTGGAACCTGGAAAACCGGTTTACCGGGTGGCACGATGTCGACCTTACCGAAGAAGGCGAAGCTCAGGCGCGCAAGGGCGGCCAGCTCATGCGCGCTGCCGGGTTCGAACCGCACTTTGCCTATACCAGCCTGCTCAAGCGTGCGATCCGCACGCTCTGGCTGGGCCTTGAGGAACTCGATCGGGTCTGGATCCCCGTCGAAAAGGACTGGCAGCTGAACGAACGCCACTACGGCGCCCTGACCGGCCTGAACAAGGCCGAGACCGCGGCCCGCCACGGCGAGGACCAGGTGCTGATCTGGCGGCGCTCCTACGACGTGCCGCCGCCCGGCGTGCCCGAAGACAGCCCGTTCCACCCCGTCCACGATGCGCGTTACAGTCATCTCGACCCGGCGCGGCTTCCTGCCACTGAAAGTCTCAAGCTCACGCTCGATCGTGTCCGGCCCTACTGGGAGACGACGATCGCGCCGCGTCTTCAGGACGGCACTGACGTGCTCGTCTCCGCTCACGGCAATTCGCTGCGGGCCCTGCTCAAACTGCTTTTCGAGGTCAGTGACGAGGCCATCACCGGCTTTGAATTTCCCACTGGAAACCCGCTCCTGATCGAGCTGGACGGTCTGCGCCCGACCCGCGCGGAGTATCTCGACCACAGCCGGGCCAGGGATCTTCCCCCCTGCCCGTGAGCACACCCGGCCTCACCCCGCGCGATCTGCGCTTCATGGACGCTGCCCTGGCGCTGGGTTTTGCCGCGCTCGGCCACACCGCGCCCAACCCGGCGGTGGGCTGCGTTCTGGTCAAGGATGGCCGGGTGGTCGGCGCCGGAGCCACGCAAGCGGGCGGACGTCCTCACGCCGAGCGCGTCGCCCTCGACCAGGCCGGTCCGTCGGCCCGCGGTGCCACCGCCTATGTCACGCTGGAGCCGTGCGCCCATCACGGCCAGACCCCGCCCTGCGCGGACGCGCTGATCGCGGCCGGGGTCGACACGGTCTTCGTTGCTGTCACCGATGACGATACACGCGTGGCCGGGGAGGGAATCGCGCGGCTCCAGCAAGCCGGAATCACGGTCGTGAGCGGGGTCAGAGAGTCACGGGCGCGCGCCCATCATGCGGGCTTCTTCTCGCGTTTGAAGACCGGACGGCCGCTGGCCCTTCATGATCAGCGCCCGGCCCTGTTCGACGCCGAGGTTTCGTTTCAAGCCGGCGAGAGCCTGGATGAGGCGCTGTTGCGCCTGGGGCAAGCGGGTGCGAACCGCGTACGCCTGACAGGCCCGGAAACACCGCGTTAAAGCCTCGCGCGTAAAGTACACGAAAGACTGGCCTGTTATGTACCGGCCAGAGACAGGCGCGGACCGACATGATGGGCAAAGGCATCACCTACGAACGCTTGAGCCAGGAGGCGGTGACCCTGGCCTGTGATCGCCATGAGCGTCTGCTCGCCGGCGAGATGGGCGGTGCTCGCGCGAACTTTGCCTACAAGGTGCTTCAGGGCCTCGACCTGTCGGGACGCAACCTCACCGATGCCGACTTTTCCGGCGCCATCATGCATGCCGCCAACTTCTCCCAGGCCAACCTGTCCAGCACGAACCTGTTTGCGGCCGACATGCGCCGGGCCAACCTGTCGGGGGCCATCCTGCGCCGGGCCGACATGCGCGGCGCGGTCCTGCGCGGGGCGAACCTGACCGGCGCAGACCTCTATCAGGCCGATATGCGCGAAGGCGCCATTGCCCAGGTCGATCGGGAAAAAGGCCTCGCCGTGATCCGGCACGAACAGCGCCCTGGCGAAGTGGCCGAAGCCAATTTCTCCGGCGCCAATCTGTCCAACTCGAAGATGACCGGCGCAATCGCGCAGCGCGCGGACTTCTCCGATGCCGTGCTGATCGGCGCGCGCATGCAGCGCGCGAACCTGCGCGGCGCACGTTTCCCCGGCGCCAATCTGGAAGGCGCGGACCTGTCTGGCTCCGACCTCAGCGGTGCGGACCTCTCCAATAGCGTGCTCATCGGCGTCAATATGACGATGTGCCAGAAGCAGGGCATGAATACCGAGGGCGCGCTCACCGACGCGCCGACCGGCCCAGCCCCGGGCGCCGACGTGGAGGAGACCGCCCAGCTTCTCAAGGAACATGCCCTGTGGTGCGAGACTGAGGGCAAGCAGGGCAAACCCTCCATCTTCAATGGCTGCGACCTGCGCGGCCTGAAGAGCCTTGCGCGCCGCAATCTCACCGCGCTTCAGGCCAAGGACGCGGTCCTTTACGGCATCGATCTGGAAGGCGCGGCCCTGCAAGGCGCCAAGCTGGCCGGCTCCGACCTGCGCATGGCGTGCCTGCGCGGCGCAGACCTTCGCGGTGCCGACCTGACCAATGCCCGGCTGAACAATGCCGACCTGCGCGAAGCCCAGCTCGGCCCGCTGCTTCTGCCCAATGACCGCATCCATCCTGCCTCTCTGGAGAGGGCAGTCCTGCGCTATGCCGACCTCTCGCGCGCGGATCTGCGCCACATCAATGCTGTTCAAGCCGACTTTTCCCATGCCAACATGCACGGCGCGAACCTGACCCAGTCCAACCTTACCGAGGCGTGCCTGGAAGATGCCCTGATGCCCGCCGATTTCCGGGCCCGGGCGCGCAATGGCGCCGCGGGCACGCGCGGTTCGGTGGCCTGACCCGCACGCCGGACGGGCACGAGCAATAATCCTCACTTTGAGCAAAAGAAGTTTCGCGGTAGGAGTAGGCGCTTAGCTCAAGAGTGGCCCTGCTTCATGTCCGTTTTCGACAATATCTACCGTCACCGCATGGCCCGTATCGCGGCCTTCGCCCCGCCGGTCGCACTCGCGCAGCCCGCTGTGAATGTGGAGCGCATCGCCGATCTCGCCCGGCACGCGCACGAGCGCCATGCGGCGGTCGCGCTGTTTCCCGAGCTTTGCATTACCGGCTATTCGCTCGACGACCTGCATCATCAAAATCCGATCCTGGACGCGGCCGAGGCCGCCACCCGTGACCTGATCGAGCAGAGCAAGGCCTGGCGCCCGCTCCTGCTCGTGGGCACCGCGGTCCGTGTTCACAGCCAGCTTTATAACTGCGCGCTGGTGATTCACCGCGGCCGCCTTCTGGGGATCGTCCCGAAAAGCTATCTGCCCAACTACCGCGAGTATTACGAGCAGCGCTGGTTTGCCGAGGCGCCGGGCGCCCTGGTCGAAAGCGTGCGTTACGCCGGTCAGGAAACCGAATTTGGCGCACGCCTGCTGTTCGAGGCCGAGGACCTGCCCGAGCTTCGCGTCCATGTGGAGATCTGCGAGGACTTGTGGGCGCCAAACCCGCCGAGCCTCGATGGCGCCTTGGCCGGCGCGACCCTCATGACCAATCTGTCGGCCTCCAATGTCACGATCGGCAAGGCGCGAGAGCGCGCGCAGCTTTGCCAGGTGCAGTCTTTCCGGTGCCTGGGCGCCTACGCATTCGCGGCTGCGGGCGTCGGCGAGAGCACGACCGACCTGGCCTGGGACGGGCAGCTGACAGTACATGAGCTCGGCCAGTCCCTGGCGCAAAGCGACCGGTTCAATCCCGACGGAACCGAGCTGTTCACCGATATCGATCTGGAGCGCATAGAGCAGGACCGCATCCGCTTTGCGACCTATCGCGACACCGCCGCGCGCGCCGCCGAACGCCTGCGCGATTTTCGTCGGGTGCGATTTGCACTCGACCTGCCGCTGGACACGCCCATCCCGACCGAGCGCGCCATCGACCGCTTTCCTTTCGTGCCGAACGACGCCGCCCGTCTCGATGAGGATTGCTTCGAGGCCTACAACATCCAGGTCCAGGGTCTCGCCCAGCGCCTGCGTTCGACCGGTATCAAGACCGCCGTCATCGGCGTGTCAGGCGGGCTGGATTCCACACAGGCGCTGATCGTCACGACCCGCGCTTTCGACCGGCTGAGGCTGGACCGCGCCAATATCCTGGCCGTGTCGCTGCCCGGCTTTGCCACCAGCGACAAGACGGCCGGTAACGCCACGGCGCTGATCGAGGGTCTGGGCGTCACGCACAAGAGCATCGATATCCGCCCGGCCGCCGAACGCATGCTGGAGGATCTCGACCACCCCTATTCCGAAGGCAAGGCGCAGTACGACCGGACATTCGAAAACGTCCAGGCCGGGCTGCGCACCGACTATCTTTTCCGCTTGGCCAATCACCATGACGGCCTGGTCGTGGGCACGGGCGACCTGTCGGAGCTGGCGCTGGGCTGGTGCACCTATGGCGTCGGCGACCAGATGGCCCACTACAACGTCAACGCGGCCGTGGCCAAGACGCTGATCCAGCACCTCATCGCATGGGTCGCCCGGCGCGAGGAGTTCGGCGCGCCCGTTTCAAAAACGCTCAACGCCATTCTGGAAACCGAAATCTCTCCGGAGCTCATTCCTTCGGCGGCCGACGAGCCGCTGCAAAGCACCGAAAGCACGATCGGACCGTATTCGCTGCAGGACTTCAACCTGCACCACGCCATGCGTTTCGGTCTCGGGCCGGCGAAGATCGCCTTCCTGGCCGAACGCGCGTGGAGCGACCGCACACGCGGCGACTGGCCCTCCCACATCGCGATCGACAAGCAGGGCGAGTACACGCTGGAGGAAATCGTTCGCTGGCTCGAAGTCTTCTGCTGGCGCTTTTTCCAGACCTCGCAGTTCAAACGTTCCGCCATGCCCAACGGGCCTAAGGTCACCTCGGCCGGGGCATTGTCTCCGCGCGGAGACTGGCGCATGCCGTCCGACAGCTCGGCGAGGGTCTGGATGGACGAGCTGGCCGCGCTGCGCTGCGAGCTGGACCTGCCCGCGTCCTCATCATCGGGCGCCTCATAGAAAAGCGCGTCCGCAAGGGGGGTGCGGACGCGCTTCATACTGCCTGTCTTGAGAAAGCAAGAGCCGGTGTCCGGCACTCTGGCGAGCAGGGGAGACCCGCGGTGCCGGACCGGGCTCTCAGCCGATCAGGCGGCCGACTTCTTGCCGCCCTGGATCAGCTTCGCGCCGGATTTCGACTGCCCGTTAATGGCAATCTGGCGCGGCTTCTTGGCTTCAGGGACCTCACGCTCAAGGCGCACGGTCAGCATGCCGTGCTTCAGCTCCGCATCGCGGACCTGAACATGGTCGGCGAGATGGAAGCGGCGTTCGAACCCGCGCTCGGCAATGCCGCGATGCAGGAAGGTGCGCGACGTGTCTTCGTCGGCGCGGTCGCGCTTTCCGGCCACGGTCAGCACGTTTTCCTGAACCTCAAGCTCGAGATCGTCTTCGGAGAAACCGGCGACAGCGAGTTCGATGCGGAACTCGTTCTCGTCGGTCTGCTCGATGTTATACGGGGGGTATCCGGACCCGCCTTCCAGCTTGGACGCGGTATCCATCATGTTGGCCAGACGGTCGAAACCGACAATCGTCCGGTAAAGCGGGGAAAAGTCCACAGTACGCATTCTAGATCCTCCAGTGAGCGATCAACGTTGATGTGAAGCCGGCCCGCATGAGGCGGCACCGGCCGGGTGGTAGGCGAAGACCCCATGAGGCGGTCTTCGCCAAAATATTTGGGTAACGATTTCCGCCTGTGCAAGAGGGCCGGGCAAAAACCGGTCAACACCCTTGATTTTTCAGGCAAGGACACGGCTTGATGCGGGTCTTGCTTTCCAGCTCTGGTATGGGATTTTCAATGCGCTATTCAGTTTGCACCCTCGCCCTCTGCACCCTGCTCGCTGCCTGCGGCGGCCAGGACGACACCATGCCCGAAACCTCGGACGAAGAGACGGCTGCGCCCGCCGAGGGTGCGGAAGGCGCCGCCAACGGCGAGGCCGGGGAGGAGACCGAAGCCGAGGCCGGCCTGCTGGAACAGGCCCCCTACGGCTCGCTCGCCTGGGCGGTCGAAGGCGACTGGCGCGGCGATCAGACAGAGCGCGACGAGTGGCGCAATCCTCAGGAAACAATCGAGTTTCTTGACATCGATCCGTCCGGCACCATCGTCGAGATCTGGCCGGGCGCCGGCTGGTACACCCAGGTGCTGGCCCCGTGGATCGCCGCGAACGAGGGACGCTACGTCGCCGCCTACTTCCCGACCGCCGGTGAGGAGCGCCTGATCGCCTTCCGCGACAATTATGTCGAGCGCTTCTCCGACCCGCGCTACGGCGAGGTCGAGATGACCGAGTTCGGCCCGGAAACCGGACCTATCCTGGCGCCCGGCAGCGCCGACGCCGTCCTCACCTTCCGCAACGTGCACAACTGGATGTCGCGGGGCTTTGCGGAGAAGGCCTTTGCCGATTTCTACGAGGTGCTGGCGCCCGGCGGCGTGCTGGGTGTGGTCGAGCACCGCCTGCCCGCGAGCCGCGAGCAGGATCCGCGTGCGGCCAGCGGCTATGTTCAGGAAGACTATGTCGTCGCGCTGGCGCAGGAGGCCGGCTTCGAACTGGTTGAAGCCAGCGAGATCAACGCCAACCCGGCCGATGCCGCCGACCACCCGTTCGGCGTCTGGACCCTGCCTCCGGTCTCGCGCATCGGCGAGGATGCAGGCGAGGATTTCGATCCAGACTATTACACGAGCATCGGGGAATCGGACCGCATGACGCTGCGCTTCGTGAAGCCGGCGGCCGGCGATGAGGCCGCGGACGGGTCGAGCGAGTCGGTCGAAGACGACAGCGACACCGGCGAAAACGGCGAAGACACCGAAGGCTGACGCCCGTGCCCGGCCCCGTCGCCTACCGGGCGGCGGGGCGCAGCACGTCCAGCGCTTCGCGGTGCAGCGCCGCGGTGGCCGCGGCAACGACCTGGCCGGTCTCGAACGTGTCGCGGCCGCGCCAGTCGGTCACGACGCCTCCGGCTCCGCGCACCACCGGCACCAGAGCCGCTATATCCCAGGGCTGCAACTCGCTCTCCACGACCAGGTCCAGACCGCCCGCAGCGATCATCGCATAGGCATAGGCATCCAGGCCGAAGCGCATCAGGCGCACCCGGCCGCGGACCGCCTCGAACGCGTCCGCTTCCGCGCCCTTGAACAGGTACGGATCGGTCGTCGCGGCCAGCGCGTCCTTGAGATGCTTTGTCGAGCGCGTGGTCAGTGCGCGGCGGCGCGCCTCGTGCACCAGCTCGGCCTGAAGATGGCCGTCATGGGCAATCGCGCAGAAACGCTCGCCAATATGGGGCTGGTCGATCACCGACAGCACCGGACCGTGGTCCTGCGTCGTCAGCGAGATCAGCACCGTCCAGGTCGGCACCCCGGCAATGAAGGCGCGCGTGCCATCGATCGGGTCGAGAACCCAGGTCCGCCCGCTCGTGCCTTGCGTGTGGCCGCCCTCCTCGCCCAGCACAGCGTCCATCGGGTAGCGGTTCTCGATCAGGGCCCGAAGCCGGGCCTCGATGGCCCGGTCCGCTTCGGTCACGGGATCGAAGCCGCCCGCATCCTTGTTGTCGGCCTGCAGGCCGGCACGAAAACGAGACCGCGCACAGTCGCGCGCGGCCTCGGCAAGATCTTCGGCAAAGACGAGATCGGCTTTAAGAGAATCCAGGGACATTCAGACCGGCTCTTGCGCGTCCCGGAGATCCGGGATGCGAAGGCCTCACGCCACGTCGCTGTCGGCCGAGCGTTCGCTCGGATCGAGCGAACGGGCCAGATCCAGCAGACGGCGGCGCGGACGCTCCTTGAGACGGTAATAGGCGCGCACCAGGTCGACCGTTTCCTTCTTCGACAGAATGTCAGGCTCCAGCGAGTCCTCCTGCGGCACTGCAGCAGGACCGCGCCCCTCGATGCCTTCATAGAAATACTGCACCGGCACGTCGAGCGCTTCAGCGAGTTCGAACAGGCGGCTGGCGCTGACGCGATTGGCGCCGCACTCGTATTTCTGCACTTGCTGGAATCTGATGCCCACCGCATCGGCAAGTTGGGACTGGGTAAGCCCCAGCAGGCGCCGGCGGCGGCGCAGGCGCTTGCCTACATGATGGTCGATCTCGTTGGTCATAGGCCGGTTTCCCTCACGATTAGACGACTGGCTCTAATTCTGTCTTCCCCCCGGTGCGACAGACGGTCATCAATTGACAATTTACATCAGACATACACGCCCTGCGCGTCTTTTGGAATTGAAATTCCACAGTACGCTGAATCGGAACTTCGTCATCGGCGCCTATTCCGCAGCGGCACGTGTCGCCTCGCCATAGCTCATAATGTCCTGCGCCCACTTGTCCAGCGCCGCGGCCAAACGGGGCCACTTCGCAGATCGCTCGACACGCGATTCGTCCAGATAGAGCGCGCGATTGATCTCGACCTGCAACACGTGAACGCCTGCGTCCGGCCGCCCGTAATATTCGGTCGTATACCCGCCGGCATAGGGCCGGTTTCGCACGACGCCGAGCCCGACCCGGCGGAAGGCCTGCTCGGCGTGTTCGACCAGGCCCGGCGCGCAGGAGACGCCAAACCGGTCTCCCAGCACAATATCGGCGCCGCGCGCACTGCCCGAGGGCATGGAATGGCAATCGATCACAACCGCCTCGCCGAACTGGTCGCGCACGATCGCGATCTCCTGCTTCAGCGCGGCGTGATAGGGATCGTAGTGCCGGCGTACGCGCTCCAGCGCCTCGTCAAGCGAGATACGGCCGGCATAGATGGCCCGCCCGTCCGCTGCCAGGCGAGGCACCACGCCGAGGCCCGCTGCGGCGCGCGCGGTGACAGGTCCGGCCTCGGAGGGCAGCCTGCGGTCGAACATTGCAGGATCGAGCTCCCATCGTGCCCGGTTGGGATCGACGAAGGCGCGCGGAAAGGTCGCGGCCACCAGCGAGGCGCCGTACCGGGGCACCGCCTCGAACAGCTGGTCGAGATAGGCGTCTTCCGAACGGCGCAGCAGGGAGACCGGCAGCGCGGCGCGCGCCAGGAAATCGGCCGTGTAATCGCGTCCCGAATGGGGGGAAGCAAACACGAAGCGCGAGCTGCGCACTCGGGGCCTGTCGATGCGGACCGGGTTGCTGGACGATGACGAAGGGCTGGACGAAGCGCTCATGGCGTTAACTTTCAAGACTCACCCCGCCGGGGTCAAACGATAGTTGAACCGGTTTCATCGGAACTAACAGCGCGTTCAGGGGAATTTTACCTCGCCGGTATATGTTTCCCTCCAAGCAACACGACGCCAAGAGGAACAGGCATGGCCCGCATTCTGCTCGCTGAAGACGACCACTCCATGCGCGACTTTCTGACCAAGGCGCTCAAGCGCGCCGGTCATGAGGTCGAGCCGGTTGGAGACGGGGAAGAAGGCCTCGAGGCCCTTGGCGACCGGGCCGGCGTCTTCGACCTGCTTCTGACCGACATCGTGATGCCCGGCGTGGACGGGATCGAACTGGCGCGCCGCGCCGCCGAAATCGACCCGGGGCTGAAGATCATGTTCATCACCGGCTTCGCCGCCGTGGCCCTCAATGCCGGCTCGAACGCGCCCAAGGATGCCAAGGTTCTGTCCAAACCCTTCCACCTGCGCGACCTGGTCGACGAGGTCGCCCGCGTGATGGAAGCGGCCTGAGCGGTCCCGAACCGTCTTGCCGGACCGGGCGGATGCAACCCGCCGGATGACACACGCCGGGGAAGTTCACATAGCGCCTTGTCAGGGCCAATTGGCCCCGTTATAGGAACGCTCCCTTCGGTTGGGGCGCGTAGCTCAGTTGGTTAGAGCACTACGTTGACATCGTAGGGGTCACAAGTTCGAATCTTGTCGCGCCCACCATCCGAAATTCCCGAAATAACCGGCGAGATGCCGCCCAGGCTGCGATACAGCGCCGTGCGGCGCTGCATGAACGTGTGCCATCGAAGCGGCCGCCCGGTGGCTGGCCCAGTGACTGACATCGCCGTTGCGCGGCTCGCAGGCGTGCTCAGTTCAGCGCGCTGCGCCCCTCGATGAGGCTCTCCACCACGTCGGCATCAGCCAGTGTCGAGGTATCGCCCAGCGTGTCCACCTCGCCCTCCGCGATCTTGCGCAGGATACGCCGCATGATCTTGCCGGACCGGGTCTTGGGCAGAGCGCGCGCGAACTGGATTACGTCCGGGCTCGCCACCGGGCCGATCTCGGTACGCACATGCGATTTAAGCTCGGCGGCGGTGTGGGACGTCGGCTCCAGTCCGGCATTCAGGGTGACATAGCAATACACGCCCTGCCCCTTGATCTCGTGGGGATAGCCGACGACCGCGGCCTCCGCGACGAGGGGGTGAGCCACCAGCGCGCTCTCGATCTCCGCGGTGCCCAGCCTGTGGCCGGACACGTTCAGCACGTCATCGACACGGCCGGTGATCCACCAGTAACCGTCCGCATCGCGGCGCGCGCCGTCGCCGGTGAAATAGAGCCCGCGATAGGCGGTAAAATAGGTTTCCGCGAAGCGTTCGTGATCGCCGTAGACGGTGCGCATCTGGCCGGGCCAGCTCGATTTCAGGACCAGATTGCCGGAAATGTCGCCCTCGCCCTCCACGAAATTACCGTCCGCATCGACCAGGGCCGGCTCGATCCCGAACATGGGAAAGCTCGCCGCGCCCGGCTTCAGATCGTGCGCGCCGGGCAGCGGCGTGATCAGGCAGCCTCCGGTCTCGGTCTGCCACCAGGTGTCGACGATCGGACAGCGCCCCTCGCCGACCACCTCGTGATACCAGCGCCAGGCCTCGGGATTGATCGGTTCGCCCACCGTGCCCAGAAGGCGCAGCGAGGAGCGGTCGTGTCTCTTCACCGGTTCGTCGCCTTCGCGCATCAGGGCGCGCAGCGCGGTCGGCGCGGTATAGAGCACGCTGACCTTGTGTTTCGCCACGATGCGCCAGAAGCGGTCCGGGCCCGGCCAGGTCGGGACGCCTTCGAACATCAGCGTCGTCGCGCCGTTGGCGAGCGGGCCGTAAGCAAGATAGGTGTGGCCGGTGACCCAGCCGATATCGGCGCTGCACCAGAACACCTCCCCGCGCTTCATCTCGAACACGGTATCGAAGGTCAGCGCGGCCCAAAGCAGATAGCCGCCAGTCGTGTGCAGCACGCCCTTGGGCTTTCCGGTCGAACCGGACGTGTAAAGAATGAAGAGCGGGTCTTCGGCCTTCATCGGCTCCGGGTCGCACCGCGCATCGACCTCAAGGGCCAGATCGTGATGCCAGTGATCGCGCCCCGTGACCCAGGGCACACCGGCCCCGGTATGGCGCACGCACAGCACGGCGCGCACCCCCGAAGCGATCTCCAGCGCCTTGTCGACGTTTTCCTTCAGCGCGATCGGCTTGCCCCCGCGCACGCCCTGGTCGGCCGTGACCACGAATTCGCTGCGGCAATCGGTGATCCGGCCGGCCAGCGCCTCGGGCGAGAAGCCGCCGAACACCACGGAGTGGACCGCGCCGATCCGCGTGCAGGCCAGCATGGCATAGAGCGCCTCGGGGATCATCGGCATGTAGAGCGTGACACGGTCGCCCTTGCGCACGCCGATCGCCTTGAGTTCGTTGGCAAACCGGCAGACATGGTTGTGCAGTTGGGCGTAGGTCAACGAATGGTGGAAGCCGGGATTGTCGCCCTCCCAGATCAGCGCGACATCGCTGCCCCGGCTCTCCAGATGCCGGTCAAGGCAGTTGTAGGAGACATTGAGGACACCGTCCTCGAACCATTTGATGGAGAGGCTGTCCGGGTCCCAGTCGACCTCGCTGATTGTCTGCGGCGTTCTGATCCAGTCCAGCCGGCCGAGCTCCTCGCGCCAGAACCCGTCCGGATCCTCGATCGAGCGCCGGTAGCGGGCTTCGTAGACCTCCCGCGTGACACGGGCGTGATCGCGCACATAGATGTCGGACACAGGCACCAGGGAGGGGGCACTGGCCGGCTTCGGACTGGACGCATCCATAAAGCCGCTCTCCTTTAAGAGCTAGAAACTGTATTTGGTCGAGAAGGTGAACCGGGACAGGGAGCCGGACTCGCCGCTCTCCAGCTCGCGTTCGCCGAACAGGACCTCGGCGCCCACCGTGACGCCCGGGGCCAGCGTGACCAGATAGGCGCCGAAGGCCGAATAGACCCGGCGGGTCGCCGACAGGCCGGTCAGCGTCACATCGTTGTCCGCTTCCAGGTGAGAATAGCCCAGCGATACGCGGCGGCCTTCGCCAAGGCTCTGGCGCCAGGCCACCAGCCCGCCATAGGACGGGATGGCGTCCAGCTCGTTGCTCGCCGTCACGACCGCGCCATTGACCGCATTCAGGCCGATATAGCGGCCCATCCCCTCGCCGCCGGCGAGGCTGAAGCGCAGGTCGGAGCCTTCGCCGAGTTCGATCCGGCCCTGGGCGGCCAGGCCCCAGCCGAACGTGTTGGCCTCGACCCCGGGCCCGTCGACCGCGAGGTCGCGTGCCAGGGCGGAAAGCGAGAGATTGCCCCAGTCGCCCCCATGATTGTAGCGCGCCACGAGGTCGGGCATCGCGCCCTGGCCGGCATCGATGCGGCCCCCGCCGCCGAACGGCGTGACGGTGGTATCCGGGTTCTCGACGGAGAACTGGAAATTGCCCGCCGTGTAGCGGATCTGCGCCTGGCGCACGAAGATCATGCCGTCCGAGGCCACGAGGAAGCTCGCGCTTTCGGGAATGGCGCTGGTGTTCTGGAAGGTCGACCAGTCCTGACCGATCCGCCAGTTGCCCACCTGCGCCCAAGCCACGCGCATGCGCGGATTGTAGGAGTTGGATACGCGCTCATCGCCGCCCGGCGAGCCCAGGAAGTCGAACTCGAGCCGGCTCGTGACCGGACCGAAATCGGTCGGCGTTTCGGTGGTGAAGAAGAAGCGCGAGCCCTGCGCGGTAAAATCGGTGAACGCATCGCCCGCATTGCCCGTGCCGACGGGAATCGCGCCGGGGATGTAGAAATCACGCGCAATCGAAGTCGGCGCGATCTGGCCGTCATTCAGATCGGTCGCATGCGCATCCAGATCGATGAAGCCGCCATAGCCCACGCGCGTATTGCCGGCCATGAAGCCGTTCGCGTCCGGACTGGCCGCCGCGGTCGTGGCCACCGGGGCAGTCTCGCGCCGTTCCAGCTCGATGACGCGGTCGCCGGTCTGCTCACTGGTTTCGCGCACTTCGGCAAGATCGTCGCGCAAGGCGCCGATCATGGCTTCGAGTTCTGCGATACGCGCTTCAAGCGCGTCGACATCCTGCGCGACGCCCGCGCCGGCCGAGACCAGACTCAAGGCCGCCGCGCCGGCGCCAGAGTACAAGACCCGCTTGAAAGTCGATCCAAAGGCCATGAGGCCGCCCTCCCTTTTGTGAACGCGCCGTTTTCGGCGTCGCCGCAGGAGTATCGGGAGCGGGAAGCGCGCCCGGTATTGGCCATTGGTATGAAACCGGCGCGGTCGGCCTTAGACTTTAGGCGTATGGCGACGCAGCCCGGTGCAGCGTAAACCTGTCTCTCTTGGAAGGGGCTTGCATGAGCGATCGCATCATTCTGGCCGACGACCACCCGCTGTTTCGCGCAGCCTTGGTTCAGGCGGTTCACCGCGTGCTGCCAGGGGCCGACATTGTGGAAGCGGGCAGCCTGGCCGAGGCGCGTGACGCGCTCGGCGACGGGGCCAGCTTGATCTGCCTCGACCTGCACATGTGCGATTCCACCGGCTTTATCGGCCTGACCGAGCTCCGCCAGGATTTTCCGGCCATCCCCGTCGTCGTGATCTCGGCCAGCGAAGCGCCCGGTATCGGGGCGCGCGCGCTTGAATTTGGCGCGTCCGGCTTCATTCCGAAGACGGCCGGGCTGGACACGCTGGTCGAAGCGCTCAGGGCCGTGCTCGCCGGAGACATCTGGGCGCTCGACGACGCGGACGAGCTCAGCGGGGAAGCCGCCGACGCAACGGCCCGGCTCGCCAGCCTGACCCCCGCCCAGATGCGCGTGCTTCAGGGCGTCGCTGCAGGAAAGCTGAACAAGCAGATCGCGTTCGAGATGGCGATCACCGAAGCCACGGTGAAAGCCCATATCACCGCGGTCTTCCGCAAGCTCGGGGTGATCAACCGGACCCAGGCCACCCTGGTCGCGCGCGCGCTCGATGTGGAGCCGCCTGCGGCCTGAGCGGTCAGGCTCCGCGTCCGGCCCGGCGCTTCATCGCTGCCAGGCTCGCGCGCAGGGCTGCCGGGGCCAGGGGCTTGGACAGCACGTCGAGCGCGCTGCGCGCCGCCGCATCGCGCACCGCAGCGCCGCGCTCTGCGGTCGCCAGCAGGCCGGGCGGGCGGACGCCCCACTGAAGGCAGAGCCGCTCATAGAGTTCCGGGCCGGTCTCGTCCTCCTCCAGCTGGTAGTCGAGCACGGCCACATCCGGCGCATTCCCGCCAAAGGCGTCCATCGCCTCTTTGCCGCCCGGCACGCCCTCCACCTCGCAACCCCAGCGCCGCATCGCGTCCACGCCCGCTTCCAGCACGCCCGGATCGTCCTCCACATAGAGCACCCGCAAGCCGTCCAGCGAGGCCCCGGCGCGGCGCGAGCCCGCGTTGGTGCGCGCGGCCCGCCCGCTGGCGCGGGGAATGACGACCTGGAAACACGTGCCGTGGCCGACTTCGGACTGGACCCGGATCGGGTGGCCGAGCCGCTTCACGATCCGGTCGACGATCGCCAGCCCGAGTCCAAGCCCACGATCCTCGCGCGTGCTGCGCGAGCCGCGCTCGAATTCGCGAAACACGCGCTCGCGCTCGTCCTCGCCAATGCCCGGTCCGGTGTCGTAGACACATAACGTCACCGCGTCCGCGCTGCGCCGCGCCCCGACCAGGACCCGCCCGGTCTCGGTGTAGCGCACCGCGTTCGACACCAGATTCTGCAGCACGCTCGTCATCAGGCCACGATCGGAATAGACGCTCAGCCGGTTGGCTACGCTCGTTAGCTCCACTCCCTTGGCCGCGGCCCGAGGCGCGAACTGGTTCGCGGTATCCTCGATCAGCAATCCAAGAGAGAAGACGCTCAGATTCGGCGTCACCCCGCCCGCATCCAGGCGCGAAATATCCAGAAGCGCGCGCAGCAGCTGGTCGGCATTCTCGATCGCCCGGTCGATCCGGCGCGCGAGATCGCGGGGCCGGTCGGCCGCAGCCTCCATCTCCTGCTCCAGCGCACTGGTCAGCAGGCGGGCGGCCGATAGAGGCTGCAACAAGTCATGGCTCGCCGCGGCCAGGAATCGGGTCTTCGACGCGGTGGCCGCTTCCGCCTCCCGGCGCGCAATCTCCAGGTCGCGCGCCAGTTCCAGCCGCGCCTGGCTTTCCGCGCGCAGCGCGGCGGTACGCGCCTCGACCTTCTCCTCCAGCGTCTCGTAGGCGCGCTTCAGGCCGATTTCGGCTTCCCGGCGCGCCGTCACGTCCTGGTAGACGCCATAGAAACCCAGCACCGTCCCGTTCTCGATGCGCGGCTGGTAGACCAGCTGCCAGATCCGGTCGCGTCCGCGCGCATCGGGATGCGTGACGTCGAATTCCTGACGCTGGCCTTGCAGCGCCGCATCCATGAAGCCCTTGCGCTGGTGAAATTCAGTCTCGCCAAGATAGGCGCTCATCGGCTGACCGATGGCGCTCCTGTCGATGGCGAAGAAGTCCAGATAAGCCTGGTTGGCAAACTGCAGGCGGTAGTCGCGATCGGCATAGGACAGGAGGGCGGGCACGTTGTCGGTGTAGAACCGGACGGAACGTTCGCTCTCTTCCAGCGCATCGCGCGAGGAGCGGATTTTCTCCCCCGTCTCGTCGAGCAGGGCGACGACCTCGTCCGGGCTGATGCGTGCGCCCTGGACCACGCGGGTCATCAGGACCCGGGCCGAGGCCGCGCCGACCGAGCGCGCCAGGCGCGCCTCGGCCAGTCCGGCGAGGGCCGGAGTCAGCGTGTCGCCCGATTTCAACTCACGGCCCAGCGCACTTTCGAAACTGTCCAGGGAGGCGCGCGCCTCCTCCTCGCCCAACACCCGCATCAGGAGCAATTCCAGGTCGGCGACACGCGTGCCGCTCGCGACCGGGTCGCGTTCCTGGGCGGCATTCTCCGCCCGGATGAAGGCGTCGGCCTGGATGTAATCGACCAGCCCGGTGCGCCGGAACGCCACTGCCGCAATGAAGGCGAAGGTGTTCAGCGCAAGCGAGGTGAGCGCGGCGAAGGCGAACGGGTCAACGCCCGCTGGCGCGATGGGCGCCAGACCGGCATAGGCCGGCGCCAGGATCAGCACGACCCAGCACAGCCCGCCCACACCGATGCCGGCCAGCGCGCCGGGCCGGCTCGCTCCGCGCCAGTACAGGCCGAAGATCAGGGCCGGACCGAGCTGGGCCGCGCCCGCAAACGCGATCAGCCCGATGCTGGAGAGCCCGCTGGGCGCCTGCATTCCGCTGTGAAACAGGTAGGCCAGCGCGACCACGCCCACGATGGCGAGCCGCCTGTAGGTCAGGAGGCGCCGCGCCAGGCCTTCCTCGCTCGACCGGTGGCCCTTGCGCAGCAGAAGCGGGCCGAGCACGTCGTTGACGACCATGGTGGACAGGGCCAGCGAGGCGATGGTCACCATCCCCGCCGAAGCCGACAATCCGCCCAGGAAAGACAGGAGGGCCAGCCCGTCGCGCCCGGCATCCACCGGCAGGGCGAGGATCAGCGAGTCCGGGTTCGCTCCCGGCAGGCGCGCCGTCCCGGCCAGCGCGACCGGCAAGGCAACGAGCGCCACGACGCCGAGATAGGCGGGAAAGGCCCAGCGTGCGGTGCGCGTATCTCCGGCGCGTCCGGCCTCGACCACGCTCATGTGAAACTGGCGCGGCAGGCAGAGCGCGGCCAGCGCGGCCAGAAGCGTCAGCGTCCAGAACCGCAGATCCAGGCTGGAGCCGGCCAGCGCAAGAGCCGCCGGGGCCTGCGCGCGCTCGCCCTCCGGCATCTGGGTCCACAACCCCCAGGCAAACAGGCCGATTGCCAGCATCGCGACCAGCTTGACCAGGCTCTCTACCGCCACGGCGAGGGCCAGGCCGCGATTGCCGGTGCCCAGATCGGGCCGGCGCGCGCCGAACAGAAGCGCGAAGGCGGCAAACGCGATCGCGCACGCCAGCGCGGCGTCGAACTCGATCGGCCGCTGCAGCAGGATTTCCAGGCTCGCCGCCGCCGAACGCAATTGCAGCGCGATATAGGGCAGAGAGGCCAATACCAGGAGAGAGCTGGCCAACGCGCCGACCGAGGCCGACTTGCCAAATCGGGCAGACAGGAAATCGGCGATGGAGGCGGTGTTGTGCTCGCGGCCCAGCCGCACCATCCGGTGAACCAGCGGATGGGCGAGGCCAAAGATCAGCGCCGGCCCCAGATAGATCGGCAGATAGTCCCAGCCATTGCGGCTGGCCTCGCCCACTGCGCCATAAAAGGTCCAGCTGGTGCAGTACACGCCGAGCCCGAACGCGTAGATCGCCGGGCGCAGGGCGCGATGCCGGGTGATCGGGGCGGCACGCGCCTCGCCGACCGCCGCGATGGCAAACAGCACCGCGACATAGACCACGCACCATAAAAGCGTCTCAGTCAGGCCCAATCGCGTCGCCTCCCGGCTGCCATCCTATCGTGGCCCGCGCGTATAAAGAAAGGTGGCGGTGTCCGGGCCGGACACCGCCACCAGGTCTCCCCGGGGGGGGGAGGAGGCCCGCTACTCGGCGGGGGCCGGGGCCGGGCCGGTCACGGCAGGTTGATCGACCGAGGGGATGCGGATTTCCTCGACGAGGTCCTGCACGTCTTGGGGCGGTGCCGAAGTCAGGAGGGCGACACCGATCGAGACGACGAAGCTCACGATCATCCCGACAGTGCCGAAGCCTTCCGGCGAGATGCCCAGGAACCACTCGCTTTCCACGCCGGCGCCGAAGCTCGGCATCAGACCGACCAGGCCCAGGAGGCCGATCACCGCCAGGCCGACCCCGCCCGCGGCAAAGCCCATCGAGCCGCGCGTGCCGTCGCCCCGGTCTCTCGTTCCGAAATACAGGACGGCGAAGGCCAGCGCGCCGAGCAGGGCACACGCCCCGATCACGCCCGAACCGAAGCCGATCTTGAAATGGACGATGTAGATGCCCGTCAGGACCAGGCCCGTGGCCATCCCGGCAATGGCGCCTTCCTTGTTCATCCGCTTCCAGAAGATGCCCAGGAAGATGGCCGGGAAGAAGCTGGCCGCCGCCAGGCCGAAGGCGAACGCCACCACGGCCGCCACGAAGCCGGGCGGGTTGATCCCGGCATAGATCGCCACGACGACCGCGCCGACCGCCGCGAGGCGGGCCACCAGCAATTCCTGCGTATCGCTCATGCCCCTGAACAGGACCTTGCGGCAGAGATCGTGACTGACCGCCGAGGAAATGACCATCAGCAGGCCGGCTGCCGTCGACAGGGCGGCCGCAAGCCCGCCGGCCACGACAAGGCCAATCACCCAGCTCGGCAGATTACCGATCTCCGGATTGGCGAGCACGAAGATGTCGCGGTCCAGCGTGGTGACCTCGTTGGCCTCCGCGTCGGCCCGGTACTGGATCCGCCCGTCATCATTCTTGTCGGTGAACCCCAGCAGGCCCGCACGTTCCCAGTTATAGAACCATTGCGGGGTCGCGTCCTCGCCCAGCGAGTCCGCCGTCACTTCACCCCGGCGCACGTCGACCGAGTACTCGGACTCGTTGACCGTTTCGATGAAGTTGGACCGGGCAAACACCGCCACGGCCGGTGCGGTCGTGTACAGGATGGCGATGAAGACCAGTGCCCAGCCGGCCGACTTGCGCGCGTCCGACGCCGTGGGAACGGTGAAGAAGCGGATGATGACGTGGGGCAGACCGGCCGTTCCCACCATCAGAGCCAGCGTGATCGCGAACACGTCGATCATCGCCTTGGCCCCCTCTGTATAGGGCTGGAATCCGAGATCGGTCATCGTCGTATCGAGCTTCTGCAGAAGCGGCGTGCCGTCTTGCGCGTTGCCGATGAAACCCAGCTGGGGGATGGGCGACCCGGTGATCTGCAGCGACAGGAAGATCGCCGGAACCATGAAGGCGAAGATCAGGACGCAGTACTGGGCGACCTGGGTATAGGTGATCCCCTTCATCCCGCCGAGCGTTGCGTAGAACAGCACGATGATCGCGCCGATGATGACGCCCGCCTCGATCGGCACATTGAGGAAGTTGGTGAAGGCGATGCCGACGCCGCGCATCTGCCCGGCGATGTAGGTGAACGAGATGAAGAGCGCACAGATCACGGCGACGATCCGCGCCGCGTGGCTGTAATACCGGTCGCCGACGAAATCGGGCACGGTGAACTTGCCGAACTTGCGCAGATACGGCGCCAGCAGCAAGGCCAGCAGCACGTAGCCGCCGGTCCAGCCCATCAGGAAGACCGATCCGTCATAGCCCATGAAGGCGACCAGACCGGCCATCGACAGGAATGAGGCTGCGCTCATCCAGTCGGCCGCCGTGGCCATGCCGTTGAAGACCGGGTGCACGTCATGACCGGCCACGTAGAAATCGTTGGTGGTACCGGCGCGCGCCCAGACGGCGATGGCGATGTAGAGCCCGAAGCTGGAGATGACGAAGAACGCCGTCCAGAACAGGGTCGGAGAAAGTCCCAGAATATCCATGATCGCCTCCCTCAGCCCTGATCCAGCTCTTTGGCCATACGTTGCTCCATGCGGTGCATGAGGGCGCTGTAGACAAAGATCAGAACGACAAAGACGTAGATGGAGCCTTGCTGGGCGAACCAGAATCCGAGCGGCGCGCCGCCGATGGAAAACTGGTCGAGCACATCGCGGAACAGGATTCCGGCCCCGAAGGACACCGCAAACCAGATCGCGAGCAGAATCGCCATCAATGTCAGATTTTCACGCCAGTAACGCTTGCCGCGCTCTACGCTCATGACCGGGCGGGTCGTCGGCCCGGCCTGATCGGTCTCGTGGACACTCGCCATGATATCTCTCCTCCCGTCTCGGCCGGTTTTCCGGCTCCAAAGGCGAGAGTGGCAAAATCATGGCCCGGTCGCACACCCCGACCTTGGTCTAAGCGCGGGGGCCGAAGCGAACGCTGAGCTGTGTTTTCTAATGCGCGGCGGGGGTCTCGTGGGCCTCGGCGTCCGGGGCGTCATCGCTCGGGGCCGCCGGCGGCTGGCTGGGTGTGCCGCCGGTTGCTTGCGGGGCAAGCTCGACCAGGACTTCCGTGCCGTTTGCGGGCGGATCGGGCAGCACGGTGCGGAAGCGCTCCAGTGCGCCGGCGGCCAGCTCTGGACTCTCCAGAAGCACCGTCCATTCGACCAGAACCGCGCCGTCGGCGTCCAGCACGGCGGCGCGCAGCGGGGTGACCGGGCGTTCGCGCCCCGTCACATTGACCAGCGCGCCCTCGATGGCGAGCGCCGGTGTGCCCCGCGCCTCGATCCGCTCGACGACGAGTTCATGCACTTCCAGCCCGTGCGGATTCACCGTCATGCCCACGCTGGCATACACGTTGGCGGCACGCGGGAAGGCCTGCACCACATCGACGCGGAACAGCCAGGCCCCGGCCATGATGACGACGAACAGGGCCGCGACAGCGGCCCAGCCGGCGCCCTCGGTCGCCAGGCGCGCCTGGCGGCGGCGCGATTCGGCGCGCTCGCGGATGACCTCGTGGGGCTTCTTGGGTTCTTCCGGTACCGGTTCGGGGGCCGGCGCACCGGCCTCGAAGGGCTGCTCGAGCGTCAGCGCGTCGTCATCGACCGTCCACACATGGGAACAGGATGCACAGCGCACGCGCCCGCCCCTGCGGGCCAGGGCCTGCGGGTCGGCGCGATATTTTGCATCGCAGCTCGGGCACGTGACGATCATGGACGACAGCCTCTGTCCTCTTGCATAGTCTGCTTCGCACTCCTGCCGCCACTGCGCAATGACAAGGCCGATCCATCCATGAACGAGGACGGGCGACCCGGCCCCGACATCTCTGGCGAAGCCGGCTCGGCGCCGGCAGTCCGCTTCGACGGCGTAGGCATGCGCTACGGGCGTGGCGCAGAAGTGCTGCGCGATATCAGCTTTGGTTTACCGCGCGGAAGTTTCCAGTTTCTGACCGGACCGTCCGGCGCCGGCAAAACTTCACTGTTAAAACTCATCTATCTCGCCGAACGCCCCAGCTCCGGTTTCGTCTCGCTCTTCGGACGGGACACCGCGCTGCTGGATCGCGATTCGCTGCCCGATCTGCGCAAGCGCATCGGCGTCATCTTCCAGGACTTCCGCCTGCTTGAGCACCTGACCGTGTTCGAGAATGTCGCCCTGCCGCTGCGTGTCGCCGGCCAGGCGCGCAAGAGCTACGCGGAAGATGTGCAGGAATTGCTGCACTGGGTCGGTCTCGGCGAACGCATCGATGCCTTTCCGCCCACATTGTCGGGCGGGGAGAAGCAGCGCGCCGCGATCGCGCGTGCCGTCGTGTCCAAGCCCGATCTGCTGATCGCGGACGAGCCGACCGGAAATGTCGATCCGGCCATGGCAAGGCGCCTGCTGCGCCTGTTCGTGGAGCTCAACAAGCTGGGCACGACCGTCCTGATCGCCAGTCACGACATCTCGCTCGTGCGCTCGCTGGATGTCCCGATCTTCGAACTGCATGACGGCATGCTCAGCGTCAGCGGAGGGACACGATGAGCGAGACCGTCCAGCGTTCCGCCCCGCTCCTGCCGCCCGATGCCGGGCGGGACCGCCCCCTGTTTGCGGTCGCCGCCATCCTGGTTTTCCTGGCCTGCCTGGCCGCGCTGGGCGCGGCCGGAGCCTGGCAGGCCAGCGAGGGGTGGACGCAGCAGCTGACCACCGAAGTCACCGTCCAGATATTCCCCGGCGAGGACCGCGACGCGGACGCGGATGCGCAGAGCGCCGGCGAGCGGCTGGCCACTCTGCCCGGCGTGACCGGCATCGATGTGCGCTCGCGCGACCAGGCCGAGGCGCTGCTCCGTCCCTGGCTCGGCTCGGGAGGCCTGCCCGAGGACCTGCCCGTGCCGCGACTGATCGCGGTGACCATCGATCCTGAGAATCCCCCGGTCGAGGGCGCCTTTGCGGCCCGGCTCGAGGATCAGGGCTATGAATTCGTGGTCGACCGGCACGGCAACTGGGCCGGCGCGGTTGAACGCGCCGCGGCGGCGGTGCGCTATTTCGCCCTCGGCCTCGTCGTCCTGCTGACCCTTGCCGCAGCGGCTGTCGTGGCGTTCGCCGCACGCGCCTCGCTGGCTGCGCGCTGGGATGTGGCGGAGGCCCTTCACCTGGTCGGCGCGCGCGACAGTTTCATCGCCTCGCTGTTCCAGCGCCGCTTCTTCTTCCTGGGGCTCAAGGCCGGGCTGGTCGGTGCGATCGGCGCCGCGCTGTCGGCCTGGGGCCTGGCGCTCGTCGGCGGGACGGCCGGCACGCTCTTCTTTTTGCCCAGCCTGGAGCTGGGCTGGGTCGCGGTCGCCATCCCGCCCTTCGCCGCCCTGGTGTCCGGGCTGATCGCGGCCCTGGCGGCGCGCAGCGCCGTCGATACCGCCCTGAAGGCGCGGTGGTCGTGATGGGTGGTTTTTCGCCTCATCCTCGCCGCAAGCGCGCGTCAGCCTACCTTCCGATCCGGCGATACGAAGGCCGGCACTGCGAAGGGGTGTAAGACCGCCATGCTGTCCGTTCTCAGATTTGTCGCCTTCGTGGTGGTGGTCAGCGCGCTCGTCGGCTTCGCGCTCTTCGTGCGAACCGGCATGGCCAATCCTCCCGGCCCGCCGCCGCAAGCCGATGGCATCGTCGTGCTGACCGGCGGCGAAGGCCGCGTCGTCAGCGCGGTCGAGCTTCTTCAGGCCGGGCATGGCAGCCGCCTGTTGATCTCGGGGGCCAATCCCGATGTCGGTCTGGATGCCGTGCGCGAAGCGTCCGGGGCCACGCGCAGCCTGTTTGCCTGCTGCATCGATGTCGGTCAGGAAGCGGCCAACACGATCGGCAACGCCGAGGAAGCCGCGCGCTGGGCGCGCGGCAATGGATTTTCCTCTCTCATCGTGGTCACCTCCGACTACCACATGCCCCGCGCCATGCTGGAATTGCACGCCGCGATGCCCGCGGTTGCGCTGACCCCGCGTGCGGTGAAAGGCCCGCCGCCCTGGACCGATGCGCGTACCGCACGGCGCTGGGTGGTGGAATTCTTCAAGTACGCTGCGGTATATGCCCGGGAATCGGTGCGTCTGCGGCGCGCCTGAACACCCTGGGGAGGGGAGCTGCATGCATATCGTCGGCTCGGCGATCTTCGTCACCTGGATGTACTTGCTCATGGCGGTGATGGGCCTGGTCTGCGCGCCCGCCCTGCTGGGACCGCGCAGCTGGGCGCTCGCCTGCCTGCGTTTCTATCTGGTGCTGGTGTTCGCCGGGCTGCGCGTCCTGTGCGGGGTCAGCTATGAGGTCCGCGGCCGCGAGCACCTGCCGCGCGGCGGCGCGCTGATCGCCTCCAAGCACCAGTCCATGTTCGAGACGCTCGCCTTCTGGTGCATCCTGGACGACCCGGCCATTATTCTGAAGAAGGAGCTCAAGCACCTGCCCGTCTTCGGCTGGTATGCGATGAAGCTGAAGAATGTCGCGGTGGACCGCTCGGCCGGCTCGAAGGCCCTGCGCGATATGCTGAAGCAGGCGCGCGAGCGGGCGGCGCAAGGCCGTCAGATCGTCATCTTCCCCCAGGGCACCCGCGTGGCCCCCGGCGGGATCGAGAGCTACAAGCCTGGCATTGCCGGGCTCTACAGTGCGATGAAGGTGGCGTGCGTGCCCGTGGCCCTCAATTCCGGACAGCACTGGCCCGGTTCGGGCTTCGTGCGCACGCCGGGCCGCATCGTGATCGAATTCCTGCCCGCCATCGAGCCGGGCCTGCCCAAGGAGGCCTTCATGCGCGAGCTTGAAACCCGCATCGAAACGGCGTCCGCGCGCCTGCTGCAGGCCGGCCGCTCATGATGGGATTTCTCAGACCCGCCGGTGACACCGCCCCCTCGCGTGCCCGCATGATCGCACCGTTCGCGATCCTCCTCGTCGTCCTCGCCATCTACACCGTCTACTGGATGTATGCCGCCGGTCAGGTGCGCGGCTGGACCGAGCGCTGGATCGAGAGCCAGGAAGCGGTCGGCTACGATATCGATCACGCCCGCATTCGCGTCGGCGGTTACCCGCTGCGCTTTACCCTGGATGTCGCCGCGCCCGAGATCGCTGCACCGCAGGGCGAAGGCGGCTGGCAGGCCCGCTTCGACCGCCTCAGCGCCAGCGCCATGCCGTGGAATTTCAATCACTGGATCGTCACGCTGGGCGGCCCGATGACGCTGGCCGTGGAAGCGGACGGGGCGCCTGCCCTCTACCGCGCCGATGCGGCCGATGCCCGGCTTTCCATCAATTCGAGCGGCGAAGGCACGCAGCGTATCGGCATCGAGCTGGAAAACCTCGTCATCGATACGATTGACGGTCCGGTCTCTCCGGTCATGGCGATGCAGCGCCTCGACCTGACCGGCATCCTCAACGATGCCGACGAGCTGAGCACCCGCTTCGAGGCGCAGAATGTCCGATTCTCGGCCGGAACGCTCGAGCCTGAACTCGCCGCCGCCTTCGGCCCGACCGCGTCGCTGGTCCGGTTCGACGGTGCCGTGACCGCCTGGAGCGCGCTGGCCACCGAAGGCGATGCGCGCGACTGGGCGCGCTCGGGCGGCGAGCTGCGCATCGGCGCGGCCCAGCTGGTCTGGGGTCCGGCCTCGCTTGGCGGCACCGGGGAGATCCAGCTCGACACGATGCTGCGCCCGGCCGGGCGCCTGTCGGTCGTGATCTCCGACCCGGAGAGCCTGGTGGAAGCCATGGTGGAGGCGCGCCTGGTCCAGTCCGGCCAGGGCGACGCCCTGCGCCTGGCGGCCATGATGGCGCCGCGCCGCGATGGCGGGGTCGCGCTGCCGCTGCGCTTTCAGGACGGCGGTATCTTCCTCGGTCCGGCCCGCATCGGCAGCGTCGGCGCGATCGACTAGGCGGAGCCGCTTAGGCCGCCTGCGCCTTGAACGCTTCCAGCGCCTCGACCACACGGCGGTTGGCATCGGCCTCGCCGATGGAGATGCGCAGCGCATTGGCCAGCTTGTAGGGGGCCAGCCCGCGCACGACGAGACCGCGCTCGGCCAGGAAGCGCTCGGCGTCCTGGGCGGTCTGGCCCGGCGTGTCGGAGAAGTGGACGAGCACGAAATTGCACACGGACGGCGTCACGTCATAGCCCAGCCCGCCCAGCTGCTGGTGGAAATAGGCCAGCCACTCGTCGTTATGCGTCTTCGACAGCTTGAGAAACTCGCGATCGCCCATCGCCGCCGTACCCGCCTCGATGGCCGGCAGGTTCACGTTGAACGGTCCGCGCACGCGGTGGATCACGTCGACGATCTCACTCGGCCCGTACATCCAGCCCAGGCGGATACCGGCTAGGCCGTGAATCTTGGAGAAGGTCCGCGTCACGACCGTGTTGGCGTATTCGTCCACCATCGCCATGCCCGAGGCATAGTCGGACGCATCGACGAACTCGGTATAGGCCGAATCCAGCACCAGCAGCGTGTCTTCAGGCAGGCCCTCGCGCAGGCGGCGCACTTCGGATTCGGGAATATAGGTGCCGGTCGGATTGTTCGGGTTGGCCAGGAAGACGATCTTCGCATCCTCGCCCGCTGCTTCCAGCAGCGTGTCCACATCGGCGCGGTAGGCGTTTTCCTTCGCGCTGACGAGCTCGGCTCCGCACTGCTTGGCCACCAGCGAATAGACCAGGAAGCCGTACTCGTTCTGCACCACCTTGTTGCCCGGGTTCAGATAGCCGCGTCCGATCAGCTGCAGCAGCTCGTCGGAGCCGGCCCCGCACACGATGCGCGCCGCATCGAGGCCCTCGGCCTCGGCAATGGCCTCGCGCAGCTTCGTCGCGCCGCCGTCGGGATAGAGGTGCAGCGACTGGGTTGCCATGCGGTAGGCCTCGGCCGCTTTCGGGCTGCATCCCAGCGCGTTCTCGTTCGAGGACAGCTTGACGGCACCGTCCGGCGCGCTGGCGCCCGGCTTGTACGGCGTGATGTCCAGAAGACCGGGGCGGGGCTGCAGGCTCATGGCGCGTCTCTTTCTTGCATCGGTGGCACGGACCGGCCCAGCGGCCGGCGTCGGGCTGGAGATAGACCGGCCGCCGCCCGGCCTTCAAGCGCTTTGCTGCGCACGCGCTCGGCCTGGCCCGGACGCACCGCTCCGACATGCTTGACCGCCTCCACCAGAATGAGGCCGCCAAAGGCCGGGAAGATCTTTTCCCCGATCGCCTCCAGGCTCTCCGACAGGCGCGGACCGCAGGTCCAGCCCCAGGGCGGGGTGTAGAGCGCGTTGGCCCAGGCCACCGGCTCGAACAGCGCCCCGGTCAGAAGCTCGGAGAGCTGGGAGCGCGAGAAGGGCCGGCCATGACCGAACGGCGTGGAATCGGCGCGCGACCAGATTCCGGCCCGGTGCGCGCACACGATCACCATGCGCCCTTCCGGTGCCATCACGCGCCACAGCTCGCGCAGCAATTTTCGCGGATCGGCGGATTCCTCCAGCGCATGGGCCAGCAGCATCCGGTCGAACACCGCTTCGGCAAAGGGCAGGCGCGCCTCGCCGCCGAGCACCGTCAGGGACGGGCCGTCCGGGCGCTCCGGCCAGCGCACCGCGCCCTGGGCTTCGGGCATGTGAACCACCGTGCGCCGCGCCTGCTCGCGCCAGGCATCCATGAAGGGCAGCGGATAGCCATAGGCTCCCACGTCCAGCCCGGTCAGATCCGGCCACAGCGCGCCCAGCCGGCGCCGGACCATGGCGCGGGCCGCATGGCCGCGCTTGGTGCGGTAGAACCGTTCGATCCACAGCGCATCGGTACGCATCGCCGCCTGCCTCCCTGAATTGGGGTCAACACAACACGGTCTAGATGATAAATACGCCCGGACAAAAGGCCCGCGCCAAGCTGATCGCCGCACTGCAAGGAAAGCCTCATGCTGCTCGACGTCCACATCATCGAATGTCTCGAAGACAATTACGCCTATCTGCTGCGATGCGCGAATTCGGGACGCACGGTGATCGTCGACACGCCCGATCCCGACAAGATCCTGGAAGAAGCCGGCAAGATCGGCTGGGACATCGACGAGATCTGGAACACCCACCATCACTGGGACCATGCCGGCGGCAATGACAAGATCCGCGAAGCGACCGGCGCCAAGGTCGTGGCCGCCGCCTCCGAGGCCGACAAGATCGGCCATGTCGACCGGATGGTGAGCCATGGCGATTATCTTCGGGTGGGCGAGAACGAGGCCGAAGTACTCGATGTCGGCGGCCACACCAGCGGGCATGTCGCCTTCTATTTCGGCGGCGCCGACACGGTCTTCACCGGCGACACCCTGTTCAACTTAGGCTGCGGGCGGATGTTTGAGGGCGATCCCGAGCAATTCCTGGCGAGCCTGCAGCGCCTCAAGCACCTGCCGGGCGCGACCTCGGTCTATTGCGGCCACGAATACACGGTGAAGAACGGCGAATTCGCCCTCACCGTCGATCCCGACAACACGCTGCTTCAGGCCTATGTCCAGATGGCAAAGGAAAAGCGCGCGCGTAACGAGCCCACCGTGCCCAGCACGATTCGCGCTGAACGCGGCGCCAACCCCTTCCTGCGCTGGGATGATCCGGTGCTGCGCGGCCGGTTGAACATGGACGAGGCGCGCGACGCCGAGGTCTTTGCCGAACTGCGCCGACGCAAGGATGCATTCTGATGGTGTCAGCCCTCTCCGGCGATCTTGGCGTCAACGAGATCGTGCGCCTGCTCGACATGTCCCCTCATCCCGAAGGCGGATATTATGTGGAGACGTTCCGTGATGCGCCCGGCCCGGACGGGCGCGCGCGCTCGACCGCGATCTATTTCCTGCTGCCCGCCGGCGAGGTCAGCGCCTGGCACCGGGTCGACGCCGCGGAAATCTGGCTGTGGCACGCCGGCGGCCCGCTCTCCATGACGCGCTCGGACGACGGCGTGAGCGCGCAGTCCTTCCATCTCGGCCCGGACCTGCGCGCCGGCCAGCGGCCCCAGGCCGTCATTCCGGCCCATAGCTGGCAGACGGCCGAAACTCTCGGCGCCTGGACGCTCGTGAGCTGCGTCGTCGCCCCGGGCTTCGAGTTTTCAGGTTTCGAAATGGCCCCGGAGGATTGGCGTCCGGGGTAAACCCTCGTCAGAGTCCGCACGCCCTCTTTCCTGACGAAAGTCAGGAGCCAGGGGAGGACACGATGCCGGCACCGAATGACGGCGCGTCATGATCTCTGGATCCCGGCCTGCGCCGGGAAGCGCTTGTTTTATAATATATCCTTGTAGTTATGGGACTCTGCGCCGCGCCCTACGCGCCCTGCTCCAGCTCCTGCAGGATGCGGCCCGAGGAGGGGCGTCCGCCGTAGCCGCGGCCGGGATTGACCGAAATGTCCAGCACCCCGCCCGAATAGTCCGCACGCGGCACCTCGCCGACGCCGATGCGCACCACGTCGAGCTGGCGCAGCGTGCGGCGCGGCGTCTGCTCGGCGGCCAGAACGACCATGTGCATGGCGTCGATGATGAAGGCATTCGCCTCCGGACCGACATCGGTCAACTCGGCGGAAATCTCGCGCCGCGCGCGTCCGGCGAGTTCGTTGATCATGTTGCGCGCGGCCTCCTGCAGGTCGCGGCCCGAGGCCGGCTCGGCGAGGATGGCCGGCGCTTCGCCCACGGGATCGGCGATGACGCCATCCCGGTTGTCGGGCGGAAAGAAGGTCACGCCGCCCAGATTGGAAAAGCGCAGCAGGACCCGGTCGGTATCGGTCAGCCAGACCTCGCCTCCGCCCGAGGCGCGCGCAGGCCAGACGGGGATGACTTCGCGTCCGTTCTCCATCAGGACCAGCGCGGGCCGGCCCGACCGGTCGAACACGAACCGGCCCCTTCCGTCGGCGCGCTCATACCACAGCGATCGCGCCTGCGGCTCGGCCTCGCGACCGAGCAGTCTCTGGAACGGGTCTGATTGCGCGCGCGCTTCGCCGGCGGGCACCCCGAGCAGAAGGGCAGCCACGACGACGAGGCTGAATAGAGCCTGTGTCATGGGCAAGGAGTTAGGCCGCCAGTAGGGCAAAATCGGGGCGCTGACTGCAAGTCACCGGCTCCGCTTTCAGGACGTGTACTGACCGCCATTGATGCTGAACGTCGATCCGGTAATGAAACCGGCTTCGTCCGCGGCCAGGAACAGCACTGTACGCGCGATCTCCTCGGGCAGGCCCAGCCGCCCCACCGGGATTTGCGCCTTCACCTGCTGGAGGCGTTCGGCCGGCATGGCGCGCACCATCTCGGTTTCCACATAGCCTGGACAGATCGCGTTCACCGTGATGCCCCGGCCCGCGCCCTCCTCGGCCAGCGCGCGCGTGATGCCGAGATCGCCGGCCTTGGCCGCCGCATAGTTGGCCTGGCCGAACTGGCCTTTCTGGGCATTGACCGAGGAAATCGTGATGACCCGGCCGAAGCCGCGCTCGCGCATGCCCGGCCAGACCGGCCGCGTCATGTTGAACACCCCGTTCAGATTGGTGTCGATCACCTCGCGCCAGGCCTGCGGCGTCATCTTGTGAAAGGCCATGTCGCGCGTGATCCCGGCATTGTTGACCAGGATCTCGACCGGGCCGAGCTCGGCCTCCACGCGCGCCACGCCGGCCGCGCACTCATCGTAATCGGCGACAGACCACGCATAGGTCGCGATCCCGGCCTCCTCGCGCAGGCGCGCCGCCGCCGCCTCGTCGCGCGCGTAGTTGGCGGCCACCGTGTAGCCGGCCGCGTTCAGCGCCAGGCTGATCGCCCGGCCGATCCCGCGTGTCCCTCCGGTCACCAGAGCGATGCGTGACATGACGTTTTCTCCCCTGTTCCCCGCTGACTTGCAAGGTTATGCTGCGCCGCAAAGCTCGCTATATTGCGCAGCAAAACCGGTCTCCTCACACGCCGCGCCATTCCGGTGCGCCAGAGGAGGGCCAGACATGAAACCCGCGCCCCGAACCGGCTATGGTAGGGCGCACAGCCTGAACAAGGCAATCACTGCGGGGGAGAAGACGCCATGGCTCAGACCGGCGACGTCATCATCATCAAGAAGTATGCGAACCGGCGGCTCTACGACACGTCGGCCAGCCGCTATGTCACGCTGGAGCATCTGCGCGACCTGGTCCGTGCCGGCAAGGATTTCCAGGTTGTCGATGCCAAATCCGGCGACGACCTGACGCGCAGCGTGCTCGGCCAGATCATCTTCGAGCAGGAGAGCAAGGGCGAGAACCTGCTTCCCGTCGAGTTCCTGCGCCAGGTCATCGGGTTTTACGGCGACTCCATGCAGAGTTTCGTGCCCGAATATCTGCGCCTGACCATGGAGACGCTGGCCCGCCAGCAGGACGCGATCAAGGACAAGCTCTCCGGCACATCCGGCAACAACGCGCCCGCCCTGACGCTGCTCGAGGAGCAGGCGCGCCGCAACATGGCGATGTTCGAGCAGGCGATGAGCATGTTCACGCCCTTCACGACGCGCTCCTCCGCCACGCCGGCCAATGGCTCGGCCGAGACGGCCCAGCCTGCGTCGGGAGACAAGGACGAGGTCAAGGCGCTGCGCCAGGAACTCGATGCCATGCGCGCCAAGCTGGACCGGCTCGCGGGCGAATGAACCGGCCCGTTTCGGCACACAAAAGGGTGCAAACCCGCCGGTGCGAACTGTTAACGGCTCATTTACAGACATTGATACCGGGTTAAGGCTGGCCCATCTCTTGCGATCAGATGCTTATGATCGCACCAACCGGATCCAACCTGCCCGTCCCGACCCGCCGCCGCCATGAGCGCGTCGAGCACACGGCCCGCAGCGAAAGCCAGACCGGCCACGGCCGGCGGCGCGGCCCTGCGCCCGCTCCCGCCGCGGCGCAGACCCGCATGTCAGGCGCGCCCGAAACCGCGTTCAAGGCTCCGGCCGGCGCGATCGCGAACACCTCCACCCTGGTTCAGTTGCAGACCTATCCGCGCGTGCGCGGCCTGCGCGCCGACGAGACCGAGCGCCGGCGCTACCGTGAGGCCTATGCCCGTGCGGGCTCGTCCGAGACCGGCCCGGCCCTTGCCCCGCGCCTGGAGCGTTCGGCATGAGCGGCGTTAGCGAACGCACTCTTGCCCGGCTGGGCGACGGCGCCTTGATGCTGGCCGTGATCTTCCTTCTGGTCTGAGCGCCGGGGCCCGGCCCGGACTCACCGCGCACGAAAAAGGCCGCTGCATGCAGCGGCCTTTTTGCTTGTGGGCTCGTCCGCTTGCGGCGGGGTGTCGCCCGCCGTGCGGTCAGCCTTCGCCGCCGACCGCGAGGTCGCGGCGTGAAGCGATCACCGTGATGAACCAGCCGGCTGCGGTATCGACCAGCGTCATCAGCATGATGATGAAGAAGGTCGAAGTTGCGAAGAGCGGCTGAAGCACGAAGAGCAGGATGGCGACGATGAAGACGCCGGTCGACAGAAGATTGTTGTAGACCGTGACATTGCCCGTACCCGGCGCCTTGAGCATCTCCAGGAAGAGCATGACGAGGGCCAGCGTGATGAGCAGGTCCGACAGCGACAGCGCCCATTGCGTGCCGGCCGTGGGAACGGTGAACAGCGTGGCGTGAAGCGCGCCTTCGGCGCATTCCACCGCTTCGGGCCCGGCATCGACCATGCCCACGCAATTACCTGACCGGAATTCCTGCATGTTGCCGATGAAGGCCTCTTCGCCCCCGGCAATACCGGTCGTGAACGCGATCGCGGCGTAGACCACGATGGCGATAATCATCTTGGGAAACAGCTCGTACATTCCACCCCCTTGTTTTTGTTGCCCACCCTTGCGGCGCCGTTGTGCCGCTGACAAGCCGAGGTAAAGCCCCGCTCCATCGGTACTGGCCATGCCTCTGCACCCCCCAGGCGATGGCGAGCCGGCCAGTGACTGCGTCTTCACGACAGCCGGACGCCGCTAGGACTCATCCCAGCCGCCGGTCTTCCGGAACCGGCTGTTGAGCCACATGACTCCTAGCATATCACTGAAAGAGGCGAAAAGCCGACCCAGATTACTATATTTCGACTTCCCGGCGAGGCGTGGCCGATGGCCCACATCGACGAACTCTATTTTGAACCCTTCGCGCTTGACCAGGGCGGGCAGGAAGCGGTGCTGGTGATCGAAATAGGGAAGGCGCAGATAGGCGTCACGTTTGAAGGCTTTAAGCCCGCAGCCCGTATCGTCCGCATCGTCGTTGAGCAGGCGCTTGCGGATGCCGTTGCCGAGACGCGAGGCAAAGCGCTTCGCCGCGGTATCCTTGCGGCCCACGCGCCGTCCCGCCACCATGGCCAGATCGGCGGGCGCATCGGCGCGGGTCAACGCCTGAAACACCGCCGGGATATCGGCCGGCGGGTTCTGGCCGTCGCCGTCCAGCGTGCAGATGACGGGCGCGGTCGCCGCCATCACGCCGCTGCGGATGGCCCGCGACTGGCCGGCATTGCTGCGATGGCTGATCACGCGCAGACTGGGTATCTCCGCCTTGGCCGCGACCAGCTCGTCCAGCGTGGAGTCGGTACTGGCATCGTTGACGAACACGATTTCATGGGGAATGTCGCGCAGCACGTCATAGACCTCGGCGGCCAGACGCGCGGCATTTCCAGCCTCGTTGTGCATGGGGGCGACGACGCAGATCTGAGGAGCGGGCATGAGCGGCCTTGTCTTGACTTGTCCTCGGCTTCGCGCCGTTTCATAGCGATAATCGCAAGCGAAGCACGGACTTTTTTCGGTTCCGGGTAAGAGACCAGGTATGAGACAGGCCCTCACAGCGCTGCCCGGTTGGCTCAGGGATACCGGCCTTATCACGCTTCTGGCGGTGGCCGCCATCCTGCCTGGCCTTCTGACGATGCCCGTGCTCGACCGCGACGAGGCGCGCTACGCCCAGTCCAGCGCCCAGATGCTGGAATCCAACAATCCGATCGAGATCCGCTTTCAGGACGCGCCGCGACATCGCAAGCCCGTGGGCATTTACTGGCTTCAGGCGGCCAGCACCGGCCTGATTTCCAGCGCGGAGGCCCGCGAGATTGCCAGCTACCGCCTGCCGTCTCTGGCGGCGGCGATCGTGGCGGCGCTGGCGACCTGGGGCGCGGGCTGCGCGCTCGCCGGCCGGCGCACCGGCCTGATCGCGGGCGCTTTGCTGGCGGTCAGCGTCCTGCTGGCCAGCGAAGGCGCGATCGCCAAGACCGATGCCGCGCTCGCAGCGGCGTGCGCGCTCGCCTTCCTCTCTCTGGTCAAGGTGCGCCTTGCCGCGGACACGCCCGAAGACGCGGGCGCACGCCCCGGCTTCTGGGCCGTTACGGGTTGGGCCGCGATTGCCGCCGGCATTCTCATCAAGGGCCCGGTCGCGCCACTCGCCATGGGCAGCGCAGTGCTGGTTCTGACCCTTTGGGAGCGGCGCTGGGACTGGTGGCGGCATTTTCTCGGCTGGCGCGGCCCCGCGCTTGCCGCCGCCATCGTTCTGCCCTGGCTCGTCGCCATCCAGATCGCCACCGGGGGCGAGTTCCTCGCCAGCTGGTTCGGCAACGATCTCGCGCCCAAGCTGGTGTCCGGGCATGAGGGCCACGGCGCACCGCCGGGCAGTCACACCCTGCTTCTCGGCCTCCTGCTCTTCCCCGCCAGCCTGGCGCTTCCGGCGGGCCTGTACCGGGCCGGCGCGGCCCTGGCGGGGCGCAGCGGCGACGCGCTGCCCGCCCGCCTCCTTCTGGTCTGGACCGTTCCGCTCCTGATCTTCTTCGAACTCTTGCCGACCAAGCTGCCTCACTACCCGCTGCCGCTCTATCCCGCCCTGGCGGTGCTGGCCGCCTGGGGCGCGGTCTCGCTGCTCGCGCAGCCAGTCTGGACCCGGTTTGCCGGCGCCGCGCTGGCTCTGGTCGGCGCCGCCGTGCTCTCCCTTCTCATGGGCGCTCTGGCGATCGGGTTTGATGGGCCGGTCTCGGCCGCCCTCCTCTTCGCGCTGACCGTGATGGCGCTGGCCGCCGGCGCGACGACCTTGTGGATCAACACTCACGCGATTTCCGCTGTTGCCGTGCTCATCGCCGCGGCCCTGGTCTGGCACACGGGCGCGCGCGCGATCGTCGCCCCGCAAAGCGAGGGTCTCTTCCTCACCCAGGCGGTCGAGCGGGAGCTGGAAGCTCACGCCCTCCTCGGCCCGGACACGGTCATTCTCTCCACCTATACCGAGCCCAGCCTGGTCTTCGCGCTGGAAGGCAGGCCGCAGCTTCTGGACACGGCCGGGCTGCAGGCCGCGCTCGCCAGGCCCGCCCCCGACCGCGTCGTCCTGTTCGATACCAGCCGCGCCGGGCCGGAGGCGGACGCTGTGCTGGCCACGCTGGACGCGCGCGCCTGTGCGCGTCATGGCGTGGAGGGGTTCAATTATAGCCGCGGCACACACACTTCAGTATTCATCTTCCGACTGGGCAGCTGCCCGCCGAGCGAGGACACGCCATGAGCCGCCAGATCGAAATCGTCGAAGTCGGGCCGCGCGACGGTCTGCAGAATGACCCGGTTCTTCTGCCCACCGAGGTGAAGCTGGAATTCATCGACCGGCTGATCGGGGCCGGCGTGACCCGCATGGAGGCGGCGAGCTTCGTTCACCCCAAGCTGGTCCCGGCGATGGCGGATTCCGATGAGATCATGGCCCGCGTGCCTCGCGGCAAGAGCGTGAAGTATATCGGTCTGGCGCTGAACGAGCGCGGCATGCGCCGGGCGATCGAGTGTGAATGCGACGAGATCAACTTCGTCATGGTCGCGTCGCAAGGCTTCGGCAAGCGCAACCAGAATGCCACGCCGGAAGAGACCGCCGACCTGCTCGACCGCATCGCCATCCTGGCCCATGACGCGCAGATCCCGCTTTCGGCCACCATCTCGGTCGCGTTTGGCGATCCGTTCGACGGCGAGGTGGACATCGCGGTCGTTGCCGAGCTGGCCCGGCGCGCCGAGGCGGCCGGCGCCGTCGAGATCGCCCTCGGCGACACGATCGGCGTGGCCTCGCCCTGGGATGTGCGCGCCCGCATCGAGGCCGTGCGCGAAGCCGCGCCCAGATCCCGCCTGCGTCTGCACTTTCACAACACGCGCAATACTGCCCTGGCCAATGTCTATGCGGCGGTCGAAGCGGGCGTGGACGTGATCGACGCCTCGGCCGGCGGCATTGGCGGCTGCCCCTTCGCGCCACGCGCCACCGGCAATGTCGCGACCGAAGACGTGGTCTACATGCTCCATCGCGGCGGCTACGAGACCGGGATCGATCTCGACAAGATGATCGAGACCGCACAATGGCTCGAGACCGACGCCCTCAAGCACAATATCGAATCCATGCTCTCCAAGGCCGGTCCGTTTCCCGGTCGGCTGGCGTAGTAGACGGCCTCTCCCGGTTCCGGCTTCCGTCAGGAAAGAGGGAGACGAAGCAGAGAGATACTCCCACCCGGTCCGCAGGCCCTAACCTCGCGAGGCTCAGTATCAGCCGCGTGAAGACGCGCGCCCCGAAAAAGAAGCGCCGTGATAGTCGTAGTAGTAGGAGGAGTCGCCGCCCGCCGACTGTCACCAAACACTCCCGGCCCCGTCTTCGCAGGTGCACAAAAGACACGCCGCGCCCGCCTCCCACCCGCGCTCGCTGCAACCGCCTTGCCAGCCGGACGCCCGAGGGGTGACACTTCTGCCTGTACCAACCGGAGAGGGACGGCGATGCGATCAGCGACTTCGAAACGCCATCCGGCCCGGCGCCGCGCCATCCGGACGCGCGCCGGATGGGAAGCCGCCGTCATCGATCCGGCCCGGGCGGCGCCTGAACAGATCCTGCGGACCGGTCCGGTGCGCACGAGCTGTCTTTGCGCGCGCGAGCGCGGCGGCTTCGAACTCGTTCACGCCTTCCTCGCCAAGCGGTCCGAGCGCTCGGACACGGCGATCTTCACCGGACCCAAAGTCCCCCTCGGCCCCGCGCACAGACCGGAAGTCCTGCGCCGTTCGCGCCCGGCCCAAGGCGTCCGCTCCCGCCCCGCGCAGGCTGGACCCCGCCTCTCCGCGCCGGTTTCCGGCCCGGCGATTGCCGCCGATCCTGCCGCGACCGCCGGGGATCATGCCCGGACGGGCGGGGTCGTTCTGGGCCTGGCGCTCGTCACGGGCACGCTCGCGCTTCTCGCCTCGCGCGATGCCGGGACGGGGATCGAAACCGGGCTTGTGCTTTCCAGCGCCGCGCTCGCCGGCTCGGCCCGTCTGGGAGGAGCAAGGCTGGCCCCGGCCGCCTTCGACGCGCCGAGCCGCGGTCACGCGCCGCGCAAGATGCTCCAGATCGCGCTGATCTTCTGCCTCGCCTTCGCAGGCCTCCTATGGCTGGCCCATCCCGGACCCGGACCGCAGGAGCTTGCCGCCTTTACGCGATCCGTCACCCCGGCCTCCGCCCTCCTTCTGGCGCTCAGCGCCGCCCTGCTGGTCAGCGTGCCGCGCGCCCTCTTCGCCACCGCCCTCTGCATTGCGGTCCTCGGCGTCCTCACCCGCTTCTTCTAGCGGCACCTTCTCCCTGAAGTCTTCGCGCTGGCCGTGCTCAAGGCGCTGGTCTATGCACGCCTGGCTGGTGGTTTGATCGACTGGAACGGCGCATGCGCGAACCCTCCTCCTCTGCCGCCGAAACGGCAGAGGCGCTCACCGACACCCCGAAGAAGGCGCAGCGGCCTGCGGCTGCCGTCTTCATCGTCGCGACCGTGCTCATCGACGCGCTCGCCTTCGCGCTCATCATTCCGGTCCTGCCCACCCTGCTGATGGAGCTGACCGGCGGCGGTGTGGCCGATGCGGCCCTGTGGGGCGGGCTGGCCACCTTCCTCTTCGCGGTGATGCAGTTCTTCTTCTCGCCGGTCCTCGGCGGCTTTTCGGACCGGTTCGGCCGCCGCCCGGTGCTGCTGCTCTCGCTCGGCGCGCTGGCGATCGACTTCCTTCTGATGGGCCTCGCCCACGCGCTGATCGTCTTTTTCGCGGCGCGGCTGGTGTCCGGCATCTTTGCGGCCACCCATTCAACTGCCAACGCCTATATCGCCGACGTCACCCCGCCGGCCCAGCGCTCGGCGCGCTTTGGCTGGCTCGGCGCGGCCATGGGTGTCGGCTTCATCCTCGGTCCGGCGCTGGGCGGGCTTCTGGGCGAGCTGACACCGCGGGCGCCCTTCTTCGCGGCTGCCCTGCTGGCCGGCGCCAACGCCGTCTACGGCTGGTTCGTCGTGCCCGAGAGCCTGGCCGCGGACAAGCGCCGCCCCTTCTCGCTGGCGCGCTCCAACGTGTTCGGCACGCTTCTTCGCCTGCGCAAGGCCGAAGGGCTGGGCGTGATGGTGTGGGTCTATTTCCTCTCCCACCTGTCCGGCTTCGTCTATCCCGCGGTCTGGGCCTATGTGGCGATTGCCAAGTTCGACTGGAGCGAAGCCCAGATCGGGGCGTCGCTGGCTTATTTCGGTGTCCTGTTCGCGCTGTGCCAGATGGTCGTCGTCCCGGTCCTGATGCCGCGCATCGGGGAGCGGCGCGCGATCTGGATCGCGATGGCGGTCGAGGCCGCCGCGCTCGCCGGGATTGCCTTCGCGCCCAACGGGGCGGTGCTCTATGCGTGGCTACTGACCGCGCTCGTGACCGGAATGGAGGGGCCGGCCCTGCAGAAGATCATGACGGAACGCGTCGGAGAAGATGCCCAGGGCGAGCTGCAGGGCGGGCTATCCGCGCTCGGCGGGGTCATCCTGATCATCTCGCCCCTGCTCTACACCCAGCTCTTCTTTCTCTTCCAGCGCGGCGTGGCGGGCGTGGTCTTCCCCGGCGCGCCCTTCCTGGCCGCCTCCGCACTCTGCCTGGTCGCACTGGCGCTGTTTCTCGGACGCACGAAAAGAACCCACGCCCCATGAAGAAAAGCCCCCGCACCGGGATCGGGCGGGGGCTCGCATTTCACAGACGCACCGGACTTACGGCAGCGTCACCTGAGGCATTTCGGCAAACGGGACGATGCCGAATTCGGGATAGATTTCGGCCGGGTAGTAGACCGTGCCGTCGGCCATCACCATCGAGATGGTCTTGATGGCCTTGAAGTCCTCGACCGGATTGCCCGGCACGAGGAAGAAGTCGGCAAGCTTGCCTTCCTCGATCGTGCCGAGCTCGTCACCGACGCCGAGATATTCGGCCATGCCCAGACTGGCCCAGCTGACGATCTCGGCCGGGCTCATGCCGATCGACTGATACAGCTCCAGCTCGCGGTGATAGGCAAACGACCCGCCAAGATCGGTACCCGGCACCATCTCGATCCCGCGCTCGCGCATCAGCGCAAGGGCCTCGGTGATCGTCTCGAACGCGCCGCGATAGGCGGCGTCGTCCTCCGGCGTCGCGATATCGGCCCAGGCACTGCGCGCGCTGCGCTGGATATCGGCCGGCATGTGGTCGATATAGTCGGCCGCGCCGGGCGACAATTCACCGTTGCGCGACAGCAGAAGCGCTTCGTGAATCGCGAAGGTCGGGTCGATCGCGATGTCGTTCTCGACAATGGCATCAAGCGTCGACTGGACGGCCTCGCTCTGCAGGTCGAGCTCGGGCAGGCGCTTGAGCGCCGTCAGACGCAGCAGCGTGCGCGTGTCCTCACCCTCTTCCAGCACCCAGCCCAGCATGAGCTGGTTGATATGGGTGAGCTCGTCATAACCGGCCTCGATCATCGCGTCGGCGTCGGTGAAGGCGGGCACATGACCCATCACATGCATGTCGCGCGCATGGGCCGCCTCAATCACGGCCGGGATCCAGTCCGGCTGCATCGAGTTGTAGATCTTGATCATCGTAAAGCCGTTATCGGCATACGTATTGACCGCCGCGACCGCCTCGGCCTCGGTTTCGACCACGATCCCGTTATTGGAATTATAGGGGCTGCGGCCCTCGATGAAGCCTGCGCGGAAGACGCGCGGACCGGCCATCTCGCCGGCTTCGATATGGCCGATCAGCTCGGAGAGGACCTCGTTATTATTGCCCATGTCGCGCACGCTGGTCGTCCCGGCCGCGACGCCCAGCATGGCGCTGGTGTCGCCCAGATGGGCATGCATCTCGAACAGGCCGGGAACGAGCGTGCCGCCCGCCCCGTCAATGACCACTTCGCCGTCCTGGGACGCATCCGGTCCTTCGATCGCCGTGATACGATTGTCTTCTACCAGGACCGAAGCCGGCTCGCCCAGACGGCCCGTGCGGGCATCGAAAATGCGCACATTGGCGATCCTCACCGGAGCGTCGAAATCGTGCGCGACCCGCGCGGTGATCTCGGCATAGCGCTCCGAACCGAAGCGTGAGGCGAGCGCACGCAGGCGCTCGTCCTCGCCGTCATACCCCTCTTCCAGGATGGAGAAACCGGGCGTCACCATGCCGAAGAAGGCCGTGCCCTCCATCAGGAAATAGGTCGGGTCCAGGCTGGTGCCCGACAGCGCATAGGCGGTCAGCTCCCGGCTCTCCCCGTCGGGGCCGGACACGGTCACGTTCTCCATCTCGGTGAGGCGCAGCTCGCCGCCCGGCAGCGCCGTGATCGTGCGGTCCTCGTCGGCGATCAGCGCACGTCCGGCCAGCGCCAGGAAATAGGGGGTCGAATTTTGAGGCACGTAGAAGACCGGCTCGGCCGCGTCCGCCTCGCCCTCTCCCGTGGAATCGCTCCAGCGCGCCCGGTCGCCGGTGCGCTCGTAGGACTCGTCCACCGTATTGCCGAAGGTTTCCGCCCCCTCGATGGCCCAGCTGACCGGATAGCCCTGCTCATCAAGCGTGACCGTCTCGGCCAGCGTGGGTCCGCGGCCATTGTTTCGATACTCGAAATCGACCTCGAACCCGGCCTCGGCAGGCTCTACCTCCATCGCCCCGATCGGCGTGCCATCGACCAGCACCGTAAAGGTGCGCGCCTCGGCGCGCTGGGCGGCGGATCCGGTTTCGACCGTCTGCGTCTCGCCGTCCGCGCCCTGCTCGGGCGAGCACGCGCACAGTGCGAAAGCGGAGACCAGCCCCGCCAGCATGTAGGATTTCATCACTCTCTCCCCGTATGACTATGCGGGGAGATTTAGCATCGCGCCCGGCCGGTGTCGCGCGAATCCTCAGACAACAAACCGGTTTAGCTTGAAAGCTTGGCCAGATTTGCCTCGGCCAGCGGCCAGATGTGATTGACCGGTCCGTGGCCGACACCGAAGCCGGGCGCCCGCGCGATCGCCTCGTGCAGATAGTCGCAGGCCTGTTCCACGCTCTGCTCGACCGGCAGGCCCTGCGCCATCAGCGCGGCGATAGCCGAGGCGAGCGTACAGCCCGTCCCGTGCGTATTCTGGCTCTTCAGTCGCGGACGCGTGAACAGGCGTACCCCGTTGCGCGTCACCAGCACGTCGATGATCTGGCTTCCCTCGATATGACCGCCCTTGACGAGCACGGCGCGCGCGCCCTCCTTCAGCAGGGCCTCGCCCGCCGCACGCTGCCCATCCACATCCTCGACCTCCAGGCCGGTCAGCTTCGCGGCCTCCGGCGCATTCGGCGTGAGCAGATAGGCCAGCGGGACCAGGCGCTCGCGCACGGTATCGATGGCATCTTTATCCATCAGCGTGTCGCCCGAGGTCGTCACCATCACCGGGTCCACGATCAGCGGGATCTCGGCCAGCCGGTCGCCCAGCGTGTCCACCACGGTATCGATGACCGATTTGGTCGCCAACATGCCGGTCTTGATCGCATCGGCCCCGATATCGCTCAGCACCGCCTCGATCTGGGCCGCGATGATGGCCTCGGGCACGTGGTGGACATCGGTCACGCCTTGAGTGTTCTGCACCGTGAGGGCCGTGATCGCCGTAGCCGCGTAGCCGCCAAACGCAGAAACCGCCTTGATGTCGGCCTGGATACCCGCGCCGCCGGAGGGGTCCGACCCCGCGATCGACAGCACGCGGCCCTTCGGTTCGGGCGGGGTGATCTCGTCAGATGCCATATCGTCTGCCATTGTCCGCTTCGAGCAAGTAGTCTTGCTTCTTCATAACGCCGTACGGGGAGGTTCGGCCATCCATGAAACGCTGTCTCATCAGCCTGTTTGCGCCCATCGCGCTGGCCGCCTGCGGGGCGCCTGATTATCAGGCCCCCGCGCCCGTGGAGGCCAATGCCACCTCGATCGGCGAGGAGGTTCTGGCCAACCGTCTGGCAGAGGCGATCCGCATCCCCACAGTCTCGCGCAAGGACGTTCCCGATCACAACGCCGAAGCCTTCGCAACGTTTCGTGCCTGGATGGAGACGACCTATCCGCGCACCTTCGCAACGCTGGAAGCGACGGAGATGGGCCATGGCAGTGTCTGGCTGACCCTGCCGGGACGCGATACCGCGCTGGCTCCGGCCGTATTTCTCGCCCACCAGGATGTCGTGCCGGTCGAGCCCGGCACGGAAGACGGCTGGACCTATCCCGCCTTCGACGGAACGATCGCGGACGGCTATGTCTGGGGCCGCGGCGCGATCGACATGAAAGGCCACCTCGTCACGCTTCTGACCGCGATGGAGACATTGCTGGAGGAAGGCTACGAACCGGTGCGCACTCTCCATCTGGGTCTCACCCATGACGAGGAAGTCGGCGGGCTCGGGGCGCAGGCCATGGCGGCCTGGCTGGAGGCACGCGGCGAACGCGCCTGGTTCGTGCTGGACGAAGGCGGGTCCATGGTGCTCGACATGCCGCTGACCGATGCGCCGGCAGCCCTTGTCGGCGTTGCGGAGAAGGGCTTCCTCACCGTCGAAGTGACCGCCCGGGCGCGCGGAGGCCATTCCTCCAGCCCGCCCGACCGGACTGCGGTCGGCCTGCTCGGCCGGGCCATCGTGCAGATCGAAGAGCATCCTTTCGAGATGAGCCTGGAAGGCGGCCCGGTCGGCGAGATGCTGATGGCCCTGTCCGGCGACATGGACGGGATGCAGGGCGTGGCCGCCTCCCACCCGGGCATTTTCGGCGGGCTGATCGTGAACGCGATGAAGGAGGACGACGCGCCACGCGCCATGCTGGGCACGACGATTGCCCCGACCGTGATTACCGGCGGCGTGGTCGAAAACGTCCTGCCCCAGGAAGCTCGGGCGCTGATCAATCTTCGCCTCCATCCTCGCACCGACGCCGATGCCGCTCTCGATCATCTGCGCAGTGCCGTCGCCGACCTGGAGGGTGTCACGGTCGAGCCCTGGTCGGCCTGGTCGGATGCGCCGCCCGTGGCCGCCACGCAAGGTCCAGCCTGGGATCTCATCGCCGGCGCGGCCGCCAGCCATGCGCCGGAGGGAACGCCGGTCGCCCCCATGCTGCTCGTCGCCACCACCGACTCCCGGGCGTTTGCCGGCGTCGCCGAAAATCTCTACCGCTACTCGCCCGCCCGCATCGAGATGGACGATCTTTCGCGCATCCACGGCACGGACGAGCGGATGCGCACGTCCAACCTACCCCTGATGGTCAGCTATTTCCGCACGGTTCTGGCCGGGGCGGGCGACACGGACGCGCCAAACTAACCGCTCATCCGACTGGAGTTTTCATGACCGACAAGCGCGATCCTCGCCCGGCCGGCGTCTTCCTTTCGATCACGCCGCTGGTCACGCTGGCTGTCTTCCTGATCGCCTCGATCGCGGCCTTCGGAGACGCGACCACGGGAGGCCCCGCCCAGCTTGGCCTGATGATGGCCGGGCTGGTCGCCGGGCTGATCGGTCTGTGGCGCGGCTATGACTGGAAGGAGCTCGAGGAGCAGACCTATGAAGTCGTCGCCCGGGCCATGCCGATTGTCTTCATCCTGCTCGCCATCGGCCTGCTGATCGGACTGTGGATCGCGACCGGGGTAATACCGGCCCTGATCTTTTACAGCCTGGAGCTGATCAGTCCCTCTCTCTTCTACCTGGCCACGCTCATCTTGTGCGCCCTGGTGTCGATCTCGATCGGCTCCAGCTGGACCACAGCTGGCACGATCGGCCTGGCTCTGGTCTCGGCTGCCCAGATTGCCGGGCTACCGGCAGGGATCGTGGCGGGCGCGGTGATATCGGGGGCGTATTTCGGAGACAAGCTGTCGCCCCTGTCCGATACCACCAACCTGGCCGCCGGCCTGACCGGGACCGACCTGTTCGATCATATCCGGTTTCTGCTCTGGACTACGCTACCCGCCTTCGGCGTGGCTCTGATCGGCTTCGCGATCCTGTCTTTCGCGGGCAGCGCGGAGGTCGACGTGACGCGCATCACGCAAGTGTCCGGAGCACTCGACGAGAGTTTTTCGGTCTCTCCGGTCCTGCTTCTACCCCTGGTCATCACGCTGGGCCTCGCCGCCTTCAGGGTCTCCGCTTTCGCCGCGCTGATCATCGGCGCCCTCGTGGGTGGCGGCTTCGGCCTCGCCTTTCAGCCGGCTCTGACCGCCGACGGTCTGGGTTCCGGCCTGGCCATGCTCGCCAGCGCGGGCGCCAACGGCTTTGTCGCGGAGACGGGCGTGGACCAGCTGGACTCCCTGCTCTCGCGCGGCGGCATGGAGAGCTTCCTGACGACGATCTGGCTCATTCTTTCGGCGATGTTCTTTGGCGGGATGATGGAGAAGTCAGGCTCGCTCGACGTCATCGTCCGGCTGATGATCACCGGAGTGAAGACCGGCGGCGGCTTGATGCAGCGTGCCGGCCTCACCGCGCTTCTGGCCAACATCATCACTCCCGACCAGTTCCTGGCCATTGCCGCGCCCAGCCAGATGTATCGCAAGAGCTTCGAGGAGGCGGGCCTGGAGACCAAGTCCCTGTCTCGCGTGCTGGAGGATTTCGGCACCGTGACCTCGCCGCTCATTCCCTGGAATACGTGTGGAGCCTACATGGCGGCGACGCTCGGCGTGGCGACGTTCGCCTATGCGCCCTTCGCCTTCTTCAACCTGGCCAGCCCGGTGATTTCCTTCCTTTTCGCCGGACTGGGATTTCAGGTCGCGCGCCGCGTGGGCGTGACCGGCACGCCACACTCCCAGACGCTTTGATCTGACACGCCGGATTTGCGGCTTTCCAACCGCAACCGCCGGGCGTAGACAACCCGCCCCGCTTGCTACCCCGTGAGGGTAGCGTCTGAGGAGGTGTGACCGGACCCATGCGATCTGAATTGAAACAGCGGCGCTGACACGGCCGGCGCCCGGCCCGTCCGACAACTGCGTCACCACGCACGACCCGGACCGGAACATTCCCCCGCGCCGCCTCGCCCTGATTCAATTTGCTGCGGTGACCTGAAGTCCCGCTTTCGCCGAAGGTCCAGTCATGACCGATACCGATACCCGAACTGAGCGCGGTGACGCGACCAGCGCCCCCCTTCCAACACTCGCGGTTCTCGCTTTCCTGTGGCGCCAGTGGCGCCGCCGCCCGCTTCTGTTTGCTGCACTCGCAGGCTTCACCGCCATCGCGACGGTGACCGACATCTTCGTGCCGGTTGCCGCCGGCGCTCTGATCGACTCCCTGTCGAACGGACCCGATAGCGAGGCTGGGCGTCACTGGGCCGCGTTCGCGGTCTTCGTGGGCCTCGCCGTATGCGTGAACCTCGCACGGCAGGGCGCGGTCCGCTTCGAGATCCGGTTCTCCAGCGCGAACATGGCCGACATGACCACCCAATCCTTCGCCCAGGTTCAGCGCTTTGCGCTGGACTGGCATGCCAACACCTTCGCCGGCTCGGTGGTGCGCAAGATCACGCGGGGCATGTGGGCCTATGACACGATCACCGCGACCCTGTGGTTCAGCCTGATCCCTTCGGTCACGGTCATGATCGGCCTCGGCGTCTACATGCTGTTCAGCTGGCCTCTGGTGGGGCTATTTGCGCTGACCGTGATCGCCCTCTTCATCATCGCCTCCGTGCTGCTGGCGACCCGCTATATCCGGCCGCAGAACCTGCGCTCGAACGCACTGGACTCAGAGCTCGGCGGCGCGGTGGCCGATGCCATCGGCGGGGTGGCAACGGTAAAGAGCTTCGGCGCGGAGTCCCGTGAGGACGCGCGGTTTCACGAGCTCGCCTGGCGCTGGCGGGCCCAGGTCAAGCGCACCTGGCTGCGCTTTGCCAATACCTGGGTGGTGCAGATGATCGCCGTTCTGACCCTGCAGAGCGGGCTGACCGGCTTGCTCATCTGGATGTGGGAACGCGGCGAGGCGACGCCGGGATCGGTCGTGTTCGCGATCACCGCCTTTCTCATGATGGCCGGCTATATGCGCCGCTTCGGCGAAGATGTGCAGAACATCCAGCGCGCGCTCGACGAGATTCACGACATTGCCGAGTTCGACCGCATGACTCCTCAGATCCTCGACGCACCGGAGGCGAGCGAGTTCGAACCGGGCGAAGGCGAGATCGTGTTCGACCGCGTGACCTTCCGCTACGCGGGCCAGGATGAACCGCTCTACGAGGACTTTTCCCTGCGCATCGCACCGGGCGAACAGGTCGCGCTCGTCGGTCCGACGGGCGCTGGCAAGTCGACCTTCGTGAAGCTGGTCCAGCGTCTCTACGACATCGATGCCGGAGCCATAAGGATTGACGGTCAGGACATAACCGGGGTGACGCAGGCCAGCCTGCGCCAGGCCATTGCGCTCGTGCCCCAGGACCCGGCGCTGTTCCACCGCACGATCGCGCAGAACATCGCCTACGCCCGGCCCGGCGCCAGCCATGACGAAATCGTGGAGGCCGCCCGGCGCGCCCGGGCAAACGACTTCATCGAAGCGCTGCCAAAGGGCTATGACACGCTGGTCGGAGAACGCGGAGTAAAGCTCTCCGGCGGGGAACGTCAGCGCATTGCGATTGCCCGCGCCGTCCTCGCCGATGCCCCGATCCTGATCTTCGACGAAGCTACATCCAGCCTCGACAACGAGACCGAGCGCCTCGTTCAGGAAGCCATGGCCGACGTTGCGGCGACACGAACCGCGATCGTGATTGCCCACCGCCTGTCGACAATCCGCGATGCCGACCGGATTCTCGTGTTCGACGCGGGACGCATCGTGGAGCAGGGCACACACGAGGAATTGAGACAGTTGAAAGGCGGGGTGTATGCGCGCCTTTCCGCTATCGCGACCGGATAAACCAGGGCCGGGGCGACAAGCCGGGGGTGATGAGACGACCGATCGGGCGGCGGGCATAGACGCCGCGTGTGGTCAGCCAGGTGGCCGCGCGCCGGCTGCATTCAAAGCGCTTGGCGCGCATATCCACCGCGCGCAGCGACGGGACGATATAGCGCCACCACGCCCGGCTGCCGCGCGACTCGACCACGGCCAGGAAGTGCAAGGGACAGCCCCGCATTTCCTGGGCGATATGCAGGGCCGTATGCCGGGAAATGCGAGAAAACGGGACCGGCTCGCATTCGGAGAAATCGATCAGCGCGCTGACGAGATTATTTTCCTTCGACATCTGGATGAGCGCGAAGAAGGCATTCACCTGTTCGTACACCTGCGATGACGCATCCACTTTGAGCTTGATCGTGTTCGCCGCGATCATGTTCCAGTCGGTGAACGTCATTTCAGCCCCTCTGCGCCTGCGCGTTCTTCAACGGCGCAGGCCTTGCCTTCACCTGCCCCCTCGGCAGGCGGGTTGGCTCGCCGGTCTCTACTCCAGAGCCGGTCGCGTGCGCGGCGCGCGACACCGCGGCCAGTCGATTCTCGAGCAAGAAAAATTCACGTCAGCACAGCGCACGATATCGAAACCTTCAGTTGACTGTCCGCAGCCGCGCCCGCGCGATCGAAGCGACCGATGCAACCAGTCTCCATCACCAACATGATTTCAATGACTCGAGTTAATGCAACATCTGGGTACAGCGAGCCCGGCTGTGGATGGCCAGGAGACAGAGCCGATTCCGGCATCATGCAGGCGGTCCGCCCCTACCTATGGCGGCCTGAATCTTGAGCGCCTGTACGGTTTCCTTCACATCGTGCACACGCACGATGTCGCACCCGGCCCGGGCCGCGTGCAAGGCTGCGGCAAGGCTGCCGCCGAGCCGGTCGGCCGAATCGGGTGACGTCTCGTCGATGGCAGAGATGAAACGCTTGCGCGACGCGCCGAACAGGATCGGAAATCCGAAGGCACACAAATTCTCCATCGCGGCGATCAAGGCCAGATTATGCGCCACCGTCTTGCCGAACCCGATCCCTGGATCGAGCCAGATCGCCTCGCGGGCCACCCCGCTGGCGATCGCCGCGCCGGCGCGCTGGCCGAGATAGCGCGCGACGTCGGTGACGACCTCGTCGTATTCGGGCGCGGCCTGCATCGTCCCCGGCCTGCCCTGCATGTGCATCAGGCAGACCACGCAGCCCAGCCTGGCGGCCATGTCCAGCGCGCCCGGCGCGTTCAGCGCATTGACGTCATTCCACATCCAGGCCCCCGCCTCGATGGCGGCCGCCGCGACGCCCGGCTTCATCGTGTCTATCGAAATCACGCAGTCAGGCCGGGCCGCCTTGATGCGCTTGATGACCGGAAGGACCCGGTCCAGCTCTTCGCCTTCCCCGACCGGTTCGGCACCGGGCCTGGTGCTCTCTCCACCGATATCGAGAATATCCGCCCCGTCCGCGAGCAGGCGAAGCGCGTGGTCGAGCGCGGCGTCCGCGCTTGCAAACCGCCCCCCGTCCGAGAAGCTGTCCGGCGTGACGTTGACGATGCCCATCACCAGCGGCCGGCCATCGTCGGGGGTTTTGGGGCCTTCGGTCATTCGTGCGAGAATGCGGCACTCCGCCCCGGCGTCAAGCGCGCGAGGATGTGAGTCCCGGGCATCCTGGTATCGTGATAAGATTGCGCGATGGAAGACCGGTCCCGACGCCCCGACTATCAGGAGTGGCGCCTGCACGCCTCGCAGGCGCCCGGTCTGGATGCATTATGGATGCACGGCGTGGGCGTGACCGCGCGCCCGCACCGCATGCCGCCTCACTGGCAGATCAGCCTCGGGGTCGAACGCAAGCGCGACCGCCATGGCGCGCTGGCTTCGGTCCACGTCCTTGCCATCGGCCCGATCGAGAACAGCTATGTCTACGCCCCGCAGGCCGGCACGGAGCTGATCGCGCTGCGTGTTGAGCTCGAGCGGGCAACAGATGTGCTGGGGCTTCATCCGCGCGAACATCGCAACCTGATATCGCAACTTGCCCCGTCGTCGCTGGTGGACCCGATCCGGCGGCTCGCCGAAGCCGATGCAGCGCCTCACCTCGTCGGTGGGGCCTTGCTCAACGCGCTTCGCCCGCGCCTTCATGAGATCGCCACAGCCCGGCATGCCGCTCATCTGGCCGCGAGCTGGCTGCGCGAGAGCGAAGGACAGATGCGCGTCGACAGCCTCGCCGCCCGGCTTGGCGTCGCCGAACGTACGCTGCGCCGCCAGTTCGTCGACACGCTGGGCGTCTCTCCAAAGATGTATGCCGGAATGGTGCGCCTCAACGCGCTGCTTCATGCGGCCGATGGCCAGGACGATCCCGACTGGGCCGACCTCGCGGTCCGGTTCGGGTTCGCCGATCAGGCCCACATGGTGCGAAGCGTCGCGCAGCTGATCGGGCTCACACCCTCGCGGCTTCATCGCGAACGGCGCGGCGTGGCCGAAATCTTCAATACGCCGCCAGGCTCACTGGGCTAGCACATCCGGGCAGAACGGTCGCAAGCGACCCCATCCCTCAGTCCAGCCCGGAGCCCGCCATGATCCTCACCGCCCTGCTTGCCGTCCTCGTGTCCGGCCCGGCCCTCACCCCGGCGCCTGACGCACAGATCGAACGTCACGGCGACCATCTGACCCTTAAAGGCGGCATTGTCTGGATAAACACGGACGCCTTCACAGACGGGGTTGTCTCCGCCGAGCTCCGTCTCCCGGCGACGCGGGGCTTTACCGGCCTTCTCTTCCGAGCCCGCGATGGCCTGGATGGCGAGCTGATCTATCTGCGTCACCACCAGCGCGGCAATCCGGACGCCTGGCAATACCATCCACGCCATAATGGCCACCAGGCCTACCAGATCTACCAGGGGGAGGGTTTTGCGGGCACGGCGAGCTGGCGCGTGGACGAATGGATCCGCGTCGAGCTGCACGTGGCCGGAGATCGCGCGGAGCTCTTCGTCGACGGGGAGTCGATTGCTCGTGTCGATGACCTGCAGACCGGCCGCACATCCGGGCGTATCGGCTTTTGGGGGTTGCTGGGCGAGCGGGACATCCGCCAGGTCGAAATTGCCCGCACCGTCCCCCGGCTCACGCAGCGTCAGGTCGATGCGCCGGCCGAAATCGAGGGCGCGCTGATCGAGAGCTGGGACGTGTCCGCGCCTTTGCCCGAATCCGCCGTGGCACAAGCCATGACAATCGCGGACATCACGGCGTCAGCCGGAGACTGGACAACCGTACCGGCCACGCATCGCGGCATCGCCGACCTCAACACGGTCGCTCCGCTCGGACCGGAGTCAGATACCGTCCTCGCCCGCCACACGATCGAGGCGGCCGAGGCCGTGCCGGTCCTTTTCGACTTCGGATTCTCGGACCGGGCGCGGGTCTTCCTGAACGGGAGGCTGCTGTATACGGGAGCCGACGAGTTTCGCAGCCGCGACTATCGCTTTCTTGGAACGGTCGGGCGCTACGATACGCTGGTGCTCCCGCTTCAAGAGGGCACGAACGAGCTGATTGTCGCCGTGAGCGAGACCGAAGGCGGCTGGGCCCTGACCGGCGCCTTGCGGACACCCGGCCCGGCCTCGGGGCATTTCTAGCCGGCGAGGCGGGCGTGCACCTCTGCCGGCGTCACGCCGTCGAGCCGGATCGTCTTGATCCGGCTCGTGGCGCCGGCGACAAGCTGAAGCGCGCTCTTGGGGTGGCGCAGGGTCCTGGACAGAAGCGCAAGCACCGCCGCGTTGGCCTGCCCCTTGTCGGGCACGGCACGCACCTTCACGCGAAGGTATTCCACGCCATCGGCGCCTGCCTCAATCCCCTCAAACGTGTCTTTCGAAGCTTTCGGCGTGACGCGCACGCGGATCAGGACGCCGCCCGCACGCGCGCTGATCGCCGCACGCCGGTCTTCAGACACGGCCGGCCTCGACCATCTGGGCGAACATGTCCTGGATCGAGCTTGCGGTCGGACGATACTCGAGCCCCAGCTTCCGCTTCGACTTGGAATTGTCGGCGCGGAACGGCTTGTTCATGTTTCGCGACACGGTCTTGCGCGTGAGATTGGCATTGACCATCGGACCAATGATCCAGACCAGCCATTTGGGCATTTCCGATTTGGGGAACGGGTAGTCGTCACCGAACCGGGCACGCAGATCTTCGCCCATCTGCAGCAGGGTCTTGGTCTCGGCCGATACGATATGGCGGCCTTTCGCCTCGGCAATGAAGGCCGCGCGAATATGCGCCTCGGCCACGTCGCGCACGTCCACCGTGCCGATTTCCATCGGCGGCGCGCCGAACCGCATCGCGCCCTTCCCGATCTGTCTGACGACCGAAAAGCTTTCCGAGCGGGTATCGGGGCGGGTGCCCGGCCCCAGAATGAAGGAGGGATTGATCGTCACCAGGCGCCACCGGTTCTGGGCTTTTGCCATCTCCCAGGCCGCCTTCTCCGCCAGCGTCTTGGAATAGGCATAGGCGCCGTCTTTCAGCGACGAGCTGTGGTTCCAGACATCCTCGGTCAGCCGCTTGTCCGGCATGCCCTGGATATCGGCGTTATAGCCATAGATCGCCGCGCAGGAGCTCGTCAGCACGACGCGTTCCACCGTGCCGGCGCGCGTCGCGCTGTCCAGCACGGTTCGCGTTCCCTTGACCGCGGGGTCGACGAGATCGCGCTGCGGGTCGGAAACCTTGCTGGTGAAGGGCGAGGCCGTGTGAAAGACGATCGAGCACCCGGCCGCGGCATCGTCATAGCTGCCCGGCTCCAGCAGGTTGGCGCGGAAATATTTCAGGCTACCCGGCGACTCCGCCGCCATGGCATCGAGGTGGGCACGCTTGGCTTCATCCTGCGGATCACGAACGGCGGCATGGACATCGAAGCCCAGCTCAAGCAATCGCCCGACGACCCAGCCCGCGAGATATCCCGTGGCGCCGGTGACCAGAACGGGACGTGACCGGTCGAACACCGGATCGGACATGACATGTCTCCTGTTAGCAGGGTCCTCACCCTATCCTCGCGGGGTATCCGCGTCATCGTCCGAAACGAAAAGCCCGCGCCGGTGAGCGCGGGCTTTCCTCATTCATCAACCCGGACCGGTCAGGCACCGCCGGGTTTGGGCTCCAGCGGACCTTGCGGACCTTGGGCCGTGCCGCGTGCGGAGTCCTCGTCCTCGTCGACGACCGGCACCGCGCCGCCGCCGGACTCGCCGCCGTCATTCTTGTCGGGAACCTCGGCATCGCGGTATGGCTTGATGCCCTTGAGAAGCTCCTTGATCTCGTCTCCCGAAAGCGTCTCGTATTCGAGCAGGCCTTCGGACAGCGTGACCCAGTCCTCTTTCTTGTCGGTCAGGATCTGGCGCGCATGGGCCAGACCGCCTTCGACCAGGGCCTTGACCTCCTTCTCGATCTTGGCCGCGGTTTCCGCACTGATCGAGGAGGACTGGACCAGTTGCTGGCCCAGGAAGACCTCGCCCTGATCGTCCCCGTAATCGATCGGACCGATCTCTTCGGAGAAGCCCCACTGCGTGACCATGGCCCGCGCAAGCCGGGTGGCCTGCTTGATGTCCGAGGCTGCGCCGGAGGTCACGTTTTCCTTGCCGAATTTCAGCTCTTCCGCGACACGGCCGCCCATCATGATGGCCAGCCGGCTGGTCATCTCCTGATGGGTCATGCTCATCTTGTCGCCTTCGGGCAGCTGCATCACCATGCCCAGCGCGCGGCCGCGCGGAATGATGGTCGCCTTGTGGACCGGGTCCGCGCTCGGCACGTTCAGCGCCACGATCGCATGGCCGGACTCGTGATAGGCGGTGAGTTCCTTCTCCTTCTGGGTCATCACCATGGAGCGCCGCTCGGGGCCCATCATCACCTTGTCCTTGGCATCCTCGAACTCGGCCATCGTGACCACGCGCTTGTTGCGCCGGGCGGCCATCAGGGCCGCCTCGTTCACGAGATTGGCCAGATCCGCGCCGGAGAAGCCCGGCGTGCCGCGCGCGATCGTTTTCGGGTCGACATCGCTCGCCAGCGGGACTTCGCGCATGTGCACCTTCAAGATGCGCTCGCGCCCCGTCACGTCCGGGTTGGGGACCACGACCTGACGGTCGAAGCGGCCCGGACGAAGCAGGGCCGGATCCAGCACGTCAGGACGGTTGGTGGCCGCGATGAGGATGATGCCCTCATTGGCTTCGAACCCGTCCATCTCGACGAGGAGCTGGTTCAGCGTCTGCTCGCGTTCGTCATTGCCGCCGCCCAGACCGGCGCCGCGGGACCGGCCCACCGCGTCGATCTCGTCGATGAAGATGATGCAGGGCGCATTCTTCTTGGCCTGCTCGAACATGTCGCGGACGCGGCTGGCGCCGACGCCGACGAACATCTCGACGAAATCCGAGCCGGAAATCGTGAAGAAGGGCACGCCCGCCTCGCCTGCGACGGCGCGCGCGATCAGTGTCTTACCGGTCCCCGGAGGGCCGACCAGCAGGGCGCCCTTGGGGATCTTGCCGCCCAGACGCTGGAATTTCGACGGATCCTTGAGAAACTCGACGACTTCCTGAAGCTCTTCCTTGGCCTCGTCCACACCGGCCACGTCGTCAAACGTGACCCGGCCGGTCTTCTCGGTGAGCAGCTTGGCCTTGGACTTGCCGAAGCCCATCGCGCCTTTGCCCCCGCCCTGCATCTGGCGCATGAAGAAGATCCAGACGCCGATGAGCAGCAGCATCGGGAACCAGGACAGCAGGATGGACAGGAGATTGATGCCCTCCTCCTGCGGCTCGCGGGCGGTGATGCTCACATCGTTCTGGCGCAGCTGTTCGGTGACGCGCGCGTCTTCAGGGATCTGGACGGTGAAATTCTGGCCCGTATTGGACTGGCCGGTAATACGCCGGCCCTCGATTGTCACTGCGTCCACCTCGCCGGATTCAACCCGCTCCATGAAGTTGGAGAAGTTGATCTCGGTTCCGGAACTGCTTTGCTGGACCGGCCCCTGGAGCATGTTGAACAGCGCCAGGAGGAGAACCAGCAGAATCGCCCAGACGAGGATATTGCGCATATTCATCGTTTCGTCCTTTCACGGCCGGGCGATGACATCCCGGTCGTCATGTCGGTCTATTGTCACCCGATATTGGGCTTCGGGGCTTGTTTCGCCAGTGCCTGAGGGAAAAAGCCGCAGCTTATTGCCCATCAAACCATGACAAGGCCGTGAAGGGAAACGCGAGATGCTCCACACGCTCACCGCCCAGAAAGCGCAGCGTGCCGAAACCGGCCGCTTCGCAGGCGCTGGCTGCAAGTCTGTTGCCATCGGCGAGCTCGACCAGGGGCGTACCGGACCGGAAGGCAGAAGGCACATCGGACAATATGGGGCCGTCGCGCCCGGCAGCCCTCACCCTGAGAGGATATCGGGCCGTTACCAGAAAGCGTCCGTCGAACACGCCGGTTTCGCCGGCACCCAGCACGAGAGGCCGCGCAGCCTGTACTCCGTCGGCGCGCCCGCTGGCGGCACCGGGGTCGCGTCCAAGAGTGCCGCTCGTTTCCATCATCGCGCCAGCCGCCGTCGTTGAGGCTCCTGCGCGCAGCGCCGCCAGAAGCATGCGGACCCGTGCAGGACCTGGCAGATCGCGCTCGCCGGAGACCGCCAGCATGGCAAGCTCCATTCCCCGCCGCCGGACCAGGCTGTAAGCGCTCAGGAACAGGTCCCGGTCGAAGACGATTCCGCCCCACGCCGTCATCTGTGCGCTGTGATGGAGATGCCGGGCGGCATTGCGCGACAGCATCGTCTCGAAGCGGCCGGTGGTCCGGGCCATCGCCTCGGCCTCGGCAAACAGGACCGGATCCTCGATCTGGCCCGACTGGCGCAGGCGCACGCGTTCATAGCGGCGGTCCAGATTGGTCGGATCGTCGACCCACGCCACGTCTCGCTCCTGCAGATAGTGGCGAAGTACGCGCCGGGGCGTGTCGAGGAGCGGACGCAGAATGCGCTGTCCGCGCCCCTCCGGCCAGACCGGCGAGGCATCGTCCATCGACATGGAGGTGAGCGAGCGGCCCCGGCTGCGCCGCGCGAGGCGCATGGCCAGAGTCTCGAGATAATCGTCCCGCGTATGGCCGAGGAATATCCGGTCTGAACCGAGTTCGCGCGCGGTCTCTGCCAACGCCCGATGGCGAGCCAGCCGGGCGGCCTGCTGGGATTTGCGCGGTTCGCCCCATCGCAGGATGCGGACCTCCGCGCCCAGCGCCGCGGCGCGCCGGGAGGCCTGGCCGGCCTCGGCTGCGCTTTCAGGCCGCAGGGCATGATCGAAGATCACCGCATGAAACGGGCGCCCGTCCTGCTCGGCCAGGCGTCCCAGCAGGCAGGCGAGCGCCATGGAATCGCCGCCACCGGACAGGCCCATCACGATCGGACCGTCCGGCGCGAGCGTGCGGCATTGCCCGATCAGCGCGGCTTCGTCGAGTGTCAGCAGCCTGCCCGCGCCGCTTCACGGCTCGCCTTGCGGCGCGATTCTTCGTCTGCATTGGGGAACTCGGCGTCGAACCCGGCCAGCACACCACACGCTTCGGCGACCTGATCCATCGCCGCGAGGGAGGCGGCCAGACGCACCAGAGCGTCGGGCGCGCGCGGGCCCTGGCGTTGGGCTTGCAGCGAGGAGAGATAGGAGTCGGCGGCGTTCTGAAAATCGCCCTGGACGAAATGGGTCTCGCCCAGCCAGTACCAGGCTTGGCCGGCCAGCTCGTGATCGCCATAGGCGTTCGTGAATTGGGCAAACTGCTCCTGCGCGCCGCCAAAATCGCCATCGAGAAGCCGGTTACGGCCGTTCTGGAACAGCGTCGCGGGTTCCGGGAGCGTTGCGTTCGATGCCCCCGCAAGCGAGGCCGGTCCGCGCCCGCCGGCGGTCTCGGACCTGCGCGGTGCGCCGTTGTCGTTAGCCGGTCCGGCGCCACTGCCGGGAAGCGATAACTGGCCTGTCGCGGCGGCGCGTTCCTGGGCAAAGGGATCGTCCGGGTTCACGACCGCCAGATCCTCACCGGCATAGCTATCGCTATCCGGCTCCAGCTGGGCCGGCCCGCCGGACTGAGACGTCTGTGACCCGCCGAACGGCTGGGACGCGCTGTTGCGCAGGCGCTCGACCTCGTTGCGAAGCTGACGGTTCTGGTAAGTGAGCGTTTCCACTTCGCCGGTCAGCACGCGTTGTTCGCGCTCCAGCGCATCGACACGCTGCATCAATCGCTCGGCCACCGGGTCGCCGGCCAGCGCGCTGTCATCCAGCTCCGCCATCCGGGCTTCCAGCCGGTCGATGCGCTGGGCCAGCTCGCGGCGCGATTGCGCCTCGGCCGGCGCGGCGAAAACCGCCAGAGTGGCAAAACAGGCAAGCAGGGCGGCAAGGCGGGTCATGGGCATCCTCGTCGAAGCGGATAGCGCTACAGGCAGAAAACAAACGGTCCGGCCTAGGGCTAGCCCCCCGGAAGGGCGAAATTTAGGCGCGCGCCGCCGGGGCCTTCAAGGCCCGGCGTCACCGCCAGAATGAAAACGCCCGCCAGACGCATGCCTGGCGGGCGAAATCGTGTCTCCGGCGGGCCGTCCTCTTACGAGGTCGTGCCACCCTGGATGACGGTCGTCGCATTCCGGTTCAGGGCCCAGCACGACTCGGTCGACTGGTTACAGACCGGGCGCTCTTTGCCGTAGGAAACGGTCGAGATGCGCGACGCGTCGACGCCCTGGCTGATCAGGAAGTCGCGCGCGGCATTCGCGCGACGGGCACCAAGCGCGAGGTTGTATTCGCGCGTACCGCGTTCGTCGGCATTGCCGGCAACGAGGATGCGCACTTGCGGGTAGCTGGCAAGCCATGCGGCCTGGCGGCGAAGCGTTTCGCGCGCTTCGGCAGTCAGGTCATAGCGGTCATAACCGTAGAAAACACGGTCACCGGCCGTCACTTCGAAGTGCTCGGCAGTCCCGGGGACGGGACCGGTGTCTTCTTCAACAACACGGTCTTCGACCGGTTGCGCCGGGCCGGTGTCCATGTCGTTGGGCTCAGGTTGGCTGGCGCAGGCCGATAGTGCGAGGCCAAGCGCCGCGGCCGCGGCGAAGTAAGCAAATTTCATAACGGCGTAGTCCCTCTTCATGTCCGCGAGACTAACCTGCGGACGCGCACGATATACCCCACTCTATCTGCACTTGCGAGAAAAATTCACGCGACTGCATAGGGGACCCTAGACTGAGGTTGCTCAATCAATCAAGGGCGACCAGGCCGGATCGGACGATTGTCCCTGGATCGGCATCCGGCGCAGATTGATCCCGGCCAGATCGATGCTCCAGATCGAATACTGCGTCCCCTCGCGCGACCGCTCGCCGCGCGTGAACAGGATGACGCGGCCGTTGGGCGACCAGGTCGGGGTGTCCACGTAATAGCCTTCATAGAGGATGCGCTCCTCGCCCGAACCGTCCGCATCCAGCACGCCCAGGGCGAACATGCCGCCCTGCTGTTTCACAAAGGCGACCAGATCGCCGCGCGGGGACCAGACCGGGGCCGTGTAGCGCCCGCCGCCGAAGGAGATCCGGGTCGGCTCGCCGCCATTGGCGTCCATCACGTAGAGCTGGGAACTCCCGCCGCGCGAGGATGAAAAGACGATCCGGTCGCCTTCCGGCGAATAGGAGGGTTCGACATCGTCCGCCGGGTGGCTGGTGAGCTGGCGCAGCGTGCGCATGCGCAGGTCGAACCCGAAAATATCGTGCCCGCCGCGGCGCATGGCCGACACGGCCAGCTGGCGCCCGTTCGGGTGGAAGCGCGCCGACAGCGATTGCCCGCCTTCAGCCAGCGACGGGCCCGCATCGAACAGTGCTTCCTGGCGGCCGGTTTCGAGATCGTAGAGATAGCTCGTCGCCTGCCCGTCGCGGAAGGACACATAGGTGATCTGCTGCGCGCTCGGCGAGAAGTTGGGCAGCAGCGCCATGTAGGACCGGTCGGTCAGGAAAGAGGGGTTGGCCCCGTCCTGGTCCATAATGGCCAGCCGGCGGACCGATTGGCCATCCCCGTCCGTGCCTTCGGCCACGTAGACGATGCGGGTATCGAAATAGCCTTCCTCGCCGGTCAGCTCCTCGTAGACCGCATCGGCCACCTTGTGGGCCACCCGGCGCCAGTTCTCCGGCACCGAGACGAACTGCAGGCCGAGAAGCTGGGTCTCGGTCACCGTATCCCAGAGCCGGAACGCCACCAGCAGACGCCCGTCCTCGGCGACCGTCACCCGCCCGACCAGAAGCGCATTCGCATTGATCACGCGCCAGTCGGAGAAGCGCGGTCGCAGATCGATATTCCCGATCTCCTCGATGAAGGCATCCTGCGAAACCGGGGCGAAGAGCCCGGTGCTCTCGAGATCGCTGGTCACGACCCGGGCAATGTCCGCACCTGCTTCGCCGGCCAGGCCGGGCTCGCCGACAAAATCGACCACCGCGATGGGCAGGGGATCGAGATGGCCGGAGGTCACGTCGACGCGAAGTGGGGCCTGCGCGGCCGCGGCACCGGCGAAAATCACGCTGACCATGAAGGCCAGGACAAGTCGGACAGCAGTCATGAGCGGGCTCCGGTTGGTTGTCTCAATTCGGACTAGCGGCCAGCTTGCGTGTCAACATTGACCTCAAGAAGGCGCCATTGCTGGTAGTTCTCGGCGGGCATGCGGTAGGGCGCGCAGTCGATCACGGCGCGCAGCGCGCGCTGCCCGGCCACGCGCAGATACGGGTTGGGCGAGCCGAGCACGCGCGCCTCGTTGGTCAAACGCGGCGCATCGGAAAGTGTGCCGTCGCGGTTGAGCCGCACGCTGACCTGCACGCCCAGTTCCATGTCGGAGGGCGCATCGGCCGAGCTGCGCACGCAGCGCGCGATCTGCGAACTCATCATGTCAGACAGGGTTGCCGTCATGGCCGTGCCCGACCCGGCGGCGCTGCGCGCCTCTCCGGTCTCGGCATTGCGCGACGCGCTGGTTTCCCGCGACCGGTCGACCAGGCTGCTGAGCCGGTCCAGATCGAGCCCTTGCTGGCGTTGCGGCTCGGGTTCGGGCTCAGGTTCCGGCTCGGGCTCCACCGGCTCGGGTTCGGCTTCAGGCTCGTCCGGGATGGGTTCGGGCTCCGGCTCGGACTCTGTCTCAGGTTCCGGTGCGATCGGCTCGGGCTCCGGCTCGGGCTGGGCCGGTTCAGGTTCCGGCTCGACCGGCTCCGGCTCTGGCTCGGGCGTTTCCGGCTCCGGCTCAGGCTCGGGTTCGACCGGTTCCGGTTCGGGCCGGGCCGCGCGCACATTGGTCGTCGGACCCAACGAGACCAGCTCGACCGGCACGATACGCGTCTGCTCGAGCGAGGACATCGTGCGCGGAAAATAGATAAAGGCCGAGGCCACCAGCGCGATATGCAGGCCGGCCGACAACAGGGCAGCAAAAAGCGATCGCATCAGGCGCCGGCCCTCTCGCTTCCTAGTCCCGCTCAGGATCGGTCACGAGTCCCAGATCGCCGTAACCGGCGGCCGAGACCCGGGCGAGCACGCGCATCACGTCGCCATACGATGCGCCTTCGTCGGCGCGGATATAGACGCGCGCGTCCGATCCCGTACCCGAAATGGCGCGCAGGCGCGGGATCAGCTCCTCGAAGCTGACCTCGGTTTCCTGCAGATAGATATTGCCGTCAGCCTGGACGGTCAGGGTGAGCGGCTCTTCCGATGTGGTCATCGCCTGGGCTTCGGTGTCGGGTAGATCGACCTCGACGCCGACCGTCAGCAGCGGCGCGGTGACCATGAAGACGATGAGCAGGACCAGCATCACGTCCACGAAGGGTGTGACGTTGATCTCCGCCTTCGGCTTCCAGCCGCGCCGTCCGCCGGAGCGTCCGCCCATGTCGAGATTGCTCGCCACGGCTCAGCGCTCCCGGCTGGCAAGCGCAGCCAGATCGTCGACGAAACCTTCCAGGCGGGACGCATACTTGGCGAGGTTGGAGGACAGGGCGTTGAAGAACATCACCGCCGGCACGGCCGCCAGCAGGCCCAGCGCGGTCGCGAACAGCGCCTCGGCAATACCGGGCGCCACGACGGCCAGATTGGTGTCCTGGCTTGCGGCGATGGAGCGGAAGGAGTTCATGATCCCCCACACCGTGCCGAACAGGCCGACGAAGGGGGCCGTCGAGCCGATGATGGCCAGGATGCCGAGCCCGCTTTCCAGCTTGGTCAGCTCCCGGTTGGCTTCGGCGCCGCCGGCCTTGGCCACGGAGAAGCCGTCCCAGTCGCGCATGGCTGCCGACAGCACGCGTCCGAACGGATCCTTGGGATCGCGGCCATAGCGCGCCTCGAGCTCTTCCAGCTTCGCGCCGCTCCAGAATTCGGATTCCAGCCGCCGCGCCCGGGCATGAACGCCGCGCAGCTGCATGGCTTTTTCGATCGCGACTGCCCACGACCAGACCGACATCAGGGCAAGAATGCCCATCACCGTCTTCACGACGATGTCCGCCCGCATGAACAGATAGACGACGCTGAGTTCCTGGGCCGGTGCGGCCAGATCGACAGCTACGCTTTCCATGATTGCTCGTATGCTCCCCTCATATGACCGGGACGTACCGCCCGGCACAGGGTGTCGTGATTACTAGATTGTGCGCTCTGCGCAAAGACCGCAGCCGAACGCGTTCCGATTGCCAACCGAATGCGGCGATTTGAAGGATCGCGCCAGCCTGCCCGCAGCGCCGGCTGAAGAAAGTTTCCTGCGGGGAAACAGAATTTTGATCGCGCCACGGTGGAACCGGGCCCGTGTCCTCCCTACTTGAAGTCCCTGCGGCAGCGCGCCGCACGCCAACGCTGCCTTTTTTGCTTCTTCGGGGAGATATCACCCATGAAAACCGCTTTCGCCGCCGCCTCGCTTGCCGCCCTTCTCACCGCGCCGCTCACTGTGGCCGATGCCTTTGCCGAACCGGCCGAATACGAGTTCGACAAGAGCCACACGACGATCCGCGCGAGCTGGAACCATCTGGGCTATTCCGAGCAGTCCATCCATTTCACCGATTATGACGGCGTTCTGCTGCTCGACTTCGAGGAGCCTGAAAACTCCACGGTCGACGTGACCTTCTCGCTGGCCGACGGCTTCTGGGTCGGCGCCAATCAGGACCGCTTCGTCAACCACCTCAACTCCGGCGACCTGTTCAACACCGCCGAATATCCTGAAGCGCGCTTCGTGGCGACCGCCTTCGATACCGAGGACGGCGAGACCGGCACCATGACCGGCGATCTGACCCTTCTCGGCCAGACCCACCCGGTGACGCTGAATGTCGAGCTGAACAAGCGCGAAGCCAAGCCCGAACAGATGGGCGGCGCGATGACTGCCGGCTTCTCCGCACGCGGCACGATCGAACGCTCGCAGTGGGGGCTGGGATATGCCGTTCCGGCCGTGTCCGACGAGATCGACCTTGTCATTGAAACCGAGCTCCTGCTGGTCGAGGACGACGAAGACAGCGCCGAATAAGCCAGTCACGCTTGTGCGCTGCACCAAGGCCGGTCCGCATCTGCGGGCCGGCCTTTGTCTTGGACGGCTGAACGGTGTTCATGCGACCTCGCGCCGCGCGTTGACTTATGGGGTGGGCGCGGGCAGTTTCCGCCCCTAGTTTTCACGCATGTCCTGTCAGAGTACGGCAGGGACGCGGCGCAACATTCCGCTGTTCTGTCGTCAAATGCTAAACCGGAGCCGTCGATGAAAATCCTCGTCCCCGTCAAACGGGTGGTCGATTACAATGTGAAGGTCCGGGTCAAGCCGGATCAGAGCGGCGTTGACCTGGCAAACGTCAAAATGAGCATGAATCCCTTCTGCGAAATCGCTGTCGAAGAAGCGATCCGCATGAAGGAAAAAGGTCTGGCCGAAGAGATCGTCGTGATCTCCATCGGCCCGGCCCAGGCTCAGGAAACCATTCGCACCGCGCTCGCCATGGGCGCGGATCGCGGCATCCTCATCCAGACCGACGAGCGCGTCGAGCCGCTGGCCGTGGCCAAGCTGCTCGCCAAGGTGGTCGAGGAGGAATCGCCCGAACTCGTCATGCTGGGTAAGCAGGCGATTGACGACGATTCCAATGCGACGGGCCAGATGCTGGCCGCGCTGCTCGGCTGGCCGCAGGCGACCTTCGCCTCCGCGGTCGAGAAAGAGGACGGGTCGCTGAAGGTCACCCGCGAAATCGATGGCGGCCTGCAGACCCTGTCGGTCTCGCTGCCTGCCGTCGTGACCAGCGACCTGCGTCTGAACGAGCCGCGCTACGCCTCCCTGCCCAACATCATGAAGGCCAAGCGCAAGCCGATCGACACCAAGAGCCCGGACGATTACGGCGTCGACATCTCGCCGCGCCTTGAAGTCATCAAGGTCAGCGAACCGCCCAAGCGCAAGGGCGGCGTCAAGGTCGAGACCGTGGCCGAACTCGTCGACAAGCTGAAGAATGAAGCGGGGGTGATCTGATGACTGTTCTGGTTATTGCCGAACATCTCGATGGCGAGCTGAACGAAGCGACCCGCGCGGCGGTCTCCGCCGCGAAGAAGCTCGGCGGCGACATTCACGTGCTCGTGGCCGGCAAGGACGCCCAGAAGGTGGCTGAAGCTGCCGCCAAGGTCGATGGTGTCGCCAAGGTGCTTCAGACCGAGGGCGATGCCCTTGAGAAGAAGATCGCCGAGGCGATGGAGCCGCTGGTTCTGTCCATTGCCGACCAGTATGACGCGATCCTCGCGCCGGCGACCACGGCGGGCAAGAACTTCATGCCCCGCATCGCGGCCAAGCTGGATGTCATGCAGATCTCCGACATCACCTCGGTGGAGAGCGAAGACACCTTCATCCGTCCGATCTATGCGGGCAACGCGATGATGACGGTCAAATCCTCCGATGCGAAGAAGGTGATCACGGTACGCCCGACCACGTTCGAGAAAGCGGGCGACCAGGACAGCGCCGCGCCGATCGAATCGATCGACGCGCCCGAGGCCTCGGCGAAGTCCGAATTCGTGTCCGAAGAGCTGTCCAAGTCCGACCGCCCCGAACTGGCGTCCGCCAAGATCGTCATCTCCGGCGGCCGCGGCATGGGCTCGGGCGAGAATTTCGAGATTCTCGACCGCGTCGCCGACAAGCTGAACGCCGCAGTCGGTGCCTCGCGTGCCGCAGTGGACGCGGGCTATGTGCCCAACGACTACCAGGTCGGTCAGACCGGCAAGGTCGTCGCGCCCGAGCTGTACATCGCCGTCGGCATTTCCGGCGCGATCCAGCATCTGGCCGGCATGAAGGACTCCAAGGTCATCGTGGCCATCAACAAGGACGAGGAAGCGCCGATCTTCCAGGTCGCCGATTACGGCCTCGTCGCGGACCTGTTCAACGCGATCCCCGAGCTCGAAAAAGAGCTGGAGAAGGTCGGGTACTAGGTCTTCCTGGTTCCTGCACGCGTAAACGTAAAAAGGCCCCGGACGGTATCGTCCGGGGCCTTTTCGTTTAGAATCCGCGTCGACCCGGCTAAAGCGCCTTGACCGCCTGCGCGATAGGTGTGTCACCCTGCAGCATCTCGAACGTCTTGCCGATGGTGGACGGGGTCTCCAGCACCTCAGCCAGCGTCTCGGCGACATCGGCGCGGGTGATGGAGCGTTCCAGATTATGAAGGCGCTCGCCGGTCTCGATCTTTCCCGTCGGAGCTTCGTCGCTCAACGAGCCTGGCCGCACAATGGTGGCCTCCAGTCCCGTTTTGCGTAGATGGGCATCGGCCTCTTTCTTCGCCTTGAGATAATCCTGGAGTTTCTCCGGACCGTTCTCCGGCGTATCCGCCGACATCGAGCTGAGCATCACGAAACGCGAGACGCCGCTGGCTTCGGCCGCATCGGCCAGCGCAATCGCGCCGTCCCGGTCGACCGACTCGACAGCCTGCCCCCCGGACCCGGCCGCGAAGATCACGGCCTCCTGTCCCGACAGCGCCGCATCGAACTGCTCGGGACGCGTCAGGTCGAGCATGACCGGCTCGGCGCCCCGGGCGCGCACATGGTCGAACTGGTCCTGTTTGCGCACGCCGCCCGTGACCTCGTGTCCGCGCTTGCGCAGGGAGTCGAGCACGTGGCTCGCGACATTGCCGTGGGCTCCGGCGACGAGAACTTTCATCGGGCATCTCCTTGAAAAGGGTTGTCTGGGTGTCCCTCCATCAACGGCGCCCCGCCATCACCGTTCCGCCCGCAAGTCCTGCGCACGCAGCGAACTGGCGCACGAGGACGTGAGAAGACCCGGGTCTCAAAACGGGAAGCCGTGCCACACCTCGCACCCCCTCCCCGCGCTCCCCGGCGAAAGCCGGGGAGCGAAAATCACACCACCCTCATCTTGAGGTGCTCCGGGCAAGGCCCGGAGCCTCGAAAGATCGGATGACGGCCTCCTCCGACTCCACGTGTCCCGGATCAACCCGGCGCGCCCAAGGCCCCAAAGACTGTCATCCCGGGCGAGTGAAACGAGACCCGGGACCTCGTGAGGGATGCGGGCTCGCACCTTTCGCCCGCGCGAGACCCCGGATCGCCTGCGGCGTCCGGGGTGACACTCTTTTGTTGTCTTATGATTTGAATTCAGCTCAACCCTCTTTCCCAGCGAATGCTGGGAGCCAGAGATCGTAAGGTTCCGCGCGCCGTCTCCTGGATCCTGACTTTCGTCAGGAAAGAGGAAGAGAGAGAAGAAAACATCCCCTCCCGCCTCACGCCCCTTAACCTCGCCAGGCTCTTTCTCAACGCGTGAACACGCCGATCACCCGCCTCCCCGCAATGAGAGCCACGTGATAGTCGTAATAGTAGGAGGCGAGCCCCCGCTTTCCGGCCTGAATTCTCACCAGCCCGTTCAATAGCGCTCGATGGCCGCCTCGATCAGGGCATGGGCCTCGGGACTATCCCAGTCGGCCTCGCCCTGGACCCGGCCCAGCTCCACGCCGTGGCGGTCGTAGAGCACGGTCACGGGCAGCCCGCGTGCGCCCAGGCGCTGGACCGCGCCGAGGTCGAAGCCATGATAGAGGGTGAGCGCATCCAGACCATTCTGCGCGAAGAACTCTTCGGCCACGTCCATGCGCTGGTCCATCGAGATGGTGACCACTTCGAAATCGTCCGAGCCGTAGCGCGCCTGCAGGGCGTTGAGCTGGGGCATTTCAACCACGCAGGGCGCGCACCAGGTCGCCCAGTAATTGACCAGCAGGATCCGGCCCCGCTTGTCGGCCAGCGTCAGCGTCTCGCCGGACGGCGTGGTCAGCGTGTTCAGCGACTGGGAGGGCGCATCGTCTATGGCCACGAAGCCGCTCATCGTCCCGCGCGCATAGCTGTCCAGTAGGCCAGACGGGCGGCTGCCGGCCGCAGAAAACAGCATGTAGATCACGGCGGCGAAGCCGATCAGCGGAAGAAGGGTCAATGCCCATCTGAGCGGCGTCCAATTGTGCATCTGGACTTTCTCTGCCTCACCTTTAAGGATCGCGGTCATGACCGGATCCAATTCAAACCGCCCGGCTTCGGGACGCGATATGTGGGGCGGACGTTTCGCGTCCGGCCCCTCTTCCGTCATGGAAGCGATCAACACCTCCGTCCACATCGACCAGAGGATGGCCGAGGAAGACATAGCCGGATCGCTGGCTCATGCTGCGATGTTGTCTGCTTGCGGCATCATTTCAAGCGCCGACCATGAGCAGATCGCCGCAGGCCTGAAAGCCGTGCGCGAGGATATCCGCGCGGACCGCTTCGAGTGGAAGGCCGCGCTCGAGGACGTGCACATGAATATCGAGGCGGCGCTGCGCGAGAAGATCGGCGCGGCAGCCGGCCGGCTTCACACCGCGCGCTCGCGCAACGACCAGGTCGCCACCGATTTCCGGCTCTGGCTGCGCTCTGCCTGCGACCGCGCCATTGCCGGGCTTCGCGCCTATCAGCAAGGCCTTGTCGCCCAGGCCGACGCCCATGCCGACTGGGTCATGCCCGGCTTCACCCATTTGCAGACGGCCCAGCCGGTCAGCCTGGGCCATCATCTGCTGTGCTGGGTGGAGGCCGCCGAGCGCGATATCGGCCGCTTTGAAGACACGCGCAAACGCCTCAATGAAAGCCCGCTGGGCGCCGCGGCGCTGGCCGGGACCGCCTTTGCCATTGACCGCGACGCGACGGCCCAGGCCCTCGGCTTCGACCGCCCGATGGCCAATTCGCTCGACGCAGTTTCCTCGCGCGACTTCGCGCTGGAAGCGCTCAGCGCGGCGACGATCACGGCGGTGAATCTGTCGCGGTTCGCGGAAGAAATCGTGTTGTGGAGTTCGCGCCGCTTCGGTTTCGCCCGGCTCAGCGATGCCTATTCCACCGGCTCTTCGATCATGCCGCAGAAGCGCAATCCGGACGCGGCCGAGCTGGTCCGCGCCAAGCCGGGCCGCATTGCCGGCGCGCTGCAGGGCCTGATCCTCGTCTGCAAGGGCCTGCCGCTCGCCTACTCGAAAGACTTGCAGGAAGACAAGGCGCTGGTCTTCACCGCATTCGACGATCTCGATCTCGCGCTGGCCGCCATGGCCGGCATGGCCGGCGACCTCAGCTTCGACCGCGACGCGCTGGAACAAGCGGCCGGGGAGGCCTATTCGGACGCGACCGACCTGGCCGACTGGCTGGTGCGCGAGCTGGAACTGCCCTTCCGCGACGCGCACCACGTGTCCGGCTCCATCGTGAAGATGGCCGAGGGCCGCGGCGTCCCGCTGGCCGGACTCGCCCTTGAGGACATGCAGACCATCGAACCGCGCATCCGCGCCGATGTCTTCGACGTGCTCTCGGCCCGTGCCTCCATGGAAAGCCGGACGAGCTATGGCGGCACCAGCCCGGTGCGCGTACGCGAACAGGTCGCGCTCTGGACCGAGCGCCTCAACGCGGAGCAGACATCATGAAAGCCCTTCTCCTCCTTCTGGCCGGGCCAGCTGCCCTCGCCCTCTCGGCCTGCGGCATCCGCGGCGATCTCGACCGCCCGGCGCCGCTCTGGGGCCCCGGCGAGCAGATGGATGACGCGCAATCCGGCGAGACCGATGCGGCGGATGACGATATGTCGAGCCCGGAAGAGCGCGAGGACGAGCTTCTGCGCGATCTCGATCGTCTGGACGAGCCGGGCCGCTGAGGCGGCTCTGCTCCCGCACGATGCGAACCACCGCCCGCCGCGTTAGGCTGATGCCATGATCGCTCGCCGCCCCGTCACTCTGGCCTGGCTTGCGCTGGCGTGGGAGCGCGCCGCGCCGGTTCTGGTCTGGCCGCTGGCCGGACTCGGCGTCTATCTCGCGCTTGCCCTGTTCGGCGTTTTCGAACGTTTCGGCGATCCGTGGCGTGTGCTTGCAGCCCTTGCCATCTTGATCGCCTGCGCGCTGCTTGCGCGGCGCAGCCTGCGTGGATTTTCCTGGCCAGGCCGCCGCGACGCCCAGCGCCGGGTCGAGGCAGATAGTGGCCTGAGCCATCGCGAATTCGAAGCGCTCGAGGACCATCCGGCCACGGGCAACCCGGCCCTCTGGCAAGCGCATCGCGCCCGGATGGCAGCGCGGCTCCAAGGCGTCCGTGCGCGTCGCCCGCACGCGGCCTGGGCCCGGCTCGACCCGTACGGCCTGCGCATCAGCCTGATCCTGGTGCTCGCCGCGGGAGCGTTCCTGGCCGGCGACCTGGCGCGCTACCGTGTCGTCGATGCTTTTGCCCTGCGTCCCCTCTCTGGTGGCGCCGGCCAGCCCGTTGCCGACCTCTGGATCGAGCCCCCCGACTATACCGGCGAGCCCACCCTCTACCTTCGTAACCGCCGCAGCGCCGTGATACCCGAAGGGAGCGTGCTGGCAGCCCGCCTCGCCGGCAGCGCGCGCCGTCCGCATGTCTCCGGCGCCGAGGCCGGAATCGAGCGCATCGACGACAGGGTCTGGCAGGTCCGTGCCCCGATCGAGCAAAGCGGCGACGTGATCGTCCGGACCGGCCCGCTTGCCGAGCGCCTCTCCCTCACAGTGCAGCCCGATACCGTGCCGCACATCACACTGGCCGCAGAACCGGAAAGCGACGCCGAAGGTGTCCTTCAACTCGAATTCGTGGCGCGCGACGACTACGGCGTGGAACGCCATGCTCTGGAAGTGGCCGCCGAAGCCGAGGAACGCGGCGGGACTATCGCCCCGGAGGCGTGGCAATCCATCGAAATCTCCCCCGGCGCCGTCGCTCCGACCGGCGAGGAGGACCGTTTCACCGCGCGGATCGACGTGGCACGCCATCCCCTGTCCGGACGCCGGGTGGCGATCCGGATTGCCGGAACGGACGGTGCCGGTCAGACCGGTCGGAGCACCGCGTACGAGATGACGCTGCCGGCACGCGTCTTTCTCGACCCCCTGGCCCAGGCGGTGGCGGCCGAACGCCGTGATTTCCTCGGCTCCGGGCGCGAATACGAGGCGCTTGAGCCGGGCGAGCCCGAGCCGGTCTTCGATCGGGCAACCCGGGACCGGGCCATTTTCCTCGACGACGAGCCGGCGCTGCGGATCGAGCGTGCGCCGCAAGGAGTCCTGCGTCTGGCCCGGGCACTCGATGCGCTGAGCGACGCACCAGCGCGCTATTTCGACGATCCGATCGTCTTCATGGGGCTTCGGACCGCCTTGCATGAAGTCCACCGGGCACGAGGCGCCGAGGGCCTCACCCATCTGGACGAGGATTTGTGGCAGATCGCCCTGCGCGCAGAACTTGGCACGCTGGCCGATGCCCGGCAGGCGCTGGATGCCGCCCAGCAGGCGCTGAACGATGCGATGGCACGCGGTGCGGACGCGACTGAAATGAGCGCCCTGTTCGATGCCTATGAGCGCGCGATGCAGAATTACATGGCGGCGCTCGCCCGCGAGGCGATGGAAAATGGCGAGATGGCCGGCAGCCAGGGCAGCGCGGGCATGGATACGCTCAATGCCGACATGCTGCAGGAGCTGCTCGACGCGCTGCGCGAGGCCACCGAACTCGGCGATACCGAAGGCGCGCGCCGCGCTCTGGCCCAGTTGCAGGAGCTTCTTCGCAATCTTCAGATGAACCTCGCTGGCGGGGGCGAGGGCCAGGGCGACAGCCCCCTGGCTCAGGCCCTGCGCGAAGCGCTCGGCGAGCTCGGCGATGCGCTGGGCGAGCAGCGTGAGCTGATGGATGAAACTTTCGAGGAGTCCCGCGAGGGATCCGGCGCCCCCGAGCCGGGTGAAGACGAGTCTGGAAGCACCGGGGAAGGCGACGACCTCTCGCAGCGCCAGCGCGCCCTGGCCGAACGCCTCGGTGAGCTTGGCGCCATGACGCCAGGTGAAGACGGCGATGAAGCGCTCGCTCGTGCGGGGGAAGCCATGGAGGAGGCCGGTCAGGCGCTCGAAGAGGGCGATGCTGAAGCTGCCCTGGAGGCGCAGAACGAGGCGGTCGAGGCCTTGAGGGAGGCGGCCGGAGATCTCGCCGAGACCTTGCTGGCGGAAGAAGGCGGTCAACAGCAGAACGATCCGCTCGGACGTCAGTCCGGCGGCCAAGGCGCAGGCGATGCCGATGTGCCGAGCGAATCCGAGCGCCAGCGGGCGCGCCAGATTCTCGAAGAGCTGCGCAGACGTGCCGCTGAGCAGGGACGTTCGCGCGAAGAACTCGACTATATCGAGAGACTGCTCGAGCGTTTCTAAAAAAATGGGATCACTCGCGCGTGACTCGCGTTACCTCCTTCGGGTACATGGTTAACGCGGGGTCTTAAAAGTCTGACTCCCTGCCATGGCGAGGGGTGATGGCGGACCGGTTGCAACATTTCGAGAGTCTAGGCCAGACCATCGCGCGCACCGCAGAACGGCGAGCGCGCGAGGACAGCGATGCGTGTTGCCCGCGGGAAATCGCCTATACCGCCCATCCCAATGCGCTGGCCCTGTCCTGGCAGGTCGGCCTCGATTATCTGCGGGCGTGCACGTACCAGACATCTCGCGCTCAAGTGCTGAAAGGCAAAACGGCCGCCCAGGAGCCCCCCGCCCTCAATGAAGGCGAGGAAAACCGGCTCGCCGCGCAGAGCCGGGCGCGCTTTTCCGGACTGAGCGACCGCCCGATGCGGGTGGATTGCTATATATTCTTCAAGGATGGGAGCGACGCGCCGGACATCAACGAGGGCATGCGCCACGCCTTCCTGCGCGCGTTTCACGGCGCACCGCTTCATACACATTTCGCGATCTGGCGCATGCAGAGACCCAACCCGGCAACCGGCACGCTGGAGTTTTCCGAATGGTGCGCCTATGAGCGCGCCTTCCCGCCCATGGAGGAGGTCCACGACGTCTTCTTTGAGGCCGTCAGCTTCGGCAGATGTCCCGCCGAACCGTCAGCGGCCGAGCCCTCCAGGGAGACACGGTCCGCCCGCGGCTGGAGGCGCTGGATCGGGGTTGTCGTTGCAGTCTGGCTGATCGGCGTAGCGGTCCTGGCCCTTGCCGGATACGCGATGTGGAGCGGCGGGATGCCCCTGGACCGCTGGGGGCTGGGCGGATACGGCTCCGGCGCGCAGGACAGGTTGAGGGAGGATGCCGCCGTCCTCAATCGCGAATACCGGGGCGAGCTCGCCTACTACTACGACTATCAGCGCGAACGGGCCCGCCTGGTCGAGGAAGACGCGCCGCCGCGCGAGATTGCGCAGCTGGACCGGGCCATCGCGCTGTCGCGCGACCGGCTGGACGCGCTGGCAAGGCTCCTCGGCGAAGCCGGGCTGGAGCTTGCGCGCTACCCGGCGCACCATCCCCTGCCCGATTGCTGGCAGGTCGGCGCGGGCGGCGGCCCGGCCCATCTGTTTGAGGCGCGCATGAATGCGGGTGCGCTCCGGCTCGATTACGCAAGCCCGGGAGCGCGCATGCGGGCGATGCAGGAGGGCCTGCCGGTGCACGATCTCGATCTCGACAGGGTCTGGCGGCGCAACGGGCTGATCGAATTCGGCACACCCTTTTTGGCCGTCGGGGAATCCCGCACACCGGCCTGCCGCTATACGATCCGCTTTGACCAGAACGGCTATGTCCCACGCGACGACGGCGCGGTCACGGCGCTGGAAGCCCAGTTCAACGTGGACTGGCGCTAGGCTTGAACCGTCTAGAAGAGCCGCTCTTCCAGCTCGCGTTCGAACCGGCGCAGCTTGGCGCGCGCCCGGCGCCATTCCCACCAGATGAAAGCGATCTTGGGTCCGTCGACCAGATAGCGCTTCCACAGCCGACGCGGCTCCTCGCTGAGACGGTGCAGCCATTCCAGGCGAAGCCGGCGCATCCAGACCGGCGCGCGGCGTGCCTTGCCTGACAGAAAGTCGAGCGATGCGCCGACGCACAGTCCGACCCCGGTGCAATCGCCCCGGTCGAGGCAGGCTTCGGCAATCATCTCCTGCTGCGGCGACCCGACGCACAGAAATACGAAGCGGGCCGGGTTGCGCGCGACGAACTGCGCGCAGCGCGCGATCTCGTCCGGCTTGTGACGCAGGCCCATTGGAGGATTATACCAGTTCAGCGCGGTCAGGGCGTACCGCTCCCGGACCCGGTTCACCGTCTCCTCGTCGCCGCCGATCACCGTGATAGCATCGTCCGGCGAGATGACCTGTTCGAACAGCGCCTCTGTCAGATCGGATCCCGGCGTCACATCGACCGCTTCGCCTGACAGACCCGCGATGAGTTCGAGCACCCGGCTGTCGCACACGGTCAGCCAGGCCTGTGCGTAGAGCGGGGCGAGGACCGGGTCGCGGCTGAGCCGGACCAGATGATCGACATTGGGCGTCACGACGAAGGCAAAGCCCCGCCCGGCGTCACGTTCGCTGACACGGCGAAGCGCGGTGTCAAAGCCGATCCGGTCGAAGGCGGAATTGAGAAACCAGACATGGCGATTGTGCACACGACGATCGTCCCGGCCGGTCCTGCGCCCGGGCGTATCGGTCAAGGAGGTCGGCGGTGTTGGAAACTGAGCGGTCATGAGTCCCGTTTCGCTGCATGTGGTCTAACGATAGCGTCCTACCCGCAAGCTGCGTGCCGGATGCACCTGCGCGCGGGCCCGCAAGCCGCGTCCCGGGTGCCGCTCGCAGGCAGGGTGCATCCGCACAAGGCCGGACGTGCATCTGACCTGAACCAGCGAGCTTTGGGGAGTACGGGTCATGTCCACGCGGATCACGATGATTGCCATTGCCGGCGTTGCAGTGGTGTTGCTGGCCGTTCTGGGGGCCGGCGGCCCGCCACGCTCGAGCGCCTGGGTCGAGATTCAGACCGGAACGATCCGGCTCGAGTTTGCCGGACGGGAATCCATGTTCGCTCTGTCGCCCGATACTCGGTGCTGGCAGGACGGGTGCCCGAGTTTTGCGGTGCGTGCGCGGCTGACCGGCCTATTTGCGGCGCAGCCCCCGCAGGGCGAAGCGCGCCGGGTGCAAAGTCTGCCGCCCAGCCAGTTCGAGCGGTGACGGATCGCCGCACAGATCGCTGGCCAGCGCCTCGGCGAGCAGCGGCGCATGGGCAAAGCCGCGGGCACCGAACCCGCCCAGAACGGCCAATCCAGGCTGCAGACATTGCGTCCGTCCCTCGGGCAGGGGGCCGCCCTTGGCATGGTCTAAGAGGATATCATCGAAGCGGGAACCGGGGACACCGCCGGTAGCCGGCAGCCGGTCAGCGAACGCGGCCCTGACCCCGCCCCAGCCGGACTGACCTTGACCCAGCGTGCTGGCGATTTCCGGCAGGTGCTCGGCCAGGCCCTCCGCCAGCGCTTCGCACGCCTCGAGTGGATCTCCGCTGTCGCTCCCTCGAAGATGGGTCGCGCCCACCAGCAGCCCCGGACCTTCGAGCGGCGCGGCATAATGGCCCCAGGCAATCGGCGCGGACGGGACGCGTTCCGCGGCAGGAAAAAGCGCGATACGGCCGGCCGTGTGTTCCACGCTTACACGGGCCGCCGCCTCGAACGCGGACAATCCCGCGCCGGGAGCCAGGACAACCGTCGAGGCTTCGCTCAGCACAGCCCCGGCACGATCGCGCAGGATCCAGGCGTCGCCGGCGCGTTCCAGCGTGTCGACGCGGCGTGCCTGCACGCCCTGCTCGCCGAACAGGGCGTGGACCAGACCTGCCGGATCGAAATGACCAGCATCCTCGATCCACAAGCCATGCAGCCTTCCGGCCGTGTCGGCGTCCAGTCCGGTAAGCGACGCGGCATCATTCTCCGACACCGCCTCGTAGCCGGAACCCAGCATCTGCGCGAGGCGGGACAGGCGGGCCGTTTCAGCGTCATCGGTGGCGGCGCGCAGGAGGCCGGAGGCCGTGAAGCCCGGCTGCGGACCATAGAGCGCGCGGGCATATTCGAAGGCGGCGAGCGTCGCGCGCACATGAGGGCGGTCAGCAGCCTCCAGCCGCGGGCTCAACAGGCCGCGCGGCGCCCCCGAGGCCCCGGCGCAAAGCCCGTCCTCGGCGAAGACTTGCGCCGTGCGGCCCCGCAGCCGCAGGGCATGGACGAGACTCGCCGCCGCGATCCCACCACCGACGATGGCGATCGGCCCCTCATCCTGCGCCAGACGCGGCAGGGCGGCCCGGGACGGGGTGCCGACCGCGGCCTTCCCTTCGAACACGGCTTCAAGCCGCTCGCGCTTGCGCCCGTAGCCGGGCACTTTGGAGACGGCAAAGCCGGCTGCCGCCAATCCGCGCCGGACTGCCCCGGCCACAGTGAAGGTGGCCGCTCGCGTGCCCGGCCGCGACAGGCGGGCGATCTCTGCACAGACCGCCGGCGACCACATGTCGGGGTTCTTGGCCGGAGCGAAGCCATCGAGGAACCAGGCGTCGGCCGTCAGCTCCATATTTTCCAGTGCGCTGAGCGCGTCGTCCTGAAACACGGTCAGCGTTACGCGGCCCTGATCGAAGATGCGCCGGTGCGCGCCCTTCCGCGGCGAGGGCCAGGCGGCGATCAGCGCATCGCGCAGTTCAGCCAGCGAGCCGAACGGGGCGAGCGCCCGCGCGGCATCCTCGGCACGCAGCGGATATCCTTCCAGCGTCACGAAATGGAGGCGCGACCCGGCGGGTGCCGTGCGCCGGAACATATCCCAGGCGGCAAGGAAGTTCAGCCCCGTCCCGAAGCCCATCTCGGCAATCGTGTAGCGCTCGCGCCCGGCAAATCCGTCCGGCAAGCTGCAGCCGGCCAGGAAGACGGCGCGCGCTTCCTCCAGCCCGTCCTCGACAGAGAAATAGACATCCTCGACCTGCCGGGCCCGCGGGCCGTCCGGGCTCCAGTCGAGTTCGGGACTGGCGAGGAAGAGTGTGCTGCCGTTCATGGGCGCTGGAGTGATCCGGACAGGCGCGAAAATCAAGCCGCGCCCCGCACGAAAAACCCCGGCGCGACCGCGCCGGGGTTTTTGAGAGGCAGGAGCTTACGAAGCGCGGACCTTATTCGGCCGGTGCGGCGCTCAAGGCTTCTTCCAGCTCCAGGAAGCTCGGCTGGAAGGCGCTGGGGACATTGCCGCGGCCGATTTCGACCGAAATCTGGGCCGCATTGCCATGCAGGTGCGCGACAAGCACGTTCTGGATGATGTGATAGAAGATCGCTTCCTCGTCGTAGACGCCCTTCAGGCGCGACGCGAACGGGCCGACGAGACCATAGGCCAGGAACACGCCCAGGAAGGTGCCGACCAGGGCCGAGCCGATCTTCGCGCCCAGGATGACGGGAGGCTGGTCGATCGCGCCCATGGTCTTGATGATGCCCAGCACCGCCGCCACGATGCCCAGCGCCGGGAGGGCGTCGGCCATGTTCTGCAGCGCGTGAGCGGGGCCGGACGCCTCGTGATGGTGCTTTTCAAGCTGCTTTTCCATCGCGTCCTCGACCTGGTGGGGATCCTCCAGGTTCATCGTCATCATGCGTAGCGTGTCGCAGATGAAGTCGACCGCGAAATGATCCTTCATGATCTTGGGATAGCGCGAGAAGATGGCACTCTCCTGCGGCTTCTCGATATGGCTTTCCAGCGCGATGACACCCTTGGTCTTCATCGTCTTGGTCAGCAGGAAGAGCAGCGAGAGCAGATCGCGGTAATCGCTCGCCTTCCATTTCGGCCCGGAGATCAGCTTGCCGAAATCCCCCAGCGTCTTCATCACCGTCTTGCCGGAATTACCAATGAGGAAGGCGCCGATCGCCGCGCCGCCAATCATCATGAACTCGAAGGGCAAAGCCTTGATGATGATGTCGAAATGGCCCCCGGCCAGCATGAAGCCGCCGAACACCATGATAAACACGACAAGAATGCCGATGATCTGAAACATAATCCCACCATCCCGTTTGACCGGATCAACGTTGAACCTGCCGCCTGTCCGGTATTCCGGCTCTTTCGCGTCCAGGTTCGTCCGATTTCGGGACAGACCGTACACAGCGATGCTTAAAGTCAGGTTTGCGCGCGGTTAGGCCGGCGTTTACCCTCACCAAGGTCAGGAGCCGCGCTGGACGCGGCGTGCGGCGGGGCGTATTGGCTGAGATCATGCCTGCGCCCAGCCCCTACGACCCCTCCAATCCGTCCAGCCCCGACGTGCGCCGCCGCGCCTTCCGGCTGCTTTTCCTCTGCCTCGTCGCGACCGGGGTCGGCAATTCCATGCTGTTCGCCATCCTGCCGCCGTTGGCCCGCGATCTGGAGGTGGCCGAGGTCTGGGTCGGGGCGATCTACACCCTGTCGGCGCTGATGTTCCTGACCATGAGCCCGGTCTGGGGCGCCCTCTCGGACCGCTACGGGCGGCGGCCCATGATCGTGTTCGGCCTGTCGGCGTTTTCGGTGTCCACACTCGTCTTCGCCGCAGGCGCATTTGCCGGTCAGGCCGGCTGGCTGCCGCCACTGGCCGCAATCGTGGCCATGGCACTGGCGCGCACCCTGTTCGGCGCTCTAGGCTCGGCCACCAACCCGTCTGCCCAGGCCTATGTCGCCGACCGGACCCTGCCGGCCGAACGCACCGCGGCCCTGGCCGGGCTGACCAGCGCGTTCGGGATCGGCGGCGCCATCGGGCCGGCGCTGGCGGCTGCGTTCGCCGACCGCATCGGCATCGTTCCCTTCATGGTCGCGGTGGCCGTGATCGTCGCGTTCGCGGCACTGGCCGTGCGTCTGACCCTGCCCGAACGCACACCGCCCAAGGAACAGCGGCGCGCGATCAACCCGCTGATCCAATTCCGGTTTGCGGGCGATCCGCGCCTGACCGCCTTCATGGTCTACGGCGCGGCCGCATGGCTGGCCCAGGCCGGCAGCCTGCAGGCCCTGGCCTTCTATGTGATGGACCGGCTGGGCGAGGACCCTCAGTCCGGGCTGCAACTCGCCGGCGTCGCGCTAACGGGCGGCGCCACGGCAATCATCCTGGCCCAGCTGGTGGTTATTCCGTATTTCAAGATGAGCCCGCGCACGCTGATGATTGCCGGGAGCGTGCTCTGTCTCGTCGGCAATCTGGAGCTGGTCATCGCCAGCTCCTACGGCACGATCGTGTTCGGCTTCCTTCTGACCAGTTTCGGCTTCGGCCTGTCGCGCTCAGGCTTTACCGGCGGGGCGAGCCTGGCCGTCAGCCCGGCCGAGCAGGGCCGCGCCGCCGGCCTGACAACCGCGACCGCGGGCGTCGGCTTTCTGATCGCGCCGGTCACCGGCCTCTGGCTCTACCAGGTCTTCGGGCCGGCCACGCCGTTCCGGCTCAATGTCGCGCTGGCCGTCGCCGCCGTTCTGGTGGCAGCCCTGCACCCGCGCATCCGGGCTGCCGTCTCGCCGGTCGAGGGCGACGATCCCGACCGGCCCAGCCCGGTATAATCTGTCAGCGGTTTGCCGCCGCCATCACCGCATCGTAGACGCGCCGGCCCGGATAGCCGTCCGGGGCCATGCCCTGATCGGCCTGGAAGGCGCGGATCGCGGCACGCGTATTCGGCCCGACCCGCCCGTCCACGCCCTGCGTGTCGTAGCCAAGCTCGGTCAGCCGGGTCTGAAGCTCCCGCGTCTGGCTGTGCGTGATGGGTGGATTGTCCTGCGGCCAGCTTCCCAGGATTGAGGGACCGCCCGCCAGCGCCTTGGCCAGATAGCTCACGCCCAGCGCGTAGGAGGTCGAGTTGTTATAGCCCATGATCGCGTCGAAATTCTCGAACGCCAGAAAGGCGGGGCCGCCATCGCCGGCCGGAATGACCAGGCGCGCATCCAGATAAAGATCCCCGGTGTCCCACTCGCCCCCGCCGGCACGGGTGATGCCGGTCAGGCCCCACTCGGCGACGGGGCGCGAGGCGCGCTCATTCCAGCTCGCGTAGTCGAAATCGTCCGGCAAGACCACTTCCGCCACCACGGGCTCGCCGGTCCGCCAGCCTTCGCGCAGCAGCAGATTGGCCGCGGAACCCAGCGCATCGCCCTCATTGTCCCAGATGTCGATATGGCCGTCGCCGTCATAGTCGACCGCCGTCTCCATGTAGGTGGTCGGAATGAACTGGGTCTGGCCCATCGCGCCGGCCCAGCTGCCCTTCAATTCACCGCGCTCGGCCCGGCCGGAAGCCAGCATGTCGGCGACGGCGAAGAGCTGTCCTTCGGCGAAAGCGCGGCGGCGGCCTTCCCAGGCCAGCGTTGCGAGCGCGCGCACAATATCCTCATTGCCCTGGATCTCGCCATATGCGCTTTCCAGACCCCAGATGGCGGTCAGGATGTCGGGGTCGACGCCGAAGCGCGCCTCGATTCCGTCCAGCGTGCCGCCATGGGCGCTCTGGGCCGCCTCGCCATTGGCCACACGGGCCGGGGAGGCCGCCCCCTCGATATACTCCCAGACCGGGCGGACATATTCGGGCTGGGTACGGTCGCGCTCGATGATGCGCATGTCCGGCTCCACCCCGTCCAGCATGGACGCGATGAGGGCCGGACCGGTGCCGCGCTCGGCCAGCCGGGTCTGGAAATCACGTTTCCAGTCCTCGAACGGGCCCTCCTGGGCAAGAGCGGGGGCAGTCAGGCCGGAGCCAAGACAGATAAGGGCAATCGCAGCGGAGCGGATCATGGTATCCTTTCGTTGAACGCGTCGCGAACCGGGCCGGTGAGGCTGGCGCAACTGTAAGGCAAAGCGATGGCAAGCTTGAAGAGCGCATGGCCAGTGTTGACTTGGACCGGAGGCGCGTGTACTTCCCGCGGCTCGAATTTCACGGGCCCGCACGTGTTGACCGTGGCCCCCGAACCCGACGGTGTATGAGATGAAAGTCCGCAGCTCGCTTCGCTCGCTGAAGAACCGCCACCGCGATTGCCAGGTGGTGCGCCGCCGTGGCCGCGTCTACGTGATCAACAAGCGCGACCCGCGCTTCAAGGCTCGCGCGGGCTAACCGGCCGCCGTGGCGCCACGCGCGATTCTCTGGGATCTGGGCAATACCCTGGTCGACTGGAATCCGCGCCGGCTCTACAGCAAGCTATTGCCTTCAGACGCCGCCGTGGATGACTTCCTCGGCGGCGTTTGCACGATGGCGTGGCATTCACGCCACGATTCCGGCGTGCCGATGGCCCGCAACCGGCAATCGCTGATCGCCGCGCATCCGGACAAGGCCGCGCTCATCGAAGCGTGGGAGGCGCGCTGGGACGAGATGTTCGACGGCCCGGTCGAAACGATGGACAGGCTCGTCGCCGAGCTCGCCGCCGCAGGCTATCCCCAGTATGGCCTGTCCAACCTTCCCGCCGAGAAATGGGCCCCGCTCCAGCGCATGTATCCGTTTCTGGACGCGCTCGCCGATACGGTCGTCTCGGGCGAGGAAGGCGTCATCAAGCCCGATCCGCGGATCTATGAGATCACGAAGCAACGCGTGCCGTTCGCCGCAGGCGAGGTGCTGTTCGTCGATGACCGGGCGGAGAATATCGAGGCAGCGCACCGCGCCGGCTTTCTCGGCCATGTCTTTACCGGTGAGGCTGAACTGCGCCGGGCACTGGCCGATTACGGCGTGCCGGTGAAGGTCTGAGCCCGGCAGCAGCCGCTCCCCTTTCCGGCGCTTGCACGCGCACTGACACGGGTTACCTTCCAGGTCATGATCTGGCTTGCCACACTCCTTCTGGTCCAATCGCCGGCGCTTCCTGGCGACGCGGCGTCGTCCACCCGCGTGCAGGACGAGCTCGACCTGTCCGAGGGCCGGGACCGGGAGCGGCCAGACGCGCGTCTGGACCGACGGCTGGAAGATCTGCGCACGGCAGCGACCGAGCAGGCCGCCGAACCGATCGCAGAGGAAATCCGCTCGATGTGGCGCCAGTCGGGGGGCGCGACCGCCAACCTGCTTCTGGCGCGCGGCCAGGAAGCGCGCGAAGCCGGTGACCTGACCACCGCATCGCGGCAATTCACGCATCTGCGCCGGCTGGAGCCGGACTTCGCGGATGCGTGGCTGGCCTCGGCCCAGATTGCCGCCAGCCAGGGCGACTGGCCCTTCGCGCTGGAGGCGGTGGAGCGCGCCATCGCGCTCGAGCCGCGCCGCTTCGATGCCTACGCGCTGCTCGGACGGGCGCTGGAGCAGGCCGAAGCCTGGCCCGCAGCCCAGGCCGCGTACGAAGAAGCGTTGCGGATCTACCCGCTCATGCCTGCGGCCCGGGCTGGACTTGCGCGCGTCGAGCGCCAGCTTTCAGGGCGCGCCCTTTAATTCAGCCGGAGCCAGGCCCGTCATGATCCGAAGCGTGTTGTTTGTCCTGCTTGGCCTTGTGCCGGCCGCCCTTCTCCTTGCGGGCCTGTTCGCAGGCAGCGCCGCGGCGCGGGATGTGGCCAGCGATTACCCGCCGCAGGGCCATTTCGTCTCGGTCGACGGGACGAGGCTTCACTTCAAGGTCACCGGACCTGAGGACGCCGCGCCGCTGCTGGTCCTTCACGGCGCCTCGAGCAATCTGAACGAGCCGCAAATGGCGCTGGAAGGGGTCCTCTCGGACTATCGCGTCTACTGGCTCGACCGGCCGGGCCTGGGCTGGAGCGAACGCCCGGACAATGTCGCCTGGTCGCCGCAGCGCGAAGCCGCCCTGATCGCACAGTTTCTGGAAAGTCAGGGCGTCGCGCAAACGCCCGTTCTCGGCCATTCCTGGGGCGGCGCGATCGCGTTGCGCCTGGCGATGGATCACCCCGACCGGGTGACGGGCCTCGTTCTGGTCGCCCCCGCCGCCCGGGCCTGGGTCGGCGATGCGGCCTTCTACAACAAGGCGACCCACTGGCCGCTCATCGGAACGCTTATCACGCGCGTGATCGTCCCGACCTATGGGCGCGGTCAGGTCGCGGACGGCGCGCGGCAAGCCTTCGCGCCCGAGCCCGTGCCGGAAAACTATGTCGAGCGCACCCATTTGCCCCTCATCCTTCGCGCCCCGGTCTGGAAAGCAAACGCCTACGACATGGCGCATGTGAACACCCACCTGGCCGATCAGGAAACACGCTACGACACGATCACCGTGCCGACCGTCATTCTGGCCGGCCCTGAAGACACCGTGGTCTCCACCCAGGGCCACGCCGGGCGGCTCGCCGAGACAATGCCGGACGCGGAACTCGAACTCATCGACGGCGCGGGTCACAACCTGCACCACCATCGTCCGGACCGCGTGCGCGCTGCGGTCGACCGCGTCTCTGCAGGCAGTGCAGAAAATCGCTGACAACCCCGTATGCCCCGGCCGGGCTGACGGGTTATGATACGCGCCCTCGCTAGCCCTTCATTCTTCCAAGGAGCCGTTTTCATGGTGGCCGATACCCAGTCGAACGAATCCGTAGACCAGTCCGATGCGATCGGTGCGGTCGCGCGCGATCAGCTCAAATCCATTATTGCGCGGATCGAGCGTCTGGAAGAAGAGAAGAAGGCCCTCGCCGACGACATCAAGGAAGTCTATGCCGAAGCCAAGGCCAACGGCTATGACACCAAGGTCCTTCGCAAGGTGATCTCCCTGCGCAAGCAGGACAGCAACGAGCGCGCCGAGCAGGAAGCCCTGCTCGAGCTCTACCTGGGGGCCCTGGGCGACCTCTAGCGCGAACCTTTACAATCGGCCGGGACTGGAACACAGTGGGAACGTCATCCTGATGTGAGCCCGGCTGACTGCTCATGACCCGCGACGTCGACGAACGTAAAAAGCGCAAGGTGCTCAACCGCATCCGCCGGGCCAAGGCCGCGGCAGAGCGCGCCATCGAGACGTCTGGCGACGCCGAAGCCGCCGAGGCCGCGCGCCGGGAATTGTCGGACTGGGAAGCCGAGTTCGTGGCCTCGGTCGAACAGCGTCTGAACGAGTTCGGCTCCGCCTTCGCCGACCCGGAAAAGGGCGCGCTCGACGAACCGCTCTCGCGGCTTCAGGAAATGAAGCTCAAGGAAATCGAGAAGAAGGCAAAGGGCAAGGCTAAGGCCGGGTTCGGCGCGCGCTCGAGCTTCAGGTCGAACGGATCCGGCTTCAGAGCCAGGACGCCCCAGCGCGCGTCAGGCCGCGATATTCACGACGATCTGCCCGGCGACGCCGCGGCGCCCGAGACCCCCGATCCTGTCGAGACCTTGCGTCAGAGCGGCGCGGTGCGGAAAGGCTTCACGCCGCACCTGGTCGATACCGAATCTCAAATCGTCCCGCAGAAAAGCCAGGCGCAGGAGCGCGAACCTGGCGCCGCGTCTGCCTCGCGCAGCCCCTTCCGGGTGATCGAGGGCGGCAAGGCTTGAATACGTGACAGGTGAGCTGTCGGCACAGGATCGCGCCTTCTGGATCCGCTTCCAGACGGCGACCGGCAATCCGGCGCTTCCGAGCGGCGTGGACCGGTTTGGCGACAGCCCCGAGATGAACGACGAATTGCTGGCGCTGGTGCTCAATCGCACCAAGCAGGCGACGGTGACACTCGCGCGCTGGTTCGAGACCGATCCGGACGGCCTGCCCGAACCGGGCATGCTATGGCTGATCAAGGACGGGCGCGGAGATCCGGCCTGCGTCATCCGCACGCTGCAAGTCGATGTCATGCCGATCCGTCAGGTCGATGCGCAATTTGCCTGGGATGAAGGCGAGGGCGACCGGTCTTACGAGTACTGGATCACCGAGCACCGCAAATACTGGCAGCGCGAAGCCGAGCGTGAGGGGTTTGAATATTCAGACGATCTTGAGGTCGTGTGCGAACGCTTCGAGCTGGTTTGGGCGCCCGGTCAGCCGGAATAGAGTAGACGGGAGGCGGGCTCTCGCCCGCCTCCCCTGAAATCCTCTTAAGGGCGATGGATGGCGCAGAGCTTGTTGCCGTCCGGATCGCGCACATAGGCGAGATTGATCGCCCCCAGCGAGCTCTGACGCAGGCCGGGCGGGTCCTCGATGGACTTGCCGCCATGGGCGACCGCGACGTCGTGAAATTCCTTGACCTGCTCGAAGGACTGGCACTTGAAGCCGATCGTGCTGCCATTGCCGGCGGTCGCGCCTTGCCCGTCAATCGGCTCGCTGACGCAGAACGCGTTTCCATCGTGGATGTAGAACAACCGGATATGGCCGGTCGGGGCTTCATTGCGAACAGGCTCGCCAGCGCCCAGCACACCCAGAACGGCGTCGTAGAAGCGCTTGGACCGCTCGATATCGTTCGAGCCGACCATGACGTGATTGAACATTCAGGCCTCCTTACATAATGGGGGAGATTAGCGATATGGCGAGCGCATTGTCACTCAGGATCAGACCAGGTCCATGCCTTGTCGCAGAGTTTCGCGCGCCGGTCCGGCCGGGAAGGCCTGGAGCCGGTCCTTGCCCGCATCCGACAGCAAATCGCGGCCCAGGCTGAACGCCTGAACCGCGATGAAGTTTTGGCTCAAAATCTGGACGCCGTGCCGGACGTCCAGCCGGGATCGATCACCCCGCTTCGCGGAAATTGTCCACGTCGAGATCGTATTCGCGCACCTTGCGATAGAGCGTAGAGCGGCCCACGCCCAGGCGCCGGGCAACCTCGGCCATGCGGCCCGAATAGGTTTCGATGGCAAAGGCGATCAGGTCGCGTTCGATCATCTCCAGCGGACGCACATGCCCGCCATCGTCGAAGATATTGACGCTCAGCTCGTCCTCGTCCGTCTCGATCTCGGCCGGCGCATCGGGAACCGCAGCCGCCTCGCCCGTGACGGCCGCAGGAGTCTTGTTCAGCGTCGGGGCCATGCCGGAGATTTGCGGGAAATCGGCCGGGGTGAGGTAGTCGCCGTCGCTCAGCACGACCGCCCGGAAGATTGCGTTCTCGAGCTGGCGCACATTGCCCTTCCACTCATAGTTGGAGAGCATGTCCATTGTCTCCGAGCTGGCATCGAGCACCGCCTTGCCCTCCTGCGCGTTGAAGCGCGCGATGAAGTGGCGCACCAGCGCGGGAATGTCCTCGGTGCGCTCGCGCAGGCTCGGCACCTCGATCGGGAAGACATTGAGCCGGTAGAACAGGTCTTCGCGGAACTCGCCCGATTTGACCTGCTCGGCAAGGTCGCGATTGGTGGCCGAGATGATGCGCACATCGACCTTGACCGGGCGCTTGCCGCCGACCGGGTCGACCTCGCCCTCCTGCAGGGCGCGCAGCAGCTTGACCTGCATGTCGAGCGGAAGCTCGCCGATCTCGTCAAGGAAGAGCGTGCCGCCATCGGCCTCCTGGAACTTGCCCAGATGCTTGGCGACGGCACCGGTAAAGGCGCCTTTCTCGTGCCCGAAGAGGACCGATTCCACCAGATTCTCGGGGATGGCCCCGCAATTGACGGCCACGAAGGGGCGTCCGGCGCGGTCCGACGCAGCCATGATCGAGCGCGCGACCAGCTCCTTGCCGACCCCGCTCTGTCCGGTGACGAGAATGGGAATGTTGGACTTCGCGGCGCGCTCGCCCAGCCGCACGACCTGGCGCATGGCCGGAGCATCCGCGACCATGTCTTTAAAGCCGAGCTGACCGGAATTGGTCTTCTTCAACCGGGTCACCTCGCCGGTCAGGTCGCGGACCTTGAAGGCGTTACGGATCGACACGGCGATGCGTTCCGGGCTGGCCGGCTTGACGAAGAAATCGCAGGCCCCGCCGCGCATCGCCTTGACCACGGTCTCGATCCCGCCATGGGCGGTCAGCACGATGACGGGCAGGTCCGGCTCGCGGGCCTTGAGCACTTCAAGTGTTTCCATCCCGTCCATGCCCGGCATCACCAGGTCGAGCAGGACCACGTCGATGCCCCCGCGCTTGACCCGGTCGACTGCGGCTTCGCCGCTTTCGGCCATTTCCGGATGATGACCCTGTTTTTCCAGAACCGCCTGAATCAGGCGGCGCTGGGTCGGATCATCGTCGACGACGAGTACTGTTTTAGCCATCTCACCCACGCCTTTTCGGTCGTTATCGGCGTGCCGTCCCCTGGTATCCGGCCCGCGGTCTTCCGCGTGGCCCGGACAGGACGGCCGCCCCATCCATGCGCACCGTTATGAGACACCATGGGTAAAATTGGCGTGTAGACGCGGGTTAGATTTCGTTAGGGTAAACAATCTCTTGCCCCAACGAGTCCAGGCACTTGATTGACCGGGCGGCAAGCTCGGCCTACCCATTTGACGCAATTTTTCTTTCAGGACCCTGAAGTCAGTCATGGCCAAAGACGACCGCCTGCCCCCTCCCCTCATCCCGTTTGACGGCAAGAAACCCCAGGCACCGGACTGGTTCGCGCGCGCCCTGGAGGCGCCGGTCGAGACCGGGCAGGCCTCACGTGCGGACACGGTTCTGGCGTGGAAAGCATGGGGCGAGCGCGGTCAGCCCAGCGTGCTGCTCATCCATGGCGGCACGGCACACAAGGGCTGGTGGGACGCGATCGCCCCCTTCATCGCCAGGGCCGGTTACCGCGTGGTCGCGCCCGACCTCGCAGGGATGGGCGAGTCCGGCTGGCGTGAGACCTATACGATGGGCGAGCACGCGTGTGACATGATCGCCGCCGGCGAGGCTGGGGGCGCGTTCGACGCCGGCAAGCCGATGATGGTCGGCCATTCCTTCGGCGGCTTCGTGACGCTGAAGGCGGCCGGCGATCTGGGCGAGAGGCTGCGCGCCGGCGTGATCCTGGATTCCCCGATCCGGCCGCGCCCGAGCCAGCGCACCGAATCGCCGCCGCGCCGGGGCGGGCGCACCTACAAGGACCTTCCTGCCGCCCTGGCCCGGTTCCGCCTGCTGCCCGAACAGGAGTGCGAGCCGGTCTGGCTGGTCGACCACATTGCGCGGGGATCACTGAAAGAGATCGAGGGCGGCTATACTTGGCTGTTCGACCCCGATCTCTGGGCCAAGCTGGAATATGAGGCGCGCGATCCCGAAGAGTCCGCGAAGGGGGCAAAATGCCCGCTCGCCTTCGTCCGCGGCGCCCAGTCCAGCCTGATGCAGGCGGAAACCTGGGACTTCATGCGCGGGGTCTTTGAAGACTCGCCCTTCATCACGATCGGCGAAGCAAAACACCATCTGATTCTCGACCAGCCGCTGGCTGTGGCCGCCATGATCGAGACGCTTCTGGCCAGCTGGGCGGGCAGCGCATAAATCTTGGCGAGCCCGCGCGGTCGTGATAATCCGCCTCTCGATTTGAAGTTTCCGGTGCGGGTGGAAGACATGTGACCCCGCACTGCGCCCAGACCGACGGAGTGAGCCATGGCTGAAGATTACCACCGCGGTGAGATGAACGTTGCCGAACAGAAGCACACGTTTGACGGCTTCATCAACGTCAGCGTTTACGCGGCCGCCGTGCTCGGGCTGGTCGTCATGTTCCTGTCGATGGTCTTCGGCACCGATCTTGGCTGGCTCACCGCCTTCCTGATCACCGCCGTGGTCGGCGGCGTGATCGGTGTACTGCTCAAGCAGGGTACCGCCTACTGGATGACGGTCGCCATTCTGGGCGTGATCACGATCATCGCAGGCTTCCTGATCGTCGCACTCTTCGGCGCCTGATCCGGTCTTTCGCAATACGGACGAATTAACCCTTTTCGCCTCTGGCGAAATATCCCATGCTGGCCCGAAATCGGTCTTTCGGCCCAGACATGGACGTGTTGATGCGTATTGCCGTTCTCAAAGAAAGCCGCCCGGGTGAAACCCGGGTTGCCGCCACGCCGGACACGGTCAAGACCCTGATCAAATCCGGGGCGAGCATCGCCGTGGAAACCGGTGCCGGCGCACTGGCTCACTTTCCCGACAGCGCCTACGAGGCCGCGGGCGCGACTGTCAGCGCACGCGATGCAATCCTGTCCGATGGCGAAGTCGTGCTCTGCGTGCGGCGCCCGGACGCGGAGACGCTTGAGCGTGTGCCCGCCAAGGCGGTTCTCGCCGGCCTGCTGGAGCCCCATGGCGACAAGGAGTTCGCGGAGACGTGTGCGAAGGCCGGGGTGAACGCGCTCGCGCTTGAGTTCACGCCGCGCATCACCCGCGCCCAGTCCATCGATGCCCTGTCGTCCCAGTCCAACCTCGCCGGGTATCGCGCGGTGATCGAAGCGGCCTATCTGTACGGTCGCGCCTTTCCGATGATGATGACGGCGGCCGGCACGATTGCGGCGGCCAAGGCTTTCGTGATGGGTGCCGGTGTCGCCGGGCTGCAGGCCATTGCCACCGCGCGCCGGCTCGGCGCGATCGTGACGGCAACCGATGTGCGTCCTGCCGCCAAGGAACAGGTCGCCTCGCTCGGCGCGAAATTCGTCGCGGTCGAGGACGAGGAGTTCAAGGCTGCCGAGACCGCGGGCGGCTACGCCAAGGAAATGAGCGACGAATACAAGGCCAGGCAGGCCGAGCTGGTGGCCGCCCATATCGCCAAGCAGGACGTGGTGGTGACCACCGCGCTGATCCCCGGCCGCCCGGCCCCGCGCCTGATCACCCAGGCGATGATCGAGGCGATGAAGCCGGGCTCGGTCATCATCGACATCGCAGCGGCCAATGGCGGCAATACCGAGCTGACAAAGCCCGACGAGATCGTCGAGCACAAAGGCGTGCGAATTGCCGGCTTCACAAACCTGCCGGCGCGCCTCGGAGCGGACGCGTCCCAGCTGCTGGCCAAGAACCTGGTCAATCTCATGCCGTTGCTTCGCACCGAAGAGGGCGCACTCGGCGTGCAGTGGGACGACGACATCATCAAGGGCATGGCGCTGACCCGGGACGGGTCTGTCGTCCATCCCAGCTACGAAAGCTAAAGACATGAAACGCCGCGTTGCCCAGATCGTGCTGGCAAGCCTGGCCGTCATTACGCTGACGGCCTGCGTCGTCATCGCCCGCGACGGCGGCGCCGATTTCGCGCCCCCTTCCGTTTCCAGCGACCCGGGATAGGACCTCATGGAAGCCGTCGATCCGTTTATCTTCCGCCTGGCCATCTTCGTGCTGGCCATCTTCATCGGCTACTACGTGGTCTGGTCGGTTACGCCGGCCCTGCACACGCCGCTGATGAGCGTGACCAACGCGATCTCCTCGGTGATCATTGTCGGCGCGCTTCTGGCTGCCGGTACCGCGGCCATCGACGCGGGCTCGCAATTTGGCCGCTATGCCGGCGCGCTCGCCGTGATGCTGGCCAGCATCAACATCTTCGGAGGCTTCCTTGTCACCCAGCGTATGCTGGCGATGTACAAGAAGAAGGAAAAGCCGGCAGCCAAGAAGCCTGAAGGAGAGGGTCAATGAGCGCCAATCTCGCCGCCCTTCTCTATCTCGTTGCCGGGGTCCTTTTCATCCTGGCCCTGCGTGGCCTGTCGAGCCCTGAAACGGCCCGGCGCGGCAATTATCTCGGCATGGCCGGCATGGCGGTGGCGGTCGGCACGACCCTGCTGGTGATGGAACTGGACGGGTTCGGACTGGCGCTGATCGGCGGTGCGGTTGTCATCGGGGGTGCCATCGGCGCGGTCATCGCGCGCCGCATCCCGATGACGGCCATGCCCCAGCTCGTGGCCGGATTCCACTCCCTGGTCGGTCTTTGCGCCGTCCTGGTGGCCGCCGCCTATCTCTACGAACCTCACGCCTTCCATGCCGGCCCGGTCGTTGAGGGCGTGCGCTATTCGTTCGGCACGGCCTCGCTGATCGAGCTGTCCATTGGCGCGGCCATCGGCGCGATCACCTTCTCCGGCTCTGTCATCGCCTTCATGAAGCTGCAGGGCCTGATGCGCAGCGCGCCTATCGTCTTCAAGGGCCAGCACTGGCTCAATCTCGCCATCGGCGTGGCCATTGCGGTGTTCGTGATCTTCCTGACCGCATCGGGCGGGCAGGCCCTGACCGCCTTCTGGATCATCTGCTTCCTGTCCCTGATCCTCGGCGTCCTGCTGATCGTGCCGATCGGCGGCGCCGACATGCCGGTCGTGGTCTCCATGCTGAACAGCTATTCGGGCTGGGCGGCGGCCGCCCTCGGCTTCACGCTGGAAAACACCGCGCTGCTCATTACCGGCGCACTGGTCGGCTCCTCGGGCGCCATCCTGTCCTACATCATGTGCAAGGGGATGAACCGCTCCTTCGTCTCGGTGATCCTCGGCGGCTTCGGCGCCGATGGCGGAGAAGCGGCTGCGGGCGCGGACATTGACCGCACCGTCAAGCAGGGCAGCTCCGACGATGCCGCCTTCATCATGAAGAATGCCGGCAAGGTCATCATCGTGCCGGGCTATGGCATGGCCGTCGCCCAGGCCCAGCATGCGCTGAAGGAGCTCGGCGAGCTGCTCAAGGCGGAGGGCGTCGACGTCTCCTACGCCATTCACCCGGTGGCAGGCCGCATGCCCGGTCACATGAACGTGCTGCTGGCCGAGGCCAACGTCCCCTATGATGAGGTCTTCGAGCTGGAAGACATCAACAGCGAATTCTCCACGGCCGACGTGGCCTTCGTGATCGGCGCTAACGACGTGACCAACCCGGCAGCCGAAGACGATCCCTCCTCGCCCATTTACGGCATGCCCGTGCTTCAGGTCTGGAAGGCCAAGACCGTGATGTTCGTCAAGCGCTCGTTGGGGTCGGGCTATGCGGGCATCGAAAACCCGCTCTTCTTCCGCGACAACACGCTGATGCTGCTCGGCGACGCGAAGAAGATGACCGAGAGCATCGTCAAGGGAATGGATTAGGGACGGCGGGGACCACGCCCATGTCCTTCTACGACAACCACATCCTGCCGCACCTGATCGCCTTCACGTGCAGCCAGCCTCAGATCATGAAGAAGCGCAGCCAGGTCGTGCCCGCGGCCCGCGGTCGCGTGCTGGAAGTCGGCTTCGGATCGGGCACCAATCTCGACTTCTACGATCCGGCCCGGGTCGATCATCTCTTCGCGCTCGAACCCTCGGCCGGGATGCGGCGCAAGGCGTCTCAGGCCGTGGAACATAGCGCGCTGTCTATCGAGTGGCTGGATCTGCCCGGTGAAGAGATTCCCCTCGACAACAACAGCGTCGATACGGTGGTTCTCACCTATACGGCTTGTACCATCCCCGACGCGGCTGCTGCCCTGGCGCAGATGCGCCGCGTGCTCAAGCCGGGCGGTCAGCTCCTCTTCTCCGAACACGGAGCCGCACCCGATCCCGGCATCGCGACATGGCAACGCCGGATCGAACCGGTCTGGAAACCGATCGCCGGCGGGTGCCACCTCACACGAAAGCCCGATGTGATGCTGGAAGAGGCCGGCTTCCGCCTTGCCTCGATCGAACGCGCCTATCTGCCCAAGAGCCCGAAATTTGCCGCCTTCAACTATTCGGGCTGCGCGGTCCCGGTCTGACCGGACGCCAGACGTTCGTAGACCAGCCGCTCCTCGCGCGGATTGCCCTCCGCATCCCGCATCATCAGTGTCGCGATCTGGCCGCCGTCTTCGGTCAGCTCCAGCGTCAATCCTCGAAACCGGCCATAGCCGTCGCGCGTCTCCTCCAACACGAAGGTCAGATAGGCGTCCTTGTCTTCCCAGCCCACGAAATCGGGCGTGAAATGTTTGACGCGCATGGCCGGTCCGTCCTCGAACACATCCAGCAGCAGAATCTCGGAAAAACGCTGTGTGCCGTCCGGCTCCAGTAACTGGAAGGTGCCGGTCAGACGCCCGGTCGGGCCTCGCATCCAGCATTCGCTGATCGCGCCGCCAAACCCCTCGCCTTCCCAGCAGCCCTCCAGCCAGGCCAGGTCCGCGATGTCGGCCCGAACGCGCGCCTCCTCGGGCTGAGCCTGTGCCGCGAACGCGGCCAGCCAGCATTCGCTGATCGCGCCGCCAAACCCTTCCCCTTCCCAGCAGCCGCCCCGCCAGCTCAGGTCGGCGACCTCGGTCCGGCGCGGAGATTCCCCGGGCTGGGACAGTGCCGCGAACGCGGCCAGCAAGACGGTCTTCATGAGGCATCCTCCCTGAGGGTCAGATAGATATCGGTCCGCAAGTCCTCGGCGGGCACGTCATCGGGTTCGTCGAGATGATGGTGCAGCGGCGGTGCGTCGGCGAGTATCCAGCCTTCCTCCAGCACCCGGCGATAGAGCGCGGTCTCGGTGCCGGGCAGAGCCTCGAAAGGACCGGTATGGCGGGTCCGGACGGCGCGCCCTCCCGCAATGTCGTGCTGTGCATGGCCAGCAAGCTTTTCTCCGCCGAGCTCGATGGCGGCGAGGTGCTCGACCAGCCCCTCCGGATCGAAGGCCGGATCGTTCAACGGCACGCCGTATATGCCGCGCACGTCTTCAAGCCGGCTCTGCTCGGCCACAGTCGCAAACAGCGCCTCGTAGACCGGGTTGAGCGGGCCGATGGGCTGGCGCGTGTGGATAATCGTCAGGGTGAGTGGCGCGAGCCGGGTGATTTCAATCTCTACGGCGGCTCCTTCCGGCCGGTCGGGCCTTGCAAAGCGCCTCTTCAGATCCGCAGCGATTTCGCGCGCCTCGCTCGGGCTTGCCCCGGTCCAGCCGCGAAAGGCGCGGGCGAACGCCTGGGACGTCTCATACCCGACCTCTGCGGCGATCTCGGTAACCGGAACCGACCGCTCCAGCAATTCCAGGGCGCGTACGGCCCGCAATCGGTTGAGTGTCTCCAGCACCGACTCGCCGGTCGCGGCACGATAGAGGCGCTGGAAGTGATACCGCGAGGCGCCGACGAGACGCGCTAGCTCATCGGCTGGCGGCGGATCGGCCAAACGGGTCGACAACAGGCGCACGGCCTCGTCCACACGGGCGCGATATCGCGCTTCGGTCTCGGTTTTCATTTGGGACGACAGCTCCGGCAGACCAACGAAGCCCTGACTATACCCCAGCCGGCAATCCGTGCGTTTCCGATCGTGCGAATTTCGAAACCGCACGGCCCTTCATGCCGGCGCGCATTTCCAGGCCGGTTAGCTCGCGCACGCCGAACAGCGTGGGGCGGCGGGGTCCACACCAAGGCGCCTGTGCTCGATCTCTTCTCCGCACTCGACGCAGTAGCCGTACTCCCCTGCATCCAGGCGAGCGATAGCCGCATCTATGCGGCGCACTTCGCCCGCCCGGCGGGCCTCGGCGGCGCGCGCCATGGCCTGAACCTGCAGGCTGTCCTGACGCGAGAGCCGACCTACCGACTGCTGGTCGAGCCCGACCGGCTTGCGATCCTCGGCTGCCCCTTCGGACAGGGCGATCAGGTCCGCACGCAGCGCCGTGAGGCGTGCGCGGTGTCGTGCGATGTCGGCTGCATCCATCCCCTCATGCTAGCAGTTCGCCGGGACGCGACCAATGGCCGCCGTATCCGAGCGGCAAGGCGCAGTTGCCCCGTGGCCCGGCGTGACTAGGTTGAAACGCTGCAAGCTGATCTCCAGGAAGGACTCCCGGTGTCGATGAAAGCCCATTTTGTCCGATTTGCGAACTACAACACGTGGGCCAATGCGCGCTTGTACGATGCGGCGACGGCGTTGACCGATTTCGAGCGGAAGCGCGACATCAAGGGCTATTTCAAGAGCCTGCACGGCACGCTGAATCACCTTCTGGTGGCCGACCGGATCTGGCTGAACCGCCTGACCGGACAAGGTGTGCCGCCGCAAAGCCTGGATGAGACCTTGTACGAGAAATTCGAGGCGCTGCGCGAGGCACGCGAGCTCGAGGACCGGCAGCTGATCGATTTCGTATCCGGGCTGGACGAGGCCGCGCTGGAGCAGGACCTCGCCTACCGCACCACGCGCGACGAACCCAAGACGCTCCAGCGCAGCGTGGTTCTTGCCCACCTTTTCAATCACCAGACCCATCATCGCGGGCAGGCTACCAACATGCTGCGCCAGCTGGGCGTCGCCGAGCCCCCGGCGCTGGACCTGCTCTATTTCGCGCTACCGAGCGCCTGAGCCCCGATCCGCGACACCGTTTCCTCGAGCCAGGCACGAACGCGCTTCTTGTTCACATTCATATCCCAGTGGCCGACCATGGCACGCGAATAGACGGCCAGCTGGCTTCCCGCGCCGCTTGAGACCGCCTCCACGGTGATGTAGTCGCGAAAACCGAAGATCGCGCTTTTCTGCATCAACTCGGCCTGCAGCCCTTCACGGCGCACGAGCTGGGTCCGCTTGTCATCCAGGCCCGCGCCGATGAAAGCCTCCAGCACCGTTTGCGGATCGGCCTCGAACCAGGAGCTGGTCTCGTCCGGCTCGGCGTCGGCCTCGAAATCCGAAGGCAGGACAAGCCAGGTGCGCGGTTTCGGATCGGGGGTGAAACTCGAGAAATCCAGCGGAAAGGGGCGGTCGGTCATGAAGGCTCCAGATGGGTTGCGGGGCACGTGGCAGGGCGGAATCGCCTGTGGCCCTGAGGGCGCGAACCGCCTAAGACTGACGCAAAAGTGACAAGGGTGGGAGTGGGTATGAGCGAATTTGCGCTCGAAGTTCAATCGGTGAGCAAGACGTTCGGGACCAAGCCGGCCGTCAAGTCGGTGTCGTTCGGCGCCCGGACCGGCGAGATTACAGGTTTTCTCGGACCGAACGGAGCCGGCAAGACGACGACGCTGCGCATGGCGCTGGGCATCATCGCGCCGGATAGCGGCTCGGTGCGCCTGTTCGGCGCCGAACCGACCGCCCGCGCCTTCGACCGGGTCGGCTTCCTGCCCGAAGAACGCGGCGTCTACCGCAAGATGACGGCCCGGCAGATCATCACGCTGTTCGGCCGCCTGAAGGGCATGCCCGCCCGCCAGGCCCGGACGCGCGCGCTGGAACTCCTCGAGCGTTTCTCGCTCGGCGATGCCGCCGACAAGAAGATCAAGGAGTTGTCGAAGGGCATGGCCCAGAAGGTCCAGATTCTCTCGGCCATCGTCCACCAGCCCGATTTCATCATCCTTGACGAGCCCTTCTCCGGCCTGGACCCGGTCAATCAGGGCGTCCTAGAAGCGATGATCCGCGAGCAGGCCGACGCCGGCGCGACCATCCTGTTCTCCACCCATGTCATGCAGCACGCCGAGCGTCTGTGCGACCGGATCGTGCTGATGGCGCGCGGCGAGAAGGTGTTCGATGGCCGCGTCGAGGAGGCCTTGGCCGTGGTGCCGCGCCAGGTCGATCTCGGCGTCGATCCCGGTCAGGAGCTGACCGCGCTCCTGTCTCCGTTCGGCGCTGTGTCGCGCGCAGGCACGGACAGCGAGGGCATGGCCATCTGGCGCGTCGTGCTCAATGGCAAGTCCACGCCGCAGGATTTGTTGAAGGCCTGCGTCGATGCGGGCATCGCCCTCAGCCGGTTCGAACCGCTGCGCCCGCACCTGCACGACGCCTTTGTCCAGCTGGTCTCCGACCCGGCCGACACCCTCGCCGAAAGGGCCTGAACCATGCGAGCCATCTATCTCATCGCCCGGCGCGAATACCTGTCCTATGTGGCCACCTGGGGCTTCTGGCTGTCCTTGCTGTCGGTTCCGGTTTTCCTGGTGGTCGGCGCGGCGATCCCCGTCCTCGTGGAATCCTCCCAGCCGACCCGTTACTACGTCGTGATCGACGAGACGGGCGAGGGCTACGACGCCCTGGTTCAGGCGGGCGTCGAGCGCGAACGCCGCGAACGCGCCCGTGCCGCGCTGGAAGCCATGGCCATGACCCGGCCGGAGGCGGCGCGAACGCAGGCGCTGGAGCGCTTCGACGAGGCCGCGACCCCCGAGGCCGGGCTGGATGCGGGATTTGAGGCGCTCGGCATGGAGGCGGCTCCAGCCGCCGGGCTCGCGGCCGGATCGGGCAACCGGATGCGCGTCGAACCTCCGGCGGCAACGCCCGAGGCGCTGCGTCCCTGGCTCACCGGCGAGCGCACCGTGTCGACGCCGGAGGGTGAACGGCCGCTCTTCGGGGCGCTTGTGATCCGGCGCGGCTCGGAGACCCCGCTCTCCCTGACCTGGTATTCGACCAATCTGACCGACAATGCCATTGCCCAGGATGCCCGCCGGGTGCTCGAAGACGAGCTTCAGGAAGAGCTTCTGCGATCGGAAGGGCTGAGCGAGGCGCGCATCGCCGCGCTCGACCAGCTCCAGCCCGAAATGCGCAGCGTCGATCCCAGCGTGGAGGCCGAAGGCGAACGTGAAGTGACGGGCGCCGACCGGGTGCCCTTCGTCCTGTCCATCGCACTGGCCTTCATCCTGTGGGCCTCGGTCTTCTCGGTCGCCAACATGCTGCTGACCAGCCTGATCGAGGAGAAGGGCGGCAAGATCATCGAGGTGCTGCTCTCCACCGCGCGCTTTCATGAAATCCTGATCGGCAAGCTGGCCGGCGTCGCGTGCGTCAGCTTCACCCTGTTCGCGGTCTGGGGCGTGGTCGGCTCGGTCGTGGCGACGGCGGGCGGCACTGCGCTCGCCTCGTTCGATCCGGAAATGGCCGAGCTCTTGAGCGGCATCGTGAAGCCCGGCCTGTTCGCCGCGGCCCTGTGCTACTTCATCGTGGGGTATCTGATGTTCGGCGCGATCTTCCTGGCGCTCGGCTCGCTGTGCGAGACATTGCAGGACGCGCAAAGCCTGATGAGCCCGATCATCCTGGTCCTGATGGCGCCATTGATCATCCTGTCCTTTGCCATGCAATCGATGGATTCGGCCTTTGTCGCGATGGCCAGCTGGGTGCCCTTGTGGACTCCCTTCCTGATGATGGCGCGCCTGCCGACCGAGCCTCCGTTGTGGGAGATCGCGGGCACGACCCTGCTCATGCTGGCCACCATGGTCGGCGTTCTGTGGGGGGCCACGGCCGTCTTCCGGCAAGGCGCGCTGAGCCAGGCCAATGTGGATTCCGTCAAGCGCTGGTTCCGGCTGGGCAAGACGGGGTGACGCGGCGTGACGGCCGCGGCGCTCGCATTCCGCCGCGCCTAATCCCCGCCCGCACCTGAGGCCCCACACTGCACGCCGGCTCTTTCTCAATTGCATCCTTCCCGGCCGACCTCGGGCAGAATGAGAGTCGTGGTAGTAGTAGGAGTCGCGTCCCCGGCGTTTTCGACTCTCACGGCACTCGACCAGCTGCAGGCTGCTCCTGCGGCAAGGCATATCAATGAAAATCCCGGCTTTTGGGCAGGGCCGGGCCAGCCGGCGCCAGCGCGCCATGCCGGCGCGGCTTCATGCGGGCGTCCGCGCTTGACCGGCTCACCTCGTCGGCCCGCGCGAGGGTGCCCTCGAACGGGTCGTCGGTCAGACGTGACAGCCAGCCGGTCTGGTCGATCAACTGCTCGGCGATCAGATGAATCACCTCGCCCTCGCGCTGCACCCGGCCAGTCACGCCGATCATCTTCGCTCCGATCACCACACGCCGGAAGCGGTGAAAGACCGAAGGCCAGACCACCAGATTGGCCACACCCGTCTCGTCTTCCAGCGTGATGAAGATCACACCGCTCGCCGTGCCGGGCCGCTGGCGGATCAGCACCAGCCCCGACAGGCCCAGCCGCGCCCCGTTGCGCACCCGCTTCAGATCAGCGCACGTCCGGTAGCCGCGCGCGTGCAGGTCCTCGCGCAGGAAGCTGACGGGATGGGCCTTCAGCGACAGGCTGAGCACGGCATAGTCGGCCGCCACATGCTCGGCCGCGCTCATCTGCGGCAGGCAGAATCCGTGCGCGTCCTGAACCGCGAAGGCAGGCGAATGCCCCTCGCCTGTTTCGGCAAAGAGCGGCAGGTCCGGGCCGGAGACCGCCAGGGCCTGCCAGCCGCCGGCCCGGCGGTCCAGCGACAGCGAGCGCAGTGCATCCCCGCGCGCCAGCCGGTCGGCCTCGCCCCGGGACAGCCGGGCGCGGCGCACCATGTCGTCCATGCTGCAGAACGCCCCGCCCTGTTCGCGCGCGGCCACCAGGCGGGCGGCGGTCACTTCGGACAGGCCCTTGATCTGGCGCAGGCCCAGACGCACCGCCCTTGCGCCGCCCCCTTCCGGGGTAAGGCGGGTCCGCTCGCCCGGCTCCGGCGCTTCCAGCGTGCAGTCCCAGCCGGAATGATTGATGTCGGGCGGCCGCACGATCACGCCATGCTCGCGCGCATCGCGCACCAGCTGGGCGGGCGCGTAGAAGCCCAGCGGCTGGGCGTTCAGCATCGCGGTCAGGAAAAGGTCGGGATAATGGAATTTCAGCCAGCAGCTGACATAGACGATCAAGGCGAAACTCGCCGCATGGCTTTCGGGAAAGCCATATTCGCCAAAGCCTTCGAGCTGTTTGAAGCAGCGTTCGGCAAAATCGCGCTCATAGCCGTTGGCCACCATGCCCCGGATCAGGCGGTCGCCCATTTCCGCAATCGTGCCGGACCGGCGGAAAGCGGCCATCGAGCGGCGCAGCCGGTCGGCCTCGGCCGGGCTGAAGCCGGCGGCCACGATGGCGATCTTCATCGCCTGCTCCTGAAACAGCGGCACGCCCATCGTCTTTTCCAGGACCTGGCGCAGCGCTTCGGACGGGTAATCCACCTTCTCCTTGCCGTCGCGCCGGCGCAGATAGGGATGGACCATGTCGCCCTGGATCGGGCCGGGCCTCACGATGGCGACCTCGATGACGAGATCGTAAAAGGTGCGCGGCCGCAAGCGGGGCAGCATGGTCATCTGCGCCCGGCTTTCGATCTGGAACACGCCGATCGTGTCGGCCTTGCAGATCATGTCATAGACGCGCGTGTCCTCGCCGGGCACGTCGGCCAGCGCCAGCTTGCGCCCGTACTCGCCCTCCAGCATGGCCAGCGCGCGTGAGACGCAGGACAGCATGCCCAGCCCCAGCACATCGACCTTCATCAGGCCCAGCGCCTCGATATCCTCCTTGTCCCACTCGATGGCCGTGCGTTCGGGCATCGCCGCCTTGCGCACCGGCACGATCTCGTCGAGGCGGCCCAGCGTCATCACGAATCCGCCGGGATGCTGGGAAAGATGGCGCGGGAAGCTGAGAAGCTCGCGCGCATGGTGCAGCGTGCGCGCCAGCGCCGGGCTCGACGGATCGAGGCCCAGCTCGTCGCGGATGACATTATCGCACAGGCCGTCCTTCCACCCCCAGATCGCCTTGGACAGTGCGGCCAGAACGTCGCCGGTCAGGCCGAACACCTTGCCCACCTCGCGGATTGCCCCGCGCGGGCGATAGCAGGACACCACCGCCGTCATTCCCGCCCGGCGGCGGCCATATTTCTCGTACACGTACTGGATCACTTCTTCGCGGCGCTGATGTTCGAAATCGACGTCGATATCGGGCGGTTCGTTGCGTTCGGCCGAAACGAACCGCTCGAACAGCAGATCGATCGTGGCCGGGTCCACCTCGGTCACGCCCAGCGCGAAGCAGACCGAGGAATTGGCCGCCGATCCGCGCCCCTGGCACAAAATCCCCTTCGAGTGGGCAAAGCGTACCAGGTCGTGGACGGTCAGGAAGTAGGAGGGATAGTTGAGCTCCTCGATCAGCCCGAGCTCGTAGGAAATCGCCGTCCTCACCTTGTCCGGCACCCCGGCCGGGTAGCGCCGGTGTGCCCCCTCCCAAGTTAGGCGCGTCAGGGTCTGCATCGGGGTTTCGCCCTCCCCGATCACTTCTTCGGGATATTCGTAGACCAGCTCGTCGAGGGAGAAATCGACCCGGGCCGCCAGCGCCGCGCTGCGCGCCACGGCTGCTTCGTACCCTGCAAACAGGCGCGCCATTTCCTGCGGACTTTTAAGATGGCGCTCGGCATGGGCGGCCAGCTTGCGTCCGGCCGTATCGATGCGCTCATGCTCGCGGATACAGGTCAGGATATCGGCCATCTCTCGCCGCTCGGCGCCGTGAAACAGGACATCGCCCAGCGCCACGGGAACCAGGCCCCAGTCTGCGGCCTCTTGCGTCTGACGCGCCAGGCGCGCGCCGTCCTGCCCGTCGAAATGACGCACCAGCCCGTATTCGACCGGGCTTTCGCACCGGTTCAGGAACGCGCTCACCTCACGCTGCCAGTCCGGCTCGGGCGCGGCAGGCGGAATCAGGATCAGGACCTGGTCCGGCCCGGCGGCTGCCACGTCCGCCAGGGTCACCCGCCCCTCTCTCTCCTGGTCTGCGGCGCGGAAATTGGCATCGGTCAGTAGCCGCGCCAGCGCACCATAGGCGTCCTTGTTGCGCGGCAGGCAGATCAGCTCTACCCCCTCCACGGTCACCAGGCGCGCGCCGATCAGAAGCTTGATGCCGGCTTCCCGGGCAGCCAGATGCGCACGCACCACGCCGGCCAGCGTGTTGCGGTCGGTAATGGCGAGGGCCGACAGCCCCAGCGCTTTGGCCGCCTCGACCATCTCGTGAGGGTGGCTGGCTCCGCGCAGAAAGGTGAAATTCGTCGCCGCAGCGAGTTCGGCATACTCCATCATGCCTACCCCGCACCGTGAACGAACCAGGCCGGCTGGCCCGCTTCCCGCCCGTACAACCCGTCGCGATAGAGCCAGAAACGCCGGCCGTCCTCGGTTTCGACATGGAAATAATCGCGCGTGCGCCCGGGCCCGCTTCCCGGCGCAGCGCGCCACCATTCCGGTGAAATGCGTTCGGGCCCTTCGGCGCGCGCGATCCGGTGACGGATGCGGCGCCAGGTGAACTGGCGCGGCGGGCCGTCGGGGATTTCCGCAACGGCCTCGGCCGGTTCGGGTCGGTCGAAGATCAGAAGCGGACGGATTTCGCGCCGCCGCGGCCAGGCCGGCGCCTGGCCGTCCATGGCCACGAACCGGCCGGCGCGTTCGGGCAGATGGCTGTCGCCGGCCTCGGCCCGCATCACTGCCTCCCGGCCCAGGCGCGCCATCAGCTGATCGGCCAAGCGCATCATGTCTGCCTCGGCCTCGCCCGCCCCATGAAAATCGCCCTGGCCGCCGGTCAGCGGCGAGGCGAGGCTGGCGGCGGCCTCGAACAGGTCGATACCAAAGCCGATATCGATCTCGGCCCGGTCCAGGCGCTCGTTGAGCAGACGCACCAGATGGGCCGCGTCGCGGCTTGGCCTTGCCGTGCCCACGATCAGGTCGCGCGCCTGACCGTCGACACGGTAGAGCGTCATGCGCAAACGGGTCAGGCCCAGCTCTTCGCGCTCCAGCTCGGCACACAGGCGCTCGATCGCGCGTGCCGCCCCGTCCTTGACCGCGTCCAGCGTCTGCTGCCCGTCGCCATAGCGGACCCGCGCGCGCAGGTCCGCGCGCGGCTGGAGCGGGTCGAGCACCTCGCGCTCCACCCCCATCGCCTGGTCGAGCCGGCGCACCGGATCGGTGCCGAAGCGGCGGGCAAGATCGGCGCGCGGAATGGCGAACAGATCGCGGACCCGCTTCAGGCCGAAACGGCGCAGCGTAGCGGCCATGTCACCCAGTCTCAGCGCCTCCACAGGCAGCGCGTCCAGCACGCCGCGCGGGCCGTCCGCCCCGGCCCAGCCGCGTGCATCGCCGGGGGCGGCAAACCGCGCCAGCGCCCAAGCCAGCCCCAGCGTCGGGGCTACCGCCCCATGCGCCTCCAGGCCCAGGGCGCGCACCTCGCCCACCAGCCGGTCCATCAAGGCCGCCTCTCCGCCAAACACCCGCGCGCAGCCGGTAATGTCCAGCAAGACACCGTCCAGCCCCGGCTCGCCCGGATCGGCCGCCGTCCAGGGCGAGAACCGCCCGCACCAGCGCGCCAGGCGCATCAGCGCGGCCCGGTCGCCCTCCGGGTCGGCCGGATGGGCCTTGAGGGCCGGCACCAGCGTGCGCGCATCGGCAACACCCATGCCGCGCGTCAGACCCGCCGCCTCGCCATGGGCGGTCAGGGCATGCAGCCGCTCCCCGCCCGCGCCGGACAGGGTCAAGACGCACGGACGCGCCAGGCTATCCGGTAAGACGGCGCGGGACAGGCGCAGCCGGTCGGTCGGCCACCGGGGCAGGCTGAGCGCGGCAAAACGGGTCATGAGTCCACTCAAGTTCGAACTGGTCGGGGGCGCCGCCGCGCTGTCGCTCCAGCACGGCGCGCAGGCGCAGGCTGCCCGGGCCAGGCAACCCGCCCGCGCCGCGATAGGCGGCCGCGCGGCTGGCTTGCGGGGCGACGCGCCAGCGGGTCAAAGCGGCACTCGGCCCGCTCGCGTCATGGGGGCGCACCAGCATCAGGCTGGTCGCGCGGGCCTTGGCCGCCTGGTGCAGGCGCTTGGTCGCCGTCAGATCGCACCGGTCTCCGCCCGCCTCGCCCAGCACCAGGAGTCCGGCTTTCAGCCCGTTCTCCATCGCCCACAGCGCATCGCTCATGGCGCGCGGACGCACGCGGACCAGCCGCCGGGGATCGAGCCCGCGGGCCATCAGCCCGTCCGGGCACGGTCCGCCGAAATCGAGCCGGCTGCCTGCCTGATGTACCCACAGAACGGGCCGGTCACTGTCCAGTCCGGCAAGCCACAGCGCCGCGAAGGCAAAGGCCAGCGGCCCGTCCAGATAGGTGTCGGGGCGCACTTCATGCAGGCCGGCCTGCTGACGGAAGGACGCCAGCGGGTCCTGCCCCTCCTCATCGGCCCACACTTCGCTAACCGGTCCGGCGCGGGCCGGAAGCTCCAGCCGGGTCGGTGTGCGAAACCGGGTCTCGCTGGCCTCCAGCGCGCCTATCTCCTGACGCAAAGTCTTCAGTTTTGAGGCTTTATCCGTCATGGAATGACGGTCGGCACGAGGGCGCATGAGACTGTCTTCCCGGACTGCGGCCGATAGATGTTTTATCTTTGTTCTCACGCCTTCGGGAGTCAAGCGACCCGGTGAGTCGGCGGCGGACCGGGACTCAGTCGGCCAGCAAGCGTCTCGGGCCGCTTCCCTGCCGGGCCGCACGGTCGCCGGGGTTGTAAAGCTGGCAGGCCTTCAGCGACAGGCAGCCGCATCCGATACACCCGTCCAGCCGCTCGCGGGTGCGCGTCAGCTGGGCGATCTTGTCATCGATCCGGGTCCGGATCCCTGCGGAAATCTGCGTCCAGTCGGCCCGGTTGGGCGTGCGTCCTTCGGGCAGGCGGGCCAGCACCGCCTGAATCTCGCCAATCGTCAGGCCAAGCTGCTGGGCGATCACGATGAAGGACAGCCGGCGCACGTCCGAGCGCAGGAAGCGGCGCTGCCCCCCGGCATTGCGGTGCGGGAAGACCAGCCCCTTCTCCTCGTAGAACCGGATCGCCGAAACCGACAGGCCGGTTCGCCGGGCCATGTCGCCAATCGTCAAAAGATCGCTTGCCCGCTTGGTCCCGCCCGAGGCGTCAGACCCTTTCTCAGGCGTGGCTCGGCCGGTCATGAGCGATCCCCTTTTGAAAACACCGAAAATAAGAGCTTGACCTCAAGTTAACTTGAGAAACTAGCGTGAGCAACACACCGCACGACGCGCCCTGCAACACGGACCAAAGGACGACCGCTCATGAACGCGCTTGCTCACCCCGCCTATGACAGCCTGCTGGATCGGCTCCACACCTGCGCCCCCAATCTGGACAACGGCAATTTCAATCACCTGCCGATGGTGATCGAAGCACTTCACGCCCTGGGGCTCGGATACAGGGCCCCGGCCTGGATCGCGGAAGAGGAAAGCCGGTTTCTGCCGGTGATGGGGCCCGTTGAACCGATCCGGGCCGACAATCTGGCCGCGGCGCTCGGACAGCGCACGCGCTTCGCCGACTGGGTCATCTATTTTGCAGACGAGATCGAGGCACAGGGCTGGATACCGGTCCTGGACAGATGGGCCCGCCGGCTTGCTCCCGGCTACATCACCGCTGCGGTCCATGGCCCGGTCCGCACCGGTCACGCCGTGCGCGCGCTGCGCCGGGCCGACACCCTGTCGCGCCGGACCGAGTTGGCCCACGCGCTCGCGGCCTGGGCGGCCATGTACCGCACCTTGCCGGGACGCCAGCCCGCATCCGGGCTGCGGGCCGGTTCAAGACCATTGCGCGATGTGCTCGAAACCCTGCCCCTGGTGGAGGCGCGCCATCGTCCGCAGAGCGGATCGATCAGCGCAGGGCTGTTGCAGATTGCCGGGCTCGACGGGTTCGCAGCCCACATCGCCGGCGCAGACCTCTCCGGCGATCCGGCACTACGGGCCGAGGCGCTGATCGAGGTCTTTCTGGACCTGTTCGTCGAGACTATCAGCACACCCTATTCCATGGTCGTCTTCACCCACGCCGTGACCGGGGCAAGCGCCGCGCGCGAGATGATGGCGGTCACCGGCGAGCGCACCGGACGCGCGCTTCTGGCCGGGGCGTTCGGCGCGGGCTGCGCTCTGAAAGCCGCCTTCCTGCCCAAGACCCTGCCAGAGGCGCTGCCGGCGCGCACCGCCATGCCCGACGACAGTGCCCAGCATCTTTCCCGCCGCGCCGAGGCGACGCGCGACGACCATGCCGTCAAGCTCACCGAGGCAGCGTTGGGCGCCTATCTGCGTACCGGCAACCGCACCGCGATCGAGGCGAGCGTGCGCGCGATAGAGGCGGTTTCGGCCTGACCGGGCGAAGGTGCAGCGCATCGCCCAAGACGGCGGACATCGCGCGCCGGGCACGCTAAGACGAGCGCATGATCGCGCCCGCCCTCATCGTGTCCAGCCTGGTGCTCCTGCCGGCCCTCGCCGTCCTGGCCTGGATCGATGCGCGCACCTACCGCCTGCCGGATATCCTGACCCTGCCTCTGATCGCGGCCGGACTGGCGGCGGCGCTCTGGCTGGACCGCAATATCTGGCTGCACCTGTCCGGGGCGGCGCTGGGCTATCTGGTCTTTGTCGGGATCGAGCTGGCCTACCGCCAGCTTCGCGACCGTGACGGGCTAGGCCGGGGCGATGCGAAACTGCTGGCGGCGGGCGGGGCCTGGTGCTCGGTCGCGGCCCTGCCGCTCATCGTCCTGCTGGCAAGCGTCACCGCGCTCTGCTGCGTCTTCGCGCTGCGCCTCGCCGGCCAGGAGGTCTCGGCTCGCACGCTGATGGCGTTCGGCCCGTTTCTCGCCTTCGCCATTGCTCTGGTCTGGATCGTGCAGATCGCCTCGCCGGGCTTCCCGCTCTACCTCTAGGCCCCGGGCCCCGGCGTTGTCTGGTGCCGGTCGAGCCCGGCCGATTCCGCATTCGGGCAGATATCGGGCCGCCGGGCGTCCAGCGCGCGCTGCGCGGTCTCCGGCGCCAGCGCGCGGAACGCATCGTACTGGCTGAGAAAGACCTCACCCGTCAGATCGTCGAGGAAATGGCTTCGCTTCAGCCGGTCCATGACGGGGCCCTTCACCTCGGACAGGTGCAGCGTGACACCGCCATCCTTCAGGCGCCGGTTCAGCGATTCCAGGCTTTCCAGCGCACTGAAGTCGATCTCGTTCACCGCCGGGCACATCAGGATCAGATGGCGAAGCCCCGGCTGCGCGGCGAGGATCGCCAGCACCCGGTCTTCCAGATAGCGCGCATTGGCAAAGTACAGGCTTTCGTCGACCCGCAGCGTCGCAACGTCCGGGGCGGTGATCACGTCATGGCGGTCCACATTGCGGAAATGCTGCGTGCCCGGCACCTGACCGACCAGCGCCGAATGCGGCTTGCTGGTCCGGTAGAGGAAGAGGCCAAGCGAAATCAGCACCCCGGCCGCCACCCCGGCCTCCACGCCCAACAGCAGCGTCAGCGCGATGGTCGCGCTCATCGCCGCGAAATCGCCCAGTGAATAGGCGTAGGCCCGCCGGAGCGCGCCAAGATCGATCAGCGAGACTACGGCAACGATGATGGTCGCCGCCAGCACCGCATTGGGAAGGCTCGCCAGAAGCGGAGTGAAGACAAGCGCGGCGATGGCGATGCCGACCGCGGTGAACGCTCCGGCAGCCGGCGTCTGCGCCCCGGCGTCGAAATTGACTACCGAGCGCGCAAATCCGCCCGTGACGGGGTAGCCGCCGGAAAACGCCGCCGCGATATTGGCCGCGCCGAGGCCCACCAGCTCCTGATCGGGATCGATGCGCTGGCGCTTCTTGGCCGCCAGCGTCTGGGCGACCGAGACCGACTCGACAAAACCGATGATGGAGATCAGCGCCGCCGAGGACAGGAGCGCCCCGACGAGCTCGCCATTCAGGCTCGGTACGGTGAAGGGCGGCAGCCCGGCGGGAACTTCACCGACCAGCGCCACGCCGAGTGCGCCGAGATTGAAGACCTCGACCGCCACGATCGACACCGCGACAGCCAGGATGGGCCCGGCCCGGCTGACCATCGCAGCCACACCCGGCTTCATCCCGACGGCGCGCAGGAGGGGCGCCAGCCCTTTGCGGCTCCAGAACAGGAAGCCCAGCGCCGACACGCCGATGACCAGTGTGTAGGGCTCTACATTGCCTGCGTTCTCCACGAAGCCCCGCCCGATCTCGATCAGCGTATGACCCCCGCCCTCGATGCCGATCACATGGCGCACCTGTCCCGCCGCAATCAGCAGGCCGGTGGCCGTGATGAAACCGGAAATGACCGGATGGGACAGGAAATTGGCCAGGAAACCCAGCCGGAACAGGCCCAGCGTCAGCAACATGACTCCCGAAAGGAAGGCCAGCGTCAGCGCTGCCGTGACATAGCCCAGACTGCCGGCCTCCGCGATCCGGCCGACCGAGGCGGCCGTCAGCAATGAGACGACGGCAACCGGGCCAACCGCAAGCGCGCGGCTCGTGCCGAACACGGCGTACAGCACCAGAGGCGCGATCGAGGCATAGAGCCCGGCCTGGGGCGGCAGGCCCGCCAGCATCGCATAGGCCAGCGATTGCGGGATCAGCATGATCGTCACAATCAATGCGGCCAGTGCATCATTGGAGAATGCCCGGGCGTCGTAGCTGCGGCCCCAGTCCAGGATCGGGAGGTAGCGGGCAAGTTTCATCGGCAGGACGGACCTTTCTCGGAAGTCTTCCGCGGCGGCATCACGATCGCGGCGGCAGCGCATCCTGCGCTTCGTAACCGGAGGGAGTGTGAGCAAGACGCTCGGGCGTCACCAGCCATTCGCGGCCTTTCAGCATCGCCCCGAAATAAATGGCCGGCAGCATCTTTTCCTTCAGGAACCAGGCCAGCCGGCTCGGTTTCGTGCCGTCCACCAGCCAGGAGGGGAAGGTCGGCAGCAGCTTGCCGCCATAGCCGAACTCGGCCAGCACGATCTTGCCGCGCTCCACGGTCAGCGGACACGAGCCATAGCCGTTATAGATCCGGCGCGGCGTGCGGCCGTCCAGCACGGAAATCACATTCTCCGCAACGACCGGGGCCTGCGCCCGTACCGCCGCGGCGGTCTTGGCATTGGGCGCCGAACAGGCATCGCCCAGCGCAAAGACATTGCCGTAGCGCACGTGCTGCAGGGTTTCCGCGGAGACCTCGATCCAGCCTGCCTCATTGGCGAGCGGAGAGGCCTTGACGAAATCTGGTGCGGTCTGGGGCGGGCAGACATGGATCATGTCGAATCTGCGCTCGACCAGCTCGCCTTCGCGCTCGCCGGACATGATCTTGAACGTTGCAGTCCGTTTCGGCCCGTCGATCGCAACGAGATTGGAGTTGAGCTCCAGGTCGATCGCGTAATCCTTCACGTAGTCCATCAGGGCCGGCACGTACGCGCCGACGCCGAACAGGGTACCGCCCGCGTTGCGGAACTCGACCTGAATTTTGTCCAGCGCCCCGGCCCGCTTCCAGGCATCGCAGGCCAGGTACATTGCTTTTTGCGGCGCGCCGGCGCATTTGATCGGCATGGGCGGCTGGGTGAACAGCGCTGTGCCCGATCTCAGATTGCGCACCAGCTCCCAGGTATACGGCGCCAGATCGAACCGGTAGTTCGACGTCACCCCGTTCTTGCCGAGTGTGGCGCGCAGGCCGTCGACCTGATCCCAGTCCAGCTTCAGCCCCGGCGCGGCAACCAGCACCGAATAGGCAAGCCGGGTGCCGTCTTCCAGCACCACGGCCTGGCGGTCCGGCTCGAAACTGGCCGCTGCGGCGCGGATCCATTTGACCCCCTTGGGGATGAGCCCGGCCATCGCGCGCACCGTCTCCCGGCGCCGGAAAACTCCGCCGCCGACCAGCGTCCAGCCGGGCTGGTAATAGTGCTCGTCGCGCGGCTCAATCAGGGCGATGCGGGTTTGCGGCCGGCGCTTCAGGATGCTCGCGGCGCTGGCAATGCCGCCCGCGCCCCCGCCAATCACGACGACGTCGTAACGCGCTCCCGGTTCTACAGGCCGTGGGCGGTCCTCCTGTGCATGCGCCGGCTGGCGCAGGCGCGCCGCCAGGCGGGACCGCTGGCTGGAGATGTCGTACCCGGCTTCGGCAGCGGTCCGGATCAGCGCATCGGCATCGATGTGGCGAGCCTCGCTCAGAGCCCAGAGCGTCACCGAACGCGTCCCGGTCCGGCAATAGGCCAGGACCGGACCGTTGAGATCGGACAGCGCGGCGGTCATGGCCTCGACATCCGCCTCGCCGATCTGCCCCCCGATGACGGGAATATAGCGGTAGTCGAGCCCCTGCGCGCGGGCTGCCGCCTCGATCTCGGCCGAGGAGGGCTGGCCGTCCTCCTCCGCGTCCGGCCTGTTATTGATGATGGCCTTGTAGCCCTGGCTGGCCGCCATGCCGATTTCGGCCACGGAAAGCTGCGGGCTGGCCGCGAAGAATGGCGAAATCTGTTTCAGGTCCATATTGGTCTCCTCCCCTCCGGCCCGCTTCGCCCTAGAGCGCGTCGAGCGGGATTTTCAGGTAGCGAACCCCGTTATCCTCGGCCGGAGGCGTCTCGCCGGCCCGCATGTTGACCTGCACCGAGGGCAGGATGAGGACGGGCATCTCCAGCGTCGCATCGCGGGCGGTGCGCATCTGGACGAATTCGTCCTCGCTGACCCCTTCATGGACGTGGATATTGCCGGTCTTCTCTTCGCCGACAGTGGTCTGCCAGGCATAGCTGTCGCGTCCCGGTGCCTTGTAGTCGTGGCACATGAACAGCCGGGTCTCGTCGGGCAGGGCAAAAATCTTCTGGATCGAGCGGTAGAGCGTGCGCGCATCCCCGCCCGGAAAATCGCACCGCGCCGTGCCGTAGTCCGGCATGAACAGCGTATCGCCGACAAACCCGGCATCGCCGATGACATAGGTCATGCAGGCCGGCGTGTGGCCGGGCGTGTGAATCGCGCGCGCCTCGATATTGCCGACCTTGAAGGTCTCGCCGTCCTCGAACAGCACGTCGAACTGGGAGCCATCGCGCTTGAACTCGGTCCCGGCGTTGAACACCTTGCCGAACACGTCCTGGACCACCTTGATATTCGAGCCGATGGCGAGTTTGCCACCGACCTTCTCCTTGAGATACGGCGCCGCCGACAGGTGGTCGGCGTGGACATGGGTTTCCAGAATCCAGTCGGCCGTCAGGCCCTGGTCCTTGAGATAGGCGATGATCTCGTCGGCGCTGTGCTTGGAGGTACGCCCGGATTTGGGATCGTAGTTGAGAACCGAGTCGACGATCGCCGCCTTGCTGGTTTCCGGATCGGAAACGACATAGGAGAACGTGTTCGTCGGCTCGTCGAAGAACATCTTGATGTCGGGCTTGCGGGTCATCGCTTTGCTCCCTGGGTTTGCGCCGCTCGGGGCGCGTGTGTTGCCGGTTTCGGGCCGAAGGCGTCGCACATGGCGTGCATGAGGGCCTCCAGGCGCGCATCCTTCAGCTTGTAGAAGACCTGCTTGGACTGACGGCGTGCCGTGACCAGGCCCTGCTCGCGCAGCCGCGCAAGATCGCGCGACAGGTTGGGCTGGGCCGCCCCGGTGGCCGCCTCGATCTCGGATACCGAGCGTTCGCCATCCATCAGCTCGCAGGCGATCAGCAGGCGATTGGGATGTGACAGCGTCTTCAGGAGCGACGCCACCTCTGCGGCGCGCTCGCGAACCTCGCTGAAATCAAGACCGTCTTTCATGCGTGCGTCCTCGTCAGTCCTCACAAGCCTGCAAGAAGAGGCTTGCCATGACCCTCTATATATATCATTTTCGATAATTGAAAAGTGTTGAGTTGTCGCAGCCCCTCGCTGCGCTCCCGGATCGGAGACACGCCCATGATCGAGACCACGGTTCACGCCACACCGTTCACGCCGGTCGCCGCCATAGCCGGCGGCGCGCTGATCGGGCTGGCCGCCGTCATGCTGATGGCGCTCAACGGCCGGATCGCCGGCATTTCCGGCATTGCCGGCGGCCTGCTCGGACGCGGCACAGGCGACCGCGCCTGGCGCGCGGCCTTCATTGCCGGACTGATCGGCGCCCCGCTCATTTACATGCTGTTCAGCCCAGACCGGCCGAACTTTTCGATGCCCGTATCGGCACCGCTGCTCATTCTCGCCGGTGTGCTGGTCGGCATCGGCACCCAGCTCGGGTCGGGCTGCACGTCCGGCCACGGCGTCTGCGGCACGGCACGCCTGTCGGTCCGCTCCATGGTCGCGACGGCCAGCTTCATGACCACAGGCATCGTCACCGTCTTCCTTCTGCGCCACGTTTTCTAGGAGAATGCGATATGATGAAAACGCTCGCAGCCGGCGTCAGCGGCCTCATCTTCGGACTGGGACTGATCGTCTCGGGCATGACCAATCCGATGAAGGTCCAGAACTTTCTGGATATCGCCGGAGCCTGGGATCCCAGCCTCGCGCTGGTCATGGCCTCCGCGCTCGCCGTCACGGCGCTCGGCTACCGGCTGGTGCTGCCCCGGCAGGGGCCGGTATTTGAAGAGCAATTCTCCTTGCCTGAAATCACGAAAGTGGATTCGCGCCTTCTGGCCGGGTCGGCGATTTTCGGGGTCGGCTGGGGGATTGCCGGGCTCTGCCCGGGACCGGCTCTGACCGCCAGCCTGATCGCACCCCTGCCGGTGCTCATCTTCGTGGCTGCGATGCTGGCGGCGATCCTCGCCTGGCGCTGGCGGCCACAGGCTAGGGCGCAGGCGTGAGGTCCGGTCCGGTATTGTGCAACTGGTCGATCAGACTGCGAACGGCCACTTCGACCTCCTCCACGATCTCGGCCCTGGGCGTGACTTCCTCAGCCATCCGGTCGCGAAAGCTCTGCGGACAGAGCGCCAGCGCGCCCGCCACCAGGCCCACCGCTGTCAGACAGATCAGATATCGCATGTCGCGCCCTCCCCGGCATCGTCACGGGGATGAGGTTAACATTACAGAAGTGTAATACAAGCGCTGGCGCGAACTTAATCGCCGGATGCGATCCGGCGCTGCGGCTCGTCGTCGAGCGCCCCGCGCTCGGCCATCGTCTCGACCGCCTGCAGCAGCAGGGTCAGCGACTGGCGCACACCGCGTTCGAGAATGGCCGCCGAGGCCTCGTTGCGGGTGAGCACCAGTTCGAGGCGATCAGGGTCGGGCATCAGAGCCGCGCTCGCCTCGATGCGCTGAGCCGCATGATCGATCGTACCGGCCGCGTTGGTCACGCGCTCGGCGAATATCTCAGACATCTCAGACATCTCTTCGCGGAAGCGGTCGACGCTTTCGCGCAACGCCTCGTGGCCGGTCAGAGATTGCGCGATTTGCCCAAGATCCTCACGGAAGCGGGACAACTCGCCGGCAATATCCAGCCCCTCCTCATTCGAGGTCGGCCCTGCGCCATCCGCGTCGACCGCGCCGGCCTCGCCGTCTGCAAAATCGAGATCGAAATCGGGCGAAGGCCGCGCCAGCTCGTACGCGCTCTCGTCCTCGACCTCGTTCTCGGTGATGAAGATGCGCCAGTGCTCGCTCTCGGGAAAGAGGCGCGTGGCCAGCTCATCGCGCAGCCGCGCCAGGGCATCCCAGTCGGCACTCCCGGCATCGAGCCCGAAACGGCCTGCGTCCAGACGGGTGAAAGCCGAACGGAATGCATCGAACTCGCGCAGGAACAGCGCGATATACTGGTCTATATGGTCGGCCAGACGCTCGCGCCCGGGCACATCGGGAAGATCGACCTGAAGAATGTGGGACCAGCCTGCGTCGGCCGAAGCCCCGGTCATTCCGTCCATCTTGAGCTGTTGCATTCTGATAATCTTTCGCCGTCCTGGCGGCCCCGAGAATCACTCAAAAGCTTAACGCGTTCTATCTGGCGCTCAAAACATGTAGCCGAGGTTAACCGTTCCGCCCGCCTACGACGAGGGCGATCCCCCGGATTCCTGTGACTCTTCAGATCCATAGGCGCGCTCTGCCGTCTTGCGGCCGCGTTTGCGCCCGCGGATGTCCTCCACGATCAGCACATAGGCGGGCAGCAAGGTCAGGATCAGGGTGGAGGCGAACAACAGCCCGGCCCCCAGGCTGACGGCCATGGGTATGAGGAACTGGGCCTGCGGACTGGTCTCGGTGATGATCGGCAACAGCCCCAGCGCGGTCGTCAGCGTCGTGATGAGGATCGGCCGGAAGCGGCGCGCCGTGGCTTCGGCGATCGCCTCGGAGAAGGCCATGCCCAGCCCGATATTCTGGTTGTAGCGGTCGATCAGCACGATGGATGCGTTCACCACCACCCCGGCCAGGGCCACGATCCCGAAGATGGAGGGGAAAGACAGGTCGTAGCCCAGCAGCAGATGGCCCAGGATCGCCCCTGCTGCGCCGAACGGAACGGCGATCAGGATCACCACAGGCTGGATATAGCTGCGCAGCTGCGTCGCCAGCAGCGTGTACATGATGAGCAGGGCGAACATCAGCCCGCGCTGGAGGCTGGCAAAATCCTCCGCCTGCTCGCGCCCTGCCCCGGACAGGCGCCGCTCTGCGGTCCCGCCGAGGAGACGATGGAAAGCTGCTCCACGCCGGGCAGGCTGCCCGCACGCTCGCGCCACAACCGCTCGACCTCGGCGGAGGATATCGAACGCTCCGCGGACGGGGTCAGCTGAATCTGGATCTGGGCCAGATTGGACGCGATGGTCGTGTTCGTCGTCGTCCCCGGCCCGCCAAACAGGCTGGTCCGGCCTCCGATCACTGTCGAGATCGCCCGGATCAGCGGTTCGCCGTCCTCCCGGGACTCCGCGGCGAGCGCCTCGGCGGCCTGGACGAGCTGGCGCGCGGCGCGCTCGGTCGCCTCGAAGGGCGCGCCATCGGGCAGGCGCAGATCGGCGGTAATGTCTTCCGCCTCGATCGCGGGGAAGAAGACGAAACGCACCACCCCGGTCGCCACCAGGCTGACGGCAGCCACGACAACGACGATCCCGACCAGGGCGACCAGATAACGCAGACGCCCGGCAAGGCGCGCCCAGCTGTAGAGCGGGCCCTGGGCAAACCGGCCGAGCATGTCGGCGACCCGGTCCTGGACCCGCGCCAGCGGCCCGCGGCTCCAGTTGCCGCCATGGGCCAGGTGCGAGGGCAGGATGAAGAAGGCCTCGACCAGCGAGATTGCGAGGATGCAGATCACCACGATGGGAATGGGCCGGGTGATCTCGCCGAATTCGCCGCCGGAAAAGATCAGCGGCCCGAACGCGGCCATCGTCGTCAGCACGCCGACAAGCACCGGCGCGGCAACGCCCGTCACGCCGGCGATGGCCGCCTTGTCCTCGGGCTGGTCCTTGCCCCGTTCCCGGTCGGTGTTTTCCCCGACCACGATGGCATCGTCGACCACGATGCCCAGCACCACGATCAGCCCGAACGTGGTGACGAAGTTGAGGGTCACACCCACAAACCCGAACAGCGCGAATCCTCCGAGAAACGAGATCGGCACTCCGAGCGCCACCCAGAAGGCCAGGCGCAGGTCCAGCATCAGGACCAGCAGCAGGAAGACCAGGGTGAAGCCGAGAATCGCGTTGCGCGCCAGCAGCGAGAGCCGGTCGACGAAGACCTCGCTCTGGTCCACCGACAAGGTGGCATGAACGCCGGCAGGAAGCGTCGTCTCCTCGAGCCATGCCGCCGCGGAATCGCGCACTTCCAGCAGGTCTTCATTGCCCTGCGTCGCCACATCCACGAATACGGCCGGTTCGCCGTTATAGAGCGAGATCAGCGGATCGTCCTGGAAGCCGTCCTCGATCTGCGCCACATCGCCCAGCCTGACGCGCGTTCCGTCCTCGTTGGAGCGCAGGATGATGGATTCAAATTCCTCGCCGGTTTCGCGCCGCGCATCGGTGCGCAGCAGGATTTCCCCGCCCTCGGCGCGGATTTCGCCGCCCGACAGGTCGATCGAGGAGGCCCGCACCGCATTGGCGACCTCGTCGAAGCTCAGCGCGTAGCGGCGCAGATCCTCTTCACTCACATCGATGGAAATCTCGTAGGCGCGCACCCCGCGCAGCCGGACTGTGGAAATGCCGTCGCGCGAGAGCAGTTCACGTTCGGCCTGCTCGCCTGCTTCGCGCAGCGTGCCTTCGCTGACCGGACCCGTCAGGGCGAAAGTCAGGATCGTCGTGCTCGGTTGGGGCACCCGGACCTGGGGTTCTTCAGCCTCTTCGGGCGGGAAGTCCTGCAGGGAGTCTACCGCCGTCTCGACATCGTCCTTGACCTGTTGCGGATCGGCGAAGTCGAGCAGCTCGATCGTCACCGTGCCGCGCGCCTCGGACGCGACCGAGCGCACCCGGTCCACGCCCTCCAGACCCAGCACCGCCTCTTCCAGCCGGCGTGTCACCGACTGTTCGATCTCCTCCGGGGTCGCGCCCGGATAGATCACCGCGACCTGGACCACGCTGGGCGAGATGGTGGGAAAGACCTCGGTGCGCAGATTGGCCGCGCTCAGCGCCCCGCCCAGCAGGAACAGGATCATCAGCAGGTTTGCGGCAACGGGATTGCGGACAAACCAGCCGATCAGACCTGCGCCGGGCGGGGTCCGGTCGTCACCCCCGCCGCCGGGGCGGGCCGGCCGGCCGCGCTGGGAATTGTCTTCACTCATCGCCGCTCTCGCGCGGGTCTGCCGCCTCGTCTGTATCGGTGAGAATGCGCGCCTGACGTCCGATCGCGCCTTCAGGCAGCGGTGTGACGATCACCCCCTCGCCATAGTCGAACGGCTCGACGAAGACGGTCCGGTCGCGGCGGTCCAGCACCTCGACCCGCAGACTTTCGATTTCATCGCCTCGCACGACATGAACCTGGTCGAGTCCCGACAGGGCTGTCCCGGGGAGCGCCAGCACCCGGCTCAGCTCCGGCCCGTCGATAACGACGTCGGCGAAGAGGCCGGGGCGCAGCGCATCGGGCTGCTCGGGAGCGACAAACAGGTTGATCAGGCGCGAGCGCGCATCGAGCTGCGCACCCTCGCGCAGCACCTCTCCGGCGATGGGCCGGTCGTGTCCTTCAAGACGGATCTGAACCGGCCGGCCTTCTGCCTCGCCCAGCCGGGCCGCGTCCTCGGGCGGCACAGGAACAACCACTTCAAGCTCCCCGATCGAATAGACTTGTCCATAGGCCTGGCCCGGGGAGACAACCTGTCCGGTCTCGATCTGGCTGGCGACGACCCGCCCGTCAAAGGCGAAGGACAAGGTCGTCCGGTCCAGATCGATCCGCGCCTGGTTGAGATCGGCCTCAGCCGACATGACCCGTGAGCGCGCTGCTTCCAGCTGCGGCTCGCGCGCGGCAAGCGCGGTAATGTCGCGCCCCGGAAAGGTCGCGCGCCACTCCTCCTGCGCGATATCGGCTTCGGCCTCGATTTCGGCCAGCGCACTGCGCGCATCGGCCAGGTTGGCCTGCGCGCGCTGGACGGCGACCTGGTAGTCGCGCGGGTCGATGCGGAACAGCACTTCGCCAGCCTCGAAGCGTCCGCCTTCGCGCACGGAATCCGAGACTTCGCGCACCTGCCCGCCCACCTGGGGCGTGATGGAGACCAGCGCCTTGGCTTCAACCGTACCGGTCGCGGCCACGGTGATACGATGAGGCGCGACGTCGGGGTGCACGACCTCAACCGGGACGCGGGCATCGGCGGGCGGCTCTGCGCCCTGCTCGTCACCGCCGCCGGACAGCACCATGGTGATCACGATCGCGACCACGATCACCGCGAGGATGCCACCGATCTGAACCCAGCCAATCCAGCCGCGTGACGTTTCCTGCGTCGATTCGGACATGCGAATCTCTTCCCGGTTGTTTGCCTTGACCCAACCTAGACGGACGGGCGCGAAATTTCAGCGGTGAAATAGGGCGCTTGTCTCAAACTCCTATCATGACGGATGCGCCGTCGGAGACGTCTTAGGGGTGCAAACGCGTCCGCCTGCAGTTCGTGCCGGAAAAATGCCTCATAAAGCATCAGGCTTGGACCAAACTTCACGCTCAGCCGTTACAGTCTAATAATGTCAGACCTGCCTTCGTCCACCCGCGCCATTTTCAGCCGCCTTTCGGGCGCGGCCCTGTTGGCGTGCGCGCTTTGCGCGCCAGCCCTGGGCAAGCCCCAGGCACGCATCGAAGGGGTGGAGGACGCCGCCTTGCGCGACGCGCTCTACCAGACCATCGGCGAGGCCGAGGAAGAAGCGGAGTCGCGCTGGGCGGCCCGCGACATGGCCCAGCAGGCCGCCGAACGCATCCGTCTCTATCTGGAATCGCGCGGCTATTACGCGGCACTCGTCGACCCGCGCCTGGGGGAGAACGACACGCCGCTGGTCCGCGTGCGTCCGGGCGTACAATTCGTCTTCGAAAGCGTCGATGTCGCCTTCGACGTGCCTGCGGACTCAGAGCGGGCTCCGGGCGCGGAGATCGAATCCGAGCTCGGCCTCCAGGCCGGCCGGCCGGTCCTGGCCAGCGCTGTGATCGACGCGGAGAACCGGGTGCTGACCGCGCTTCGCAACTCGGGCTGGATCCAGGCCGAGACGGGGAATCGCGAGATCATCGTCGATCACGCCACCGAAGCCGCGCGCGCGACGTTTGCCTATGACACCGGTCCTTTCCTGCGCTTCGGCACGCCTCAGCTGGCGGGTGGCCTGGCCGACCTCGACGAAGAGTATGTCCGCCGCCTGGCCCCGTTCGAGGCAGGCGAACCGGCGAGCAAGGCGCAGCTGGAAGAGTATAATCAGCGCCTTCAGAACCTGGAAATCGTGGCCCTCGCCGATACGCGTCTGGCCCCCAATGCGACCGGCGTCCAGCGTCCCGTCGACGTGCGCATGGAACCGGTCCCGCGTCACACCCTCGCCGTTGCGGCGCGCTTTTCCACAGACCGCGGCGCCGGCGGCCAGGTCGAATGGATCCGCCGCAACATGTTCAACCGGGACGAGACGCTGACGCTCGATGTCAGCGCCGCCACGCTGCAGAGCGGGGTCCAGGCGACGCTGCAGATGCCGCACTGGCGCCGGTATAATCAGGCCCTCACGCTGACCGGCGCGGCGCTGGCCGAACGCACCGACGCCTACGACCAGGACGCCCTGTCGGCCGGGGCCGCCCTGTCGCGCGTCCTCACCGACGAGCTGACCGTCTCGGCCGGCATCGACACCCAGATCGCCCGTGTCGAGGATGCGCGCGGCGAACGCGATCTGGCGACGGTCACCCTTCCCCTCGAAGCGGTGTTCGACATGCGCGACAACGTCCTCAACCCGCTTGACGGGGTGTACACCGAATTGCGCGTGCGCCCCGGCATGTCCTTCGGCGACGAGGAAGCGCGCTATGTGCGCTCGGTCTTCGGGCTGCGCGGCTACCAGACCTTCGGCGAGTCCTGGACCCTGGCCGGCCGGGTCCGGCTCGGCGCCCTGTTCGGCGCGACCGCCCAGGAAGTGCCGCCCACCCAGCGCTTCTATGCCGGCGGCGGCGGTTCGATCCGCGGCTACGAATATCAGTCTGTGAGCCCGCCTCTGCTCGACGAGGTGACCGGCCGGGAGGAACCCTTCGGCGGCCGCTCTCTGTTCGAGACCAGCGCGGAGCTGCGCTATCGCTGGTCGGACCGTCTGGGCTTCGTCACCTTCGTGGATGGCGGCATTGCCGGACGCGAGCTGTCGCCCGATTTTGGCGAAATGCAATATGCGGCCGGCTTTGGCGTGCGCTATTATCCCGGTTTCGGGCCGATCCGCGCCGACATCGCCACGCCCCTTAACCCGCGTGACGGCGACGACCCCGTTCATTTCTACATCAGCATCGGACAAGCCTTTTAGATGGCCGATACCGCTCAGACCCGTTCCGGCTGGCTTCGCCGGACCGCCATCATTGGCGCCTGGACGATTGGCATCGTGCTCACGCTGCTGGCCGCCTCCGCCGGGGTGGCGCTTGTCGTGCTGTCCGGACAGACCGGGCGCGACCTGGTCGACGATCTGGTCGACGGACGCCAGATCGCCGGATACGGCGAAATCCAGATCAGCGACCTCTCCGGTAATCCGCTGGACCGGCTCACCATCGGCTCGCTGACCCTTGCCGATCAGGACGGTGTCTGGCTGGAAGTGGAGAACCTGGTCCTGGACTGGCGGCCACGCAGCCTGCTTTCGCGCCATATCGACGTCCAGGCGCTGACCGCCGAACGTATCGCCATGCTGCACCAGCCGACCCGCGCCGAACGCGAGCAGGGTGGGGGCGGCGGGCTGCCGGACTGGACGATCAGCGTGGGCGAACTCGATCTCGACACCATCCGCATTGCCGAAGCCGTCACAGGCCAGGAGGCACGCTTGACCGCGCAGGGCTCGCTGGCCCGCTCAGGCCGGGGCTGGCAGGCCAGTCTGGACGTTCAGCGCACCGATAGCGGCGAGGACCGCATTCTCGTCGAGGCGCTGATCGGCGAAGACGTGCTCGACATCGATGCGCAACTGATCGCGCCGGCCGGCGGACCGCTGACCGCACTGATGCGCACGCGCGATAGCCGGATCGAAGCCGACCTGACCCTGTCTGGTACCGACGAGGACGGCACCGGGCAGCTTGAGGTCCGCGCCGACGGCGAGGCGGCGATCACCGGCGAGATGGGCTGGGAGTCCGGCTTGCTGGAGATCGACGCGCAGGCGCGCCCCGCACGCTGGCCGGGGCTGGACATGCTGGACGAGCTGCTGGGCGGGCCGGGCGATCTCTCCCTGGCGGTCCGCCTGCGCCAGGACAGCCTGTTCCGCCCCGATCTGTCCGCCATCACCGCCCAAATCCGGGCGCCGCGCCTGTCGGCCGATATCAGCCGCGCCGGATCGGATCAGCTTGCCGTGACCGTCAACGAAGCCGCCGGCCTCGTCACCCAGCTCACCAACGAGCGCGTTCAGGCCGGAAGTCTCACCGCGGAGGGCATTCTGACCGTCTCCGGGGACCGCTCCTTCGAAGGCGAGATCGCCGCGCAGGAGCTGAACCTCGGCTTTGCCCGCTTCGCCCGGGTCCGCGGCCCGGTCACGGTGACCGGGCCGCTGTCGCGCCCGGACGTGGTCACCGTGCTGGAAAGCGAAAATGCCCGCTTCGACAACGCACAGCTCCAGGCCGCGCTTGGCGCGTCACCCAGCGTGGACGCCCACATGATCTACAGCCGGGAAACCGGCGATCTGTCCTTTGAAGCCCTCACCCTCAGCGGCGAGGGCGGCGAGATCGAAGCCCAGGGCCTGCTCAATCCCGGTTCGGGCAGCTTCAGCGCCCGGCTGACCGAAAGCCGGATCGAGGTCGGCGCTTTCCGTCCAGGCTCCGGCGGGACGCTGCGCCTTACCGGCCAGGCGAGCGGCGAGATCACCGGCCCGCTGGACTTCTCGCTCACCGCAGACGGCAGCGAGTTCAGCGGCCAGCTCGAGACGCTGCTCGGCGACCGGCTCGACGCAAGCGCCGAAGGCCGCTGGCAAGGCGGGCGCAATGTCGCGCTGACCCGGCTGGAAGCGCAGAGCCCGACACTTCAGCTCGACGTGACCGGTGCTTATGAAGGCGAGGGCTGGCAGGCGCAGGGCGATGCGCTGTGGACGGGCGCCCTGCCCGTTTCGGCCGTTGCCATGGATGGCCAGGCCGCCATCGCGTTCGATGCATCGATGACCGGCAACCGGCTCGACGCCCGCGCGCAGATCGAGACCGACGCCGTTTCGGCCGGCCCGGTCAACGTGCGAGAATCCACGCTTCGCATCGAGGCGGCCGGCCCCCTCGATGCGTTGAGCGGGGAATGGCGCCTGACTGGGTCCATGGATCGCGGCGCGCTCGATCTCGCCGGCGATTTCTCGCGTGAGGGCGACCGCGTCCGCCTTCCCGGCATAGACGGGCGCTTCGGCGCGTTTGCGATCGATGGCGAGCTGAGCGCCGCGCCGGCCTCGATGGATTTCGACCTGACCGCCGAGCCGATTGCCGGCTTCGGCCAGTTCGCCGCTCAAGGCCGCCTGGAAGATGGCAGGCTGGACGTCACGGTAACCGCCGACGACCTCATCCAGGGCGATATGGTCTATCTCGACTCCCTGGAAGCTACGCTGGCCGGCCCGCTCGAGGCGGTCGACCTGACCCTTCAAAGCGAGGGCGCATACGGTGCGCGCTTCACGCTGAACGCCGATGGCCAGCTTCGCCTGGCCGGCGGACCGCTCCTGATCAGCGTCGCGCCTTCGGGCCAGTACGGCAATGTCGAGATCGCCACGCGCGAGGACATCACGGTCTCCCGCGAAGGTGGCGCGACCAGCGTGTCCGGCGCCCTGTCGGTGGGCGAGGGCGGCATCGTGTTCGGCCATGGCCGGCAGCAATCGGTGCCGGTCCTGACGGCCTCCTTCGAGGCGCTGCCGGCCCGGCTTCTCTCCTATCGCCGCAGCCGCCCGCCCATGGGTGGAACGCTTTACGGCGAGGCGCGGCTGGAACTCGATCCGGCCGGCTGGACAGGCAATGTCGACATCGAAGGCCGCAGTCTGAAGCCACGCCTGAGCGAGAACGGTCCTGCGCTCGATCTGACGCTCGACGCCAATCTCGGCCGCGAACAGCTCAATATCGATGTGGAGGGCACCGCGCCCGGGGTCGAGATGTCCGCGCGCTTCGACCTCTCCACCGGCCTCGTGACCGCCGTCTCCGACCTCACCGAAGACGATACGGTGCTGGACGGACGGATCTTCTTCGACGGCGAGATCGCGCCCCTGGCCGCCTTCATGCTCCCCCCTGGGCGCCGTCTGGAAGGCCAGGTCGATGCCGGCGCGCGCTTTGATGGCACGATCGGCTCGCCGAACTTTCGCGGTGTGGCCCGGCTGCGCGAGGGCAGCTTCGTGGACGACACGGCCGGGCTCCAGATCAACGACGTGTCCGGCGTGGCCGAATTCCAGAATGACGGCATCACCCTGTCGCGCATCGAGGGCCAGGGGCCGGACGGGGGCACGCTGACCGGCAGCGGCCAATTCAGTTTTGCGGGCGCGCAGGTCAACGGCGATGCCAGTTTCGAGTTTACCGACTTCACCTTGATGTCGCGCCCAAACCTTGCCGCGGTCGGCAGCGGGGACGTCACGCTGGCCCTGGCCGACCGGGAATTGACCGTGAGCGGCGAGACCCGGCTGCGCGAGGTCGAGGCGCGTCCTCCCTCGGGCGGTCAGGACCCGATCCCGCATATCCAGGTCACCGAGGTCAACGTGCCCGGCCAGGGCGAGACGCAGATGGTCCCCGAACCTTCACCCGGCATTTCCGTCGTGCTCGACTACGATATCGAGGCCAATAATCAGGTCTTCGTGCGCGGCCAGTCCTTCGACACCGAATGGTCGCTGGACATCCATGTCGCCGGTTCGCCCGGCAATCTCGACCTGGAAGGCGAAGCCCGGCTGATCCGGGGCAGCGCCAGCCTGCTCGGCCAGCGCTTCACCTTCGATCGCGGCGTGGTCACGCTCGACGGCGAACCGGCCGCGGCCGAACTCAACATCGTGGCGGTGCGCCAGGCGCGCGATATCACGGCGCGCATCGTGATTGGCGGGACGGCGCGCGCGCCCACCATCAATCTGGAATCCAGTCCCAGCCTGCCCGATGACGAAATCGCCTCGCGCCTGCTCTTCGGTCAGGGTGCGGGCGATCTATCCGGCGTTCAGGCCGCCCAGCTCGCAGGGGCTCTGGCCGGTGCGGCGGGGGGCTTCGACCCGTTCAGCGCCCTGCGTGGCCTGACCGGGTTCGACCAGCTCTCCATCGTCTCCGGCGATGATGGCGGCACGGTCGTCTCGGGCGGACGTTACATCACCGACGATGTCTATCTGGAGATCGCCTCGGCGTCCGGCGGCGCGGCCCCGACCACACGGATCGAGTGGGCGCTGACGCAGCGTTTCTCGCTGGAATCCGAACTCAGTGCCAGCGGTCAGGCGGGGATCGCGATTTCCTGGCGCCGCGACTACGATTCGCTCGACGAGATCGACTGGTAGACCGGCACCTCGCCCTGCGCCGCCATCTCGTTGGCGCCGCCGGTGTCGGTCTCGCCGAGGATTTGCTGACGCAGATCGGGGAATTGTCCCGTCGCCAGCCAGGGCATGCCGAGCGCCAGCGCAACCGACACGGCAAGGCCCAGCAGGGCACGCAGGATATCGCTGAACACGTCGACCGTCGCCTCCCCGACCCCGCGCAGGCGGCCGACGATGGAGATGGCCAGTTCGCGGCCCGCGAGCAGGCCCAGGAAGACCCAGGTCGTGCTCATCGGGATGTCGTTGAGTTCCTTGAAGTAGAGCAGGATCACGCCGAACGAGAAGTCGACGATGGTCGCCGAACGCACATCGATCGTGTTGGTCTTGGTCAGAACGATTTTCTGGATCTCGCCGCCGCGGATCGCAAAGATGATGGCGTGCAGGCTGAGCATCAAAAGCGTGGCGAAGATGATCAGGCCTGCACTGAAGGTTACATCGACCGACCCGTCCGCCATCGTCACCGTTTCGCGCGGCAGATAGACGAAGATGTTGGCCAGATCCTGCATCAGCCACTGGCTCCACAGGAAGGCCGTGGACAGCCATTGCATCACGTACCAGACATTGAACCGGATCGTGATGACACCGACCGCAATGGCCGCCGCGCCACTGACCGCCCAGCCGATCGGATTCTCGATACTGCCGTCCGGCAGAACCGGCCCGATCAGAAGCAGGTAGAGCAGGACACAGGACAACAGCGTCACCATCGGCACCGAGATCCAGTTGCCGTGATAGTCGTCGGCGTCGGTTTTCGAGACCCAGCGCTCGAAGAGGCGCGAGATCACCACGTAGAGCCCTACCGCCGCCACAAAGGCGACGATGTAGCCCAGCATGGATTTGAAGAGCATCCCGCCAAGCACGCCAGCCGTGGCCGCGCCGCCCGTGAGCGTGAAGATGGTCAGCACGAGGAAGGTGGTCGAGACCGGGATGCCGTAGCGGGTCAGCACGAGCAGGGCGAGCGGCGGCAGGACATGCCACCACTGGATGCCGGTTTCGGGATAGGGAATCTGGTTCAGGCGGTCGAAGGCGATATCGCCGCTGTTGAAGAACCAGCCATAGACCATGACCGCCACGATGATGGTGGAGGCAAACGCCCACAGGATCACCCAGGGCCGTTTGGAGTTCGAGGAGAGGAAGGTTCCCAGGGTCTGGATGACATCGTTCGCGACGATGGCGTAGGCGGCGAACAGGAAGCCGGCGAGCGCAAATACCGGCACACCGAAAATCGCGAAGCTATCCATGCATGAAATCCCGGACTGAGCACCCGCTATCGGGTCTCCTGCGCGATAGCGCAGGCATCGGCCGGATTCAAAGAAAACCTCCAGCCCGGCTTGTAATCTTCATCGAACTGTCACGATCGATTGGCGCGTGTCAGGCGGGTTCCCGGGCGATTTTCTTCAAGGTCACTCTTGTCTGTACCGTCTGGACGGTTTATGCCTCTCCCAACCGTCCAGACGGTATTGATGCAGCGCAACAAAGATAATGACCGACACAACCCAGACCAGTGCCGACGAGACCCGTTCCACGCAGGACGCAATCCTGGATGCCGCCGAGGCCATCGTGGAACGCGAGGGCGCGCGCCGGCTCACCATTGATGCCGTGGTGCGCGAAAGCGGCTTCTCCAAGGGCGGCGTTCTATACAATTTCGGATCGAAGACCGCCCTCATCCAAGGCATGGTTGAGCGCATGATCCATTCGGTCGACTGCGAGATGGAGCACGCGCTCCACACTGCGGAGTCCGACGGCGTTCCGGTCCTGCCCGCGCTCCTGTGCGCGGCAATGGGTTTCCGCAAGAAGAATAGCCGCCTGTCGATGGCCCTGCTGGCCGCCGCGGCCGAGAACCCCGAGCTCATCGACCCGGTTCGCGCGCGTGTGTCGGAAACGCGCACGATGATCGCGAAGCGTGCCCGGGACCCCGATCTGGCCCGCATCGCCTTCCTGGCATCGGACGGGCTGCACTTTGCCGACCTTCTTGGCCTCGATTTTCTCACGCCCCCCGAGCGCGACTCCGTAGAAGAGCGCCTCATCGCCATGGTCTCGGAGTCCCAATCATGAGCGTGCGCCGCCTGTCTCTCCTCGTCCCCCTCCTCCTCGTCCCTCTTCTGATGTTGTCCGCCTGCGGCGGCGAGGCCGAGATCGTCGAACCGCCCGTACGAACCGCACGGATCGAGCCGGTGATGGCGGCCGACTTGCCCTCGCGGCGCGAATTCGTCGGCCGCGTCGAGGCGCGCCTGACCGTGGAAATGGCCTTCCAGGTTGGCGGCCGGCTGGCCAGCTTCCCGGTCTCGGAAGGCGCCGTGGTGCCCGAAGGCAGTCTCATCGCCAGTCTTGAGACCCAGGATTTCGACCGCGCGCTTCGCGAAGCGCGCGTTCAGCTGCAGCAGGCCGAACAGAACCGGGATCGTGTCCAGACCCTGCACGAGCGCGGGATTGCCTCGGACGCAGCGCTAGAAGACGTCGTGACCAATTATAACCTGCGCGCCGTCGCCGTCGAAAATGCCCGCCAGAATCTCGATTATGCAACCTTGAACGCCCCGTTCGAGGGTCTGGTCAGCCGCCGCCTGGTCGATAATTTCTCCACCATCGCGCCCGGCCAGCCGATTGCGCGCCTGCAGGATATCAGCGAGTTGCGCGTGGCCATCTCGGTGTCGGAGAACCTGATCGCGACCATAGACCCGGAGGCGGCGCGTGAAGTCGTCGCGCAGTTTCCCTTCCTGCCGGACCGCAGCTTCGAACTGGAATACCGCGAGCTGGTGGCCGAACCCGATCAGGCCTCGCAGACCTATCGCGTCATCTTCGCCCTGCCCGATGACATGCCGGGCAATATCCTGCCGGGCATGACCGCGAACGTCTCGATCATGACCGAACAGAATGCCGACACGCCGACCGGGCGAGTCGTCATCCCGGTCTCGGCCCTGTCCGGCTCTCCGCAGGGCGGGTTCGTTGCATGGGTCTATGATCCGGCCAGCGGCACGGTCAGTCCGCGCGATGTGGAAACCGGCGACGTCACCGGCGAGACCGTGCTCGTGCACGCGGGCCTGGACGCGGGCGAGTTCGTCGTGACCGCGGGCGTGAACGCGCTCCATGACGGGATGCAGGTGCGTCCGATGGCCTCACGCACCAGCCTGGCCGCCGGCGGCCGATAAACTGCACCCCTGGGGACACAGACCATGAGCGAGTCCGCGACCGAGACACCCGACCCGCGCCCCGGCTTCAACCTGGCCCGGCTGTCGATCCAGAAGCCTGTCATCACCTGGCTGATCATCCTCGCCTGCCTGCTCGGCGGGCTGTGGGGATTTAATTCGGTCGGCCGGCTGGAAGACCCCGCCTTCACGATCAAGGAAGCCATCGTCTTCACCCAGTATCCCGGCGCGAGCGCCGAGGAGGTCGAAGCCGAAGTGACCGAGGAGCTGGAAACCGCCATCCAGCAGATGAGCGAGCTCGACGAGCTGGTGTCTGAAAGCGCGCCGGGCGTTTCGGAAATCCACGTCCGCATCCGCGACGAGTATAGCGGCGACGAGCTGCCCCAGATCTGGGACGAGCTGCGCAGCCGGGTCCGCGACGCCGCGCCGGCCCTGCCGCCGGGCGCGGGCGATCCGTTTGTCTTCGACGATTTCGCCGACGTGTACGGCATTTTCTACGCCATTACCGCGCCCGGCTATTCGGACGCGGAAATTCGCGACATCGCCAAATATATCCGGCGCGAGCTTCTGGTCGTGGAGGGCGTCTCCAAAGTGGCGCTCGCCGGGGTTCCTGAAGAGCGGCTCTATGTCGAGATCCCGCAGGAGAACCTCGCCCGCCTCAACCTTCCGGTCGAGGCGGTTCTGTCTACCCTATCCAACGAAAACGCCGTGGTCGATGCTGGCGACACGCCGGCCGGCGACCGGCTGATGCGCATCGACATGCCGCAGTCCATCGGCGGCGTGGAAACGGTCGAAAACCTGCTTATTTCCCCGCGCGATTCAGGCCAGACGCTGCGCCTGTCCGATATCGGCGAGGTCGTGCGCGGCCCGCGCGAGCGCGCCGACGTCTACATCTATCACAACGGGCAAAGCGCGTTCACGCTGGGGATTTCCGGCCTTCCCGACGCCAATATCGTCGATGTCGGCACCCATGTGGAAGCGCGCCTGGCCGAGCTGATCGACGAGCTTCCCGTCGGCGTCGAGCTGCACACGATCTACGAGCAGCACACCGTGGTCGACCAGTCCATCGACGGCTTCCTGCTCAATCTGCTGATGTCCCTGGCCATCGTCATCGGCGTGTTGTGCGTCTTCATGGGCTGGCGCGCCGGCGTGACCGTCGGCGTCGTGCTCTTGCTAACCGTCATGGGCACGCTCTTCTTCATGGCGGTGTTCGACATCACCATGCAGCGCATCTCGCTGGGCGCTCTGATCATCGCCATGGGAATGCTGGTCGACAACGCCATCGTCGTGACCGAGGGCATGCAGATTTCCGTGCAGAAGGGCGAGCGCCGCCTGTCCGCGGCCGAGGCGGCCGTCTCCTCCACCCAGTGGCCCCTGCTGGGCGCCACGGTCATCGGCATAATGGCGTTTTCCGGTATCGGCCTGTCGCCGGACTCCACCGGGGAATTCCTCTTCTCCCTATTCGCCGTGATCGCAATCTCGCTAATGCTCAGCTGGATCCTCGCCATCACGGTCGCGCCGATGGTCGCCCACGCCCTGTTCAAGTCGGAAAAGGGCGGCAATATCGACCCGTATGCCGGCGGCATCTACCAGGCCTATCGCGGCGTTCTGGTGCGGGCCCTGCGCGCGCGCTGGCTGACCACGGGCACCCTTCTCGTCCTCACCGTCACCTGCTTCTGGGGCTTCGGCTTCGTGAAGAACGCCTTCTTCCCCGCCTCCAACACGCCGATCTTCTTCATCGAGATGACCGAGCCTCAAGGGACCGACATCCTGGCCACCGACGCGATGGTCCAGGACGTGGCCGCCTTCGCCAACCGCCAGCCGGGCGCTCAGACGGTGGACGCCTTCGTGGGCCGCGGCGCCACGCGCTTCATGCTGACCTATTCGTCCGAACAGCCCAACACCGCCTACGGCCAGCTCATCATCCGCGCCGAGAGCCTGGACGCCATCCCGCGCCTGTCCGAGGCGATCCTCGGCTATATCGAGGCCAGCCATCCCGACGTGGAGGCGCGCGCCGACCGCATCGTCTTCGGCCCGCCCTCGGGCGCGCAGCTGGAGGCCCGCTTCCAGGGGCCGAACGCCGATGTCCTTAGGGCGCTGGGCGAGGACGCGATGGAGCGGCTGCGCCTGGAAGGCGATGTGCGCGACCTGCGCACTGACTGGCGCAACCGGGAGCTGACCCTGCTGCCCGTGATCGCGAATGAGCGCGCCCGCACCATCGGCGTGACTCGCGAAGACATCGGCTCGGCCCTACGCTTTGCCAATGACGGGCTGACGGTCGGGGTGTACCGGGAATCCGACGACCTCATTCCCATCGTCGCGCGCGCACCGCTGGACGAGCGGCTGGAGCCGGACAATCTGTCGGACCGCCTGATCTGGAGCCCGGCCCAGGACGCCTATGTCCCGATGAACCAGGTCGTCTCCGGCTTCGACCTGGCCGCCCGCGACACGCTGATCCAGCGCATGGACCGCGTGCGCACCCTGACCGTCCAGGCCAATCCGCCCGGCGAGGAAACCGCCGCGCAGGCCTTCACGCGCTTTTCCGCCATCGTCAGCGCCATCGAGCTGCCGCGCGGCTACACGCTGGAATGGGGCGGCGAATACGAAGCCAGCCAGGAAGCCAACGAATCCCTGGGCGGGGTGCTGCCGGTCAGCTTCCTCGTCATGCTCGTAGTCAGCTTCCTGCTCTTCCAGAGCGTGCGCCAGCCGCTCATCATCTGGGCCATCGTGCCGATGTCGATCTGTGGCGTGACCATCGGCCTGCTGATCACCGACACCGCCTTCAGCTTCACCGCCCTGCTCGGCTTCCTGTCGCTGTCGGGCATGCTGATCAAGAACGCCATCGTTCTGGTCGACGAGGTCGATCAGCGCATCGCACGCGGCGACGACCGCTACTCGGCCGTGCGCGATGGGTCGATCAGCCGCCTGCGCCCGGTGCTCCTGGCGGCCGGCACGACCATTCTCGGCATGACGCCGCTCATCTTCGATGCCTTCTTCCAGGGCATGGCGGTGACGATCATCGGCGGCCTGACCTTCGCGACCGTTCTCACGATGATCGCCGCGCCGGTGCTCTACGCGCTCTTCTTCCGCATTCGCCCGCCCAGCAACGAACCCGATCGGGAGCGAGAGCCCGCGCCCGTCCCGGCGCAATAGGCTACAAAAAAGGCCGCGCCCGTGTTTCGGGCGCGGCCTGTCCTGTCCGGCGCCGTGACTTAAGCCGGGTCGGGTTTGGGCGCATCGGCGCGGGTGCGCACTTCGGTGGCGATCCGCTCGATCAGCGCCTCGACGGGAATCGAGCCCAGATCGCCGTGATCGCGGTGGCGCAGCGCAACCGTACCCGCTTCGGCTTCCGCATCGCCAACCACCAGCATGTAGGGGATCTGGCGCGTCTGCGCGTTGCGGATTTTTTTCTGCATGCGCTCCGCGGCCAGGTCGGCCTCGACGCGGATACCGCCATTGACCGTATCCACCGGCGCGCTGAACAGCTGGTCGCGCACCTTGCGGGCATAATCCTCGTGGCGGTCGGCAATCGGAATCACCATCGCCTGGACCGGCGCCAGCCAGGTCGGGAACTTGCCGGCATAATGCTCGATCAGGAAGCCGACGAAGCGCTCGTGAGAGCCGAGCGGCGCGCGGTGGATCACATAGACCGGCTGCTTCGATCCGTCTTCGGATGTGTATTCCAGCTCGAAGCGCTTGGTCGCCATGAAGTCGAGCTGGTTAGTCGAGATCGTGTACTCGGTGCCGACCACCGACTTGATCATGAAGTCGACCTTGGGGCCGTAGAAGGCTGCTTCGCCCTCGACTTCCTCATACGGATAACCGGACTCGTCCATGGCCGATTTCAGGATGGCCATGGCCTTCTTCCAGCCATCGACATCGTCGACATATTTCTCAAGATCCTCGAAATCGGGCAGCGAGACCCGCATCCAGAAATCCTCGATCCCGAACATGCCGTAATACATGGCGTGCATGTCCATCACGTTCAGGAATTCCTGCTTGGCCTGGTCCTCGCGGCAATAGATGTGCGCGTCGTTCTGGCAGAAGCCGCGCACGCGCATCAGGCCGGAGAGCCCGCCGGACGCCTCGTGCCGGTAGACCTGTCCGTATTCGGACAGACGCACGGGCAGGTCGCGATAGCTCCACTGGTCGTGGGCGTAGATCATGTGGTGGTGCGGGCAGTTCATCGGGCGCAGATAGTATTCCTGCTCGTCGATGATCATCGGCGCGTACATGTCGTCCGCGTAGTAGGGCAGGTGGCCCGAGCGCACGTAGAGATCGCCCTTGGTGATATGCGGCGTGGACACGCGCTTGTATCCGGCCTGGTGTTCCTTCACCCGGGCCAGACGCTCCAGCTCGTCGCGCAGCACGTTGCCGTTGGGTAGCCAGAGCGGCAGGCCGGCGCCGACCTCGTCCACGATGGTGTAGATGCCCAGCTCCTTGCCGATCTTGCGGTGATCGCGCTTGGCCTGTTCTTCCAGCCGGTGAAGCTCGGCCTCCAGCTCTTCCTTGGTATCGAAGCACAGCGCGTGGATGCGCTGCAGCTGGTCGTTCTCCGCATTGCCGCGCCAGTAGGCGCCCGCGATGGAGCGCAGCTTGAAATGGCCGATCTGGGCGGAATTATCGACGTGCGGTCCGCGGCACAGATCCACGAAATCTCCGGTCTTGAAGAAGGAGACCGTGTCCACGCCTTCTTCGACCACCGACTCGTCGCCGGTTTCCTTCGCGATCGCCGTCGATCCCTTGTCGCGCAGCAATTCCAGCAGCTCGACTTTGAAGTCCTGACCCTGCTCCTTCATGTAGCCGATCGCCTGGTCGACGGGCAGGTCGATGCGTTCGAAGGGCAGCTTCTTCTTGCGCATCTCTTTCATGCGCTTCTCGATCGTCTGCAGATCGTCCGGCGTCAGCGTCTCGTCCAGCGCAATATCGTAGAAGAATCCGGTCGCGGTCGCCGGTCCCACGCCAAAACGGGCGTTCGGCCAGATATCCTTGACCGCCGCGGCCATCAGGTGCGCGGCGGAGTGGCGTTTCGTATCGATCGGAAATGATGCCTGCGACATGGGTCTTCTTCACTGAATCGGAGAGCCTGGAGCCTGCTGCAAAGCAGCGCCCCGGATGAAGTTTCGATTTAAGGCCTTTGGCCAGTGCTGTCCACGCGCGGCGCAGGCGCGCGTCAGCGGAACCGTCACAGACCGGGAACGTTCTGCGACTCATGGCAATGCCCCGCGCTTACTGGACCGGCTATCTGCGCCTGTCCCTGGTCTCGATCGACGTCGCGCTCTACTCGGCGACCGAACGGACGGGCCGCGTCAGCCTGCGCCAGATTCACGAGCCCTCCGGCAAGCGCATCCGCTACCTCAAAGTGCCCGAGGGCGGCACCGAAGAGGCCGACTCCGGCGACATCGTGAAGGCCTACGAGGCGAAGAAGGGCTCCTATGTCGTGCTCGAACCCGAAGAGCTCGACGAGATCAAGCTGGAAACGAAGAACACGATCCGTATCGACCGCTTCGTGGAGCTGAACGAGATCGACCCGCGCTATTTCGAGCGGCCCTATTATCTCAAACCGCGCGGCAAGGATGCGGCCGAAGGTTTTGTGGTCATCCGCGAGGCTCTGCGGCGAAGGAAGGTCGTCGCCCTCGCCCAGATGGTGTTGTCCGGGCGCGAACAGCTCGTCGCCCTGCGCCCGTGCGGCAAGGGCCTCCTTCTGGAAAAGCTGCGCTATGGCGACGAGGTCCGCGCCAGCGACGCCATCTTCGACGATATCCCTGACATCGAGATCGACGAGGACATGGACGAGATGGCCGAAGCGCTGATCGAGAAGAAGACCGGCGAGTTCGATCCCGAAGACTTTGACGATTCCTATGAGGTCGCGCTGCGCGAGCTGATCGAGCGCAAGGCCGAGGACGAGGACATCGTGACCGAGGAGGAGTCCGGCAAGGCGAAGAAGAGCAATGTCGTCGATCTGATGGACGCCTTGAAGAAGTCGCTCGACGAGACCGGGGGCTCATCGAAATCGTCGAAATCAAAATCGAAATCGAAGACCGGGAGCCAGTCGAAAAAGAAGAAGGCCAGCTAGATCATGGCCGACGCACTGAAGACCTATCGCGAGAAACGCGACTTCAACAAGACGCCCGAGCCTGCCCCGGAGGACCGGCCGGCGCCCGGCGGGCGGCGCTTCTGCGTCCAGAAGCACGATGCCACCCGGCTTCATTACGATTTCCGCATCGAGATGGACGGCGTGATGAAAAGCTGGGCGGTCACCAAGGGGCCGAGCCTCGACCCGTCCCAGAAGCGCCTCGCGGTGCGCACCGAGGACCATCCGGTCAGCTATGCCGATTTTGAAGGGCGCATCCCCGAAGACGAATATGGCGGGGGCAGCGTCATCGTCTGGGACCACGGCCGCTGGGCGCCGGAGAAAGGCCTGCCCGAGGACGCGCTGGACAAGGGCGAACTCACCTTCGAACTGTTCGGCGAACGCCTGAAGGGGCGCTGGGCGCTGGTGCGGATGAATACCGAAAAGGGCCGGGAAAACTGGCTCCTGATCAAGCAAAAGGACGATGAGGCAGCAGACAGGGAGGCCTCCGATTTCCCGGATACCAGCGTCAAATCGGGCCTCACCCTGGCCCAGGTCGCGGACCGCGAAGAAACGGGGCGCATCGAGATGAGCAGATCGAAGACAACGGCCAAGCGCCCGCGGTTCAAGAAGCCCCAGCTGGCCCAGCTCGTGGACGAGGCGCCGGAGGGCGAGGACTGGATCCACGAGATGAAATACGATGGCTACCGCCTTCTCGCGGCCATCGGCTCGGACGGGGTCCGGCTCTACACCCGCAACGAGAAGGATTGGACCGACCGGTTCAAACCCATCGCTGACGCGCTCGGCGAGCTCGATGCTAGCGCCCTGATCGACGGGGAGGCCGCCGTGTTGAACGAAAGCGGACTCACCGATTTTTCCGCCCTGCAGACCGCCTTGTCCGAAGGCAAGGGCGATCTCGTTTACTTCGCCTTCGACCTGCTCGAACTGGACGGCGAGGATTATCGCGACAAGCCGCTGGAGACGCGCAAAGCCGAGCTTGCCCGCCTGCTCAACGGCAAATCAGGCGCGATCCGCTATGCCGACCATGTCGCCGGGCGCGGCGACGAAGTCTACGACAAGGCCTGCGAGTCCGGGGCCGAGGGCATCATCTCGAAGAAGAAGACCAGCAAGTATCGCGAAGGGAGAGGCAGCACCTGGCGCAAGGTCAAGTGCACGCTGCGCGAGGAAGCCGTCATTGTCGGCTGGAGCCCGTCGGACAAGGACCGCGCTTTCGCATCCCTCCTGCTGGCCACCTGCGAGGACGGCGAATGGGTCTATCGCGGCCGCGTCGGAACCGGCTTCGACGAGGCTACGCTCGAAGCCCTCGGCGCCGCGCTGAAACAGATTTCGCGCAAGACCTCGCCCCTCTCCGACGTGCCGCGCTCCATCTCGAAGGATGCCTGCTGGGTCACCCCCAGGCTGGTCGCCGAGGTCGAATACACCGAGCGCACGAAGGACGGGCGCTTCCGCCATCCCGCCTTCCTGGGGCTGCGCGAGGACAAGGAGGCCGAGGAAGTGTCCGCCGAGCCCATCGAACCCGGCACGAAGAAGGGCAAGAGCTGATGGTGGAGTTGTCCAGTCCGGAGCGGGTCTATTTTCCCGATGCCGGCCTCACCAAGGCGGGCTATCGCGACTATCTGCTGGGTGTGGCCGATCGCCTCCTGCCCCATATCGCGAACCGCCCGCTCTCCCTGCTGCGCTGCCCGGACGGGATCGGCGAGGACTGCTTTTTCCAGAAGCACTACACCAAGGGCCTGCCCGACGGATTCAGGTCGGTCGACATCGAGGAGAAAGATGGCGGGCGCGAGCCCTACATCTACATCGACGACGAGGCGGGCCTGGAGGCCTGCGCCCAGTTCGGCGCGCTCGAGCTGCATCCCTGGGGCGCGCAGGTCGGGACGCTGGAGAAGCCCGAACGCCTGATCTTCGACCTCGACCCGGACGAGGGCTATGATTTCAGCGACCTGAAAGACACCGCCCGCGACATTCGCGACCTTCTCGAAACGGCCGGCCTCGCCCCCCATGTCATGGTCACCGGCGGCAAGGGAATTCACGTGATCGCGCCGCTCGATGCCAGCAATGACTGGGACGAGGTGAAGAGCTTTGCCAAGGGCTTTGCCACCGCGCTCGAACGCCACGATCCCGCCCGCTATGTCGCCCAGGCCAGCAAGGCGAAACGCAAGGGCAAGATCTTCATCGACTGGCTGCGCAACCAGCGCGGACAGACCTCGGTCGCCCCCTATTCGGTGCGCGCGCGAAAAGGCGCCCCGGTCGCCACGCCCTTGCGCTGGGAGGAGCTGTCACGCGTCAGCTCGGGCCACGACTACACCGTCGACTCCCTCCCGCGCCGCCTCTCCAGCCTGAAATCCGACCCTTGGGATGGCTATTTCGACCACGCCGCCCCGTTGAAATCCGGCGCCCTCGACTGGGCTCGCAGTGCACTCAAGGATTAGGCCGGGTTTCAGCCCAAAGCTCTGAAATCCCAAGCGTAGCAAGCCGAAGACTAGATCATACGTCCCGTCTCTTTCCCAGCGAAAGCTGGGACCCAAGGGTCGCAGGGCGCGGCGAGCTCTCTCCTGGATCCTGACTTTCGTCAGGAAAGAGGGGTAGCCCCTCCTCCCCAAGGCCTCGGATTGCCTTCAGCGTGCGGGGGCAGCACCAAGCTCATGAAATCCGGGCGGAGCAGACCCGCTTGTCTTTCCTCGTTCAGCGCCTGCCTTGCTCTCGCTGTCTGCCGCCTTCATATATCCGCGTCACAAAAGTGTCATGGAGATGCGCGCAGCGCCTCCCGGACGCGGGCTTTGAGTGAGGACTTGGTGACCGAGGTGAGACTGAGACGCGCGTTTTTGGGCGCCTGCGTATTGGCAGGCGCGCTGGGCGCAGCCGCCCCGGCTGCGGCGCAAACGGTCGGCAGCGTGTCCGGCCCGGAGGTGCGCGCCGGCGAGCGTGAAGCCGAATACAGGCTCGGCCTGGCTCAGGACCGGGCCGGAGACGATGTGCAGACCCTGCATCGCGCGCAGATCCAGACGGCGCTGAACGACCGCGTGCGCGTGCGGGCCATCGCGGTCTATCGCGATCGGGGCGACGGTACCCGCTTCGATCATGTGGAAGGCGAGCTGCTCTGGCAGACCGCCAAGGCCGGGCCAAGCGGCTATGCCTCGGGGGTTAATGTCGAGGCCCGCCTGAGCAATGGCCGGGGCCTGTCTCAGCTCGGCCTTGACTGGCGCAACCAGTGGCGGGTCGGCGAACACTGGAAGATCCGCGCGAACGCTCTCTTCGACGTCGAAACCGGCGCGCAGGCAGACGACGGCGTATTCGGCGAGGCGCGCTTCTCGGTGTCGCGCCGGGTCGGACCCGTGCGCGCCGCGCTGGTCAGCTACAACGATTTTGGATCGCTCTCCGGGGGCGCCGGCGAAGCGGTCCACCAGGCAGGTCTGGCGGTCTCCGGCGACATCGGCGAACGCTGGTCCTGGTATGCAGGCGGACTGCTGCCGGTTTCCGGGGGCGCACCCGACAGAGACGTGCAATTTCGCCTCGGGCGGGCCTTCTAGCTCGCAAAACTGACATTTTACTGCAATTTTTAACCCTGTTTCGAGCGCATTTCGTCAAGCGCGATAGCCTTTGTTTTTCAATGTGTTTCAGATTTGTGACATAGATTTCTTATTGAAATGCAGGGATTTTTTAATAAATTGGCGGGTTGTTTTTCATCCCGACCCGGACAATTTATTTGACAACGCGGTGCCTTTTGGTAAAGTCCGCATAGAAACAAAATTGGAGGACAGTCCCATGTCCAGGATCACACGTGGTATCTTTGCACTCGTCGCGCTGCTTGCAGCCGTCGCTGTGTTCGCGCGCTTGCCGCTGCCGAGCCCGATCCTCGAAATCGTCGCGCTTGGCGTGCTGGGTGTTGTACTCGTCGCTGTGGAATGGCCGCGTTGGCACCATGCCCGCTGGCCGAACAAGCTGGGCGAGCTGTAACGGTCAACCACCTGAAACAACACGCTAATGCTGCATCGCAGCGAGAAACGCCGCCCTTCGGGGCGGCGTTTTTCTTTGTCAAATCAGGCCTTTGGAGCAAGATTTGCGCAACACCCCGTTTTGCGCGTAGCCTTTGTGCGCTCGCGAACTACAACTTGATGCTGGCTTCCATACATTTTTGAAAGGCTCTGAATGGCGTCTCGTTTGCTGAAATTCTCCAAGATCGTGTCCCAGCCGCCCGCCGTGCGCGAGGCCTCGGCACGAATTAGCGATTTTGAGGAGATCAGCGACGCCTTCATCCAGGAAAAGGCCGCCGAGCAGGCATCGCGCTGCTCCCAGTGCGGCATTCCCTTCTGCCAGTCGCACTGCCCGCTGGGCAATCACATCCCCGACTGGCTGCAGCTGGCCGCCGAAGGCCGGACGCGTGAGGCCTACGAGGTGTCCGCCTCCACCAATCCCATGCCGGAAGTGTGCGGACGCGTCTGCCCGCAGGACAAGCTGTGCGAAGGCAATTGCGTCGTCGAGAAAGCCGGCTTCGGCACGGTCACGATCGGCGCGGTCGAGCGCTGGCTGACCGATACCGCCGTACGCGAAGGCTGGGTGCGTCCCGTCGCCCCGGAGCGCGAGCGGCCCGAGAGCGTGGGCATTGTCGGGGCAGGACCGGCCGGTATGGCCGCCGCGGAACGCCTGCGCCGGGAGGGCTTCAAGGTCACGGTGTACGATCGCTATGACCGGGCCGGCGGGCTGATGATTTACGGCATCCCCAATTTCAAGCTCGACAAGTCCATCCCGCTGCGCCGCCATCAGGCGCTGGTCGAGGGCGGGGTCGAGTTCCGCTTCGGATGGGAGCTCGGCCGCGACGGCAGCGTGGCGAGCCTGCGCGCCGAGCACGAAGCGGTTTTCCTGGCCATCGGCGCCTACGCGGCGCGGCGCCTGGACCTTCCGGGCGAGACGAACATGAAGCCGCTGGCGGCGCTGGAGTTCCTGACCGCCTCGAACCGGAAAGGCCTGGGCGACCCGGTCGAGGGCTTCGAGGCGGGCGACCTGAACGCCAGGGACAAGCGCGTGGTCGTCGTCGGCGGCGGCGACACCGCGATGGACTGCGTGCGCACTGCGGTGCGCCAAGGCGCAAGGACGGTGACCTGCCTGTACCGGCGCGAGCGCGAGACCATGCCGGGCTCGGCGCGCGAAGTGAAACATGCCGAGTCCGAAGGCGTGACGTTCGAGTGGCTGAGCGCCCCGGCGCGCCTGGCCGACGGGAAGATCGAGATCCAGCCGATGAAGCTGGATATGAGCGGCGGCGGACGCGGACGCGTGCTGCCTGATGACGGTCCTGTGTGGAGCCTGGAGGCGGACATGGTGATCGAGGCGCTCGGCTTCTCGCCCGACGACGCCGCCGCCATGTCGGGCGGGGCGAGCATCCACCTGACACCGCGCGGCACGATTGAGGCCGATCCGAAAACGCTCCAAACCGGCGAGCCGGGCGTGTATGCTGCCGGTGACCTGGTACGCGGCCCCTCCCTCGTCGTGTGGGCCCTGAAGGACGCGATCACGGCCAGCGATGCCATCGTCCGCCACTTCGCGGAGATCAAGGAACCGGCATGAGCGACAACGATTTCGAAAGCCGCCTCGCCGCGCGCGAGGCGATGGCCAGCGCTGGCCTGTATGACGCCAGCGAAGAGCACGATGCGTGCGGCGTCGGCCTGATCGCCGTGACCGACGGCAAGGCCCGCCGCGAGGTGATTGACCAGGCGCTGTTCGGCCTGGCCGCCGTGACCCACCGCGGCGCCGTTGCCGCCGACGGCCTGTCCGGCGACGGAGCCGGCGTACGCATCGCCATCGATCAGTCGATTGCGCGCAAATATGTCGAGCGCACCGGCCACAACCCGCACGACTACACCATCGGCATCGGCATGATCTTCCTGCCGCGCCGCGAACCGGACTCCCTGGAACAGGCCCGCACCATAGTGGAGAGCGAGATGGTGCGCGCCGGGCTGACCCTGTTCGGCTGGCGCGCCGTGCCGGTCGATCCCTCTGTTCTGGGCTCGCACGCCGACGCGATGCGCCCGAATATCGAACAGATCCTGTTCCGCGCCCCGTCCGGCCATGACGAGGCCGCGGTCGAGCGCGAGCTCTACCTGGTGCGCCGGCGCATCGAGAAGCGTGCGCTCGCGGCCAATCTGAAGGAGCTTTATGTCTGCTCGCTGTCGCGGCGCGATGTCGTCTACAAGGGCATGTTCCTGTCCAACCGGATCGCCGACTTCTATCCCGATCTGAAGGACGAGGACTGGGCCTCCGATTTTGCCATCCTGCACCAGCGCTTCTCGACCAACACCTTTCCCGAATGGCGCCTGGCCCAGCCTTTCCGCCTTCTGGCCCATAATGGCGAGATCAATACGCTGAAAGCCAATGTGCGCTGGATGAAGAGCCACGAGATCCGCATGGCCAGCGATGCGTTCGGGGAAGACTGCGAAGCGGTCAAACCGGTCATCCAGCCGGGAAGTTCGGACTCCGCCGCGCTCGACCAGGCTTTCGAACTGCTGGTACGCGCCGGGCGCTCGGTGCCTATGGCCAAGGCGCTGCTCATCCCGGAAGCCTGGTCCAAGCGGGCCGGCCTGATGCCTGAGGAAACCCGCGCCCTCTACGCCTATTGCAACGCGGTCATGGAGCCGTGGGACGGCCCGGCGGCGATTGCCGCCTGCGACGGCCAGTGGGCGATTGCCGGTCTGGACCGCAACGGGCTGCGTCCGCTGCGCTGGACCAAGACAAGCGACGGGCTGGTTCTGGTGGGCTCGGAAACCGGCATGTACGACATCGCCGACGCGCGCGTGGAGCGCCAGGGCGCGCTCGGCCCGGGCCGCGCGATTTCGGTCAATCTGATTACCGGCGAATTCTTCAGCGAGACCGAGCACGATGCGCGCCTGTCCCAGGTTCGTCCCTTCTCCAAATGGCTCAAGCAGGTCGAGGAGCTGGACCCGGTCGTGGGTCCGGGCCCGGAGGCGCGGATCTATTCCACCAGCGATCTGCACCGGCGCCAGCGCGCGGCCGGAATTTCGCGCGAGGACATGGAAAAGCTGCTCCAGCCGATGGTTGAAACCGGCAAGGAAGCGACCGGCTCGATGGGCGATGACAGCCCGCTCGCCGTGCTGTCCGAGCAGCCGCGCCCGTTTGCCCATTTCTTCCGGCAGAACTTCTCCCAGATCACCAATCCGCCGATCGACTATCTGCGCGAAGACCGGGTGATGAGCCTGAAAACGCGGTTCAAGAACCTCGGCAACATCCTGCTCGAGGACGAAACCCAGACCGACGTCTTCACGCTGGAAAGCCCGATCCTGACCAACGGCATGTATGAGCGCATGCGCGTACGCTTCGGCGAGGACGGGGTGGAGATCGACGCCACCTTCGACGCCGCCGGCAACGAGGCGAACGGCCTGTCGCTCAAGCGCGCGCTCGACCGGGTGCGCGAGGAGGCCGAAGCCGCGATCAGGGGCGGGGCCGAGCATATCTTCCTGACCGACGAGCACCAGGGCGCGGGCCGCGCCGCCGTCCCCTCCGCGCTCGCGGTCAGCGCCGTGCACTCCCACCTCGCCTCAACGGGCTGGCGCAGCTTCTGCTCGCTGAATGTGCGCTCCGGTGAGGTGCTGGATCCCCATTCCCTGGCGCTGCTGATCGGGGCCGGGGCGACGACCGTCAGCCCCTATCTGGCGTTCGAAGCGCTTGCCGAGCGCCATGAGCGCGGCCTGTTCGGCGACACCTCGCTGGGCGAGTGCGTGCTCAACTACAAGGCCGCGCTCGAAGGCGGGCTGATGAAGATCATGGCGCGCCTGGGCATCTCCATCGTGTCCTCCTATCGCGGCGGACTGCTGTTTGAAGCCATCGGCCTGTCGCGCGCGCTGGTGGACGAATTCTTCTCCGGCGTCTCCAGCCGGATCTCCGGCATCGGGCTGAAGGGCCTGGAGCGCCGACTCATCGCGGCCAATACCGAAGGCTGGATCGCGCCGGAATCCCCGCCGCGCCCGGGCGGCTTCTATGGTGTGCGTTCCGGCGAGGAGCGCCACGTGCTGTCGGCCTCCATCATCGAGCAGCTTCAAACCGCAGTGCGCACCCGAGACCGCGCTGCCTATGAGGGTTATGAGGCCCTGATCGACAGTCAGGCCCCGATGCAGCTGCGCGACCTGCTCAAGGTCACCGCGCTCGGCCCCGAAATTCCGCTGGACGAGGTGGAGCCGGTCTCTGCCATCGTCAAACGCTTCCTCACGCCGGGCATGAGCCTGGGTGCCCTTTCCCCGGAAGCCCATGGCGCGCTGAACATCGCCATGAACCGGCTGGGCGCCCGCTCGGTCTCCGGCGAGGGCGGCGAGGATCGCGCACGCTACACGCTGCACGCCAATGGCGACGACGAGAACAGCCGCATCAAGCAGATCGCCTCCGGCCGCTTCGGCGTGACGGCCGAATACCTCAACAAGTGCACCGAGGTGGAGATCAAGGTCGCCCAGGGCGCCAAGCCCGGCGAAGGCGGCCAGCTGCCCGGCTTCAAGGTCAACGCCTATATCGCCAAGCTGCGCCATGCGACGCCTGGCACGACGCTGATCAGCCCGCCGCCGCACCATGACATCTACTCGATCGAGGACCTCGCCCAGCTCATCTACGATCTCAAACAGATCAATCCGGATGCGCGCGTGACCGTGAAGCTGGTCAGCCGCGCCGGGGTGGGCACGATTGCCGCCGGCGTCGCCAAAGCCCATGCCGACACGATCCTGATCTCGGGCAATGTCGGGGGCACCGGCGCGTCGCCCTTGAGCTCCATCAAGTTTGCCGGCGCCCCGTGGGAGCTGGGCCTGGCCGAAGCCCACCAGATGCTGACCATTAACGGGCTGCGCTCACGCGTGCGCCTGCGCACCGATGGCGGGCTGCGCACCGGACGCGACATCCTGATCGCCGCGCTGCTGGGCGCGGAGGAGTACGGTATCGGCACGGTCGCCCTCTTGGCGCTCGGCTGCCTGATGGTGCGCCAGTGCCATTCCAACACCTGCCCGGTGGGGATCTGCACCCAGGACGAGACGCTGAGAAAACACTTCCCCGGCCTGCCCGACCATGTCGTCAACCTGATGACGTATCTAGCCGAAAGCGTGCGCCAGCATCTGGCCTCCATCGGAGCCCGCTCGCTGGGCGAGGTGATCGGACGCGCCGATCTTCTGTCCCAGGAGACGCGCGGCAATCACGATCTGGACGATCTCGATTTGGGCGCGCTGCATCACCGCGCCGGTCATGTGGACTCGAGCGTCGAGCCGGGCGCGCGCAACGCGGTGCCCGACACGCTGGACCATCGCGTTCTGGAGCGGGCCGCGCCGGTCTTCGAGAGCGGCCAGGCGGTGACGGTCGAGGAACCGATCGGGACGGCCGATCGTACGGCGGGCGCCCTGCTGTCCTCGAAGATCGTGCGCCAGTACGGCCCGGACGGGCTGGCCGACCGCACGCTGACCCTGAAAATCGCCGGGTCGGCCGGGCAGTCGCTGGGCGCGTTCGCGGCCAAGGGGCTGGCCATCGACCTTCTGGGCGCGGCGAACGACTATGTCGGCAAGGGGCTGTCGGGCGGCGAGATCACCATCCGTCCCGCCGTCATCCCGATCAGCAAGCGCATCGTGCTGCTGGGCAATGCTTGCCTCTATGGCGCAACAGCCGGGCGCCTATTCGCTGCCGGCGCGGCCGGGGCGCGCTTCGCGGTGCGCAATTCCGGCGCGACCGCCGTCATCGAGGGCTGCGCGGCCCATGGCTGCGAATACATGACCGGAGGCACGGTCGTGATCCTGGGACGGGTCGGAGACAATTTCGCCGCCGGCCTGACCGGCGGGGAAGTCTATGTGCTCGATACCGCAAAGCGGCTCGACAGCGTGCTCAATCCCGATACGGCAACGATAAAGACGCCCGACGAGGCCGCGCTGGCGCGGGTGAAGACGCTGGTCGAGACCCATCTGGAGCTGACCGGCTCGAAGCGGGCCAGGGAGTGCCTGGAAAACTGGGATGCGACGGTGCGCAATCTGCGCCTGGTCTGCCCTGCCGACGTGCCGGGTGAAGCGCCCAAGGCGCCGCCCACGCGTCCGCGCACGGCAGAGCTGACGGCCCAGCCGGACGGACCGGCGCACTAGGTGCTTTCTTCGGCTGCGGCGCGCGCAGCGGTGGGAAGCCCGGTCCAAATCGTCTAACACAGGCGCCAGACGCGTCCGCCGTACGGGCGCGCATGGCTTGTGGTAGAAGGAAGGTCCGGCCCGATGCAGATTTCCAGCGTTTTCGACAGCGGCAATATCGAGTGTGTCTCCGCCGACAATCCGGCCGATATCCGGCTGAATATCCGCAAGGATAACGGCTCGGACTTCTATCAGTGGTTCTATTTCCGCTTGACCGGGGCACGCGGCATCCCCGTGACGCTGACCATCGAGAATGCGGGCAAGTCTGCCTATCCGGCCGGCTGGAAGGACTACCAGGCCGTGGTCTCCAGCGACCGGGAGAACTGGGAGCGCGCAGCGACCCGTTACGAGAACGGCGAGCTGGTCATCGAGCATACACCCCTGGCCGATGCGGTCTGGTTCGCCTATTTTGCGCCCTACACGATGACGCGCCATGACGAGCTGATCGCGGCCTGCCAGCATTCGGAAACGGCGAAGCTGGACGTGATCGGCCGGACGCTGGACGGGCGCGACCTCGACCGGCTCGTGATCGGCGAGCCCGGCGAAGGCAAGAAGACGATCTGGGTGATTGCTCGCCAGCATCCCGGCGAGAGCATGGCAGAATGGGCCGCCGAAGGTTTCCTGTCGCGCCTGCTGGACGACGCCGACCCGGTCGCGATCGACCTGTTGTCGAAGGCAGTCTTCCACGTGGTGCCGAATATGAACCCGGACGGCAGCTATCGCGGGCACCTGCGCACGAATGCCAAGGGCGTGAACCTGAACCGGGAATGGGACAAGGCGAGCCAGGAAAACTCGCCCGAAGTCCATGCCGTGCTGACCGAGATGAAGAAGACGGGCGTCGATCTCTTCCTCGACATGCATGGCGACGAGGACCTGCCCTACAACTTCATCGCCGGGGCCGAGGGCGTGCCGGGCTTCACCCAACAGGACGGCGAGTTGCTCAACGCCTACAAGGACGCGCTGGCGCGCCTGAACCCCGATTTCCAGACCGAGCACGGCTACCCGGTCGACGCGCCGGGATCGGCGGATTTGTCGATCGCGACGCACTGGATGGCCAAAGCCTTCTCCTGCCTCGCCATGACGCTGGAAATGCCCTTCAAGGACAACGCCAACCGGCCCGATCCGCAATTTGGGTGGTCCCCGGAGCGGTGCGTGAAGCTGGGCGCGTCCCAGCTCGACGCCATGCGGGAAGTCTTCGACCGGCTGTAAGCGCGGTTCGCCCTGCCCCGTCAGAGGCTGTCGAGCAACCGCTTCTTGGCCTTTGACGGGCTCAGCTCGAACACGTCTTCCGCCGCGTCCAGCGCGTGCTCGCACAGGCGCTTCTGCGCCTCGTCCAGCTCCCCGATCGCGCGGTCGTCACACGCGCCGGCCCGATCATCCAGCCGGGCGATAAGGCGGGAGAGATCATGGTGGTCGCCCAGGATGTCGGCGAGCGCGTTGGCATCCGACTTCTGCCGCTCGAGCGTATCCGGCCAGAGCCGCTTGCAGACGGTGACGTGGTAGCGCCAGTCCTTGACCCGCTTGCGCAATTCGTGAAGGCGGTGAGGGTCCGGCTCGTCCTTCGCGTCGTCCAGCCGCTTCACGGCGCGCTTGTAGGTGCGCGCCAGGCCCTTGAGCATCGCCTTGCGCGGCTTGTCGAACGGCTCCAGGCGGCCGATCTCGCTTTCCAGAGCGTCGAGCGCGGTGCGGCACTGGTCTGCCGCCTCGCCGCGGCGCACGCGCCGGGAATCTTCGCGCGCGCGGTCCGCCTCGTCGCGCAAGGCCCGGGCGAGGCCGGCATGCTCGCACTTCATCGAGGCGGCGCGCGCGATCTGCTCCAGGCTGTCGGCGTCGCGCGCCTCCTCCAGGATATTCGCCGCGCGTCGGCCGGCCGCATTGATGCGGCGCGACGCGGTCTTGTCGCCCTTGCGGATCAGGCGCGCATTCGACCGGACCTTCTTGATCGCCTTGCGCGCTTCGTGGACGCCCAGAATGGGATCGTCCCCGATCCGGCCGAGCGCGCGGCGGGCGTTCTGGACCTCGGCGCGCATTACGGCGGAGATGGCGTTGAAATCGTCGCCGGAGCTGAACTTCTCGGTCATGGAAGACCCTTTGCGGAAAGCCTGGACCCGGCCTAGCGGCCCGGGTCGATCACGCCGCCAACGCTGGCATTGACGCGCCACCAGCCGGCGATTGCGTAGCGCGGCGAGGCGGCGGGGCGCACCTCGTGCGGAATCTGCTCGGACATCATCAGAACGATGCTGCCCGCACGCGGTTCCAGAAGCGCGGCGGGCGCCACGCCATCCAGCCGGTCCAGCGCCGGCCGGCCGCGTTCGTCCTGCTCATACCCCTCCCACACGGCAAGCTGGCCGCCATCGGCCGGAGTCCACCCGGTATTGAGATAGGTCACCATGGAGACGATGCGCGAGCGCTCGGCCCGCTTTCCCAGGCCCGCCGCCGCGCTGGCCGCGCGGCTCGGCGCGGTGAAGGCATCCAGGTGACGGGCATAGAAGCCGCCGACCGGATAGGCGGCGAAATGGGCCTCGAACTCGAACAGGCCGGCAAACAGCGCCCGGTTGATCTCCAGGCGCAGCCGCTCGGCCCCGTCCAGGAAGGCGCGCTGGGCCGGGGTGACGCCATCGAGCCAGGCAATCTGGGTCTTGCGGATGGTCCGGTCGCGCGACAGCGCCGCGCCGCGGCCGATCCGGGCCTGCGCCAGCGCGCCGGCCTGGCTCATGGCCACCGTCTCGGCGCGCAAGGCCTCGACCAGCTCGATATCGAGTGCGCCCGGCGCAAAGGCCCAGCCGCGGCCGGCAAGCTGGCCGATCAGGTCAATGGCAAGATTGGGCCCGAACAGGGCGGTATCGTGAGCGGTCAATGCGGTGAATACCGGCAGCACGCCCCCGATGGGCGCGCGAGAGGCGCGCATTTAGAACCGCGCCATACCGCTGGCAAGACAATTATCCGAGCAGTTGGCGCGAGAGCTCTGTGACCGTGTCGGCAAAGACCGGGGCACGCGACTTGACCGCGTCGCGCACGACCACGCCGCCAAAGCCGATGAAGGCGTCGGCGGCCCCGTTGGCGAAGGCCTCGTAGTCAGTGATGCCGTCCCCGACCATGATCGCGACCTCGCGTCCGGTCAGCGTCTTGAGCGTCGAGACCACGTGCGCCTTGCCGCCATTGCGCGACAGCGGATTGGCGGTATCGAAGCCGGTCACGACATCGTCGTCATAGACGAAGCGGTTCGCGCGGATTTCGCCCGGCGAAAAGCCGAGATCCATCAGGGCCGGTTCGACCAGATCGGAAAACCCGCCCGACACCGCGTACACGTCGCGTCCGCGCGCGCGCAGCTTTTCCAGCAAGTCCTCGATGCCCGGCGTGGCCTGGCCGCGCAGCGCCTTGGAGGCGGCGTTCACCTGCTCGCGCGTGAGCCGGGCCAGCGCGATGCGCGCTTCGAGCGAGCGGCGAAAGTCGAGCTCGCCGGCCATGCCGCGCGCAGTGATATCGGCCAGCTCGCGCGCGCGCTCATCGCCGTCTCCGGCGTCTTTCAGCGCGAGTTCCACAGCGAAATCGAGACTTTCCAGCGCAAGCAGGGTGGAATCCACGTCGAATACGACCAGTCGGGTCACAGCGGTCTAAACCCCTCGGCGAAAAATGGACGGCCCGCTTAACCCGGATTGGCGCGGCGGGCCAGCCAAAGAGCAGCGCTTATCTGTGCAACTCACACGAGCGGGACCATGCAGCCACACCCCATGCGCGGCGGTCCTCCTTCCAGGAAGGACCGGCCGGACCGGCTAGGCGCTGACGCCGGTGCCGATCGGGCAGGTGACGCCCGTGCCGCCAATGCCGCAATACCCGTTCGGATTCTTCGCCAGATATTGCTGGTGATAATCCTCGGCATAGTAGAAGGGCCCGGCCTCGCGGATCTCGGTCGTGATCGGGCCGCGTCCCGCGTCCGACAGGGCCGCCTCGTAGGCCGCGCGCGTGCGTTCGGCGGCTTCTTTCTGGGCCTCGCTCGTATAGTAGATGGCCGAGCGGTATTGCGTGCCGGTATCGCCGCCCTGGCGCATGCCCTGCGTCGGGTCGTGGCTTTCCCAGAACAGCTTCAACAGCGTCTCGGTGGAGATGACCGCCGGATCGTAGACGACGCGCACCGCCTCGGTATGGCCGGTCTGGCCCGAGCAGACTTCCTCATAGGTCGGGTTGGGCGTGATGCCGCCCGCATAGCCGGCCGCCGTTACGAAGACGCCGGGCAATTGCCAGAAGATGCGCTCCACGCCCCAGAAGCAGCCCATGCCCAGCTGGATTTCCTCCATCCCGGCCGGGACTTCGGCTTTCAGCGTCTCGCCCGTCACGAAATGGGTGCTGGCCGTGGGCACGGCCTGGAACCGGCCCGGCAGCGCCTTGTCGGCAGGAACCAGGGTGGTCTTCCATTCAGAACCGGAAAACAGCGCCATGAAGAGCTCTCCTCGTATCGGGCAGTAACGGCCTTGTCTCACGCCTAGATAGGGTGGCGGACCGCGCGCGTCAGCACCTTGAACTGTTCGAGCCGGACACGCCAGACGGAGCACCGCACCGGCGCGGCAGCGCGGGCAGGACTTACCCCGTACCGGCCGCCTGCAAGAGCGCGCGCATCAAGCGTTCCAGCTGCTTGACTAGCCGGTGCCTTTGTTTAGGTTCCGCCGCCGCACGGTGAGGTGGCCGAGTGGTCGAAGGCGCACGCCTGGAACGCGTGTAGGCGGGTAACCGTCTCGTGGGTTCGAATCCCACCCTCACCGCCATATTTTTATAAGTACCTGTATTCCTTATACGGCATTGAATAGAAAAGCCTTTTCGTTGCGACTTAGTACAAATTGTGGTACAAAGTCGCATGAAGAAGGTTGAAGGATTTCCGAGGCTTTATCGGCGTGGCGATCGATACGTCTACCGCGCCGTTATCCCCGAGCCTCTCCGCAAATTCGCTGGCAAGTCGGAGTTCAAGCAGGCTTTGGCGACGGATAGCCTGAGTGAAGCCCGTCGACTTTGGGTCCAAGCTGAAGCCGCTTTCGAAACATTGAAGCGAGCGGCACAGAGCGAGGCAGACGCCGACCCCGCCACGGCTACCAGCGCTCAGACCCTGAAGCACCTTACGGACTTCAATATCGAGCCAATAGTTCTACAGTGGCATACGTTCCGGATGGACGCTGAGTTGGACGGTCTGGCGGGTCTCTCCCGTCATGATCGAGCTTCTGAAGAGCGGTTCCAGGCGGTTCGCGAGGAATTCGAAGGATATGCTGAGCTGAGGCACTGGCGTTGGCGACATACGGCGCAGGAAGTAATCGACCATCTTTGCCTGACGCACGGCTTCGAGCCGCCAGAGCCCCAAACGCATACATGGAACCGGCTTGCCGATCGGATCATGGAGGCCAGAGCTGATATTGCGAAGCGCGTATTGGCCCGCATGAGCGATGACTTCTCGGCCGCGCCCCTCGGCACTGATGCAAGCTTCACGCAGCGTGAACAAACACCTTCGCCATTGAACCCGGGTTCAGTTCCAAATGAGGCCACCAGCGCTCAGTCGTTGCAGGAGCTGGTGGAGGGCTACGCGTCTGATCGCGGGCGTGCGGTCTCGCGAGCTGGTACGGGAGCACCGCCATGGAGGCCATCGCCACGGTCAGCCTTCTCTTCGGTCTCGAAGGAGAGCTGCAGCCGGTTAAGTTCGGTGATTTCCGGGTCGGCCACGACCGGGAAGCCCGGTGCGGGCTCGACCGTGTCGGCAAAATCATCAACGAGGTGGAGCGTGTTCTCGTCTTCGATCAGGGTCGCGAACCCGGTGCGGCGCGGGGTCTTGAAGCCGAAGCGCGTTCGTAAGGTCAGCGCGTCGGCATCCTCCGAGAGCCCGGCCTGATCGACATGTTCGTAGCGCAGGCGAGCGTCCACGATCAGCCCGTCGGGGAGAACGGATGCGGAAGCGGCCGGCTCGGCTGCGGCGAGCGCAGCTGAAAGGGCGAGAAGAGATACGGTCATGGGATGGGCTCCTTGTCCTGATTTTCCGTTCTCTAGGTCATGGCGTGCGGCCCGGTATTGCTCTGGCACAAACGCGAGGGACATGTGTCCACGCCCCACGCTGTCCATCGGCGTTTGCGCTGCGACAAGGAAACGCGCTCCGGGCCGTGCGAGGCACGGCGGGTCACATCTATCACGAAGGGAGAACCCCGATGGGCAGTTCGAACGGCGCGATCGGGGCCAAGGCCTATTTCCCCGGTCCCAAGTCGGAAAACGAATCCTGGGTGCGCGCCGAGTTCCAGGCGATCATCGATGACTGGTTCGACTGGCGGAAGCGCTATCGCGAGGACGACCCGTCGGCCCTGACGCCGGCCGAACGCATCGCGCCCGATTTCCTCAAAGAGCGCGAGGTCCTCGCTCAGGAACTGGAGACGCTGAAAACTCTGATGCGACGCGAGACTCCGACCTATTCGCCGCGCTATGCCGGCCACATGGTGGCCGAACTGACTCTGCCCGCCCTGTTCGGCCATTTCACCGCGCTGCTGCACAATCCCAACAATACCTCCAAGGAAGTCAGCCGCGTCGGCACGGTGATCGAGGCCGAGGCCATCGCCATGCTGGCGCGGATGCTCGGCTACGATCCAGAAAACGCGCGCGGGCACTTTACCTCCGGCGGGACGATCGCGAACTTCGAAGGAGTCTGGCGCGCGCGCTACCGGCTCGATCACTGGCTCGCCCTGGCGCTCTGGATTGCCGAATACACGGGCGAGCGGCTCGACGTCTTCGCCGCGGCTCACATGGGCTGGGACAGATTCAAGGCGTTGATGGACCGGTTCGAGCCCGGTCAGGAAGAGCTGCGCAATGCGAGCACCGTTGCGGGCAATCCGGCCGATGTCTTCCGGCGCATCTCGAAGGCGAGCGGGGAGGATTATCTGGGGCCTGTTGTGCTGGTGCCGGGCAATAAGCACTTCTCCTGGCGCAAGGCGGCGAACGTATCCGGGCTGGGCGAGGAGGCGTTCTGGAGCGTCGGGCTCGACGAGGACGGTCGGCTCGACCTTGCCGACCTCGAACGCCAGGTCGAGCGCGCCGCGCGCGATCACAGGCCGATCCTCGCCGTGGTGAGCGTGGCCGGCACGACCGAGACCGGCGAAATCGACCCGCTCGACCGCGTGGCCGATCTCCTCGATCACTGGCAAGCCGAACGGGGCTGGCGTATCTGGCACCACGTCGACGCGGCGTATGGCGGGTTTCTCTGCTCCATCCCGGGTGGGCCGCACGAGGACGTTCTCGATGAAAAGACGATCTCGGCACTTCGGGCGGTCGCGCGCGCGGACTCCGTTACGCTCGATCCGCACAAGCTCGGCTTCGTCCCCTATGCCTGTGGCGCCTTCCTGGTGCGCGGTGCCGACCGGTATGCGGTCTCGGTGTTCGATGCGCCCTATCTGGAGCGGCCGCATCTGGCCGACGATCTCTGGTCGACAACGCTGGAAGGCTCGCGCAGCGCGGCCGGCGCGACAGCGGTCTGGCTGACGGGCAAGACGATCCGCTTCGAGCCCGACCGCTTCGGGGCGATCCTCGCCGGGACGGTGGAATCCCGCCTCGTCTTCCAGACCGCGATCGCTAGCGGGGTCGCCGATGCCCGCTTTCTGGAGCCGGCCGACACCAATATCCTGTGCTTCTCACTGGGCCGGAAGGGTGAGGCGCTGTCCCATTCCAACCGGCGCACCCAGGCGCTCTACGAGGCGATTCGCGAGGCCGGCGAGTTCTTCGTGACCACGACGACATTGAAAAGCCCGCAATATGCGAGCAAATCGCCCGGCACGTGGCGCGCTATGGCGGGCAGGCCGATACCGACAGCCTGGTGCTGGTACGCTGCGTCTTCATGAACCCCTACTGGGCGAGCCGGGACGTACGCGAGCGGCTCATTCCCGAATTCATCGACTTCCTGAAGGCGTGCATCGCCAAGCTGGACTGAGATGGCAGCTGACTGCAGCAGACGATCATCGAACAATCTCCGATTCAAGACACGTGGCTTGCCGTCAAGGTCCTGCTCGTCCCTCCCTATGCCGTGCTGGGTTATCTGGTTTGAGCCGGGTTCCAGAAGAAAGCCGCGGACCGGATGGTCCGCGGCTTTCTTCTGGGTGGGGCAGTCAAGCTAGAAGGCGGCACTCACCCGGGCGTAAAGGCCCCGGCCTGCACCCGGCAGGCGGTCGCCCACGGCCACATCGGCGTCCGCGACGCGGTTATAGCCGGCAAGGTGGCGCTCGTAAGTGTGGTCGAGCAGGTTCTCCACGCCGAGTGTGACGATCACGGTGTCGCGCGCATACCAGTCCAGGCGCGCTCCGAGGATAGCGTAACCGGGTGTCTCCCGCTCGTCATTGGTCCGCGAGACCTTGTCCTGCTCGGCGACGAGCTGGCTTTCGAAGGTCAGCGCATAGTCCGGCTGCTCCCAGGTCACGTCGAGCAGAAGCCGCGGCGGAGCGATGCGATAGAGATCGTCCTCGATATCGCGCCGCTGGCCGCGCACCATGGAGGCGACGCCGTCAATGCGCCAGTCGCCGGCGAACTGCCAGCCGAAATCGGCGTCCAGCCCGTAGAATTCGGCATCCACATTGGCAAAGCGCAGCGGGGTGGGGTCGCCGTTCATCGCGGACACCATCTCGGTCGGGGTGTCGACCACGCCTGGCGTATCGTCGAAGGGAACGCCCTGAATGAAGTCGTCGACGCGGCGGTAATAGGCCGTCGGGCGGAAATACACACCATTGCTGCTCCAGTCGAAACCGGCCTCCACCGACCAGGCCGCCTCCGACTCGAGGTCGAGATCGCCGACATAGGTGTTGCCGTCGGCGAGACCGGAACTCATCGAGGTGGGCAGCCAGGCGAAGCGCTCGACGAAGTTGGGCATGCGGGTCTTGCGCGCGAGCGTGAGGCGCCAGGTCACCGGCCCATCGGTCTCCCGCCAGAAGCGGGCGACGGCGTCCACCGTGGACTCCTCGGCCGAACGATCGGCCATGTTGTAGGCCATCGCCAGCATGCGCGGCCCCGTCGGAAGGGCCGGGCCGACATCGGCACGGCCGGCGCTTTCCTCATAGAGGTCGGCGCGCAGGCCGAGCTCGCTTTCGAACCCGGCGATCTGTCCGGTCCATTCGGCGAAGACGCCGGTGCGGTCCAGTTCCAGGCCCGGCAGGGTGTCGACGAAGAAGCCGGCAGTGTTCGGATTGGTGATGCGAGCCTCGCGTTGCGCGTCTTCGCGGTCCAAACCGAGCTGGAAATCACCCCCGAGAAGGGCCAGACCGAAGGCGATTTCCGCGTTCAGGGCATCCGCCCCGGCCAGGGTGAAGCGATGCATCATCGGGTTCGCATTGGGCCGTTGGGAGAAATTGTCCATGCCATGCAGGACATCGCTCCAGCCGATCGCCGCGTCGACGAGGACCTCGCCGAACGTGCCCTGATAGGTCGCGCGCGCCATATCGGTCTCCACGAAGGCGATGTCCATGGCGAGCGGCGCGGTGCCGGTCGCGCCGGTATCGACACGCCGGTAGGTGAGGCCGAACTCGTGATCGCCGTTGCGCAGGCCGCCGCCGAGTCCATAGACGCTACGCTCGTGGTGACTGTTGGGTATATCTCCGCCGGAGGAGGTGATGTCGCCGCCGTCCTCACGCGCGAGCAGGAGCTCGACGCGGCGCCGATCATCGGCCGCGCCCGCAATGCCGCCGACAGCGTAGGACCCGCCTACGCTGCGCACGGAGGCCATGGTGTCGGCGCTCCATTCGATCTCGTCGCCAGACGCGAAGTCGACCGATTTCAGGATGGCGTTCATGCCGCCGCCCATGCCGGGACCGCGGCTCACAGGAGCAACGCCGTGATCGACCTCGATGCGCTCTACCAGCGGCATCGGGGCATAGTGCAGGGGCGGGTCCATCAGATTCGGGCCGCCGGACAGAACCGAGGCGCCGTTGATCGTCACTGGTGCACGCGGGCCGAATAGACCGCGATACTGGACCTGGCCGGAGACCGCGCCGTTATCGATCAAGGCCGCACCCGGCAGGCGCGCGACGAGACCGGCCGCGTCCGGGCCGAGCACCGGCGCCTATTCCGGCGAAATCTCGGTCTCGGTGTGGATGTCGACATGCATCCGGTAGCCGGTGACGACGATCACGTCGTGCGTGGCCGGTTGCGGCTCGGGTTGGCCGTGTTCGGCGAGCGCCGGAGCGGTCAGTGCGAGAGCGCCTGCGGCGCCCACGAGAAGTCTGGATCTGAGTGTCATGGCGTTGCCCCCGCCTTGAGATGTGAAGATTCAGGTGTCCCCGGAAAAGAAAACGGCGGCGTGCCGGGGAGAAAGACACGCCGCCGCAGGAGGAGGCCGTAGAGGGATGGCCTCGTGGGTCTATTCGGCGCCGGCCTCGACGAGTTCGAAGAGTTCGTGGAAGCGCTGGTTGGCGCGGCCGGGGTGACGCACGCCGGCGGCTTCACCCAGATTGGGCGCCTCGCCGCCACCGACCTTGATCAGAGCGACCATGCCGAGACCATAGTGGGGCAGACATTTCACTCCGTAGACACCCTCTGTGGTGTAGGTCACCGAGATCTCCTGATTGACCCGGCCCTTGAACGTCTCGCCACCCTCGGGAACCATGTTCAAGATGCTTTCGGCGTTGTGGCTTGGTTCGGTCGGCAGGAAGGTGACGGTGTCGCCCGGCTCGATCTCCAGATACGCTGGTTCGAATACCATCATGTCGCCGTTCGGGCCGCGATTGAGCATCTGAACTTCATGCTCTTCGGCCATCGCAGCGCCTGTCGTCATGGCGGTCGCGATCAGCGAGGCGGCAAGGATCAGTTGGGTTTTCATTGGTCTAGCCTTTCTTGGAGGCTGCTTGGGGAGGATGGAGGGCGGACAAGCCGCCCTCCGGCAGTTCTTGCAATTTTGGCCTAGTGGCCCGCGAGGTCGCTCTCGCCGTCGAGCGGCTGGAAGATCTCGTGGTTCTCTTCACCGGTGACCCGAAGGATGCCGGCGAGGCCGCGTTCGGCCCGCGACAGGGCGTGATCGACCAGGATGAAGTCGCCGGGCACTTCCAGCTTGAAGTCCACCGCGACCGCACCGCCGGGGGCGACCGTCGTGGTCTGGATGTCCGTCAGCGGTTCACTGGTCAGCGAACCCATCGTGTAGACGCTGTCGAAGATCTCGCCGATCACGTGGAAGCTCGACGTCGCGTTCGGACCACCGACCCCGAAGAATATCCGCACGGTCTCGCCCACTTCGGCTTCCAGCGGGGTGTTCACCAGAGCGCCCGCCGCGCCGTTGAAGACGTAGTATTCCGGATCCTCGTCGAGCAGTTTCTCGATGCTCTCCGTGGCGTGGCCGGGCGTGCCGAAAGGTTCCTCGGTGTAGATTTCGCCCTGCATGACGTAGAATTCGCGATCGACCGGGGGCAGACCTTCTTCCGGCTCAACCACGATCAGTCCGTACATGCCATTGGCGATGTGCGAAGCGACCATCGGCGTGGCGCAGTGATAGACATAGACACCCGGGTTGAGAGCTTGGAAGATGAAGCTCTTCGTCTCGCCAGGTGCGGCCAGGCTGGCCTTGGCACCGCCGCCAGGGCCGGTCGCCGCGTGGAAGTCGATATTGTGCATCATCGTGCTGTCTTCAGCATTGGTGAGGCGGACTTCCACGCTGTCGCCCACGCGAACCCGCAGGATCGGACCGGGAACCTGGTTGTTGAAGGTCCAGTAGGTGTAGGTCGTCCCATCTGCGAGCTGACCGACCAGTTCGGTCGTTTCCAGTTCGACCAAGTGACGGCGCGGTTCGGTCCAGTCGACCGGGGCGGGCACGACATTGGGATTGGCCACGATGTTGTTAACCTCGGCCGTGACCCCTTCCTGGGTGTCATACTGGGCGGAGGCGAGCGGAGCGAACATTGCCGCAGCGGCCACCATGGCGGTCGCGGTTCCGGCAAAGAGTGCGGTCTTGAGCCTGCGGGTTTTCATGTCTGTGCCCTCCTTTTGAGCAACGTTTGATGATGCGGGTTTAGGAGAAGCGCGGCGGGGTTTTATTGCGCTCGGTCAAATGAGCTGTGTTTTGTGCAATCAGTGACGCGGAACACTGCTTTGCTCCGGGCCGAACCTCTGGAAATGACGGGCTCCGCGGAGGCAATGCCTCTTTTGCGCGCTGTTTTTGACGGACGTCAGTAGACCGGAGAGGACTCTCGGAATCCGCCAGGCCACAAAAGGCCCCGCAGCGGAACTGCGGGGCCAACTTGGCAGCGTGGGTCGTTCACACATCAAGCCGATGCGGCGTCCTCTTTCACTTTCATGATCGTGCGAGCGAGATCCGCCGCGAAGGCTGCGGGCTCAAGTCCATACTCCAGCGCAGCCTCGGTCACCGTCATGAAGGGCGCCATCACGCAGCCTGGGCAGGCCATGCGATGGGCGATGAAGACCGGCACGGTTTCGGGCCACGAGTTCATCACGTCGGCGACGATGAGGGTTTCGATCTTGTCCGGCATGGGCCATCTCCTTCAGTCACGTAGGGAGAATGGCAACCGAAAGGCACGGGGTAATTGTCGCAGGGCAAATGAGCTTGCGTCGGGCTACAATCGGTTTCGATCGCGTCTACGAGGTCGCGCGCAAGCGCCACGGGCTGTAGCCTGCATATGAGCGCGGCATCGTTCACGGTCATCGCCGCTAACGCAGTGCCCGGCGCACGCGCTATGCCGTACCAAGTAAAGACCTGAGCCGTTTGCGGCCAGGTTTTCATTACGTCCCAGACTAATAGCTCTTCGATCCTGTCCGACATCGCCTGCCTCCTTGGAATACGAAGGAATGACAGGGTTTGTGCAGAGCATTATTGCTTCACATCAAATGCCCGGCACTTTCAGGCTTGCTCGCTAATCTCCACGAGCCGGTGGGGGCGTTTGATGACAATATGACTGGAGCGCCGCCCCTCGATAATTCCTTCCTCGATCCAGGCCGACAATGTCCGGCTGACGGTATGCAGGGTCGTGCCGGTCATTTCAGCCAGGTCCTGACGCGAAAGCGGAAAGGGGATCTCTACGCCGGCTTCGGTCTTTCTCCCCGACTGGCCGACGATCTTCAGCACGGTCGCGGCGATACGGCGCTCGACCTGCTGGGTGGCGACCTGCTGCAGGCGCTCCTGCAATTCCTCGATGCGGCCGCCCATCATGTTAATGGCCTTCATCGCGAGCGCGGGGTGGGCCTGCATCAGGTCCATCATGCGCGCCTGGGTCCAGCTGAGCACCCGCGTCTCGTCCACCGCGATCGGCGTGGCGGGATAGGGAATGCCGCGCATCACGGCGACCGAGCCCACCAGGTCGCCCGGTCCCATGAAGCGCAGCACGACATTCTTGCCGTCCGGCGTCGCCTGGTCCAGCCGAAGCCGACCGGAGGCCACGATATAATGCGTGGTCGCGTCGTCGCCCTGCTGGAAGAGCGCGTCGCCCTTGTCGAGCTTGCGTTCCTTAGCCGCTTCCGCTCCGGCTTCCAGCGTTTCGGGCGGCAGCCCGCCGAACAGGTTGGAGCGTTTCAGAACCGTGATTTTGGCATTGGCATCCATGACGGCTCCTCGTGGCGCGGACTGCAGCATGTTCCAAAATGTTTGCGTTACCGCAAATCGTTCGAACGGCCAAACGGGTAGAGCCCGTCGCCATGAGACAGGACACCATCCTTCGATACGCGCACGCGCGGATACCTCGTTACACGAGTTACCCGACCGCGCCGCATTTCGGCCCCGAGGTCAACGCTGCGGTCTATGCGCGCTGGCTCGGCGAACTCGATCCGGCCAAGCCGGTTTCGCTTTATCTCCACGTGCCGTTCTGCCGCACGATGTGCTGGTATTGCGGTTGCCATACTAAGGCAACCCGGCGCATCGATCCGGTCGATGCCTACGCCGAGGTGCTCCTTCGCGAGATCGACTCGGTCGCGGCGCGTTGCCCTGAGCGGCTGAAGGTGAGCCATATCCACTGGGGCGGGGGAAGCCCGACCTATTTGCCCCCCGAACGCTTCGCCGAACTAATGGCGCGCATCCGGGAGCGCTTCAACGTGCTCGAGGATGCCGAGATCGCCGTCGAGGTCGATCCGCGCATCTTTTCTGACGCAATGGCTACCGCCTTCGCGCGCTCGGGGGTCAACCGGGCAAGCCTCGGGGTGCAGACCTTCGACGAAATTGTGCAGAAGGCCGTCAACCGCATCCAGAGCGTCGATCTCGTCGCCGACTGCCTGGCCCGCCTGCGTGCCGTCGGGATCGAGGCGGTCAATCTCGACCTGCTCTACGGCCTTCCGCTCCAGACCGAAGTGAGCTGCCGCCAGACCGTCGCACAAATTCTCGACTTCGCCCCCGACCGACTCTCGGTCTTCGGCTATGCGCATGTGCCGCATATGAAGCCGCATCAGAAAATGATCAAGGATCCCGACCTGCCTGACGCCCGTGAGCGCCTGGCGCAGTCCGATGCGATCGCGGAGGAGTTGACCAAGGCCAGCTATGTCCAGATCGGTCTCGATCATTTCGCCCGTGCCGGCGATCCCCTTGCCATGGCGCTGGACGCACGCACTCTGCGCCGCAATTTCCAAGGGTACACGACCGACACCGCGAACGCGATCATCGGGCTTGGCAGCTCGGCGATCGGTTGGCTGCCGCAAGGCTATGTCCAGAACACGCCGATGACCCATGACTGGGAGCGCCGCGTCCTGGAAGGCTGGCTGCCGATCGCGCGGGGCTACGAACTCACGCCCGAGGACCGCATGCGCCGTGACATCATCGAGCAGTTGATGTGCTTTCTCTCGGTCGATCTCGAAGCTGTCTCGAACGCGCACGCAATTCTCGTGGAGATGCCCGACCTGTCCGGGTTCGAGGCGGAGGGAATCGTTTCCGTCGACGGACTCCGGATCACGATCGCGCCGGACTATCGCCCGCTGGCGCGCAGCGTCGCGGCGGCTTTCGACAGACGGCTTGCGACCTCGACCGCGCGTCACGCCGTGGCGGTCTGATCTTTCGAAACACTGCGCGTCCCGCGCCCGATTTGATCTCGCGCAAATCGGGGCGGCGCGACCTCGCCTAACACACTTGCCGGAACCGCTCCCCGGGACGGGTGCGGGCGTAGCTCTTCAGGGAGGGAGAATAAAACCATGCAGGACCGCTCCATCAGGAAAATGGGCGTGATCCTGGCTGTGATACTGATCGCGTCGTTCAGCGTCCTTGGATGGCTGGGCCGCGATCTTTACCGCCAGGCTCCACCCATGCCGTCCGCCGTCGTCACGATGGCGGGCGATGTTGTTTACACCAAGGATGACATTCAGCGCGGCCGTCAGGTCTACCAGTCAATGGGCGGCCAGCAGGTCGGTTCGATCTGGGGCCATGGCGGCTATCTCGCCCCGGACTGGTCGGCCGACTGGCTGCATCGTGAGGCGCTCGCCACGCTCGATATCATGGCGCAGGACGATTACGGCGTGTCATTCGAGCAGCTGGACGAAGGCGCGCAGGCCCGCCTCCAGAACCGTTTCCAAGCACGCATCCGGGAAAACACCTACAACACCGAAACCGGCCAGATCGTGATCAGCGCGGAACGGGCCGAGGCGATCGCGCGTGTTAAGCCGCACTTCGCCGACCTGTTCGGCAACGGCCACGAACTCGAAGCGCTTCGCGAAGACTACGCCATCGCCAACAATGCCATTCCCGACCCGGAGCGGCGCGAAGTCCTGACCGCCTTCTTCTTCTGGGCCAGCTGGGCGACCGTCACTGAGCGCCCGAACGACAATGTGAGCTACACCAATAACTGGCCGCACGAGCCGCTGGTGGGCAACGCCCCGTCGGCGCCGAACATCATGTGGTCGATCGGATCGGTCATCCTGCTCATCGGCGGCATCGCGGCTCTGACTTGGTGGCATGCCGGGCGCAAGGAAGAGCCGGCCCCCACACCGCCGGCCGAAGACCCGCTCGCAGCCATGAAGCCCACACCCTCGATGAAGGCGACCCGGAAGTATTTCTGGACCGTCGTGGCACTCTTCCTCGCTCAGATCGGCCTGGGAGCGATCACGGCTCACTACTCGGTGGAGGGGCACGACTTCTACGGCTTCCCGCTGTCGGACGTTCTTCCCTACGCCGTGACCCGGACCTGGCACACCCAACTGGCGATCTTCTGGATCGCAACCGCTTGGCTCGCCACCGGCCTCTATCTTGCCCCCGCGCTCGGCGGCAACGAACCCAAGTTCCAAAAGATCGGCGTGGACATTCTCTACGGGGCGCTGCTCGTGGTCGTCGTTGGCTCGATGGCCGGTGAGTGGCTCGCCGTCCAGCAATACTTCGATCTCGACATGAACTTCTGGTTCGGCCACCAGGGCTGGGAATATGTCGATCTGGGCCGCTTCTGGCAGATCCTGCTCTTCGCCGGGCTGATGATCTGGCTCGCGCTGATGGGTCGTGCACTCTGGCCGGCGCTCAGGCAGCCGGGTGAAGGCCAGCCGCTTACGATCATCCTCTTCCTTTCGACGATCGCCATCGGTCTGTTCTACGGCGCAGGTCTGACCTGGGGCCAGCACACGCACCTGTCGATGATCGAGTACTGGCGCTGGTGGGTCGTCCACCTGTGGGTGGAAGGTTTCTTCGAGGTCTTCGCGACCGCGGCCGTCGCTCTGCTCACCGTCAAGATGGGCCTCTTGCGCAGCCGCACCGCCAACCATGCCGTGCTGTTCGCGACGATCATCTTCCTGACTGGCGGGGTGCTGGGTACGCTGCACCACCTCTACTTCTCCGGCACCACGACCCCGACGCTCGCGATCGGCGCCGTGTTCTCCGCACTGGAAGTGGTGCCGCTCGCCCTGATCGGTCACGAGGCGCTGGAAAACTACCGCATGACGAAGGCGGCCAAGTGGGTAGAATCCTACAAATGGCCCATCATGTTCTTCGTGGCGGTGGCGTTCTGGAACCTCGTCGGCGCCGGTCTCCTTGGCTTCATCATCAACCCGCCGATCTCGCTTTACTACGTGCAAGGCCTGAACCTGACCGCCACGCACGCCCACGCCGCCCTATTCGGAGTGTATGGCTTCCTCGGCATCGGGCTGATGATGTTCTGCCTTCGCGGCCTGTTCGCGAAGGAAGGTTGGTCCGACCGGATGGCCGCGTGGAGCTTCTGGCTGCTCAATGGCGGGCTAGCGATGATGGTCTTCATGAGCCTGTTCCCGGTCGGGGTCATCCAAGCCCATGCCTCCATCACCGAGGGACTGTGGTTCGCCCGGTCGCCGGAAGTGCTGCAGTCGGAGCTTGTCCACTTCTTCGTGTGGATGCGGGTGCCCGGTGACATCGTCTTCTCGGTCGGGGCCGGCGTGCTGGCCGTCTTCGTAGCGAAACTCGCCTGGACGGGGTTCCGCAGTCAGAAGACGAAGACCATACCGGTCGGAACTCCGGCCGAATAGCGGATGCCCGGCAGGCAGGTTTGCCCCCGCCCGCCTGCCTGCCGGGTTCACTCGGGACGGCTCCGGAGTTCGCTCCGGAGCCGGACCGCTTGCAGGTGCGTGAGAAGGAGATCGTGATGACGCCTTTGCAGATCATGTTGGCCTGCATAGGTATGGTGTTGCTTCCCGTGGCCATTGCCGGAATCGCGTTGCCGTTGCTTCCTGGGACGCCGATCCTGATCGTTGCGGCGTTCTGTTTCGCGAAGGCCTCGCCGAGGCTGGAGACCTGGCTCGTCGATCATCCCCGGCTCGGACCGCCGATCCAGGCCTGGCGGACGCACGGCGCCATTGCCTGGAGCGCGAAAATGGTCGCTTCAGGCGCAATGAGCGTGTCGTTCGTCTGGATGCTGGCTTCCGCAGCACCGCTGGCAGGCAAGCTCTCCGCCGGCCTCGTCATGCTCGTCGCTGCCGGCTTCATCTGGTCGCGGCCCGATGCCTAGTCTGAGAAGGATAACAGCTCGGTCAGCGCTTCGTTCTTTCGAGAGATGTCCGCCAGCGTGACGGTATCGAGTTCGGCGAGATAGGCCTGGACCGCCCGATTCAGTACGCCTTTCAGACCGCAGGCCGGTGTGATCACGCAGCGGTTCTCAGGACGGAAACATTCAGCCTGCGAGAAGCTGTCCTCCATTGCGCGCACGACATTCCCTACGACGATCTCGCTCGCCGGCAAGGCAAGCCTCAGCCCGCCGCCTCGCCCTCGCAGGGTTTTGAGAAACCCCTTTTCGCTAAGGCCACGAACCACTTTCATCAGGTGGTTTTTCGAGATGCCGTAAGCTGATGCGATCTCCTCGATCCGGCATAGCCCGCCGGGCGCGACGGCGGCGTAAATCAGGACGCGCAGCGCATAATCGGTGTGAGCGGTCAGTCGCATCCAGAGCTCCCAGAAAAGTCCAGTGATCGGTTCGTCAGCCGCGCTGGTCCGGACGACGGAGCAGGTCCGGTTCTTGAAGAGGTACCATAGATGCTTTTTTCTTGTCGTCACCCGCTGGCGATGCAGAGCCAGCCCAGCCGCGCGGTGCGCCTTGGGTTCATCGTTCGTGACGACTGTGATGTCCGACGTGCTGACTGCAGGCAGACCGAAATCGTGAGGCCGAGTTTTGAGCCAGCGCAAAATGCCCGCCAGCGCTTCGTGCTTCAAGAAAGTTGATCGAGGGCCCGCCATCGGGTCCGCAAAAAAGAAGCCCGGCGAGAATCCTCTGGAGGTTCCGCCCGGCAGTTCGACGAATTCGAGGTGCGCCGTGCTCAATACCGATAAGTCCGCCAAGCGACGGGCCATGCCCAAGGATCCGATTGCCGCACGGCGCGAGTATTCAGGTCCCGCGCTTTTTAGCTTCGGCTTCAGGCCTTTTTTTCTGTTCGGTGCTCTCTGGGCGGCGCTTTCCGCCCCGCTCTGGATGCATGCCTATGCCGGAGGAGATGCGATGGTCGGCGCCGCGCCCGCGCTCGCCTGGCACATCCATGAAATGCTGTTCGGTTTCATCGCCGCTATTGTCGCCGGCTTCCTGCTGACAGCGGTGCCGAACTGGACGGGGCGGCTGCCTGTGATGGGTTGGCCGCTCGCCGGGCTGTTTGCACTCTGGGCCGCCGGCCGCGCAGCGATGCTTTTCTACGCCGAGCTTGGCATCGCTGCGGCAGTCATCGACAGTGCATTCCTCGTCGTACTCGTCGGCCTGCTCGGCCGGGAAGTCGTTACGGGCGGCAATGCGAAGAACGTTCCCGTGATAGTGTTCGCAAGCCTCTTCGCGCTCGCCAATATCTGCTTTCACGCCGCTTTGCTCTTCGGCCTGGATTGGCGGCCCGCGCAAGGCGTCGCAATCGCGGTCATTGCCATGCTCATCGCGCTGATTGGCGGGCGTATCGTTCCAAGCTTCACCCGCAACTGGCTGGTTCAGCAAGGCCAGAGCGATCTGCCTGCACCCATGGGCCTGTACGACCGTGCGAGCCTGCTTGCGCTGGCCGTAGCGCTCGTCCTCTGGATCGCACTCCCCTTCGACTGGTTCACCGGCGCCTTCCTGCTCATCGCCGGAGCCATGCACACAGGTCGCGTCGTGCGCTGGAAGGGCTGGAAAACGACCGCGGAGCCGCTCGTTCTGATCCTTCATGTCGGCTACGCCTGGTTGCCGCTCGCGCTGGTTCTCATGGGACTTTCGATGATCGCGCCCGTTGTGGTCCCGGCCAGCGCGGCCCTTCACGCTTTGACGGCCGGGGCCATGGGCACCATGACCCTAGCGGTCATGACCCGGGCGAGCCTTGGTCATACCGGGCGCGAGCGCACCGCCGATCTCTGGACGAGCGCGATCTATGTACTTGTGGTGACTGGGGCCTTGATCCGAGTAGTGGCGCCCGTCGCTCTGGGGCCGGCGCAGTTCGCGGCGCTGGGCGTTTCTGCCATGATGTGGAGCAGCGCATTCGCGCTCTTCTTCGTGCGCTACGGGCCAATCCTGATGGGGCCGAGAAAGCGCTAACCGAAAATGACCGATCACCCCGCCGATTCGTCCAAGCCCGCTTCCGCCCGGCCGGAAATGACGTCGGCCCTGATGGAGGCGACCGGACTTGACGAAAAGATGCTCGAAACGCTTGTGGATCAGTTTTACGAGCGTGTGCGTGCGGACGATTTACTCGGGCCGATCTTTGAAGAACGGGTCGAAAGCTGGAAACCTCATCTCGACAGGATGGTGGCCTTCTGGTCGTCCGTCGCGCTCATGACCGGCCGCTATCACGGGGCGCCCGTGCCGGCACACGCTACTCTCCCGGTTTCGAGGGAGCATTTTGAGCGCTGGCTGCGGTTGCTTCGTCAGACCGCCCGCGAGGTCTGCCCGCCCACGGGTGCGGCCCACGTGATCGAACGGGCCGAGCGGATCGCGCGATCGCTTCACCTCGCCGTCGAAGGTCTGTCCTCCCGCAATGGCTCAACTTCCTCCAGTGCAAAGGACCCAGCGCCATGAGCAGAATCGTGTACACTGAAGACCCCTCAGAGCTGACCCGCTATATCGAGACCTGGTACCATTCGCGCCACCGCGAACAGCTGTCATGGCTCGCGGATCTCGCAGCCAAGGTTGAGAGGGTGCATGCCGGTCATCCTGAAGCGCCGGCCGGGCTCTGCGAAGCACTTCGCCGGATGATCGGTGAGATCGAAGTTCATATGAAGAAGGAGGAGCTTATCCTCTTTCCCGCGATCCGTAACGGCGGCGGAGCGGACATCAGTGAACCGATCGCTGTGATGCGAAGCGATCATGAGAAGCATGCAACCGATGTCGAGGAAATCCGACGCCTGACCCGCGGACCGTCGCTTCCCGAGGGTGCTTGTCGTACCTGGGCAACGTTATATGAGGGAATTGAGGAATTCATCGCGGATCTCGAAGAGCATCTCCATCTGGAGAACGACGTGCTTTTCCCTCGGTTCGAGGCGCAGCAAACCTAGTCCGGCGCGAGACGGCCAAGGCGGTGGCAAAAAAGGAAGAGGCGGCGCCTCTCCCTTCTCCTTTCCCGGCGCCCGCTGTCAGCTACATTTCGAATAGCCGCAGCTGGTGCAGGTATTACATCCTTCAAGCTTGACAAGCGCAGGCTGGTGGCATTTCGGGCAAAGTGCTTCCCGGATTCGAAAGGTGATCTCCTCGATCGTTGCTTTGCTGGCCTCTTTCTGCCGGTCCGCGCTCTGGATACTAACGGGCTCCATGCCGTCCCGTATGGCATTGAGGTGACGCTCGATCACCCCACCGATGACGGCAAGCAGGCTTGATGCATAGCGCCCGTCGATGAAGGCGCCCCCCTGCGGATCGAAGACCGCCTGGAGCTCCTCGGCGACGAACCTGACATTGCCGCCGCGCCGGAAGACCGCCGAGATCATGCGGGTCAGACCGACAGTCCAAGCGTAATGTTCCATGTTCTTGGAGTTGATGAAGATCTCGAATGGACGCCGCGTCTGCACGATCTCGCCTTCCGCATCCTCATGCTCTTCGACGATGTCATTGATGGTCACGTAGATGGCGTGCTCGCTGTGCGGCCAGCGAAGCTTGTAGGTCTGGCCTGGCAGCTCTTCGGGACGATGGGCGACATCGCAGGACACATCCTCGGTGGCCGGGGCTGATTGCGGCTTGTCTTCGGTCTTGGACAGAACCGAACCGGTATTGTCGTTTGGCCGATAGGTTGTGCAGCCCTTACAACCCATATCGTAAGCCAGACGGTAGACGTCCTTGAAATCGTCGAACGAGATGTCTTCGGGGAGGTTGATCGTCTTGCTGATAGAGCTGTCGATCCATTTCTGGGCGGCCGCCTGCATCGCGACGTGTTCGCCCGGTTTGAGCTCCTCGGCGGTGACGAAATAGTCAGGCAGTTCGGTCCCGGCACCGAACTTTTCGCGGAACAGCATGTAGGCGTAGTCCTGGATCTCCTCCTCGACATGGGATCCGTCATTCTGGAGCACCTTGCGTTTGAAGGTGTAGCCGAAGACCGGTTCGATGCCGCCACTCGTGTTGTTCGCGTAGAGCGAGATCGTGCCGGTGGGCGCGATCGACGTCAGGTGGCTGTTGCGGATGCCATGAGCGAGGATGAGCGAAAACACTTCGCGGTCGAGCGCTTCGACCATTGGCGCCTCGAGATAGAAGTCTTCGTCATAGAGCGGAAAGGCGCCCTTTTCCTTGGCGAGCAAGGCGCTGGTACGGTACGCCTCGTTGGTAAAGCGCGAAAGCCAGTGATTAACAGTTCTGACGGCTTCCTCGGAGCCGTAGCGAATGCCGCACATGATCAAAGCGTCGCCAAGACCGGTGATGCCGAGGCCAAGGCGGCGCTTGTTTCGAGCCTCCGCGCGCTGCTGCTCCAGGGGGAAGTTGCTGGCGTCGATGACGTTGTCCATCATGCGGACCGCGGTGGCGACGCAGGCCGTCATTGATTCGATGTCCAGCCGGGCTGTGTCACTGAAGGGATTTTCGACAAAGCGGCTGAGGTTGAGCGAGCCCAGCAGACAGGCGCCATAGGGAGGCAAAGGCTGCTCTCCGCACGGATTGGTTGCTGCAATGTTTTCCAGCCAGGACAGATTGTTCAGTTGATTGACGCGATCGATGAAAATCACACCGGGCTCGGCATAATCGTAAGTGGCTTCCATGATCGCGTTCCACAAATCGCGCGCGCGGATCGTCTCATGGACCGTGTCACTGAAGTGGAGCGGCCAATCCTCGTCCGCATCGACCGCCTCGATCAGCGCGTCGCTGACCAGGACCGAGAGATTGAACATGCGCAGGCGCGTCCGGTCCTTCTTGGCGTCGATGAAAGAAAGAATGTCGGGGTGGTGGTCGCGCATCACACCCATCATCGCTCCGCGCCGGGTGCCGGCACTCATGATGGTGCGGCACATCGCATCCCAGACATCCATGAAGGTCAGAGGCCCGCTCGCATCGGCGCAAACGCCTGCAACGAGCGTGCCCTGGGGGCGGATCGTGGAGAAGTCGTAGCCGATCCCACCACCCTGCTGCATGGTCAGGGCCGCTTCCTTGAGCATGTCGAATATGCCGGCGAGACTGTCCGGGATCGTCCCCATGACAAAGCAGTTGAACAGGGTCACGTTGCGCCCCGTGCCGGCGCCCGAAACGATGCGGCCGGCCGGCAGAAACCGGAAATCGTCCAGCGCCTCTCGAAACTGCCTCGCCCAATAGGGCGCGCGATCACCCTCGACGTCCGCCAGCGTGCGGGCGACCCGGTCCCAGGTCTCCTCGACAGTCGCGTCGACGGGTTCGCCCCGAGCGTCCTTGAGTTGGTATTTCATAGTCCAGATGTCGGTGGAAATTTTCTGCAGGGCGGTCATTGGCGCTCTCAATCGGCTTTGAAAAGTGGTGCGGGGATGGCGAATCGCGACTCGCCACAACGGCCCGCCCAGTCTGATTGAAGCGGTCCGAAGCCGATTTGCGGCAGGACAAGTCCGCCCAACTCCGCGTGTGATCGGGGTCTTCGGATCATTCGCATCGGGCCGCCGCGTGCGGGCGGCCATCGCACTGCTCCCGCCTCGACAGTCGCGGTCAGGCCGCCAGCTCGCCCTCAATGCGATAGGTCCGCTTGCCGGTCACGACGAGACGGCGTTCGCGGGTCCAGCGCGAAAACAGGCGCGACACGGTCTCGATCGTGAGGCCGGTATAGTCGGCGATCTGCTGGCGGGTCATGGGCAGCTCGATATCGCCTAGCGGGGTGGACAGGCGTTCGGAGACGAGGATGAGGAACTCGGCCAAGCGCTCGGCCGCGCTCTTCTGGCCTAGCATGGCAATGTGCCGGCGCTCGCGCTGGAGCCGTCCGCGCATCTGCGCGAAGATGAACTCCGCCCAAGCCTGGTCCGAAAGCGCGGCGTCCGCGCTCGCTTCGATGAGGGTGGTTTGAGTCAGCGCCTCGGCGTAATGGTCGAGCTCGCCATCGAACTGGAAGTGCACGAGTTCGCCCTCGGTGACGATGTCGACGATCTGGCGGCGCCCATCATCGTAGATGTGGAAGATCATCACCGCGCCGCACGCGACCTTAAGAAGCCGGCCGGCGGCATCTCCCGCGAAGTAGATCGGCGCATCCTTAGCGAATCGGCGGGGGGTTTCTTTTATGGTCATGGGAGAGGCTCCAACGGCGTTTCGTTGAGCCTGATGTCGCAGATCCTATCCGGCGAAAAAATTCGGCAGGATGCGTACGCGCTTCTACCTATCCCAGACGAGTTCGGTTTTTCTTCATCTGCAAAAGGACCGCGATCAGCTCGTCGCCGTTGACAGGCTTCTCCAGGATCTCCAGCCCGGGGTTGCCCCCCCGGAAGATATTCAGAAGCGGCCCTGGCAGTCCGGAGAGCAGGAGAAGCTGTGAAGCTGGCGCCTGGGTTTCACGCCAAAATAGCAACTGGTCGACATCGCTCGGGTTGTCGCAATCGAGCACCACGCAGTCGCCCGCATTCACGATGGCTGATTGCATTGCGGACTGAAGCGTGTCGAAGCGATGAAGCACGAAATTGAACGTACTTGACAAGGCCTCGAAAGCTTCGAAGACCGCAGTATCGGTCTCGATCAGGAAGAGTGTGCATCCGGTCAACATGGGCTCCTGATACCGGCTTGGTGCCTGTGGAACCTTGTGCGAAATCAAACTCTGCTGCTGATGCCGGAGAGCAGGCGCACTAGCTCCGCGATATTGCGCACGTCGAGCTTTGCGAACACGCGGGCTCTGTGGATCTCCACCGTGCGTGGACTGATATCGAGTTCGCGCGCAGCTTCCTTGTTGGAGAGGCCTCGGTTCAATGCCTGCGCGACGTCGCGCTCGCGATCTGTGAGCCGATCCAGCGACACGCTGCTTGTCTCCTTCCCGGATTCCGAGAGCGCACGCGTGAGCGCCGCCTCAAGCGCGGCCGGCGTGAAGGGCTTCTCCACGAAATCGAACGCACCGAGCCGGATCGCTTCCACGGCAGTTGAAATATCGCCATGCGCGCTGATCATGATCACTGGAAACGGAACCGGCTGAAGGCGGCGCAGCACATCGAGTCCCGAGATCTGGGGCAGCTTCAGGTCGAGGAAGGCAATGTCGGGCTTCTTCTCCGCGGTTGCTTCCAGAAATGCATAGCCGTGCGGATATTGTTCGATCCTGCGTCCGGGCCGATCCAGGACCGCCGCGAGCCCTTCACGCACGGCGTCATCATCGTCGGTGATTGCGATCGTTATCTCTTCGTCGGTCATGATCTACTCCAGCGGCAGGCGAAGCCGGAAGATCGCGCCCGGCAAGCGCGTCTCGTTGCGGTCCTCGATAAGGTCGAGGCTTCCGCCGTGGGATTCGGCAATGGTATGGCAAATGGAGAGGCCAATTCCCAGACCATGCTCCTTGCTCGTGACGAAAGGCGAGAAGAGCCGATGGCGAAAGGCCGGATCAATGCCCGGCCCATTATCTTCCACCTCCACAGTCACGCACTTAGGGTTCTCGACCTCCATCCGGACCCGAATCCGGGGCATATCGAGGTTCTGCGTGGCGTCGATGGCATTCTTGATGAGGTTGACCATCACCTGGCGGATCTGGGTCGGGTCCGCGTAAATCTCCACCGTCTGATCGGTCAGACCCGACAAATCGATGGACGAACGCCCCCCCGCTTCGGCGACCCTACAGAGTTCGGCTGCACCCATAATGATCTCAACGAGATCGATGACTTTGCGCTCGTCGTCCCCCCGCTCGACCATTTGCCGGATGCGCCGCACGATGTCGCCAGCTCGCTGGCATTCGGCCTCGGCGCGAGCGAACATCGCGCGTGCCTTGTCAGGGTCGGTCACAAGCGCACGCTCGGACGCGGTCAGGAAGAGTGAAATCGCCGTGAGGGGCTGGTTGAGCTCGTGCGCGAGCGAAGAGCCCATCTCCGCAACGGCACTTACGCGGCTCATGTGACTGAGCTGGGACTGGATTTCCCGCAACCTGCGTTCTGCTGCAACCCGTTCGGTCAGGTCGCGGATGATCCCGACGAAACGGCGTTCACCTTCATGCTCGAATTCTCCAACAGAGAGATCCATCGGGAACTCGCTGCCGTCCTTTCTCAGTCCTTCGACCTCCCGTCCGATGCCGATTATGCGGGCATCGCCGGTGTTCAGATAGCGGATGATGAAATCATCGTGGTGCTCGGCGTAGCGGGCGGGCATCAGCATTGAGATATTGCGCCCTAGTACATCGGCTTCCGACCAGCCAAAAATGCCCTGGCACGCCGGATTATAGAGATTCACAATGCCACGGGCATCTATCGAGATAATCCCGTCCACCGCAGTGCGGATCAGCGCGTTTAGCTGGCCTTCAGCGTAGGTCGTGGTCATGGACTGTGGCGTGTTGCTCGCTCCTGAAGGTGAGAGTGCTAACCTGCGCGCGCGTTCCGGTCCACTTGCCGCGTCAGGTGCCTTTCGACGCAACGGGCTTTGTGTTGAAGGAAAATTGCGTTTGCGGGCGGCTCACGCCGCCTCCCTCAGCCAGTTTGCGCAGTCGCTGCTTGCGCGCCTTGGAAGCATCGTCTTCTGACGACTTGAATTCCTCGACATGATGAACGAAGGCCAGGCGTTCGCGAAGAATACGCTCGATGCCCTGCTTCAGGGTCACCCGGGCCGAGGGACATCCCCCGCAGGCACCCAGCAATTCGAGCCGCACTGTTTTCGAGGACGCAAGGTAGTCGTGAAGCCGGACATCGCCTCCGTCGCGTGGGACTGCAGGACGGACATAGGCGTCGAGCACCTCCAGTATGTGCTGCTCGACCTGACTTAATTGCTCATTCTGGCTCCGCGCCCCTTGTTCTGTTTCGAGCATGACAGCCGGCCGACCGAATTCGACGAAGTCCGCGATCACCAACAGGACGAGAATCTTCAGACTTGCCCAGTCGCACTCAACGTCCTTGCGTACGCTGACATAGTCTCGTGTGATCAGAACCTCAGTGACCGGTCCGAGTGCAAGAAGCTCCTTAGCGAGCGGAGCGGCCGAAAGATCCTCGCTTTGAACCGACCATCGCGTCGGACTGCTATCCGACAAGGCGACGCCCGGGAAAAACTTCAGAGCATGCGGATTGGGCGTAGCTTCGGTCTGGATGAACATCCGGGCACAAACCCAGGCGGGTTGCTAACTCGAGATATAAGAGGTATCAAAAATACTAGTTTTAATGTCAATGAGATTGAGCGGCTTCAACACCGCGGCTCATGCGGCATCAATCACCAATGAAGAGGCTGGGTATGAACAGGAATGCTATCGGAACGGCGCTAGTCGTTCTCGCCGCGATTGCGATCTGCGTTGTGTTCATGGTTGTCATCTGGCGCCAGTTGCCGGCCGTCGAGATGGGAGCTCACGGTTGGGTCGCGCTCGCGCTTGGAACATTGCTCAGCTTGATCGTTGGGGGCGGTCTTTCCGCTATTCTCGTCATCAGTCGGCGTCGCGGCTACGACGAAGGCGCACACGAGCTCTATCGCGGCCACTTCGAGAACGATTGATGGTTAGTCGTTTGGACATTCAAACAGCTTCTGGATGCGATCATCGTCGAAATAGGCCGGCGCGTCGTTCAGTATGGTCGGCATGTGACGGCCCTTCGCCGCCATGGCCTTCGCGAAGCCGAGCCGGGTGAGGACACTGATCTGCTCCTGGGTTCCTCGCGAGAGCCGGAAGAGTTTTTCCGCCCGGCGTTTGCCGCGGATGATACAAATCCTGGTACAAAATTCTATCCACAATCGTCATAAATAATTGTTTTACTTATATATTCAATAAGTGGTGGAGTTTCCCACCCTCACCGCCATTGCGCAGAAGCTCGGTCCGTTTTCTCATTCGGCGGCCCCGTGTCTTGCGCGCAGATTCACCAAGACCATCACATTCGTTCAATCGCTTCTATCCTGCCATGGCCAGACACCAGACAGTCTGACTGGCCCGGACGGCTTGAAGAAATGCAGCTCACTCAAAGACAGCTTCAGAGCATTGTCAGCAAAGCCGCTGGCCATGCGGCGGGGACCTGCGCGGCTACCGGCTTGTCATCCTTTTGCCAGGGACGATCGGCCGCCATCGACGTTGAAGACGGCCCCGGTGATCCAGGTCGCCTCGCCGGACAGCAGGAATCGGGCGAGTGCGGCAGGGTCGTCCGGCTGACCCAGGCGCTGCAGCGGATGGCTTTTGGCAATCCCTTCCCGCATCGCGTCGCTCTTGGTCACCGATGACGCCAGCGGGGTATCGGTAAGACTCAGCGCGATGGCATTGACCCGGACCTTCGGTGCGAACTCTGCAGCAAGCTGGCGGGTCAGGGCTTCGACCGCACCCTTGGCGGACGCGATAGCGGTGTGATTTTGAAACCCTTGCTGCGCCGCTACCGAGGAAAACATGACCATGGCCCCGTCACCGGACATGCGCTGCCGGCTGGCGCGCGCGGCGTTCAAGGCCCCGATCACATTGACCTCGAACGCATGCCGCATGTCCTCGGCCGTCACGCGGCGAAGCGGTTTCAGATCGATCGTGCCGACCGCATACGCCATCCCGGAAATGTCATCGGGTCCCTGCTCCATGGCCGCTTCAACAGCATCAGCGTCGGTCGCGTCGGCGACTGCGAACGTTCCACCGGTTTCCTCGGCCACGCGAGCTAGGCTTTCCTCGGTCCGGCCGATCAGATGGATCGTGTGACCGTTCGAAGAAAGGCTTCGAGCAAGCGCTGAACCAACACCGCCCGCTCCGCCAAAGATAACGTAATTGCTCATGCTTTACTCCTCGATGCGCCGCCCTGTCGGCAAGGACCGGAAGAGCGGAATGCTCGTCTCTTCGGCTAATCTGTCCCGGAGAGGGCACAGGAAAAGGGCCTGGCGCGGGATAGTCTGCAGGCGGTCTTGCGTCCCGCCCCGCACCCGGCCCCTTCCGCACGCTTCGCCCGCCTCCTAGATAAGGAGCCCGCAACGCTCGGAGCCCGGCCATGCGCTATTCCCTTCTCGATCTTGCCCCGGTGCCGGAGGGCGCGGATACGGCGCAGGCGCTGCGCAATATGGAAGACCTCGCCGTGCGCGCCGAGGACTGGGGCTATCACCGCTACTGGCTGGCCGAGCATCACAACATGCCCGGCATCGCCTCGGCCGCGACGGCGGTGCTGATCGGTCATGTGGCGGCGCGCACCCGCAAGATGCGCGTGGGCGCAGGCGGGATCATGCTGCCTAATCATGCGCCGCTGGCCGTGGCCGAAGCGTTCGGCACGCTGGCGACCCTGCATCCGGATCGTATCGATCTGGGGCTCGGACGCGCGCCGGGCGGCGATCATGCGGTGATGCAGGCGCTGGGCGTTCATCCGCGCCGGGCCGAGCAATTCTCCGACGAGGTCGGCGAGCTGCGCGCGCTGTTCGGTCCGGCAAGGCGCGATATGCGCGTGCGCGCCCATCCCGGCGAGGGCACGCAGGTGCCGCTGTGGATTCTCGGCTCCTCGCTTCACGGCGCAGCGGTCGCGGCCGAGCATGGCCTGCCGTATGCATTCGCCTCCCATTTCGCGCCGGCCGCGCTCGACCAGGCGTTCGCGCGCTACCGTAAAGACTTCCGCCCTTCGCAAGAGTGCGAGCGGCCCCACGCCATGCTGGCGATCAATGTCTTTGCCGCAGAGACCGATGCGGAGGCCGTGCGGCTGAAGACCACCATGCAGCAGGCTTTCTACCGCCTGCGCACCGGCCAGCCGGGCAAGCTGCCGCGACCGGTCGAGGACATTCGCGACGCCATTCCCGCGGACGCGCTGCCGGCAATCGACGCGGCACTGGCGATCTCGGCCACGGGCAGCCCGGCCACGGTGGCGCGCGAGCTGCGCGCGCTGATTGATCGCTATCGGCCCGACGAGGTGATCCTGACCGGCCAGATCCACGATCACGGCGCGCGCCTGCGCTCGTTCGAGATTGCCGCCGAGGCAATGGCGGACCTGGCCAGGACCGCGGCGGCCTGAGGCCGGGCCGAAGTTATGTTCAGGCCGCGGCGGCGCCGCCTCGCCCTCCTGCGATCATATTGAAACCGAAGCGTGCTTGTTTGCGCGCCCGTGTCGGCTAGTCTTGCCTGATCGAGATAACTTGAAGGGGGAGCTCATGGCCCGGAAAACGGCATTTCTCATCGGTACGGCCTGCGCGGCGATCACGGCCAGCCTGACGGCGACCGGGGCTGGACTGGCCCAGGACGCGCCGATCGTGCAGCCGGGCGCCCCCGGTGAGGCGGGCCGTCAGCTGAGCGCGCAGGAAGCGGTGCAGATCGCGGCCAACCGCTACTCCCAGGACGATGTCGACTTCATGCAGGCCATGATCCTGCACCATTACCAGGCCGTGCAGATGGCCGATCTCGTGGCGGACCGCACCAGCACGCCAGAACTGGTCGCCATCGCGGGCCGGATCGACGCGTCCCAGGCCGACGAGATCGCCTTCATGCAAGGCTGGCTACGCGAACGCGGCGAAGCGGCGCCGGACCCGGCGGCCGACCCCCACGCCATGCACCACGAAGCGCGCCACGAGCAGATGGCGGGCATGGCGACGCCGGCCGAAATGGAGGCGCTGGCCGCAGCGAACGGCAGCGAGTTCGACGAACTCTTCCTTGGACTGATGATCGAGCACCATAATGGTGCGGTGGAGATGGTCGATCACCTGCTCGAGCAGGGCGGCTCGGCCTACGATCCGGTCCTGTACGACTTCATCAACGATGTGCACAGCGAGCAGCAGGCGGAGATACGGCGCATGGACGCGGTCCTCGCGGGCCTGTCGCAGGATCCGCGCAATGGACTTTCGCCGGGCTTCCGCGATGCAGGCGAGGCGATCTCGAACCTTGACCTTGTGGCGAGCCTGCCCAAGCCGACCGGCTTTTTCGACACCGAGAACCCGGCCGGCCTGCCGCCGGAAGTGAGCTCGGAAGACAGCGATGACGCAAACGAGAGCGAGGAGGCGGCAGAAGAGAGCGAAGAGGAGGCCGAGCGCCGCTTCTCCGAACGCGCGCCCTTCTTAAGCTTCTCCAATACCGATATGGCGTTTGCCGGCGACCTGATGGCGGTCGGCAATTATCACGGCTTCAATCTCTACCGGCTGGGCGCGGACGAGGCGCCGCAGCTCATCAGCTCGGTGGTGTGTCCCGGTGGCCAGGGCGATGTCTCCATCGTCGGCGACCTGCTGATCGTGTCGGTGCAGGATACACGCGCGCGGATCGATTGCGGCCGCCAGGGCGTGAGCGAGGAGGTAAGCGAGGAACGCTTGCGGGGCCTGCGCATCTTCGACATCAGCGATCCCGTGGCGCCGCGTCAGGTCGGCCTGGTGCAGACCTGCCGCGGCTCGCACACCCATTCGGTCGTCTCCAGCGACGAGGAGACCATCGTCGTCTACAATTCGGGCACCAGCTCGATCCGCGACGAGGAGGAGCTGGCCGGCTGCGTCGCCGGACAGCCGGGCGACGAGGAGACGGCGCTGTTCTCCATCGACGTCATCGAGATCCCCGTGGCCAACCCGGGCGCCGCGCGCATCGTGGACAGCCCGCGCGTCTTCGCCGACGACGAGACCGGACGCATTGCCGGCCTGTGGGAAGGCGGCGATCACGGCGAGGACACGCAGACCACGCGCCGCACCGACCAGTGCCACGACATCACGGTCTTCCCCTCGCTCGACCTGGCCGCCGGGGCGTGCTCGGGCAACGGCATCCTGTTCGACATCACCGATCCGCGCGCACCCCGGCGCATCGATGCGGTGGTCGATCAGGGCTTTGCCTACTGGCACTCGGCGACGTTCAACAATGACGGCACGAAAGTGTTGTTCACCGACGAATGGGGCGGAGGCGGACGCCCGCGCTGCCGCGCGCACGATCCCGACACCTGGGGCGCGGACGCGATCTACACCATCAATGACGGCGGGCTCGACTTTGCCAGCTATTTCAAGATCCCCTCGGCCCAGACCGATGTGGAGAACTGCGTCGCCCACAACGGTTCGGTGATTCCGGTGCCGGGCCGCGACCTGTTCGTGCAGTCCTGGTATCAGGGCGGGATCTCTGTGATCGATTTCACCGATGCGCAGAACCCGGTGGAAATCGCCTTCTTCGACCGCGGGCCGATCGACGAGGACATTCTGGTCCTGGGCGGCTACTGGTCGAGCTACTGGTATGACGGACGCATCTACGCCAGCGAGATCGTGCGCGGGCTGGACGTCTTCGCGCTGGAGCCGAGCGAGTACCTCTCGCCGAACGAAATCGCGGCGGCTGCGCTGGCCGATCAGGGCGAGGCGTTCAATCCGCAGCAGCAGATGCCGGTGACCTGGCCGGACCATCCGGTGGTGGGCCTGGCCTATATCGACCAGCTTGTGCGCGCCGAGGCGCTTTCGCCCGATCTGGCGGCGGCCCTGACCGGCGCCCTGGAGCAGAGCGCGGCCCAATGGGAGTCCGGATCGGACGACCCGGATCTCGCCGCGCAATTGCGCAGCCTCGCCGATGATCTGCCCGCGCCAGAGGCCGGGAGCCTTACGGCACAGCGCACTGCCGCCTTGCGCAGCGTAATCGACAGCGTGGCGCAGGCCGTGCGCTAAACTCTGCCATAGAGCCTATGAAGAGCGCCGCGATCCATCCCGGATCGCGGCGTTTTTCGTGGGTGAGCAGGCAGGCATCGAGGAGGTGCCAGATTCCGACTGGCGCCCGATATAACGCATTGCGTTATATGACGATATGCGTTATATTCTCTTATGATCCAGAGCTTCGGCGACCCGGAAACGGAATTGATCTGGTCTGGACGCCGGAGCCGGAAGCTGCCGCCAGATATCCAGTCGGTAGCGTTGCGCAAGCTGCGCATGCTCAACCAGGCGCGCACCCTGCAAGACATGCGCGTGCCGCCCGGCAACCGGCTTGAGGCCCTCAAGGGCGGGCGTAAGGGACAGCACAGCATCCGGATCAACGATCAGTGGCGCATCTGCTTTGAATGGCAGACCGGAGGACCGAGCAATGTCGAAATCGTCGACTATCACGACTGAGCTTTTAGCGAACCCGCATCCCGGCGAGATTCTGCTTGAAGAATTCCTCAAGCCCATGGCTCTCAGCCAGAATGCGGTGGCGCGCGCCGTTCATGTGCCGCCTCGCCGGATTAATGAAATCGTCCTGGGCAAGCGGGCCATAACCGCCGACACCGACCTGCGCCTGGCGCGCTATTTTGCCGTGTCGGAAGGCTTCTTCCTCGGCCTGCAGGCCGATTATGACCTCATGGAACGCCGCCGCGAAATCGAGGGCGATCTGAGCACAATCGAGCCGAGGGCAGCGTAAGAGGCGCATCAAAAGACGGTCGGGCGCATGGGATGCAGGACCAGACGCGAACTTTGCGCGCTGGCCTCTCAGCTCCTGACCCTCGTCAGGAAAAGCGAGATTGTCTTCGTGTCCGACCGCCTCATTGTCCCAGAATCCCGCCCTGGCGAGACACTTCAGCTTTCAGCCGGGATACGCGCGATGACCTTGATCTCGAAGTCGAAGCCGGCAAGCCAGTTGACGCCGACGGCGGTCCAGTTCGGATAAGGCGCCTGGGGGAAGGCCTCGCTCTTGGCCTCCACCACGGCCGGGAACTGGGTTTCGGGATCGGTGTGGAAGGTTGTCACGTCCACGATGTCCTCCAAAGTGCACCCGGCCGCCTTGAGCACCGCTTCGAGGTTCTGAAACGCCAGTCGGACCTGACTCGGAAAGTCCGGTTCGGGCGAGCCGTCAGGGCGGCTTCCGACCTGACCGGAAACAAAGAGGAGATCGCCGGAGCGGATCGCGGCGGAGTAGCCGTGCGCTTCGTAAAGGGCGTGGCGGTCTTTTGGAAAGATGGCATCGCGCTGTGGCATGGTCTGGTCCTTCGTGAGGCCGGGCCGCCCAAGGATGCGGAATGCACCCGGGAGGCGGCGAGAATTTCGTGCGCGCGCCGGATCGTGATATACAGCGCGTATGTCAATTATTCAGATACGTCCCGTATGTCAAATTCACATGCGTTTCGTATGTGAATGAAAAAGGGAGATGACGCTTGGCTGCAAGCCGCCGGACCGAAACGATGGAAGCCAACCGGGCGAGGCTGGTCTCGGCCGCGCGGCGCGCTTTCGCCGCGAAGGGCTTCGCCGCCGCCTCGATGGATGAGCTCACGGCCGATGCGGGCCTGACGCGCGGCGCGCTCTACCACAATTTCGGCGACAAGACGGGCCTGCTGGCCGCCGTGGTCGCCGAGGTCGACGCCGAGATGGCGGAACGCGCCCGGGAGGCGGCTGCCGCCTCGCCGAGCGAGTGGGAGGGGCTGCTGGCGGAAGGCTCAGCCTATATCGAGATGGCGCTGGACCCGGAGGTGCGACGGATCGTCCTGCTGGACGGGCCGGCCTTCCTGGGCGACCCGTCACAATGGCCGAGCCAGAATGCCTGCCTCGGTCTGACGAAGCAGGCGGTGGCCCGCTTGATTGCCTCAAACGTCCTGAAGCCCGTCGACGTCGAAGCCGCCGCCCGCCTCTTGAGCGGAGCCGCGCTCAATGCCGCCCTGTGGGTTGCCGCCAGCGATGATCCGCACGCCGTCCTTCCCAAGGCCGTCGAGGCGTTCCGCCTGATGGCAACAGGCTTGCTGAAGGACGCGGATACACACTCCTGAAGATCGGAGTGGCCGTTTTCCATACGAGCGAGGTGTTCGCCCGCCAGCGGTAAAGGTGGGAGCTTCCTCGCGGACCGCCGACGCGAAATCGATGAAAACCTCGGCGATATTCCGAATAATAGCCGCGGCTGAAGATCGTTGAGATTAGATTACTCATTGATCATCTCCCATCCGGTGACTAGCGGGGTCAACTCCGCCGCGGTCGCATTAACATCGATCAGAAATTCCGATTCGTCGGTGCACAGGGGAACGACCCGTATGACCGGACGCTCTCTCGTCTCGCTCTCGAAATAAGCAAGCGTACACAGATCTTCACTCATCCGTGCACTGATGAGACTGGTATTTCGTCCATTGAACGCGTCGGCCGGTACGGTTCTAAGGATACGAACGCCATCGTCCCGGGACTCCAGAGTCAGCGTTTGGGGGAGGCCGAAAAACTCGCCTCCGCGCATCACAGGCTCGCCGCTGTGATAAAACAGACGCTGTCCAGCGACCGTATCGATAAGTCTTGTGAATTGTGACGGAAACTCAGATACCGGGGCCGGGGAAATCGCCGGACCATCCCCGCGGGAAACCGAGACCTGCACGCCGTATTCGGCGCCACTATGAGAGAACCGATCCACGCTGCGTGCGAATTCGGACGCGTCGCTCGGCAACTGGGCGTAAGAAGTGTAGAATATACGGTTACTTGAGCTAGCAACCCTAGGACCGACGAAGCCCGCCCAGTTTGATGGAAAGATGAGATGTCGTCCATCTATGTCAAATATCATTGGAAAGTTGACATTACCCATAAATATCGCGTTTGTCGGCTGCCATCGCTCCCCGGCTACAAGATCGACGACAACCGGTTGATAGCTGGCCCCGTCCCGACCAGCGTATTCCGGAGAAACGCCCGATGTGCCGGTCGAGGTTTCCCACGGCGCAGTCTGCCGGAAGGCTAGCAGGCGCCCGTCTGGAGAAAAATCCGGCGAAACTGGCGCATGACGCGGCGTCACGATCCGGTCGACCAGTGCGGCATCGAGATTGAGTAACCAGATCTCTCCCAATCCCTCGCGGGGCATGGCGTGGACCGCAGTGGCGATGACGTTCTCCACTGGTGAAAAAGCGGGCTGAAGAAATTCCAGCGTCTCAACCGGGTAACGCAGCCGCCAGCCGACCCCGGTCTGGGCTTCGAACAGATACAACTCGTTGTGCGGAAATTCCGGACGCGCCATGACGATCCAGCGCCCGTCGCGCGACAAAGAAAAACTGAGATCGGTAGATGAGCCCTCCCACTTCCCGGCCAGCAAGGCTGGCGCCGCTTCCGGGTCGTTCCACCGCGGAGCTCTTGGGTAGGGGCGGGCAAAAAGCTCGAAAAGTGTATCAGGCGGTGTCCGGTCGTGTGTGATCCAGTACGACCCCTGGCGTCGCAGCTCACCGCGCGTAATCGCCTCCTGATACGCTCGCTCGTGGAGCGCCAGCGCTTCTTGGTGTGTCATCCGATCAGCGTCTGGGATGGGCGGCTGGGCCGGGATCTGTCCCTCGGCCGCGGCGGCGAAAAGCGCGGCGAGCGCGCCCAGGCAGAGGAGCAAGGCGCGCACCGCGTTCACCGCCCGCCTCCGTCAAACCGGCCTGCCCGCTCTTCGGCATCCCAGGCCTCCAGTGCCGGTGGATAGTTGGCGAGCGCCGCCTGCATGAGAACCAGAAGCGCCTCGGTTTCGCGCGCGGGATCGTCGATCCATTCGCGGTACAGTCGGTATTGAGCTTCCGGAAGCCCGCCCCGGCGCACGGTGGCCGGCTCGACCACCGGCGTACCGCCCGCACGCGGGCGAAGCTGGTAGGACATCGCCTCCTCGCCCTCCAGCGCCGCGATCACGAGCGCGTCCATGCCCTGGCTACGCTGTTCAGAATCACCCGATTCCAGAGCTTCGATCGCGTAGGCGTAAAGCACGTAGGCATTGGGGGCATAGGGCGATACCCCGCCGCCAGCGACGCGCTCCGCTTCCTGCTCCAACTCCTGGAAAGACAAAGTCTCCAGCGCCTGCAGATGCGTCTGGCTCATTTCCGCCGACCAGCGCGATCCGGTTGTCTCACACCCGATGAGCAGGATCGCAAAACATAGGCTCGCCAGAATTTGTTTCATTCCACCTCTCCATCGCTCAGCAAGCTTCGATACACCGCCCTGCCTCGAACCGCTCGCGATGGCGCGACGACACCCCGCTTGAGACAGGCCGGGCCGTACGCTGCCTGCATCGCTCTGCGCGCTAGAATTCGCGCGTGCGGGGAGTTTGCGCGGGGTGGGGCGCACTGGCAAGGGAGATGAGGTTTTCGGTCGGGATGCGCCGTCATCCCATCCTTCGAGGCCCGGCTTTGCCGGGCGCCTCAGCAACCGTGTTCTTCAGGGCGACATCAGGACATTGCTTTTAGAAGCCCGGTTATAGCGGACCTCCAGCCCCCTCCCTCATGCTGAGGCGGCCGCGCAGCGGCACTCGAGGAGGGCAAGCGGAGGCGTCTCCCTCCTCTTTCCCGGCGAAGGCCGGGATCCAGAGAGCATAGGGCTCCGCGCGTCCTCCCTGGGTCCTGACTTTCGTCAGGAAAGAGGGAGGAAGGAAGGAAAGTGGGCGGACGGCGGAAAGGAGGGAGAGGGAAGAGCGAGGAGAGAGCCACCCCGCGCTTGCCCGGCATGGCGAAATTTCGCGGCCGGTCTCACGGATGCATTGACCTGGGGGGAGAAAGACCGGACTGTCTCGCGATGTAACATTATAACGCGAAAAACCCATGAATGCTGTCGATCTGATGACCGGGCAATGGCTCGATGAGGCCGGTATCGGACGCGGGCTGCGCCTGCTGGATATCGGATGCGGTCCCGGGGTCGTGACAGAAATGCTGGCCCGCCGGGTCGGGCCGGACGGGCATGTCTGGGGCGCCGACATCGATGCAGGCATGCTCGACGTGGCGCGCAGGCGGCTTGACGCGGCCGGTCTGTCAGACCGGGTGGACCTCATTCAGGCCGGGTTCGACGCGGCGCCGGAGGACGCGAAGGGATGGGACGGGGTAGTCGGGCGCCGGGTGCTGAAATACCAGCGCGATCCTGTGGCCGCGCTCAAGGCACTATTCCCGGCCCTGCGTCCCGGCGGCCTCGTGCTCTTCCACGAACACGACATGGTGACCGCCGACGATCCGCGCGCCGATCTGCCCCTGCATCGCACGGTGCGGTCCTGGCTGCGCCGGATGCTGGAGCATGAAGGCGCGCATCTGAACATGGGACACGATCTGCACCGGGCCTTCACCGAGGCTGGCTACAAGGTGGAAAAGGTGGAGGCGAGGGCCAACGTGCTGACACCGGACAGCAACTATCCGATCGCGCAGATCATTGCCGGCGTGATGCCCCGGCTGGAGCGGTACGGGATCGTGAAGACCAGTGAAGTCGATACCGAGGCGCTCGATCACAGCCTCCGCCAGGAGCGCTGCCGCGCCGGCACCACCCTGGTCTGGGAGCTGGTCTTCTGCGGCTGGGCGCGCAAACCGGCCGATTGAGCCAGCCCGGTGCATCCGGACACGGCTGGAGCCACCGCGCCTAATCCCCGCCAGCGCCTGACGCGCTACACTGCGCGCCGGCTCTTTCTCAATTTGCATCCATCCGCAGGCGGGCTCCGGCAGGATGAGAGTCGTGGTAGTAGTAGGAGTCGCCTCCTTGCCGGTTTCGACTCTCAGCGCGCCGGAAGAAAGAACGGCACTCCGGCACGCAGGCGCTTGTCTTGCGGCCGGGATCACGCCAGCCGCATGAAGATTATGTGGCAGGTGCGCGGGCCCGGTGTCCGGCCATTGCGCCGCGCGCTGGGTCGGTTAAACCGCACCCCATGCTCACGATCTCAAATCTCGACTATCGCATCGGCGCGCGCTCTCTGTTCGAGAACGCCTCCGCGCAGGTTTCCAGCGGCTGGAAAGTCGGCCTGGTCGGCCGCAACGGTACGGGCAAGTCGACCTTGCTGAAGCTGATCCGCGAGGAGATCGAGCAACCCTCCCCGGATTCGGCGATCCGCCTGAACAAGGGCGCGCGCATGGGCTGGGTCGCGCAGGAAGTCGAACCCTCCGACGAGACGATCCTGGACGTGGTCCTGGCCACCGACCTCGAACGCCACGCCCTGATGCAGGAAGCCGAGACCGCGCTCGACCCCGACCGGATCGCGGAGATCCACATGCGGCTGGCCGATATCGATGCCTGGTCGGCCGAGGCGCGCGCCGCCGACGTGCTGATGGGGCTGGGCTTCAGCGATGGCGATCTGTACCGCCCGACGCGCGAATTTTCCGGCGGCTGGCGCATGCGCGCCGCCATTGCGGGCGTATTGTTCTCCGAACCCGACCTGTTGCTGCTGGACGAGCCGACCAACTATCTCGACCTGGAGGGGGCGGCCTGGCTGGAAAGCTATCTGAAGAAATACCCGCACACCGTGATCGTGGTGTCGCACGACCGCGAGATGCTGAACCGGTGCGTGACCCACACCATGGCGCTGGAGCACAAGCAGCTCTCCATCTCGCCCGGCGGCTATGACGCCTGGCTGAAACTGCGCGCGGCCAAGACGGCGCTGCTGGAGAGCCAGCGCGCCAAGCAGGACGCCGACAGGGCGCACTTGCAGGCCTTCATCGACCGTTTCCGCGCCAAGGCGTCCAAGGCCAGCCAGGCCCAGTCGCGCGTGAAGATGCTCGAGAAGATGACGGAGATCACGGTTCCGCTCGAGGAGCGCACGACCCCGTTCTCCTTCCCGACCTCGACCGACAAGCTCTCCCCGCCTTTGCTCCAGCTGCGCGACGCTTCGGTCGGGTATGGCGAGGACGCGGTGATCCTGTCGGGTGTCGATCTGCGCCTGGACCCGGAAGACCGCATCGCGATCGTCGGTGCCAACGGCCAGGGCAAGACGACGCTGGTCAAGTCCATCGCCGAACGCCTGACGCTGATTTCGGGCGAGCGTACGGCGCCGCGCTCGCTGCGCATCGGCTATTTTTCGCAGGACCAGATGGATGAGCTGAGGCCCGGCGAGACGGTGCTCGACCATGTCCGCGATGCCCTGCCCGACGGCGCGCCGGTGTCGAAACAGCGCGCCGCCGCCGCCGCGATGGGGTTCGCGCACGAGAAGGTCGAGACCAATATCGAGAAGCTGTCCGGCGGCGAGAAAGTCCGGCTGCTGCTGGGCCTGATGGCAATGGAGAAACCCCACATCCTGATCCTGGACGAACCGACTTCGCACCTGGATATCGACAGCCGGGAAGCGCTGATCTACGCGCTGAACGACTATAATGGCGCCGTCGTGCTGATCACCCACGACGTCTACCTGGCCGAGGGGACCGCCGACCAGCTCTGGCTGGTCAAGGACGGACGCGCCTCGCGCTATGACGGGGACCTCAACGATTACAGGAAGCTCGTCCTGCAGGCAGACAAGCGGCAGGTAAGCGCCTAGCCTCCGTCCCGCGCGGCGCAGGCCGGATCCGCATTTACGCCGACATCGATGAACCATTGCGCTCCGGCTTCACGCCGGCGGCGCACCCATTCGTTCTGCAATTCGAACATGCCGGATACCGGATCGGTGCCGGCCAGCGGTCGGTCGCCGAAGCGAAGATAGGCTTCGTCCTCGGAATAGGGCCGCCAGGCGGCAGCGCCGTCGCTTTCAGGCGAGCCGCTGGCCGCGAAAGAGACCCAGTAGTCGATCATGGACGCAGACAGGGCGCGCGCGCCCTCGCCGTCCGGCGCGGGCCAGTTCGGCGCAAGCGCGGCATCCTCGCGCACCTGGCCGAACACGTAAGGCAGGTCGCTGGCGTGGAAGGCGCAGAGATCGCGGGCCCGGGCCGCATCGCTGCAATGATCGAAGATATAGAGATAGGCCGGCAGGCCGTCGCGCGACTGCTCGGCGACCAGGCGCTCTACCGCCCAGCCATAGATGGCATCGCGGAAGGTATCCAGGGTGGACTGGTGCAGGTCGCTGGCCGGATAGAGGCGCAGGAAGTCGTCGGCAAGATCGCCGTAACCGCACCGGATCGTCTCTTCATAGGCGGTTGCGCTTTCGGGAATGGGCGGCAGCAGGGCACGCTGCGAGCGCAGTTCGCCGCTGTTGAACCCGGCCAGAAGCGGAACCCGGGCCTGGCGGCCCTCTTCCAGCGCATCGAGAACCTGGACCGGCAGGGACCAGCCATCGATCGTGCCCTGGCTGATGAAGCGCTGCCGGGTGGACGCATCGACCAGCGCCTGGGCGCCCATGGCGCGCAGATCCTCGAGCGTGGGCGCGTCCAGCGCCTCGCCCAGGTGCTGTCCGATGGCCTCAGCAGAAGGCAAGCCGAATGCGGGCCGGGACAGCTCGGGCACGGCGCGGATATTCGGGCTTTGCGCAATCGCCTTGTCAAAAAGGCCGGAAGCCAGCGGACTGGTCATCAGATAGGTCACGCTGAGCGCCCCTGCAGATTCCCCCATGATGGTGACATTGTCCGGGTCGCCGCCGAACGCCTCGATATTCTCCTGCACCCAGCGCAAGGCTGCGATCTGGTCGAGCAGTCCGTAATTGCCCGAGGCCTGGCGAGGCGACTCTGCGGTGAGTTCCGGGTGGGCAAGCCAGCCCAGTACGCCGAGACGGTAGTTGATCGACACCAGCACGACGCCGCGCTGGGCGAGCGCCGCCCCGTCATACATTGGCTGGGCGCTGCCTCCGATGCGCAGCGAGCCGCCATGAATCCAGACGATGACCGGCGCCTCCTGGGCGCGGGCGGGCGCCCAGACATTGAGTGTGAGGCAATCTTCAGACGTGGCGTGAGGCGGATCGGAATAGAGGCTGGTGGGAGGAATGGCCGGCTGGATGCAGGCCGGACCGAAAGCGTCCGCAGTGCGCGTTCCGTCCCAGGCCGGGGCCGGTCCGGGCTCGCGCCAGCGCAGATCGCCCACAGGCGACGCCGCATACGCAATTCCCTTGAAGACAGTCAGCCCCTCGCGCCTGACCCCTTCAAGACGGCCCTGCGCGATCTCCACGACAGGGGTCTCCGAGACCGGGGTTTCCGAGGTCGGGGCTTCCAGATCGGGGTTAGCGGCCTGCACCTCGCTGCCGGGCGCGCGGGCGCATCCGGTCAGAGACATCAGAAGAACCGCGCAGGTCAGGGTCAGCACCGGGCGGATTTCGGCAGGTCGGTCCAGCATGGCAGGCCTCAGATCAGAACACGTTCGACCAGCCGCTGAAACGCGGCCGTCGTCTCGGACACGGCATCCCCGGAAACACAGCGCGCATCGTCCTCGGCCACATGGTGGAAGCGATGGACGCCGAAAACGCCGGCAACCGGCGCGTAGCCGGCCTCGATCACATTGCTCAGCTCGCCGGCCGAGAGCGTCTCGCTGGAGTAAGGGCCCTCCAGCCCGGACAGACCGGCAAATTCCTCCCGGGCCGCAGGCAGCAGGGGCGGGCTGACCACGAGATAGCGCTGCGAATCGGTGCCGGGCAGCGGCATCAACCCGCCAACGGCTTCGTGCCAATCGCGCGCGGCTAGGTTGGCTCCCAGATGGAGCCAGAACGCGGTCTCCTCCGGAGACGGGGCAACCGAGTGCAGCAATTCCTCCGCGCCCAGATACTGGTATTCGTGGCCGCTATTGCAGACAAAGGCGAGATCGTACTCAGGCGCCGCGCGCACGGCCCAGCGCGCCAGGTGGAGCCATGCGGCAATCCCGCCCCCGCGCTCGCCCGCGCAGGTAAACCAGCCCGAGCGCGGCGTGGACACGACCAGCCAGCGGCCCCGCCCGCGGTCGAGCCGTCCGGCCAGGTTGAACGCGCGCCGCCGGCCACCCTCGCCGGTCACGGTCAGCGTGACGTCGCGCCCGTCGATCGCGGCGGCCAGGAAGGGCGCGGCATCTTCGGGAGCCAGCAAGGCGACTGGGTTGGGATAAAGCGGCTCGCGGCCATCGGTATTGAGCGCGATGATCTTTCCGGTCGGCCCGTTCGTGACGATGACGCAGGCCAGCGCCCCGCCCTCGAAGGCCCGCCCGACCGGCGTGGCGACCCCGGGCCAGAACATCGACGACCAGCGCGCGTGGGACAGATCGACGAGCGCGATCGCGCCGTCCAGCGGCCGCTGCGCCAGACCCTGCGCATCCACGCGCACGATGGGCGCCGTCACTCCTTCGGCGGGCGTCGTCTGTACGATGGGCTGAGGCCAGACGGACGCTCGCGCCGTGCCGTCGCTGAGCTCTGCGCGGACGCTTTCAAACCAGGGCGCCGAGAAATACTGGCGTTCCGTCTGGAAGCCGGCCTGGGCCAGCTCGGCCTCCAGCCAGGCGCCGCAGGCGTCATCCCCCGGCCCGCCCGATTGCTTGTTTCCGAACGCGATATAGCGTTGGAGATCCTCGGCGGCCCGGCTGCCCTCGTTCCCCTGCGCAGCGGCGCGGGACGTACCGGCAGCAGCGATGATGGGCGCGGCCGCCGAGGCGGCCAGGAAGTTGCGCCGCGTCGTGCCGGCTCCGCTGTGGAAGGTGTCGGCCCGATCACTCATCGATATTCCTCCGGAACGTCTCGGGCAGGAAGAGGAGTCCGACAATCGCCGTCATCGCCGCGATCAGCACCGGATACCAGAGCCCGAAATGGATGTTACCGGTCGCAGCGACCATCGCGAAGGCCACCGTGGGCAAAAATCCACCGAACCAGCCATTGCCGATATGATAGGGCAGCGACATGGACGTGTAGCGGATGCGGGCCGGAAACAGCTCGACGAGCATGGCCGCGAGCGGCGCATAGGCCGCGGTGACCATCAACATGATGGCCACGATGATCGCGATGACGAGTGGCCGGTTGATCTTGGCCGGGTCGGCCTCGTCGGGATAGCCGGCGGCAACGAGCTCCGCTCCGACCTCCTGCCGGAACGCGTCGATCTGCGCGGCTAGCTCCGCCTCGCCAAGCGCGGCCGGGTCGGGCGCGGTGATGACCCGATCGCTGATCGTCACAGTGGCGAGCGTGCCGGCCGGTGCTTCAGCATTGGCGTAGTTGATGCCGTTGCGCGCGAGATACGCTTTGGCAATGTCGCAGCTGCTGCTGTCGAACGTGTTCCGGCCGATCGGGTCGAACTGGATCGAGCATTCGCCCGGAGCCGCAGTCACCGTGACCGGGGCCTCCCGAACCGCCTGGGCCAGCTCGGGATTGGCCGCATGGGTCAACGCCTTGAACAGGGGAAACAGGGTCAGTGCGGCCAGAATGCAGGCGGTCATGATGATCTTCTTGCGGCCGATCTTGTCGCTGAGCCAGCCGAAGAAGACGAAGGTCGGCGTCGCGATGATCAGTGCAATCACCAGCAGGATGTTGGAGGTCGCCGGATCGACGTCTGCGATCCGCTCCAGGTAGAAGAGCGTGTAGAACTGGCCGGTATAGCCGATCACCGCCTGACCGGCGACGCCGCCGAAAAGGGCGATCAGGATCAGCTTAAGGTTTGACCAGCGCCCGAAGGCTTCAGCCAGCGGCGCTTTGGACGTGGTGCCTTCGTCTTTCATCTTCTGGAAGGTCGGGCTTTCCGCGAGCTGGAACCGGATCCAGAGCGAGATCACCAGCAGGAAGATCGAGAGCAGGAAGGGCAGGCGCCAGCCCCAGTCGGAAAAAGCCTCCTCTCCGAGAATGGCGCGCAGGCCGATCACGAAGAGCAGCGCGATGAACAGGCCGATCGTGGCGGTGGTCTGGATGAAGCTGGTAAAGAAGCCCCGCTTGCCCAGGGGGGCGTGCTCGGCCACGTAGGTCGCCGCGCCCCCATATTCCCCGCCCACCGCGAGGCCCTGAAGCAGGCGGAGGGCGACGAGAATGATCGGGGCGGTAATCCCGATGGCATCATAGCTAGGCAGGAAGCCGACCGCGAAGGTCGACAGGCCCATCAGTCCCATCGTGACCAGGAATGTGTTCTTCCGGCCCACCATGTCGCCCACGCGCCCGAAGACGATCGAGCCGAGCGGCCGGATAGCGAAGCCCGCCGCAAACGCGGCCAGCGCCAGGATGAAGGCGGTCGTCTCGTTGACACCGGAGAAGAATTTGACGGAGATATACCCGGCCAGCAGGCCGTACAGATAGAAGTCGTACCATTCGAACATGGTACCGAGTGACGAGGCCGCGATGACCTTGACGTCGTTCGAACTGAATTTGTGCGCGGCTGGCGCCTGCGTGTCGTCGGCGGCCATGGGCCTGTCCCTCCCCTGTGTCGGGAGCCATTGCCGGTCTGTCGCCGGCATTCGGCTCGTATAAGACGGCGCGGGACGAGCAACCCTCCTCCCCGCGCCGGATTTCATTCGCTCACACGTGAGTTAATACATAAACCGCACCGCAAGCCAAGCCGCAAGGCGTGGAGTTTCAGATTTATCGAGACCGCTATTCGGGCCGGTTATCGCAGATCGTCTTAAGGCCGCCGGCCATGAACCGGGCCATGCGCGCCTTCACCGCGGCGTAGTCGTCGGACTTGCACAAGCCGCCGGACAGCTTGTCGATACGGCCGGTCCGCGCGAGGGTGACCATCAGGGCCCCGCTGACGAAATGATAGCCCCAGAAGATGTCTTCTTTCGACGCGTCCGGGAGCGCCTTGCCAAGAATCTCGATGAGGCGCAGCACGACCGGGTCGAAATGCTGGTCCATCATCTCCGCGCCCCATTGCGGGGTATTGGCGATCTGGGCGCTCAGCGCGCCGTAATTGCGCCAGCCATCCCCGCCTTCGATATAGAGATCCAGATCGGTATCCAGAAAGGCGCGCAGCGCACCCTCGACGGTGGGCTTGCCTCCAGACGCCTTGTCGTAAGCGTCGAGCGCCTTCATCCGGCGCTCGCTGGTAACCGCGGCGCGCCGCGCGAACACGGCGTCGAAGAGCTCCTGCTTGTCGGCGAAATAGTAGTTCAGCAGCGTGTGATGAACGCCGACGCCCTTGGCGACATCCTTCAACGTAACGCCATACAGGCCGTGACGAGAGAACAGATACTCGGCCACATCGAGAATCTGCTCGATGGTCTCGGCGCGCTTTTCCGCCTTCGTCTGACGCTTTCGCTGAGGTTTGGACTCTGCCGCCAAGATCAATCCTTTCCTGGTCTTCACCTCTCGGTGTCAGGGTATTAGCCTTGTCATAGAGCGTTGACGACGCACCGCACAACCGGCTTTGCCAGAGCTTGCGCCGCACCGCACAATTCATTCAAGCCCTGTAGAGACACCTGTCGCAAGACCTTCCGGTGCGAGCCCGCAAGCGCGAAACAATAAATTACCTAGAATCTTATTCACACGCTTGTCAGTTAATATCTTTTGTGCGTAGGCTTTCCTCATAACGATCAGGTCGGCATAGACCGGCCACCCAGGGGAGGAAATAGCTATGAAGACCATACTGCGCGCGACCGCGTCTGTGATCGCACTTGCCGCTTTGCCATGCCCGGTTCTAGCCCAAGAGGCCCCGGAGCCGTCAGCCGACACCACTCCCAATCAAGCCCGCACGGGCCAGAGCGATGTCATCGTCGTGACCGCCACCCGCCGTGAAATGAATGTCCAGGATATCCCGATCAGCGTCACGGCGTTTTCTCAAGAAGAGCTCACGATCAAGGGGATTGTCGGGTATGAGGGCCTGGCCCTCGAAACCCCCGGTGCGGTGCTCAACAAGCCGACCGCCAACTTCAACACCTTCTCGGTGCGCGGAATCGCAACCAACGGCTACGGCGCGAATCTTCAAAATACCGTGGCGGTGTATATCGACGAGCTGCCGATCTCGGCCAACGGCAACTCCACCCAGCTCGATTCCACGCTGTTCGATGTGGACCGCGTCGAATTCCTGCGCGGCCCGCAAGGCACGCTGTTTGGATCAGGCTCGCTCGCCGGCGCCGTCCGCATCCTGACCAAGAGCCCGGATCTCAACGATTTCGATGCTGAAACGCTGGTCGATTTCGGCATAACGGAGGGCGATTCCTTCCGCCAGCGCTATAACGGCATGGTCAACGTGCCGATCGTCGAGGACAAGCTGGCACTGCGAGTCGTGGGATTCTACCGCGACGAGGAAGGCTGGGTCGAGAATATCGGGACAGGCGTGGAGAATGCCAACACGCTGGAGGCCTATGGCGGCCGGGCGATCCTCCAGTGGGAGCCGACCGACGAGCTCTCGCTACGTTTCATGGCGCTGCACGAGACGAGCGAGCCGGAGGATTCCCAGCTCATCAACCCCAATCTTGGTGACGACCGCGATACGCGGCGCACGCGGCGCCCGGACATTTACGCCGGCTATCTGGATTCCTACAACGCGACGCTGGACTATGATTTCGGCTTCGCCAATCTGACGAGTTCGACCACCTACTCGCTCTACGACCAAAAATTCATCATCGATCTGGACGCCACGTTCGGCGGCGCCGTGCCCTTCGCACTCGACGCGCTGGCCTATGACGATGCGTTCGTGCAGGAAATGCGGCTGGTCTCAGCAGAGGGCGGACGGTTCGACTGGGTCGCCGGCGCATTCTATTACTACAAGCGCCGCGACGTCGATTTCAACTATCGCTCGTCGCAGGACTTCCTGGATGCACGCGGGCTGACCGGGCTTCCTGACGAATACTACTCGCGCAGCAGTACCCATGCCATCTCGCACGAACTGGCGGCCTTCGGCGAGCTGACCTACCGCTTCTCGGACAATTTCTGGCTCACGGGTGGGCTGCGCTACGGCGCCCTCGATGTTCAGGGCTTTGCCGAAGGAAGCGGCTATACCAGCAACTATCTGACCGCAGCACTGACCGGCTATTCCGGCCCGCTGACCGTCACGCCCAACGTTGCAGCCACCGGCGAGGAGGGTACCGAGGAGGGGCCGTCCTACAAGTTCAGCGCCTCCTACCGCCCGGTCGACAACATGACCGTGTACGCCACCTATTCGACCGGCTTTCGCGCGCCGGTGGTCAACGCACGCGGCGGCCTCGCGAGCACCGTGGATCCCACCGACATCGTGATCCCGGACGGGGCCTCATCCGACGAGCTGGAAAATTACGAGATCGGCGTGAAGGGCAACTGGTTCGACGGCAGGCTGAGGGCGAATATCGCGGCCTATTACATCGAATGGAGCAATATCCAGGTCCAGGCCAACCGCGTTTCGGACTCCGTCCAGTTCGCCACCAATATCGGCGGCGCGACCAGCCAGGGCCTTGAGTTCGAGGTCGATGCAACCCTGTTCGAAGGCCTCAATCTGGGTCTTAACGCGTCATTCAACGACAGCGAGGTTGACGACCTGACCGCTCAGGAAGCCGCAATTTCCGGGGCCGTTGAAGGCGTGCAGCTTGCTTTCCCCGAATTCCAGGGCTCGATCTATCTGAACTATACGTGGGCGCTTTCGCCGACCGTTCAGGGCTTCACCTCGATCAACGCGCGCCACGTCGACGGCTTCCCCAACCAGTTCCCCTACGTGCCGGGGCGGCCGGGTGTACCGGCGCCGACCTACTCTCCCACCGAGTCCTATCAGAGCGTGAACGGCACGCTCGGCGCATTCTTTGGCGATCACCTGACTGCCACGGTCTATGTCGAGAACGCGTTCGACGACGATTCTCTGATCTACGCCCACCCGGAAGCCTTTGCGGATGCGCGATCCAGCACGTTGCGCCCGCGCACCGTGGGTATCCGTCTCAACTACCGCTACTGATCCATGCCCGCTGGTATCACACTCTCCCGCCAAGCCGGTCCGTCCCGGCGACTGCCGCGCTCCCGAAGCGGCTGGACGGACCGGCCTGGCGGGGGCCAGAGCAAAGCACCGCCGCGAGGCACGAACCGAAGGAAGCATCCATGATACGCCTCTTGCGCAGCGCCAGTGCCGCGGTCGGCCTGGCTTGTCTCGGCTCTGCCTGTGCGGGCGCATCCGACTCAGGCCATGTGCTCGTCGAGGCTCCGGCCGGCCCCGTCAGGGGCGTCACGCAGGACGGGCTGGAGATTTTCAAGGGCATACCGTTCGCCGCACCCCCGGTCGGCGAGGCACGCTGGGCCCCGCCGACCGCGATGCCGGCCTGGGACGAGGCCTATGACGCGACGGAGTTCGGCCCCGGCTGCATGCAGCCGGGCTGGGTGTCGCAGAGCATCTACACCGACACGCTGCCGCGCCTGGGCGAGGACTGCCTGAACCTCAACATCTGGGCCCCGGCCGAGGCGAGCGGTGCGCCCGTCGTCGTCTGGATTCACGGAGGCGCCCTGGTACGCGGCGCGAACAGCCTGGGCCTCTATGACGGCGCGTCCTATGCCGAGCGCGGCGTGGTGTTCGTCTCCATCAACTATCGCCTTGGCGTGCTCGGATATCTGGCCCATCCCGAGCTGAGCGCCGAGTCGCCGGACGGTGTGTCCGGCAATTACGGCCTGCTCGACCAGATCGCGGCGCTTGAATGGGTGGAAGACAATATCGCGGCGTTCGGCGGCGACGCGCAGAATGTCACGATCGCAGGGGAATCGGCCGGCGCGCTCAGCGTCACCTATCTGATGGCCTCCCCGCTGGCGCGCGGACTGTTCGACAAGGCGATTGCGCAGAGCACCTATACAATCTCCACGCCGGCCCTGAGCGAGGCGCGTTTCGGAGCGCCGGCCGCGGAGACCGCGGGCGCGGCCCTGGCCCAGGCGCTGGGTGCGGAGGATGTTGCAGATCTGCGCGCGATGGACGCGGAGGCCCTGGTCGAGGCGGCCGGGCGCGCCGGATATCTGGCGTCCGGCACCGTGGACGGCGTGGTGCTGCCCGATCAGATCGTGACGATATTCGACCGGGGCGAACAGGCGCCGGTCCCGGTGATCGCCGGATTCAACGCGGGAGAAATCCGCTCCCTGCGCCGGCTCATGCCGCCCCCGCCCGCCGACGAGGAGGCCTATGAGGCCGCGATCCGGCGCGGTTATGGCGAGCTGGCCGAAACCGCCCTGGCGCACTATCCGCCGAGCGATATCGAGGAAAGCATGCTCGCGACGACGCGGGACGCCATGTATGGCTGGTCGGCCGAACGCCTCGCGCGCGATCAGTCTGAGATCGGCCAGGCCGCCTACTACTACTATCACCACGGCTACCCGGCCGCCGAGGAGATGGGGCTGCACGCCTTCCATGCGAGCGAGCTGCCCTACATGTTCGACAATCTCGACCGCCTTTCCGAGCACTGGCCCGCGCCGCCGGACACGCCGGACGAGCGCGCCCTGGCCGATGCGATGACCGATTACTGGGTGTCGTTCGCACGCGACGGACACCCTGCCGCCGAAGGCCAGCCGGCCTGGCCGCCCTATAGCGAGAATGAGGCCTACATGCTCTTTGACGACGCCCCGCGCGGCGGCCGGACCGATCTGCTGCCCGGCATGTTCGAACTGCACGAGGCGGTAATGTGCCGCCGCCGGGCGGCCGATATCGGGTGGCACTGGAATGTCGGCGTCATCGCGCCGCCCCTGCCCGCGCCGGTGGCAGACTGCTCATGACCGACGGCAGCATGCAGCATTATGCGCTGACCCTGAACCGCTTCCTCGACCACGCCGCCAAATGGCACCCCGATGCGCAAGTCGTGACGGCGGGCGAGGGCGGCGTGAGCAGCCGGACCGGATATGGCGCCCTCAGAGAGCGCGCCAGGCGCCTTTCGGCCGGTCTGGCCGGCCGCGGCGTGCGCTTCGGCGACCGGGTCGCGACGCTCGCCTGGAATACCCAGGCCCATGTCGAGGCCTGGTACGCCATCATGGGCATGGGCGCGGTCTGTCACACGCTCAACCCCCGGCTGACGGCCTCCCGGCTCGCCTCGATGCTGGACCAGTCGGGCGCCCGCATTCTCATCGTGAGCGCCGATCTTGCGCCGCTGGCCCAGATGGTCCTGGCGGGTGCACAATCGGTGTCCCAGCTTCTCGTCATGGACGGCGCGCCGCCGGACCGGAGCGAGGATCGCCCGGACCTGTCGATCGACAGCCTGGACCAGGTCATCGCCGAAGCCGGCGAAGAGGTGGCGTGGGGCGATTTCGACGAATCCTCACCCTCCGGCCTGTGCTTCACCTCGGGCACGACCGGCGACCCGAAAGGCGTCACCTACACCCATCGCGCCTGCTATCTTCATACGCTGCGCCAGTTGCAGGCCGAGGTGATGGGCATCGTCTCGACCGACGCGGTCCTGACCGTGGTGCCCATGTTTCACGCCAATGCGTGGGGCCTTCCCTTTGCCGCGCCTGCTGTCGGCGCAAAGCTCGTCCTGCCGGGACGCGCAGCGGACGGGGCGAGCCTGGCCCGCCTCATCCGTTCAGAACAGGTCACGATGGCCGTGGGCGTTCCCACCGTCTGGCTCGGCCTGGTCGAACATCTCGAACAGACCGGCGAGGACGTCCCCTCGCTGGAGCGCGTGATGGTCGGGGGCGCACCGATGGCGCCGGCCCTGATGGACCGGCTCGAACGCCGTCTCGGGGCGGTCGTGCAGACCACATGGGGCATGACCGAACTCTCCCCGCTGGGCACGGCGGCGGCGCCCGCGGATCCGCATCGCGATGCGGCCAGCTCAGGCCGTCCAGCCATCGGAATCGACCTGCTCCTGACCGATGCGGACGGGCGCGCTCTGCCCGATCAGCGTGACGGCGAGGGTCATCTGCGCGTGCGCGGCTCCGCCGTGATCGAACGCTATTTCGGGCAGAGCGAGCCGGCCACCGACGAGGATGGCTGGTTTGATACCGGCGATCTCGCCCGCATCGACTCTCACGGCAATCTCTACATTACCGGGCGGTCCAAGGACCTCATCAAGTCGGGCGGGGAATGGATCAATCCGTCCGAGATCGAGGCGCTCGTCTCGGCCCTGCCGGATGTGTCGCAGGCCGCCGTAATCGGGCGGCCCGATCCCAAATGGGGTGAGCGGCCCGTCCTTCTAGTCGAGCTGATCAAGGCGAGCGGCCTCAGCGATGAGGCGCTGCTGGCTCCGCTGCGCGGACAGGTCGCCTCCTGGTCAATTCCCGACGAGGTCGTGCGCCTGCGCGACATGCCGGTCGGGCCGACCGGCAAGATCGACAAGGTGCGGCTGAGGGCCGAACATGGCCAGGCACGCGAGGCCGGGAGCACGACCCCCAGGCAACGCGCCCTGCCCTGACCTGAAACGTCCGCAATGAGAGCGGTGCCAGCCCGGAGAGCGCCCTCTCCTCCCTTCGGCGCCGCGTCTCATTGCAGAGGAATGATCAGGCGAAGGCAGGCGCCCTCGGCGTCGCATTCCCAGTCCGGGGTGGCGCCAAGCTGTTGCGCCAGACCTTCGATGAGAGACATGCCCGTGCCCGATACCGGCGTGGCGTTCATCGCCTTTTGCAAGCCCGGGCCATTATCGGTGAGAACGACCTCGACATGCCCGTCATCGACCCGGCTCAGGCTCAGGTTCAACCTACCGGCCCGGTCATTGAAGGCGTACTTGAAACTGTTGGTGACGAACTCGTTGACGATCAGCCCCAGCGGGGTCGCGAGGTCGGCGGCAACGTCCACCTCCTCCACCTCGATCTCCGAGGTCACCGATTTGCCGTCGTCGCGCTGCAGCTGAAGCAGGTTTTCCAGGAGCTTCTGAAGATAACCGCCAAGCTCGATCCGGTCGATCTCTCCGCTGGAATAGAGACGCTCATGGACGAGATGCAGCGTATCCATCCGGTCGGCCACGAAACGCAGTTCGTCCCGGGCAGCCTGGCTGTCGGTCTGGCGCTCGCGAACGCGCACGAGCGCGGCGAGCGTTGCCAGATTATTCTTTACCCTGTGCTGCAGCTCGCTCATCAACCGGCGGTTCCTGTCGAGGGCGTCGCGCAGGGAATGAGCCTTGTGCAAGCGGTCGATCACAGGGCCCAGGATTGCGCCGTAGGTTTTCAGGCACTCGATGTCGACGTCGTCGAAATTACGCGGGCGCGTATCGTCGACTTGCAACAGGCCGTAGGGCTTTTTTCCCGGCAGAAAGATTGGAATGTTGACCATGGCGACGACGCCCGCCTTCTCCAGGAAGTGGGGGAAGACGAAGCGGGTTTCATGGGCAATATCCCGCGTCACCAGAGGCGCGGCGTGCTCGATCGCATAGCTTTCTGAAGAGCGGTCGGACAGCGAGACGGTCGCCTCGCCAACCACGCCGTCTTGCCAGCCGACACCGGCCACGACGCGCGCCGAACCATTGCTGTGCTCGATCTCGACGATCTTGGCCAGCGGGGCATCGAGCGCCTCGGATATGAGGCGGCAGGCCTTGTCCAGGACCTCGTAGAGATCGTCACAGGCCACCGCGAACTCGCCGAACTCAGCCAGCACGCGTTGGCGCCTGATCATGTCATCGTGGCTCATCATGTCCATTCCCCCTTTCAGGAGCGGCCCGAAATGCCGTGGTGCTGCGTGTGACAGCATCGAACTTGCGACCGGCTCGCCGGTTCCGGAAGAGCGGCCAGGCAAGAGCGCAAGTCACGCTCGGCCGCGGCTCCAGACAAGACGCACGATGAGGGCGATCCTCAGGGGGTTCGATCCGCCGGCAGCTACCGCTGACGGTGAACAAGCACGAAACGAGGTCAGGCCCGCCTCCACCATCTCCCGGGCGAGGTCGCCGCGTCTTGCCTGACCTGGCCGAAGAAGGTGGCAACCTCGAGCACACGCCAATCGTGAAGCGCCATGTTCGCCGGTCCATTGCGCGCCGGGGCAACTGGCCAGAACAACTCCCCGGGAAGGCGTTTCGTTTCACCCCCCCCCTTCAGGGTTGCGCCCGCTCGCCCGCCCTCTTCGAGCCGCGGCGGTCAAACCCTCGACACGCATAATCGGCATAACTCGAGACGAAATGGCATATTTTATTCAAGCGCGTAATGCCGCCTTAACCCGTCGCGTAAATATGTTCACTGACTGTATATATCATTCAGGAGATACGAGGATGCAGCTTTCCAATTTACCGGTGATGGGCAAGGTTCTCGTCATCGTAGCCTTGATGAGCGCGGGCGCCGCTGCGCTTGGCGGGCTGGGTGTTTATGGCGCGACTGCATTGCGTCACGCCGTCGATGAGGTCGATGCCGCCGGCGATGCCGCACTGCTGGGCGCAGAGCTGGAGAAGCATGTTCTGGAGCTGAGCCGGGCCGAATTTCGCCTGGCCGCCGACCCCGCACGCTCCGGCGAAATCGAGCAGGATATCGCCGCCACGCGATCAGCGCTGGTCGCCAATCTTGATGCGCTACGCGCCATGTCCTCCGACGAGATCGATGCCCGGCTCACCTCCATCGAGCGGCAGCTGGACACCTATCGCGGCTCGCTGGAAGCGGTGGTGACAGCCGCAGATGCGATCACTTCGATCGACCGGACCGGCGCCGAACAGGAGCTGATCGCTCTAGCCCGCACCTCGCGCGCCAATGCCGCCAGCCTGCGCGAAGAGGTGGTTAGCCTGATTGCAGCGTTCGATACGCGTGCGACGACCGAGAGCGAGGCAGCCGCCGCCCTGGCCGACACCACCCGCATCACACTGATCCTCGGCGCAATGGCCGCCGTGATTGGGGGCCTGGTCATCGGGGCACTGATCGGGCGCCAGGCCGTGGCCCAGCCGCTCAAACGAGCGATTGGCCGGGTCCAGGCCCTCGCGGGAGGCGATCTGGACACCGCGATCTCCGAGACCGATCGCAAGGACGAGGTCGGGGCCCTGAACAGCGCCCTGGAGATTTTCCAGGCCAATATGCGCGAACAGGCCAGACTGCGTGCCCGGCGCGAGCGGGAGTCCCGCCGCAAGCTGGAACAGGCCGAGGCCCTGGAAAAACTGACCGCCGAATTCGAGGATCAGATCGGTGAAAGCGTGGCCGCGCTGGCGTCCGCTTCGGAGGAATTGCGCGCCACAGCCAGCTCCATGGCCGCAACCGCCGAACAGACGGCCAGCGAGAGTGCCAGCGTCTCCGCGTCTACCGAGCAGACCAGCTCGAACATCCAGATGGTCGCCTCGGCCACGGAGGAGTTGACCAGCTCGATCAAGGAAGTGGGCCACCAGATCGGGCGTACGTCCCAGATTGCAGACCGGGCGGCGAAGAAGGTCGCCGAGGCCATGGCGGGCATCTCCGATCTTGAAACCTCGTCGAGCGAGATCGGCGCCGTACTCGACCTCATCTCCACGGTCACCGAGCAGACCAAGCTGCTGGCGCTGAACGCCACAATCGAGGCGGCCCGCGCCGGAGAGGCCGGCAAGGGCTTTGCCGTGGTTGCAAGTGAAGTGCGCCTGCTCGCCGAACAGACCGAGAAGGCGACCGGCGAGGTAACGGCCAAGATTGCCGACATCCAGAACCGCACCGCGGAGGCCGCCGAGGCGGTCCGCGAGATCGACACGGTGGTTGCCGAGGTCAACGAGGTCTCCACGGCCGTCGCCGCTGCGGCCGAAGAACAAGTCGCTGCAACGACCGAGATCAGCCGCAATGTCAACGAAGCCGCATCCGGATCAGAGGCGGTCTCGGCCTCGATTTCGGGACTGACCGAAGCGTCGGAATCCACCTCCAGTGCCGCCACTCAGGTCAGCGCCACGGCGCAGAGCGTCGCCGAGCGGTCCTCGGGCATCCGCAACCAGATCGCCGACTTCCTGCGCGAAGCGCAAAAGGATGACGATGACACCGGCGAGGATGAGGATCGAGGCGCCGATATCCTCCCGCTGAAGAAACCGGGACTGAGGGCCGCCTGATCGTCTCGGCCGTCAATCCAGATGCCGGCAGGCACAAGGCGCGCGGGGCATCGGAGCCTCGCGCGCCTTTTTGCTGTCGAGCTAGCGCTCGCTGTCTGCGTCGCGCGTACGCGGCCAGGCTCCGCCGAGCGCGATGAAGACATCCACCTCGGCGCTGGCTGCGGTCGCGTCGGACCGGGCGAGCGCGGTCTGCGCATCAGCAAACGTGCGCTCGCTATCCAGCACGGTCAGGAAGCTCTCCGCCCCGGCCTCGTAGCGGATGCGCGACAGTCGGGCCGCTTCGGCCGCAGCGTCGCGCGCGACCTCGAGCGAGTTTCGCCGCTCGCGTTCGGCAGCGTAGCGCGTCAGGGCCGTTTCGGTCTCCTGCAGCGCGTTGAGCACGCTCTGGTCGAAGCGGGCCAGTGCGGCATCGGCGCCGGCCTCGGCCTGACGGATGCGGGCCCGGGTCGCGGCGATGTTGGGAAAGCTCCACGAGATCAGCGGGCCGGCCGAAATCGTCAGCGTGTCGTCATTGCCCAGATTACCGGCGTCCAGCGCGGTGCTGGCAATTGAGCCACCGAGGGAGACGGAGGGGTAGAGTTCCGCCGTCGCGACGCCGACACGCGCCGCCGCGCCTTCGAGCGCATGCTCGGCCTGGCGCACATCGGGCCGACGGGCCAGCAGGCTTGCGGCATCGCCGACCGCAATCGGCCCCTCCAGGCGCGGAACACCCTCGCATTCGGGAATCTCGGCCTGCATCTGCGCCGGGGTCCGCCCGGTCAAGGTGGCCAACCGGAAGACGGCGGAATCCCGCGAGGCCCGGAAGGAGGGCAGATCGGCACGCGCGGTTTCAAGACGGCTCTGCGCCTGGACGACATCAAGACGCAGGCCGCGCCCGGCATCGTAGAGACGCTCGGTCAGATCCAGCGACCGGCCGGCGATCTCGACATTATTCCGGGCCACCGCGACCAGACGGTCGCTGGCGCAATAGTCCGCCCAGGCGCGGGCCGTCTCGCCAGCCACTAGAATAGCCGCCGCATCGTAGGCGGCCTCGGCGGCGAGCACGTCCTGGCGCGCGGCGGCGACGGCGTTGCGCACGCGTCCGAACAGGTCGAGCTGCCAGCGTGTGTCGAAGCCGACGCTGTACCGGTCGCCCTCCACATAGCCTGAAGGCTCGACCGGCTGCCGCGCATACCCGGCCTCGGCACTGGTCGTCGTCGACGGCAGACGGGCCGATCGCGCTTCACCCAGGCTGGCACGAACCTGTTCGAGTTCGGCCGAGACCTCGGCCAGCGTGCGGTTGCGCTCCAGCGCAGTGCGTACCAGCGTGTCGAGCGCCTCGCTCTCATAAAGCTGCCACCACAGCTCGACCGGCTCGGCCTCGACAAAGCGCGACCCGTCCGCGCTGACCAGGGGTGCACTCTGCGCGAGGGACAGCTCGCTCTGCGGCGGCTCGGGCGCGGTCAGGCAGCCCGAGAGCGTAACCGCCGATGCGGCGGCGAGGAGGATTAAACGCAGGGTCATGACTGTCCTCCTTGCGTGGACGCGGACGGGTTCGAGGGGGCGCCGGTTTCGTCCCCATGATCCTCGCCCGGCGCCTCGGCGGGCCTGGGAAGGCGGTCGGAGATCCAGCGCCCGATGACGTAGAAGACCGGGGTGAAGATGAGGCCGAAGAAGGTCACGCCGAGCATGCCGGAGAAGACCGCGACACCGATTGCCTCGCGCATTTCCGCGCCCGCCCCGTGGGCGAAGGCGAGCGGCGTGACGCCCAGGATGAAGGCGAACGAGGTCATCAGGATGGGCCGCAAGCGGATGCGGGCCCCTTCCACGGCGGCCTGGTGCGGGCCTTGCCGGTTGCGCTCCTCGGCCTGCTTGGCGAACTCGACCAGAAGAATGGCGTTCTTTGCAGCAAGCGCGATCAGCACGACGAGGCCGACCTGGGTCAGGATGTTGTTGTCCAGCCCGAGAAGGTTGATCCCGAGCATCGCGGCGAGCACGCACATGGGCACGATGAAGATCACCGCCCACGGCAGGGTGAAGGCCTCGTACTGGGCGGCCAGGACCAGGAAGACGAAGACCACGGCCATGGCGAAGATGAGCAGGCCCGAATTGCCGGCTGCCTTCTGCTGATAGGCGATCTCGGTCCATTCATAGCCGATGCCCGGCGGCAGGACCTGATCGGCCATCGCCTCCATCGCGGCCAGAGCCTGGCCTGTCGAAACGCCTGCCGGGGTCGAGCCCTGAAGCTCGATCGCGGGGAAGAGGTTGTGGCGCACAACCCGGATCGGCCCGGAATCCTGGACGATGTCGGCAATGGCGGAAATCGGAACCATGGCGCCGGTCGCCGACCGCACGCGAAGCTGGGCGATGTCCTCCGCATCGTCACGGTATTCCGCGTCGGCCTGGGCGATGACGCGCGAGGTCCGGCCCTGATAGTTGAAGTCGTTGACGTAGGACGAGCCCATATAGGCGCCCAGCGTCTCGTAGACATCGGCTGGCTCCACGCCGAGCTGGAAGGCCCGGTTGCGGTCGACATCGACGCGAATGCGCGGAGAGTTGGTGTTGAAGGTGGTGAAGACCTGGGTCACGTTCGGATTCTGCCCGGCCGCGCCCATCATCGCGTAGGCGGCGCCCTGAAGCTCGGCAAAGCTCTGCCCCTCCAGGCCCTGGATCATCATCTTGAAGCCGCCGCCATTGCCCAGGCCCTGGACGGGCGGGGGCGCGATGATGAAGGCTCCGCCTTCGGGAATCGCCTGGTTGATCGTGCCGGTCAGCTGACCGCTCAGGGCTGTGGCCGACAGGGCGTGATTGCCTTCCCGCTCCTCGAACGGATCGAGACGAATGAAGATCGTGCCCGCGTTCGACGCCGGCGAGAAGCTGGCCCCGTCCAGTCCGGCAAAGGCCGCCGTCGTGCTCACGCCTTCGGTCTGGAGCAGGGTGTCCTGGGCGGCACGAATGACAGTGTCCGTCCGGTCGAGGGACGCACCGGGCGGCAGCTGGATCACGCCGATCAGGAAGCCCTGATCCTGCTCGGGAATGAAGCCGGTCGGCGTGTCGGTCAGGCGCCAGCCGGTGATGGCCAGAAGGCCGGCATAGGCCACGAGCATGATCACGACCATGCGCACCAGGCGCGCGGTAAGGCGGCCATAGGCATTGGACAGCCAGTCGAACCCCTCGTTGAACTTGCGCGCCCCGAAACGGAGCGGCGCGAGCCAGCGCGGCCCGGTCGAGCTTTGCGTGTGCGGCTTGAGCAGAAGGGCGCACAGGGCCGGCGAGAGTGTCAGCGAGATCACGAGCGAGATGATCGCGGCGGTCGAGATCGCCACGGCGAACTGCCGGTAGAAAATGCCAGGAATGCCGGCCACGAAGGCAGTCGGCACGAAGACCGACACCAGCACGAGCGTCATGGCTACCAGCGCACCGCTGACCTCGCTCATCGATTTGTGAGCGGCTTTGCGGGGCGAATGGCCCTCACGGATCAGGCGCTCGGCGTTTTCCACCACGATGATGGCGTCGTCGACGACGATGCCGACGGCCAGAACAAGGGCGAAGAGAGACAGCGAATTGATGGAGAATCCAAGTGCGAGCTGGACCGCGAACACGCCGACGATCGAGACCGGAATGGCGATGATCGGGATGAAGGCCGCGCGCCAGTTCTGCAGGAAGATGACGATCACGAGCACGACGAGGAAGACCGCCTCGATCAGCGTGCGCTGGACGGACTCCACCGAAGCCGCGACGAACTCCGTCGGGTTGTAGGGGATCATGTAGCCCATGCCGGCGGGGAAATCGGCCGAGGCGCGTTCGACCTCATCGAGCACCGCACTTGCCGCATTCAGGGCGTTGGCGCCGGGTTGCTGGATGATGGCCATGCCAACCCCGGGCTCGCCGCCGAAATAGCCGCTGATCGTGTGATCCTCGGCGCCCAGCTCGATCCGGGCGACATCGCGCAGGCGCGTGATCTGGCCGTCCTCGCCGCGCTTCACGACGACATCGCCGAATTCGTCCGGCTCGATCAGGCGGCCCTGGACCTGGATGGCCTGCTGAAACTCGGGCGCATCGACCTGGTCGAAGGGTGGCTGGCCGATACTGCCGGCCGCCGCCTGGATGTTCTGACTGCGCAAGGCGGCAATCACGTCGCCGGCGGTCATGTCGTTGGCCGCGGCCCGGTCGGGATCGATCCAGACGCGCATCGAATAATTGCCGCCGCCAAAGACCTGCACATTGCCGACACCCTCGATGCGCAGCAGCTGATCGCGCATGGTCGAGCTGGCGTAATTGCCGAGGAAGGCGGTATCCAGCGAGCCGTCCGTCGAGGTCAGGGCGACGATGAGCAGGAAGCCGCCGGATTCCTGGTTTACCTGAACGCCGCGCTGGCGGACCTGTTCGGGCAGGCGCGGCTCGGCGCGATTGACCCGGTTCTGGACCAGCACCTGGGCGGTATCCAGATCGGTGCCCGGCGCGAACGTCACGGTGATGGCGACCTGACCGGACTCGGTGGCCGAGGAGGTGAGGTAGATCATCCCCTCCACGCCATTGATTTCCTGTTCAAGCGGTGCGGCAACCTGCTCGGCGAGATCTTCAGCGGTCGCGCCGGGATAGCTCGCCTGGACCGAAATGGTCGGCGGCGCGATCTCGGGGTATTGCGACAGAGGGAGCGAGGGGTAGGCGAACGCGCCCATCAGCGTGATGAAGACGGCGATCACCAGGGAGAAGATCGGCCGTTCGATAAAGAAATGCGTAAAGCGCATGAGCGGTCTTTCCGGTCATGAAATCATGAAAACGGCGAAAGCAGGCAGGCGGCGTGCCGTCAGTCGACGACGCGGGCACTTCCTGCCGGTCGCGGCTGAAGGTTCGAACGCTCTGCGGTGGACGCAGATTGCAGGGCGATCTCGCCGGGCTGGACTTGGACGGGCGTGCCGGGCCGCAGCCCCTGAAGCCCGCCGACAACCACACGGTCGTCCGGGGAGAGGCCGTGGACCACCTGAAGATTGGAGACCACCGCACCCAGGGTCACGGGCTTGGAATTGGCCACCCCTTCTGTATCCACCACGAAGACGAAGCGGCGGGTCGCATCGCTGGAGATCGCGGTGCGCGGAACGAGCATGGCCTGGTACGGACTGGAGCCGCGTACCCGTATCGTGCCCAGCATTCCGGGCCGGATCAAACCGTTCTCATTATCGAACTCGGCCCGCATCAAGATCGCGCCCGTGCCCGGCTGGACGGCGTTGTCCACGAAGCCGATCTCGCCTGACAGGCTGAATTCGGACTCGTCCTGCAGCCGAACCTCGACCGGCGCACCCAGACCCGTACCCTCCTGGCGCTGGTAGCGCAGGAAGATCGATTCCGAGGCATAGAACGGGAAATGGAGCGGGTCGGTCTGAACGACCGTGATCAGCGGCTCGCCCGAAGCAAGCCCGCCCTGAACCAGATCGCCGGGATCGGCCTGACGCGCGGACAGCTGGCCAGCGATCGGCGAGCGGATCTGCGTATACTCCAGATCCAGTGCGGCAGCATCGGCGTCGGCCTGTGCCGCGGCCAGCGCCGCACGGGCCGTAATCGATGCGGTACGGGCCTGCTCGAGCTCTTCCTGCGAAATGGCATCGGCCTCCCGCAACTGCTCTGCACGGCCGAGGTCCGCGCGCGCCTGCTGAAGCTGGGCGCGGGCCTGTTCGGCGCGGCCCTGAGCGGCCGCATAGGCTGCCTCATAGGGCCGCTGGTCGAGCGTGAAGAGGAGCTGACCGGCTTCGACGGTCGCCCCATCCTCGACATGGACCTCTTCCAGATACCCGCTCACGCGAGCGCGGATGCCCACTTGCTGAGGCGACTCAAAGCGCCCAGTGAACTCGTCCCAGTCCGCGATCTCGCGTTGAACGGGCTCCGAGACCTGAACGGTCGGTGCGGGAGGCGCCTGTTCAGACGCAGCATTTCCCTGTGTGCACGCGGAAATCAGCGCGCTCACGGCGAGGAGCGCGAACATCGCAACTGTACGAAAAGGCATGGGGAGGACTACCTTTCAAATGAAAACCGTTTAGTGTTTTTTTGTGAATGTCATCGGCGGATGACACATCTGCTCCTCTGACACAGCGTTGTCAACGGCTGATGACAAGATAATGGACATTTTGTGATGAACGCCGAAAGCCAGACCACTCGGACCCGTAACTCGACTGCGACGAGGACGCGGATTCTGGAAAGCGCACGCGCGAAATTCGCGCGCGACAATTACGATAATGTCGGAATCCGGGACATCGCGGCGAGCGCCGGCGTCGATTCCGCGTTGATCTGCCGCTATTTCGGCTCGAAGGAAGAATTGTTCGCGACCGTTCTGGGATCGGCCGAAAGCAAGATGGACATGTTCGAGGCCGGGCGCGAGGGCCTGGCGCGCCGTGCCGCCGAAATGCTGCTGGATAACGCGAAGAAGGACTCCAAAATCCTTGATCTGATGATCATGCTGAATTCCGCCTCGTCCACCACGGCCGGGGATATGGTGCGCGCCTCGATCAAGAAGCGCTTTCACGATCCGGTCGCCGAACTGATCGGCGGGCCCCATGCCGAACTGCGCGCCCAGCTGTTCGGCACCACCTGCCTCGGGCTGGCGGTCAGCCGGACGCTGAACGGTGACGACCGCCTTTCCGCGGTGCCGCGCGAAGCGCTGATCGAGCGTATCGCCGCCATGCTGGAAGACAGCCTGAAGCCTTTTTAATCCCGCAGGCCTTTTCCCGGCCGCGAGCCGCCGCTAGCGTGGTGTGATTAGACAAGTCTGAGACTTGCAGGCGAGGGGGAGCGGCATGGCACGCATCGCATTGGTATTGGCCGGATTCTGGATCGCGTTCGCAGCATCCGCGGCCCGGGCCCAGGACGACACGGCTACGAGCTTCGAAAACGAGATTGCCGAACTTGAGCGCCAAGACGGGTTGATCCCGCTCTATGTCGATGCCGACGAGGGGCGCATCCTGGCCGAGCTGAGCGAGGACGAAGACGGCACGCTGGACCGTGTCATCTACACGGCGCGCCTGACCTCCGGGCTGGGGTCGAACCCGGTCGGTCTGGACCGGGGCCTGGGGACCGGCTCGTCAATCCTTGCTTTTACCCGGGTCGGCGACGCTATCTTTGCCGAGTTCGAGAACACGCTCTACCGCGCGATCGGCGCGGGCCCGGACGAAGCCGCGGCGACGCGCGATTCGTTCGCCCGCTCCATCGTCTGGCGAACCGATATCGTGGCAGAGCAGGACGGGCGGGTGCTGATCGACCTGTCCGGGTTTCTCGAACGCGACCCGATCGGTGCGGCGCAACAGCTGTCTGACACTGGTCAGGGCGAATTTTCGATCGATGCCGCCCGGAGTACGGCGCTGTTCGAAAGCGCCCTTGCCTTCCCGCGCAATATCGAGATCGACGCCCTGCTGACACTGAGCGCCGGCGAACCGGGACCCGAGGTGGCGGCGACCGCCCCATCCCCGCACGACGTGACCCTGACCGTGCACCATTCCTTCCTCGCCCTGCCCGAGCCTGGCTATACGCCGCGCCTGGCCGATCCACGTTCGGGCGCGTTCGAAATGGCGGTTTACGACATGGCGGCTCCGCTCGACGCGCCGATCCGGCAGGGCTTCGCGATGCGCCACCGGCTCGAGCGTGCCGATCCGGACGCATCGTCGGGCCCGGTGACGGAGCCGATCGTCTATTATGTCGGCCGGGGCGCGCCGCCAATCATCCGCGACGCACTGATCGAGGGTGGCAACTGGTGGGCGGATGCGTTCGCCGATGCCGGATTCGAGGACGCATTCCGGGTCGAGCTTCTGCCCGAGGGGGTCCATCCGCTCGACGCGCGATACAACGTGATCCAGTGGGTTCACCGCCAGACGCGCGGCTGGTCCTACGGCGCCTCGGTCTACGACCCCAGGACCGGCGAGATCCTGAAGGGCCATGTCATTCTGGGCAGCCAGCGCGTGCGCCAGGACCGGATGATCTTCGAAGGCCTGCTGGGCCGCGCCGCGACCGGCACGGGCCAAGCCGACGACCCGCTGGAGCTGGCCCTGGACCGAGTGCGCCAGCTTTCCGCGCACGAAATCGGCCATACGCTCGGACTGATGCACAATTTTGCCGCCAGCGTGAACGACCGGGCCTCGGTGATGGATTATCCCGCTCCGCTGATCACGCTCGACGAGGCAGGCCGGTTCGATACGAGCCAGGCTTACGATACCGGCATCGGCGAATGGGACAGGCTGGCGATCACCTGGCTCTATGCCGATCCGCAAAGCGCCCGGGGGCCGCAGGACGCGCTGGACCGCGCCGACGAGGCCGGGCTTCTGTTCATCTCGGACGCCCATGCGCGCAGCAACAGCGCCGGCCATCCCTATGCCAATCTGTGGGACAACGGATCCGACCCGGCCGCGATGCTGCGCGAGACGCTGCGCGTGCGCGAGGCCGCACTCGCCCGCTTTGGACGCGACCGGATCGACGCAGGCCAGCCGCTGAGTGCGCTGCGAGACGTGTTTCCGCCCATCTATCTCTACCACCGCTACCAGGTGGAGGCAGTGGCCAAGGCTCTGGGCGGAGTGAATTTCGCCTATGCGCTGGCCGGTTCCGGCGCCGGAGCGATGACACCGTTTCCGGCCGAGGCCCAGCGCGGGGCGCTCGACGCCCTTCTGCTGACCCTTGACCCGGAGCGGCTGGATATTTCCGATGACACGCTTGGCCTGCTCGTGCCCTCCCCCTTTTCCGACTACGATCCGATCGAGCGGCGCGAGCAGTTCGAGAGCGGCCAATATCCGGCCTTCAGCCGGGCCGACGCTGCGGCCGCGGCGGCGCGGATCACCCTGACGGCCATGCTCGACCCGGCGCGGATTGCGCGCATGGATGGGCAAGCGGCCCGCGATCCGGGCCAGCTTTCTGCAGAAGATGTGTTCGATGACGTCGAAGCGGTCCTGTTCGAAGTCCCGCGCGGAGAAGCCGGCCGGCTCGTCCCCGTGCGCGAAGCGGTGCAGCGCGAATACGTCGCCGGGCTTCTTCGCACCGCAGCCTCCGACACGCCGATGGCAGCCGCACTGGCGCGCAGCCGGCTCACCCGCCTGGAAGACGCGCTGGACCGGCGCGGCCCGGGCCGGTCCTCCCAGCGCCTGGCGCTGACCGCGATGATCGAGTCCGGCCTGACCGCCATCGACGAAGGCCGTACCGTCACCGTGCCGGCCACGGATATTCCTCCGGGAAGCCCGATCGGCGCCCAGTCCTGCTTCCACTGCGACAGCGCGGACATCCTGCAGCACTGACACTGGCCGTCAGGCTGGACGAGAAAGGCGGGCCCGCGAACGCGGCGCCCGCCTTTTGTCTGGGACAAGAGCAGCCATAGACACCGCCTATCACTCTCATAGAACCAATTGCTTTGACCGATAGCTATAACGCGCGCTAACTTAAACTCAGGGCTGTAAAAAATAAAATTCCGGTATGGTCGATCCCCCTCCGAGTGCTTCAGGCCTTGAGCTTCGGCAAGTCGCCTAACGGGTCCGGCGTACCGGACCATGTCTGGCCTGCGCGAGACGCGCATTCCACTCGTCTGATGAGGAAAACACCCATGAAAATCGATCATAAATCCCTTCTTTTCGCGTCGGTCGCGGGCTTCGCGCTGACGGCCGCCGGATGTTCCGATCCGGGCGCAAGCAGCGCCCGCGCGTCGGCTCAGGAACGCAACGGCGAGGCTGAAGTCGCCGAAATGACCGAAGTCGACTCCGGCGCCAGCCAGTCGATGAATCAGGAGCTGGCCCAGGGCGAAGCCCGCCCGAACAGCTTCTGGTGGCCCGACCAGCTCGACCTCACCCAGCTTCGCCAGAACGAGACCACGCGCTCAAATCCGCTGGGCGCGGACTTTGACTATGCCGAGGCCTTCGAAAGCCTGGACCTGCAGGCGGTGAAGGCCGATCTGCGCGAGGCGATGACGACCTCGCAGGACTGGTGGCCGGCCGACTACGGCCACTACGGCCCCTTCTTCATCCGCATGGCCTGGCATAGCGCGGGCACGTACCGCACCCATGACGGGCGCGGCGGGGCCGGTGGCGGCCAGCAGCGCTTCGAGCCCCTGAACAGCTGGCCGGACAATGCCAATCTGGACAAGGCACGCCGCCTGCTCTGGCCGATCAAGCAGAAATACGGCGCGTCGATCTCCTGGGCCGACCTGATGGTGCTGGCCGGTACGGTCGCCATGGAGGACATGGGCTTCGAAACGCTCGGCTTCGCCGGCGGACGCGAGGACGACTGGCAGGCCGAGCTGGTCTACTGGGGTCCGGAAGCGGAGATGATGGCATCCCAGCGCTTCCACGGCGACGGCGAGCTCGAACGCCCGCTCGCGGCCTCGCAGATGGGCCTGATCTACGTAAACCCGGAAGGACCGAACGCGAACCACGATCCGGTTTCGGCCGCGGCGCGCATTCGCGAAACCTTCGGCAACATGGCGATGAATGACGAGGAAATCGTCGCGCTGATCGCCGGCGGCCACACGTTCGGCAAGGCCCATGGCGCGCACGATCCCAATGAGTGCGTCGGCGCGGAGCCGGCGGCAAACGGCGTCGAGGACCAGGGCCTCGGCTGGAATAATGAGTGCGGCACCGGCAATGGCGCCGATACCGTGACCAGTGGCCTTGAAGGCGCGTGGACCTCCAGCCCGGCGCAATGGACCCACCAGTATCTCGACAATCTGTTCCGCTTCGAATGGGTGCAGGAAGAAAGCCCGGCCGGCGCGGTGCAATGGGTGCCGGCCGACCGTGAGAACACGCAATTCGTGCCCGATGCGCACGAGGAGGGCGTCTTCCACCAGCCGATCATGTTCACGACCGACCTGTCGCTGAAGGAAGACCCCGGCTTCCGCGAGATCGCCATGCGCTTCCGCGACAACCCGGAGCAATTCGAGGACGCCTTCGCGCGCGCCTGGTTCAAGCTGACCCACCGCGATATGGGCCCGCAGGCGCGCTATCTCGGCAGCGACGTGCCGGACGTCTCCCTGATCTGGCAGGATCCGGTGCCGCAAGCTGACTATGCGATGATCGGCGAGAGCGAGATCGACGCGCTCAAGGCTGAAATCCTCGATTCCGGCCTGACCGTGCCGCAGCTGGTGCGGACCGCCTGGGCCTCGGCGTCGAGCTTCCGCGATACCGACATGCGCGGCGGCGCGAACGGCGCGCGCATCCGTCTCGATCCCCAGAATAGCTGGGAGATCAACGATCCCGAAGAGCTCGACCAGGTGCTCTCCACGCTGGAACGCATTCAGAACGATTTCAACGACAGCCAGTCCGGCGATGTCCGCGTCTCGCTGGCCGACCTGATCGTCCTGGGTGGCGCGGCCGCCATCGAGAAGGCCGCCGCCGATGCCGGTCACGACATCGAGGTTCCGTTCACGCCGGGCCGGACCGATGCCAGCCAGGAGCAGACCGATCCGGACTCCTTCGAGTATCTGGAACCGGCCGCCGATCCGTTCCGCAACTATTACAGCGAGGACGCGCCGCGCAGCCCGTCCGAGCTGATGGTGGAACGCGCCGACACGCTGTCGCTGACCGTGCCGGAAATGACGGTCCTCGTCGGCGGGATGCGGGCGCTCGACGCGAACACGGACGGAGCCGCGCACGGCGTGTTCACCGATACGCCTGGCCAGCTGACGAACGACTTCTTCGTCAACCTGCTCGACCTGTCCACCCAGTGGCGCCCGACCGATGCCGAGTACGTGTTCGAGGGCATCGACCGGGATACCGGCGAGGTAAAGTGGACCGCAACCGAGGTTGACCTGGTCTACGGATCGAACGCGGAATTGCGGGCCGTGGCCGAAGTCTACGCCTATGAAGACGGCGAAGAGCGTTTCGTGAACGACTTCGTCGAGGCCTGGACGCAGGTCATGAACGCCGACCGCTTCGACATCGACCGGAGCTAGGCGCCCGACCCGTCAAGGATGGGAAGAAAAGGGCTGCGCTTCGGCGCGGCCCTTTTTTTATCTGCTGGCGAAGGCTGCGGTCCGTGCCTCGCGGATTTCGGGACGGGCCGTGAGAATCGAGAACGCCGAAAGAGCGACTCTTACTACTACCACGCCTCTCATTCTGCCGAGGGATGCGCCAGGATCCGAACAATTGAGAAAGAGCCCGCGCAGTGTGAGGGCGCGAGAGGCCAGCGGGGATTATATGAGCGGCGCGGTGGCCGGAGCCCCAAGCTCGGGAAGAGCGCGGTCAAGCGGCGCCGGAACTTTCAACACCGCCCGATCATCGGGGAAAACCCGCCCAGCCACGATTGACGCCGGCAGGCCGGTATCCATACGATTCAGAATATATTGCCGCAATGATACGGGCTCGGCCCGGCTATAGATAAAAAACGGGGAAGTTGAACGACATGGATGCCAGTTTGAACGGACGCGTGGCCGCGATCACCGGCGCATCGAGCGGGCTGGGCCACCGCTTTGCGCTGAAGCTCAGCGAAGCGGGGGTCTCGGTCGCTCTGCTGGCCCGGCGAACCGACCGGCTGGACAAGCTGGTCGAGGACATTGAATCGCGCGGGGGCCGGGCCATGGCCTGCCCGCTGGATGTCGCGGACACGGACTCCATCCGGCCGGCACTTGAGAAGGCTGAAGCCCGGCTCGGTCCGCTCTCCATCATGATCAACAATGCAGGCGTCAGCGGCGACGGCATGGCGCTGGACATGACGAGCGAGCAGTTCGATCAGACCTTCGCGGTCAATGTGCGCGGCGTCTTCTTCGGTGCGCGAGAGGCCGCCCGCCTGATGCTTGCGAACGGATCGGCCAAGGCCGGCCAGGCGCGCATCATCAATATCGCCTCGATTGCCGCATTCACCCAACTTCCCGCCCTGTCGGTCTACTGCGCCTCCAAGGCCGCCGTCGTGTCGCTGACCAAGAGCCTCGCGCGCGAATGGGCGCGCGACCTCATCGCGGTCAACGCGATCTGCCCGGGCTATATCGAAACCGAGATTAATTCGGCCTGGTTCAAGACCGAAGGCGGCCAGAAACAGATCAGCCGTCTGCCCCGGCGCCGGCTGATCGATGCTGACGCGCTGGACGCCTTGTTGATGATGCTGGCCGGAGATCCGGCGCGGCAGATCACGGGCTCGGCCTTCTCGATCGACGACGGCCAGATACTGTAGAATTCCGCAACACGCAGCGCGGCCTCCCCCGCGAGCGGCAGAGACGGGCGCGTATCGAACTGAATGGGCATTTTCCGGACCAGGTCTGGAGCAAAGACCGCACTGTTCAGGAAATCGAAGCCCCGAGGGAGACCTGCCAGGTCCAAAGACCATGGCGGAGAGGGAGGGTTCGACCACTCCGGCACCTTTCGGGTACCTCCCGCGCGGCGTAGAATACACGTGTGTGTCCCCGTTTCTGGGAGAAGGCGTAGGCGGGAGGGCAATCCCATTATCTGGCGCGCCCCCGATCGGGTATCGGCGCTGGGATGAATTTTTCCGATCCACCAATCAGAAAATGACTTGGCCCCGGATGAGCGGAGCTTCCTGAGGATGAATATGGAGCTAGGCAGCGCGCTAACCAAGCGAATTCGTTCCCCTAGACGTGACCCCCCATAAACGGACTGAAAAGAGCTTTCCGGGAGGGGTGCCCCTAATGTCTCAGAACCGGAGCCGAGGAACGCGAATCGGATGGGCCTTCCGATACTTCTGAATAGGTATAAGTGCTAGCACCTAGCCGTAAGCGCGAATCTGGAAACAGGAAGGGCAGCGCTCTTACAATTTTTTCCTTTAGCGGCTGACTTGGGGTCAAACCGCGATGAAAGTATATATTCTTCACATGTGCCCCATCAATTAAGAGCCGTCCGGTGAACAGTCCCTCATTCAATCCTTGGACGAACACATCTAGATCTTCGGGAAATGAGACGTCACCTTGAGAGGCCAAATCCTCTACCTTAATTTGCATCGACTCGCCAATCAGATGCTCGTCGAAAAATTCTCTTGAAGTCTCCGCTTTTCTATCACCGGCACCGGCGTTCGGAGTAGAATGCCCTAATTTCAGTTTCGAGCGGCTGGGCTCGGCAAGATAAATAAACCGAATATCCCCGTTCTTGGTGAAAGCCACCTTGTCGACAGTGCCTTTGTATAGAAGCAGATATTCGCCGTTTGAAGACAGTTCTGTAATTACAGAGGCCACCACACCCGTTTTGAGGAAATGGTTTACTATTTTGTAGATTCCTTGGCGGAAACCCGGTGCGCCCCCTTGATGGATTGATAGCTTTGTAACGATAAATGACAGGAGGGAAGCGGTTGCGATGGAAAATACAAAATATGAAAGAAACCACGCAGCATCGGACATTCCGAAACCGCGGCCATCCACGAAAAAGAATCCAGATACGTTTGCGTAGGCTCCGGTTACAAGACGGAAAACATAGTCATTTGGCAAATTCCACCAGAAAATATTTTGGATGGCGACGAGTAGGCCCAAAGAGGCGCCATGAAACACCGGCGCCACGAGAACTGCGGCAATGGTCTTTTCGAATGCCGTATCTGAGTATACGACAGATAGACGTTGGGCCGTAAAAAATACTTGAACTGCAGCAATTCCAGGCACTATCAACAAAATAAATGCAAATAACGACGCGGTTATTTCCATTTTTCTACTTAGCGGTTTCTTTTTTACGGGCCTGCTTCACCACAAAGCGGACTGCACCATCCTTCATGGTCCGGGTGATTACCTTGTAAGATTTCACCTGTTTAACCACGGAGCCCGTCGAGCGCCGACCGCGCTTAAAGGAAGTACCTTGGTGCAGTTTCGTAAGGGCCGTCATCGCAGTCTCCCTTTTGCCTACTTTTCTTAGCCTGCCGCCGTAGCATTAGCAAGCCGTGAGGCCTAATCCGTTCCCCGGATCAATCAAGCCGACCACAATCATGCACCCTAAGGATGGCAGAAATTAGGGCAAGTATTAGGGCGCACGCCCCTCTGGTGGCGTTAGTTTATTGTTTTTTATTGTTAAAATAAAAAGCAATGGCGGAGAGGGAGGGATTCGAACCCTCGGAACGCTTGCGCGCTCAACGGTTTTCGAGACCGCCCCGTTCGACCACTCCGGCACCTCTCCGCGGGGAGCGGGCGTTTTGGCTGAGGCTCGCGTTAAAATCAAGAGTGAAGCGCCGCAAACAGGTCAGCACGAGTCAGACAATTGTCAGTGACGTCACCCGCACCCGTGTCCGGCGCTACCGCCCGCGCCTGTCAGGACAGGTCATGAGCGATTGACGCGGCCGGGCCGATGAGTCTATATGCCCGCTCTCACGCGCCCGTGCCGGACAGGTACGGGCCGCGTCGTGTTTGACAACGCCGGCCTTGATCAACAAGCGGCGAAGAAAAAGGACCTCGCGGGCGCAGCCTATTCTGCCTCCGACGGGATCGTTCAGAAAGGTAGAAATCATGTACGCGGTCATCAAAACCGGCGGCAAACAATACAAGGTCGCGGAAGGCGATCAGCTGGTCATTGAGAAGCTCGACGGCGAAGCTGGCGACATCGTGTCCTTCGGCGAAGTTCTGATGCTGGCCGGCGACAAGGGCGTCACGGTGGGCAGCCCGCTCGTCGAGGGCGCCCAGGTCATGGGCGAGCTGGTAGAGCTCAAGCGCGGCAAGAAGATCATCATCTTCAAGAAGCGCCGCCGCCAGAATTACCGCCGCACCAAGGGTCACCGCCAGTGGCATGCCGTGGTCTCGATCTCCGAGATCGTGGCGCCGGGCGACACCCCCAAGACCAAGGCGAGCGCGAAGCCCAAAACGGCCAAGACCGATGACAAGCCGGCCAAGGCTGAAAAGTCCGCCAAGCCGAGCGCATCGGCCAAGACCGCCGAGAAATCCGCTCCGGTTCCCGCCGATTCCAAGAAGGCGGCTGCCGGCGACGACCTGAAGGCGCTGACCGGTGTGGGTCCGGCGCTGGAAACCAAGCTGATCGAAGCCGGCATCACGTCCTACGCGCAGGTCGCGTCCTGGACCGAAGCCGACCTCGACAAGCTGGACGGCGAAATTCCCGGCCTGAAGGCGAAAGCCGAGAAGGGCGATTGGATCAACGAGGCGAAACAGCGCGCCGGCAAATAAGCTGCAGGCACGTACGCAAACTTAAGGAGGCCATCTCATGGCTCACAAAAAGGCAGGCGGTTCGTCGCGTAACGGCCGCGACAGTGAAGGCCGGCGCCTCGGCGTCAAGAAATTCGGCGGCCAGGAAGTCATTCCGGGCAACATCATCGTGCGCCAGCGCGGGACCAAGTATTATCCCGGCGACAATGTCGGCATTGGCAAGGACCACACGCTTTTCGCTCTGAGCGAAGGCCGCGTGACCTTCGCCAAGAAGAAGAACAACCGCACATATGTGTCGGTCGCGTCGCTTGCCGAAGCGGCCGAATAAGGGCGACGGATGACCGATCGCCCGCTTCAAAACGGGGGCGATCCGGAAATCAGCCGTTAGCAGATTTCGAAGGGGAGACGGGTCGCCCGTCTCCCCTTTTGCTTAAGCGCGCATCTCCCCCGCCGCCACGGGGAAAACAATGGCGGACGAAACGATTCTGACGCCGCAGGCGTTGACAGGGCCGAGCACGCACTTACGTGAGGTGCGTCTGGAGGACGCGGCATTTCTGTCGAAAGAGGCCGGACATTGTGATGTCGCGCGCATGTGCGGCTCGATCCCGACCCCTTTTCATGCGCTGTCGGCCGAGGGCTATATCCTGTGCATGCGAGCGAGAGCCCGGGTCCGCGGCGACCGCCTGAAGGTGATACTCGACGGCGATACGGCTCCGGCGGGCATAATCGGACTTCACCCGAGATCCGATGGCGCCTGGGAACTGGGATACTGGCTCGCCCGCAGCCATTGGCACCAGGGTCACGCCACGCGGGCCGCGCAATTGATGCTGGAGGAGGCCCGGACGATGGGCGTGTCCCGGCTGGTCGCGAACTATTTCGAAGACAATCCGGCCTCCGGCCGGGTGCTGGAAAAACTTGGTTTCACGCCGACGGGCGAACGCAATCTGGCCTGGTCGATGGGCCGGCTGGGCAAGGCCTGGAACCGGCGATTGGTATTAACTCTCTGACCTCCGGGACGCCCTGAGGTCTATTGGACGCTTTCAATGAAGTTTCTCGATCAGGCAAAAGTCTTCGTGCAATCGGGCCATGGCGGAGCGGGCTCCGTCTCCTTCCGGCGCGAGGCCTTCGTCGAATACGGCGGGCCCAATGGTGGCGATGGCGGCAAGGGCGGCGATGTCTGGGCCGAAGCGGTCGAGGGGCTCAACACCCTGATCGACTACCGCTATCAGCAACACTACAAGGCACCGCGCGGCGAAGGCGGCGCGGGCCGGGACCGCAGTGGCGCGGCCGGCGAGGACGTGGTGCTCAAGCTGCCGGTCGGGACTCAGATCCTGGACGAGGACAACGAGCACGTGCTCGCCGATCTCACCGAGATCGGTCAGCGCGTCCTGCTGGCGCGCGGCGGCCGGGGCGGCAAGGGCAATGCCTTCTTCAAGTCTTCCACCCACCAGGCGCCGCGCATCGCGCAGCCCGGCGAGGATGGCGAGGAACGCTGGATCTGGCTGCGCCTGAAGGTGATTGCCGATGCCGGCCTGGTGGGCCTGCCCAATGCGGGCAAGTCGACCTTCCTGGCCGCGGCGAGCCGGGCCAATCCCAAGATCGCCGCCTATCCGTTCACCACGCTTCACCCCAATCTGGGTGTCGTGGATCTGGGCGCGGGCTCATGCTACGTGCTGGCCGACATCCCGGGGCTCATTGAAGGGGCCCATGAAGGCGCCGGGATCGGCGATCGCTTCCTTGGCCATATCGAGCGCTGCGCGACTCTTGTCCATCTCCTTGACGCGACAGAGGAAAGTCCGCTCGACGCCTACCGTACGGTGCGCGTCGAACTCGACGCCTACGGCGCGGGTCTGAGCGAAAAACCGGAGATCGTGGTCCTCAACAAGATCGATGCGGTCGATGAAGAAACGCTGAAAGCGCACGTCGAGACCCTCGAATCTGAGATTGGAACGCCTATACATACAGTATCCGGCGTGACCGGACAGAATGTGCGGCCCCTCCTGGGTGAAATCTGGAGGGCGGTCGAAGCCAACCGCCGTTCGAATACTGAAACCGAAGCCGACAAGGACAGCTGGACTCCATGACCGATCACGCCTCGATCCTGAGGGACGCGCGCCGCATCGTTATCAAGATTGGCTCCGCACAACTCATCGATTGGCGCACCGGACAGGCCCATGTGGGCCGCTTCTATGCTCTGGGGTGCGAAATCGCGGAACTGCGCAAGCGCGGCGTCGAGGTCGTGCTCGTCTCCTCCGGCGCCGTCGCGCTGGGCCGGCCGCGCCTGAATCTTCCCGCCGGTCAGAAGCTGCGCCTCGACGAGAAGCAGGCCGCCGCCGCGGCCGGGCAACCCGTGATCATCCAGGCGTGGGACCAGGAGTTTTCCAAGCACGGCTTCCACGCCGCGCAAGCCCTGCTCTCGCCCTCCGACACGGAAAGCCGCCGACGCTGGCTGAACTCGCGCAACACGCTCGAGACGCTCCTGTCGCTTGGCGCGGTGCCCGTCGTCAACGAGAACGACACCGTCGCGACCGAGAAGCTGCGCTATGGCGATAATGACCGGCTTGCGGCCCGCGTCGCACAGCTCGTCTCGGCCGATCTGCTGGTCATCCTGTCCGATGTCGACGGGCTCTACGATGCGGACCCGACGTCGAATCCGGATGCGGAGCATATACCCTACGTCGAAGAAGTGACCGCGGAGATTTCCGACTTGGCCGGGCCGACGCGCGCCGAAACGGCGGGCACGGGCGGCATGGCCACCAAGATCGCCGCAGCCGAAATGGCCATGGCGGCCGGCTGCTCGACGGTAATCGCACGCGGCGACTGCGAGCAGCCCATCACCGACCTGCTCAATGGCGGGCGGGCGACCTGGTTCCAGGCCGAGGTCTCTCCGGAAAGCGCGAAACGCGTCTGGATCGCCAATTCGCTGGCCCATGAAGGCAAGCTCTTCCTCGACGAGGGGGCGACCGATGCCGTCAAGCAGGGCCATTCGTTGCTGGCCGCGGGACTGACCGATGTCGAAGGCCGGTTCGGACGCGGGCACGCGATCCGGCTCGTGGGCCATGACGGCAACGAATTCGCGACCGCCCTGCCCGGCTATGACAGCGACGAGTGCCGGGCTCTGGTCGGCATCCAATCCGACGAAATCGAGGCGACGCTGGGCTACAAGCGCGGCTATGCGCTGGTCCATGCGGCCGACCTTGTTTTGGACGAGCCGAAAATCAAGCAATCTGAAGGAGCTTCCTCTTGACCGATTTCATGTCCGAAATGGCTGCGATGTGCGCCGAGGCCCGCGCCGGAGCCGCTGCGCTCCAGGCTGCCGGCGCCGACGGGCGCACCCGCGCGCTGAAGGCCATGGCTGAGGCGATCCGGGGTGCATCCGGTGCCATTCTGGCCGCCAACGCCAAGGAAGTCGAAACCGCCCGATCCAAGGGCGCCGACAAGGCGTTCCTTGACCGCCTCACACTCGACCAGGACCGTTTGAACGGCGTGGCTGACGGCGTGGCCGCGATTGCCGAGCAGGACGATCCGGTCGGCGTTGAGAAACGCCGCTGGAGCCGTCCGAACGGGATCGAGATCGCCGAGGTCGCCATTCCCCTCGGCGTCATCGGCGTGATCTTCGAAAGCCGGCCGAACGTGGCTGCCGACGCCGCCGCCCTGTGCGTGCGGGCCGGCAATGGCGTGATCCTGCGCGGCGGCAGCGAAGCCTCCGGGACCACCACCGAAATCATCAAGGCGGTCAAGGCGGGGCTCGTCGAGGCCGGCCTTCCCGAAGGCACGGTGCAGACGCCGCCGGACGCAAACCGTGAATGGGTGACCGCCCTCCTGTCGCTGGACGAAGGCGGGGCCGATCTGGTCATTCCGCGCGGCGGCAAGCCGCTTATCTCCCACGTGCGCGAGCATGCGAACGTGCCGGTCCTCAGCCACCTGGACGGTGTCTGCCACGTCTATGTCGACGCCAAGGCCGATCCGAAGAAGGCCAAGGATATCGTTCTGGACTCCAAGATGCGGCGCACGGGCGTATGCAACGCGGCCGAGACACTTCTGATCGACAAGGCCTGCGCCAGCGATCTGCTGCCCGGCATCGCCGAGGCGCTGAAGGAGAAGGGCTGCGAGCTGCGCGGAGACGAAGCGTCCCGCAAGATCGTGCCCGGCATGAATCCGGCCAGCGAGGAAGACTGGGACACCGAGTATCTTGATGCGATCCTGTCGATCCGCGTGGTCGACGGCCCCGAGGCGGCGCTGAAGCACATTGCCAAGCACAGCTCCGGGCATACCGAAGTCGTGGTCACCGAGGACCAGGCGACGGCTGACCGGATGACGTCCGCGATCGACGCGGCAGTCATCATGCACAATGCCTCCTCGGCCTTCTCCGATGGCGGTGAATTCGGCTATGGCGGCGAGATCGGAATCGCCACCGGACGTCTCCATGCGCGCGGTCCGGTGGGCGCAGCCCAGCTGACCACCATGAAGTACATCGTGTACGGACAAGGTCAGATCCGCGGATGAGTTTCGGCGCGCTGCGCTCCGAGCTTCTCAAGCCCGGCATGAAGGTCGGCCTTTACGGCGGGTCGTTTGACCCCGTCCATGAGGGCCACCTTCATGTCGCAGACACCGCCCTGACCCGGCTCGGGCTCGACCGGATCTGGTGGATCGTCTCACCTCAGAACCCGCACAAGGCGCATGCACCCGGCGACTTCCGCGACCGCTTGCAAGCGGTCCGGTCCGCGGCGAACGCACCGCGGATGGTCGTCAGCGACATCGAGGCGCGGCTGGGGATCAACCGGACTGCCCAGCTGGCGACCTATCTGACGCGGCGCCACCCCGGAGTGAACTTCGTCTGGATCATGGGCGCCGATGCGCTGCGGAGCTTTCACCGCTGGCAGGACTGGCAGACGATTGCGCACAAGATGCCAATTGCCGTGGTCTCGCGCCCCCCTGACGCGCTTCGTGCGCGCCTGTCGCGTGCGGCCGTCGCCTTGTCGCGCTACAGGCTTTCCCAGCACCAGGCCCATGCGCTCCCCGGTTCGTCACCCCCCCGCTGGACATACCTGACAGCTCCCTTATATGACGTGGCATCCAGCACGCTTCGCGTCTCTTCAAGGCGCGCGACGACCCGCAACTGAGATCGAGCCGCCCCGATGAGCGAGACTTCTCCTTCCGGTGAGGGCGGCGCGCTCGCCTTCTTCGCCGACCTGAAACCCTCCGCCTCCGATTTCCGCTCGGATGTCCTGGAAGGGTTATCGCGTCCGCAAAAGACGATTCCGCCAAAATACTTCTACGATCAGACCGGCTCCGCGATCTTCGACCGCATCACCGAGGCACCCGAGTATTACGTCACGCGCACCGAGCTGGAGCTGCTCGACCGGATCGGTCCGCAATTGAGCGAGCTGGCCGGACCGGGCGCCGTCATTCTAGAGCCCGGCGCCGGGTCAAGCGTGAAGATCCGCAAACTGATAGACGCGCTCGACCGCCCGGCCGGCTATGTCGGAATGGACATTTCCGGCGAGCATGTGCGCGCGGCCTGCGAGGCCGTCGCCGTCGATCACGAAGACCTGACCATCGGGGCGGTGTGCCACGACTTTACCCGGGACATCGACCTGGACGCGCTGCCGGTCCCGCCCGGCCGCCGGCTGGTCTTCTTTCCCGGCTCGACCATCGGAAACTTCGAACTCGCCGACGCGCTGGAGCTGCTCAGGACGCTGCGCAGCTGGCTGCGGGACGGCGATATCCTGATCATCGGCGTCGATCTTCGCAAACCCGGGCCGGTTCTGGAGGCCGCCTACGACGATGCGGGCGGGGCGACGGCGGACTTCAACTATAATCTCCTGGCGCGCATCAATCGCGAGCTGGAGGGCAGTCTGGAGCCGGAGGGGTTCGAGTACCGCGCCTTCTGGAACCCGTTCCGCTCACGTGTGGAAATGTATCTTCAAGCCCGGCGGGACATGGAGTTCAGCGTATCGGGGTCGCGATTCAATATTCGCGAGACCGAGACCATTCACACCGAGAACTCGCACAAGTTCACGGTTGCCGGCTTCCAGGACCTGGCGGCAAAAGCCGGATTCGCGCCTGCGAAAGCCTGGGTGCACGAGGACATGCCCTTTTCCATCCACTGGCTCGAACGATCGCGCAAAGCGTGATACAGTCACCTTTGTTGAATTGCCCAAGGGAGCGCACGCTGTCCATCAACACCGAAGGCCGCAAGGCCGACACGCCCGGTCAAAGCCCGGTCGAATCCTCCCAACCTGGCCATGCCAGCACGGAGGCTCTTGAAGAGCTGATCGTCGCCGCCCTCGAGGACGACAAGGCCGAAGATATCGTGGCCATCGACCTGAGCGGCAAATCCTCCGTCACCGACACCATGATCATCGCCAGCGGACGGTCGAACCGTCACGTGGGTGCAATTGCCGATCATGTCATCCGCAAGCTCAAGGAAGAAGGCCACGGCTCGGCCAAGGTCGAGGGTCTGAAGACCTGCGACTGGGTCCTGATCGATGCCGGCGACGTCGTGGTGCATCTCTTCCGTCCGGAAGTGCGTGACTTCTACGACCTTGAGAAGATGTGGTCGGTCTCGCCCGACAGCCTCAGCTAGACCCTCTTGCGCCTGGAAATCCGAGCCATATCCCGCATCAAGGCGGGACCTGAACGCACGCTCGTCGATGACTATATCGCGCGCGCCAATAGCGTGGGCCGCCCGATCGGCTTCGGCAGCGTGGAAGAGCGCGAAATCGACAACCGGGCGCTCTCCGGCAAGGCCGCGGAAACCGCGGCTCTTGTCGACGCTTTACCGCCCGGCTGCCTGGTCATCGCGCTCGACGAGCGTGGACAGGGCTTCACCTCCCGTCAGTTTGCGAGCCAGCTCGAGCGTGCCAGAGACGATGGCGTGCGCGATGGAGTGTTTCTGATCGGCGGTGCGGACGGGATGGACCGGCAGACGCTTCCGGCTGGCGTAAAGCTGATGTCGTTTGGTGCCATGGTCTGGCCTCACAAGCTGGTCAGGGTCATGGTAGCCGAACAGATTTTCCGGGCTTTCTCGCTTCTCGCCGGGACGCCCTACCATCGCGACTAGGACCTGACCGGCGTGACCTTGGCCGCCCTATTCTTTGCCCTGATACTCCAGGATGCCGGAACGTCGCCCGCCTTGCCCGACCCGGACGAGGTCGAGGCCCTGCAACGCGAGGCACGCGAGGCAGAGGAGGTCGCGGCCGAGCGTGCGGCGCGTGCCGATGCAATCGCCCAGGAGATCGCGACGCTCCAGCAACGCTTGATCGACGCTGCCGAACGGGTGCGCGTGCGCGAAGCCGCGGCAAGCGAGGCCGATGCCCGCCTGGCCGAGCTGGAAATGGAGGAGGCAGAGCTGAGAACGGCGCTAGTTCAGGAGCGCGCCAGCCTCTCTCGTGTTCTGGGCGCCCTTCAGCGCATGGAAACCGGCTCCCCCCCGGCCCTCGCCGTGAACCCCGAAGATGCCGCGGAGGCCGCGCGGGCCGCTGGATTACTGGCCAATATTGCGCCGCAGCTGGAAGCACGCGCCGAGGCGGTGCGGGCCCGCCTGCGTGAGCTGGAGACCCTTCGCGAACGCCTGCTTGCACAAGGTGCGCAGGTGGACGATGCCGTCGAGGCGCTGGACGAAACGCGGGCGGAAGTCGAGGCCCTGATCGCCGAAAGGCGCGACGCGGAGCGCCGGCTGCGCGCCGAGTCCGAGGATTTGTCGCGCCGCGCTGCCGAGATCGCCGGGCGCGCGCAGACACTTGAAGACCTGCTTTCGGAGATAAGGCGCTTCGCGGCGGCCGAACCGCGCCTCAGTCCTCGCCGAACCGACCCGCCGATTGCAGGCGGGAGCGACACGGGCATTCCGGTGCCCCGCCTGCGCCCCGAACCGATGGATGCTGGCAGTCTGGTCGCCGCGCGTCCCCTGCGCGGCGAGGTGGACGGGATGCGGTTCAGCGACGCGCGCGGGCAGCTTCGCCCGCCCGCCTTCGGACCGCTGGTCACAGGCTTTCGTACCGAGGGGCGCGACGGACAGGCCCGCGACGGAATCTGGTTCGAAACCCGGCCTCGCGCTCAGGTGGTCGCGCCATTTGACGGAGTGGTGGTTTTCGCTGGAGACTTCCAGGCGCTAGAAGGCGTTCTGCTGATCAATACCGCCGATGGGTACACCCTGGTAATTGGCGGCATGGCCGCCCTATATGCCAGAGAGGGACAATCCGTGCTTGCCGGTGAGCCGATCGGAACCACACCGGACCGTGAAAATCCCGCACCGCGGGTCTATTTTGGTATCTTGCGCAGCACAGACCAGCCGGAGGATCCGGAAAACTGGCTGCGGCCCGAATTTCGCAGGGGTTAGACCCGATACCGGTCTTCCCGGCAGGACACAGGACACGACGCATGCGTTTGCACATTCTCGCCTCCGCCGTCATCTTTGGCATCGGTGCCGCGGCCCTTGCCGTTTCCGCCGAAGGGGAAGACCGCCGGGAAGAGACCTTCCGCCAGCTCGAGCTGTTCGGCGACGTGCTCAGCCGCATCGAGTCCGATTACGTGGTCGATCCGGACAAGGCCGAACTGATCGAGTCCGCGATCAATGGCATGCTGTCGTCGCTCGACCCGCATTCCAGCTACCTCAACCCAGACGATTTCGAAGACATGCAGGTGTCCACGACCGGCGAATATGGCGGGTTGGGGATGGAAATCACTCAGCGCGACAATCTGATCACCATCGTCGCCCCCTTTGCCGACACGCCCGCCGACCGGGCCGGACTGGTCACGGGTGACCGGATCCTGGCGGTCGAAGGCGATTCCCTGGTCGGCGCGACGCCGACCGAGGCGGTGGAACGCATTCGCGGGCCGCAGGGCGAGCCCGTCACGATCACGATCGGACGCGACGGCGAAGACGCCTTCGATGTGACGCTGGTGCGCGAGATCATCGAGATCAATCCCATCAGCTACCGGCTCGAGGACGAGGATACGATCCCGTATCTGCGCGTGACCGGTTTCAACGAGCACACGACCGAGCGGGCCGTGGAGGCGCTGGAAGACATGGAGAATGCCATGGGCGGTCCGCTGCCCGGCCTGATCCTGGACATGCGCTCCAATCCCGGTGGGCTTCTGGACCAGTCCGTCACCCTGTCCGACCTGTTCCTGGACGGCGGCGAGGTCGTGTCCACGCGCGGCCGAGACCCGCGCAGCACGCAGCGCTACAATGCGCGGCCGGGTGATATCCTCGACGGTGCGCCGATCGTCGTCCTCATCAATAACGGCTCTGCCAGCGCCTCCGAAATCGTGACCGGCGCGTTGCAGGACCGCGAGCGCGCGACCGTTCTGGGCCTGACCAGCTTCGGCAAGGGCTCAATGCAGACCATTGTGCCGCTGCGCGGAGGGCGTGACGGAGCCCTGCGTCTGACCACGGCGCGCTACTACACGCCGGCGGGCCGGTCCATCCAGGCCACGGGCATCCAGCCGGACATTCCTGTGTCCGCCCGGCAGCTGGACCCCGATGCGCCGCTGCGCTTCACCGAAGACGCGCTGCGCAATGCGCTGATCAATGAAAACGGCACCGAGCGCGAGGAGATCGCCTTCGAGGATATCGAGCAACCGCCCGAAGAGTGGCCCGAGGAGGAGGACTACCAGCTCCATCGCGCCAAGGAGGTCCTGATCTCGATGATGGAACGCCAGTCGGCTCAGCTTCAGTAGGCGAAAACGAAGCCGTTCCGGCGGCTTCGTTAACGTTTCTTTACCCTGACCGGGACACACTCGCGGCTGTTTTTGAACGCTGGTTCTTGCTGCCGTCCGGGTCACGCGACATGTCGAGGTTTCCTCAACGCACCTCTCCCTTGCGTATGCCGCTCCTTGCCGGAGCCGGTGCGGCGCTGGTCTGCGCCCTGCTCGCCGGGGGGCTGGCGCTGCTGGGGACGCAGCCGGCACGGACGATCGGCGCACGCGCGCCCTTGCCAGAAGCCCCGGTGGAACTGGCGCGCGCAGAGATTCCCTCCGACGAACCGCAGGAACCGGCTTTTTCAGAAGGCATGGACGAGGACGTTGCGCTGCCGGGCGTCGAGGACGCCGAAGCCGCGCTGAACCCCTCCCCGGAGGCCGCGGCGGTACCGGCGCCGGTCAACCCGGAGGCGCCGCTGGCCGGACTGTTCGAACCGGGGCCCGGCGGGCCCCTGCCGATTATCGCCTCAAGTGGTCAACGCCCGGACCAAGCGTACGCCAAAGCGTTCGACGGCGATCTCGACGCCCCGACCATCGCGGTCGTCATCGGAGGGCTGGGCCTGAATCGGGCTCTGACGCTGGAGGCTATCGAGACGTTGCCGGGTGAGGTCACGCTGTCCTTCGTGCCCTATGCGCGCGATCTTCAGGACTGGGTCGACCGGGCCCGCGCCGACGGCCACGAGGTTCTGATCGAGCTGCCGATGGAGCCGTTTGACTATCCCAATAACGACCCGGGTCCGCACACTTTGCTGTCTGACGCCAGCGAGGCAGAGAATACGCGGCGCCTGGACTGGCTTCTCTCGCGGGCGGCCGGATATACCGGCGTCATCAACTATCTCGGAGCGCGCCTCGGCGCCGATGCAGAGGCTCTGGGCCATGTCTTTTCCGTCCTCGAGATGCGCGGACTGACCGTGTTTCACGATGGATCCGGCCGTCGCCCGGCGCTGGCTTCGGCGCAGGAGATGAGCGGAGCGCAGCTGGCCCTGGTCGATCGCCTGGTCGATGCCAATCCGGAGGCGAGCGCGATCGACAACCGGCTGCTGGAACTGGAGGCGCTGAGCCTTCAGAACGGGACCGCACTGGGTCTCGGCTCGCCCTACCCGTCGACCATCGAGAACCTTGCCGCGTGGGCCAACAGCCTGCCGGCGCGCGGATACCAGCTGGCTCCGGCCAGCTTCGTGGCGCGCCAGCGCCTGGCTGCGCAAGCCGATCCGGAATCGTGACGCCGCCCTCTGCCGATCTCGAGCTCTACCGGCCCAATGCCGGGGTCGTGCTCTTCAATGCGCAGGGGCTGTGCTGGCTCGGCCGGCGGAAAGGGGCTGAGCCGCCCTGGGTCTGGCAATGGCCCCAAGGGGGCATGGACGAGGGCGAGGACGGCGAGACGGCAGCGCTGCGTGAGCTGTATGAAGAAACCGGGATTCAGCCCGCACAGGTGGAGCTGCTTGGCTCGACACCGGATTGGCTGACTTACGACTTCCCGCCTGAGGTTCTGGCCCGGCAGAAGAAGAACTGGACCGGCCAGAAGCAGCTCTGGTTCGGCTATCGCTTCCTGGGCACCGACGCCGATTTCGACCTGACCGCCGTTCCACCGCAGGAGTTCGACGCTTTCCGCTGGGCCGGTCTCGACGACGCGGTCGCAAGCGTCATCCCCTGGAAACGGGGCGTTTACCGCGCTGTGGCGGAGACGTTCGCGCCACTCTTGTAGAAGCTCAACAAAAACCCCGGCCCGAAAGGGCCAGGGTCGGTCAACACGGCTAAGGGGCCTGACGCGGCTAGTTCGCCAGCGCCGCCAGCAGGGATTCGTACTTGTCGATGCGTTCCTGCGCATCGGCCTGCTCGGCCTCCTCGCTGGAGTCCTTGAGGTCTTCGCGCGCTTCACCGAGCTTCTTCTCGATCTGCGTCGCGTCGACATCGGCCAGCGCGATGGCTTCCTCGGCCAGGATGGTCAGCCCGTCCGGAGTGACTTCGGCAAAGCCACCATAGATGAAGGTGCGCGTCACGGAATTCTCGTCGTGCACCGAGATGGCACCGGGACGGATCGTCGACATGAAGGGCGCGTGGTCGGGCAGGACGCCGAAATCGCCCTCGGTGCCGGGCACCACCACCATCTCGACCTTACCCGAGAACAGGCGCTGCTCGGGCGCGACCAGATCGAATTGAAGCTTGTCAGCCATGGCTCTAGTCCCTTTGAGCGGCGATCGCGGCGTCGAATGAGCGCGCCGCCGCCTCGAACTTGTCCCTGCAGCCGGGATTGCAGAACCCGACGACATGGGTCTTTCCATCGGTCCCGCGATAGACGGTGAGCGCCTCCGCGCTCACCTTGTCGCCGGACCACGGACACACGTCGTTGACGCAGTCCGCGAGCGAGGGCGCCGCGGAAGATCCGCCAGCGCCCGCCGCCATTACGCCGCGTCCGCTGCGAGTTGCTCGGCTTTCTTCACCGCATCCTCGATAGTACCCACCATGTAGAAGGCCGGTTCGGGAAGGTGATCGTACTCGCCGTCGCAGATCGCCTTGAAGCCCTTCACCGTGTCTTCGACCGGCACCTGGATGCCCGGAGAACCGGTGAACACCTCGGCGACGTCGAACGGCTGGGACAGGAAGCGCTCGATCTTGCGGGCACGGGCCACGACCATCTTGTCCTCTTCGGACAGCTCGTCCATGCCCAGGATCGCGATGATGTCCTGAAGCGCCTTGTAGCGCTGAAGGATTTCCTGCACGCGGCGCGCGGTGCGGTAGTGCTCCTCGCCCACGATGCGCGGCTCGAGAATGCGCGAGGTGGAGTCCAGCGGGTCCACGGCCGGATAGATGCCCTTTTCGGCGATGGAGCGGTTCAGAACCGTCGTCGCGTCGAGGTGGGCAAAGGTGGTGGCCGGGGCCGGGTCGGTCAGGTCGTCGGCCGGCACGTACACGGCCTGCACGGACGTGATCGAACCCTTCTTGGTCGAAGTGATGCGTTCCTGCAGCGCGCCCATGTCGGTCGCCAGCGTCGGCTGGTAGCCCACGGCGGACGGGATGCGGCCGAGAAGCGCGGACACTTCGGCGCCGGCCTGCGTGAAGCGGAAGATGTTGTCGACGAAGAACAGGACGTCCTTGCCTTCCTCGTCGCGGAAATATTCCGCCTGGGCGAGGCCGGACAGGGCGACGCGAGCACGCGCGCCCGGCGGTTCGTTCATCTGCCCGAAGACCAGGGCGCAGCGCGAGCCTTCCGCGGAGCCGTTATTTTCGGCCGGGTTCACGTTCACGCCGGATTCGATCATTTCCCAGTAGAGGTCGTTACCTTCCCGGGTCCGCTCGCCGACGCCGGCAAACACCGAATAGCCGCCGAACAGCTTCGCGATATTGTTGATCAGCTCCTGGATGAGCACGGTCTTGCCCACGCCGGCGCCGCCGAACAGGCCGATCTTGCCGCCCTTGGCGTAGGGGCAGAGCAGGTCGACCACCTTGATGCCGGTCGGCAGGATCTCCGCCTCGGTGGCCTGTTCGTCGAAGGCCGGAGCCGGGCGGTGGATCGGCGCGGTCGAGCTTGCGCTGATGGCGCCGGCCTCGTCGATCGGCTGGCCGGTCACGTTCATGATGCGGCCCAGCGTGCCCGGACCCACCGGAACCATGATCGGCGTACCGCTATCGATCACTTCGCTGCCGCGTTGCAGACCTTCAGTCGCATCCATCGCGATCGTGCGGACCGCGTTCTGACCGAGGTGCTGTGCAACTTCGAGCACCAGCTTCTGGTCGCCGTTCATGGTCTCGAGCGCGTTCAGGATCGCGGGAAGACCACCGTCGAACTCCACGTCCACAACGGCGCCGGTCACCTGCACGATACGGCCCTTGAGATTGCTCATCGTCCTAGCCTCTCTCTCGTAACTCTTGTCCGGCGGGGTCCGCCGGAAAAACCTTCGTAACTCGTCCTAGACCGCCTCGGCGCCCGCGATGATCTCGATCAGCTCGGTCGTGATCTTCGCCTGGCGGGTGCGGTTGTATTCCAGATTCAGCTTGTCGATCAGCTCGCCGGCATTGCGCGTCGCGCTGTCCATCGCGGCCATGCGCGCGCCCATCTCGCCGGCCGCGTTCTCGAGCAGGGAGCTCAAGATGACGGTGTCGACATAGCGCGGCAGCAGGGCTTCGAGGATGCTTTCTTCGTCCGGCTCATACTCGTACAGCGCACCCTTCAGGTCGGGACGCGGAACGCTGTCATCGATCGCTTCACGCGCAGGAATGATCGTCTGCGTCTGCGGCTTCTGCGTCATGACGTTGACGAACTCGGCGCTGATGATCTGGCAGACGTCGAATTCGCCGGCTTCGAACCGCGTGCGGATGGACGTTCCGATGCGACCCGCTGTGGCCGAGTCGATCTTCTTGACGTCGCGCAGCTCGATCCGCTCCACGATCTTGTCCGCATACAGGCGCTTGAGCTGCTCGTAGCCCTTCTTGCCGACCGTGATGATCTCGACCGACTTGCCCTCGCGCAGGAGCTCGGAAATCCGCTCGCGCGCGCGCCGCACGATATTCGTGTTGAAACCGCCGCACAGGCCGCGGTCGGCGGTGGCGACGACCAGCAGATAGCGTTCCGACTTGCCGGTACCGATCAGCATGCGCGGCGCATCCGGCCCGGTCATCGAATTGGACAGGTTGGCAACGACCGCATTCATCTTCTCGGCGTAGGGACGCGCGAGTTCGGCAGCCTCCTGCGCGCGGCGAAGCTTCGCTGCGGCGACCATCTGCATGGCCTTGGTGATCTTCTTGGTCGAGTTGACCGAGGTGATCCGGTTTTTGAGTTCCTTAAGGGAGGCCATGGGCTTTCCTTGCTGCCAATCCCTAGACCAGGACCGAGAGGGCGCGTCCGAACTGAATCCCGGCGGCGAACAGAAGTACCGCGGACAGGAAGGCTCCCAGTGTCAGCACTGCGGAGCGCTCCTTGGCATTCAAGTCTTCGAACCAGCCCTTCAAGCCGCCGGTCATGGGATCGGTCTCCCGTCTTGTCTACGCGAAGTGAGTGGTGAAGGCTTCGAGCGTCGCCTTCAGTTCGGCCTGGGTGTCGTCGCTGAGCTTCTTCTCCTTGCGGATGGTCTCGAGCAGGGAGCCCTTTTCCGCATGAAGATGGCGCAGCAATTCTTCCTCGTAGCGGCCGATCTCCTTGACCGGCAGCTTGTCCAGGAAGCCGCGCGTGCCTGCGTACATCACGCAGACCTGCTCTTCCATAGACAGCGGCGAGAATTGCGGCTGCTTGAGGAGCTCGGTCAGGCGCTCGCCGCGGGCCAGCAGGCGCTGGGTGGCCGCGTCAAGATCGGAACCGAACTGGGCAAAGGCCGCCATCTCGCGATACTGGGCCAACTCACCCTTGATCTTGCCGGCTGCTTCCTTGGTCGCCTTGGTCTGCGCCGCAGACCCCACGCGGCTGACCGAGAGGCCGACGTTCACGGCCGGGCGGATGCCCTGGTAGAACAGGTCGGTTTCCAGGAAGATCTGACCGTCGGTGATCGAGATCACGTTGGTCGGAATGTAGGCCGACACGTCGTTGGCCTGGGTCTCGATGATCGGCAGAGCCGTCAGCGAACCCGAACCATGATCGTCATTCAGCTTCGCAGCGCGTTCCAGCAGGCGGGAGTGGAGGTAGAACACGTCGCCAGGATAGGCTTCGCGGCCCGGCGGGCGGCGCAGAAGCAGAGACATCTGGCGGTACGCCACGGCCTGCTTGGACAGGTCATCGTACACGATCAGGGCGTGCATACCGTTATCGCGGAAATATTCGCCCATCGCACATGCGGTGAAGGGGGCGAGATACTGCATCGGGGCCGGATCGGACGCCGTGGCGGCTACGACGATCGTGTAGTCCAGCGCACCGTTTTCTTCCAGAGTCTTGACGACCTGGGCCACGGTCGAGCGCTTTTGGCCGATCGCGACGTAGATGCAGAAGAGTTTCTCGTTCTCTTCACCGGTTTCGTGAACCTGCTTCTGGTTCAGGATCGTGTCGATACAGATCGCCGACTTGCCGGTCTGGCGGTCGCCAATGATCAGCTCGCGCTGGCCGCGGCCGACCGGGATCATCGAGTCGATCGCCTTGATGCCCGTCGCCATCGGCTCGTGCACCGATTTACGCGGCAGAATGCCCGGGGCCTTCACGTCGACACGGCGGTTTTCCGCCACGTCCTTGAGCGGACCCTTGCCGTCGATCGGCTCGCCCAGCGCGTTCACGACACGGCCCAGCAGGCCCTTGCCGACCGGGGCATCCACGATGGAGCCCAGACGCTTGACGGTGTCGCCTTCCTTGATGCCGCGGTCGTCGCCGAAGATCACGACGCCGACATTGTCGCGCTCAAGGTTCAGAGCCATGCCCTTGATGCCGCCCGGAAACTCGACGAGTTCACCGGCCCGCACATCGTCCAGGCCGTGGATGCGGGCAATGCCGTCACCCACCGACAGAACGGTCCCGACGTCGGAGACTTCCGCTTCGGCACCGAAATTCTTGATTTGATCTTTGAGGATCGCGGAAATTTCCGCCGCCCGGATATCCATGGCCTCAAGCCTCTTTCATCGCGTTTCGCATCCCCTCCAACTTCGTACGAAGGGAGGAGTCGAACATGCGCGAGCCGACCTTCACGACCAGCCCGCCAATCAGTTCTGGGTTCACTTCCGCGCGCACCTCGACATCGCGACCGAGGGCGGATTTCAACGCCGCCTGCAGCTCTTTTAGCTGGGCGGCAGTGAGTTTGTCAGCGCTTTCGACATCAGCCGTCGTCGCACCACGGCGCTCGGCAGCCATCTGCTTGAAGGCCCGCACCGCATCAGGCAGGTCGCCGGCGCGTGCATTGCGCGCCATGACTGCCACAAAATTCTTCGTCAGATCGCCAAGACCAAGCTTGTCGGCCAGAGCCGAAAATGCGTTCACCTTGTCATCGCGCCCGTAGAGCGGGCTCGCGGCCACAAGACGCAGCTCGGACGACTGCGCAAACGCCTCGCCGAGCGTCGTCAGGTCCGCTTCGGTCGCGTCAAGCGACTTGGCTTCGAGGGCCAGCTCGAACAAGGCCTTCGCATAGCGCTTGCCCGCCTCGCCCGTAATCGCGTTCTCGCCGGTGGTCACCGTTTTCAGGTCCGCTCGCTTCTCATGATTGACGCTTGCTTTGAAGGTGTCGCATTGGACCGCGACCAAGCATCTGAATGTTTTGAACTTTTTTGAGCCAAATTCAGGCGTTGCACGCCGTGCCCGGATCAGTCCGGCGCTCAGTTAGCACAGGGGTCCCTGCCCGGCAACCATATCCAGCCATACCGCGTGCATATCTCTGCGTTGCGCGCCGAGTTCTAGGCCTTTTTGCGCGCCTTCTTCGCGAAAATGTTGAGCGTCTCCACAAGCAGGGAGAAGGCGATCGCGAAATAGAGGTAGCCGCGCGGAATGTGAGAGCCGAGCCCGTCGGCAATCAATGCCACCCCGACCAGAATGAGGAAGGACAGCGCGAGCATCTTCGTCGTCGGGTGACGGTTGATGAAGCCAGCCACGGTCTCCGCAGCCAGGATCATGACCCCGATGGCGAGAACCACGGCTGCGATCATGACCGCAATCACGTCAGTCATGCCCACTGCCGTGATGACGCTGTCGAGCGAGAAAACGATATCGATCAACCCGATCTGCATCACCGTCATGGTGAAGCCCGCCTCGACGGTCCCTGTGTCCTGGGCATCATCGCCCTCCACCGCATGGTGAATCTCTATTGTGGCCTTGGCGAGCAGGAAGCCGCCCCCGGCCAGCAGCACCAGATCGCGCCAGCTGAACTCCAGCTCGAACAGGGTAAAGGCCAGCTGCTCCAGCTGGGCGATCCACACCAGGCCGATCAACATCACGACGCGCAAGCCGAGCGCGAGCAGCAGGCCGAGCCGGCGGGCCATTGCGCGCTGACTCTCCGGTAGGCGGTCAGCCATCACTGCGACGAAGATGATGTTGTCGATCCCCAGCACGATCTCGAGAAAGGCCAGCGTGACGAAGGAGGCCCAGATGGCCGGATCGGAGAGGAGTTCAAACATGCAAAAAGGAACTTCGATCTGAGGAGCGGGGACGGTGTCTGCCTATCCTAACTCGGTCAAGGGCCATCGAGTTGTCGGGCACGCGCAGTTTTCCCGGAGATTTAGCGATTATTCACTCAGAGATTGCGCTCCCTAGCGATAGCCTGGAGCGCAGACCATTTCCAACACGGGTATGCGCCATGGCCACGAATCTGAGTCTCGTATTCGTCATTCTCTTGTCAGGCCTGCCTGCCGCGTCAGCCCAGTCGGAGGATTTACGGGCGGCAATGTCCGCTCCAATCCAGATTGAGCGCGAAAGCGGGCCGACGCGCATACCGCTCGACTGGCGCATGCAGAAACTCTTTATCGAAGCCTCGGTCGACGGGAGGAGGTCTGGCACCTTTCTCTTCGACACCGGCTCGCCCACCATCCTTTCGCGCCGCTTTGCCGACACGCTTGAGCTGGAGGTTCTCGGGCAAAACACCGGTGTCGACGCGAATGGCAATGCCGTGACGATGGACGTGGCCCGGGTTGAGACGCTCGCGCTGGGCGACACAGTCTTCCATGGCGTACCGGTTCTGGTCTTCGATTTCGGGTCGCTGGAGATGGGCACATGCTTCATGCGCGACGGAGTCATCGGCTCCGAAATCCTGCCGGGAAGCGCCTGGCGGATTGATGTGGAGCAGGGCGAACTTACGCTGGCTGAGGACGGTGAGGCCCTCGGCACGCGTGAGACGGCGGTAAGCGCCCCGCTTCACGATTTCGGCTATCCGCATATGCCGATCGTAGATTACGCGCTGGGCGATGTTACCGACCGCGCGCTGTTCGATACCGGAAGCGCTGAAGAGGTCGCCCTCTTCCGCCCGGTCGCCGAGAGCGGACCGGTGCGCGCACTCATGGTCGACGGCAGCCGCATGACGGGGCAAGGCTCCGAAGGAGTCTCGGCTGGCGGTCGCGGCGAGGTGCAGGCGCTATCGCGCTTCGACCTGACGGGCTTCGAGATCGGAGGCACGCGCCTCGGCGAGGTCACGGCGACGACCCGCAGCGTACCCCCCAGCCTGATCGGAGCCGGGATGCTGAACCGGTATCACGTGGTGCTGGACTATCCAGGCGGTGAATTCCGGCTTGAGCCACGCGAAGCCCCCGAAGCACCCAGGGCGCACGCAGGCTTCGCCGTCGGCTATGAGGAGGGAGCCGGACGCGTATTGCAGCTTTTCACACCCAGCCCGGCGCAGGCGGCGGGCTTGCAGCTGCACGACCGTGTCATCGAGATCAACGGTCGTCTGCTTGATGGCGCGGACGCAGAGCAACGCTGCGACCAGGCCTTGTGGCTGGCGCAGTCCTTCTCCGGCGCCGAGGGCGGCGAGTTCGTGATCCTTCGCGATGGAGAGCGACTGACCCTCACCATCCCGCCTGTGGAAGGTTGACAGGCTAGAGGAAGGAGTATGGCTCGATATCGACGCTTGAGCGAATGGCCGCAGGGATTTTCACGCGGGCCATCCAGGCGCGCATATAGGCCGAGACGTCCACCCGGCGTTCGGCCTGAACCAGGAAGCGCTTGCGCCAGCGCCCGCGAACAACCGCCAGCGGAGCGTCCGCAGGCCCGAAGACCTCCACCCCCTCCGCATGCGGCGCCGCAGCCGCAACTTCGCGCGCGCAATTCTCCAGCCTCTCCGGCTCCGGGCCGGACAGGATGAGTGCCGCGAGCCGGCCATAGGGCGGCAGTTTCAGCATTTCGCGCATCATCCGCTCGGCGTCCAGGAAGGCCGTGCGGTCGCCCGCCACGAGCGCCTGGATCGCCTCGTGATCGGGCTGGTGCGTCTGCAACAGGGCGCGGCCCGGCCGATCGGCGCGGCCTGCACGGCCCGCAGCCTGGACGAGCATCTGATAGGTGCGTTCCCCGGCGCGCAAATCTCCACCGGCGAGGCCCAGATCGGCATCGACCACCCCGACCAGCGTCAGCCGGGGAAAGTTGTGCCCCTTCGCTGCAATCTGGGTGCCCACCAGGATGTCGATCTCCCCGCGCTCCATCCGCCCCACAAGCGCGCGTACGGCGTCGGCGCCCTGGGTCGTGTCGGACGAGAAGACCTCCACGACGGCGTCCGGGAAGCGGTGGCGCGCCTCCTCGGCGACACGCTCCACACCGGGGCCGACCCCGGTCAGGCTGTCCTGCGCACCGCATTCGGGACACGCCTTGGGCTTGGGCATGGAAAATCCGGTCGTGTGACAGATCAGCCGGCCGGTATAGCGGTGCTCGACGAGCCAGCGATCGGTTTCCGGGCTCTTCATCTTGTGACCACACGCCCGGCACAAAACCAGCGGAGCAAAGCCGCGCCGGTTGAGGTAGAGCAGGCTCTGCTCACCCTTTTCATAGACCTGGGCCATCTCGGCGATCAGCGGCTCCGACAGCCAGTTGCCCTTTTCAGGCGGGAAGTCGCGCAGATCGATCGTGTCGATCTCGGGCAGCTGAGCGGTGCCGGCCCGGCCCGGCAGACGGATATGGACGTAGCGGCCTGCTTCAGCGTTAACGAGGCTTTCCAGGGACGGTGTGGCGCTTGCCAGTATGGTCAGCGCGCCCTCCAGCTTGCCGCGTGCCACCGCCAGGTCGCGGGCATGATAGGTCAGGCCCTCGTCCTGCTTGTAAGTCGGGTCGTGCTCCTCATCCACGATCGTGCAGCGCAGCCGCGTGAACGGCAGGAAGAGCGCGGAGCGCGCACCGGCAACGATCCGGGCCCGCCCGCTGGCCACTTCGCGCCAGACGCGGCGCCGTTCCTTCTGGCCGATGTCGGAATGCCACAGCGCAGGGCGCGCACCGAAGCGTGCCTCGAAGCGGTCCATGACCGACTGCGTCAGCGCGATCTCGGGCAGAAGTACGAGAATCTGGGCTTCCGGTTCGCGGCGCAGAAGCTCGGCGATAGCCTCGAAATAGACTTCGGTCTTGCCCGACCCCGTCACCCCGTCGATCAACGCGCATTGAAATCCACCCGCCGACACGAGGCGGCGCAGGGTAATGGCAGCGTCGGCCTGGATCTGGTTCAGAGCCACGCCTTCGCGATAGGGATCCGGGTCGTCGAAAGGCGGATCGGTCGGCCGGTCCTCTCCGATCAGAACTCCAAGGTCGACCAGGCCTTTGACCACCGATCCGGACACTCCCGCCGCCCGCGCCAGGTCGGCAGCGCTCGTCGCCTGCCCGGCCGCCGCCTCCAGCACCGCTTGCCGGGCCGGGGTCTGGCGTTGGGGCTGTGCGCCGGACAGCCGGTAGACCGTTTCCACTGGCGAGGGCCTGAGCGCGGAGGTGCTGCGCAGCACCTGGCGCAGAATCACACCCGGCGGTTCGACAAGATAGCCCGCGGCCCAGTCGACGAAACGCCTCGTGCCTTCACCCAGGCGCGGGCCGCCTATGGCGTGTTCGATTGATTTCAACGCGCGTCCGCCGGATTCCGGCTTCACCTCCCACACCACGCCCTGCGCCATCCGCCCGCCCAGCGGGGCAGCAACATGGTCGCCCGGCTCCACTTCCATGTCCTCCGGGATCGCGTAGTCGAATGCCTCGGGGAGCGGGAGAGGAAAGAGAATGGCCGCACAGGGCCTGGGTCCGAATAGATCGCTCAAAACGTGCCGTGAACCGGAGTAGAGTGTTGAAGGGCAGGCCGGGAGCCTATCAGAGCCCTGCATCCGATGCGCCAGAGTTAACGCATTCGAAAAGCGGGCGCTGACATGTAGGAGACAGATTTGCTTCCAGCCAAGAGCGTGACGATGTCTGACACTGATTCCTCCAAACCGTCCCATCTTCGCGTTGTGCCGAGCAGCCCGCACACGGCCGACATCGACGCGCTCAAAGCCGAGAGCGTCGTGGACATCAACGCGGCTGCGCGCGCCAAGCTGCAGGCCGAAATCCGCCGCCTGAAAGCCACCAACGACGCGTTGATCTCTCTGGCCAAGGCCAATCTGGCCGTCCAGGCCCAGACCCATTCGGCCGTGCTGGCCCTGCTGGAAGCGGAGAGCCTGGCTGCGCTCGATCGCAAGCTGGCCGGCCGGGTGGCCGCGGCACTGAATGTCGATCTGATCCGCGTCTTCATCGAAGGCCATGCTCCGCTGAAAAGCGCTGAGTCCATCCTGGGGGCCGCGCCCGACCTGGCCGGCTCTCTGCTGGGGGAGGCCAGCGAACGTCTGGGCCCGGTCGACCGGCGATTTGCCGATGCACTCTATGGCCCCCAGGCCAACCGTCAGCAGGCCGAGGCCATGGTGCGGCTGAGCATTGGCGGACGCACAGGCGTGCTCTGCCTGGCGGCACGAGACCACGAGGCGTTCACGCCGGACCAGGGCAGCGACCTGCTTCATTTCCTCGCCCGCGTGATAGAACGCCGGCTTGTCTCTTTCCTGCGCGATGGCTGACCGGGTTCTCCTCTTCGAGGCAATGCGCGCCTTTGCCGACCATCTGTCCGGCGAGCGGCGGCTGAGCCCGCGCACGGTCGAGGCCTATGGCCGCGATCTGGAACAGCTCGACAGCTTCCTGACCGGTCATCTGGGCAAACGGCCGGACCTGAGAGTACTGGCCGGGCTGAGCCCGGGGGACTGGCGCGCCTTTCTGGCGGCGCGCCGCGGCGAGGGCGTCGGGCCGCGAACCTTGCAGCGCCAGCTCTCGGCGGTCCGCGCCTTCCTGGGTTATGCGAGGCGCCGGTGGGGCATAGAGAATGCGAGCCTTGCCCTGATCGACGCGCCCAAGGCGCCGAGGCGCACACCCCGGCCGGTCAGCCGGACAGCCGCACTCGACCTGATCGCGGACGCGGCAGCTAACATCGACCTGCCAGACTGGGTGCGACGGCGCGACGGCGCGCTGCTGACCCTGCTCTACGGGGCCGGCCTGCGCATATCTGAAGCGCTGTCCCTGACCGGAGCGGACACGCCCCTGCCCGACGTGCTGCGCATGACAGGCAAGGGCGGAAAGACGCGGATCGTGCCAGTCCTGCCGGCGGTACGCGACGCGGTGGAAGCCTATGTCGAGGCTTGCCCGTTCGAGCTGGAGCGGGATGACGCGCTGTTCCGCGCGGTGCGCGGCGGACCGATGACGCCGCGCGCAGCCCAGTCAATGATGCAGGCGCTGAGAAGCCGGCTGGGGCTGGCTGCGACCGCGACGCCGCATGCGTTGCGCCATGCCTTTGCGACCCATTTGCTGGCGGGCGGGGGTGACCTCAGGGCGATCCAGGAATTGCTCGGCCATGCGTCGCTGTCCACGACGCAGGTCTACGCCGAGATCGAGGCGGAGGGCCTGATGCGGGTCCATGCCGCGACACACCCGAGGGCGAGAAAAGGCCGGCAGTGAGAGTCCGGACCGGGCTCCTACTACGACTACTACCAGTCCGGACCGGACCGCTTCCGGTCTAGCCGGTGCAGCGGTAGATGCCGCGATAGCCGATCGTGCGGCCCTGTTCGATCTCCAGCATCAACGTGGCCGACTGGCCGCCGACCGGCGTGACGGTGATCTGCACGCCGTCGGCATTCATCACCGCGCCGTCAGCCAGGTCGCCGCCGGCCTGTGCGGAGAGGGGCACGATCATGCCGCGCAGCTTGACGATGCCCCGCGCCGGGCTACCCGGCCGGGTAACGAGAACCGGCTCGCCGGTCGCCGTATAGAAGAAGCGGCAGCCCGCTTCGCCGGGCAGCGCCGCCGCGATATCGCGGTCGGACAGGCCTTCGGGATCGGTCTTGTTCAGCATCGGGCGTTCCAGCGCCTCGGCCCAGCTGCCCACCGGCGCAGCCTCCTCGGGCGGGGCTTGCGTGGGACCGGCGCGTTCGCCTTCCAGGTCATCGATCAGATAATACATTTCCGCGATCTCGCGCTCCTGGGCGGCGATGATGCCGTCGGCCAGCTGACGAACGCGCGGATCGGCAATCGCCGCGCGCGAACTGGTCATGATCGCGATCGAGTGGTGCGGGATCATCGCGCGCATATAGCTGACCTGGCCGACAGTGACCTGGCTGCGCACAAGGAAAAGCGCCAGCGCGAACACCACAGCCGACCCGGCGAAGATCGCCAGATTGAGCGAGGTCTTCTTGTACATGCTCCACATGAAGCCGAGCATGATGGCGGCCATGGCCGCTCCCATCACGATCGCCATGTAGACGCGCGTTTCGCTGAAATCGACATGACCCAGCGCGAAGGTATTGAGATACATCAGCACGAACATCGTGACCGTCGAGGTCGCGATCATCGCGGCAAACCGCCAATAGGACATGAGCCAGTCCTCATCGCTTGAACTGAAGCGACAAACGCGAGGAGGCGCGTGCGGTTCCTAGCCGGGCGTGCGGACTGCGGTCTCGCCGGTGCCGAGCGCGAGCACTTCCCCGGCCAGGTAGAGCGAGCCGCAGATCAGGATGCGCGGATGGTCATAGTCCTCGCACGCATCGCGGACCGCTTCGGCAAGGCCCGCCGCGGTCTGGGCGGGAATGCCGGCTGTCCGCGCGGCGTCGGCGGTCGATTGCGCGCTCTGGGCGCCCTCGCGCCCGCCGGCAAAGGTGACCGCGATTACCCGGCTGGCCAGACCCTCGAAATAGGCAAAGAAGGCCGCGGCATCCTTGTTGATCGAGAAAGCCGAGATGAGCACAAGGGGGCGTTCCTCGCCGGATTCCAGTTCGCCCAGGCTTGCCGCGAGCACTTCGGCGGCAGCCGGATTGTGCCCGCCATCAAGCCAGAGGACCGCGCCATGGCGCGCTGCAATCTGGTGCAGCGGGCCGCCGGTCAGGCGCTGGAGCCGGGCCGGCCAGCGGGCTTTCGGCAGACCTTCACGTGCGGCTTCCTCGTCGAGCCCGGCAAGGCGCGCCGCCCGGATCGCCACGGCCGCATTGGCAATCTGGTGAGACCCGATCAGCCCGGGGGCGGGCAGATCCCAGAGCAGCTCCTCTTCCTCATAGACCAGCCGGCCATGTTCGGGATAGGCGCGGAAATCCTGCCCCCACAGATAGAGGGGCGCGCCCATCGCGTTGGCCACAGACACGATGACATGCTCGGCCTCGAGCATTTGCGGGCCGACAACGACCGGGCGATTGCGCTTGACGATGCCGGCCTTCTCCGCGGCGATCGCCTCGATCGTGTCCCCGAGAAATTCGCGGTGATCGAGGCTGACCGGGGTCAGCACGGTCACATCGGGCGCGATGAGCACATTGGTTGCATCCACCCGCCCCCCGAGCCCGGTTTCCAGGATCAGGCGCTCGGCCGGAGTCTCGGAAAACAACAGGAAAGCGGCGGCCGTCGTCACTTCGAAAAAGGTGATGGGCGCATCGCCATTGGCCGCTTCGCACCGGGCAAAGGCATCGGCCAGACGCGCATCGTCCACGACCTGGCCCGCCAGGGTGATGCGCTCGTTGAAGCGCACCAGATGCGGGGAGGTATAGACGTGAACACGCTCGCCCGCAGCCTCGAACATGGCCTTGAGGAAGGCGGCCGTGCTGCCCTTCCCGTTGGTCCCGGCAATATGGATGACGGGCGGCAGGCTGAGATGGGGATCGCCGAGCGCATGCAGCAACCGCTCGATCCGGTCGAGCGAGAGATCGATCTTCTTGGGATGCAGGCGGCCCAGGCGCTCAAGCGCGTTCTCGATGCTTTCCGGCGCGCCGGGACTGACCTGATCGTTCACGGTGGAGCCTAGCCCTGCGAAGGGGCTGGCTGCGTCTGGGCTTCAGGCGCGCGCGCCGCGGGAACGCCGCCAGTGGCGGGGCGATGTTCGGGACGCTTGAGCAGGGTGCGAAGGATATTGCCCAGCGTGCGCGGAAGATCGCGGCGGTCGACCACCTTGTCCACCATGCCCTTTTCCAGCAGGTATTCGGCCCGCTGGAAGCCGGGCGGCAGTTTCTCGCGGATCGTCTGCTCGATGACGCGCGGCCCGGCAAAGCCGATGAGCGCGCCCGGCTCGGCAATGTGAATATCGCCGAGCATGGCGTAGGAGGCCGTGACCCCGCCCGTGGTCGGGTCGGTCAGCACGACGATATAGGGCAGTTTCGCGTCCTTGAGCATCTGCACGCCCAGCGTGGTGCGCGGCATCTGCATCAGCGACAGGGCGCCTTCCTGCATGCGCGCGCCGCCGGCGGCGGTAAACACGATGAGCGGGGTGCGTTTCGCGACCGCGACTTCACACGCTTTCAGAAAGCCCTCCCCGGCCGCCATGCCGAGCGATCCGCCCATGAAGGAGAAGTCCTGAACCAGGATGGTGGTATCCACCCCGTCCACGCGTCCCACACCGATCACCATGGCGTCGTCGCGCCCGGTCTTCTTGCGCGCCGCGGTCAGACGGCTGGTATAGGGCTTGTCATCGCGAAACTTCAGCGGATCGCGCGCCACCTGGGGCGATTCCACCGTCTCCCAGTCACCGTCGAACGTGTATTTGAAGCGCAGGTCCGGGCCGATGCGCATGTGGTGGCCGGCCGGGGTGACGTAGAAGCTGGATTCCAGGTCCTTGTGGAAGACCATCTCACCGGAGACCGGGCATTTGATCCACAGATTCTCCGGCGTATCGCGCTTGGAGAACATCTTGGAGACGCCGGGCGGAGTGATCCGGGAAAGCCAGTTCATGTCAGATCCTTGTTCTGCCGGCCCTTGAGGACCGAACCTCACTTCTAACGCGCCGAGTGGGCCGCGTCAGCCAGTGTCTTCGCCAGCTTCAGCGCGCCGTCCACACCCGAGGCGTTGAGCGCGTCGACAATGGCCGAACCGACCACGACCGCATCGGCGACCCGGGCGATTTCGGCGGCGCGTTCAGGCGTTTTTACACCAAAACCGACCGCGACGGGCAAATTGGCTGCCTTTCGCACGCGATCGACCGCGCCGGACACGACGGCGGTTTCCCCGACGCCGCTGCCCGTCACGCCGGTCGTGGAGACGTAATAGACAAAGCCGGACGTATCCTCGACCACCCGCGGCAGGCGCGCATCGTCGGTAGTGGGCGTGGCCAGACGGATCAGGGACAGGCCCTGCGCCTTCAGGCCTTCACGCAGCTCGGTGTCTTCTTCCGGCGGCAGGTCGACACAGATCACGCCATCCGCGCCCGCCTGCGATGCCGCTTCGGCAAACGCGCCAAAGCCATAGGCGTAGAACGGGTTCGCATATCCCATCAGCACAACGGGGGTCCCGGTATCGGTTTCGCGAAAGCGCCGGACCAGATCGAGCGTGCCGCGCAGCGTCATGCCGCCATCGAGCGCACGCAGGGCCGCGCGCTGGATCGGCGGGCCGTCGGCCATCGGATCGGTAAAGGGCACGCCCAGCTCGATAACGTCGGCGCCTGCTTCGGCGAGCCCCGTCATCATGGCAAGTGTTGTGTCCGCATCCGGGTCGCCGGCCATGACATAGGCGACGAAGCCGGCTTTGCCGTCCGATTTCAGACGATCGAAAGTGGGAGTGAGGCGGGTCATGGGTGCTCTTCTAGTCCAACCTGTTCAAGATGAAACCCCGGCCCCGCGCTACGCGCGAGCCGGGGCCTGAATAACGCTTTGCGCCCGATCGGCAAGACATCTGGCGCGCTGCGCAGCCGGGATTTCAGCCCGCCTTCTTCCTTTGCGCATCCACGAAGGCGCGCAGCACAGCGTTGATGCGGGTCTGATAGCCGCGTCCACCCTGCTTGAAGAAATCGAGAATATCGCGGTCGAGCCGCACCGTGACCTGCTTCTTGCCATGGCCGGGATGCCAGATGGCCTGGGCGAACTCCTCCTCGGTCCATTCGGGGACGTCGGAGGTGTCGATGTCCTCGTCCGGCTTATCGGCCAGGCGGCGCAGCTCTTCTTTCTGCTCTTCAGTCAAAGGAGGAAGGTCTTCAAGTCTGACCCGGATGGTGCGTCCCATGATAGAGTCTCCTCTCCTTGCGCTTGGCGGGGCGGGCGGAGATCAATCGGCTGATCCCGGCCCGGTCGGTATGAATGATGCTGACCATCAGAACGTCATCAAGCATTCCGATCGTTTTCAGCCGCATCTCGCCGTCGCCACCCGGCCGCGCGAGCACCGTGACATGATCGCTCGAGAATACTCGCACCGCCCGGTCAAAGCTGATGCCATGCTTTTCCCGGTTGGCGCGGTTCTTGGCGTCGTCCCATTCGAATTCCACAATGTAACTACATTTGTCGTTACGGACAAGCGCGTATCAGGCGACGCACGAGGCGGAATTCAACTATTGGGAGAAAGCGGCCGAGGCTCAAGAGAAAACAGAGTGGGACAGGCGGAGGTTATACGCCACGTCCGGGATCGGCGACGGCTCCGCGCCCGGCCAGGCGCGGAGCCGAATACAGCGACAGGCCTAAAGCTCGGCCTCCAGCGTAATCCCGAAGACACGCGGGCGACCGAGGAGGGCCGCCTCACGTCCTGGATAGACGTATTCGACATACTCCTCATCGAGGAGATTCTGGGCATAGAGATAGGCGCCCCAGCGCTCGCCGCGATAGCCGAAACGACCGTTCAGCAGGGTCCGCGCATCGGCCTTGGGCCGGTCGGCCTGATTGACGCCCACTGTCGTGAACGCGTCCGACTGGTGACTGGCATTGAGATTGGCAGTCAGGCCGCTGTCCCAGTTGTAATTAGCGCCGGCTGAGACCGTCCAATGCGGGGCATAGGCGAATTCGGCGCCGGAAAAATCGCTGCCGGTCTGGCCGACATCGACGGTGAACTCGTCAAACTCGGTCCGGGTATGGCCGAGAGACGCATAAACGTCGAAGCGGTTCGATGGCGCATAGCGCGTCTCGATTTCGAACCCGTAGACATGGGACTGGCCGGCATTGAGGGTCTGGCTGTCGTAAGAGTTGAGGCCCAGATTGACGTTCACCTGCTGTTCGGTCCAGTCGATATAGAAGGCGTTGGCGTTCAGCGTCAGGGCATCGTCGAACCAGGACGAACGCAGGGACAGCTCGTAATTCCACGTGAACTCCGGATCGTAGGGCGTGACCGACGCGCGTGCGATATTGGTCGAGAGCCCGCCCGAGCGATAGCCGCGCTGGACGATGAAACTGGTAGCCACGCTGTCGGTCCAGTCATGGGTCACGCCCAGCTTGGGCAGGAAGGCTTCAAACTCACGCGGCTCGCTGGCAGGCGCTTGTCCGCCGGCCTGAGCGACGATGCCGGCCACGCCCCCGTTGATCGCCTGAAACGCGGTATGGATGAGCGACCCCGGGACGCCGTAGCTGGCAGGATCTGGATAGGTCCCCGCGAAGTCCGTGGTCTGGGACAGGGTCTCGACATGCTTCTCGCGGTCATAGCGGAATCCGAAGATGAGCGCGGTGCGCGGCGCGAGCTGATAGCTGGCGTCGCCAAACAGGGCGTAGCTCTCGATCTCACGGTCGGCCTGGCTGGAGAAATCGACCGGGATCACCGGCAATGCCTGCAGGTAGAGATCGGTGATGAAGGCGGCCTGCGCCGGGCTGGCGCCATAGCCCAGCAACAGGCCCTGAATGGTATTGCCCGGCGTTTCGACATTCGTGAGGCTTTGCGTTGCCTCATCGGCGATCCGCTTCGAGTAGAATGCGCCCAGCACGCCTTCGAGCCGGTCGCCGCCATAGGACAGGCGAACCTCCTGGGTCGTGGTCTCGTAGGTTTCGTCGCGCATCCCGTAGGAGAGCGACTGCGCGGTCAGATCGCCGTCATAGCGTCCGATCACCTGAGCCTCGTTGAATGAGGTCACGCTGGTGACAGACAGGCGATCGGACACATCGTAGCCGAGCGTCAGGCTGGCCAGATCGGTGGAGGTGTCGCTGGCGTTGATGTCGTTGGACAGGTCGATCCGGTCGTCGAACGGGTTCGCCGTGTCGGTACGCACATAGGTGTAGACATAACCGCCCTCGCGCTCGCTGCGCAGATAGTTGAGACGGGCCGAGAATGCGGGCAACGCGGACGGCTCCCACAACAGTGCGCCGCGCAGCGTATAGGCGTCGAGCGTATCGGAGCGATCATTGCGCACCGGGTTGGAGACAATGCCGTCCGCCTGCCGGTCCTCATAGGCGATGCGGAAAGCGAGTTCGTCGTCCAGGACAGGTCCGCCCGCCGCAATGGCGAACTCCCGCTCGCCAACATCGCTGGCGCGTACGCGAGCCCTGGCCTCATAGTCGTAGCCCGGTTCACGCGACTGGATGATCACTGCGCCTGCCAGCGTATTGCGGCCCTGCAGCGTCGACTGGGGGCCACGCAGGACCTCGACCTGGGCCACGTCCCATAGGTCGAGGGGTCCGTTATACAGAAGGCGAGAAGGCAGTGGGGCGCCGTCGAGATAGACGGTCGTCAGCTCGCTGGAGCCACCACCGGACACGTTGGTGTTGCTGATGCCGCGTATCGTGAAGCCCGAGCCGCCATAGGTGTCGGCGACATTGGCGGTGCGCTGAAGGATATCGGCCAGCTCCTGCAGCGATTCCCGCTCGATCTGCACGGCTGTCGTGACATCCACGCTCGTCGGCGTGTCCTGAAGCGAGCGCTCGATCTTCTCACCGCGCACGACAACGATGTCAGCGGGGGCCCCGCCCGCCTGAGCCAAGGCCCCCGATCCCAGCAGCGTCCCGCCCAGCGCTGCTCCCAGAAGTGCGAAATTGCGTTTCATAACCTGTCCCATCTCACTTTTGCGAATGATAGTGCGAATGATTCGCAACTTCATAGTGACAGGAGGAGGCGGACGCAAGGGCCGCAAAGGCGCATTACTGTAAGGTACAAGCGGGCCGCGCAGGATGGTGATCCGCCCTGGCTCGCGAATGCAGGACAGTGGCGTGCGTGCCGGCCGCCAGGACGCGGACTGCGGGACAGCAAGCCTTCAGACGGCAGGCTGGCTTAGAGCTCCACACCCAGCGCCTTGGCGACGGAGAAGACGTCCTTGTCGCCGCGGCCGCACATATTCATCAGGATGACGCCGTCCTTGCCCAGCTCCTTGGCGAGGTCTCGCACCCGGGCCAGCGCATGGGCGGGTTCGAGTGCCGGGATGATGCCCTCGAGCTTCGAGCAGATCTGGAACATTTCCAGCGCCTCGGCATCGGTCGCATGGCGGTACTCGGCCCGGCCAACGTCATGAAGGAAGGCGTGCTCGGGGCCGATGCCGGGATAGTCCAGCCCCGCCGAGATGGAGTGCCCCTCGACGATCTGGCCGTCATCATCCTGCAGGAGATAAGTCTTGTTGCCGTGCAGGATGCCCGGCTTGCCGCCATTCAGGCTGGCTGCGTGGTCGGGTGTGTCGACACCCTTGCCGGCGGCCTCGACCCCGATCAGGCGCACGCTCTCATCCTCCAGGAAGGGATGAAACAGGCCCATCGCGTTCGATCCGCCGCCAATGCAGGCGACCGCCGCGTCGGGCAATCGGCCGATCCGGTCGAGCATCTGGGCGCGTGCCTCGCGTCCGATGACGCTCTGGAAGTCGCGCACCATTGCCGGGTAGGGATGCGGGCCGGCAACGGTCCCGATGACGTAGAAGGTATCGTCAGGATTGGTCACCCAGTCGCGCAGGGCCTCGTTCATCGCATCTTTCAGCGTGCCGCGGCCGCTGGTCACCGCGTGGACCTTGGCGCCCAGCAGCTTCATGCGGAACACGTTCGGCGACTGGCGCTCCACGTCGTGCGCGCCCATGAAGACCTCGCACGGAATGCCGAAGCGCGCGGCCACGGTGGCGGTCGCGACGCCATGCTGGCCCGCCCCGGTCTCGGCGATGATGCGCGTCTTGCCCATGAGCCGGGCCAGAAGCACCTGGCCCAGGCAGTTATTGATCTTGTGCGCGCCGGTATGGTTGAGCTCGTCGCGCTTGAACCAGATCTTCGCGCCGCCGAACTCTTCGGTCAGCCGCTCGGCAAAGTAGAGCGGGCTCGGACGTCCGATGAAGTCGCGCGACAGCTCCTCGAACGGTTCGGTGAATTCCGGCTTGTCGCGATAGGCCGCATAGGCCTTCTCCAGCGCGAGGATGTTCGGCATCAAGGTTTCGGCGACGAAGCGGCCGCCATACTCGCCAAACATGCCGCGAGCGTCGGGATAGCTGGAAAACGCGTTGGGCGCGGTGGTCATGATCGTGATGTTCCTGATGCAGCGCGAGCCGCGCCGATAAAGGCCGGGATGGCGTCAAGGTCCTTCACCCCGGGCGCCGATTCAACGCCGGATGCCACATCGACACCACGCGCGCCAGAGCGTGCGAGGGACTCGGCGACATTTTGCGGCGTCAGCCCGCCGGACAGGAGCCAGGGCGTCTCGCTTTCAAAATCGTGCAGAAGCGACCAGTCATAGGCCGCGCCCCAGCCGCCGGGCCGGTCGGCCCCTGCAGGAGGCTTGGCGTCGAAGACGAAGCCGTCGACATAGCCCTCATAGCGCCGGGCAGCCTGGAGATCGGCGGCGGAGGCTATGCCGAAGGCCTTCCACACGCCGCGTCGCGCATAGTGCCGCGCATCCTGGCAGCGCTGCGGGCTCTCCTGACCGTGAAGCTGGATATAGTCGGGCGCCATGCCGGTCAGCACGCGCGCCAGCATCGCGTCGTCGGGGTCGACCAGCACGGCGACGGAGCTGGCCGAGCCCTTACCCTTTGCATACGCGCCGGCCTCGGCGGCGGTCACGGCTCGCGGACTTTTCTCGAACACGATGAAGCCGAGATAGTCCGCGCCCGCATCCACGCTGGCGCCGACGGCCTCGGGCGAGTTCAGCCCGCAGATTTTGACACCGATGCTCATGAGGCCGGGATATAGCCGCCGGGGAGGCGCTCGGCCACTACCCGGCGGCAGACCGGCCGATTAATTAATTGCGGGCCTTGAGCAGGTCGCGGATTTCCTCGAGCAATTCCTCGTTGCGCGGTTTGGCCGGGGGTTGCTCGGGCGTATCGTCCTTCTTCTTGTCGGTCATGCGGTTCATCCCCTTGATCAGGAGGAAGAGCGCGAAGGCGAGCAGAAGAAAGCTGATGATCGCGTTGATGAAGAGGCCGTAATTGAGCGTCGCGGCGCCGGCCTCCTGTGCAGCCGCAAGGGAGTCGTAGCGCACTCCGTCGAGGGAGACATAGAGATTAGTGAAGTCCACCCCGCCGAAGAGAAGCCCCAGAGGCGGCATCAGGATGTCATCCACGAAGGACTTCACGATGGTGGAGAACGCACCGCCGAGAATGAAGCCGACCGCGAGATCGACCACATTTCCCCGCATCGCGAACTTCTTGAATTCATTGAACATCAGCGCATCCCTTCGAGCTTTGACAGAACGAAGGATAGGCCCGGGCGCCCCGCCCCGCACCTGAAATTTCCCGGCCGCTCCCGCCCGGTTCCGGAACGCGGTCGCGGCGCGCCTCATTGAAGAGGCGGACGCCAGGCAAAGAGGAGCACGGCCATGACGATGACGCTTGAAGGCAGCTGCCGCTGCGGCGCGGTGAGTTTCAGCGTGGAAAGCCACACGCCTTATCCCTACCAGCGCTGCTACTGCCGGATCTGCCGCAAGACAGCAGGAGGCGGAGGCTACGCCATCAACATCATGGGGCGCACCGATACGCTGAAGGTCGAGGGCGAAGACGATATCTCGATCTATCGCGCCGAGATCGACCGGGACGGCACGTGCGAGATCAGCTCCGGCCGGCGTCATTTTTGCTCGAAATGCGCCAGCGCGCTCCACCTGACCGACCCGAACTGGCCGGAGCTGGTCCATCCGATGGCATCGGCCATCGACACAGACCTGCCCGAACCTCCGCAGAGCGTGCATCTATTGCTGAAATACAAGGCGAGCTGGGTCGTCCCGCAAGTAGGCGAAGGCGATGACTGCTTTGAGGGATTCCCTCAGGAATCCATCGAGGACTGGCACAAATCGCGCGGGCTATGGATCGAGTAGCGGGATCGATTAGCGGCCGCGCGAGAGGTTGCGCGGCAACGCCCTACTTCTTGCCGTCGACGCGTTCGCGCAATTCCTTGCCCGTCTTGAAGAAGGGCACGTGCTTCTCCTTGACCTCGACACTTTCGCCGGTGCGCGGATTGCGACCGAGGCGCGGTGGGCGATTGCGCACCGAGAATGCCCCGAAGCCGCGAAGCTCCACCCGGTCGCCATTCTCGAGCGCCTGGGTGATCTCCTCGAGCACGGTGTTGACGACGCGCTCGACGTCTCGCTGGAACAGATGCGGGTTTGCTTCGGCCAATTTCGCGATGAGCTCGGACTTGATCATTCTCAAATACCCCGCTGAAAGTCTCTTGACCTTAGGTAATACGGGCAATGCCCGTCAATCGGTAACCCGCCTGAATCGCTAAAAAAATGGCCGGAGCGCGAAGCTCCGGCCATCCATTTCAAACAGGCAGGCCCTGTTTGCAGATTTCGACCCGGAATTACTCCTTGGTCTGATCCTTGAGCGCGGCGCCCAGGATATCGCCAAGCGAGGCCCCGGAGTCTGCCGAACCGTATTGCTGGACCGCCTCTTTCTCTTCGGCGACTTCCAGCGCCTTGATCGAGAGGGAGATGCGGCGGCTTGCCTTGTCGATATTGGTGACGCGAGCGTCGACCTTGTCACCGACAGAGAAGCGCTCGGGGCGCTGCTCGGCGCGGTCACGCGACAGGTCGGACTTGCGGATGAAGGCCTTGACCGGGTTTTCGTCACCGAAGGTCACTTCGATGCCGCCCGAGGTCACTTCGGTCACCGTGCAGGTCACGGTCGCACCGCGGGCTACGCCACCGGCGTCTTCCAGCGGATCGCCAGCCAGCTGCTTGATGCCGAGCGAGATGCGCTCTTTCTCGACGTCCACATCGAGGATCTTGGCGCGAACCATGTCGCCCTTGGAGTAGTCCTGGATGGCTTCCTCGCCGGAGCGATCCCAGTCCAGGTCGGACAGGTGGACCATGCCGTCAAGCTCTTCGTCGACGCCGATGAACAGACCGAATTCGGTGATGTTCTTGACCTCGCCCTCGACTTCGGAGCCGGCCGGGTGGGTTTCAGCGAAGATTTCCCAGGGATTGCGCTGGACCTGCTTGATGCCGAGCGAGATGCGGCGCTTGTCCGCATCGACGTCGAGCACCATGACTTCGACTTCCTGGGAAGTGGAGACGATCTTGCCCGGGTGGATGTTCTTCTTGGTCCAGGACATCTCGGAGACGTGGACCAGGCCCTCGACGCCGGGTTCCAGCTCCACGAATGCACCGTATTCGGCGATGTTCGTGACGCGGCCGGTGAAGGTGGCACCCACCGGATATTTGGCATCGACGCCTTCCCAAGGATCGGCCTGAAGCTGCTTCATGCCGAGCGAGATACGCTGGGTTTCCTTGTTGATCTTGATGATCTGGACGTTGACCGTCTGGCCGACTTCAACGACTTCGCTCGGATGGCCAACGCGGCTCCAGCTCATGTCGGTGACGTGCAGCAGGCCGTCAATGCCGCCGAGATCCACGAACGCACCGTAATCGGTGATGTTCTTCACGACGCCTTCGCGCACTTCGCCCTCGGCCAGCTGGCCGACGAGCTCGGCGCGCTGTTCGGCGCGGCTCTCTTCAAGCACGGCGCGGCGCGAGACAACGATATTGCCGCGCGGACGGTCCATTTTCAGGATCGCGAACGGCTGTTCCTTGTTCATCAGCGGGGTGACGTCGCGCACGGGGCGGATGTCGACCTGGCTGCCCGGCAGGAAGGCCGAGGCACCGCCGAGATCGACGGTGAAGCCGCCCTTGACGCGGCCCACGATGGCGCCGGCGACGGGCTCTTTGGTTTCGTATTGCGTTTCCAGACGGTCCCAGGCTTCCTCGCGGCGTGCCTTGTCGCGCGAGAGAACCGCTTCGCCCATCGCGTTTTCGATGCGCTCGAGATAGATGTCGACCTGGTCGCCGGTCTTGGGCAGGACGGCGCCGGGGCCGGCAAATTCGCGCAGCTGCACGCGGCCTTCGGTTTTCAGACCGACATCGATGATCACGAAATCGTTTTCGACGGCGGTGACGGTGCCCTTGATAACCGAACCTTCCATGAGGTCGCGGCTGGCAAGGGAGGCTTCGAGCATGTCGGCGAAATCGCCGCGGCTCGGGTTGGACGTCTGGGTATCGGACATATTGGCTAGATGGCTCCGTTAAAGGTCGTTCTATTCCGGCCGGCCGGTTGGATCCGGCGGTCTTGCCGCGGTGGCCCGCGAAGCAGTGGACTTGTGGGCCGTGTCGCGGCCGGAACGGTTCAACTCACAATGGACACGACGACAAACCGGCTCCGGCATGCTCGCCGTCCGGTCCTGACAAGTCGAGGGTCAAGGGGTTGAACAGCGAGGGCAGTGCGGAAGATCTGGCTCCGTGCCCGGCGATGCGCTCGTCCTTGCCGGACCTGACAGACAGGGCCAGCACGACGAAGCGCGCGCGTCCTTACTCCAAATGGCCTTTCAGCACAAGGGGCGAGAGCCAGATGCGTGCCTCGCGGAGTCAGTCGATATTCGCGCCGATGGCGGAAAAATCGTCAAAGAAGCCGGGATAGCTGGTTGCGATCATCGCAGTCTCGTCCACGCTCACCGGAGCCTGGCCCCCCAGGCCCAGCACCAGCCCCGCCATGGCCAGGCGGTGATCGTCGCGGGTTTCCACCCGGCCGCCCCCGGGCACGCCGGCAAGGCCCGCCCCGGTCACGATCAGATCGTCGCCCTCGATCTCCACCTTCACGCCATTGGCATCAAGCAGCGCAGCCGTGGAGCTGAGGCGATCGCTTTCCTTGGCCCGCAGCTCGCCCAGCCCGCGCATGCGGGTCTCGCCCTCGGCAAAGGCGGCCAGCACGGCCAGGATCGGGTACTCGTCGATCATGGACGGGGCGCGTAGCGCGGCGACGTCGACACCTTTCAGCTGCGAAGTGCGCACGGTGATGTCACACAGCGTTTCGCCACAGCGTGATCCGGCCGGGGTGAATTCGAGGTGGGCGCCCATTTCCTTCAGCACGTCGTACAGCCCGAAGCGGGCCGGATTGGTCATCACGCCCGCCACGGTCAGCTCGCTTTCCGGCGCGATCAGTCCGGCCGCGACGGCAAACGCCGCCGATGACGGGTCGCCCGGTATGGCCAGGTCGCAGGCCGTCAGGGACTGGCCGCCCGGCACCGTGATCACATGTCCGGCCGGATCGGCCTCGACACTCACATTGCCGCCAAACAGCGGGAGCATGTTTTCGGTATGGTTGCGCGTGGGCACCGGCTCACGCACCACCGTCTGCCCGCGCGCGCCGAGCGCGGCAAACATGACTGCGCTCTTCACCTGTGCGGACGCGACCGGCGGCGTGTAGTCGATCGCGATGAGGTTGCCGCCGGTCAGCCGTACGGGCAAGCGGCCGCCCTGGGCCGCCCCGGTCATGGCGCCCATGGCTTTCAGCGGAGCGAGCACGCGCTCCATAGGCCGGCGCGACAGGCTGGCATCGCCAACGAAGACCGCCGTCAGGGCGAAGCGCGAGGCCGCGCCCAGCAGAAGACGCGCAGCAGTTCCCGAATTGCCCATATCCAGAGGCTCGTCCGGATCGCGCCACTTCCCGCCCTCGATCGTCCACTGCCCCGGGCCGGTGCGCTCTACCCTGGCGCCAAGAGCCTCGACCGCGCGCAGGGTGGCCAGCACGTCTTCGCTCTCCAGCATGCCCTCAATATGGCTGACGCCCCCGGCCAGACCGGCCAGGATCGCAGCACGATGGGAACAGGACTTGTCGGCAGCGGTGTCGAGCCTGCCAGCGAGTCGGGAACTGTGCCGCGCCGTGGCGGGGCCGGAAATTTCTTGTCGGGGCAAGGGATTATTCACTGATGTCATGACGGGATATGGTGAACCGCCGGAATAAGGTGGAAAAGGGGTTTTGACAGGGCGCGGACAACGTGGCAACAGGCGCGCCGACTTCCAGAGTACGAGGTAACACGTGCCCAAAGCTGATCTTGGTGAAAAGCGCGCCTGCGGCGAATGCGGCGCGAAGTTCTACGACCTGAAGAAAGACCCGATCGTCTGCCCGAAATGCGGCGCAGTCTACGATCCCGAGCTTGCGGCTGCGGCGACTAAAAAGCCGCGCCGTGCGGCCGCCAAGCGTGCGGTCGAGGAAGATGATCTCGAAGAGATCAAGGCGAAGAAGAAGAAAAAGCGCAAGCTCGACGAGGACGAAGACGACGACGAGATCGAGGACGAAATCGATCTTGAAGACGACGTCGAAGACGACGACGAGGATGACGACGACGAGATCGAGCTGGATGAAGAACCGCTCGAGATCGCCGACGACGACGAGGAAGATGAGCCCAAGCCGGCCAAGGCGGCCAAGTCGCCCGACGACGAGCTGGCCGAGAGCTTCTCTGAAGAAGAAGCCGATCTCGAAGAAGATGACGACGAGGCGGCCGACATTCTACTCGACGACGAGGACGATGACGACATCGGCCTGGACGTCGACGACGACGATGACGACGACGATCATCTTTAAGAATCAACGCGCAATGCGGCCGGGTGTGGATCAACTGCCACCTGCCGCATTGCGCACTTGATCCGGGCGCGGACCCTGACTATTTTCCGCGCTCCTCAGACGGACGGGCCCCCAAGCCCTTCTGTCCATACGGTGAGGGGCCATAGCTCAGTTGGGAGAGCGCTTGAATGGCATTCAAGAGGTCGGCGGTTCGATTCCGCCTGGCTCCACCACCGTCTTTCTGACATCGCAGCATCGTGACGCGGTCGCCCCTGCGCCCGGGCATATGCGCCCGCCGCGCCCCAGCCCCCCCGGCGGCCGCGCTCTGATCGTCCTTCGCTTCTTCTCCGCCTCCTTCTGTTCGCCATGCTGCGCGCTGCATTCGATGCGCGTGCCCGGGGACATTTGACCGGCTCTCTTGCGTTAAGCGCCCGACCAGCCAAATCTCCCCGTTCTCAAGCGACAAAAGGACCCGACCGCCATGGAAAACGTTGCAGGAAAAGTCGTCGTCATAACCGGAGCCAGCTCGGGCCTCGGTGCAGAGACCGCCCGCCACCTGGTCAAGGCCGGAGCGAAGGTCGCTCTGGGCGCCCGGCGCAAGGACCGTCTGGATGCCCTGGTCGAAGAACTGGGCGACGATCAGGCGGCGGCATTCAAGGTCGACGTCACGAAGCGCGAAGAAGTCGATGCCTTCGTGAAGGGCACGATCGAGCAATTCGGGCAGATCGACGCCATGCTGCACAATGCCGGTGTGATGCCACTGGCGCCCCTGGCGGAAAACCGTCACGAGGAATGGGACGAGTGTATCGACGTCAACCTGAAGGGCGTGCTCTACGGCGTCGGCGCGGTCCTGCCGCACATGAACGAGCGTCAGAGCGGACAGAATCTGTTTGTGTCCTCGGTCGCCGGCCATGTCGTCAATCCGGCCGGTGCGGTCTACTGCGCCACCAAGTTCGGCGTGCGCGCCATCGCTGAATCCCTGCGCAAGGAAGTGAAGGGCAACAAGCTGCGCACGACCATCCTCTCGCCTGGCGCGGTGGAAAGTGAACTGCCCCAGTCGGTCAAATCCGACCGGGTCAAAGGCTTCGTGAACGATCTCTACGAGAATACCGCAATCCCGGCATCGAGCTTCGCGCGTGCCGTGGTTTTCGCGATCAGCCAGCCCGACGACGTGGACATCAACGAAATCCTGTTCCGCCGGACAGCCCAAGAAATGTAGGGCCGGCGCGAATCCCGGGCAGACCCGCGTCCATGTGCAGTTTCCTGCGGGCAACTTCTTGAACGAGTTGGAAAGGCTTCCCACTTCATAGTTCAGTCAAGACGAAGAAGAGGCTGCTTGAGTATGGCCGAAACAATGGAAGCTCTGAACGAAACAGACACGACGCCGCTGGTTTACGTGCGCGAGGTCGCGGGCGCCGATGTGCTCGCCGGCATTGATGAAACGGAAATCCGCGAGCACGGGATCAGCATCGGCGAAAGCGATACGCTGTACGCTGTTCATACCGAGGACGGGACGCGCATGGCCGTGTTCTCAGACCGCAGCCACGCGTTCGCTGCCGCGCGCTACCACGGTGCCGAGCCTGTCAGCGTTCACTAGGGCTTTGACGACCTTATCACGTTCGACCCCTCCCCCCGCAGAACGTGATAATGCGCCCCCGGTCAGAAATGACCGGGGGCGTCTTCGTTTTGGAGGCGGAATACCGTCGGAGCCTAAAGGCTGAGCGCTTCACCCTTGAGCAGGCCCGGCAAATCTCCGGTCTCTCCGCCCGCCTGACGCATGAAGAACCGGCGGGCCGGCGCGATCTTGTCGACCAGCCCCAGGCCGAAGCCGCGCATGGCGCGGATGCTGGCATGGTCGTTGGAAAAGAGCAGATTGAAGAAATCGGTGCCGATCCCGAGCAGCGCCGAATCGCCCTTGCGCCAGCGCTCATAGCTCTCCAGCACAGCGGGTGAGCCGAGATCGAGCCCGGCCCTCTTGGCCTCGACAAGGCAGTCGGCGAGCGCCGCCGCATCGCGCAGGCCCAGATTGAAGCCCTGTCCGGCAATCGGATGGATGGCGCGGGCCGCGTCGCCGACCAGCGCCAGGCGGTCATCAATGAAACGCTCCGACATCTTCAGGCCTAGCGGGTAGGTCCAGCGCGGACCTTCAGGCCTCAACGCGCCCAGAAAATCGCCGAAACGCGCTTCGAGCGCCTCCTGAAATCCGGCCGGGTCCATGTCCCTGAGCGCGTCGGCAGCGGCGGCCTTCTCGGTCCAGACCAAGCTGGAACGGTTGTCCGGGAGTGGCAGTATCGCAAACGGGCCGGCGGGCATGAAGAACTCGTATGCCACACCCTCATGAGGCAAAGCGTGCGCCACCGTTGCGACAAGAGCTTTCTGGCCGTACTCGCGCCCCGTGGTACGAATGCCGGCCTGTTCGCGCAGGCGGGAAAACTTTCCGTCGCACGCGATCACGACCGCGCCTTCCAGCCAGGATCCGTCGTCGAGATGGACGCGAGCGCGGGCGCCTTGGCGGCTCATTGAGTCGACTTTCGCCGGCGCGAACACACTCAGGCCGCACGCTTCGGCAGTCCGGGCAAGCGCGACCCGAGTCCAGCGGTTCTCGGCCATCCAGCCGAGGGGCTCCCCATCCTCGCCGGAATGAATCTCGCGGCGATCAAAGTGCAGGCTGTCGCGGCCCGGACCGCCGGGGCGGAGCCCGTCATTCGGGCGCCCGTCAACCACGAGGATATCCTCGATGCGCTGCGCATGAGGGGCCAGGTGCTCGGCCACGCCGATCGAGTCCAGCATGCGCCAGGAGGTATAGGCCAAAGCGCTGGCACGCCCGTCAAACTCGGGGGTCATCGCGCTGTCGAGCGGCGCCGCGTCGACCACGGCAACCTTCAGCCCGGCCTTGTGCAGGGCAATCGCCAGCGAGAGGCCGGCCATACCACCGCCCACGATCACGCTGTCGCCGGAGAATTTCGCTTCAGTGCTCATGGCTGCCAGCCTAGCCGGTTCACCGGTCAAGAAAAGGGACGCGATGCCGCAAGCGTCCGAGCGTCCTAGCTCAGCGCCCCGATGGCGCGCTGCACCCAGCCGAGCGGACCGGTAAAGGCGAGCGGTCCATCGGTAACGGCCAACGCAATGCAGACTTCGCCTTCTTCAGCCACCGGCTTGTGCTCCAGGCTCGGATCGGCAGTACACAGCTCCCCCGCACCATAGCGGTTCAACCCGTCATGAAAGGCCCCGGTGAGGACCAGGGTGAATTCGCGGCAGTCATGTCCGTGACGGGGCACGCCGCGCCCCGGCTCCAACCGGATCAGCTCGGCCTTCGCAGACCCGTCGCGCATCAACTCCATGCGGCGCACGCCGGGTCCGGCAAAGTTCCACTGGCCCACCTCCAGCGCGTGATCGCGCACGCTTCCGGGAAGGCTCAGCAATTCTTCAATAGCGCGGCCGGCTGCGCTCGCGGCCGACACATCGCGGCGTTCGTCCGAGCTGCCGACGGCCCGCATCGCACCGGCCTCGCCCAGGCTGGCGCGCTCCGCGTCGATCGCCGCAAAGACCTGGTCGAGCGCACCCGGCTTCAGGCCGGCGGGCGGGATCTGCTCCAGAAGCGCGCCAGCGGCCGCCTCGGCAAGCTCGCACTCCTCGCGCACCTCGTTGCGCACGGCAGCCTGGGTTTCGACGAGCAGACGCATCGGTGCGGACAAGGCGCCGGCCGCGTACGCAATGTAGATTTCATCACCGAGCGGGTGGTTCGTCATGAGGTCTTGCCCGTCTGTCCGAAAAGGGACGCATCCGAAGGCGTCGGATATTGTGCGCAGCGCGAAGGCTTCAAGTCGCGGCTGCAAATAATATTCATGGCGCGCATCTCTGGCTCTCAAAGCTCACTGGATTGAAGGATATTGCGCATCTTGTCGAAGGCGAGCCGCAAACGCGATTTGACCGTTCCCAGCGGCACGCCCTCGCGTTCGGCGATGTCGCGGTGGGACAAGCCTTCAAAGAAGGCGAGCCGCAACAGTGCGATCTGTTCTTCCGGCAGGCCGGCCATCGCCTGCGCCACGCGGCTGGAGGACTGGCTGGAAATGACCGCCGCATCGGGGCTCTCCGGCTGGGAGGGCGCGAGCAGCGGATCCTCGCCATCCAGGTCCGGCTTGTCGGCGCGGCGCACGGCATCGATGCGCCGGTTGCGGGCGATCCGGAATATCCAGGTGGAGGCCGAGGCCTGGGAGGGGTCGAACTGACCCGCCTTGCGCCAGACTGTGAGCATGACCTCCTGGGCCAGTTCCTCGGCAAGGGCATCGGAAGCGTTCAACCTGAGCAGGTAGCCCTTGACCCGCGGCGCGTAGAATTGAAACAACTCCGCGAATGCGTCGCGGTCCTGACGCGCAGTCGCCTCGACCAGGAAATTGAGCCGGGCGCGGTCGGGCGCGGGTGCCGGGTTGGGTGCTGCGTCTGACACTGACAGGTCCGTACGATCTTGCGATAATATCATGAGACCGGGTTATGCCCGGAAAATCAAATACGAACGCCTTGAATTCGCCTCTCTCGACCGGTTTAACCGACTTGAATGCCGGCGTCACTGATCGTCAGCCGGCCCCGCCAGCCTGCTTGCGCCAGACGGAGTCTCCCATGCGTCGAACCGCCTTGTCCGCCCTCTTCATCAGCCTCCTTTGCAGCGCCGGCGCCGCAGCCCAGGAGCCGGCCTTCCAGGGCGAGCATAATGACTGGCGCGTCTTCACGCGCGGCGAAGGCGATGCACAGATTTGTTATGCGACGAGCCGTCCGACCGATTCCCGCCCGGGAAGCGTGGATCACGGCGATGTCTATTTTCTCGTGTCGACCTGGGCTTCGGGCGCAGCCGAAGAGCAGCCGAGCTTCCTGGCCGGCTACGCGCTGCAGCCCAACACGCCGCCTCTGGCGCGTGTCGGCTCCTCGAGCTTCACGATGTATGTCTCCGAGCGCGAAGGCTTCATCGAGGACTTGCGGGACGAGCAGCGCCTGGTCGACGCCATGCGCCGCGGCGCCACCATGCGGGTCGAAGCCATGTCGGCCCGCGGCACGGCCACGGCCTATGAATTCTCCCTGTCCGGCGTGACTGCTGCGCTCGATCAGGTCGAGGCTCTCTGCGACTAGAGATCGTCGAACGCTGCGATCAGGACGTCCGGGAACGGGCAGGCCGACGTAGACTTGCCGCGTCTAGCGCCTTGGGGGCTTGGACGTCGGGGGTCCAAACGGCTTTGGCCGGACCTTTGTCTTGTGATCGGGCGGGCCTTTCGATCCGTCCGGCATCAGGCCGCGATAATAGCCTTTCTGCCATTTTTCGTCGGCCGCCGCCTTGTCGCCGGTTTTCAGCCGGCCGGAGAAATCGGACCGGCTCTGGCGCCAGATCTCCATCTGGTCTGCCGTCTTCTTGTCGGTATGCAGCGGCCGGATCTCAGTCTGGATACGCTCGAACAGGTCCCGGCGTACCGGGAAGAGATGCGCAATCGCCTCGTCCTTCTCGAACCGGACCTCGCCGGGCCGGGTAAACCGCCAGTTCATGGTGAAGGAGTACGGACTCCAGTCGGTCTCGATGACGCCGGACAGGCCGCAAATGCCATCCTTGGGCGCATTGACCGGCCCCGACACCCAGATATTCCACCCCGGCGGGGTACGCAGCAGGAAGCCCATCTCGAACGTCAGGATGCCGGAACCGAAATTGGTCATGGCAACGCCGGGATAGTTCATCCGCATCGGGTCATCGAGCGTGATCTCGACATCCTCGACACGGTTTCCGCCATTCCAGCGCGCGGTCAGGCCGGTCGTCGAGAAGACTTCCCAGCCATGCTGGTTAGCGACAGCCAGCGGCAGACACCGGTAGGCAAAACTCTCCGGGGTGTCGTCCATCCATTGCCGGCGCGTGTCGGCAGGCCGGATGGGCGGGTCTTCGGCGGTGAGGGGATGACAGATCAGCTTCATGTCGAGAAGAAGAAGCCGCTGCGCCACGCTTTTCAAGCCCTGACTGCGCCACTGCGCAGCGCTGTCCGGCACCCTGGCCGACCAGGCTTGCGCAACGCCCACTCGCAATCCTGCCGCTTTTCACCTATATGCGCGCCCCATGACGACGACCCTTGATCTCTCCGCCGCCGCACGTCCCGCCCCGGCCAGCCTGCCCAGCCTTGCCGGCCTCACGTTCGAGCAGCTCAAAGCCGCCCTTGTCGAGACCGGTCTGGTCGACGAGCGGAAGGCGAAGATGCGCGCCGAGCAACTGTGGCGGTGGGTGTATCACTACGGCGTCACGTCGTTCGACGAGATGACGAATGTGTCCAAGGCACTGCGCAACGCTCTGGAAGAGCGTTTCACGATGGCGCGTCCGCAGATCGTGGAGCGGCAGCTCAGTAATGACGGTACGCGCAAATACCTGATCCGCTTCGCCCCGGGCGTGGAAGCGGAAACCGTATTCATCCCCGGTGTGGGCCGCTCCGGTGCGCTGTGCGTATCCAGTCAGGTCGGCTGCACACTCAACTGCACCTTCTGTCATACCGGCACCCAGAAGCTGGTGCGCAATCTGACCGCGGCCGAGATCATCACCCAGGTCATGATCGCGCGCGACGATCTGGGCGAATGGCCGACCTCCAACGAGGACCGGCAAATCACCAATATCGTCTTCATGGGCATGGGCGAGCCGCTCTACAATCTCGACCATGTCTCCGACGCGATCGAAGTAATCGCGGACAGCCACGGCATCTCGATCGGACGCCGCCGGATGACGGTCTCCACCTCGGGGGTCGTCCCGAAGATCGTCGAGTTGGGCGAACGTACCCGCGCCATGCTGGCCATCAGCCTGCACGCGACCAACGATGCCTTGCGCGATGAGCTGGTGCCGATCAACAAGCGCTATCCCCTTGCCGAGCTGATGGACGCGATCCGGGCCTATCCCGATCTGTCAAACTCGAAGCGCGTGACTTTCGAGTACGTGATGCTGAAAGGGGTCAATGATTCCCCGGCCGAGGCGCGCGAGCTCGTGCGCCTGCTCAAGGGTATTCCGTCCAAGATCAACCTGATCCCGTTCAATCCCTGGCCGGGCAGCGGATACGAGTGCTCGGACTGGGACCAGATCGAGACCTTCGCCGAGATCGTGAACCGGGCGGGCTATGCCAGCCCGATCCGTACGCCGCGCGGCCGGGACATCCTGGCGGCCTGCGGCCAGCTGAAGAGCGACTCTGAAAAGATGCGTGCCAGCGAGCGCCTCAAGCTGGAGCGCGCCGCGCAGGAGGCCAGCCCGGACTCTACCGCCAACACGCACCTCTATGGCGAAGGTACCAATCTGGCCTGATCGGGCCGAACGCACAGGCGGCCGGAACCTGACCTCCCCGATTTCCGTTGTTTCAGGCACACTCCCTACAGGCAATCGGAAAGGACGAGCGATGAGCGGTCCGACCCCCAAACCCGACCTCGACAAAGAAAAGACGGCACGCCAGACCACCGGCGCAACAACGCGCCAGGAGCAGCTCGAGACCTCTGAAACCCGCGGCGATCGCCCTGCCGGCAACCCGGACGTATCCCGGTCCGGCGGCGACATTGCCCGGGGTATCGGCACCAAGGACGAGCTCAAGCAACAGCTCGGCGTCGAGGGCCAGAAGACACGCGTGCATGCCAGCGAAGAGCAGCACACGCCCAAGAAAGACGAGAACGACGATGGTCAGCGCGGCGAGTACCGCAACCCGGACGAGAAGCGCGGCCAGCGCAGTGCCGCCGAACGCGGCACTTAGCGCCAGCCTTGTGATCCGTCCCGCAGACGGAAAAACTGACACCCGGCTTTCACAGGCCGGGTGTTTGCGTGTAAGGGCGCTGTCATGAGCAAGACGACGAAGCCGGACGGCGGCAAGACCAAACCCGACACTCGAAATCTGGGCCCGCGCGCCATCGCGCTGGATGCTGTCATGGGCGTCTTCACCAAGGGCGCGCCCATGGATCACGCCTTGGCGAGTCACCCGGACCACAAGCGGCTGGAACCGCGTGATCGCGCCTTCGCCCGTGCGATTGCCGCGGCTGCGGTCCGGCGCAAGGGAGCGCTGGAGGCAGCCCTTAACGCATTCCTGGACAAGCCCCTGCCCGACAGCGCTCTGCGCGCACATCTCGTGCTGGTGTGCGGCGCCGGGGAGTTGATGGTTCTCAACAACGCGCCTCATGCCGTCGTCGATGCCTGGGTCACCGTGATGCGCGCCGACGCGGAATGCGAACGCTTTGCCGGGCTTGCCAATGCCGTGCTGCGCCGGATTTCCGAGCGCGGCCGCGGGGCGTTCGAGGCGGCGGACCCGCTGCACGACCTGCCCGACTGGCTCTCCGACGCCTGGTCAAAGGCCTATGGCGTCAAGACGGCGCGCGCGATGGCCCGGGCCCGATCGGTTCACCCGCCGCTGGACCTGACGCTTAAAGTGCCGGGCGAGGCCGAAGCCCTGGCCGACGAGCTTGAAGGGATCTGCCTTCCCAACGGGACGGTCCGCCTGTCCGAAACGCGCGACCCGACCGGCATCCCGGGGTTTGAAGAGGGCCGGTGGTGGATCCAGGACGCAGCTGCGACCTTGCCGGTTCGAATTCTGGCGCCTCAGCCGGGCGAACGTATTGCGGACCTTTGCGCCGCACCGGGCGGAAAGACCCTGCAGATTGCTGCCAGCGGCGCGCAGACATTCGCGGTCGACCGCGCCCCGAAACGGCTCAAGGCCCTCTACGACAATCTGGAACGGACCCGGCTTTCGGCGACGGTCGAGGCGGCCGATGCGGCCCAGTGGCAGCCGGACGAACCCCTCGACGGTGCCCTGCTGGACGCGCCATGCAGTGCAACCGGCACGCTGCGGCGCCGCCCCGATGCAGCCTGGGCCAAGACACAGGCCGACATTGCCAGCCTAGCTTCCGTGCAGGCGAGCCTTCTGACCGCAGCCTACAAGCTGATCCGTCCCGGAGGCCGTCTGGTCTATTGCACCTGCTCGCTTGAACCCCAGGAAGGCGAGAAGCAGATCGCCGGTTTTCTGAAACGCAACCCCGAAGCACGACTGGACCCCATCCGGCCGGAAGAAGTCCCTGGCCTGGAAGACGCGATCGACGCGGAAGGGGCGCTTCGCACCCGGCCTGACATGTGGCGCGAGGTCGGTGGCATCGACGGGTTCTACATCGCGCGCCTGGTGCGTCCGGCCGGCTAGACCACGCCGTTGGCACGCAGTGCAGAGCGGTAGAATTTGAGGATGTCGTTGTGCAGGCCGGTGATTTCCGACGTGTGACGACCGGCGCGGTCGGCGCCCTCGAACTTACGGTCCTCGGCGATACGCGCAAACAGGTGATCGCAAGGGGCGATGCGAACTGAAGCCGCCACGAGAATCGTCTCGGTAATCTTGATGTTGCGTCCCTCGATCAGGATGTCGAGGGCCTCCTCGCTGAAGGCGCGCGAGTTTACAAGCCGGTAAAGCGTACTGAAGGTCGGCAGGGGCAAGCGCCAGAACACGGTCTCCAGGCTCAGATCACCCTGCGGCGCCTCTGCCCCGGCTGGACGCATCTCCTCGATTTCAGCCTGGCACAGCATCGCATGCTTGATGAGATTGAGCTGGCTGGAATGCCCGTTGATCAGACTGTTGAGCGTTTGGGCAAAGTAGAGATGCTGACGCTTGAATTCGACCCAGCGGCCGATCTTCTGACGGAAGACGACTTCCTCGGGGAGGCCCTGAGGGGTGCTGTTGCCCTGACGGACCTCCCGGATCCATTTTGAAATCGCTTTTTGCATTCGGGCTCACGGCGCACAGAGAGAGCGCTTACTCTAGACCTGAACCTGTTTAACAAACGTAAGAGCGCTGCATCGGGTGCGCACCGGCTTGCCCTGCCCGGGGGGCGCTGATATTCGACGTTCATGAGCCACACCCCCCTGATTTCGCCCTCCATCCTGTCCGCCGACTTCGCCCGACTGGGCGAAGAGGTTAAAGCCATAGACGAGGCGGGAGCCGACTGGATTCACGTGGATGTGATGGACGGTCACTTCGTGCCGAACCTGACCATCGGGCCGGCGGTCGTCAAAGCGATCCGGGCCTGGTCGGACAAGCCCTTCGACGTGCATCTCATGATCGCACCGATCGACCCCTACATCGACGCCTTCGTGGATGCGGGCGCAAACCAGATCACGGCGCATCCCGAGGCAGGACCGCATTTTCATCGCACGGTCCAGACGATCAAGGCCGCCGGCGCAAAGGCGGGGGCCGCCCTGAACCCGTCGACCAGCCCGGACATCATCGATTATGTGCTGGACTCGCTCGACCTCGTTCTGGTCATGAGCGTCAATCCCGGCTTTGGCGGGCAAAGCTTCATCGACGATCAGCTGCGCAAGATCGAGACCCTGAGAGCGCGCATCGACAAGCGGGGCCTGGCGACGTTGATCGAAGTCGATGGCGGGGTGAACCCCGAGACGGCGAAACGCTGCGTGGCCGCGGGCGCGAATGCGCTGGTGGCCGGATCAGCGGTATTCAAGGACGGACCGGACCGCTACAAGTCGAATATCGACGCGCTGCGAGGCAAATAACCCGGCTATGGGCGAACAGATTACGACGGGCGAAATGGCAGGGGCCGTGGTCCGGCTCGTCCGGCGCGAAGCCTCCGATTTTGCCAATGCGGTGCCACTTTACCGCATGGCCGTGCTGTCGGGTCAAAGTCCGGACCGGCTGCTCATCGAACCCAAGCGCCTGTCCTCCGGCAACAAGGCGGCCGGTGCCGCGATCCTGGCGGGGCGATTTACCCTGGCAGGCGACACGTTGCAGGTCGCGCCCGGCGACAGCATCTGGGCGCGTCCCGCGCCATCGCGCCGCTTCGCCGCCGGCCTGCACGGGTTCGACTGGCTGAAGGACCTGTCCAGCGTCGAAGATCCCGAAGCCGGACTGATGGCACGAACCCTGACGGACGACTGGCTTGAGCAGTTCGGTCAGTGGAACTGGTTTGCCTGGAGCCCGTCCGTGACCGCCCGACGATTGGACGCCTGGCTCTGGGCAGGCAATTTGCTTTTCGAGAGCGACGAGCCCTCGCTGATTACTGCCCGGCTGAGTGCCGCCTCGCGCATGGCCAGGAGACTGCGCCGGGCCCTTCCCCTCATGGCGCGCGACCGCGAACGCCTGCAGGGCGCAATCACCTTGTGCCTTGCCGCGATTTGCCTTGAGCCCGGCGACAGCATCCTGCGCGAGGCCGACACGCTGCTGGCGGCAGCCTTGAAGACCCAGATTCTGCCAGATGGCGGGCATGTCAGCCGCAATCCGGAAACGGCGAGCGAGATCTTCATCGCGCTCGCCCGTCTGGACCACGCGGCCGACCGGCGAGGGGTGACGCTGGACGACGAGGTACGCCGAGCCCTCGACCGGATCGCTCCTTTCCTCTCATTCTGTCGTCTGGAAGGTGGTCTGGCCGCCTTTCACGGTGGCGGGGAAGGCGATCTGCGCGCGCTGGACGCGGCCAAGGCATTGGTCAAGCTGGACAAGCGCGGCTTCAATGTCGCGCCACATTCGGGCTACCACAAGGCAAGCGCCGGCGGTATCGAGATCATTCTGGACGGGGCCAGCCCGCCGCGCGGAGTCAACGCCGCAGAAAGCCACGCCAGTGCGCTCGCCTTCGAGATGGCCAGCCCGGGCGGCAAGCTGGTGGTCAATTGCGGCTGGTCGAACGCGCAGCCAGGCTCGTGGCGCGAGCCTGTACGCGCCACAGCGGCCCATTCGGTGCTGACGCTGGAGGAAACTTCCTCTGCCCGCCTGCTTCAACCTGGCTGGAAACGCGCCCTGCTCGGGCCGCGCCTGGTTCACGGGCCCGACCCGGTCAAGGCGCGGCGCAATGAGGAAGACCTCGGTATCTGGCTGGAAGCGACCCATGACGGCTATCGCAAGCGCTTCGGCCTGTCCCTGCGCCGGCGGATATTCCTGGCTGCGGACGGGGGCGATCTGCGCGGCGAGGACGGGCTCTTCCGGCCGGTCGGGGACGGTCCTCCTGACAATCCGGAGGAACGATATACGTTCGCGATCCGCTTTCACCTGCATCCCGATGTGCGCGCCTCGCTCTCGCGCGATGCGCTGAGCGCCCTTCTCGTGCAGCCCAATGGGGAAGGCTGGCGCTTTCGCACCGATGGCGGCACGGTCCGTCTGGAGCGATCGGTCTACCTGGCTGCGGGCGCACCGCCGGAACGGACCACACAACTGGTGGTATCCGGTGACGCAGAGCCCTATGGTGGCGGAGACAGGCCTCCGAACCGAGTGCGTTGGGCGTTCCAGCGCCTTGGCCGGATGGGAAGTGCAGGTTGAGGGGATTCATGGGGAGACGGCGATCGGCATCCAATGACCGCGCAAGGCTGACCGCCGGGCTCGCAACGCCCTGGCTGGTGCTGGTCTTCGATACGCTGGCCGGCGGCGCGGCCATGTATGCCAGTATTTCCCTGCGATACCTGCTCGAGCCGGGCCGCACGCCGCCCGGTCCGATAGAGTGGTATGCCAGCATTATCTTCGCAGGTGTGTGCGCGGCCGTGTTCTGGAGCCTGCGCGCGCACCGGGCGATCTGGCGCTATACCGCGGTCAACGACGTGGTTCGTGTCCTGCAGGGCGTCCTGCTAGCCCATCTTATCTTTCTGCCCATCTTCTTCCTCTCCACGCGCCTGGATGACTTCCCACGCTCCAGCCTGCTGATCTCCGTCCCGGTGATGGCCGCGGCCCAGATCCTGCCGCGCCTCTTCGTTGCCGCCTGGACATCGGGCGATCTGCGCTCCCTCGTCCGGTTCGAACGCCGGGACCAGCCGCCTGCGGTCCTGGTCGGCAATACTCAGCGTGTCGCCGAGGTGTTGCGCGAACAATACCGGCGCACCGGGGGACCGGTCTTCCGCTTTCGCGCCGTGATCGATACCGGCGGCGACACGGCCGGGCGCGCCCTTCAAGGCGTGCCGGTCCTGGGCGGAACCGATCAGCTGGAGCGCGCGGTCACGCTCGCCAAGGGCTCGGCTGCCAGCGTGCGTATCGTGATCGCGGATCCCGAAGCCGATCCGGCCCTGGTCAATCTGTGTGCCAAGGTGGCCGGCAAGACCGGCGCCAGCCTGACGCGCGCGCGCCGGGGAGAAGGCGCAGCCGCGTTCACTCAGGTGGAAGCCGCCGACCTGCTCTCGCGCCCGCCGCGCTCCCTGGCGCGAGCCGGCGCGCAGGCTCTCGTGGCAGGCAAGCGCGTGCTCGTTACCGGGGCAGGCGGAACGATTGGCGGAGAGTTGGTGCGCCACGTCATCAAGTCCGAGCCGGCTGAGCTGATCCTGGTCGACTGTGCCGAATCCCACCTTTACGAAATCGACATGGAGCTGCGCGCCGAGCCGCGCGATTTCCCCTGGCAGAGCCTGCTGGTCGATGTGCGCAACAAGGCGTCCATGCGCCATGTCTTCGAAACCACACGTCCGCAGATCGTGCTGCACGCCGCGGCGCTCAAGCATGTTCCTTTGAGCGAAAGCAATCCGTTTGAAGCCGCCCGCACCAACGTGATTGGCACCCAGACCCTGACCGAGGCGGCGATCAACGCGAAGGCCGAAGCCCTGGTCCTGATCTCGACCGACAAGGCCGTCGATCCGCTCTCGGTCATGGGAGCCAGCAAGCGGTGCGCCGAAATCTATATCGCCTCGCGCGCGGCACAGAACCCGGAGACACGCCTGTGCGCGGTCCGCTTCGGCAATGTTCTGGCGTCTAACGGCTCCGTCGTTCCGCTGTTCGAACGCCAGATCGAACGCGGCGGCCCGGTCACGGTCACCCACGAAAAGATGACGCGCTATTTCATGACGGTGGAGGAGGCGGCCTCGCTGGTGCTCGACGCGGCGGCGCAATGTGCCAACGGGCTCGCGCCGCAGGGCTCGCTCTTCGTGCTGGACATGGGCGATCCCGTCCCGATCGCACGTCTGGCCCGCCAGTTGATACGGCTGAGAGGCAAGGAGCCCGGCCGTGACATCGAGATAAAGTTCATCGGAATGCGTCCGGGCGAGAAAATGCACGAGGATCTCGCCCATGCCTTCGAGACGCTCGAGCCCTCACCCACGGCCGGTGTCTTGCGCGCCAGCGGCCCGATTACCGACATGGCGATTCTGAACAAGAGCTTGGAGGCGTTGAGCGAGGCGGCCGATTCACGTGACCGCACGGTACTTCTGAAGGCGCTCGACGATATTGTCGCAATGGGGTTGCCGGAGGGCGTGATGTCGCTGGCCGGGCGGCTTTCGGCGCGCGGCTAGAAGTGGTATCAGGCGCGCTTCCCCAACAGTCCTTGAAGGCCCGGAGCCCCTCGTCATGGCTGATACCGATCTCTACCCCGTCAAGCGCGCCCTGATTTCTGTCTCTGACAAGAGCGGACTGGTCGAACGCGCGCGGCGCCTGTCCAAAGCCGGGGTGGAACTTATTTCCACCGGAGGAACGCTCAAGGCGCTGACCGAGGCTGGTCTGAAGGCGCGCGACGCCTCTGAGATCACGCAATACCCGGAGATGATGGACGGGAGGGTGAAAACCCTGCATCCGCGAATTCACGGCGGGCTGCTGGCCCGGCGCGATCAGGAGGGCGACCTCGCCTCGATGGAAGAACACGGCATTCCCCAGATCGATCTGTTGATGGTCAATCTCTATCCGTTCGAGGAAGCCGTCGCCTCCGGCACCGACCTGGCCGGATGCATCGCCAAGATCGATGTTGGCGGCCCAGCGATGATCCGGGCCGCGGCCAAGAACCAGGCCCATGTATGCGTCTGTGTGGACGGCGAAGATCTCGACAGCGTGCTTGCCGCCATGGACGCCAATGACGGGCAGACTCCTTTGAACTTGCGCCGCAAGCTGGCGGCCAAGGCGTTTGCGCGTACCGCAGCCTACGACGCAGCGATCGCCCAGCGTCTCGCCGAAGAGGTGGAGGAGCCCAGTCAAGCCTGCTTCACCCAGGGCGGCCCTCTGCTGAAAGGCCTGCGCTACGGGGAAAATCCCCACCAGAAAGCGGCCCTCTACGCCACGCCGGAAAAGCGCCCCGGCGTTGCATCCGCCCGCCAGGCCCAGGGCAAGGAACTGTCCTACAACAATCTCGCCGATGCCGACGCGGCCTTCGAGCTGGTCAGCGAGTTCAATCCCGAAGAGCGCGCCGCGGCGGTCATCGTCAAGCATGCCAATCCATGTGGCGTCGCGACCGCCGAGACGCTGGCCGACGCGTATGAGAAGGCGTTCGCAGCCGACCCCGTCAGCGCGTTCGGCGGTATCATCGCGCTGAACCGCCGGATCGATGCCGAGACCGCCGACCGGATCGCGAAAATCTTCTGCGAAGTCGTCATTGCCCCGGCTGCCGAGGACGCCGCCCTCGATATCCTGTCGGGCAAGAAGAATGTCCGCGTCATGCTGACCGGAAAGCTGGCCGACCCAACCCAGCCGGGCTGGATGGTCAAGTCAGTGGCCGGCGGGCTCCTCGTTCAGGAGCGCGACCGTGGCCGCATCGCGCAGAACGCGCTCAAGACGGTGACGGACCGCGCCCCAAGCGAGGAAGAGCTCGCCGATCTGATGTTTGCCTGGACGGTGGTCAAGCACGTGAAGTCAAACGCGATCGTCTACGCCAAGGACCTCACGACCGCCGGGATCGGCATGGGCCAGACCAGCCGGCTGGAAGCCGCGCGGCTGGCTTTGCGCAAGGCCGAGGAATCGGCACGCGAGAATGACTGGGTGGCCCCGATGACCGAAGGCTCTGTCTGCGCATCGGATGCCTTCTTCCCCTTCGCAGACGGGGTGAAGACCGCCATCGAGGCCGGTGCGACGGCAATCATCCAGCCGGGCGGATCGATCCGCGACGAGGAAGTCATCGCAGCGGCGAACGAGGCCGGGCTGGCGATGGTCTTCACCGGCATGCGCCACTTCCGTCACTAGGCCGGACATGCAGGGGCGCTTGCAGATTTCGCAGTTAGCCCTTGCCTGCCTCGCCGGTCTGCTGGCCAGCGCCCTGATGCGCGCGCCCGAAAGCGTGGCGGAGCGGGCCGGCTGGCTGGAACCGCATGTCGAATTCTATTGGCCCGAGGAGGGGGAGGAACCGGTTCCCGCGGTGATCCTGTTCTCCGGCTGCGGCGGAGTGCGCCAGCAGCAAAGCGAGTACGCGAATGCGGCCAACCGGGCCGGCGTGGCCGCGCTGGTGGTCGATTCGCACGCCGCACGCGGGATCGGACGCCTGGCCGGGCGCCTGCAGGTTTGCACCGGATTGCGCATGCGCGGTCAGGCGCGGGCCGGCGATGTATTCTCCGCGCTCCAGATCGCCCGTAACGATCCGCGGATCGATCGCGAGCGGATCGCGCTCGCCGGCTGGAGCCATGGCGGCTGGAGCCTGCTCGATGCGCTGAGCTACGCGCGAGACGCAGAGGCGCCGCCCGGACTGGAACGCCTGCCGGGAGTACCTCTGGAGGGGGTGCGCGGGGTGCTGCTGGTCTACCCGTATTGTGGCTGGATCATACGCGCAGACCGCGAGCCGATCGTGGCGGACATTCCGGTCACGGCCTGGCTGGTGGAGAAGGATCGCATCGCGAACCCGAATGCGTGCGCACAGATGTTCGAGCGGCAGACCCGCCAGGGCGCGGCGATCGACTGGACGCTGTATGAGGGCCTGACCCATGCGTTCGACGCGCCCGACCAGCCTTTCGACCCGCGCATGGAGTATGATGAGGACGCGACGCGGCAGGCCCATGCTCGCTTTGCGGCCTGGCTCAACGAATCCTTGGCGGGAGACGCCTCCCCGCGCTAGCCTGCGGCGTGGTTCGTGAAGGAAAAATCGTCCATGCGCCTCCTACTACCACTACTACCACTCCTGCTGTCGGTCCTGACCCTGGGCAGTGTGACGGCCTGCGGGCCGGGCGATCCGGCGCCCGAGCTGAACGGCCCGGTCCTGCTGATCGTGGCCCAGGCGCCCGAGCCGAGCGAAGAGGCCCCGGACGCGGAGGGGCTGTATGTCACCTATTCGATTCCCACCCAGGACGCCCGCACCTTCACCCGGCAGGACCTGGCCAGCCTGCGCTGGCGCCAGATCGAGAGTGACTTTCCAGCCGGCAGCCGGGCGCGGGTGTTCGAGGGACCGCGCCTGTCCGCCGTCCTGGCCGAGGCTGGCGTGCGGCCGGATACAAGCGTGCGCCTGACCGGATTTGACGGGTACGAGGCCGAGATCGATGCACGCATGATCGACCGGCACGAGCCCATCCTGGCGATGCGCGCGGACGGCCGTGCCCTCGCGACCGGCGGGCTCGGCCCGCTCATGCTCGTCTGGCCCCGGTCCAACCGCGGCGAGCTGGCCGACATGGAAGACGATTTGTGGGCATGGGGTGTTTTTGCCATCACACCCATTCCCGCGGACACCGCCAGCGGGACCCCGGGCGAGGGCAACTGACACAGCCCGGTGCAGGCGAACGCTTTGAATCTCGCGCGATCGCGCTAAGGTCCGGACCGGACGTGTTGCACGCGGGGGAGCGCGGCGCACGCAAGACGGGCCTGTCAGGCGCGACGCGGAACGAGGCTCGGCCTTGTCCGATCCGCGAACCCTGCCGGCCAGAAAGCGCTTGCCGTGCTGAAGACCCCCCGCCTAGTGTCTTGAAGGGTTCACAAGGGGGTCCGTGAAACGGATGGAAAAACTTCAATCGATTCTGGTAGCGGTCGATGGCTGGGTCTGGAGCCCGGTCCTCGTGGCGCTTCTTTTCGGTACGGGCCTGTACCTGACGATCGGCCTGAAATTCATGCCGGTCTACCGCCTCCCGGCGGCGTTCATGATGATGTTCTCCAAGCCGAACAAGGAGGATGAGAGCGAAGGTGAGATCAGCCCGCTGGCCGCGCTGTTCACAGCGCTTTCGGCCACCATCGGCACCGGCAACATCGCCGGAGTCGCGACGGCAATCACGCTAGGCGGACCTGGCGCCGTCTTCTGGATGTGGATGACGGCCCTGGTCGGATCGGCGACGAAATACTCCGAGGCTGTCCTGGCCGTGAAATACCGCGAAGTCGACGACCGCGGCGAGCATGTCGGCGGCCCGATGTATTACATCAAGAACGGGCTCGGCAAAAAATGGATCTGGCTGGCCTGGCTCTTTGCCCTGTTCACGGCCATCGCGGCGTTCGGCACCGGCAACCTGGTACAATCCAATTCGGTAGCGGCGCTGTTTGAGTCCAATATCGGCATTCCGGTCGTCGTCACCGGCGCTATCCTGGCGCTGCTTGTCTTCTTCGTCATCGTGGGCGGCGTGAAATCGATCGCCCGGGTCGCCTCTGTGCTGGTCCCCTTCATGGCGCTGGCCTACATCGTTGGCTCCATCGCCGTGCTGGCGACCAATTTCGGGGCCGTGCCTGCCGCCTTCGCCTCGATCTTCACCGAAGCCTTCTCCGGCACTGCCGCAGCCGGCGGCTTCATCGGCGCCGCCTTTGCCGCGGCGATCCGGGAAGGCGCCAATCGCGGCAGCTTTTCCAACGAGGCCGGTCTGGGTTCGGCAGCGATTGCCCACGCCAGCGCGCAGACCCGCAATCCGCACCGGCAGGGCTCGATCGCCATGCTGAGCCCCTTCATCGATACCATCGTCGTGTGCACGATGACCGCGCTGGTCATCCTCACCGCGACCGGCAATTTCCAGTACAACCCGGCCCGGGCCGCACTGGGCCAATGTGAAGCACAGGGCCTGCTCCAGGCGCCCGAGGGCGGAACGATCACGGGGCTTTATCTCGCCGCTCCGCAATCGGACCTGTCGGGCCGCGAAGCGACGATCGCAGACGGTGGCGCCCAGGTCGCCGCCGCATTGCGGGCCTGCGAAGCGGCAGGTGTGGATCTCGATCCTCTGGCCATCGCGGCCGCGACCGACGCGACGGTTCTCGGCGACACCGACCGGGTCTGGCAATCGGGCATCGCCTCGGCCGCCGACGTGACGGCACAGTCGTTCGGAGCCGCGCTTCCGGGCGGGGAATGGATCGTCACCATCGGTCTGATGGTCTTCGCCTTCACCACCATTCTCGGCTGGGCGCTCTACGGCGAGCGCGCACTGGAATTCATGGTCGGAACGAAGTTCATCTTCCCCTACCGCATCATGTGGTGCGTGGTCGTGTTCATCGGGGCGGTCTGGACCAACGACCTCGCCTGGACGGTGGCCTCCATCGGTAACGGAATGATGGCCGCGCCCAACCTGATTGCGCTCCTCGCGCTGTCGGGCACCATCTTCGCGATCGCCAAGCAGCACGGGGCCCGCCCCGGCGACAAGGGCGATCACAAGCTGGGAGAGAGCGAAACGCCCATTCCGGCGCCGAGCGCCAGCGACGACACGCCCGAGCCGAAGTCCTGATCGCTTCGGCCTGGACCTGTCTGAAAAGCCCCGGCGCAACCGCCGGGGCTTTTTCTTGCGACGATCGGTGTGTGGTACACAGGAGGCGCGCTAGACACCCCATTCCGCGAACAGGGTCTTGGCCAGCGGATCGATCGCGTCCCACCGCTTGTAGCGGTGGCCCTGCTCACTGATACCGCGCCAGGCGGAAGCCAGGGCGGCCCGGTCGCTGGATGCGATGGCGGCGACCGGGTCGATGGACACGCGGATCGTGAAGAGAACACCTCCGCTGCCCGGCAAGCGCCTTATCGTCTGGCGCTCGACGCGCAAATGAAGCAGGCGCGCGGCATCCGCCGGCCCGGCGCATTTCGCCCGCTCGATTAGCGGCGCGCTGTCGGGTGTGAACCGGTCGGCGCCCGGCTGAAGCGTCCAGTTGAAGCGCTCCAGCACCGTGTCGGGCTGGAGATGATCGAAGATGCGCGCAATGCGGTGCGAGAGCTTGTCTCCGCCCGGGACGGGACCGTGCAGGACGCCAAGGCCCGCACCAAAGGCCTGGTCGACGGAAAAGAAGGTCGGGCTGGTCAGAATGAGTGACGTCACGGTCCAGACTTCGCCCACCCGGTCCAGAACCACGAGATCGTCGCTGACCTGGCGTGCGGCGTCGATCAGGCAGAGCTTCCGGTCAGGGGGCGGACTACCCGATGCGCCCATGACCAGCCGGGCTGCTTCGGTCTCGCTCTGCGCCGCGTTCGCATCGCGGCGGTAGCAGGTCTCCGGCCGGTTCAGCCAGTGCCTGCGCGCGTCCAGCGTCGCAGCCTCGATATCCGGCTGCAGCCAGTCGTCCAGCGCAATCGGCGCCAGGGCCACCTGAAAGCGGGGCGGCCCGGAACGATAGGGCGCGTAGGGCGCAGCCCTCATCGGTTGAACAGCCTCATCACGCGCTCGATCCCGAACGCCAGGGCCATTCCCAGCGCGATGCCGATCGCATCGGCCACCAGATCCGCGACAGAAGCCGTGCGGTGAATCAGCGGGCTGGCCTGCACCAGTTCGATCAAGAGGCCGTAGCCTGCAAGCGCGATCGCCGGGTAGACCCAGCGCCATTTGGGCCATCCCATGCGCGCGAGCAGGGCAAGCGCGCCAAAGGCGCTGATATGGTCCAGCTTGTCCCATCCAAGAATACTGGTGTGCCCCGGCGCGCCCGGCCGTAACGCCAACGCGGTGACGAGAACCAGCACAAGCAGGAAGGCGAGGCGCAATTCGCGGCGATGGTTCAGCCCACTCAGCGCGTTTTTCGATGAGCCGCCGTCTTGTGACACCCGCCAGGCCTTTCTAGTTTGGCCGCTCTTTGATCGCGGCCCTCGGGGAGAGTTTATTAGATGACCGCCCTTCTAGACGATATCGAAACGCTTTGTGAGCCCCGCTTCGACTGGAGCCGCGACCAGGTTTCAGCGGTTCACGACGCTCCCTTCAGCGATCTGGTATTCGCGGCACAAAGCGTTCACCGCAAGGCGGGACACGGCGCCAACGAGGTGCAGAAATCCCAGCTTCTGTCGATCAAGACCGGCGGCTGCGCGGAGGATTGCGGCTATTGCAATCAATCGGCCCATTTCGACACCGGGCTGAAGGCCTCCAAGCTGATGGAGGTCGACGCAGTGCTTGAAAAGGCCGAACGGGCAAGGCAGGGGGGCGCCACGCGCTTCTGCATGGGTGCGGCCTGGCGCTCGCTGAAGGCGCGCGACGAGGACAAGGTCTGCGCCATGATTTCCGGCGTGAAGGCAATGGGTCTGGAGACCTGCATGACGCTGGGTATGCTGGAAGAGCGCCAGGCCCACAGGCTCGCCGAGGCCGGGCTCGACTACTACAACCACAATCTGGATACCTCGCCGGAATACTATCAGAAGATCATCACTACGCGGACATGGGACGACCGGATCGAGACACTATCCTACGTGCGAAAGGCCGGTATCAGCGTGTGCTGCGGCGGTATTCTGGGCATGGGTGAAGACAAGAGCGACCGGATCGGGCTCATCGCCGAGCTTGCCGCGCTCGACCCTCATCCTGAAAGCGTGCCGATCAATCATCTCGTCGATGTCGACAATACGCCCCTCTCCGGTTCGAAGCCTCTGGACGGGATCGACTTCGTGCGCGCCATCGCGACTGCCCGCATCGTCATGCCGCGGTCCGTCGTGCGCCTGTCGGCCGGGCGTGAAGGCATGAGCAAGGAATTGCAGGCGCTCTGCTTCCTGGCCGGGGCCGGCTCGATCTTCGTCGGCGAGGAATTGCTGACCACCCCGAACCCGGACACCGCCTTCGACAATGCGCTGTTCGGCGATCTGGGGCTTCAGCCCAAGGCCGCACCGAGCGCGCCCAAGGCGCGCGCGGCGGAGTAGAGGCCACTCGCCACACATTGAAATGCCGGACGCGCTACGCGCTATCCGGGATTTCATGAGCCTCATTGCGAGGAGACCCCGGCCCTCCTTGCGGCCGGCCCGGGTTTCCAAGGGCGGGGGGGCTAGCCTTCCTGGGCCTGTTCCTCGATCCAGGTGCGCATCTTGTCTTCAAGATAGGCCAGCGGCAGCGCGCCGTCTTCCAGCACGGCATCGTGGAATTCGGCCAGATCGAAATTCTCGCCCAGCGCCTCCTCGGCGTCGGTGCGCAGTTCGCGGATCAGCAATTCGCCCGTCTTGTAGGCCAGGGCCTGGCCGGGCCAGGAGATGTAGCGGCTGACCTCGTTGCGGATATTCAGCTCCGACAGGGCCGAGTTTTCCAGGAAGCAGGCCTCGGCCTCATCCCGGCTCCAGCCATACCAGTGGATGCCGGTGTCCGCGACCAGGCGGCAGGCGCGCCACATCTCGTAGGTCAGGCGGCCGAAATGCTCGTACGGGGTGTCGTAAATCCCCATGTCGAGCCCGATGCGCTCGGAATACAGCCCCCAGCCCTCACCGAAGGCGGTGATGTAGTTCTCGCGGCGGAACTCGGGGACGTTCTCCAGCTCCTGCGCGATCGCGACCTGATGGTGGTGGCCCGGAACGGCCTCGTGCAGGGTCAGCGCGGGCAGCTCGTAGAGCGGGCGCTGGTCGAGCTGGTAGGTGTTGACCATGTAACCGCCGGCGCGGCCCTCTTCCAGGCTGCCGCCCCAGTAGCGCGCCGTGGTGTAGGACGGGGCGATGGAGGCCGGCACCGGGCGCACGCCATAGGGCAGGCGCGGCAGGTGATTGAAGAAGGCCGGCATCTGATCGTCCGCCTGCTTGGCCAGCCAGGCGGCGTGCATCAGCAGCTCTTCCTCGGTCTCGGCATAGAATTGCTCGTCGGTGCGCAGGAAATCGAGGAATTCCTCGAAGCTGCCCTCAAACCCGGACTCCGCAATCACCTCTTCCATTTCGGCGCGGATGCGGGCGACTTCGGCCTGGCCGCGCTGGTGGACCTCTTCAGGCGTCTGGTCGAGCGTGGTGTGGTAGCGCACCAGCTTCTCGTACCACTCGCGTCCTCCCGGCACGCTCGAGATCCCGAGTTCCTCACGCCCGGCGGGCATGTATTCCTCGCGGAAGAATTCGGACAGCTGGCGATAGGCGGGCATGGCCTCCTCTTCGATGGCGGCAAGAGCCGCCTCTCGCAGGCGCGCGCGCTCTTCCTCGCCAATCGTCTCCGGCAGATTTGCGATCGGCTGGAACAGGACGCTTTCGGCTGGATCGTCTGCGATCTGGGCATCCAGCTGATCGGCTACGCCGGGCAGGATGTCCCTGGGCTGTGTCCAGCCCAGCTCCATGCCGCGTTCGAGCCAGGCCCGGTACTGGGCCAGATGGGCCGGCAAGGCCTCGATACGGGCAATCCAGGCCTCGGCCTGCTCGACGGTGCGCGGACGTTCCGACATGGCAATGAAGCTCGCCATCGACTGGAAGCCGCTATCGTTGGTGAAGGGCATCATCGCGCTGGTGGCGTCGGGCAGGGCGACCGCGTTGGACAGGATATAGTCGAGCACCGCATAGCTGGCGCGGTCCTGACCTTCCAGCGCGGTTTCGTCGATGTCCTCGAGACGGTCGTGGAACGCCTCCATCTGCTCATCGTCCGCGGTGATGGCCTCGAAGGACCTGTCCGGCCACATGGCGGCAGCCTCCAGATCGCCCTTGCGGCCCCGGCCGATGATGTCGCGGCTGTCGTTATAGGCTTCGTAGTCTTCAACCAGCTGCTCGAAGTCCTGGGCCGGCTGGGCCAGCGCCAGGCCGCCGAGACAGAGTGCGCCGAGCGTCCCGCTCAGCACGCCGGCCAACAAAGATGGGCGGTGCGTCATGTGTCGTCTCCCCGATCTGGCCCAGGACACCGCTCTGCGGCCATGTCCGGGTCTGTTCGAGGGGTACTCTAACGCAATCGGGCGCGGCGGCCAGACCTGCCCGTTTTTGACGTCACCACACGATGACGTCTATGCTCCACGAAGATATATCGGGGAGACTAAATCTATGCAACTTAAAGCATTTTTGGTGGCGGTCTGCACCGCTGCCCTGTGCGCGGCCGGTGCGGCCGCCCAGGAGCGCCAGGCCCTTGTCGGCGGAACGCTGATCGACGGAAATGGCGGGCCGCCCATTTACAACAGCGTCATCCTGGTCGAGGGCGAGCGCATTACCGCAGTCGGGACGGTGGACACGCTGGCCGTGCCGGACGGCTACGACGTCATCTCCACCGAGGCCATGACCGTCCTGCCCGGAATGTGGGAGATGCATGCCCACCTGATGCTGAACGGCCATGCCGACTACGATCACTGGCACCCGACCTATGCCGACCGGATGGAAGACGAGATCATGCCGGCTTCCGCGGTCCAGCTCCTGCTGGCCGGGGTCACCACGGCGCGCGATCTGGGCGCGCCGCTGGAGGAGAGCATCTCGATCCGCGAGCGCATCAATTCGGGCGAGCTGCCCGGTCCGCGCCTGTTCGTGTCCGGTCCCTTCATCCAGCACGAGCCTTATCCGGGCACCGACAATTATCGCTGGGGCGTGGACAGCGTGGCCGAGGCGCGCCGCCACGTGCGCACCCTCGCCGATGCCGGAGTCGACGTGATCAAGATGGTCGACCAGGACCAGATGACGCGCGAGGAAGCGCGCGCCGTCGTGGACGAGGCCCATAGCCGGGGACTACGCGTCGTCGGTCACTCCCACCGTCCCGAGGAAATCATTCTGGGTCTCGAGATCGGCGTGGACAATTTCGAGCATACCGGCCTGACGACCGCGCCGGAATATCCCGACCATGTGATGGACGCGCTCGTCGCACGCACCGCCCGGGGCCGGGTCAGCGGCGGTCCGCTCTTCTGGACCCCCACGATCGAAGGCCTGTGGAATTACGAGCGCACGCGCGACAACCCGGAACGGCTCGACGACACGTGCTGGCATCGCGGCCTGGAAGACGACACGATCGCGGACATCGAGGCCTCGCTGCAGAATGTCGACCAGCTGACCTATATGCAGCTTACGCCGCTGCGCCGCCCGACCCTGCAGCGCAAGTTCGAGCAGCTGCGTGAAGCCGGCGTGGTCATGATGATCGGCACCGATTCCGGCATCCCGACGAAATTCCACTGCCAGTCGACCTGGAACGAGTTCGACATCTGGACCCGCGAACTCGGCGTGCCGGTGATGGATGCCATTCGCGCCGGAAGCTACTGGCCGTCCGTCTTCATGGGCGTGGAGGATCAGTGGGGCCGCGTTCAGGAAGGCCAGTACGCCGATATCATCGCGGTGGACGGTGACCTTCTGACCTATCCCAGCCTGCTGCAGGACGTCGATCTCGTGATGAAGGGCGGCACGGTGTATGTCGAAGGCGGCCAGGTGAACGAGGCCGCGCTCGGACCGCTTGCCGAAGACTAGGCGGTCGCTTGATTGATAGCCTATCAGGAGGGGCAGGCCGGTGCGGCCTGCCCCTTTTTTTATGGCTAGCGCTTGAGGACTTGCGGCGTCAGGCCGAGGCCCTTGGCGATCATCCGGTCGACCTTGCGGCGCGGCAAATGGCCGGTCAGCCACTGGGTGAAGGGCTCCGGCGTGATCACGGTATTCAGCTTCGGCTTTGCATCGGTCAGCGCCTTGTGGATCGCGCGGGCGACCCGCTCGGGCGGAAGCCCGTCCCGGCCCCGCTTGAGCATGTATTTGAGAATCCGGTCGATGGCCTCGACATAGTCGGTGCCAGCATAGCGCTCGCGATCGAGCTGCTCGGCCTTGTCCCAGATCGGCGTGGCGATAGGCCCGGGATTTATGGCCACCACCTCGATGCCATACATCAGCATCTCGCGCCGCAGACTCTCGGTAAACGCCTCCAGCGCGTGCTTGGAGCAGGAATAAGGCGCCATCAGCGGGGCGGCACTGAACCCCGCGACCGATGAGATATTGACGATCCGCCCGGTCGGCCCGTCGTGATCGCGCTTGGCGCCCAGAAGCGGGGCGAAAGCCTGCACGGTGCGCAACGGTCCGGTCACATTGACGTCGAGCTGGCGGGTCATCTCCTCCTCGGCCAGATGCAGGATCGGCCCGGCGACCGCAATCCCGGCATTGTTGACCAGGCCGGACAGAGGGCGCCCCTCCAGGTGCTGCGCCACCTCCCGCGCGCCGTCGCGAAGCGTGCCGGCATCGGTGACATCCAGGATCAGCGGGACAACCCGCTCGCCCAGCGCTTCAGCGAGGCGCGTGGCGTCCTCCTGCTTGCGCACTCCGGCAAACACCTGCCAGCCGCGGCCGGCAAGGTCGGCGGCCGTCGCGTAGCCGATGCCGGTGGATGCGCCGGTAATCACCACGCTGCGAGACTCTGTCATGTTAAGCTCCTCCCCGATTTTTTCGCGAGCGTGGCGTGGCCCGCGACCTCCGTCAAACACCAGGTCGCTCCAGCGTCTAGCAAACGCGAAGCATTCTCAAATCTAGGCTGCGCAAGGGCTTAGAGCTTGCGTTGACCTGCGACTCGTCCGGATTATTGTCTGCTCCGGTATTTCGGCGGAACGCGGACCAGGCGCGCTTCTGCCTGTGTAGATTGCAAGGCGACTGCCCATGTCCACGAGAGCTTCCGATACATCGCTGGAGGGCCAAAGGCCGCTCTCCCCGCACCTTCAGATCTGGCGCTGGCACGCCACCATGGCGACCTCGATCTTCCACCGAGCCAGCGGGGTCGGAAACTATATCGGCGCGATCGCGCTCACCTTGTTCCTGATCGTGCTGTCGGGCGGACCGGAGAGCTATGCCTCGATCGCCTTCCTGTTCGAGGGCGCGCTGGGATGGGTGACGCGCATCGTCATGTTCCTGCTGACGCTCTCCTACAGCTATCACTGGCTGAACGGGCTGCGTCACCTGGTGTGGGACGCCGGAGTCGGCTTCGACCCGAAAGTCGCCAATCGGGTGTCCTGGCTTGTCATGATCGCCACACCCATCCCGGCCATCGTGATCTGGGTTCTCGCCCTGGGAGTGGCACAATGACCGATTACCGCACACCGATTTCCAAGGTCCGCGGTCTGGGCGCGGCCAAGTCCGGCGTCGGCCATTTCATCGGGCAACGCCTGTCGGCCATCGCACTCTTCCTGCTTCTGCCGGTCTTCCTGGTCGCCGTCGCGCTGAACTCGGGCAGTCTGGACGCGATTTATGCGCTGTTTTCCAGCCCGCTTGGCGCGATCCTGACGCTCGCGACCCTGACTGCGGCAATCTATCACATGCGCCTGGGTCTCCAGGTCGTGATCGAGGACTACATCCATAAGCCGGCCTCCAAGCTGACGCTGCTCGCGCTTAACACGCTGCTGTGCGCCGCACTCTGGATCGCCGCCCTGTATTCAATTCTGCGGATCGCCGCATAGGAGTTACGACGCCGATGGCCACTTACGAATGGACCGATCACACGTATGACGTCGTTGTTGTCGGCGCCGGCGGCGCGGGCCTGCGCGCCACGCTGGGCGCGGCCGAAGCGGGCCTTCGCACGGCCTGCCTGAGCAAGGTTTTCCCCACGCGCTCTCACACTGTCGCCGCACAGGGCGGCATCGCCGCCTCGCTCGGCAATATGGGCGAGGATAACTGGCGCTGGCACATGTACGACACGGTGAAGGGGTCGGACTGGCTGGGCGATCAGGACGCGATCGAATACCTGACCAAGAATGCGCCGCGTGCGGTCTACGAGCTGGAACACTGGGGCGTGCCCTTCTCGCGCACCGAGGACGGCAAGATCTATCAGCGCGCTTTCGGCGGCATGACCAAGAATTTCGGCGAAGGCCCGGTTCAGCGCACCTGCGCGGCGGCGGACCGGACCGGCCACGCCATGCTGCACACCCTGTACGGGGAATCCTTGAAGCAATCGGCCGAGTTCTTCATCGAGTATTTCGTGATGGACCTCATCATGGACGATGAGGGTCATTGCCGCGGTGTTACCGCGTGGAAGCTGGATGACGGCACGCTGCACCGCTTCCGCGCGCAGAAGACCATCCTGGCGACCGGCGGCTATGGCCGGGCCTATTTCTCGGCCACCTCCGCCCACACCTGCACCGGTGACGGCAATGCGATGGTCCTGCGCGCCGGCCTGCCGCTCCAGGACATGGAATTCGTCCAGTTCCACCCGACCGGCATCTATGGCGCGGGCTGCCTCATCACCGAGGGCGCGCGGGGCGAAGGCGGCTATCTGACCAACTCGCAAGGCGACCGCTTCATGGAGCGCTATGCGCCCAGCGCCAAGGATCTGGCCTCACGCGACGTGGTGAGCCGGGCGATGACGGTGGAGATCCGCGAAGGGCGCGGCGTCGGCAAGAATTCCGACCACATCCACCTGCATCTCGAGCACCTGGATCCCGATATCCTGCACCAGCGCCTGCCGGGCATTTCGGAAAGCGCGAAGATCTTCGCCGGTGTCGATGTGACGAAGGAACCGATCCCGGTCCTGCCCACCGTGCACTACAATATGGGCGGCATCCCGACCAATTATCACGGCGAGGTGATGACCAAGGCCAAGGGCGATCCCGATCAGGTCGTGCCGGGCCTTATGGCTGTCGGCGAGGCGGCCTGCGCCTCGGTTCACGGGGCCAATCGTCTCGGCTCCAACTCGCTGATCGACCTTGTCGTCTTCGGCCGGGCCGCGGGCCTGCGCTGCGCCGAAACGATCGAGGCGGGCGCAAGCCAGCCCAATCTTCCGACAAAGGCCGGCCAGATCTCGCTCGACCGTCTGGACAAGTTCCGTCATGCCGACGGAGGCACGCCGACCGCCGAGCTGCGCAACAACATGCAGCGCGCCATGCAGGAAAACTGCGCGGTGTTCCGGACCCAGGACGTGCTCGACGAGGGCGTGAACAAGATCGCCGGCGTCTACAAGACGCTGGCCGACGTGAAGGTCAGCGACCGGTCCATGATCTGGAATACCGATCTGGTCGAGACGCTGGAGTTCGACAATCTGATCGCGCAAGCCGCCGTGACCGTGAACTCGGCCGCCAACCGCACCGAGAGCCGGGGCGCACATGCGCGCGAGGACTATCCCGATCGCGACGACCAGACCTGGATGAAGCACACGCTCGCCTGGTTCGACGGAGAGAACGGTACGGTCAAGCTGGATGACCGGCCGGTTCACACCTACACGCTGTCGAACGAGATCGACTACATCGAGCCGAAGAAGCGCGTGTACTAGACGGCGCGGAAAAGAAAGAACGACACGATGGTTGCACTGACCCTTCCCAAGAACTCGCAGATCAAGTCGGGCAAGACCTGGCCGAAGCCGGAAACCTCCGGCAAGCTGCGCGAGTTCAAGGTCTACCGCTACGATCCCGATGCGGGCGGCCCGCCGCGCTGGGACACGTATTACGTCGATCTGGACGATTGCGGGCCGATGATCCTGGACGCGCTGTTCTACATCAAGAACAAGATTGACGCGACGCTGGCATTCCGCCGTTCCTGCCGCGAAGGAATTTGCGGCTCCTGCTCGATGAATATCGGCGGGCGCAACACGATTGCGTGCACATCCGGCATCGACGAGTACAAGGGCAAGATCACGATCGCGCCCCTGCCCCACCAGCCGGTGGTGAAGGACCTCATCCCGGACCTGACGCAGTTCTACGCCCAGCTTGCCAGCATCAAGCCCTACCTGCAGACCGAAACCCCGCGTCCCGAGCGCGAATGGCGCCAGTCGCAGGAAGACCGCGAGCAGCTGGACGGTCTTTACGAGTGCATCCTGTGCGCCTGCTGCTCGACCTCCTGTCCGTCCTACTGGTGGAATTCGGACAAGTATCTGGGGCCCGCCGCTCTTCTGCAGGCCTATCGCTGGATCGCGGATAGCCGCGATGAAGCCACCGGAGAGCGCCTGGACGATCTGGAAGACCCGTTCAAGCTGTATCGCTGCCACACCATCATGAATTGCGCTCAGGTCTGCCCGAAGGGCCTGAACCCGGCCAAGGCGATCGGCAAGATCAAGGAATTGATGGTCGAACGCCAGGCCTGAACCACAAGGACGTGAAGCCTGGGAAGCATTTGGAGCCCCCGCCGGAGTCCGGCGGGGGCTCTTTCATGCACTTGCATCACTGACCGCATTCGCTCAGCGCAAGTCGGCGCCACAAACGCAGATTGTTTTTCCGCAGTTTTCAGCCTTAAACCGCATTCTGAATACGAAAATTCTTACTTTGCCAACCTATCGCGCTAGTTCAATCGCGTTAGCTACGCGAAGGACATACATGACCAGCAGCGAAAAGTGGGGACTTCGTCTGCGCGCATTCAGAATGCGCTCCCAGATCAAGCAGGAAGCCCTGGCCCGGTTGCTCGATATCAGCCAGGCTTATGTCTCCCGGCTCGAGGCCGGAGCCGTGATCCCCTCCGATGAACTGACCGACCGGATCAAGACGCTTCTGCGCCAACGCAAGAATCGTCCCCTGTTCGACGACTGGCGGGCCACGGTGCGGCATTCAACGGCGCTGATGAGCCTCATTCGCAAGGATGAGGGCGACATCCGTGTGGTCGAGATCTCGGACGCCCTTCGCGCGGCCAGCCCGGCATTCGAGCACGTCGCCGAAGGCACTTCAGTCACGACGCTGCTGGCTCCGGATTCACACAAGCTCGTGGAGGAGCTCGATGCGGACGGAGCGTTCGACGGCACGATCGCCCGGGCCAGAATTCTCTGGTCGGCGGGCGATCTGGACGCGGAGGCTTGCTTCGAGGCGATCAATCTTCCCGTCAGGGACGATATGGGCCGCTGGTATATCCACAGCACCCATACCAAGGTCAGCCGCACCGACTATAAACGCTGGCTGCAGTCGAATGCCGGTGCGGACGTGGTCATCGCCTGACGCGGCTCGCGCACCCTGAAGGCGATAAGGCCGGACGCGGCGCGGTGTTACTCGTCGCCCGGACGGGTCTCGGCCCCCTCCCGGGCCGGTGACCGCGGCACCCAACCGGCCAGATGTTCGGAGCGGGCACGCATGGCCGCGGTGGCCGCGTCTTCCTCGCGCGGCAGATCCGCATTGGGATCGAGCGGCGGTCCGAAGGCGAGCCTGTATTGAGCGCGCTTCTTCGCCAGGAGCTCGTGAAACACGGTCATGTGTTTGAGCTCCTCATTGACCTGGCCCAGCCCGTAGAACATCCAGCTCATGCGCTGATCGACGCCGAGCGGTAGGATCGGCGCATTGAATTTCTTTGCAAGGCCGACCGCGGTAGGCATCCATTCGGCCTCCTTGAGCCGGCGGGCCCGCCAGTCCCATTGCGACATCTGCCCGGCCGGGAAGACCACGATACAGCGGTCCTGGCGAAAGGCCGTAACGGCCTGGCGCAGCGTCTCGCGTGTCTTCTCCCTCGACCGGGCTCCCGCCCGCCACTCGACGGGAATGATCAGATCACTCAGGCCCGGACAGACGCGGATCGCATCCAGATTGGCAAAAAAGGCCATGTCCGGCCGGCGCGCGCGCAGGCCCTGCCAGAGCGCGATGCCATCGGCGATGCCGCCCGGGTGGTTGGCCAGGATCACGCACGCCCCGTGCTCGGGCACGTGGGACAGACCGTCCAGGTCGACCCGCATCGACAGGAAATCCTGCGCCCAGTTCATGGCATCTGGTCCGCTCAAACCGGCAATCGCGTCGGCTACCTCGACAGCGCGGCGATAGCCCAGAACGGGATAGAAGGCGGAGCGCACAATTGGCCAGAGAGGGCTCCTGCGCAGGCGGACCGCGCGTTCCTCGATAAGCTGGTCGACAATATGAGGGGCCGCTTGAGGAGCGGCGGAGGGCTCGCCGGATTCGACTGTCATGTCCTGTATCGTGCGCGAAACTGCGGCCGGTGCAAGAGGCGGGGTAAGATCGGTGCTTGCCAGGGCGGACCCGGGCTGTGACTGTCGCGGCCATGATAAATCTCAGTCTCGACCTGCTTGTTTCCACCACCGCCTCCGTCCTGGTCTCGCTCTCGGCTCAACTGCCCGGCTCGGCGATCGAAGGGCGCTATGTCGCGTCGAGCGGAACCGAGCAATGCCGCCTCGTGCTGATGGCTCCGGCCCGGCGGCCGGAGGATAGCCGGCTCAGCCCGGACACGGTGTCCGGGCTTGCTGCGGCACAGCCGGGCTGCGCGCTCCCGCTCAGCGAGACCGGCTTGTGGACGCTGTCGGACGAAGGCACGCGATTGACGCTGTCCGGCTTTGGCGGAGCGGCGCTCTGGAGCGGCGAGAGCGGGGAAGGCGGCAGCTGGGCAGGCGTCACGCCGGACGGGGAGCGCATCGCCCTGCATCCCGGCTAAAGCCTCGCGCTGGGCGTACGGGCGCACGCATAGCCCGCTTAGCTTCGAGCCTTTCCGGCCACAAAAGAAAAGCGCCGCCTGCATCCCGCAGGCGGCGCCTTTGTTTCAGACATTAAGCCTGGAGCTTAGAAGCTGACCCGGATGGACCCGGCGATCACTTCGCTCTCCAGATAATCGCGCCCGGACGTCTTCTCGTAGAGCGCCCCGACCGAGAAGTTGGAGGAGAGGTGGATGAACAGGCTGCCCGCGATTTCGCCCCAGCCGCCCTGGCGTTCGATGCCGCTGTTGACGGCAAAGACCGAGCCCGGCGTGGTGTTGAAGCCGGCCGTCAGGGCTTCGGCGTCGTCGTTGAACTCATGGGCCAGACCGACATAGATCGCAGGCTCGAAGATCGCGCCCTTGATCTCGAACTCGTCGGAAAGATTGAAGCCCACGCGGCCCACCAGGCTGTCCTGGGTGTAGCCGCCCACGGTCAGCGCAGCCGGCCCACCGGTCTCGGTGTAGCCATCCACGTCGGTCGAGGCGTAGCGCAGCGAAGCAGCCGGACGCAGCAAGACTGAATGCGGGCCGGTGATATCCGCCGCCGCTTCCAGCCCGGCCGTCATCGTCTCGGCCGAGAAGGAGGCGGATGCACCGCCGCCCACCAGGGCCGACCGGTTCAGGTCGATGTCCGAATTGGCGTATCCGGCATAGCCCGCAAAGCTGAACACGCGATAGTCGTAGGCCGCGTAGAGCGTGCCTTGTGTGGTTTCCGTCGCCGTGGTCGCCCGGGCAGCGCTGAACTGCTGGCTGGCCTCGGTGTCGGCCATGCCGACCGCACCGCCGACACGCCATTGCGGCGTCACGGCGTAGTCGACACCGGCGAGCGCGAAGCCGCCTTCATAGCCACCTTCGCTGTCGACGCTCGCCTGCAGGTCGCCATTCATCGTACCGCCACCGACATAGACGCTGGTGCGTCCCTGCTGGGTGAATTGCGGGCCGGCAGCACCCGTCTGGGCGTTCTGCAGGGCCAGCGTCGCGGCATCAAGCGAGGCGCCGGTGCGGCCCATCGCATTGAAGTTCATCATCGCATTGCTGCCCATGGACGAGCCCGGGGTATCGTTCTCGGCGGCGAACCGCGACGAGATCACACCCTGGAATGCGTCGACGTGCGCCGTTGCACTGCGCGCCGAGACGATCGATGCGGACGGAGCCAGCGAGGTGAGTGCCGTCGACAGCGTCTCGCCGCTCAGAAGGTCGAGGGGCTGGTACACGCCGGAAAGCGCATTGTAGCTGCTGCCCCGCGAGGCATCGAGCGCGGCACCGACGCCGGCGGAAAGGCCGTCCAGGTCGGCCGCGGCCGAGAAGCTCTGCGCGCGGACTTCCAGGTCGATCGACCCGGCCCCGTAGATCGGGGCGAGATAGAGAACGCCCGGCAGTTCGACCGTACCGTCGAACTCGCCCACACGCTCACCGCTATGGGTGATCACCGTCTGGCGGTCACCAAAGGTCGGGATATACCCGGCCAGCGGGTTGATGCCGGCGAGCCCGCCCAGCGACGCATCACCATTGATCAGGAGCGTGTCGCTAAGCTCGCCATCCCAATCGAACAGGACCATGCCGGCTGCGGTCTGAACATAGTCGCCGCTGATACCCAGCGTGCCGATCGCGTTCAGGTCGCCGCCGGTGACCATCCCGGCCACGTTCCAGTAGGTCTGGGTAGAGATCAGGCCGCTGCCGTAGGTCACACCGCCCGTATTCATGTATTCGCGGGCCATCAGCACGCCGTCGATCCGGGCACGGCCCGCGCTGTGATCGGTCGCGATCAGCGTGGAGAAGAAGTAACCGCTCTGCAGGTGGAAGTCGGCACCCGCCCCGGCGATATTCAAACGGTCGATCTCGACATTCATGTCGACCGTCGTCGTACCCGACGCGGCGAGAGTCACGTCGTAGAAGCGCGCGATACCACCGCTCAGGGCACCATCAAAGTCGCCGAACAGGCCATAATCATTGTTCGGCACGAAGTTGGAACTGCCGATGGCAAAGCCCGAGGACGGCGCGGAGGCTTGCGGCGAAGCGGGCGCGGCCGCGGCCGTATCCATCGCTTCACGAGACACGGAGAGATCGCCGGCCGCCGGAGCATCGGCCTGCGCCGCGACAACGTTGCCGTTATCGTCGAACGAGACCTGAGCCGGGCCGAAATTCATGATCGAACCCGAGACGGACCGTCCGCCGGCCGGGGCCGAAGCGGACGCGTCGCCCGCAGCGTCAAACAGCTCGTCATTGCGATAGCCATCGACGGTCGTGTCGAAAATCGTCCCGAAATACGGGCCTTCCGCAGTGAGCGCGTCGGTCGGCGTCTCCGGCGCGCTTTCGAGCATGCCGTTCACCAGCTCGCCGTCTTCGTTGACGATGAGGTAGTTGGGATCGAGGGCCCGCGTCCAGTGAGACCCGTCCGACCAGTTGCCATCGCCGGCCGCCGCGGTCACGTAGACATACGGGTTCTGCTCGGCAATCCAGTTCTGGAACAGGAAGAGCGGATTGTAATAGGAGACATCGCCGTAGATCGAGCTCGACGGCGAGGCCAAGCCCGCGACCCAGCCACCCGAAAGCACGCCGGTCACGAGCTGACGCCCGCCAATCTCGACAAACAGGCCGCCGCCGGAATCGCCGCCCAGCGTACCGGCTTCGCGCTCGGTAGCTTCGCCCGGATACCAATCGATCGAGTTGCTCGGCAGGATCACCGAGGTGCCATCGAGCGTGTAGCCGTCGCCAAGGTCGCCGGTCGTGTCGCAGATGATACCGTTCGGTCCGACGATCGCTTCGGCGCCGACAGCGCCGCCGCGCGCACAGGTGCCGTCACGATCCGGACGGTCGAAATCGAGATTGTAGAGCAGCTGATCGCCGACCGGGCCGAACCCGCCGCGGAAGCCGGCAACGCCGAAGGCGGCGCCGAGAAAATCGGTCTGGCTGAACAGGCCGTCCAGCATGTTCGTGCCCGCGCGGCGCTTGCCGTCAATGCCCTGGTTGGTGCCCGAACCGATGCCTGACCCGCCATAGCCGACCATGCTGACCGCAGTCGACTCCGTGATCGGGGAGAAGAGCATGCCGTAGGTCGGAAGGCCGATTGCCGGAGTGTCCAGCGTGGCCAGCGATACGTCGCCACCCGGGAATTCGAACTCGCCATCGAGGTCGAATGGCGCCTGGACCTGCAGCACGTTGAAGAAGGAGAGATCGGTATTGCTCGACCAGTTGCCCGAAGCGAGGCCGCGATCGCGCCAGTCGAAATAGCCGGGCAGGGTGTCGGTCTGGAAGCCGAAGCCGATCGGCACGCCGCCGGCCTGGTTACCGCCGAACTGGCTCTGGTCGATACCGTCCACGCAGTGGGCCGCCCACACGACGGTGCGCGGATTGATCAGCTGGCCGGTACACACGAACGTGCCGCCGGGCGTGCGGTTCCACATCATGCCGACGCCGCCCCAGACATTCTCGGTGTCAACCGCACCGTCAATGGTAACGTCGTCACGGACCGGAAGTGCGTTCGCGCTGCCGGTCATAGCCGCAGCGACGGCAGCCGCAGACGCGGCCGCGAACAGCGACGACTTCAATCGAAAGGTCTTGCTCATGATGTTCCCCTGGCAGTCATTGATCTGACTGATTTCTCGCTCGACGCGATTATCCCCTCGGCGATCTCGCCTTACAGAAAGGTAACCTATCCCGAAAATCGGCAAGTTCGCAATTAGACAGACTGTGGAAACGCGTATTCGCCTCGAACGTGAATAAATGTTGCCGATTTGCCTCATGTCGCTATCAGCGCGCAGGCGTCTTCGTGCTCTGAGCCTGGGCCGACAAAGGGACGAGAGGCCCCGTTATAATTGAATATTCCGGCGACCTTGGCCAAGCGGAAGCGGGTTCAGCCGAGCGCGATTCACCGAGGGATCGGCTCCGCGATAGGTGCGCCCGCGGCCTGGTCGCAAACGCCGTTTCCCGGGCGCCCGCAGACCCGCCGGGTGTGTCGCATCCAGCGCAGCGAACGCCCTGATTTCGTCGCAACTTTTGGGTGCAGCCGCTTCGGCCAATCCTCATGTCAGTTCTGGAATAGAGGCAGGAGACGACGCCGCAGGCCGGCCTGCGGCCGCAAGCCCTCACCTCGACAAGCCGCCTGGCCGGGGTTATCCCTCGCGCCATATTCTGCCGGGCACGTCGCCCGGGCCCTGCATTCCTGTCCAGGAGATCCCCATGACCCGCGAAATCCATCACTTCATCAATGGCAAGACCTACAAGGGCAATTCGGGACGCTGGGGCGATATTTTCGATCCCAATTCCGGCGAAGTTCAGGCGCGCGTCCAGCTGGCTACCGAAGCCGAGCTGGCCAAGGCGGTCGAGGCGGCAGAAGCCGCGCAACCGGCCTGGGCTGCGGTCAATCCGCAGCGCCGCGCGCGCGTCATGTTCAAGTTCAAGCAACTGCTTGAGGACAACATGGACGAGCTGGCACGCCTTCTGGCCAGCGAGCATGGCAAGGTCGTCGCCGATGCGCGCGGCGACGTCCAGCGCGGTCTGGAAGTGATCGAGTTTGCCTGCGGCATTCCGCACGTGCTCAAGGGTGAATTCACCGAAGGCGCCGGTCCGGGCATCGATGTCTATTCCATGCGCCAGCCGCTGGGCGTGGTGGCCGGCATCACGCCATTCAACTTTCCGGCCATGATTCCGATGTGGATGTTCGGCGTGGCGATCGCGTGCGGCAACGCCTTCATCCTGAAGCCCTCGGAGAAAGACCCGAGCGTGCCGATGCGCCTGGCCGAATTGATGCAGGAAGCCGGCCTGCCCGACGGGATACTGAACGTGGTGCATGGCGACAAGGTCGCGGTGGACGCGATCCTGACCCACCCCGACATCAAGGCCGTCAGCTTCGTGGGGTCTTCCGACATCGCCCATCACGTCTACTCGACCGGCACCGCCAACGGGAAGCGCGTGCAGGCGATGGGCGGCGCCAAGAACCACGGCATCATCATGCCGGACGCCGACCTCGACCAGGTCGTCCAGGATCTCGTCGGATCCGCCTACGGCTCGGCCGGGGAGCGCTGCATGGCACTGCCCGTGGCGGTCCCGGTCGGTGACGACACGGCCGACCGCCTGCTGCAGAAGCTGATCCCCGAGATCGAGAAGCTGAAGCCGGGAACCTCCACCGACCCGGACGCCGCCTACGGGCCTGTCGTCAGCGCGGCTCATCGAACGAAGGTGGAGAACTACATCCAGATGGGCGTTGACGAAGGCGCCGAGCTTCTGATCGACGGTCGCGGCTTCGAGCTGCAAGGACACGAGAACGGCTTCTTCATCGGCCCGTCCCTGTTCGATCATGTGACCCCGACGATGAAGACCTATCAGGAAGAAATCTTTGGCCCGGTCCTTCAGATCGTGCGCTCGAAGGATCTCGAGGAAGCGGCGCAACTCGCGAGCGACCACCAGTACGGCAATGGCGTCGCAATCTTCACCCGCAATGGCCTGGCGGCGCGCGAATTCGCTTCCAAGGTCAATGTCGGCATGGTCGGCATCAACGTGCCGATCCCGGTACCGGTGGCCTATCACACCTTCGGCGGATGGAAGCGCTCGGCGTTCGGGGACACCAACCAGCACGGACCGGAAGGCGTGAAATTCTTCACCAAGGTGAAGACCGTGACCCAGCGCTGGCCGAGCGGTGAAGTCTCCGACCAGGCCTTCATCATTCCGACCATGCAGTAGGGCTTCCCGCCTGCAGACATAGACGAGACAAAGCGCCGGGTGCCCATGGCCCCGGCGCTTTTTTGCTAGCTCATCTGCAATTGATTTGCAGATTCTCCCGCCGGGCTTTGCGTTTCCCATCGAAAGGTGAGAAAGTTTTATAACCAGTCGGCAAACGTGCGGGCGCCGCACCATTGCGGGTAGATCGGCCACGCGCCCGGCGGCCTTGCTTTTATTGTTAGTGTGTCGCATGCGCACCCTCAAGCGCAGCGGTTTTGAGCAGGTCTTTATTCCCTTGAACGACGACAAACCTCGAAAACGGGTCAAGCGCGGCCAGCGCCGCGCGCTCATTATTGAAGGCGCACGCCGCATCTTCGCCCAGCAGGGCCTGTCGGCGAGTACGCGCGACATCGCCGCGGAACTCGGCGTCACGCAAGCTCTTCTCTATAAGTATTTCGAGAGCAAGGACGCGCTCATCGAGGCTATTCTGGCGCAGGAGCCGGATGTGGTGACCCTCCCGGCGCGCGAGACCCTCGAGGATACGAGCCGCTCGCTCGAGGATCGGTTGACCGAAGTCTCGGCCGCGATTCTGAACGGCTATGACGAGGAGCGGCTGCGTCTGTCCCTGTTCGCCGGACTTGCCGGTATCCGCGCGCCCTTCTTCTTCGGCCCGGTCCAGCTGAGATCGGAGCTCCTCGAGCCCATCATCGCCGCCCTGCGCCTGGATTGCGGGCTGGAGCCCTTGTCCAGCCGGCCGCTGTGCGCCGCCGAGTTCGATCTGGCCATGGTGCTCTACGGAAAGCTTGTGTGCGTGGCCATGCGCGACTTAGTCTATCGGATCCAGACCGCGCAGGACCGAACCAAGGCCATGGATCAGCTGGCGCGCGTCTGGTGCACCGGGGCGCGGCCGGAGATTTGCGCCATTCACGAGAGCTGGGACGCGCAGGAACCGGTCACCCGCGAGGCCCTCCATGCCAAGCGTGAGCGCCTCGCGCGCACCGCGTGACGCAATTGCAAACCGCGCCCGACGCGCCAGGGTAGATTGTCATGACGAAAGCCTTTTCCTTCCGCACCGTGCCTCACATCGTGTTCGAGGCTGGCGCTGCGAAGCGGCTTGACGCCCTGATCGGCTCCGCTGCCGGACCCGCACGCAAGCTGTTCCTGCTGACCGATGCCGGGTTGCGCAAGACCGGCCTGCTCGATGGCCCGGTCGAGGCGCTGAAGGCGGCCGGCTACGAGGTGGAAATCTTCGATTCCGTGGTTGCAGACCCGCCGGAGTCCGTGATCCTCGAAGCGGTGGAGGCCGGGCGCCGGTTCGGCGCCGAGGCCGTGATCGGCTTTGGCGGCGGCAGCCCGATGGACACCGCGAAAGTCGTCGCCGTCCTGCTGCGCGGCGAGCAGGACTTGTCCACCATGTACGGCGTGGAGCAGGTGAGCGCCACGCGTCCGCCGCTCATCCTCATCCCGACGACCGCCGGGACCGGGTCCGAAGTCACGAATGTGGCCGTGGTCACGACGGGCGAGACCTCCAAGCGCGGCATCGCGTCGGGCGCGCTTTATGCGGACATGGCGATCCTGGACCCTGAGCTGACGCGGGGCCTGCCGCGGCACGTCACCGCGGCGACCGGCATCGATGCCATGGTCCACGCGATCGAAGCCTTCACCAACCGGCGCAGCAAGAATCCGGTCTCCGATGCGCTTGCGCTGACGGCGCTGGACCGCCTGCATCGCGGCCTCGAACGGGCGTGCGCGGACGGAAACGACACCGAGGCGCGCGGCGACATGCTGCTGGGCGCCATGCTGGCCGGCCAGGCCTTCTCCAATTCGCCGTGTGCCGGCGTGCACGCTATGGCCTATCCGCTCGGCGGAATCTTCCACGTGCCGCACGGCCTCTCCAACTCGGTGGTGCTGCCGCCGGTCCTGCGCTTCAATGCGTCGGCGGCAGAGGATCAGTACACGGAAATATCGGCGAGACTTGGTCTGAAGCCGGGGTCGGCGGGCCTGATCGACGAGATGGAACGCATCGCCGAAGCCGTGGGCATTGAACGCCGTCTCTCCCAGCTTGGCATCAGCCATAACGATGTGCCGCGCATGGCCGAGGACGTTGCGGCGAACGACCGCCTGCTGCCGAACAATCCGCGCGAGATGACCTATGACGACATTGTCGCTATGTACGAGGAAATTCTGTGACTGAACGCGCCGCGCCGGGCAGCCGTGAGGCCTATCGCGCGTTCGAGCCGATCGAGACGCGCTGGGCCGATAATGACGTATACGGACACATCAATAATGTGAGCTATTACGCCTTCTTCGATACAGCCGTAAACCGATGGTTGATCGCGGCGGGATTACTGGATGTGGAGGCGGGCGACCCGATCGGCCTGGTCGTCGAAACCGGGTGCCGCTATCACGCGTCGGCTGCGTTTCCCGACCGGCTCGAGGCAGGCCTGCGTGTCGCGCGCCTCGGGACCAGCTCGGTGCGTTATGAGATCGCGCTGTTCAGCGCCGGAGAGGACCTGGCAATTGCCGAAGGCTTCTTCGTCCACGTCTACGTCGATCGCGGCACGCGCCGTCCCAAACCCCTCCCCGAAGCGTGGCGCGAGACCCTTGCGAGCCTGACAGCTTGAGGCGGCGGACCTCACCTCTTGCGCTGCGGACGGTGCCGCCTCTAAGGCTGCGCCCATGAGACGCATCGAACGCCCCGTCCTCCTGAGTCTGGCTGCGGCCCTCGCCTTCGGCCTGCTGCTGGTCGCCGTGCTGGGCTGGGTGCTGAAAGGGGCGGGCGCATGACGCCCATCGCTGCACTCGATACCGCGATCGAGGAGGGTCGGCTCGAGGCCGATCCGGCCCAGCGCGAGGTGGCTCGCCGGTTGACCGGTCTCGCCGATGAGATCGAAATCTGGCGCGAGTCCCGCAAGAGCCTGTTCCGCAAAAGCCGCCCGGCGCCGACGGGGCTTTATCTGTGGGGCGGCGTCGGGACCGGCAAGTCGCTGATGATGGACCTCTTCTTCCGGGCCGCACCCCTGGAGAAGAAAAAGCGGGTCCATTTTCATGCCTTCATGCAGGACATCCATGCGCGGCTGGCCTCCGAACGCGAGCGGCGCGACCGCGATCCTCTGCCGCGCGTCGCCGCAGCCGTCGGCGACGAGACGCGGCTATTATGCTTCGACGAGTTCCAGGTCACCAACGTGGCCGACGCGATGATCCTCGGCCGGCTGTTCAAGGGCCTGTTCGAAGCCGGCGTGGTGATCGTGGCCACCTCGAACCGCCACCCGGACGAGCTCTACAAGAACGGGATCAACCGCCAGCTCTTCCTGCCCTTCATCGGCATGATCAAGGACACACTCGACGTGATGCGCCTCGATGCCGGGCGCGATTACCGGCTCGAACGGTTGAGCGCCGCGCCGGTCTATTACGCGCCGCTGGGCCCGGAGGCCGATGCGGCGATGGATGCCGCCTTCGACCGGCTGACGATGGGGGCCGAGCCGAGGAGCTGCACGCTGACGATCCAGGGCCGCGAGCTCTACGTCCCGGCCGAGGCCGCAGGCGTTGCCCGGTTCGATTTCGCGACGCTGTGCGAAAAGCCGCTCGGGGCCGCAGACTATCTTCGCCTTGCCGAGACCTTCGACACGGTCATGATCGATCACGTGCCCAGGCTGGATGCCGGCGGGCGCGATGCGGCGGCCCGCTTCGTGACCCTGATCGACGCGCTTTACGAGATGAAGACCAAGCTGGTGATGAGCGCGGAGGCCGAGCCTGACGCGCTCTACCCCGCCGGCGACGGTGCGTTCGAGTTCCAGCGCACCGCCTCACGCCTGATGGAGATGCGCAGCCAGGATTATCTTGCCGCCCGTCACCCGGGTCAGGATGAGGGCAGCGACAGCGGCACCGCCTGAAGAGCGCGATTTGGGATGCGCGGCCAGCCGGCGAATGGCATCATGGGCTCCGCAGTCGCACAAGGGGGGCTCATCCATGAAACGACTCTGGCTCGCGGCCGGCCTGGCGGTCACGCTTTCAGCCTGCGCGCAGCAATATCCGCACGCCGTCCAGCCGTCCGGATTTGCCGCATCCTCCGGCAGCACGAACAGCGCGGGCGCGGCCCGCTGGGCCCCGGGCTATGACGTCTCCGGCCTCTACAGGCCTGCCATTGAAATCGACAATGCCAGCTGGCGCATCGACCACGTCTTCGTCGGCATGCCCGAGGAGTTCGACGCCTGGCGCGCACAGGGCAGCGAACGGTACGCCGTGCCGCTCTGGATCGAGTTTCATGCCACTGACGGGCCCGCGCGCACCAACGCCCAGGGTCGGGAGACGGCGGGCGAGCGCACCCGTGTCCACGCTCAGAGCTTCACCCTGGCCCCCGGCCGTTTTGCCTTTCGCGGCGCCAACGGCACGATTGGAGAGGTCGTCCTGTCCGGCCGGATCGACGCCCACACGCCGGGCCGCCGGGGCCGGGCCACGGACGAGCCGGCAGCCCTGAGGGCAGACACATCGATCGGCAACGAACGCGTCGGCGAGATCGTCTTCGTTCAAATCCCGGGCGAATAGGCGGGCCAGAAGGCCGAACCCGCGGACCCGTTTAAGGTTAACGCCACGCCCAGGCCGCCCTATAAGGACCGGCAGGGAGGATACAACCATGCAGATACTGACCACGATGGCCATTCTGGCCTTTGCCGCCGCCTGTTCGCAGGCAGAGGACAATTCGCCGCCGGCGCAGGCCGATACGGCCGAGGCACAGGCCGAAGCCGACTATGTCTGGACCATCAGCGTGGATCCCAGCGGCTTCTACCTGCCCTCGACCACGCTCTCTGCCAATGGCTGGACTGTCGATATGCTCGTCCTGCCGCGCGAATTCGAGTTCGAGGCCTGGCGCGCGGGCGATAGCGATTATGAGAATATCGCCCTCTGGATCGAAGCCTATCCCAACGATGCCGAGCCGCAGATCAATGCCATGGGGCAGGAATACTACCCTGACAGCATCCGGGTCCGCCCCGACCGGCTGATTATGGAAGACGGCCGCTTCGAGTTCTACGCGGCCGAGTCGCCGATGGGCGCGGTGTTGGTGTCCGGGCAAATCCGGGCGGAGCATCTCCAGGGCGACTCCATGGAGCCGCAGGCCGACGAGCCGGCGCTGATCGCCGGCGCGGAGATCGGCGGCGAGCGCCTGCGCAATGTCTCCTTCATGCACTGGCTCGGCCACTAGGCGACGACAAAAACCCGAGCCCGCCAAAGCGGCGCGCAGCGGATTGCTCTTCGAGCGCGAGAGGTTTATCCCTTCGCTCAGAACAGCTTCGCGCGTGCAGCATGGCGCGTGTGTGCGGCAGAACCCAAGACGGAGAACCCCATGGCTCGCAAGAAGATTGCCCTTATCGGCGCCGGCATGATCGGCGGCACGCTCGCCCATATCGCGGCGCGCGAAGAACTCGGCGATGTCGTCCTGATGGACCTGGCCGAGGGAACGGCCAAGGGCAAGGCACTCGACCTGTGCCAGGCCAGCCCGGTCTTCGGCATGGACTCGCACCTGACCGGCGGTTCGGTCGAGGATTACACCCCGATTGCCGGCGCGGACGTCTGCATCGTCACCGCCGGTGTGCCGCGCAAGCCGGGCATGAGCCGCGACGACCTGGTGGAGATCAACCTGAAGGTCATGAAGGCCGTCGGTGAAGGCATCGCCAAGCATGCGCCGAATGCGTTCGTGATCTGTATCACCAATCCGCTCGACGCCATGGTCTGGGCTCTGCGCGAATTCTCCGGCCTGCCGCAGGAGAAAGTCGTCGGCATGGCCGGCGTTCTGGATTCTGCGCGCTTCCGCTGGTTCCTGGCCGAAGAGTTCGGTGTGTCGGTCGAGGACGTGACCGCCTTCGTCATGGGCGGCCACGGCGATACGATGGTGCCGCTGACGCGCTATTCGACCGTTGCGGGCATTCCCGTTCCCGATCTGATCAAGATGGGCTGGTCGACACAGGCCAAGATCGACGAGATCGTTCAGCGTACCCGTCAGGGCGGCGGCGAGATCGTCAAGCTTCTCGGCAACGGTTCGGCCTTCTACGCGCCGGCCGAGAGCGCCATCGCCATGGCCAAATCCTACCTCCACGACAAGAAGCGCGTCTTCCCGTGCGCTGCCCATCTGACCGGCCAGTTCGGCGTCAACGACATGTATGTCGGCGTGCCGATCGTCATCGGCGAGAAGGGCGTGGAGAAGATTGTCGAGATTTCGCTCAACAGCGACGAGCAGGAGATGTTCGATCACTCCGTCGACGCGGTGAAGGAACTCGTGGCCGCCTGCAAGAAGCTCGACTCCTCGCTCGCGTAACGCCCCTGGCTGACAGCATTACAGCTGCAACCCCCGGGGCCGGCGCCCCGGGGGTTTTTCATGGGACTTTGTCCCTGCATGGTAGAGCGCGCGCCCGGCAGCGGGTCAAAGCGCGCGGATTGGAGACACGATATGGGTTTGAAAATTGCGGTTTACGGCGCCACCGGCGCGGTCGGCAAGGAGATGCTGACCATCCTGGAGGAACGCCTCTTCCCGGCCGAGGAAGTCTTCGCCCTGGCCACGCGCAAGTCGATCGGCCGCGAACTGTCCTACGGCGACCGCACGCTGAAGGTGAAGGACGCCGCGACCTTCGATTTCTCCAAGGTCGACCTCGTCCTGATGAGCGCGGGCGGAGATGTGTCGCGCGCCGAAGCGCAAAAGATTGCCAAGGCCGGCGCCATCGTGATCGACAACAGCTCCGCCTGGCGGATGGATCCCGACGTGCCCCTGATCGTGCCCGAAGTGAATGCCGACGCGCTCGAGTCCCGGCCGAAGAAGGGAATCATCGCCAATCCGAATTGCTCGACCATTCAGACCGTCGTCGCGCTCAAGCCCATACATGACCGCGCAAGGATCAAGCGTGTCTCCTGCGCGACCTATCAGGCGGTGTCGGGCGGCGGTCAGGCGGCGATGGACGAGCTGTGGCACCAGACGCGCGCCATCTACGTCAATGATCCTATCGAACCGGACGCCCTGCCCAAGCAGATCGCCTTCAACGTCATCCCGAAGATCGATGTCTTCATGGAGGATGGCGCGACGAAGGAAGAATGGAAAATGACGATGGAGACGAAGAAGATCCTCGATCCGTCCATCAAGCTGTTTTCCACCTGCGTGCGGGTCCCCGTTTTCGTGGGTCACTGCGTCGCAGCGCACCTGGAGCTGGAGGAGGAACTCTCTCCGGAAGAAGCCCGGGACATCCTGCGCGAGGCGCCCGGCCTGATGCTGATCGACCGCACCGACGAGGACGACCCGATGTACGTCACGCCGATCGAGTGCGTCGGCGAGTTCGCCACCTTCGTCAGCCGGGTTCGCAGCGACCCGACGGTCGAGAACGGTCTGGCGATGTGGATCGTATCCGACAATCTGCGTAAGGGCGCGGCACTCAACGCCGTGCAGATCGCGGAGGTTCTCCTCAACAAGGGCATCCTGAAAGCCTGACCGACCTGCGGTGGGTCCGGAGCAGTTATATGAGCTCCGGACCCATCGAAACTATCATGTAAAATTCACATAAATACATATTTTTCAATCATAAATCGACAATTTCCCCTCCCGCGCTTTTCGTCATCGCACTGTGATGAATTATTCATCGCGACGTCTTCGAAATGCCGGTTCACCGTCATCACTGCTGCCTAAAGGCCCTCTGTGTCGAACCCTGCATCCGGGGGACGGACATGTACGGCGCGCGCATTCGGCGCGCGCTGGCGGCACCGGTTCGGCGTCTAAGGAGGGATATTCTCAATGCGCACGATTCTTCTCGCCGGCACGGCGTTTGCCGCGCTGGCCCAACCCGCACTTGGCCAGACGGATACCGAAATCCAGACCCGCCCGGTCGAGGACACGATCATCGTCACCGGGACACGCGGCCAGAGCCGTACCGCGATCGAGTCCCTGGCGCCGGTCGATGTCATCACGGCCGACGCGATCGACACGGTCGTGTCCGACGAGCTGGTGGATTCGCTTGCCGCGTTGAACCCGGCCTTCTCCGTCCAGCGCCTTCCCATGGCCGACGGTGCGATCTACGTCCGCCCGGCGCGCCTGCGCAGCCTGTCGCCGGATCAGACGCTGGTGCTGGTCAACGGCAAGCGCCGCCACCGCGCCGCGCTGCTGGGCCGACGCGGGGCGCAGTCGGCGGACCTGGCCACGGTGCCGTCTTTCGCGATCAGCCGTGTCGAAGTGCTTCGCGACGGGGCCTCGGCCCAGTACGGCTCGGACGCGATCGCCGGTGTCATCAACATCATCCTGGACGAGACCGAGGGTCTTCGGGCCTTCGCCCAGACCTCGCAATACTTCGAAGGCGACGGACAGCAGGACCAGCTCGGCGCTCAGCTCGGCTTTGAGCTCGGTGATGGCGGCTTTGCCACCGCCACGCTGGAATACACCACCGCCGAGCCGACCTCGCGCAGCCGTCAGCGGCCTGACGCCATCGCGTTCGAAGAAGCAACCGGCATCCAGGTCGACGACCCGGTCCAGAACTGGGGCCAGCCCGAACGCGAGGCCGTCAAGTTCGCCTTCAACGCCGCCGCGCCGATCACCGGCGCCATCGAATTCTACAGCCACGCAACCTATGCCCAGGGCCAGGGCGTAAGCGACTTCAACTGGCGCAACCCGGCCTTCACGACCGCTTACCAGACCACGCCGCTCGACCCGGACTATGACCTGTCGCAGATCTTCCCGGCCGGTTTCAGCCCGCAATTCGGTCAGGAAGACCAGGACTACGAAGTCGTGGCCGGCCTGCGCGGCGAGGTGCTTGACGGTCTGGAGTGGGATCTGAGCGCGGGCCGCGGCCGCAACGAGATCGACTACTTCATCTACAACACGATCAACGCCTCGCTGGGCTCGAACAGCCCGACCAGCTTCAATGCCGGCGTGCTGGCCCAGGAAGAGACCAACTTCAATCTGGACTTCGTCTACGGCTGGGATACCGGCCGGTTCGAAGCACCGGTCAGCATCGCCTTCGGCCTGGAGGCGCGCGAAGAGACCTATGAAATCGAGGCCGGTGACGAAGCCTCTTACGCGGTCGGGCCGCTCGCTGTCGAAGGCCTGCCGTCCGGCTCGAACGGCTTCCCCGGCTATTCAGACCTGCAGGCGGGCAGCTTCTCCCAAGACAGCTATGCCGGCTATGTCGATGTCGAGCTACCAGTCACCGAACAGCTGACAGTCGCCGGCGCCCTGCGTTACGAAGACTTCTCCGAGTTCGGCTCGACGACGGACTACAAGCTTTCGGGCCGTTTCGCTGTTACCGATGCGCTCGCCTTCCGGGGCACGGTCTCGACCGGCTTCCGGGCGCCGACGCCGGGCCAGATCGAGTCCGAACGTACCTCTCAGGGCCTGAACTCCACCACGCTCGTCCTGGTGACGTCCGGGCGGTTCAGCCCGACCGGCCCGGTGGCCGACATCATCAATGCGCGCGCGAACGGCCCGCAGATCCGGCCGCTCGACGCGGAGACCTCCCAGAACTACTCGCTGGGGATGACCTATTCGCACGATAGCGGGCTGACCGCGACGGTCGATGTCTACCAGATCGATGTCGACGACCGCTTCTCGACCCTGGGCAGCTTCACGCTCACCGATGCCGAGCGGGCGCAGCTGGCGGCGCTCAACGTCCCGGGCGGCGAGAGCATCACCCAGGTCTCCTTCTTCCAGAACCAGTTCGACACCCGCACACGCGGCATTGATGTGGTCGCCACCTACGGCTTCGATCTCGGCCAGGGCGCGATGAGCGTGACCGGGGCGTACAGCTACAACGAGACCGAGGTGACCGGCGAGGCGGCCAGCGGCGTGTTCAACGACGTCTCGCGCACCGTGTTCGAGGAAGGCCTGCCCCAGCACAATGTCGTGCTGACGGCGGACTATATGCTCGGGCGTTTCACGCTGAATGCCCGCGCGCGCTACTACGGCGAATGGACAGATACCGACGACAGCGCCGACGTGATCTTCCAGAACTTCGGATCGGAAGTCTTCGTCGATCTCGGCCTTCGCGCCGATATCAACGAGAACTTCGCGGTCCGGGTCGGGGCGGAGAATATCTTCGACACCTATCCCGACGGATCGCGCCGTCAGGCCAATCGCGGCCTGATCTATTCGCGCAACGCCCCCTACGATACCGATGGCGGGAAATACTATCTGCGCCTGGAAGCGAGCTTCTAGGCCAGCCTCCCGGTTCGGGCGGGCCGATGCCTTGCGCACGGCCCGCCCGCGCCAACCGCCCGGTCTTACCCTGCCGGGTTTTCTATGAATGAGAGGACGGATCGCGATGCCATCCCTGACCCGCCGTTCCATGCTGACCGCCGCCGCGGGCAGCGTAGCCCTGGGTGCCTCGGCCCGCGCCCTTCCCTCCACCTCCGAGGATGCCCAACGTGCCGCGCAGGACGAAGCGTTCTGGAGCGCGGTCGCCGGGCTCTACGATGTGACCGGCGAGGTCATCCATCTCGAGCACGGTAATTGGGGAATGATGGCGCGCCCGGTGCTGGAGGCGCACATCGCCCATGTCGAGGCCGTCAACCGGCGCAATTCCTATTATGCCCGGCGCGAGTTCTGGCCCGACGCCCAAGCGGTCCAGGCCAGGATCGCGGCCGTGCTGGGCTGCGAACCCGACGAGATCGTCCTCACGCGCAATGCGACCGAGGCGCTGCAGGCTCTGATCGGGGGATATAACCGGCTCTCGCCAGGCGATGGCGTGCTTTACGCCGATCTCGACTATGGCTCGATGCAGACCGCGATGGCCTGGCTGCGCGAGCGCCGGGGGGCCGATCTGGTGACGATGGCGCTGCCCGAGCCGGCCACGCGGCAGAGCCTGATCGATGCGTATGAACAGGCGCTGATCGCCAATCCGCATGTCCGCCTGATGCTGGTGACCCATCTCAGCCACCGTACCGGGCTGGTGCTGCCGGTCGCCGAGATCTGCGAAATGGCGCGGGGCCGCAGTGTCGACGTGATCGTGGATGCCGCCCATTCCTGGGGTCAGATCGACTTCACCGTGGCGGAACTCAATGCCGATTTCGTCGGATTCAATCTTCACAAATGGATCGGCGCGCCGCTGGGCGTCGGCCTCATGTATGTGCGAAAGCCGCGCATTGCCGACATCGACCCCTTCATGGGCGAGCCCTCGCGCGGTCCGCAGGACATTGGCGCGCGCGTCCATACCGGCACGACCGATTTTGCCGCCATCCTGTCCGTCCCTGCCGCGCTCGACGTCCATGAGGCCATCGGCCCGGCCCGAAAGGCGGCGCGCCTGCGCTATCTGCGCAGCCTGTGGACAGGCCCGGCACGCGAGGCAGGCTTCGAGGTGTTGACCCCCGAAGAGACGTCGCTGCACGCCGGCATCACATCCTTCCGGGCGGCCGGGCAGACGGGCGCACAGGAGAACGCCGCGCTGGCGGCGCGTCTGCTGAACGAGCACAACATCTTCACGGTCCACCGCACGGGGATCGCGTCAGGCGCCTGCGTGCGGGTCACGCCGGGCGTTTTCACATCTCCGGACGATGTGCGCGCACTGGCCGAAGCCCTGCCGCGCCTGGTTCCGTAGCAATGTCGATGATGGAGGTGCGGACAAGTTCGCAGCGCCCGCAGGCAGGATGCCTAGCCTTCGCGCCGGGCGCGGCGGTTTCTGACCGCCTTGTCGACCCATTTGATCAGCACGATACGCACAAGAAACGCGGCCCAGATCGCTCCGGCGACAAGGGCAAACGGCGCGAAGCCTTCTGCCGGGAACAGACGCGAGACGAGGATCAACGCGAGCGCGGCGCCGCCATGGCGCACGATCGCGCTCCATTCGAGGTCGCGGTAACGCTCCGCCCTCCGGATGGTCCGCCCGGAGAACCAGCGCCAGGCGCGCGCGACGCGTCCGGCGTCCTGACGTTGTCGGGGTCCGTGCCTGTCGTTATTGATCGGGGTCACCTCTTCCATAGCCCTCAGGATACGGACAAAAAGAGGTTAAGTCAAAAACGCCCGCCCGGCGCGCTCTGAGGGGACACGGGCCGGACGGGCGCTGGACGTCCGCGGAGGGGTATGGGGACAGGACTCCGGCGGGCGTGAGACAAGAAGTTAGTTCAAGGCGTCTTCTGCACGCACGACGGCAGCCACCGCGTTCACGACCGCCGCGATACGCACGCTCGCCTGGATCTGCTCGGAGGTCAGGCCCGCCTTGCGCAGCTCGGCTTCGTGGCTGTCCACGCACATGCCGCAGCCATTGATGGCGGACACCGCCAGCGACCACAGCTCGAAATCGGCCTTGTCCACACCGGGATTGGCGATCACGTTCATGCGCAGCTTGGCCGGCAGCGTGCGGTATTCCTTGGTCGAGGCCAGGTGGGTGAAGCGGTAATAGACATTGTTCATGCCCATGATGGACGCGGCCGCCTTGGCGCCGGTGCGCGCGTCATCGGACAGCTTGTCCTCCACCTCGGCCGCGATCGCCTTGAGGGTTTCGGGCTCTCCCACCGCATAGGCCGCGGCCAGGAAGGTGCCGAATTTTTTCTGATCGTCGAGAAGGGTCTCGCGCGCGAGCGAGGACAGGTTCAGTTTCAGGTCCTTGGCGTGCTCGGGCAGGCGCGATTTGAGAGCGTCGAGGCTCATGACGGGAGTCCTCCCTGGTTCGGGATAATATTGTTGAGTGCCGACGCGGTACCGCCGGAGAAAGATGCCCGGGACAAGGGCCTGGGCGAACCCAGGGGGGAGCCCCTCGTCCCGGACAGGACTGTGCAAGCGTTAGGCTGCAAGCGTGTCGCCGCCGACCGCGCGGTTGCACGGGCAGAGTTCGTCGGTCTGCAGGGCGTCGAGAACGCGCAGCGTGTCTTCCGGATTCCGGCCGACATTCAGGTTGTTCGCGTAGACGTGCTGGATCTCGCCGTGCGGGTCGACCACGTAGGTGTAGCGATAGGCCACGCCTTCAGGCGACCGGATGCCCAGGCTGTCGACCAGCGAGCCGGTCGTGTCGGCGAACTGCCACATGTCCAGCGATTTCAGATCCGGGTGCTCACGGCGCCAGGCGAGTTTGCAGAACTCGTTGTCGGTGGAGCCGCCCAGCACGACCGCGTCGCGGTCGGCGAACTCGTCAGCGAGATTGGCAAAGGCCACGATCTCGGTCGGGCAGACGAAGGTGAAGTCTTTCGGATAGAAGAAGATGATCTTCCACTTGCCCTCAAAGCTGTCCTGCGTGATCGGTTCGAACGCGCTTTCGCCGTTCTCTTCGTGTTGATTGAACTTCGGCTTCACGCCGACGATTTCAAATTCGGGGAGTTTGTCGCCAATACCCAGCATGGAATGCTCTCCTGTTTCTCGGTTCGGGGGTCTCTACCGCAACATGTACGGCCAGCCGGGAGTTCCCCGGCCGCTGAACGAGATATATCGCGCCTTGCGTGCTATTAATCCAATGGATTGTTTCTTAATGAGCCATAGTTTATCTCAATACGCATGAGTACAATTCTTCCGACCCTTCGCCAGCTCCGCTTTCTCGTATGCCTGGCGGACCAGGGCAGCTTCTCGCGGGCCGCGGAAGCCGCCTTCGTGACACAGCCCACATTGTCGGCCGGCATCAAGGAGCTGGAATCGGCACTGGGCGCCATTCTGGTCGAGCGCGGAGCGCGGGGCGCGACCCTGACACCGGCCGGTGAAGCCGCGGTCGAGCGCGCGCGCGTCGTGCTGACCGAGGCCGAAGACCTGGTCCACGCCACGCGTGCGGCCGGCGAACCCTTGAGCGGCGCGTTCCGGCTCGGTGTCATTCCCACCATCGCGCCCTTCCTGCTGCCTAAAATCCTGCCCGCACTGAGAATGCAGTTTCCCAAGCTCGAGCTCTTCCTGCGCGAGGATCTCACTCACCGGTTGCTGGATGCGGTCAAGGAGCGCCGTCTCGACGTTGCGCTGATCGCGCTGCCCTACGAGGATGCGGGCGTGGAGACGATGTCGCTGATGGAGGACGAGTTTCTGTTCGCCGCCCATCCAGACCATCCCCTGGCCCGGCATGACAAGCTGAAGACGAGCATGCTCGCCAACGAGCCCCTGCTGCTTCTCGAAGACGGCCATTGCCTGCGCGATCATGCCTTGTCGATCTGTGCGGCCACGCCCGGCGGGCCCTCTGCCGAGGTCTCGCGGTCCGACTTCGCCGCCACCAGCCTTCACACGCTGGTCCAGATGGTCAAAAGTGGTCTCGGCGCGACCCTGCTTCCCAGGCTGGCGATCGATGCTGGCCTGACCGACCATCTCGGCCTGGCCGTGCGTCCGTTCGACCCGCCCGTCGCCGGGCGCGCCATCGGGCTGGCCTGGCGCAAGGGCAGCGCCCGCGCCGAAGAGGCGCGCCAGCTCGCCGAGGCGATCAAAGGGGCGTTGTCCGCATGAAATCCTATGCCATGAACGGCGCCGGAAACGCCTTCGTTCTGATCGACGCGCGCGGCCGCTCGGCTCCGCTCAGCCTGCCGGCCGAGCGGGTCGCCGCGATCCATGCGCGCCACGCTTTCGACCAGTTGCTGACGTTGGAGACCCATCCGGTCGAAACAGCTTTGCTCAGGGTCTGGAACTCCGATGGCGGCGAGGTCGGCGCCTGCGGCAATGGCGCCCGCGCCGCCGCCTGGCTCCTTTTCGAGCAGGATGGCGGCGAGACACTCTCGATGTCGTCGCGCGGCGGGCGTCTGACCGCGCGCCGCCTTGAAGACGGACGTGCCGAAGTCAATCTGGGCCGCCCCCGCCTGTCCTGGCGCAATATTCCGCTATCCCGGGATATGGATACCGAAGCGCTGGACTACGAAGTTCACCTGCCCGGGGGCGGACGCCTCACCCGGCCCGGTGCGGTCTCCATGGGTAACCCCCACGTGACCTTCACCGTCAGCGATGTCATGGTCATTCCGATCGCGCAGATCGGACCGATGATCGAGCACGACATCCTGTTTCCCCAGCGCGTGAATGCCGGGTTTGCCGAGATTCACGGGAGCGACCGGATTCGTCTGCGCGTCTGGGAGCGCGGTGCCGGTCTCACACAGGCCTGTGGAACCGGCGCGTGCGCCGCGGTGGTGGCCCTGCACCGGCAGGGAAAACTGGGCCGCGCCGCCGAGGTGGAGGTCGATGGCGGACGGCTCGGCGTACGCTGGGCCGAGGACGACGATGTCTACCTGACCGGTCCGGTCGAGCTGGAAGGCGAAGTCGATCTTGGCGGCCTGCTGTCATGACCGGACACACCCCGGTATACCAGCGCGTGCTGGGCGAGGACTGGCTGCGCCTTCCCGAAGTGACCCGCCAGCTTCACAGCCCTGCCCCGGTATCCGTGTTTGAAGGCACGGCCGATATCGAGGGTGCCGAGCACCCGCTTGCCACCCTGATCGCCGGCCGGGCGGGCCTGCCTCAGTCCGGGGCGGGCGTCCCGGCTCTGATCCGCGTCTCCATGGACGGCGACACCGAAATCATCACTCGCGACTATGGCGGCACGGTCTTCGAGACCCGGCAAAGCGCGGTCTCGACACCGCGCGGCATGCGGCTGCGCGAACAGGTGGGATCGGTCGTCTTCACCCTGCGGCTTGAGGCCGGGCCGCACGGGCTCGATTTCCATCAGGAAAACGCGACCGTGATGGGCGTCCCCCTGCCGGGATTCCTGCGCCCCATACTGCACGCGCGCGAGCGTGCCGACGCGGGCGAGCACCTGTTCGAGGTGGAAGTCGCCCTACCTGGTCTCGGCCGCCTGGTGCGTTATCGCGGCCGCTTGCGCCCTTCCGGCACCGGCCCGGTTCTGCCGCGCTCTGACGAGATGAAAAGCCCGGTGTAATCGCCGCTGGGCAGGCGTATAAGCCCCTCGCGCCGGCTGGAAATCATCGTGATCCTGCTTCTATCCACGCTGCGCTTCTGGGGCCGTTAGGCCACGCTGGGCCGGCACACGCACAGCCTGGCTTGACCCTTGCTGCTGGCTCCCCCACTTTCCGCGCGCATGACCACCCCTGTGGAAAACCTGTCCCCTGCCACTCCCGGTGCCGATACGGCCCCGCGCGAAGATGGCGTGGAGATCGTGACGTTCGGCTGCCGGCTCAATAGCTGGGAGAGCGAAGTCATGCGCGATCATGCGCGCGCAGCCGGGATGACCGACACGGTGATCGTGAACACGTGCGCGGTTACCTCCAACGCCGTGCGCCAGGCGCGCCAGTCTATCCGCAAGCTGAAGCGCGAACGCCCGGACGCCACGTTGATCGTAACCGGCTGTGCGGCCCAGATCGACCCCGCGCAGTTCGGCCGGATGGCCGAGGTCGACCGCATCATCGGTAACGCCGAGAAGCTGCGCCCGGAAACTTTCAAGGCCCAGGTTTCCGGTGCCGGCGACCGCGTCAGCGTCGAGGACATCATGTCCGTGCGCGAGGTCGCCGACCATCTGGTCGACGGGCTGGAGGGACGCGCGCGCGCCTTCGTCCAGGTCCAGACCGGGTGCGACCACCGCTGCACCTTCTGCGTCATCCCTTATGGCCGCGGCAATGCGCGCTCGGCACCGGCCGGAGACGTGGTCGAACAGGTGCGCCGGCTCGTGGAGACAGGGCATAACGAGATTGTCCTGACCGGGGTGGACGTCACCAGCTGGGGTCAGGACCTGCCCGGAGCCCCCAAGCTCGGCCGCCTGGTGCGCGCCATCCTGAAGCAGGTTCCGGACCTGCAGCGCCTGCGCCTGTCCTCCATCGACGCCATCGAGATCGACGACGACCTGTTCCGGGTGATCGCCGAGGACGAGCGGCTCTGCCCCTATCTTCACCTGTCCCTCCAGGCCGGCGACAACATGATCCTGAAGCGCATGAAGCGCCGCCACATGCGCGAGGACGCGATTGCGCTCACCCGCCGCCTGCGCGCCGTGCGGCCCGGCATCGCGTTCGGGGCGGACCTCATTGCCGGTTTCCCGACCGAGACCGAGGACATGTTCGAAAACTCACTCCGTCTCGTGGATGAATGCGACCTGGCCTATCTGCACGTCTTCCCCTACTCGCCGCGGCCCGGCACGCCGGCGGCGCGCATGCCCCAGGTTGACGGTCTCGCGATCAAGGATCGCGCTGCCCGCCTGCGCGCGAAGGGCGAGGAGGCGCTGGGCCGGCATCTTCAGGCCATGGTCGGGCGCGAGTTCGACTTCGTGATGGAACGGGGCCAGCAGGGCCGGGCGGCGAACTTCGCCCCGGCCCGGATCGAGACCCCGGCGCGTCCCGGCGCACTGGTGCGCGCGCGTGTGACCGGCGTGGCCGGCGATACGCTGACCGCCGATCCGCTCGGCGTCAGCGCATAAGAAAAGAGGGCTCGATGAGCTGGTTTTCCTTCGGCTTCGGCAAGAAGAAAAAGGACGAGGAGGCGGGCAGGAGCGACTCCTCCCCGCCCGATGATAACGCAGCCCCCCCGCCCGAAGACGTGGCCTCGCAGGAGGCCATCCCTGAATCAGAGAGCGTGCGCGAACCGGACGACGCGCCCGGCGTGGAGCCGGTGAGCAGTCCGCCTGCCCCTGCCGGGGATGCAGAACCGGTGGAAATCGAGGCGGAAGCCGCCGGCCTGGTCGACCCTGAAGCCGGTGCCCCGCCCAACACTGGCGACGCCGCCAGGGACGGCGCCGCACAGAACACTGACACCCCCGAGACCGCCGACTTGCCGGAAGCGGCTCCCCTACCGGACACCGCCAGCCAGCCTGGTTCGCCGGAAACCGCAGACGGCGCGCCCTCCCAAGGCCTGTTTTCGCGCCTGGCCTCCGGCCTGAAGCGGTCCTCCTCCCGCCTGAGCGAGTCTGTCTCCTCCGTCTTCACCCGGCGCAAGCTGGACGACGAGGCGCTGGAGGAGCTGGAAGACCTGCTGATCGCGGCCGATCTGGGCGCGGTGACGGCTGCCCGGGTGACCGCACGCCTCGCCCGCGACAAGTTCGACAAGGATGTCACCGATATTGAGGTCCGCGAGGCCCTGGCCGAAACCGTGGCCGAGACGCTCAAACCCTACGAACAGCCACTGGACATGTCCGGAGAGCCGCCGCGTGTGGTCGTCTTCGTCGGCGTGAACGGCTCGGGCAAGACAACCACGCTGGGCAAGATCGCCGTGAAGATGACGCGCGAGGGCGGCAAGGTGCTCAACGTGGCAGGCGACACCTTCCGCGCGGCAGCTGTCGAACAGCTTCAGGTCTGGAGCGAGCGCGGCGGCGCCAATGCGCACTTCATGTCGCGCGAAATCGGCGCGGATGCGGCCGGCCTCACCTACGATGCGGTCGAGAAGGGCCGGCGCGAAGGCTTTGACGGCGTGTTGATCGATACGGCCGGCCGGCTGCAGAACAAGACCGAGCTGATGGACGAGTTGCGCAAGGTTCTGCGCGTGATCCGCAAGGTCGACGAGACCGCGCCCCATCACGTCATCCTGGTGCTGGACGGTACGGTCGGCTCGAACGCGATCAGCCAGGCCGAAGCCTTCCTGGAAGCGGCCAATATCACCGGCGTCATCATGACCAAGCTGGACGGCACCGCGAAGGGGGGCGCCCTGGTTCAGGTGGCCGAGCGCTTCAAGCTGCCCATCCACTATATCGGCGTGGGCGAGGGCGAGAGCGATCTGCAGCCCTTCGATGCCCGCGCCTTCGCCCGGGCCCTGGCCGGGCTGGAGAGCTGAGTACGCGCGAGACGAAGCGGCTCCGGAGGGGCTGCGCAGGACACAGGCGTCAGAGCCTCGTGTGCGATCCGTCTGGCCTTTCGGCGCGTATTGTTGCAAGCAGGCTTCAACCGAGCTGACCCGAAAGGCCATTCCCGCATGAGCGACGCCGAAACCGTGACCAAGGACTCCGCCAAGACTCTGGGGCAGGGCTCCAAGCTTCTGGTCGATGTCGGCCCGGCTGCGATCTTCATGATCACCTACAATGTCGCCGGCCGTCTGACGGACGCCGCGATCTACTGGGCCACCGGCGTGTTCATGCTCGCGACGGCCGTCGCGCTGGCCTGGGCCATCGTCGTGCAGAAGCGCACACCGCCCATGCTGATCGTCACCTTCGTCATCGTGACGCTGTTCGGCGGCATGACGATCTATCTGCAGGACCCGATCTTCGCCTACATCAAGCCGACCATTATCAACCTGATCTTCGCGTTCGCGATCCTGGGCAGTTTCGCGTTCGGCTTTAATGTCTGGAAGGCGCTGTTCGGCTCCATCTTCGAAATGCCGGAACGCGCCTGGTTCATTCTGGGCGTGCGCTGGGCGCTCTTCTTCATGCTCCTGGCACTGCTCAACGAGGTGCTGTGGCGCCATATCACCGACACCGTCGTCAGCGAGCAGGCCCGCTGGTTCGACGGCCTCGAAATTTCCGAAGCCTTCTGGGCCAATTTCCGCTTCTGGGGCACTTACCCGATCTTCTTCCTCTTCGTCCTGGCCAACATCCCGCTGACGCTGAAATATGCCCAGCCGGCCGGCGAAGGCGACGATGAGGAAGGCTCGGGCGAAGCCGGCGGAAGCGACACCTAGCTAGCGGCCCGAGGGCAGCGCCGCGAACAGGTTTTCTGTCGGCCGGCCGATCGCGGCTTTCTCGTCGCTGATCAGCACCGGGCGCTCGATCAGCTTGGGATGGGCGGCCATGGCTTCGAACAGGCGGTCCTCATCGGTCTCGTCTGCGAGATTGTTCGCCTTGTAGGCGTCTTCCTTGGTGCGCATCATCCCGCGCGCGCTGTCGACGCCCAGCTTTGACGCCACCGCCTTCAGTTCCTCCGCGCGCGGCACGTCCTTGAGGTATTCGCGCACCTCCGGCTCGATACCCTTTTCGCGCAGAACCGCCAGACCCTCGCGCGACTTCGTGCATCGGGGATTGTGCCAGTAGGTCAGCATGCTCATCCGGTCTCTCCCGTATCTTCCGTTGCGGCGGCGAGGATGGCGCGCGCTGCATCGAGATGCAGCCGCTCGACCATCTGGCCGTCCATCGCGATAGCGCCGCTTCCTGCATTCTCCGGTTCGTCGAACAGCGCCACAACGCGGCGGGCCCACTCGCGTTCCTGCGCGCTCGGCGAAAAGGCCCGGTTGGCCGCGTCGATCTGCGAGGGATGGATCAGCGATTTGCCGTCAAAGCCCAGCGTGCGCCCGGCGCGCGCCTCGAACTCGAACCCGGCGCGGTCCTGAAAATTGTTGAACACACCGTCTATGGCCAGAAGGCCGTAGGCCCGGGCGGCCAGCACGATCTGGGTCAGGTGCGCCTGGATCGCGCTTCGTTCCTGATCGAGCTTGCAGCGCAGGATGGCGGTGAGGTCGTTGGTGCCCGCCAGCAGCGCCTCCAGGCGCGTTTCCTGCGCCGTCTCCCCGATCAGGCGCATGTTCAGCAGCGCGGCCGGCGTCTCGATCATCGCCCAGACCGGCCCGTCATAGCCGGCCGCCTGCAGGCCGGCCCGGGCCTTCAGGAGGGTCTCGGCGCGATTGACCTTGGGCAGGACCACCGCATCGGGCCGCGCCTCGGCGGCGGCGGCCGTGTCACAGGCAAAGGCGGCATTATTGATCGTGTTCACGCGCAGCAGCGCACGCTTGCCCGCCTCGCGCCAGCGCGCGATCGAGGCCGGGGCGCTGCGTGCCGCGCCGGCCTTGCCTTCTTCGCCCACGGCGTCCTCGAGATCGAGGATCAGGGCGTCGGCATCCAGCCCGCACGCCTTCTCGATGGCCCGCGGCTTGTCGGCTGGCACGAACAGAACGGAACGGTGAGGTTTCAGAACCGGTGTCTCGTCAGTCATGAGTCGAAGGTTTATAGGACAATCATGGACTTGGACAGCAACCCCCCGGTGATTTTGCTCACCTCCCACGTGGCCGGAAGCCGTGTGGGCGGCTCGGTCACGAGCGAAATCCTGCTGCGGCGCGGCCATACGCCCGAACTGGTTCCCACTGTGGTGTTCGGACGCCACCCGGGGCGCGGCGCGCCGGGCGGAGGAGCCGTCCCCGACGCACTGTTTTCCGGCGCGCTGGACGGGCTGAAGGCGGAGCGACACGACCGCGCGGCGCAGGCGATACTCACCGGCTATTTTGCCAGCCCCGGCCAGGTGGAGGCTTCGGCGCGCTTCATCGAGGAGGCGCGCGCGCACAACCCGCATCTCTTCGTCCTGGTGGACCCGATCTGCGGCGACGGAACGCCGGACGGCACCGCCGGCGGACTCTATGTGGAGGCTGCTACCGCACGCGCGCTGCGCGACCGTCTCCTTCCGCTGGCCGACCTGATCACGCCCAATGCGTTCGAGCTGGCCTGGCTGACCGGCACGCCCATCGCCTCGCCGGAGGATGCAGCGCAGGCCGCGCAAACTCTCGGCCGCGATACGCTGGTGACATCGGTTCCTGGCTCGCCGGGTGCGCTCGGCGTGCTGGCGGTCGAAGCCGGCTCTTCAGGTGCCGCCTGGCTGGCCGAAACCGGGCGTCTCGACCGTGTGCCTTATGGCACGGGAGACCTGTTTGCGGTTCAGGCGCTGTGTGCCCGTCTGGATGGTGCGCCGCTGAAAACCCTCGCCCGCATCGCGACGCAGCGCACGCGCGCGGCCATACAGGCCACGGTACAGGCCGGCGCGAGCGATCTTGTGCTGGCCGCCAGCGAGGCCGGCGCGCAGTCCCTCGAACCGGTGCGCATGACGCGCCTCGGCGCGCGGAGCCCCGCCTGGGTCATGGGTTTGGACGGCTGTCCGGCCGGCTGGGTCGGTGTCATGATCGACCTGAACGGGCTCGAGGCGCCGCGTCTGTCCGTCTATGCCGGGATTACCGATGCCCTGAATGCGCCGGAGCACGCGCACGTGATCGCGGTGGACATGCCGATCGGGTTCGAAACTGCGCCGAGCGGACCGGGAGGCCGGGCCTGCGAGCGCGAGGCCCGCGCCCGTTTGGGCCAACGGCGCAGCTCGATCTTCGCCGCACCCCTGCGCACAGCTCTTCCCGCGCGAAGCCACGAGGAGGCCAGTCGCCTCAACCGCGCGGCGGGCGGGCCGGGCCTGTCACGCCAGAGCTTCAACCTGTTTGCGAAGATGCGCGAGATCGACGCCGTCATGAGCCCGGCGCTGGAGGGCTGTCTGCACGAGAGCCATCCCGAGCTGATCTTCGCCACGCTTGCCGGCCGGCCCATGGCTCACGCCAAGCGCACACCGGGCGGCCGGGCCGAACGGTTGGACGTGCTGGTCGATCAGGGGCTCGACCCGGCCCTGTTCGAGCCGCACCCGTTCAAGCACAAGGTCGCCGCCCCCGATGACGTGCTCGATGCGGCCGCCTGCGCCCTCGCGGCGGTGCGTCTCGCGGAAGGCAATGCACTCTGCCTGCCGGCCGATCCGCCGCGCGACGACACGGGCCTGCGCATGGCGATCTTCGCCTGAGCGCTTGAACAGAGGTCCCGGCGCGGTTAACTCGCTCTCATGAGCATCGAGATCAAAGGCCATGTCGAGCGCGGCTTCGAAGCTGTTGCCGACGCTTTCGCAGAAAACTTCGAGACCACCGACGAGCTCGGCGCCGGGTTCGCACTCGTGCGTGACGGGCAGAGCCTGGTCGACATTCATGCCGGCTGGGCGGACCGCAAGAGGTCCAGCCCGTGGACCGCGGACACGATCGTGCCGGTCTTTTCCACCGGCAAGGCGATCACCGCCCTGGTCATGGCCTGGCTCGTCGACCGGGGCCGGATCGACTACGCCACGCGCGTCAGTGCGGTCTGGGAGGCTTTCGGCGCGAACGGCAAGGATCGCCTGACGCTGGCCGAAGCCCTCTCGCACCAGTCCGGCGTGCCGGGCATCAGCGAAGAGATGGATCCCTCCGACTGGTTCGACCGCGAGACCATGGAGCGCCGCGTCGCCGAGGCAGAACCGCTCTGGGCGCCCGGCGACGGATCGGGCTATCATCCGATCACCTTTGGCGTCATTGCCGATGCCATTGCGCGCCGGGTCGACGAGAAGGGCCGCACCGTCGGGGCCATTCTCAAGGAGGAGATTGCGGGCCCGCGCGGTCTCGACTTCATGATCGGCGTGCCCGAAAGCGAGCATCGCCGTGCCGCCGAACACATGCTGCCGCCCAAGCCGCCATTCCTGGGCGCCGCCAACCCGGCCAAGGCGGCCGCCTTTCTCAAACCCTGGTCCTCGCCGGGCCGGCGCGGCACCGCCGTGTGGCGGTCGGCCGAACTTCCTGCGGCCAACGGGCACGGCACGGCCGGAGCGCTTGCCGCGCTGATGGGTCCCTTCGCCTGCCAGGGGCAGCTGCTGGGCGAGGCCTTCGTGGGGGCTGAGACGATTGCTCAGGCCCTGCGCGAGCAGACTTCGGGTCAAGACCGCGTCCTGCCCTTCGACCTGTCATTTGCGAGCGGGGTGATGATCAACCGCGATAGCGGGCATTTCGGCCCCGAACCACGCGCGGTGGGCCATTACGGCTTTGGCGGATCGTGCGCCTTCGCCGATCCGGTCCGGGGTGTCTCGGGCAGCTATGTCATGAATCGCCAGCGCGAGGTCCTGGTCGGTGACGAACGCGCCATCCGCCTCATCGACGCGGCCTATCGTTGTCTCGACGCCAAATGACATGAAAAGGGCAGGACATGTCTGTCCTGCCCTTTTGCGAAGCTCTGCGAACGCGTGCCTAGTCGGCCAGCTGCAGGTCCACGGCCTTCGGCCCCTTGCCGCGCTGATCCGGCTCGGTTTCGAAGGACACGCGCTGACCGTCATCCAGGCCGGCGAGGCCCGCGGCTTGCACCGCAGTGATGTGAACGAACACGTCTTTGCCGCCATCGTCCGGCGTGATGAAGCCGAAGCCCTTCTGGGTGTTGAAGAACTTCACAGTGCCAGTGGTCATTTCGGGAACCTTTCCCCAGTCACACCGCGTCCGGTAAACAGTAAATGCACCGCCCGGCGTCCCGGTTGCGGAGAACGGACTTGCATGTCGGGGAAAGCTGAAGTCTCTGGCATCCTGCCACTTCGGTAGTCCAGTATTTCCGCCGGGCCTTAGTCAATCGGCCGCCCGTACGGAGACAAATATGCCCCAAAATCGGGGGCCTCACAAGCGAAATGCGCGCGTTTTCGCGCGCTGGAGAGCACGATGAGCGAGAGACGCCGCGACCGGCTCAGACGCATGCGCGAACAGCGCATGCGACGGGACGACGCCGATGGCGCGATCTCCTCGATCAAGTTTGCCGGCTTCGGCGCCGCCTTGCTGGTCTTCCTGGCCGTCGCCGTCGGGTTTCGCAGCGAGACCCTGCAGCAGCTGGCCTCGCGGGAGGCCGGCGCGGAGCGCGCCGCCTGGCTGCTGGAGCCCGGCCTGTTCGGCGTGACATTGCTGGAATGGATCGCCGGGCTTCTGGCCGGTGCCTTCCTGGCCGCCGCACTGTGGCGCGGGCTCAGACGTTGAGCTGCCAGGTCGCGTAGCTCAGCGCGAGGGCAAAGCCGAGCCAGAGATTGAGCGGCAGCCAGACCAGCGCCGCCACGAGATTGGCCCGCCCGATCGCGATCAGCGCCCCGATTGCCACGAAGAAGGCGATCACGGTGACGTAGAAGCCGTTGGCCACGTTCTCCAGGCCGAAATAGAGCCAGGTCCAGCTGATATTGATCAGGTATTGCAGCACGACGAGGGCGCGGGCCGGACCGCGCGCCTCAAGCTGGCCCGCGCGGTCGACCAGCCAGAGGCTGAGCGCCATGAGGGCGAACAGAATCGTCCAGACAGCGCCGACCGCATAGCCAGGCGGCGACCAGGACGGGTTTTCCAGCGTGGACGACCACTGCGCCGCACCCGTGGAGAAGATCCAGGCATTCAGCGCGAGCGCAATACCGACAAAGACCACCAGATAGACGATGAGCCGGGCCACCCCGGCTCGCGGCTTGTGGAAAATGTCAGCCAAAACACGCCCTCTCGATCAGTTCGGTTTGCCGCCATTCGGCTATATGGCGGCCCGCCGGACGCCACAGGTGAAACTAAACGCCGCAAGTGTGACAAGGTTACGGCAGTCCGGCAAACTTGGCGCAGATGGGCGCAGCCTGCGTGGCTCAGCGCCGGACGATACGGTGCTTCCAGCACACGTCATTGGCGAAGCGCGAACGGCGGCGGCGCAGCATTCACGTTAGCGCCTCGCCCGTTCGCGAAGTCGCTCTTTCTCCGGGCTCGCGGACCGGTCATGGGTTGTGGCGCCGCACAGGCACGAACCCAGCTGTCAGGAGATATGCCATGGCCGACCTTGTCCGATCCGCGCTCGCGCTTGCCCTCGCGCTGGCTGCATTCCACACTGTGCTGCCGAGCCATTTACGCAGCGCTGCAACTGCCATCCACGAGGCCGTGATTTGCAGTGACGCGGCACCGAGTGAAATCCGCGGGGTTTCCCTCGAAGCGGGCGACCGGACCCGCAGGCGCGCCAGCGGCCCGCTCGCGGATCGCACGAAACCGTCATAGCCCTGTCGTGGCTTCGCGCTAGATCAGGGACGGACTCGTTCACAACCAGCGGAGACGTCTCATGCTACGCTTCAGCCTCCTCGTGACTGCCGGGGCCGTTCTGGCGGCCTGCGCGGCGGGCACTTCGCGCACCGCCTCCCCGGCCAGTACCGGTGAAGATACCGCACCCCCGCGCACCGTCGTCGAGGCGCTCGCCCCCTATTACGCGCAGCTTGAATACGTAGCCCCGATCGCGCCGGAAGGCCCGCCCCTCCCGTCGCAGGATCAGGCGTTGACCCGCATCGCCTTCGGCTCGTGCAATACCTCCGAGCGCGAAATTCCGATCCTGGACACGATCGCGGCCGAGGACGCGGAGCTGTTCATGTATATCGGCGACAATGTCTACGGCGACGCGTACAGCTGGAACCCGGATCTGGTGGAGCTGCGCGAGGCCTATCACATGCTCGCCAACCGCCCCGAATTCCAGCGCCTGCGCAGCTCGGTGCCCATGATGGCCACCTGGGACGATCACGATTACGGGCTCAACGATGCCGGCGCGGTCTTTCCCTACAAAGGCTTTGCCGAAACCCTGTTCGAGGACTTCTGGCGCGTGCCGCAGGACGATGCGCGGCGCCAGCGCGAGGGCATCTACACCGCGCAGACCTTCGGGCCGGAGGGACAGCGCGTCCAGATCATCCTTCTCGACACGCGCTATTTCCGCGGCGAGCTGACTCCGACCGACGAGCGCGGCGCGCCGGGCCGCGAACGCTACATCCCCAGCGAGGATGAAAGCCAGACCATGCTGGGCGAAACCCAGTGGGCCTGGCTGGAGGGCGAGCTGCGCAAGCCGGCCGACCTGCGTCTGCTGGTCTCCTCCATTCAGGTCCATGCCGACGGGCATGGCTGGGAAGCCTGGCGCACCCTGCCCCACGAGCGCGAGCGTCTGTACGCGCTGATCGGCGAGACCGGCGCGAACGGCGTGGTGATCCTCTCCGGCGACCGTCATTCCTCCGGTCTCTATGTGCGGGAGGATGTGGCGCCCTACCCGCTCTACGAAATCACGTCCTCCTCGCTCAACCTCGCCTTCGCCGCGGAGAATGATGAGCCCGGCCCGCACCGTATCGGCGACATGTACGCGCCGGAAAATTACGGCATGATCGAGATCGACTGGCAGGCCGGATCGCTGAGCCTGGACATTCGCGGCAGCGATGGCGAGACCGTGCGCACGGTCAGCGTCCCGCTCGGCGAACTCGCCATCGACTAGGACTTCGCAAAAAGCTGCCCCGCCTCGCGGCCGGGCCCCGAACACGGACCGGCAATCACAACCAGGATGGTGACCGGGCGGCCACGCCCGGGACCTGAAAGACCGGCCCGGCACCGGATTCAGATTGCGCCGACACAACGCAGGCGCTTAGGTCGCTCCGGTCCAGGCCGCATTGCGCCTGACGGCATGAACCACGGGGGTGGGGGACTCTTGCAGACCGAGACACGCTTCGACCGCCTGTTCCGTACAGATGCTGGTGAACGCGATGCGTTTGCGCTGGACGGTCCGGCATGCCCGCCACCGCCGCGTCCGGGCGGCACGCTCATCGATGCCATCACAGGACTTGCCATCCGCCTGTCCCTGGCAGCGCTGCTATGGCGGTGGGCAAGGTCGAACGCGCAGACCCCGCGCGACTGGACCGACCTGATGGCGTGGGCCTTGCCGGAAGAGGGCTTCGTCGCGGCTGTGTCGTACTGGCTGCCGGGGGGCGGGGACCAGGCTTTTGCCGCCGCGGCGATCCTTGCAGCGGTGTGTGTGGTCGCGCTTGCCCTCGCGGCAGGACTGCTGACGCGCATCGCCGGATTGCTGACCCTGGCCGGCGCGCTCTGGTATGCGGTGTTCATCCTGCCGGAGGCCTGGACCAGCGCCTTCATCCTTGCCGCTCTGGGCCTCTATCTGCTGCTACGCGGCGGCGGGCCGCTCTCGATCGACTTTGCCACGCTGCGCCTGACCCGGTTTCACTGACCGGCGAGGATCGCCGGGCGTGGCAGCCCTGCCTTGCGTGTGCCACAACACCGTGGTCTGAATGCCGCAAGATCGAACGGCAGATCCGAACCGGGAGAGGTGAGCACCCATGACAATTTACCGCAATGTCGCGACAGTCATGGGAGCGACCGTCCTGCTGCAGATTTCGGTCGGCGTGCTGGGCGTGGCCCTGCCGCTGGCGATGGCCGCGGCGGGCTGGAGCGGGCTCTCGATCGGTTTTGTCGTGGCCGGCTACGCGATCGGCTTCCTGTTCGGCGGCCTGCTTGCACCGCTGGTCATCCAGTCGATCGGGCATATCCGCGCCTACGCGGCCTTTGCCGGAGGCGCGGCCGCACTCACCCTGATGCTGGCCCTGAACAGCGATATGATCTGGTGGCTGATTGCGCGTATCGGCTTCGGCTTCTGTGCCGCGGGCATCTTCGCGGTGGCCGAAAGCTGGCTGGCCGACGCCACGCCCTCCGAAGCGCGCGGCGGAGTCATCTCGATCTATCAGATCCTGGGGCGGGCGGGACTCATCCTCGGACCCTTCCTGATCGCCCTGCCGGGGATCGAGCTGCTGGAGAGCTTCGTGCTCGGCGGCATCTTTCTCGCGCTGGCGCTGATTCCGATCACCGCGACCCGCCGCGGCCAGCCGGCCCTGCCGGCCGGCAACCGGGTGTCGCCCTTCCGCCTGCTCACGATCGCACCGGCCGCAGCCGTTGCCGCGTTCGGGGCCGGGGTGATCAATACCGGCGTGCTGGGATTCGTGCCGATCTGGGCCGAGACCCTGTCGACCACGACCACCGGGTCGGCCGCGCTCGTCATGGCTGTCATCTACGGCGTGTCGATTCTGGTCCAGTGGCCGGCCGGCAAGCTCTCCGACCATGTCGACCGGCGTCTGGTCATGGCCGGGGCCGCCGCGACCGCCGGCCTGTTTGCCGCCATCCTGGCCGTGTTCGTGACCCCCGGACTGTGGCTCGGCGCCGCTCTGGCCGGACTGTGGGGCGGGGCCAGCCTCTCCTATTACGGCATCTCCATCGCCCATGCGGCCGACCGGTCGCGCGCCGAGGAACTGCCCGCCATCGCGTCCGGCATTCTGGTGACCTGGGCGCTCGGGTCGATCGTCGGCCCGATCCTGGCCGGGCTTGCCTATGGCAGCGTGCTGGAAGGGCGCGGTCTCTTCCTGTTTGCCGCCGGGGCCAGCTTCGTGCTGACCGCCGTCCTGCTCTGGCGCAGCCGGGCACGCAAGCCGGTCAGGGAGGCCGAACGCGAGCCCTTCATCAACCTGCTGGCCACCTCGGCCGAGCTGGCCGAGATCGATGCCCATCCCGACACCCAGGACGCCTCACGCGAGAGCGCGGCGTGATCGCCCTCTACATTGCCCTGCCTGCGCTGATCGGCGCAGGCCTCGCGATCGCCATCCGCGCCCGTCTGGCGCGCCTGCGCCTGCTGACCTGGATGGGGGCAGCCCTGATCGGGACCGGCCTGCCGCTGCTGGCCGGTCAGCTGATCAGCCTGGCGCTGAGCGGCACCGCAGACGCACGCATGACCGAGTGCCAGCTCGCCGGCGGAGCCGATTGCGGTCAGGCGACGATGATCATGGTCCTGCCGCTCGTCGCGGGCCTGTCAGCCGGGCTCGGCTGGCTCGCCGGCGCAGTCACCGCCCTGTTATCTCGCCCTTAGCCGCGCCTCACGCGTTGCACCTGCGAAGCCGGGTGTTATAACCGCCCCCGATCGCCTCCCCCACCGGCCGGAAATCCCGGCCCTCGCGTTTTCGCCTTCACCGACTGCGAGAGATTGAACTCCATGAATATTCACGAGCATCAGGCCAAGGCTCTGCTGGTTCGCTTCGGCGCGCCGGTGGCCCAGGGTCATCCCGCCTTCACCGTCGACGAAGCCCGCAAGGCCGCGGAGCAACTGCCCGGCCCGCTCTGGGTCGTCAAATCCCAGATTCACGCCGGCGGCCGCGGCAAGGGCAAGTTCAAGGAACTCGGCCCGGACGCCAAGGGCGGCGTCCGCCTGGCCAAGTCGGTCGACGAGGTCGTCGCCCACGCCAAGGAGATGCTGGGCAACACGCTGGTCACGCACCAGACCGGCCCCGACGGCAAGCAGGTCAACCGCCTCTATATCGAGGACGGCGCGGACATTTCTCGCGAACTTTACCTGTCCCTGCTGGTCAACCGCGAAAGCGGCCAGGTCTCCTTCGTCGTCTCCACCGAGGGCGGCATGGATATCGAGTCGGTCGCCGACGAGACCCCTGAAAAGATCCACACCATCGATATCGATCCGCTGACCGGCGTGACCGATGACGACGCCAACGCCATTGCCGACGCGCTCGAGCTCGGCGAACAGGCCCGCGTCGACATGCTCGATCTGGCCCGCTCGCTCTACGAGGCCTTCACGGCCAAGGACATGAGCATGCTGGAGATCAACCCGCTGATCGTCATGGACAATGGCCGCCTGCGGGTGCTCGACGCCAAGCTCAGCTTCGACGGCAATGCGCTCTTCCGTCACGAGGACGTGCGCGAGCTGCGCGACATGAGCGAAGAGGACGACAAGGAGATCGAGGCGTCCAAGTACGACCTCGCCTACATCGCCCTCGACGGCAATATCGGCTGCATGGTCAACGGCGCGGGCCTTGCCATGGCGACCATGGACATCATCAAGCTGTATGGCGGCGAGCCGGCCAACTTCCTCGATGTCGGCGGTGGCGCCAGCAAGGAGAAGGTCACCGCGGCCTTCAAGATCATTACGGCCGACAAGAACGTGCAGGGCATCCTGGTCAACATCTTCGGCGGCATCATGCGCTGTGACGTGATCGCCGAGGGCGTGGTCGCCGCGGTGAAGGAAGTCGGGCTGAAGGTTCCCCTGGTCGTGCGCCTGGAAGGCACCAATGTCGACAAGGGCAAGAAGATCCTGAACGAGAGCGGTCTGGATATCACGTCCGCCGACGATCTCGACGACGCCGCGAAGAAAATCACCGACGCTGTGAAGAAGGGCTGATTGCCATGTCCGTACTCGTCAACAAAGACACCAAGATCCTCGTCCAGGGTCTGACCGGCAAGACCGGCACCTTCCACACCGAACAGGCCCTGCAATACGCCGGCACCAAGATGGTGGGCGGCGTGCACCCGAAGAAGGGCGGCGAAACCTGGAGCGGCGCGGGCCACGACCTGCCCATCTTTGCCAGCGTCGCCGAAGGCAAGGACAAGACCGGCGCAGATGCGTCCGTGATCTACGTTCCGCCGGCCGGGGCCGCCGACGCCATCATCGAGGCGATCGACGCGCAGATCGGCCTGATCGTGTGCATCACCGAGGGCATTCCCGTGCTCGACATGGTGCGCGTGAAAGCCAAGCTCGAGGGTTCCGGCTCGCGCCTTCTCGGCCCGAACTGCCCCGGCGTCCTGACGCCGGACGAGTGCAAGATCGGCATCATGCCAGGGTCCATCTTCAAGAAGGGCTCCGTCGGCGTGGTCTCGCGCTCGGGCACGCTGACCTATGAAGCGGTGTTCCAGACCACCAATGAGGGCCTGGGTCAGACCACGGCGGTGGGCATTGGCGGCGACCCGGTGAAGGGCACCGAATTCATCGACGTGCTGGAGATGTTCCTGGCCGACGACGAAACCAAATCGCTCATCATGATCGGCGAGATCGGCGGCACGGCCGAAGAGCAGGCCGCGCAATTCCTGAAAGACGAGGCCAAGCGCGGCCGCAAGAAGCCGACTGTCGGCTTCATCGCCGGTCGCACCGCGCCTCCGGGCCGCACGATGGGCCATGCCGGCGCCATCGTCGCCGGTGGCAAGGGCGGCGCCGACGACAAGATCGAGGCCATGAAGTCGGCCGGAATCACCGTGGCCGACAGCCCCGCACGCCTCGGCACGACGCTGAGCGAGCTGCTGAAGGGCTAGGCTCCCGGGCCTCGACCGAACGCCAGGCAAAAGCCCCCGGAGCGCACCGCTCCGGGGGCTTTTTTGTTCGCGCGCGGCGGCTGTCTTGCGCAAAGGACAATCGCCTCGCAATCAAACCTTTATCTTAAGAAACTGGAAAGCCGGGAGGCCTTAGACCGCTAAATTGAACTTGTTCAGTGAAGGAGTGTCTCCGTGGAGAAGATGAGGCTGGAGGCGTTGCGGTCCTACCGTATTCTCGACACAGATCCGCATCCCTCGTTCGACACCCTCACCGAAACGGCCCGGCTGGCCTTCGGTGCGCCGATCGCGTTCATCTCCCTGCTCGACGCGGACCGGCAATGGTTCAAGTCGATCCGGGGGCTCGACATCACGGAGACGGCACGCGCCCATGCGATGTGCGAAACTCCGGTGAGCACGGCGGAGACAATGGTGGTGCCGGACCTGCGCGAGCACGCAAAGCTCAAGGACCATCCGCTGGTGACGGGCAGCCCCAACGTGCGCTTCTATGCGGGCGCGCCCATTGTCGATCACGAGGGTCTGGCGCTCGGCGCAATGTGCGTGATGGACACACGGCCGCGCGATTTCGAGGCGCGAGACATCGCCCTGCTCGAAGGCCTGGCGGTGAACGCCATGACCGCGATCACCGCCCATCACCAGGGCCATCTCCTGCGCGAAGCGGCCCGCAAGCTGACCATGTGCTGCGACGCCGAACCGCTCTTTGCCTGAAGATCGCACACCTTTTGGAACATCATGGTCTTCCCTCGGCGTTGCATGCGGCATAGATGATGGTAAACCCACCAAAGGCGCACTCTCCGCGCGGTTACAATTGCCCTGAAGGGCCGCCATGCCAGACGAACGTTCAGTGACGAACCAGACCTTCCTCGAAACTTCCTTTCTTTTCGGCGGAAATGCCGCCTATATCGAACAGATGGCCGCACGCCATGCCGAAGACCCCGGCTCCGTGCCGGACTCCTGGCGCGCCTTCTTTGAAGAAGTCGGTGACGATGGCGAGGACCAGCGACACGCCGCGGCCGGGCCGAAATGGCGCCGCAGCGACTGGCCGCGTCCCGCCAATGGCGAGCTCGTCTCCGCGCTGGGCGATATCGGACCGGAGATGGCCGCCCTGCCCGACGCGGTCAGCGAGCGCCTCGGCGGCGAAGCCTCTCCCGAACAGATCCGTCAGGCGGTCAAGGATTCCATTTCCGCGATCATGCTGATCCGCGCCTACCGGATGCGCGGACATCTGGCGGCCGATCTCGACCCGCTGCGCCTGTCGAATTTCGGCACGCAGCCCGAGCTCGACCCGAAGACTTACGGTTTCGAATCCGGCGACCTGGACCGCGAAATCTACATCTCCGGCTATCTCGGCCTGGAAAGCGCGACGGTCAAGCAGATCCTCAAAGTACTCAAGCGCACCTATTGCGGGACGTTCGCCGTCGAGTACATGCACATCTCCAACCCGGACGAGAAATCCTGGCTGCAGGAACGTATCGAAGGGCCGGACAAGGAGATCGCCTTCTCCAAGAACGGCAAGCGCGCCATTCTCAGAAAGCTGGTCGAGGCGGAAACCTTCGAACGCTTCCTGCACAAGCGCTATCCGGGCACCAAGCGCTTCGGCATCGATGGCGGCGAGGCCATGGTCCCGGCGCTGGAGCAGATCATCAAGCGCGGCGGCGCGCTCGGCGTCACCGACATGGTGCTCGGCATGCCGCACCGCGGGCGCCTGAACGTGCTCGGCGCGGTGATGGCCAAGCCCTACCACGTCATCTTCAACGAGTTTCAGGGCGGCGATACGCTCGGCGCCGAGTACTCTTCCGGCGACGTTAAATATCACCTCGGCTCCTCGTCCGACCGCGAGTTTGACGGCAATACCGTCCACCTCTCGCTGACGGCCAACCCCTCCCACCTTGAGGCGGTCGACCCGGTCGTGCTCGGCAAGGTCCGCGCCAAGCAGGCCAAGTACCGGCGTCAGTCGGAGGACGATTCCAATACCGCCAGCCGCGTGCTCCCCTTGCTGCTGCACGGCGATGCGGCCTTTGCCGGCCAGGGCATCGTGGCCGAATGCCTGGGCCTGTCCGGTCTGAAGGGGCATCGCACCGGCGGATCCATCCACTTCATCGTGAACAACCAGATCGGGTTTACCACCGACCCGAAGGATTCGCGTTCTTCGCCCTATCCGTCCGACGTCGCCCTGATGGTTCAGGCGCCGATCTTCCACGTCAACGGAGACGATCCCGAAGCGGTGGTGTTCGCGGCCAAGGTCGCGACCGAGTATCGCCAGCTCTTCGGCAAGGACGTGGTCATCGACATGTTCTGCTACCGGCGCTTCGGTCACAACGAGGGCGACGACCCCTCCTTTACCCAGCCGCTGATGTACAACGCGATCAAGGACCACCCGTCCGCGCGTGAGCAATATGCCGAGCGCCTGGTCAAGGAAGACCTGATCTCGGCCGACCAGGTCGATGCCTGGATTTCGGAGTTCGAGGATTTCCTCGATGCCGAATTCGAGAAGGGCAAGGATTACACCCCGTCCAAGGCCGACTGGCTGGACGGTGTCTGGTCCGGTCTGGGCCTGCCCGAGGACGATGAGCGCCGCGGTCAGACGGCTGTCGATACCGAGACGCTGAAGTCGGTCGGGACGTCCATGACGACGATCCCCGACGACGTGAATGTGCACAAGACGCTCAAGCGCGTTCTCGACAACCGCGGCAAGATGATCGAGTCCGGCGAAGGCCTGGACTGGGCGACCGCCGAGCATCTGGCCTTCGGGACGCTTCTCACCGAGGGCTTCCCGGTCCGCCTGTCGGGTCAGGATTCGGGACGCGGGACGTTCTCCCAGCGCCACTCCCATGTCATCGACCAGGACACCGAAGCCAAGTACACCCCGCTCAACCACTTGCAGGAGGAGCAGGCGCGCTACGAGGTGATCGACACCATGCTGTCGGAAGAAGCCGTGCTCGGCTTCGAATACGGCTACTCGCTGTCGGCCCCGAACACGCTGGTGATGTGGGAGGCCCAGTTCGGCGACTTCACCAACGGCGCCCAGGTCATCATCGACCAGTTCATCTCCTCGGGTGAGCGCAAATGGCTGCGCATGTCCGGCCTCGTGATGCTGCTGCCGCACGGCTATGAAGGCCAGGGGCCCGAGCACTCCTCGGCCCGCCTGGAACGCTTCCTCCAGCAATGCGCCGAAGACAACATGCAGGTCGCCAACTGCTCCACGCCGGCGAACTACTTCCACATCCTGCGCCGCCAGATTCACCGCGGCTTCCGCAAGCCGCTGGTCATGATGACGCCGAAGAGCCTTCTGCGTCACAAGCGCTGCGTCAGCCCGCTCTTCGAGTTCGGGCCGGGCTCCTCCTTCCACCGCGTGCTGTGGGACGATGCCGACACGGCGGTGCGCGAGGGCCGCGACGATGTCGCGACCGGGCGGACCGAGACCCGGCTGGTCGAGGACAAGAAGATCCGCCGCGTCGTGATGTGCTCCGGCAAGGTCTATTACGATCTGCTCGAAGCGCGCGAACAGACCGACATCGACGATGTCTACCTGTTGCGCGTCGAGCAATTCTATCCCTTCCCGGCCAAGTCGCTGATCGACGAGCTGAAGCGGTTCAAGAATGCCGACATCGTCTGGTGCCAGGAAGAGCCGCGCAATATGGGCGCCTGGACGTTTGTCGAACCCTATATCGAGTTCTGCCTGGAAAAGGCGGGCAACAAGGTGTCGCGTCCGCGCTATGTTGGCCGTGCGGCGAGCGCCTCGACAGCCACCGGCGTCCTGTCCAAACACCAGGCCCAGCAAAAAGCCCTCATCGACGACGCGCTTGGCAAATAGCCCCGCGCGGTAGCGAAAGAAAGACGAGCTAGAAGCCCATGAGCGATATTACCGTCCCCCAGCTTGGCGAATCCGTATCCGAAGCCACCGTCGGTGAGTGGCAGGTTTCCGAAGGCGATGCGGTGAAGAAGGACGACATTCTCGTCGAACTCGAAACCGACAAAGTCTCCGTGGAAGTGCGCGCCGAAGCCGACGGCACTCTGACGAGCATCGCTGCCAAGGAAGGCGAGACGGTCGAGATCGGGGCCAAGCTCGGCGAACTGGGCTCAGGCGAGGCCAAGGCCTCCCAGCCGAAAGGCGACAAGGGCAACGACAAGAAAGAGGCCAGCGCCTCCAAGGCCTCCGACAACGAGGGCGGCGCTTCCGGCTCCGGAGAGCTGATCGACGCCAAGGTGCCGGTGATGGGCGAAAGCGTCTCCGAGGGGACGGCCGGCGAATGGGCGGTCAAGGTCGGCGACACCGTCGAGAAAGACCAGACCCTGCTCGAGATCGAAACCGACAAGGTTGCCGTCGAGGTGCCGTCTCCCGAGGCTGGCGAGATCGAGGAACTCCTCATCTCCGAAGGCGATTCGGTCGAGCCCGGTCAGGTGATCGCCAGGATCCGCGCCGGCGCCTCGGGCGGCAGCGCGTCGAAGTCCCAATCGAAGGACGAAGGCAAGTCCGCGGACAAGGAACCGGCCAAGGCCATGCCGTCCGCCCAGCGTGTCGCACGCGAGAACGATCTCGACCTGTCCAGGGTCGAAGGCTCGGGCAAGGATGGCCGCGTGACCAAGGGCGACGCCCTCAAGGCGCTGGAGAGCGGCGCGAGCGCGCCGGCAAAGAGCGAGAGCAAGCCGTCTGCACCGCGCGAGCTTGGTGAGCGAGAAGAGCGCGTGAAGATGACGCGCCTGCGCCAGACCATCGCCCGGCGCCTGAAGGAAGCGCAGAACAGCGCGGCCATGCTGACGACCTATAACGAGGCGGACATGAGCGCGATCATGTCCCTGCGCAAACAGGTCCAGGACGATTTCACCAGCAAGCACGGCGTGAAGCTGGGCTTCATGAGCTTCTTTGCAAAGGCCTGTGTGACCGCGCTGCAGGACATCCCGGCCGTGAACGCCGAGATCGACGGCACCGACATCATCTACAAGAACCACTACGACATCGGCGTCGCGGTGGGCACCGACAAGGGCCTTGTCGTGCCGGTCGTGCGCGATTGCGATACCAAGTCGCTCGCGCAGATCGAGAAGGACATCATCGATCTCGGCAAGCGTGCGCGCGACGGCAAGCTGTCCATCGACGACATGCAGGGCGCGACCTTCACCATCTCCAATGGCGGCGTCTACGGCTCGCTGATGAGCTCGCCCATCCTGAACGCGCCCCAATCCGGCATTCTGGGCATGCACAAGATCCAGGAACGCCCCATGGCCATCAATGGCGAGGTCAAGATCCGCCCGATGATGTATCTGGCGCTCTCCTACGATCACCGCATCGTGGACGGCAAGGAAGCGGTGACCTTCCTCGTTCGCGTCAAGGAAAGCCTGGAGAAGCCCGAACGGCTCATCCTCGACATCTAGGTTTCAGGCCCGATTCGCACTCGAAGACGCGCCCGGTTCGTCCGGGCGCGTTTTTTGTTGCCAATCGACAGCCTTTTTGCGCGTAATATAAAAAAACGTCAGGGGAGGACGCGTCATGTCACTTGCAGCGACCGATACGGGAGGCCGCACCAGAGCCCCGGTCTGGTTCTGGGTCATCGCCATTCTGGCCACGCTCTGGAACGCGGTGGGCGTGGTGGACTATGTGATGACGCAGTTCCGCGTCGAGGCCTATATGGCCAGCTTCAGCGAGGAACAGCTCGCCTATTTCTACGGCTTCCCGAGCTGGTTCGTGGCGATCTGGGCGACAGCCGTCTTCGCCGCCTTTATTGCGTCGATCGGATTGCTCGTGCGCAAGCGCTGGGCAGAACCGCTCTTCGGCCTCGCCTTCTTTCTCTTCCTGATCAACGCGGTCTACCAGTACGCCTTCACCGGCGCCTACGCGATGATGGGAGCGGCCGGGCTCACCCTGTCACTCTTCATCGGCGCGTCCCTGCTCGCGCTGTTATGGTTCTCGCGCTGGGCAGGCCAGAAGAAGATACTGCGCTAGCGCCCGCACCCTCGCTCACGATCCGGGCGGAGGACGCCTCTGGGAGCGGTGCCTGAGCGCGAACATCGCCGCCACGAGCGAACCGACGATCGCGCCGGCAAATCCGGCTTCAAAGGCGAGAAAAAGGATGGCGCGAGCGCCCATCGCGCCGCTCAGCGACACGGGCCCCAGGATGAGGGCCATCAGGACCCCCACGATTGCGCCGAGGACCAGCCCCCCTGCGCCGCCGATGAGAATGGCGCGCCAGAGGCTCTTGCGGGCTTGCGATACGGGTTGGCTCATGAGCAGGCCTCCTGTTTCAGCTTGGGCCTTCTCTCCAAGAACTCGCCGGACCGGCCTGGCGTTCCGCCCGCGCTTGGATACGCCGGTGAGTTGACGCGCGCGAGGCCGGGAGTAGGGTGCGCTGCAACACGCCAATTTTGCGCGTCTGCGGTGCGGCCCTTCTCCTCGCCCGCGCGCACTCAGACAAAGGATCTCACTCATGGCCGATCAATACGATGTCGTGATCATCGGGGGTGGCCCCGGCGGCTATAACTGCGCCATTCGCGCCGGTCAGCTCGGTCTGAAAACGGCCTGCATCGAGAAGCGCGAAACGCTGGGCGGAACCTGTCTGAATGTCGGCTGCATCCCCTCCAAGGCGCTCCTCCACGCCAGCGAGCTCTACGAGGGCGCGAAGAAGGACTTTGCCGGCTACGGCATCGAGTTCGACGCGCTCAAGCTCAATCTCGAGCAGATGATGGCCCAGAAGGCCGACGCGGTGAAAGGCCTCACCGACGGCGTCAAATTCCTGCTGAAGAAGAACAAGGTCGACCACCTGACCGGCACCGGCACGATCAAGTCGAAGACCGAGGTCGAGGTGACCGGTCCCGATGGCAAGACCCAGGTGCTGAAGACGAAGAATATCGTCATCGCGACCGGCTCCGAAGTGACGCCCCTGCCGGGTGTCGAGATCGATGAGGAGCGCATCGTCTCCTCCACCGGCGCGCTGGAACTCAAGGAAGTGCCCAAGAAGCTGGTCCTGGTCGGGGCCGGCGTTATCGGTCTGGAGCTCGGCTCGGTCTGGCGGCGCCTCGGCGCCGAGGTCGAGGTGGTCGAATTCCTCGATCACTGCCTGCCCGGCCTCGACAAGGAAGTCTCTAAGGCGGCCCGCAAGCTGTTCGAGAAGCAGGGCCTGAAATTCCATTTCAGCCGCAAGGTCACCGGCGTCGAAAAGCTCAAGACCAAGCTGAAAGTGTCCACCGAGGCGGCCGATGGCGGCGATGCCCAGACGATGGATGCCGACATCGTCATCGTCTGCATCGGGCGGCGGCCCTATACAAAGGGCCTCGGCCTGGAGAATGTCGGCATCGAGCCGGACAAGCGCGGCGTGATCGCCAACGAGCATTTCAGGACCGGCGTCGACAATATCTGGGTCATCGGGGACACCACGACCGGCCCGATGCTGGCCCACAAGGCCGAGGACGAGGGCACGGCCTGCGCCGAGCTCATCGCGGGCAAGGCCGGGCATGTCAATTACGACGCGATCCCGACCGTGGTCTATACCTATCCGGAAATCGCCGGGGTCGGCGCGACGGAGGAACAGCTCAAGGAGTCCGGGCGCGACTACAAGGTGGGCAAATTCCCCTTCCAGGCCAATTCGCGCGGGCGCACGAACCACACCACGGACGGTTTCGTGAAAATCCTCGCCGACGCGAAGACGGACGAAATCCTGGGCGCCCATGTCATCGGACCGAATGGCGGCGAGCTGATCGCCGAACTGGCTCTGGCGATGGAATTCAAGGCCGCCTCCGAGGATGTGGCGCGCACCTGCCACGCTCACCCGACCCTGTCCGAAGCGGTGCGTCAGGCGGCGATGGCGGTCGAAGGCTGGGCCATGCAGATGTAGCCCCTGCAAGACCGACACATAAGTTTTAGATTACAGGGAAGGCAAATCTGCCTAGATCGGTCAGGTAACCGAGGCAGTGAGGAAGGCTGACATCGATGGGTGTTTCCCCGTCAGGGACGCAGTTTGCAGGTCCGGTTGTCGAAACCGGGCGGCTGACCCTGATTGCCTTTGATCCCCATCTGGCCCGGCTGCAGAGCGAGGACCGCGAAGGCTTCTTCGCGGCGCTGGGGGTGAAGTACGAACCCTCCTGGCCGCCCGAGCTGACCACCGCCGAGACCATGGACTGGATGGCGGGACATCTGGAATCCCGTCCCGACAATGCCGGCTGGTATAGCTGGGTCTTCACCATGGATGTGGGGCCCGGCCAGCAGCCGCGCCTTGTCGGCATTGGCGGGTTTCACGGTCCGCCCGGCGATGGCGGCTGTATCGAGATCAGCTATTCCATGCTGCCCAGCTTCCGCGAGCAGGGCCTGGCCACCGAAGCCGTGCTCGGCCTGCTCAGCTGGGCGGAGGCTCAGCCCGGCGTGAGCAAGGTCACCGCCTCGACCCTCACCCATCTCTATGCCGCCCGGCGCGTCCTGGAAAAGGCGGGCTTTTCGCTTGTGGGCGAGCGCGATTCCGGCGAGGGCCGCGTCAGCGACTTTGCCCTTGATCTTCCCGCGTCAGCGGGCTGACGCGCGCAGCGCTAGAACCGGCCTGCGGCCCGCACGCCCGGTGCATATGCCTTGATGCCAAGGGGTTGCGCGCGACGGTTGCACCGCCGTATTTCGCGCTGACACGGCGCGAACGGGCAGGTTAACCTCCTCGCAAATCAGGAGGAGCTCTGATGAAGAACCCGTTCGAAACACCCGAGCGCGCCGCCTTTCGCGACAGCGTCGAACGCTTTGTACGGCGAGAGATCGAACCACATGGCGACGCGTGGGACGAGGCCGGCGACTTCCCCTGGGAGCTGCATGAGAAGGCGGGCGCGCTGGGCCTGTTCGGCTTCGGGATCGACGAGGCCTATGGCGGCCTGGGATTCGACGACGCCTTCATGCGTCTCGAAAGCGGCATTGCGCTGGCCTACGGCGCGCCGGGCGGTGTGAATGCCTCGCTGGGTGCCCGCAACATCATGACCGGCCCGATTGCCGCGCTGGCCAGCGACGCGATCAAGACCGAAGTCCTGCCCGGCATCGTCAGCGGCCGCGAGGGCGGCGCGCTGGCCATGACCGAATCCTCCGGCGGATCTGACCTCTCGCGCCTGACGACGACCGCCCGGCGCGACGGGGATTCGTTTGTCCTGGACGGGGAGAAGACCTTCATTACCGGCGGCATGAAGGCGCGCTGGTTCGTGGTTGGCGCGCGCACCGGGGGCGAGGGGTTTGGCGGCATCTCGCTCTTCCTGGTGGAGGCCGGCACGCCGGGCTTCACCCGCACCGCGCTCGACCGGAAGATGGGCTGGTGGAGCTCTGACACGGCGAGCCTGCATTTCGACGCCGTGCGCGTTCCGGCTCATCACCAGCTTGGCGAGGAGGGCGTGTGCCTGCTCGCCATCATGAATAATTTCAACTATGAGCGCCTCGCCCTCGCGGCCGGCTGCCTGGGCATGGCGCAGCGCTGCTTTGACGACGCGGTCGCGTGGGCGAAACAGCGCGAGACCTTCGGCAAGCCGCTGATCTCCCATCAGGTCATCCGCCACAAGATCGCGGACATGAGCGCGCGTATCGACGCGCTCAGGGCCTATCTTCTGCACATTGCATGGACTCTGAACGAGGGCGAGATCCCGGCCGCCGAGCTTGCCAAGGTGAAATTCACCGCCAGCCAGACCGTAGAATACTGCGCCAGCCAGGCGATGCAGATTCTCGGCGGGGCGGGCTATCTGCGCGGCCAGGCGGTCGAGCGCATCTATCGCGAGGTCAAGGTCATGGCGATTGGCGGCGGTTCGGAAGAGATCATGAAGGACCTCGCCTTCCGGCAGATGCGGCTTTAGCGCCGCGTTAACCGCGTTTGCTAAGCCGTCCTTAGCCCTTGTCTGACAGGCTCGAAACTCCTTGGCAGGCTAGCGGGGCGGCGCACGTGCTCATCCAGAAACCCAACGACCTCAAGCGCCTGGTGCGCGGGGGCTGCTCACCGCGAGTGCTGGATCTGTACGGGCTCCACCAGCGCTTTCCCGACCTGAAGGACTCCCCCAAGCCGTTGTTTCACAACGACCGGCTCAATCGCTGCTTCCTCATCAAGCACAATCTGCGCCGCCACGAGGCGAGCTTCGTCTATTCGCGCCGGCCCATCGTGACCAAGCTCGTCCTGCCGATCGACCGTCACGACCTCACGCTCGGCGCGTTCTGGATGTTTCTGGAAGCGGGCAATTTCGAAGCCCGGCTGGTCGAATTCATGGGCCGTCTCGACGGTCCGGAAGACGATCCGACCCTGAACGAACAATTCATCGACGACATGGAGACGCTCCAGATCCTGTCGCGCAGCCCGTCCTTCGACCCCTATCTGCTGAAGGTCCAGTTCGGCAGCCGCGAAATCGACCCGCGCTTCCTGACGCTGAACACGAACGATGAGTCCCACCTGCGCGCCTTCGTCTTCAAGCACATGGCCGAAATCGGCCAGCTGGCGACGAGCGGCCAGACCTCGCAGAAAAAGTCCGAGCGCCTGGCCAAGGTCCTGTTCGAGGAAACCGAAAGTCAGGCCCGCGACCAGCTGCGCTATGCCCTGCACATGGTGGAGTCCGAGTTCAACGAGGGCATCTATGGCTGGAAGGGCATCCTCTATTATATGTGGTCGGCCGACACGCTGGCGCGCAGCCTGACCCAGCTTCTGACCGATCTGGCGACGCTCGAACGCGAGGACCGGGTCTATCGCCACCGCCCGCTCCAGCGCCCGATCGTCAATATGCGCGAGAGTATCCGCGTGCGCTGGGACGAGCTGAAACAGGCGCGCATGACCTATCTGGAAACGGTCGCGCGCTTCGTGCGCGATGGCGAGCCGCAATCGATGTGCATGCTGCTGCTGCGTGCGCCCGACCTGTTCCGCTCGATCGGCGATCACGTCGCCGCGCTGACCCACCTGACCACCTACTGGACCTACTGGAAGCGCCAGAACCGGCTGGGCCGGGTCACCCATGAGGATGCCTGCCAGCTCCTCCCGAGCCTGTCGAGCGCCATCGCGCGCGAGGACGACGCGGCCCGCGTGGACTGGGCGGAGTTTGCCACCTTCCAGCGTCTGCGCACCGGTTGACGCTCGTCAGCCCGACCCCGCTTTTCCCGACTCTCCCTCTTTCCTGACGCAAGTCAGGACCCAGAGAGCGTGGGCGCCATCGCCTCCAGCGTGTGGGTCCGTCTGTGCGGAGACCCGGACGCCATCCCCGGTCGTGTCCGACGATCCCGGGATCCCAGCATTCGCTGGGAAAGAGGAGGAGCAAGGCTTCACCGCCTCTACGGAACGCCTCCCCGGCACAACGAAAAACGCCCGCCGGAGACCCGGCGGGCGTCTTCTTATCGGGTCGGCGGCACCAGCGGCTTAGGAATTGCCGCCTTTGGCCGGGCGCGCCTCGATACCGTGACCGGTCGTACGCTCGGAAATCCGGGCCGACTTGCCGCGGCGATCGCGCAGATAGTACAGCTTGGCGCGGCGCACATGACCTTTTTTCTTGATCTCGATGGACTCGATCAGCGGGGAGTAGAGCTGGAAAACCCGCTCGACGCCTTCGCCGAAGGAAATCTTGCGGACCGTGAAGCTCTGGTTGAGGCCGGAGCCGGACCGCGCAATGCAGACGCCGTCGAAGCGCTGAACACGCTGGCGCTCGCCTTCACGAATCCACACATTGACCGACAGGGTGTCGCCTGCGGAAAAATCGGGATGGGACTTCTCGCCCATCACGCGGGAGGCTTCTTCCTGCTCGAGCTGTTGGATCAGGTTCATCGCTCTTCTCCATCACGCCGCTGATATCTCGACCAGAGATCCGGCCGGCGCCGTTGCGTTATCTCTTCACTCTTCTCACGCCGCCAGCGTTCGACCTTTGCGTGGTCGCCCGAAAGCAGCACGTCGGGGATGTCCCGGCCCTCCCAGACCCGCGGACGGGTGTAGTGAGGATATTCGAGACAATCGCCCTCGAAACTCTCGTCTTCGGTCGAGGCCAGCTTGCCGAGCACGCCGGGGATCAGTCTCACGCAAGCCTCGATGAGGTATTGCGCGGGAATTTCACCGCCGGCCAGCACGGCGTCGCCGATACTCACCTCTTCCATCTGCCTGGCTTCGATGACCCGTTCGTCAAGGCCTTCGAAACGACCGCAGAACACCACAACGCCCGGACCGCCCGCCCATTCCCGAACCCGGGCCTGGGTCAGCGGTTTTCCGCGCGGTGTCATGTAGATCAACGGGCGCGAGCCGAGCTCGACGCTGTCGATCGCCGCCGCCGCCACGTCCGGGCGCAGCACCATACCAGGGCCGCCGCCAGCAGGCGTGTCGTCAACGGAGGCGTGCTTATGACGGGAAAAAGACCGGATGTCCACCGTCTCCAGCGACCAAATACCGTTCTTCCGGGCAGTTTCCAGCAGTGAAACCCCCAGCGCCCCGGGAAAGGCCTCCGGATACAGGGTCAGGCATGTCGCAGTGAAGGTCATGCGTCCCCGTCCCCTGCCTCCTCCGCCTCCTCCGCCTCTGGCGGGTTGGCGACCAGCCTGCCGGCCTTCAGGTCGAGATGGGGCACCGCCTCCTTGGTGAAGGGCAGATACCAGACGCCGTCCGGCCCGGTGATCTCCAGAAGATCGCCCGCGCCGAAATTCTGCACCGCCTTGACCTGACCCAGCGGCGCGCCGCCGGCATCTTCCACCGCCAGCCCGACCAGGTCGGAATAGTAGAACTCGTCCTCGTCCGGCTCGGGCAGCGCGGCGCGCGACACGTAGAGCAGCGTGCCCTTCATCGCCAGCAGGGCTTCGCGCGTCGTGTCCTCCTCGAACACGACGATCACCGTCTCCCCGCCCGAATGGCGCGCGCGCCGGGGCGTGAACACGACCTCGCCGGTCTCGTCCAGGAAGGGGCCGTAGCTCGCCAGCATGGCCGGATCGCCGAACGCGCGCACTTTCGCCTCGCCCTGCACGCCATGCGCGCCGGCGATGGCACCGATAACGACGAGGTCGGGTTTGGCAGCCATGCAGACAGTCTAGCCTCTAACGGCGAAATCCCGGAGCCTTGAAGGGCTCCGGGAGGTCACGATTCACGCGTCCCGCACACGCTGTCGCGGGGAGGGCGGCCAGGTCGAAGGCAAAAAGCCTTACGACTTGGTCTCTTCGGACGTTTCGGCTTCGGCCGGAGCTTCGTCAGCCTTGGCCTCTTCGGCCGGAGCTTCGGCAGGCGCGTCTTCAGCCGGGGCCTCTTCGGCAGCCGGAGCGGCCGCCGCGGCCTTGGCTTCTTCCTCGGCTTCCTTCTTGGCCGCTTCCTTCTCGGCGCGCTCGGCTTCGCGCTCCTTGGCCTTCTCGCCCGGCGTGCCCTTCTTCGGGTTGTCGCCGTGCTTCCACTCGACCAGGCCGGCATCGGCCAGGAAGCGCGCCACGCGATCGGTCGGCACCGCGCCGTGCTTCAGCCATTCGGCCGCACGCTCGGTGTCGATCTTGACGCGTTCTTCGCTGTCCTTGGGGAGCATCGGGTTATAGGACCCGATTTTCTCGATGAAGCGGCCATCGCGCGGATCGCGGGCATCGGCCACGACGATGCGGTAGTAGGGGCGCTTCTTCGCGCCACCGCGGGAAAGACGGATTTTAACAGCCATAGTTCAAGTCCTTTTAAGGTCAGATCATTTCTTTTTCGGCATGCCGAGCGGAAGGCCATCCGGCCCGAGTGGCCCGCCTGCCCCGAATCCGGGGGGCAGACCGCCTGAACTCCCGCCGCCCGGCAGACCGGGGAGTCCTTTCGCGCCTTTGGGCGCTTGTCCTTGCAGAAGATCGGCGGTGGCATCGTCAAAGCCGGGGGGCATCTTGCCGCCACCGGGCATGCCCGGCATTCCCGGCATGCCGCCCTTGGCGCCCTTCTTGCCCATCTTCTTCATCATGTCCGCCATCTGGCGGTGCATTTTCAACAGCTTGTTGACGTCCGGCACCTCGACGCCCGCGCCCTTGGCGATGCGGCGCTTGCGGCTGGCCTTCATCAGGTCCGGCTTGGCGCGCTCGGCCGGCGTCATCGACAGGATGATCGCCTCCTGGCGTTTCAGCATCGTGTCGTCGAACCCGGCGCTGGCCATCTGGCCCTTCATCGCCTTGTTCATGCCGGGCAGGAATCCCATGATCCCGGACAGGCCGCCCATCTTCTGAAGCTGTTTGAGCTGGTCGCGCATGTCTTCCAGGTCGAACTTGCCCTTCGCCATCTTCCTGGCGAGCTTTTCGGCCTTGTCCTGGTCGACGTCGGCGGAGGCTTTTTCCACCAGGGAGACGATGTCGCCGCGCCCGAGAATCCGGCCCGCCAGGCGTTTCGCGTCGAACGCGTCCAGCCCGTCAATCTTTTCAGACGTGCCGAGAAACTTGATCGGCAGCCCGGTGACCCAGCGCATGGACAGCGCCGCACCGCCGCGCCCGTCCCCGTCCATCCGGGTCAGCACCAGGCCGGTCAGCTTCAGGCGCTCGTCAAAGCGGCGCGCGGTTTCCACCGCGTCCTGGCCGGTCAGCGCATCGGCGACCAGCAGGGTTTCGCGCGGACGGGCGATCTCGGCGATCTTGGCCGCCTCGCCCATCATCTCCTCGTCGATCGAGGTGCGCCCCGCCGTATCCAGGATGACCACGTCATAGCCCTGCAGCCGGCCCGCACTCATCGCGCGCTTGGCGATCTCGACCGCCGACTGGCCCTTCACGATGGGCAGGGAGGCGACGCCGGCGCGCTCGGCCATCTGGGCGAGCTGCTCCATCGCCGCCGGGCGGCGGGTATCGAGCGAGGCGACCAGCACCTTCTTGCGCTGGGTCTCGGTGATGCGCTTGGCGAGCTTGGCCGACGTCGTCGTCTTGCCCGAGCCCTGCAGGCCGGCCATCAGGATCGCGACCGGGGGCTCGCCCTCCAGGTGCAGGCCTTCCGGCTCGCCCTCGCCGCCGAGCAGGTGAACCAGCTCGTCATGGACAATCTTGACGACTTGCTGACCGGGCGCCACGGCGCGGATCACATCCTCGCCGACCGCCTTCTCGCGCACGCGCTTGACGAAATCCTTGACCGCAGGCAGGGCGACATCGGCCTCGAGCAGCGCCACGCGGATTTCGCGCAGGGCCGCATCGACATCCTTTTCAGACAGCGAGCCGCGACCGGTAATCTGGTCGAATACCCCTGTCAGCCTCTCGCTTAACGCGTCGAACATGAAGTCCGCCTCTTCTGCCCGCCCTCGTGCTTCGAGGCCCGCTATGCGGGCACCTCAGCATGAGGGCTTACCGTTTCTGCCATCCTCTTCCCTCATCCTGAGGTGCCGGGCGTCAGCCCGGCCTCGAAGGATCGGAGGCAGCCCATCCAAAAACCCACGCGCCAAGAGCCCCGCTGAGCGAGCCTTCGCCGAGCGGGGGACCTCGCCGACCTCCAGGAGTGTGCTCCCACCGCCAGGTGGGCTCCGTGTGCCGGTAAGGCAAGCGCAATACGCCTGCAGATGTGAGCGGGTGGCTATATGGGAGGCACGCCGCCGAGTCAAGTTATCCACGGGGCGGACCTACGCCCATCCCCGTTCGCGCAGCCAGGTCAGCGCCCCGCTCTCATAGCCCTTGAATTTCGGCGCGGCATCCAGCGGCGCGACCAGCAGGGCGTCGGGCGCGCAGGCGCGCTTGATCGCGTGATAGACCTGCGACCTCGTCGCGCCGGTCTGGATCAGGAACAGGCCGGGGCCGAGCGCAAACACGTCATCGCCCGGCGGCCGCTCGCAGTTGGTGCCGTGCCAGTGCACGAGATAGAGGCAGGCCGGTTCGTCCATCACGGGCATGGCGCGCCTCAGCTGATCGGCTTGCCGCCGGTAATGCCGATGATCTCGCCGCACACATAGCTGGATTCGGAGGAGGCGAGATAGACGAAGGCGGGTGCGAGCTCGGCCGGCTGGCCGGGCCGGCCCATGGGTGTGCCCTTGCCGAATTCCTCCACCTTGTCCTGCGTCTGCCCGCCGGACGGCTGGAGCGGGGTCCAGAACGGGCCGGGCGCAATCCCGTTCACGCGAATGCCCTGTTCGATCGCGCCCTGGGCCAGCGCCTCGGTAAAGCCGCGAATGGCAAACTTGGTGGTGGCGTAGTCCAGCAGGTAAGGCGCGGGCGAAAAGCCCTGGTTGGACGTCACGGTAATGATGGCCGAGCCCGCCGGCATCGCCTTCAGGGCCGCCTTGGTCAGCCAGAACAGCGCGTAGATATTGGTCTGCACCGTCTCGTCGAACTGCTCGTCGGAAATCTCTTCGATGCCCGGCTGGCGCACTTGCTTGCCGGCATTGGCGACCAGGATGTCCAGCCCGCCCATCGCCTCGCGCGCCTGCTCGACGAGCTGGCGGCAGAACGCCTTGTCCTTCAGGTCGCCGGGCAGGCAATGGATCGTCCCGCCCTCGTCCTCGATCAGGCGGGCGAGCGAGGCGGCATCCTCCTCCTCGGCGTCGAGATAATTGATCGCGACCTCGGCCCCCTCGCGGGCATAGGCGATGGCCACGGCCCGCCCGATCCCGGAATCCCCGCCGGTAATCAGCGCCTTGCGCCCTTTCAGCCGGCCGTTGCCCACATAGCTCTCCTCGCCATGGTCGGGGCGCGGCGCCATCTCTTCGGTAAAGCCCGGCTTGTCCTGAGGCTGGCGCGGAAACGGCGGTGCGGGATACATCGTACGCGGATCGCGCAGGCGCGCATCGAAGCGGTCATCGGCCATGTCGGTCTCTCTTCACATCGCGGTCGGGGAGGCATGGCGATAACCGGCGAGAGCGAGGAGAGTTCCTATTCCGCCACAGCCCACTGATAATGGAAGGAGAACTTAATTAAGGATCAAACTGCTCGTGAATTGTAGGCTCGGAGCTCCTCGTCGCTGATCGCGCGCTCAGGCACCAGATCATAGTGCTTTTCCTGCACTATTTTCACCGAATCCCCGTCGATGGTCAGCTCAAAGAGCGCAATTGTCCCGCCTGTCATGAATTTTGCCGCGAGCGCGCGGCACACGAGGCTAGAATACTTTTCCTTGCAATAGGCTAGGTCTTGATAGAGCTGAGCATAACCGATCTTGTCGTTTCCAACTTTAGCCTGAGCGGGGATCACGAAATGGCGACCGTCCCGATCAACGCCGACATAAATCTCGTCGATCTCGATCTGGCCGATCGTACCGACCGTGGTTCTGAGATGGTTCTGCAGGGAATAGGTCGTAATTCCAAAGAATGTATCGATGAGACGGTTGTAGCGGATGCGCGCCAGGAGGGCCTGCTCGTCGCTGAACGCGTACCGTTTAATAATCTCAGGAGTAGCTTCCGGAATCTTTGTAGTAATAAGGCTCGCGTTGGGCGTGATATTACTCTTCGAGACAAGCCGAAACTCGTACTGTGAAATGCCGCGACCGAGAATAACCCACTCTTTCCCGGAAGGCTGAGTGTCGAGAATTTTCTGGGGGAGCTTGCTGCGGTAACGATATGAGTAGAGCGCGCCGTCTCCCATATTTGCGAGTGGTTCAATGCCATGTTTTTCACATGCATCGAAAAGGTCTGGCCTCGAGAATTGAATCGAAGAGTCGCCCTTTTTGTACCGATCGAAAAAGACTGCCTCAACGATCTGCCTCTGGCGGCTCGGTGGTTTAGCCATGAGCTACTCTCTGCGCTTCGAGCCGCTCGCGTTCGATATCGGCCTGTTTCCGCTTTTTCGCACCGCTCTTCATGTTGCGGCGGCTGGGCGGCGCCTTCACGCCGAAGTGAGCCGCGGCCTGAGTCAAGTCCATCCAAAGCAATGCTTCATCGCCGAGATTCAGAGCGGCGGTCGGGGCATCGACCTCCTCGCCGAGAGCGATGCGGACCTGCTCAGCGACCGCTCGCGCAAGAGGGGGAGGTACCGCATTTCCGATTTGCCTGGCGCCGTGCCACTTCGTGACATTGAATCTGAACCAATCGGGGAACCCATGAAGACGGGCCATCTCGCGGACCGTGACGCATCTTGGATGCTCGTAATGAATTGGACGAGGGCTGGTGAAGGCACCTCTCGCCCCATCGGTCCCGGCCCTTAGCGTATTCGAGACGCCAGAACGTGAGAGCTTGAAAAAGCGACTTACCGGCTCGACCTTACCTTCCCCAGTCTCTTCGAAGCGGCGGCGAGAAATTTCGGTGTGTCCCGTTCGCGCGCTCGAAGTCAACGTCGCCGGATCCCAATTGCGAGGTCGTCCAAGCTGCCAAGCGTCGTTGGAAAGGCATCGCATTTGCGCTGCATATTCGCTCGGATTGTCTCGAAGGCTCGCGCGAATGGAATCGCTCGAAAGCAATCCTGCGAACTGATCCGCGTCAGGAAGATCGTCCAATGCATCTTGGCACGTAGGGCCGAAATGCAGGTCGGCAAAGGTCTTCTTTTTTCCAGCAACGTTGGTGCTCGGCGCCGGGTAGGCAGGGAGTTTCTCCCCATTTTTTACGCCCATGAGAATAAGGCGTTCGCGGCTTTGCGGCGTACCGTAGTGCGCAGCATTGAGCACCTTCCAGGGCGTCACGACTTGATACCCCGCCGCCTCGAACTCGGCTACGACTTCTGCAAGGAAATGCTTGTGCTTTCCGACAGTAAGTCCTTTCACATTTTCAAAAACGAAGCTTCGAGCGTCGAGCTCAGAGACAATCCGGACAAAATCTTTCACCAAGCTATTTCTTGGATCGTCGATGGCACGGTGTCCGATGAGAGAGAATCCTTGGCACGGCGCACCGCCAAAGACGCAATCCACCCGGCGCTCTCCGATCCCGGCTGCCTTACGGATATCCGCGCCGGAGATATTTTGGACCGAATGCGGAATGACAGCCGTGTCGGGAAAGTTGAACTTGTGCGCCGCACAATGCACGGGATCGATTTCGACGGCGGCAGCGACATCGAAACCTGCCTGCTCAAACCCCAAACTCAATCCGCCCACGCCGGCGAACAGATCGATTCCGATTGGTCTGCGATTTGTCACGAGACTTCACCTCCGTTCCTGTGCAGACACTAGTGACTCGAGTCGCTCTCGTCGATCGGATTTTCTGCGTTATCCACAAAGGCGGTCAGCCTTGACGAAAGCGTTTGCCGATCTTTCGTCTCGCACTGCCAAACCACTAGAACCGACCAGCCCTCGACTTCCAGCTCTGCAATATTTCGAGCGTCGCGCTCAGTATTCTTCTTCCGCTTTTCTTGCCAGAATTCCTCTCGGCTACGTGGCGGCCTACCCTTTGGGCAGTCGTGCGCGTGCCAGAAACATCCGTGGACAAAGATCGCCTTCTTTTTCTTCCTGAAGACTATGTCCGGTGTTCCAGGCAACCGGCGATCGTGAAGGCGGTACCGATAACCGAGGCTATGAAGAAGGCGCCGAACCACCATCTCCGGGCCGGTATTTTGGCTAGCAACGGACTGCATTATTCGGCGACGCTGTGCAGGCGTCCGGGTATCAACCAAATCTCCGTCCTTTCAGGTTGCGGCTTTTCGTGCTTCCTCAGCCCTCGCACAACCACGGCTAGGCAGAAAGGTCGTTGACGGAGTCTCGCTGACTTTATCGGCGCATGCATATCCCATGTCAACAATATGTTCTTGTTATGTACTCATGACGCTTTTCGTCCCCTCCTTCCCTCGCGCGTCATCATCGCCTACCTCTCACACAACCGCCTTGTGATCCCTGCCTCGCGAAAGACACCCGCCCCATGCTGAACATTGCCTTCCAGATGGACCCGATTACCGGGGTCAATGTGAATGCCGACTCCACGTTCGACATTGCGCTCGAATGCTTTACCCGCGGCCATGCGATCTGGGTTTACGGGCCGGGCGACCTGGCGCTGAACGGACAGCGCGTCAGCGCGAGCGCGCGCAAGGTGACAAGGCTCCAGCGCGTGCAGGGCGAGCATGTCGAGCTGGAGGCGCCCCAGGAGCTGGACCTGCACACGATGGACGTGGTCTTCCTGCGCCAGGATCCGCCGTTCGACATGAGCTACATCACCTCGACCCATATCCTGGAGCATCTCCAGCCCGAGGTTCTGGTAGTCAACGATCCGCGCCATGTGCGCGACGCCCCGGAAAAGCTCTTCGTCACCCATTTCGAGGGGCTGATGCCCCCGACGCTCATCACGTCGAGCGAGAAGCGCATCCGCGCCTTCTTCGAGGCGCACGGGCGCGACATCGTGGTCAAGCCGCTCTTCGGCAATGGCGGGGCGGGCGTGTTCCGCGTGCGCGAGAGCACGGAGAATCTGGCGTCCCTGGTGGAGCTGTTCGCCCAGATCAGCCGCGATCCGCTGATGGCCCAGGCCTTCGTGCCGGACGTCACCAATGGCGACAAGCGCGTCATCCTGGTCGATGGCGAGCCGGCCGGCGCGATCAACCGCGTCCCGGCCAAGGGCGAGGTGCGTGCCAACATGCATGTCGGCGGGCAGGCGATGGCGAGCGAGCTCTCCCCCCGCGATCTGGAAATCTGCGCGGCGATCGGGCCGGAGCTGAAGCGGCGCGGGCTGGTGTTTGTCGGCATCGACGTGATCGGCGACTACCTGACCGAGATCAACGTGACCTCGCCGACTGGCATTCAGGAGCTCAGGCGCTTTTCGGGAATCGATGTCAGTGCCATGCTGGCCGACTGGATCGAAACCAAGCGCGCGGGGTAGACTTCATGATCTCGGACCAGAATCTGCGCATGCAGTGGGCGCTCGCCTATCCGTTCGCCCGTCCGCAATCCTCCTTCCTCTTCGTGGACGGCCACACCCTGCTCCTGACCGACACGGGCGCGGAGCGCTTCGGCGACTGGCGCGCCCATTACCGCAATCAGGAGGCCAAGGTGCGCGACCTGATCGGGGAGGAGCGCGCGAAAGTGTTCGAGCGCGGCGACTATCATGCCGTCGTCGCGGTCGGCTCCAATGCCGCGCCGGTACAGCTGCGCCGCAAGTATCAGAGCCGTCTGGACAATGTCGTGGTGCCGGTGCTGCGCGTGACGCTGCCGGATCACATCATCGCCTTCGGCAAGCATCTTGCCGCCTATGGCTCGATCGGCGCGACGATTGCCGAGCATGAGGGCGCCTCGGTCAAGGCGTATGCGACCCTGCTCGGCCCGGACGAGTTCGAGGTGATGAACGGGACGGAGAATCTGGGCGAGACCTATGACCACCACGACGTCACCGTCGCCGATGCGCCCGCCTGCGTGCCCGCCGGGATGGTCGCCTACCGCTCGCTCGCCGGGCATATGCCGCTGCTGGTCGAGGGCTTCGAGCACGAGCATGGCCCCCACCCCTATGGCGGTCAGTGGGAAGCCCAGCAAATGGCCATAGACGCGCTCGGCCTGCACATGAGCGTCGATCAATTCCTGGCCGAGAATGTCGCCGACCCGGAAATGGCCAAGGAACGCGACCGCCGCCTCGCCGCGTTCTCAGGCTTCGCCTGATCGCGCGGCTCTCGCGCGCGCCTCAGTCAGCACCCCGCAACCGCCCCGCCACGGCCTTCAGCCGCAGCGCGACCCACACGGCTGCCCACACATTGCCCAGCAGCGGCAGCGGCAAGATGAAGAGCAGGGCGATGCGCTTGTCCGGCTCCAGCATCCAGATCAGCACGGCAAGAAGCGCAAAGCCGAGATAGAGGTCAGCGAGCGTCACCACGCCCCACGGCCCGGACACCAGCCAGGCAATGGCTTCCGACAGGCTCTGGCCCGCCGTCATCATGGCCCAGACGATCAAGCCGGCGAGAAGAAGTCCGCCCGCGGCGGACAGAAGACGAAGAAGGGGCATGGGGCGCTCCGGCAGGGCTCTTGACTGTCCTGTCCTACGCGCGCCCGGTCCCGCCGGATCAGTCGCGATCGGCGCCCGCGACCTCCGGCGGCGCGGGTTCGGGCTTGTAGGGCACGTCGGCGGGATGGCGGTAGAGCTCCTCGTCCAGCTCGCCCTCCCACTTGGCCACCACGGTCGCCACGGTCGCGTCTCCGGTCACGTTCAGCGCGGTGCGCGCCATGTCCATGATCCGGTCCACCGGCAGGATGAAGCCGACAATGATCGCCGTCTGTTCGGGCGTGACCCCGAATGTCTCCAGCACGATGGCCAGCAGGAAGATCGAGGCCGAGGGAATGCCGGCCGCCCCGATGGACACGATGGCCGCGGTAAACGCGATCATCACATAGTTCATGAAGGTCAGGTCGTAGCCGAAGGCCTGCGCGGTAAACAGCGCCAGTATGCCCAGATACAGCGCGGTGCCGTCCATGTTGATCGTCGCGCCCAGCGGCAGGACCGAGCCGGCGATGGAGCGCTTCACGCCCAGGTTTTCGCTCGCATTGGCGATCGTCACCGGCAGGGTCGCGCTGGAGCTGGCGGTGGAATAGGCGACCGCGATCGCGTCGATCATGCCGCGCACGAAATTCATCACCGGCAGGTTCAGGACGAAGCGGATGATCCCGCCATAGACCACGACCGCATGGGTGATGAGGCCCAGATAGACCGCCGCGATCAGGATCGCGATGGCGGCCAGCGCCTCCAGCCCCTGCTGCGCCACGGTATGGGCCACCAGCGCGAAGACGCCGAAGGGCGCGATTTCCATGACCAGATGGGTGACTTTCAGGATGACGTCGGCGGCGCTGCCGAAGAAATCGCCCATCAGCTTGCCTTCGCGCCCGGCCAGCAGAATGCCGATGCCCAGCAGGATGGCGAAGAAGATGATGGCCAGCACATCGCCGTCGGCCAGCGAGGCGACGGGATTTTCCGGCACGATGGCCAACAGGCGTTCGGTCAGCGAGGGCGCTTCGGTCGAGACCGGCACCGCCTCGGCATTGCCCAGATCCACGCCCGCGCCGGGCCGGAAGGCGATGCCGTAGAGGATCCCGATGACATTGGCGAAGATGGTGGTGGTGAAATAGAGCGCGATCGTCTTCAGGCCGATCGAGCCGAGTTTTTTCGGATCGCCGAGCGCGACCACACCGGACACCAGCGTGGTCAGGATAAGCGGCACGATCAGCATCCGGATCAGGCGGATGAACAGGTCGCCGACCGGCTTGACGTAGGATTCAAGCCAGGCTGCCGCGTCGGTTCCGCCCATGATCTGGGCCAGGACCGCACCGAAGATCACGCCCAGGACCAGCGCGCCGAGCACCCGCTTCCAGAGCTGGGTTCCGAACCACCATTTCATCTGACACACCTCCCCGCGCGCATGATTTGACCGCGCAGCCTAAGCGCCGCGCGGCCAAAATCAATCGCCGGTGAAACGGCGCGCCTAGTTGTTCGCAGTGGGCTCGCTGCCGGCCGCCTGCTCGGCAGCCGCGCAGACGCGCTCGCTGATCTCGCGCTCGGTCTGGATGGCGCAGAAGCGCCCGTCGCGCATGCGGTAGACCCCGGTGCCCGCGCGATCGTCGTTCGGACGCAGGCCGAAACGCATGTGCTCGGCGGCCGCCAGGTCGAACGTGCTGCGCATGTCGCCCTCCAGCGCCGTGCTGTCGACGCGGTAGACCGACCCGTCGCCGTCCAGCTTGCAGGCCACGACCACCATGCCGTCCGGTCCGCGGCTGGAGAAGGCCGCGCCGTCCGGCAATGCGGCCAGCACCGCCGCGTCATCCCCGCCGCGGCAGGCATCCTCGGCGGCGTGGTCCAGCGCGAGATTGCCGACCAGGGCCTGCGTCGGGCTCTCCGCCTCGCCTGCGGCCTCGGTCCCCGCCCCGGCCGGCTGCGTGTCCGCCGGGGTGGCCTCGTCCTGTCCGCCACACGCGGTCAGCGCCAGAGCCGCCACGCCGGTCACCCAATATCCAACTGCCTTCATCGCACTCACTCCCGAATCTCGTGGCCCGCACACGTCCAGCCCGGTTCTACGACAGGATGGACCGCCGGGCCAAGCACTAGCGCCCCGCGTCGCGGAAACGTCACGCCTGACCTTCGAAAAAGGCCTTCACGTCGGCAATCATCGCCCGCTTGGCCTGCGCCACCAGCTTTGCGCCCTTTTCCGGGGTTGCCTGGGAGGGGTCGGAGCCGATGCGGCCGTCCGGGAAGCGGCGCCGGTAATCGGCGGCATCGCGGATCGGCCCGGTCGGGGCGATCTTCGGGCTCATCTCGACCTGTTTCTGCGCATCGGGATAGGCGTAATAGGTCACCGAGACTTCCGAGGCCGTGGCATGGCCGCCCTCGCCTTCGGGGAAAAGCTCGCGCACCAGAGTCTGGACGCCGGGCAGGGTGAACCAGTTTTCCAGCTTCAGCTGGTAGGGGCAGGCCTCGCCGTCCAGCGAATAGGCCGAATAGCTTTCGGAAAACGCGGCATTGACCGGCGCGATATTGCCGCCATGGCCATTGAAGAAATAGATCCGGGTAAAGCCGTGACGCACCAGGGAATCGATCCAGTCATTGACCGCCGCGATCATCGTGGTCGGGCGCAGCGTGATGGAGCCGGGAAAGGCCAAATGGTGCTGGGCGGACCCGACATTGAAGGTCGGCCCCACCAGGAAGCCCGCCTCGTCGCCGGCCTCTTTCGCGATCACTTCAGGACAGATCGCATCGGTGCCCAGCAGGCCGTTCGGCCCGTGCTGCTCGGTCGAGCCGATGGGGATCACGATACCTTTGGAGCGTTTGAGATAGGCCTCGACTTCGGGCCAGGAGGCTTGGTGAAGTTGCATGATCTGCCTTTCATGCCGTGCGCGTGAAAGGCGGACAGGACACCAGCCGGGCGCGCCGCGCAAGATGGCTTTTCAGCGGCCCGGCGCTTGTGCGCGCCCCCTGTCCTGACCCATGCTGAGGGATGAAGATCGACCCGAGCCAGGAGAGCCCAGCCATGGCGAACGACACCGTGAAGATTCCCGACAGCTTTTCCGACGCCCGCATCACGCCGGACACCTACCGGCAGATGTATGAGCGCTCGATCCAGGACCCGCAGGGCTTCTGGGCCGACGAGGCCAGACGCCTCGACTGGATCGCGGCGCCGGCGAAAATCTCCGACGTCTCCTTCGACAAGGACGATCTGCACATTCGCTGGTTCGAGGACGGGGTGCTCAATGCCTGCGTGAACTGCATCGACCGGCATCTGGAAACGCGCGGCAACAAGACCGCGCTGATCTGGGAGGGCGACAATCCGGCCTATCACCACGCCATCACCTATCGTCAGCTCTTCAACCATGTCTGCCGCTTCGCCAACGAGCTGAAGCTCATCGGCGTGAAGAAGGGCGACCGCGTCACGATCCACATGCCGATGATCCCCGAAGCGGTCTATGCGATGCTGGCCTGCGCGCGCATCGGTGCGGTCCATTCGGTCGTGTTCGGCGGCTTCTCGCCGGATGCCATTGCCGGGCGGATCGACGATTGCGGCTCCGACTTCGTTATCACCGCCGACCAGGGCGTGCGCGGCGGCAAGGGCATCCCGCTTAAAGACAATGTCGACCGGGCGATCGAACGGGCGAACCACGAGGTGCGCGGCGTGCTGGTCGTGAAACATACCGGCGCGCAGGTCGATTTCGTTGCCGGGCGCGATCACTGGCATCACGAGCTCGCCCTCGAGGTCGATGCGCGCTGCGAGGCCGAGCCGATGAAGGCCGAGGATCCGCTCTTCATCCTCTACACCTCGGGCTCGACCGGGAAGCCGAAAGGCGTGCTGCATACGACCGGCGGCTACATGGTCTGGGCCGCGATGACGCACGACTACACGTTCGACCATCGCGAGGAGGACGTGTTCTGGTGCACGGCCGATGTCGGCTGGGTCACCGGGCACACCTATATCGTCTACGGCCCGCTCGCGAACGGCGCGACCTCGCTGATGTTCGAGGGCGTGCCGACCTGGCCGGGCCCGGACCGCTTCTGGCGGGTCGTCGCCAAGCACCGCGTGACCACGCTCTACACCGCCCCGACCGCAATCCGCGCCCTGATGCGCGAGGGCGACGAGCCGGTGAAGAAGCACGACCGCTCCTCGCTGCGCCTGCTGGGCAGTGTGGGCGAACCGATCAATCCCGAAGCCTGGCGCTGGTATCACGAGGTGGTCGGCGAGGGGCGCTGCCCCATCGTGGACACCTGGTGGCAGACCGAGACCGGCGGCCATCTCATCACCGCCCTGCCCGGCGCGCACGATCTCAAACCCGGCGCCGCGAGCTTTCCCATGTTCGGCATTCAGCCGGCCCTGGTCGACAATGAGGGCAACCGCCTGCCCGACGAGGGCGAACAGGAAGGCAATCTGGTCCTGCTCGGCTCCTGGCCGGGTCAGATGCGCACCGTCTACGGCGACCACCAGCGCTTCTACGAGACCTATTTTGCCACCTATCCCGGCACCTATTTCACCGGCGACGGCGCCCGCCGGGACGCGGACGGCTACTGGTGGATTACCGGGCGGGTCGACGACGTGCTGAACATTTCCGGCCACCGGCTCGGCACGGCGGAAGTGGAAAGCGCGCTGGTCGCCCATGACCTCGTCGCGGAAGCGGCCGTGGTCGGCTACCCGCACGAGGTCAAGGGCCAGGGCATCTATTGCTACGTCACGCTCAATTCCGGCCTGGTCCCCACCGAGGAGACCGAAGCCGCGCTCAAGGCCCAGGTGCGCAGCGAGATCGGCGCCATCGCCACGCCCGACGTGATCCACTTCACCCCGTCTCTGCCCAAGACCCGCTCGGGCAAGATCATGCGCCGCATCCTGCGCAAGATCGCCGAGGGCGAATTCGACAAGCTCGGCGACACCTCCACCCTCGCCGATCCCGACGTCGTCGACAGCCTGATCGAAACCCGCCGCGAGATGGGGTGAGGACGACATCGAAGATGCTGAACCCCCGGACGCCAAAGGCGATCCGGGGCCTCGTGGTAACGGTGCGCGCCCGCCATCCGATGCTTCGAGGCCCGGCAAGCCGGGCACCTCAGCATGAGGGAGAGGGTTGGATAAAGACATTCACCCGATGTCGCCCATCCCCCTCACCCTGAGGTGCGAGCGAAGCGAGCCTCGAAGGGTCGGATGACGCGCTTCCCCCGATAGCCAAAAACCCTCTTTCCTGACGAAAGTCAGGACCCAGGAGAGGACAGGGCGACGTCATCGGATGACACCGCTCCACGCGCTCTGGATCCCGGATCAAGTCCGGGATGACGAAGCTTGTAAGATTTTGAAATCTATCAGACCTTCGTCATTCCGGGCGAGCAAAGCGAGACCTTAGAATCCAGACCGGCCAGAGCGCCAACGCCCGTCATCCGACCCTTCGAGGCCCGGCAAAGAGCCGGGCACCCTAGGATGAGGGGGATTGGGTTACATTGAGGTCTTGAGCTTCAACAAGACTGCATCTTTCCTTCCAACCCACTCCCCCTCATGCTGAGGCGCGAGCGCAGCGAGCCTCGAAGCATCGGAGGGCAAGTGCCGCGTGGGATGACGGCCATGACACCGAGCACAGGGATTGCGTGGCACCCCTCACCTTCACAAAGCCGCCGCGGGCGCTTCACTCCTTGGCCCGCGTCCTCTAAGAACCGGTCATCGCCTGACCTGCCTGTGAAAGACACGCCATGACCGCACCATCTTCCTCCGACACGGCCCCGGCCGACCTGGCCGCCCTCGAAGCGCGCATCGCCAAAGACATCGAGGCGGCGAGCGATCTGAAGACGCTTGACGACATCCGCGTCTCCGCGCTGGGCAAGAAGGGCGAAGTCAGCCTGAAAATGCGCGAGCTGGGCAAGATGAGCCCGGAAGAGCGCCAGGTCATGGGTCCTGCCCTGAACGGGCTGAAGGACCGGCTCAACACCGCCATCGAGGCCAGGAAGACCGCACTGGAGGACGCCGCGCTCGACGCCGCGCTCGCCACCGAGCGCGTGGACATCTCCATGCCGGCCGCGCGCGAGGCCAAAGGCTCGCTCCACCCGGTCGCGCAGGTGATGGAAGAGCTCGCGGTGATCTTCGCCGACATGGGCTTCGCGGTCGCCGAAGGCCCCGACGTCGAGGACGATTTTCATAATTTCACGGCGCTGAACTTTCCGCCCGATCACCCGGCGCGCGATACCCACGACACCTTCTTCATGAAGGCGGGCGAGGGCGAGACGCCCAAGGTGCTGCGCACCCACACCTCGCCGGTCCAGATCCGCACCATGATGAGCGAGACACCGCCGCTGCGCATCATCGCGCCGGGCCGGGTCTATCGCTGCGACTGGGACCAGACCCACACGCCGATGTTCCACCAGGTCGAGGGGCTGGTGATCGACAAGGAGACCCATATGGGTCACCTGAAAGGCTGCCTGATCGATTTCATCGCCGCCTTCTTCGAGACCGATGCGGTGGAGGCGCGCTTCCGCCCGCACCACTTCCCCTTCACCGAGCCGTCCGCGGAGATGGACGTGCGCTATGAGCGCGTCGGCGATGCGGTCAAGGTCGGGTCGGGCGACAAATGGATGGAAATCCTCGGCTGCGGCATGGTTCATCCCAACGTGATCAGGTCCTGCGGCCTCGACCCGGACGAATATCAGGGCTTTGCCTTCGGCATGGGCGTGGACCGTCTCGCCATGCTCAAATACGGCATGCCGGACCTGCGCCCCTTCTTCGAGCCGGATAGCCGCTGGCTCGCCCATTACGGCTTCTCGCCGCTCCTGCAGGCCAATCTCGCGACGGGGCTGAGCTGATGGACGAGAAAAGCCCGGCTGAGACAAAGCCCGCCTCGCCACCCGAAGCGCGGGACGAAACCTCGCGCAACGGCATGTTCGGCTCCTTGCGCTTTGAGACCATCGGCTCGATCACCGCGATCGTGGTGGGTGTCGCGGCGCTCTATGTGAGCTGGGACCAGGGACGCGTCATGCGTCAGGAAGTGCGCGCCAGCGTCTGGCCCGCCCTCCAGGTCGACGGCTTCTACGATACCGCCCGGGGCAATCTGGACATCGGTTTGCGCATCCAGAATGCCGGCGTCGGCCCGGCCCTGATCGAGCGCATCACCGTGCGTCATCGCGGCGAAATCGTGCCCGACCTGGCCGACCTCCGGTCCAGGATTGACGGCGAAGCCGACTTCTCGTTCGAGACGGGGGCGGGCCGCATTCTCGCCGCCGGCGACGAGGTCGTGCCCTTCGTCTTCCATTTCTCGCGGCCGGAGGACTTCTCCCCGGATGGCGAGGTCCTCGATACCGCGACCGGGACCGGCATGCTGTCGGACGCCTGGTCGGTCGAGGTGTGCTACTGCTCCAGCCTCGACCAGTGCTGGACGTCTGACACCAGCACCGCGCCCCCGACCGAAGTGACGGCCTGCGACGCCGTCCCCGCCACCGACCTGTAATTCCCGACCTGCTTGCGGACCCCGACCGATGAAATTCACGCTTTCCTGGCTCAAAGAGCATCTCGACACCGATCTGCCGCTCGACGCGCTCGCCGACGCCATGACGATGGCCGGACTCGAGATCGAGGAGATCGACAATCCGGCCGCTGCGCTGTCCGATTTCACGGTCGCGCACGTCACCGCCGCGGTGCCGCATCCAGATGCCGACAAATTACGGGTTTGCACCGTGGAGACCGTGGACGGATCGCAACAAATCGTGTGCGGCGCGCACAATGCGCGTGCCGGAATGACAGCGATCTATGCACCGCTCGGCGCCTATATTCCCGGCCTCGATTTCACCCTCGACAAGAAGCCGCGCAAGATCCGCGGGGTCGAAAGCTACGGCATGCTCTGCTCGACCAAGGAGCTCGGCGCCGGCGAGGATCATGACGGAATCGCCGACCTTGAGGGCGACTGGAAAGTCGGCACTCCGGCGGCCGAGGCGCTGGGCATGGACGACCCCGTCATCGATTTTGAAGTCACCCCCAATCGCCCTGACTGGCTTGGCGTTCACGGCATTGCGCGCGACCTCGCCGCGGCCGGTCTGGGCACGCTGACGACCCCCACGGTCGACCCGGTCAAGGGCGTGTTCGAGAGCCCGGTCGGCATTGAGCTCGACTGGCCGGAAGCCTGCCCGGTCTTTGCCGGCCGAGTGGTGCGCGGCGTGAAGAACGGACCCTCCCCGGCCTGGCTGCAGAACCGCCTTCTGGCCATCGGATTGCGCCCCATCAACGCCCTGGTCGATATAACCAATTATCTCAGCTACGACCGGGCCCGCCCGCTCCATGTCTACGATCTCGCAAAGATCGGCCAGACCATCCATGCCCGCCGCGGTCAGGGCGAAGCCGACCGCTTCGAGGCGCTCGACGGCAAGACCTACGACCCGGCCGAAAACCATTGTGTCATTGGCGATGAGACCCGCGCGCTCGGCCTCGGCGGCATCATGGGCGGCGAGCATTCCGGCTGCACGAACGACACCACCGACGTCTTCATCGAGAGCGCCTGGTTCGATCCGGCCATAACCCGAGTGACAGCACGCGAAACCGGCATCGAGTCCGATGCCAAATACCGGTTCGAGCGCGGTGTCGATCCCGGCTTCGTGGTCGACGGGCTGGAGCTGGCCACCCGCCTGGTCATGCAACTATGCGGCGGCGAGCCGTCCGACATCGTGCTCGCCGGCGAGATTCCGGCCAGCCCCGACGCGATCGAATTCGACCCGGCGCGGGTCAAACGCCTGCTCGGAATCGAGCTGGAAGCATCTGAAATCGAAGACATTCTCGATCGACTCGGCTTCACGGTAACCCGGGCCAATACGCCCTGGCAGGTGACCCCGCCGAGCTGGCGGCGCGACTGCTCCCAGGCCGCCGACCTGATCGAGGAAGTCGCCCGCATTGCCGGCTACGACACGCTTCCCACCGTCTCCTTCCGCCGTCCGGAGGGCGAGCGCTTCGAAGCCCCGGCGACCGAGCTGCAGACCCGCGTGCGCCATGCCCGCCGGGCGATCGCGCTGCGCGGCTACCAGGAAGCCATCACCTGGTCCTTCTGCCATCACAGCCAGGCCGGTCTGTTCGGCGGGGCGGGCGAGGGGCTGACCCTTGAAAATCCTATCAGTTCAGAGCTCGACGTGATGCGTCCGAGCGCGCTCGTCCATCTCCTGACCTCGCTTCAAAAAAGCGCGGACCGGGGCATCGAGGACCCGCGCTATTTCGAGGCCGGACCGATCTATCTCGACGACACGCCGTCCGGTCAGCAGACGGTCGCGGCCGGGGCAAGGCGCGTCATCGCCTTGCGGGACTGGCGCGGAGGCGCATTGCCGGACGTGTTCGACGCCAAGGCCGACGCGCTTGCCGCGCTCGAAGCGGCCGGGGCGCCGGTGGAGAATCTGCAGGCGGCCCCCGAGGCCCGCGACTGGTGGCATCCCGGCCGGTCCGGCGTGCTGCGCCTGGGGCCGAAGAACATCCTGGCCGAGTTCGGCGAGATCCATCCCAAGGTCCTGAAAGCGCTCGATATCGACGGCCGGGTCCTGGCGTTCGAAGTCTTCCTCGGCGCCATTCCGTCCCCGAAGAAGAAAGCACTCAAGGCGCGTGCCCCCTTTGCCGCCTCCGGTCTGATGCCGGTCCGGCGCGACTTCGCCTTCCTGCTCAGCCAGGACACGCCCGCAGCCGATCTGTTGCGTGCGCTGAAGGGCGCCGACAAGGCGCTCATCAGCGACGTCGTGCTGTTCGACCGTTATGACGGCAAGGGCGTGCCGGAAGGCGAGGTTTCGCTCGCCGTGGAGGTCGCACTTCAACCCGGCGAGAAGACCTTGACCGACAAGGAAATCGACGCTGTCGCGGACAAGATCGTCAAGGCAGGCGAGAAGGTCGGCGCCCGCCTGCGCGGGTAGCGCCGCCGCGGCAATCAGGACGAGAGTGCGTCGATGAGCCAGCCCTCCCATCCCACCGACCGGGCCGCCGACCGGGCCGCAGAACCTGTCTACAACCTCCTCTACGAGGATGAAGACGCGCGTGTGTGCAAGGACATTCCCGAGAGCGAATGCCGGCACCAGCCGCGCAATTTCGTCATGGCGTCCCTGGCCCTTTCGCTGACCAAGTCCGGCGACCGGCTGATGGATCCCAAGATCATGCTGGCCTGGCTCTTTTCGGTGCTGGGCGTGCCATCCGTCTTCGTCGGCTTTCTGGCGCCGATCCGGGAATCGCTTGCGCTGCTGCCGCAACTCTTCATTGCGCGGTGGATTCGCGAGCGTCCGGTCAGAAAGCTGTTCTGGACTGCAGGCTCACTGGGCCAGGCCTTGTGCCTGGCCGGTATGGCGCTTGTCGCCGTGAGCGCCGAGGGCGTCAGGGCCGGCGTCCTGATCCTTGCCCTGCTGGCGCTGTTCGCGATCTCGCGTTCGATCTGCTCGGTCACGCACAAGGATGTGCTGGGCAAGACCGTCTCGAAGACGCGGCGCGGCGCGGTTTCCGGTTATGCATCCAGCCTCTCGGGTGTCGCGGCGGGTCTGCTCGGCATCGCGCTGATCGCGGTGAATACGGAAGAGCCCGGCCCGCTTTTCTTTGCGGCAATTCTGGGGGTCGCGGCGCTCCTCTGGGCCCTGGCCGCAGGCGCCTACGCGTTGATTTCCGAGAGTCCGGGCGCGACTGAAGGCGGACGCAATGGCCTGGTCGAAGCAATCCGGCAAATGTCGATCCTGAAGACAGACGCGCCGTTTCGCCGCTTCGTCATTGCCCGCACCGCCTTTCTCGCAACCGCGCTGGCGACGCCGTTCTACGTGTCGATCACCCAGTCACGGACCGGGGCAGATCTCGCAGGTCTCGGCGGATTTCTCTTTGCCAGCGCAGCCGCAAGCGCGCTGGGCGGAGCCGTCTGGGGCCGGCTGGCCGACCGCTCCAGCCGGTGGGTGATGATCGCCAGCGGTCTCGTGGCCGCGCTGGCCGCGATCATCGTCCTGGGTCCGCTCGCCTTCAATCTGGCCTGGGCGGACCGGGCCGAACTCTACATCGCGGCCGTCTTCATTCTCTCCATCGCGCACCAGGGCGTGCGCCAGGGCCGGTCGACCTATATCGTGGATCTGGGTACGACGGACACGCGCGCGGCCTATACCGCCGTCTCCAACACCACGATCGGGGTCCTCCTGCTGGCAGCAGGGGCAGCGACAGGGCTGATCTATCAGATCTTTGGCGAGGCCATTGTCTGGGTGCTGGGCGGCAGCGCCCTGCTTGCCGCCCTGCTGTCGCTGCGCCTGAAGCCGGTCTCAGGCTAGAACGGCACCCAGTTACGCTCGCGCGAATAGGCGAGATAGCCCACATTCGCACCGAGCCGGAAGCCGACGCCGGAGCGGATCGGAGCCAGCGTGATGTCATCGGCGCGCTGGTAATTCACGCCGAGCCCGGCCACGAAATAGGCCGAACCGTCCACTCCGGGGAAGCGCTGGTACAGCCGGTCCACATCACGCAAATCGTAGACGAGGGTGAAGACCCGGCTGGCATTGCCGCCGGCATCGAAACCGACCGACGGGCCCGTCCAGTAAACCTTCTGGGGCTCGCCATCCGACTTCAGGGTCAGATAGCCCTCCCCGTAGCGAAGGCCGACACCGATCGCGCCCGACACTTCCTCGCCGGCGATGTAGCCGACCGGACGCCCGAGATCGACGAAGACACGCTCAAGCGCACTGGCTGCGGCTTCGGCCGTGACGCCGAAGAAGTCCGCGGTCGCCTCGACAATCTCGTCGCGCGAATAGGTGTCGATCTCGGCCTGGTACTCGCTCGGCTGACCGTAGCCGGGATCGCGTTCCTGCTGAGAGGCACACGCGGCGGAGGTGAGCGGCAGGCCCAGAGCGAGGGCGATCGTCATGCTTTTAACAAAACCAGCCATGGCTTTGCGTACTCCCTGTTTCTATCGTCCCGGAAACACTGATGCGCGAATGCGGCAGTGTCGGGGCGAGCTGTCGAGACCGGAGCAGAACGCGGTGTCATGGCTGTTCGATCCCCGCGGCGATGATTGCGGCGCCGCGAAAAACTGACAACACTGACCGGGTCTTGTGACCGGGCGCGAGGACGTGAAGGCATGACCGACTTCTTGATGCTGGCCTTCACCTTCCTGCTCGCGGGTGTGGTCGCCGTTCCCCTTGCGGCTCGGTTCGGTCTGGGCTCCGTCCTGGGCTACCTGCTGGCAGGGATCGCGATCTCGCCGCTGCTCGGCCTCCTGCATGTCGACGTCGTCTCGATCCAGCATTTTGCAGAGTTTGGCGTCGTGATGATGCTTTTCCTGGTCGGGCTGGAACTCGAACCGCGCCGGCTCTGGCGGCTGCGCGACCGGCTGCTCGGCCTCGGCGGGTTGCAGGTGGTCCTCACGACCGCGGCGGTAACCGCTATCGTGATGGCCTTCGGGCAGCCCTGGACAATCGCGCTGGCCGCCGGACTGGTGCTCTCCCTCTCCTCGACGGCGATCGTTCTGCAGACCTTGAACGAGCGCGGGCTGATGCGGAGCGAGGGCGGCCAGTCGAGTTTCTCGGTTCTGCTCTTCCAGGACATCGCCGTGATCCCGATGCTGGCGCTGATGCCCCTCCTGGCCGTCCCCGGCCTGGTTCCGGGCCCGGACTCAGGGTCGGGCGCCGACCACGGGTCGGGACTGAGCCTGGTCAACCATCTCAGCGGCTGGCAGGCCGCCCTCGTCACCATCGCCGCCGTCGGCGCGGTGATCCTGATCGGGCGCTGGCTGACCCGGCCGCTTTTCCGCTTCATCGCCCGGCCACGCCTGCGCGAGCTCTTCATCGCGGCCGCGCTCGTCATCGTGGTCGGAATCGCCCTTTTGATGTCGCTCGTCGGGCTGTCGCCCGCGCTCGGCACGTTCATCGCCGGCGTCGTGCTGGCCAACAGCGAATATCGTCACGAGCTGGAGTCCGACATCGATCCGTTCCGTGGCCTGCTGCTGGGCCTGTTCTTCATGACGGTCGGGGCCGGGATCGATTTTGCCCTGGTCTCCGATCAATTCGCGATCCTGATCGGGTCCGCGCTGGGCCTGATCGCCTTGAAGGCGGCCATCCTTCTGGCCCTCAGCTTCGTGTTCAAGGTCACAGGGTCGGACCGCTGGCTGATGGCGCTCGGCCTCGCACAGGCGGGCGAATTCGGCTTTGTCCTGCTGTCCTTTGCAAGTTCCAACCAGATCTTCCCGGGTGCGATCGGCGACCAGCTTGCGGCCATTGTCGCGATCTCCATGCTGCTCACCCCGTTGCTCTTCATCGTCCACGACCGCCTGATCGCGCCACGCTTTTCCAAGGTTCAGGCGCGGGAACAGGACCACATCGAGGAAGACAACGACATCATCATCGCCGGGCGGGGACGCATGGGCGGCATTATCGACCGGATGCTCAGCGCGGCGGGTTACAAGGCCACGGTCGTCGACTACAGCTCCAAACAGCTCGACGTGCTGCGCAGCTTCGGCATCAAGGCCTATTTCGGCGACGCCACCCGGCCCGACCTGCTGACCGCCGCCGGGATCGAGCGGGCCAAGCTGCTGATCGTGGCCATCGACGGGCGGGCGCAGATCACGCAGTTGGTCCGCTATGTCGTGCAGACCTATCCCGGGGTGCATGTCATGGCGCGCGCGCTCGACCGCGATCACGTCTTCGATCTCTACAATGCCGGGTGCCGCGACATCATTCGCGAGACCTATGACAGCTCCATCCGCATGGGGCGCTCCGCCTACGAGGCGCTGGGGATCGGCCCGGACCATGCGCGGTCGATGGCGCGGGCCTTCGACGAGATGGACCGGCGCGCCATGCTGCACATGGCCGAGGTGTACGACCCGGACACGCCGTCTCACGAGAACGGCGCCTATGTCGCCCGCGTGCAGGAAATCATGGGCGCGTGGGAGGGCGAGTTGCGCGTGCACATGGATTCCATCCGCGCTGACCGGGCGGACAAAGGGCACCGCTAGACTGCGCCCGCGGACACGGCTGGCTTCTCGCGCTTCACAAGCCACTTTGCGCGGCACGTCAGGATCGTTATATGCCCGACCATGAGCATCGATCCCAAATACATCCGCAACTTCTCCATCGTCGCGCACATTGACCACGGCAAGTCGACCCTGGCCGACCGCCTGATCCAGGTCACGGGCGGGCTGACCGAGCGCGAGATGAAGGAACAAGTGCTCGACAATATGGACCTCGAGCGCGAGCGCGGCATCACGATCAAGGCGCAGACCGTGCGCCTGAGCTACACCGCCAAGGATGGCGAGACCTATGCGCTGAACCTCATCGACACTCCGGGCCATGTCGATTTCGCCTACGAGGTCAGTCGCTCGCTCTATGCCTGCGAGGGCGCGCTGCTCGTCGTGGATGCCGCCCAGGGCGTCGAAGCCCAGACGCTGGCGAACGTCTATCAGGCGATCGACGTCAATCTGGAAATCGTGCCTGTCCTGAACAAGATCGACCTTCCCGCCGCCGAGCCGGACCGGGTGAAGGAGCAGATCGAGGACGTGATCGGCATCGAGGCCCATGACGCGATCGAGATTTCGGCCAAGACCGGGTTCGGCATCGAGGACGTGCTCGAAGCTATCGTGACCCGGCTGCCCCCGCCCGTCTCCGGCGATCCGGACGCCCCGCTCAAGGCGTTGCTGGTGGACTCCTGGTACGACCCCTATCTCGGCGTCATCTGCCTCGTGCGCATCATCGAAGGGACGCTGAGGAAGGGCCAGCGCGTGCGCCTGATGGGCGCCAGCGCGAGCTACAACGTGGACGGTGTCGGCGTGTTCACGCCCGCCAAGACCGAAACCGACACGCTGGGGCCCGGCGAGATCGGCTTCCTGAACGCCTCGATCAAGCAGGTGCGCGACGCGCGCGTGGGTGACACGATCACCGAAGAGCGCCGCCCGACCGACTCCATGCTGCCCGGCTTCAAGCCCGCCATTCCGGTCGTGTTCTGCGGCCTTTTCCCGGTTGACGCGGCGGACTTCGAAGACCTCCGCGATGCAGTCGAGCGCCTCGCCCTGAACGATGCCAGCTTCAGCTTCGAGATGGAGACCAGCGCCGCGCTCGGCTTCGGCTTCCGCTGCGGCTTCCTGGGGCTGCTTCACCTGGAAGTCATCCGCGAGCGGCTCGAACGCGAATACGATGTCGACCTGATCACCACCGCGCCCTCGGTCATCTACAAGATGCAGATGATGGATGGCAGCGAGGTGGACCTGCACAATCCCGCCGACATGCCCGATCCGGTCAAGATCGAGAGCATTGCCGAGCCCTGGATCAAGGCCACCATCCTGGTGCCCGACGAGTATCTGGGCGGCGTGCTGAAGCTGTGCGAGGACCGGCGCGGCATCCAGCGCGAGCTGACCTATGCCGGCACGCGCGCCATGCTGGTCTACGAGCTGCCGCTCAACGAGGTCGTGTTCGACTTCTACGACCGGCTGAAATCGGTCACCAAGGGCTATGCCAGCTTCGACTACCAGTTCATCGATCACCGCGTCGGCGACCTGGTGAAGATGAGCATTCTGGTCAATGACGAGCCGGTCGACGCCCTCTCCATGATTGTCCACCGCAGCCGCGCGGAGATGCGGGGCCGGGGCATGTGCGAACGACTGAAGGATCTCATCCCGCGCCACATGTTCAAGATTCCGATCCAGGCCGCCATCGGGGGCCGCGTGATCGCGCGCGAGACGCTCTCGGCCATGCGCAAGGACGTGACCGCGAAATGCTATGGCGGCGACGCCACCCGCAAGCGCAAGCTTCTCGACAAGCAGAAAGCCGGCAAGAAGAAGATGCGCCAGTTCGGCAAGGTGGAGATCCCCCAGGAGGCCTTCATCGCGGCGCTCAAGATGGATCAGGACTAGGAGGCTTCTCTTGCCCTCGCTAGCGCAATGAATTCTTCAACGGCCATCAACCAAGGCCGTTGGTCTGCTGAATATGTCTGATGAAGCCCTCGGGGGAGTACTAGCTGAAGACCAGATGTTCTCATCTCGTCAGTTTGGCTAGACGAAATACTCGGCTGTAGGGTAACGAGATGCTTTTGAGGCACTCGGGCGCCTTCAGAGAGCACTTGACGCCAACGGTCTTTGCAGCTCGATTTCGCGCCGAGAAGCGTCAAGCGTTCAACCGGAAACTCCGGGTCGTGGTAATTTTCTGCTGTTGGGAATAAAAAATCCGGCTTCTTATTTCCTTCGGTCTTGGCCCCATGAGAAAATTGGATGCCGGATGTTCGGAAGATTTCTGCCAAGTGGTTTTCCAGAGCGTGACCGGCCCGAGACTTCCGTCGGTTCTGAACGCTTAATGAAAATGATATAAATGCTTCAACATCAACCTCTTCCGAGGTCACGAACCCTGATCGCAACCGCTCATCAATCAGGTGGCGCTCCAAAGTGCGGAAGAGGGTCTCTTCGCGATTTAGGTAGCGCATAAGCGCGTCGTCTGCCGACTCTTCCTCCCATACGTAGGGAGCCTCCAGTTCACGTACAAAAGCTGAGAACTCAGAGGTTCTCGGAAATACGCTCCCAAATCGTTCGAGAATAATGCCGAGGTCATCGTCTTCGACACTATCGAAACCCAATACATCAAGGACCCATTGCTCCGCAAACCCAAGGTCTTTGTCGCGCTCGCCACCTATCTCGTGGCCAGAAAAGCCTTCGATGTCTTGTGCATGTAGATCGAACAACCAGAGAAGCTGTTGTTGAACCGTTTCATCTTCAGCCAAGATGAAAACAAGCTCTCCGTTTGGCATGCACGCGATCAGGAGAAGAGCGCCCTCAAGCGCCAACTCCATCACCGGGTTGGATTCAAAATAAAGCCGCCATTCGCTGCGGGTTGGGTGCCGCTCTCTTGCATCGTACCAAGTCACAAAGGCTTCGCAGTCAAAAGCATCTTCTTCGGAGCCTAGCCATATAAACCTGACGGTCTTCTGCTCGAAGCGCTCGTTGCCCAGAGCTTCCTTCAGCGCATTGGTGCCATTAAATTCATGCTGGTTCGATCGGGCCGGATCGGCCTCCACCGCGCGAAGTGCCTTCGCGACGACGTTCACGAAATAACTGGAAAGTTTTGTCATTAAATTAGGGAAACTCGGCGGTTTGTTGATTCGAATGAAGCCACTCGGAGACCCTATCTAACAATACAGTATGAGGCAGTTTTTCTTTGCCTTTTGTCGCGCATTCCCAAATTTGCGCGACACGCCAGCCCTCGCGGCTTAAGGCGACGAAGGCCGCCGCATCCCGTACGGAATTTGCTTCGATTTTATCCCGCCAAAAATTTTCCCGCGATTTTGGCCACCTGAATAGATGACAGTCATGTCCGTGCCAGAAGCAGCCTTGCACAAAAATGGCGGCATTGTACTTCGGAAGCACGATATCCGGATTTCCCGGCAGATCCCGTCGGTGTAGCCGAAACCTGTACCCGAGCCCGTGCAGCCCTCTGCGTACGATCATTTCCGGCTTGGTATTCTTGCCTCGAATACCCGCCATCATCTCGCTGCGCTTTTCCTTCGAAACAACGTCAGCCATTCACTCCGACCACAAGCGGCTCTTTCATTTCAGCGCTTCCAGATCGTTCAATGCCCAGCGCCTTGAAGAGATAGGGAGCCATGTGACGCGCAACGGCCTCCACCACAGGAACAACAACAGAATTACCGAACTGACGGTAGGCTTGGGTATCCGACACAGGTATCTGCCAAGGGCGTTCCGGCGTATCGAATCCCATCAGCCGCGCGCATTCGATGGGCGTCAGGCGTCGCGGACGGCCCGTCGGGGTTTCGATCAGAATTTCAGATCCGTCCTTGTGATACCGCGCTGACAGCGTCCTCGCTACGTCGTGCGGGCCGAACAGGCTGTATCCAAACCCGTTGCCATTCTTCGTGTGCTTCGCTTTGTAGGCTTGAAGATAGCCCCATAGATGTTCTGTCAGCGTATATTTCGGATCGACCTCGTTGTGGGACTGAAGAATGTCGCCCAGTGTCGGCCACTCTGATTCCGGTGGAAGCTGCTTCTCGAAGCCCTCGTAGCTGAAGCCCACATCCTCCCTGAAGCCAACGATGAATATCCGCTCCCGCTTCTGAGGCACCCACGGACGGGAGGATATGATCTTGGACTTGATCTTGTATCCCAAAACGTTTTCCAGCCGGTCCTGGATGACTGCGAATGTCTGGCCCTTATCGTGGCGCTCCAGATTCTTCACGTTCTCCAGCACGAAAGCCGCCGGGCGATGATGGGCAAGGATTCGCTCAATCTCGAAGAAGAGGTTCCCTTGGTCCTCACACTTGAAGCCGTGCGGGCGCCCTAGAGCGTTTTTCTTTGATACGCCGGCAAGTGAGAATGGCTGACAGGGAAAGCCGGCCAGAAGGACGTCGTGAGCGGGGATGCTCTCCGGGTCAGCGGCATACGGGCGAATATCACCAGCGGATTTGTGTGCGAACACGTCGTCCTTGAAGTTCGCCTTGTATGTCTGCTGAGAGAACTTGTCCCACTCGCTGGTGAACACGCATTCGCCACCTATGGATTCGAAGCCAAGGCGCAAACCACCGATACCCGCAAAGAGATCGATGAAGCGGAACTTGGGTTCGGACTTCGGCTCCCGTCCTCTCTGACGGCGCGCCACTTCAGCGAAGCGCCCGAGCATTTCGATTTCTGCAAAGCAGGGCTCTGATTCGCCGCTCTCATAGCGATATGCGGTCGCCGACGAGACACGGAGGAGCTTCGCAACCTCTTGGACCGGCATACCTAAAACTTCACGAAGGCGGGAAAACTCTGTCTGGTTCATGGCGTCCGAATCTCTGGGTCAATTTTTCTCAAACTGACATGAACCGACTCAGAGGTCCAGGGCAAAAGTACCCTTTTTGTTCTCTTTTTCAAGCTCGCGCGGCGAACCCGACCTCAGACGTGTCCCCCAGCCGGATTGGGCACCCTACTCCGGCATCGCGTCTTCGATCGGGAAGACGAGTTCCTCCGCGACGAGGCCGCTTTCGAAGGTGAGTGTCAGGCGGGCGGCGGCGTTGGTGCGGGCGCTTTCGGACAGGCCGAAAATCATCAGGTGATCGCTGCCGGGCGCGAGCCGGACGGGCTCGGGACCGGTCTCGAGCCGGTCGATGCGGCGCATGCGCATCACATTATCGTCCATCGTCATCGTGTGAAGCTCGACCCGCTCGGCATCGGGGGAGGTGACCTCAACGATCGCGTCCGGGTTCTGCGTGCGCACGACCAGATAGCCGGCCGCGACGTCGCGGCCCTGCGGCGGCGTGCGAATCCAGGTGCCGGCAAACATGGCGCTCTGGCCGTCTGCCTCGACCGTCACCGATTGGGGGCCGGTCAGGAGGTCGGCGGCTGCGGACGCGCCCATGACGGCGGCGTCGCCCGCCCCCTCATGATCCATGGCCGCCTGATCCATGGCGTCATGATCCCCGGACGCGGCGCCGGACGCGTCGGGCCGGGCCTCCCCGCTCGCGGGGTCCTCGGGCGAGCAGGCCGTCAGGAGAGCCAGGATGGAGGCAGCAGCGAGAAGGGCGCGCATGGGCAGAGCTCCGCTAAAATTGGATTGATGTCGCGATCCCGGTTTAGCCCCGGACCGGACCGAATGCGAGGCCTGCCCCGCGCGCCAGGCGCGGACATAGCGTCGCGGGACGCTCAGGGGCGCCAGTAGCCGACCCGGTCGCGGATCTCGGCCACGACCGGCACGGCCGCCTCGCGCGCCCGCTCGGCACCGCGTTTCAGGATGGCGTCGATCTCGGCCTTGTCGCCGATCAGGCGCGCATATTCCTCGCTGATCGGCGCGATATAGCTCACCGCCGCCTCGGCCAGCTTCGGCTTGAACGCGCCAAAGCCTTTGCCGCCGAACTCGGCCAGCACAGCCTCGACGCTGGTCCCGGTCAGCGCGGCATAGAGCCCGATCAGATTCTTCGCCTCCGGGCGGGTCTCCAGACCCTGCGCGGTTTCGGGCAGGGGCTCGGGATCGGTCTTGGCCTTCTTGATCTTCTTGGCGATCGTGTCGGCATCGTCGTGAAGATTGATGCGCGCATTATCGCTCGGATCGGACTTGGACATCTTCTTCGTGCCGTCCTTCAGCGACATCACGCGCGCCCCGGTGGGCAGGATGACCGGTTCGGGCAGCGGAAAGACGATCTCCCCGCCACCGAAGTCGCGGTTGAAGCGCGCGGCGATATCGCGCGACAGCTCCAGATGCTGCTTCTGGTCGTCGCCGACCGGAACGTGCGTGGCCTTGTAGACCAGGATGTCGGCCGCCATCAGCACCGGATAGGTGAACAGGCCGACGCTCGCGCGCTCGGAATCCTTGCCCGCCTTGTCCTTGAACTGGGTCATGCGCTCCATCCAGCCCATGCGGGCCACGCACTGGAGGATCCAGTTCAACTCCGCATGCTCGGGCACGGCGGACTGGGCGAAGATCGCGCTGCGCTCCGGATCGACCCCGGCCGCGACATAGGCAGCGGCAACCCCGCGCACCCGGTCGGGCAGCGCGGCGGGATCGTACTCGACCGTCATGGCGTGCATGTCGACGGCGCAGAAAAAGCATTCTGCGCCCGTGTCCTGCATCGGCACCCAGTTTTTCAGCGCCCCGAGATAATTGCCGAGATGCAGGCCGCCGGTGGGCTGCATGCCGGACAGGATACGGTCGGGACCGGAATAGGTCTGGGGCGCGTCGCTCATGAAAACTGGCTCTTGTCTGGAGGAAGGCTCGGACTGCGTGATAGCCCTCCCGGACGCGCCTCTCAAGCGCGCACTGCCTTACAGCTCCGGCGAGGTATCGGCCGGCACGGCGCGCGGGCGCAACGCCTCCCTGATCTCCGACACGCGCAGCGCCCGGGTGAGCAGGCACGCGCCCGCATAGGCGACACCGCCCGCCGCAATCACGATGAAGAGTATGGCGAGCTTGCCCAGATCGGCGCCCAGCAGCTGAATGACCGATGTAGCCCAGAGATCGCGGGTCGTCGCCAGGGTCCAGACGGCAAGGCCCATGATCAGCGACGCGCCGAGCAGGCGGGGCAGGCGCGCCTTCAGCCGGGCATCGATATGGAAGAGCTTGCGCCGGCGCAGCGTCAGCGCAAGAAGCGCGGTATTGAGCCAGCCTGCGAGGCTGGATGCGATGGCCAGCCCGACAAAGCCCATCCCGCCAAAGAAGAGCGCGATCGCCAGCACGAAGTTGAGCGCCACCGAGGCGAGCGCAAACCGCATGGGTGTCTTCGTGTCCTCGCGCGCGAAGAAGCCCGGCGAGAGCACCTTGATCAGCACGAAGGCGGGCAGCCCCGCAGCATAGGCCATCAGCGCGAGCGCCGTGGCATTGGTGTCCGCGCGCGTGAACGCGTCCCATTCGTACAGGCCCGCCACGAGAAATCCGGGCACGATCAGGAAGGCGACCGTGGCAGGAAGCGTCAGGGCGAGCGACAGCTCCAGCGCCCGGTTCATCGCGAACAGGCCGCCGGACTCGTCGCCGGATCTCACCCGCCGGGCAAGGTTGGGCAGAAGCGCCACCCCCATCGCGATACCGATCACCCCCAGCGGCAGCTGGTAGAGACGCTCTGCATAGTTGAGGTAGGAGCGGGCGCCTTCCTCCAGCGTCGCGATCGAGGACGTCACGAGGACGTTGATCTGCGTCGCCCCGGCCGCAAATGCACCGGGAATGCCGATGCGGATCAGCCGGCGGACCTGCGGGGTCAGCTTGGGCATGCGCAGGGTAATCGTGAGCCCGGCCGTGCGTGCGACGACCCAGAGCAGGCCGGCCTGCAGGACGCCGGATGCGGTGACGCCGACCGACAGCCAGATCGCCAGCCTGCGCCCCTCGGTAAAATCGAGCGCGAGAATGACGATAAGGACCAGGTTGAACAGGAGCGGTGCGCCGGCCGCTGCGGCAAACCGGCCATGGGTATTGAGCGCGCCGCCGACCAGCGCCGTGACCGACATGGTCAGCAGGTAGGGCATGGTGATCTGAAGCAGCAACGCGGCAAAAGCCAGCCCGTCCGGGTCCCCAATCTGCCCGGGGAAGAAGATGTAGGCCAGCCACGGCGCGGCAAGCTGGAAGCCGATGACGAGGATGAGGGTGACCGTGAACAGGACGGAGAGGGCCTGCGAGGCGAACCGGTCGGCTTCGCTGGGAACCTCACCCTCAAGCTCGCGCGCGTAGAGCGGCACGAAGGCGGAATTGAACGCCCCTTCGGCGAGCACGCGCCGGAAGGTGTTCGGGATGGTCAGCGCCTGAAAGAAGGTGTCGGCCACAGGCCCTGCCCCGAGCCGCGCGGCCATGAAGATCTCGCGCACCATGCCCAGAAGGCGCGAGGCGAGGGTGAGACCGGACACCACGCCCAGATTGCGCAAAAGCCGCATCGATTATCGTCCCGGACTGGCCAGGGCACGAGACAGCCCGTCCCCGGCATGGCGATCGGCGACCGCATTCTCCGGCTCCGCCAATATGCCCATCAAGGTCTCGCGAATGGCCTTCAGCCGGTCGGGATCGGTGACCTTCTCGCCGCCATCGGTCACATAGAAACTGTCGACGGCGCGCTCGCCATAGCCGTCAATGCGGGCCGCCTGCAGCGACAGGCCCATATCGGCCAGTCCCCGCGCCAGATCGTGCAGCAGGCGCGGCCGGTCACGGCCAGACGCTTCGATCACCAGCGCGTTGTCGGCAGCATCGGTGTCGAGCTGGACATAGGGGCTGACCGCGAAGGCAGCTTCACGCCGTTTGACCGCGCGTTCAGGGATGGTCGCGGTCTGGTCCAGGCCTTCGCCCGCCGCCCGGCGAACCGCCTCGCGCAGCCGGTCCAGGCTGTGATGATCCGACCAGCCAAAGGGTTTGCCGCCCGGTTCCTGCACATAAAAGACGTCGAAAGCGATGCCCCCTGCCGTGGTGGTGACCTGAGCGCCGACGACGTTCGCGCCGTTCAGCGCGAGCGCGCCGACAAGATCGGCAAAGAGACCGTCCCGGTCGGGAGCCAGCACAAGCACTTCGGCAGCGGAGCGTCGCTTGTCGATCCGCACCCCGCAGGCAATCTCCTGCTTTCGGCGCGCGGCGGCGCGCACGAAGGCGGCATGACGCAGCCGGTCGGACTCGCTGAAGGCGAGCCAGTACGGATCGTCCAGGTCCTGCGTCCAGCGCTCGGCAAAAGCCGGGTCCACCCGGTCCAGCCGGTCGCGGAACAGGCGGCGCGCACGGTCGGCGCGCCCGGCCAGACGCTCTCGCGCCTCTTCCTCTTCGGGCGATTTGCCTTCGCGCAGGACCGCCGAGGTGGCTGAATACAGATCGCGCAGGAGCTGGGCCTTCCAGCCATTCCAGACACCGGGTCCGACCGCGCGGATATCCACCACGGTCAGCACTGTCAGAAGGCGCAGCCGCTCGGGTGTCGCCACCAGGCTGGCAAAGTCGAGCACGGTGCGGGGATCGGACAGGTCGCGCCGCTGGGCGACATCGTTCATGTCGAGATGGTGGCGCACCAGCCAGGAGACCAGTTCACACTCCTTGTCCTCGAGGCCGAGGCGGGCACAGGCCGCCTTGGCACGCACCTCGCCCTCGATGCACTGATCCCCGGCGCCCTTGCCGGTATCGTGCAGCAGCACGGCCAGGTGCAGGGCGCGCCGGTGGCTGATCTCGGGAAGGATTCGCGTGGACAGCGGATGTTCGACCGGATGCTTGCCCTGTTCGATCTCGCGCAGGAAGCCCAGCGCATTCAGCGTGTGCTCGTCCACGGTATAGCGATGATACATGTTGAACTGGGTGCGCGCGACGATATCGCCGAACTCGGGGATGAAAGCGCCCAGCAGGCCCGCCTCGGTCATGGCGCGCAGAGTGATGCGCGGGTCGTCGGCCTCCAGCAGCACGGCGAAGAAAGCGCGCGCCGCCCGGCTGTCATTGCGCAAGGCGTCGTCGACATGGCGCAGCGAATGGCTGATCGCCGAGACCGCGTCGGGGTGCAGGTCGAGATGGCGGGCCGACGCGAACTCGAACAGGCGCAACATCAATACCGGATCGGACTCGATCGCCGTCGCATTGGCAAAATCCAGCCGTCCCGACCGGATCCGGAATCCGGCCTCGGTCAGCGCATCGTCGGCTTCCTGCACACCGTGGGCCGGCATGAAGCGGCCAATCCCCGCCGGCGGGTCTTTGAGTTCATCGGCTTCCAGCTTGGCACAAACCAGACGCGTCAGCGCACCGACATCGATCGCGGCGCGGAAATAGTCGCGCATGAAGCTTTCAACGGCGAGCACCTGATCGGCATCCTGATATCCCATTCGCGCGGCGACTTCAGGCTGCAGGTCGAAGGTCAGCCTGTCATCCTTGCGCCCTGTCAGGGCGTGCATGTGGAAGCGGACCGTCCAGAAGAAGTCCTCTGCGCTGAGATAGCGCTCCACGTCCTGCACCGAGAGCAGCCCGTTGGCCACCCAGCGTTCCAGCGCGTCATTGCCGTACAGGACCTGAGCCAGCCAGCGCAGGGTCTGAAGATCGCGCAGCGCGCCCTTGCCGTCCTTGACGTTGGGCTCGACCGCGTAGCGGCTATCGCCCTGCTTGTCGACGCGCGCATCGCGCTCGGCCAGCTTGGCCATGACGAAGCCGGCGGCTTCCTCGCCGCGTACATTGATGTCGAAGCGCTGCTTCAAGGCCGAGATGGGTTGATCGTCGCCGGCCAGAATGCGCAGGTCGAGCAGGGCGGTGCGTTCGGCCACATTGGTGGCCGCCAGTTCGATCGTCTCGCCGACCGTGCGCACGGCGCCGCCGCCCACCGTCAGCCCGCTGTCCCACATGGCGTAGGCGACCCGGTCGACGATGAGCTGATAGCCGGCCGGAGGACGCTCGCCGAGCAGGAAGAGAAGGTCGATATCCGATTGCGGCGCGAGTTCGCCCGCCCCGAAACCGCCGACAGCGCACACGGTCAGCCCTTCGCAAGGCTCGCCTTCGGCCAGAACTTCCACCGCGATGGAGTCGAACAGAGCCCGGACCACGGCGTTCATCACGCTGGACAGGACCCGCGCGGCCTCCAGCCCCCCGGTCTTGCCATCGAGACAGGAGCGGGCGTGAGCCTCGCCGCGCGCGACGAATTTCTTCAGCTTGGCCAGGCCCGCCTGGCGGGCCGAGGACGTGTCCCAGCCCGACCGCGTCGCCGCCGCGAGCTCGGCGCGCAGTCTCAAACCGTCAAGGGAGGCCGGCAGGGAGGAGGGTCTCATGGCACCGACTCATACGCGACTTGCCGGGCAGCGTCAGCCACTCTTGTCGGCGAGTGTTTTCAACGCATACAGCAGCTCATGCGCCTCGCGCGGCGTCAGCCCGTCCGGGTCGATCGACCGTAACCGGGTCTCGACTTCGCTAGGCCGGGCCTCGGGCTCAGGCGCGGCGGCCGAGAAGAGCGGCAGATCGGCCAGCGCCGAAGCAGGCGCATCGTCGGATTCCAGCCGCTTCAGGATCTCCTTCGCCCGAGCGACCGCTGCCCTGGGCAGGCCGGCGCGCTTGGCGACCTCCACCCCATAGGATCGGTCAGCGGGCCCGGGCTGGACTTCGTGTAGAAACACGAGCTCGCCCTTCCATTCCTTGGCCTTAAGCGAGACATTGCCACAGGCTTCCAGCTCGTCGGCCAGGCGTGTGAGTTCGTGATAGTGCGTCGCAAACAGGGCGCGGCAGCGATTGACGCCGTGCAGATGCTCGACCGCCGCCCACGCAATCGACAGGCCGTCATAGGTCGAGGTTCCGCGTCCGATCTCGTCCAAGATCACCAGGGCGCGCGGGCCGGCCTGGTTCAGGATGGCGGCCGTCTCGATCATCTCCGCCATGAAGGTAGACCGCCCGCGCGCCAGATCGTCGGCAGCCCCGACGCGCGAGAACAGCCGGTCGACCAGGCCGATCCTGGCCGAACCGGCCGGCACGAAGAGTCCAGCCTGCGCCAGGATCGCGATCAGCGCGTTCTGGCGCAGGAAGGTCGACTTGCCCGCCATGTTCGGGCCGGTCACCAGCAGCAAGCGGGCATGGGCCTCGCCCGCCCCGTCGAGCGCGCAGCTATTGGGCGTGAAGCGGCCGTCCGAATTGCGCCTCAGCGCATTTTCCACGACCGGATGGCGCCCGGCCTCGATCTCGAAGACGCAGCTGTCGTCGACGACCGGCCGCGTGGCAGCCGCCCGCTCGGCCCATTGCGCGTTGGCGCTTGCCAGATCGAGTTCGGCCAGAGCTCTGGCGGCGTCGCGCACCTGCCCGCTCAAGGCTTCCAGGCGGTCTCTCAGCCCTTCGAAGATTTCAAGCTCGAGTGCAACGGCCCGGTCGCCTGCCGACGCGATCTTGGCCTCCAGCTCACCGAGTTCCGGAGTGGAGAAGCGAACCGCATTGGCGAGGGTCTGACGATGGATGAAAGGCTCGCGCCCCATCAGCGCGTCGGCATTTTTCGCGCTCACCTCGATGAAATAGCCGAGCACGTTGTTGTGCTTGACTTTCAAGGCCGCGACGCCGCTTTCGTCGGCATAGGTTTTCTGCAATCCGGCCACGATACGCCGGCTGTCATCGCGCAGCTTGCGCAATTCATCCAGATCCGGCGCCCAGCCCGTCTGGACAAAGCCGCCATCGCGCACGAGCAGAGGCGGCTCTTCGATCATCGCCCGCTCGACATCCTGAACCAGGGCGGCGAGATCGGGGCGTGCCGCCAGCGATACTGCCTCCAGCGCCCGGGCGACCGCGTCGGGTGGAGACGAGAGCGGCGATTGGGCAAGATCGGCATTGAGCCGCTCGCCCTCGCGCAGGGCCCGCGCCAGCTGCAGGGCGTCACGCGGACCGCCGCGCCCGAGGCAGAGCCGGGAGAGCGCTCGCGCCGGGTCGCCCGCGCGCTTCAACCTGGCCCGCACGCTCTCGCGCAGATTTCGGGCATCGAGAAAGAACTGCACCGCATCAAGACGCGCATGAATACTGCTCAAGTCCATCGCTGGGCGGGCCAGGCGCTCGGCCAGCAGGCGGGCACCGGGGGCGGTGACCGTCTCGTCTATCGCGTCGATCAGCGACCCCTTGCGAGAGCCCGACATCGTGCGTTCGATCTCCAGGCTCACGCGCGCGGCTGGATCGATCGCCATGGCGGCGCCTGGGGCAATGGAAACCGGCGCGGACAGCTTGGCCGGCGCTCCGGCCTGCGTCAGCTCGAGATAGTCGAGCAGGCAGCCCAGCGCGGCGAGCTCCGCCTTGCTGAAATCGCCGAAGGATTCCAGCGTCTGGACCTCGAAGCGTTGCCTGAGCCGCCTGTCGCCGGACGCGGGATCGAACTTGGCGCGCGCCCGCGCAGTGACCGCCGATCCCGGGCACAGGATAGACACCGTCTTCGCGTCTTCGTCCGCGACCAGGATCTCGGCCGGATTGAGCGCCGCCAGCTCTGCCTCCAGCGCGTCGGCCGGCAGGGCGATGGACTGGAACAGGCCCTCGGAGACATCCGCCCAGGCCAAGGCCATCTCGCCGGTGGCCAGCCGGGCCAGCGCCCCGATCCGGTTGGCCTGGCGCGCATCGAGCAGATCGTCCTCGGTGAGCGTGCCCGGCGTGACGATGCGCGTGATCGCCCGGCGAACGACCGATTTTGACCCGCGCTTCTTGGCTTCGGCGGGATCCTCCATCTGCTCGCCGACCGCGACCTTGAAACCGGCCTTGATCAGGCGGGACAGATAGGCCTGCGCGTTGTGCACCGGAACGCCGCACATGGCGATCTTCTCGCCCTGGTGCTCGCCTCGCTTCGTCAGGGCGATATCAAGCGCCTCGGCAGCGCGCACCGCATCGTCGAAGAAGAGCTCGTAGAAATCTCCCATGCGGTAGAAGAGCAGCGCGTCCATGGGCGCCTGGGCCCGCAGGTCGAGAAACTGCACCATCATCGGCGTCGCGCCTTCCGGGTCCGGGAAGGTGCGGTCCATCATGGAATCAGAGGGGGCGCTCGTGCTCATGGACGCGCACGTTAATCCTGCCCGCGAGCCGGGCAAGAGGGGCAGGCCCGCAGCTTCATGCGAGATGGCACATTGCCCGCGCCGGTGAAGGCGTTAGGCTGCGGCGCAACTGTGATCTGAACGCCCATTTTATTGAGAAGAGCCCGACGCGATGAGCGACCGCAAATCCAAGATCGACGACGACGAAGCCCTGTCCTTCCACCGGTATCCGGAACCGGGGAAGATCGCTCTGCGCGCGACCAAGCCGATGGCGACCCAGCGCGACCTGTCCCTGGCCTATTCGCCGGGCGTTGCCGCGCCGGTCCGGGCCATCGCGGAGAACGAGGATGCGGTCTACGACTATACGTCAAAAGGCAATTTCGTCGCCGTGATCTCGAACGGCACCGCCATTCTGGGGCTCGGCGATCTCGGCGCAATGGCCTCCAAGCCGGTGATGGAAGGCAAGGCGGTCCTGTTCAAGCGCTTCGCCGATGTCGACGCGATGGACATCGAGGTCGAGGAAAACGACCCCGAGGCCTTCATCGAATGCGTCCGCCGTTTCGGGCGCACCTTCGGCGGGATCAATCTTGAAGACATCAAGGGGCCCGATTGCTTCATCATCGAGGAAAAACTTCGCGAATACCTCGACATCCCGGTATTTCACGATGACCAGCATGGCACGGCCATCATCTCGGTCGCCGGCATCATTAATGCGTGCGAGCTGACCGGGCGCAATCTGGAAGACCTCAAAGTCGTGGTGAATGGTGCGGGCGCGGCGGGTATCGCCGTGCTCGAGCTTCTCAAGGCAATGGGCGTGCGCGGTCAGAACGCGATTTTGTGCGACTCCAAGGGCGTCATCTACAAGGGCCGCGAAGGCGGCATGAATCAGTGGAAGTCGGCTCACGCAGCAGACACACAGGCCCGCACTCTGGAAGAGGCGCTGGACGGCGCCGATTGCTTCATCGGCCTGTCGGTCAAGGGCGCGGTGGACAAGAAGATGGTCAAGTCCATGGCCGCCGATCCGATCATCTTCGCCATGGCCAATCCCGATCCGGAGATCACGCCCGAAGAAGTGCGCGAGGCTCGCTCGGATGCGATCATGGCAACCGGCCGGTCCGATTATCCCAATCAGGTCAATAACGTCCTGGGCTTTCCCTATATCTTTCGGGGCGCGCTCGATGTCCGCGCGCGCACCATCAACGAGGAGATGAAGATCGCCGCGGCCCGCGCGCTCGCCGCCCTCGCCCGCGAAGACGTCCCCGACGAGGTCGCCGCCGCCTATCACGGCGCGCGTCCCACCTTCGGCCGCGACTACATCATCCCCGCCCCGTTCGATCCCCGCCTGATCAGCTATGTGCCGCCCTTCGTCGCCCAGGCCGCAATCGATAGCGGCGTGGCGCGCAAGCCGATTTCGGACATGGCCGGCTACAAGGCCGCGCTGGCCCGCCGGCTCGACCCGACGGCAGCCATCCTGCAATCGATCCAGGACGAGGTCCGCTCTCGGCCGAAGAAGACCATCGTCTTCGCGGAGGGCGAGGAGCCGAGCGTGATCCGCGCCGCCTTCGCCTTCCAGAACCAGGAGCTGGGCGAGGCCATCCTGATCGGCCGGGAAGAGACCACGAAGGCCAATATGCGCCTGGTCGGCGTACCTGAGGACGCGATCCGCATCGTCAATGCCCGCCTGTCCGACCGCAATGCCGACTATGCCGACTGGCTTCACAAGCGCCTGCAACGCCGGGGTTACCTGAAGCGGGACGTGCAACGCCTGGTTAATAACGACCGCAACGTCTTTGCCGCTTGCATGGTCGCGGGCGGCCAGGCTGACGGCATGGTCACCGGCACCACGCGGAACTACGCGCAGGCGCTCAGCGACGTCCAGCTCGCGCTCGACCCGCGCGCCGGCGAGCGGGTGATGGGGATGAGCCTGGTGCTGAGCCAGGGCCGCACCCTGTTCATCGCCGACACCAACGTGACCGAGTTTCCGGCCGCAGACGCACTGGCCGACATGGCCTGCGAAGCCGCGGCGGCCGCGCGCCGCTTCGGCGTCGAGCCGCGCGTGGCGATGCTGTCCTATTCCACCTTCGGCAATCCGGCCGGCGATCGCGCCGAGAAGATCCAGGATGCGGTCCGCCTTCTCGATGCGCGCTCGGTGGATTTCGAATACGAGGGCGAGATGAACGCCGATGTGGCGCTCGATCCCGACCACCGGCGGATCTACCCGTTCTCGCGCCTGTCCGGCCCGGCCAACATCCTGATCATGCCGGCCATTCACTCCGCCTCGATCTCCACGAAGCTGCTCAGAGCGGCAGGCGGCGCGACCGTGCTCGGACCGATGCTTCTGGGTCTGGAAAAGCCGGTTCAGATTGCACGCCTGGGCGCCGGGGTCTCCGACCTGCTCACCCTGGCCGTGCTGGCTGCCCATGACCTCTCAGCCGAAGCCGCCGCCGAGGAGGCCGCCGCCCGCCGCCAGGCCGGCTCGGAGTAAAGCGCTAGCCCTTCTCGGGCGGGTCGGCCGGTTCGCCGGTCGGCCCCGTGGCCGCCTCTGGGCTGTCGGCGCGGGCGTCTCCCGTGCGCCGCTCGGCAAAGCGATGCTCACCGCGCGCCGCTTTGGATCCCAAAGTGACGACGAACACAAGCAGCGCCGCCGCGGGAAGGGTCCAGGCGGCGGTGATGGCGAAAAACGCCACATAGCCGACCGCATCGGCCAGGAGACCGGAGAAGCCGGACAGGAATTTGGCGAAGAAGCCGTAGAAGGAGCTGAGCAGCGCGTACTGCGTCGCCGCGTTCTCCGGGTCCACGAGGCTGGACAGATAGGCGATGAAGACGGTCGTCACGAAGCCGCCGGCGAGATTGTCGCCGACGATTGCGATAGAGAGCTTCCACACATCCTCGGCATTGGCGGTCGCCGCCAGCCAGGCATATGCGCCATTGGTCACGAAGGTGATGACCAGTCCGATGATCAAGGCCTTCATCAGACCAAAGCGGAACGCGGCCACACCCCCCAGGAACAGGCCGAAAATCGTCGCCACAAGGCCGGGTCCGCCCTGAACCCCGCCGACAATCTCCTTGGCGAACCCGATGTCGGAATAAAGCGGGCTGGCCATGACGCCCATCGTGAAGTCGGACAGGCGGTAGATCGCAACCAACGCCAGAACCGGGATGAACCACAGGCCGAGCCGGCCCAGCATTTGGCGGAAGGGCTCGACGACCGCCTTGCCCACCTTCACCGCGAAATTGCCCGAGAGGGCGCGGCGCGCCTCTCCGGTGGCGGGCTCCTTCATGAGGAAGACCAGCCCCGCCGACAGCGCCATCGCCGACGCCATCGCCAGGAAGGACCAGTTCCAGTCCGTCCAGCCGGCAATGGCAAGCCCCAGGCCGGAGGTCATGTAGGCGACGCGGTAGCCCAGCGAGTAGGCCGCGGCCATGTTCGCCTGCATCTCGTTAGGCGCCGATTCAATCCGCCAGGCATCGATGGCCACATCCAGCGTCGCTCCCGAATAGGCCAGCAGGATCGCGCCGATGGCAACCGGGAGGAGACCGGCGGACGGATCGGTCTGCGAAATGATAATGAGCGCGATCACCGTCCCGCATATCGCCGTGACGATCCACGACCGGCGGGGGCCCAGCAGCGCGTGCAAGCCGGGAATCTGGACGCGGTCGATGACCGGGGCCCAGAGAAATTTGAGCGTGTAGGACAGCGTGACCCAGTAGAAGAACCCGATGGTCGAGCGCTCGATACCGCTATCGCGGAGCCAGAAGCTGAGCTTCTGGAACACCATGTAGAGCGGCAGGCCGGACGCGAAACCCAGCACCAGCATCGAAAGCATGACCGGCGTGAAGTAGACGCGCACGGTCTGCTTCCAGTCGCGTTGCTTTGCCTCAAGATGGGTCTCGGCCATGCGCCTGCCTGCTCTGATCGGTGTTGTCTGGTTTCAGATCAGCCGACCCTTGCCCGGTTTTCCCGCGGGCACAAGCGCGCAAGCGCATCGCACAGGCGCTCCTGATCGAGCGGCTTGGACAGGAACTCGTCCATCCCCGCGTCCAGGCACTCGGCCCGGTCAGCTTCGGTGGCATTGGCGGTCAACGCCAGGATCGGCACCGTCCGGCCATTGGGAAGCGCGCGTATCCGGCGTGCCGCCTCCCGGCCGTCGAGCCTGGGCATGCGCAGGTCCAGCAAGACCGCATCGAACTCCTGTTCTCTGACCGCGTCGACGGCGGCCTGCCCGTCAGCAACACGCACGGGGCGGGCGCCCAGGCGTGCCAGGATGCGTTCCCCGATCAAGCCGTTCACCGGATCGTCCTCGGCGACAAGAATTGTCCGTCCGGCCAGCCGGCCATCCGGTCGCGGGGGCGCGAGCGGGGGCGGTTCAGGCAGCGGCCGCCCCGGGCTCAGCGTGGCGGGCGCTGTGCGGCACGCATACTCGGCGAGGGAGCGGGCACGCACAGGGGCGACAAGCCAGCCATCAATCCCTTCCGGCCGCTGGTCGGCGGCGAACTGGTCCTTCGTGGACGGCCGCGCAAGGGCCAGAACCCGGATCGGCTGGTCTGCACCGCGCAGGGCCGCCGCATGCGCGGCCCATGCCTCGTCCAGCACCAGGACCGGCGTGCCTTTCGCCCGCTCCAGGCTCGCGGCAATATCGTCCGGATCGGCAATCGGCGATGTGCGCGCGCCGAGCGCGGTGGCCTGCAAGGCAATCGCCTGGCGCTGGATCGCGCACGGGCTCGCCACGAAGACATGGCGCCCGCTCAGGCAGGGATCGAGCGTGGCCGGGAGGTCTTCCAGGATCGGGAAGGCGAACCAGAAATGGGAGCCTTTTCCGAGCTCGGACGTGAAGCCGACCTCGCCTCCCATCGCTTCGGACAGGCGCTTGACCATGGCCAGACCCAGACCGGCACCGGGCGCATGGCTGCGTTCGGCGGCCCCCCGTTCGAACTGTTCGAACAGGGTGTTGCGGTCCTCGTCCGCTATGCCCGGACCGGTGTCCGTAACCGACAGGCGGACCATGTCCCCGGCGCGCTCCGCGCGGATCAGTATGCCTCCGGTTTCGGTGAATTTTACGGCATTGCCGGCCAGATTGAAGAGGACTTGTCTAAGCCGGGCCGGGTCAGCTTTCAGCCGGGCCGGAACGTCGGGATCGATCGCGTGCGCCAGGCTCAGATCCTTCTCCGCGGCCCGGGTGGCGAGGACCTCTCCCAGATCTTCGATCAGGCCACGCAGATCGACGGGCTCCTGGCGCAGCTCCAGCCGGCCCGCTTCAAGTCTCGACAGGTCGAGAATGTCGTCGATGAGGGAGAGGGCGTGTTCGGCGCTGGACGTCACGGCATCCAGATAGGCGGCCTGGTCCGGCTGGAGGCGCGTATCGCGCAGCAGGCGGGCCGCACCGAGCGCGCCGGATAGGGGGGTGCGCAATTCATGGGTGATCGCGGCAAAAAAGACTGACTTTCCGCGTGCCGCTTCGCTGAGCGCGGCGCGCGCGCGGCGCTCCTGCGTCACATCGCGGCCCACAGAGACGGTACCGCCGCCTTCCAGCGCCGTTTCCGTCCATTCGATCCAGGCCTCTCCCCGCCGGGTCGCCATGGCGACATCGTAGCGGCGCGATTCCCCCGGCTTCTGCGATCCCAGGGCCGATGCGAACCAGCGTCCGGTCCAGTCCGCCCTAGCGCCGCCGAAAGCCTCGAGGAAAGCCTGGTTGACCTCGGTCAGCCGGCCGGAGCAGTCGCGCACCATGACCAGCTCGCCCATTGAATCGAAGATGGCGCGCAGATTCGTCCCGGCCGCTACGGCAGGCGGCTCGGAATCCGGCGCGCAATGAGAGGGGCGATCGCGGGTCATGGATGAGCTTTTAGCGCGTGCCGCGTTAAGGAATCTTGGATGAGGTCGGGCGCCGGTCCGGAGGTGCGCGCCTTGACGGGTCGGGTCACTCCGACATGATGCCGGCCCAAAGACCACCGCTCACACGATCCCGGGGACGATTCATATGATCCGCATTGCCGCCTCGCTTGGCTTGCTTGTCGCCATGCCCGCTCTCGCTCAGGAGGAGGCTCCGGCCCCGGGCGAGGTGATGGCGATCTACGATATTGTCGATTCGGTTTCGGCCGGGCGGATAGAAGCCGACATCCGCACGCTTGTGGATTTCGGGACCCGGCACACCGCATCCCAGACGGAGTCCGCGACACGCGGTATCGGGGCTGCCCGGCGCTGGATTCATGACGAGTTCGAGCGCATCTCTGCCGAATGCGGCGGCTGCCTGGAAGTCGTCTACGTGTCCGACACGATTTCGGGTGAAACGCGCCTTCCCGAACCGGTCGAAGTCGTGTCGGTTCTGGCCATCCAGCGCGGCACACTCGATCCGGACCGCGTGGTCATGATGAGCGGGGACATCGACAGCCGCGTCAGCGATGTCATGGACGCCGAGTCGGATTCGCCCGGCGCCAACGACAACGCATCCGGCGTGGCGGGGGCGATCGAGGCCGCGCGCGTGCTCAGCCAGCATGAATTTGCCGGCACCATCGTCTACGCCGCGCTGGCCGGGGAAGAGCAGGGCCTGTTCGGCGGCGAGATCGTGGCCGACTGGGCGCTCGAGCAGGGCTGGCGCATCAAGGCGGTGCTTAATAACGACATGATCGGCAATATCGCCGGCATTGACGGCGTGATCGACAACTCCACCATCCGCGTCTTCTCCGAGGGCACACGCGCAGCGGAGACCGAGGACGAAGCCCGCCGGCGCCGCTTCACCGGCGGCGAAGTGGATTCCCCATCGCGCAACCTCGCCCGTTATATCGACCGTGTCGCCGACCAGTATGTGCGCAATCTCGATGTCATGATGGTCTACCGCCTCGACCGGTTCGGCCGCGGCGGCCACCACCGTCCCTTCAACGCCGTGGGTATTCCCGGTGTCCGCCTGATGGAGACCCACGAGCATTACGACCGGCAGCATCAGGACCTGCGCAATGAGGAGGGTCGGCACTACGGCGATACGATCGACTTCGTGGACTTCGACTACGCCGCCAAGGCCACCGCGCTCAACGCGGCCACGCTCGCCCTGCTCGCCGGCGCACCGCCCATACCGGCCAATGTGCAGGTTGAGGGCGCGGTCAGCCCGGACACGACGTTGAGCTGGGACCTGCCGGAGGGCGAAGCCGCGGCCAATCTGGCCGGCTACCGGGTCCACTGGCGCCTGACGGACGAGCCGCAATGGACCCATAGCCGGTGGGTCGGCCGCACCTCCAGCTACACGCTGGAGAATGTCGTCATCGACAATTATTTCTTCGGCGTTTCGGCCGTCGCCGAAGACGGGTCGCAGACCCCGGTCGTCTTCCCCGGCGCCGCCGGCAGCTTCGGGGGCTATTGACCCATTCGTCCGCCGGACCGGCCGGACCGCACGGTCTGCACGCTAGAAGCCCGCGGACGCCCGTGTCGCCGGGCGGGAAATCGCTTGGCCGGGCGGCTTCGCGCGCCGCGCGCTGAGCGCTTCGGCGACATGGATGCGGCGTACGCCATCCGCGCCATCGAGATCGGCGATGGTCCGGGCGGTCCGTAGAATGCGGTGATAGCTGCGCGCCGTCAGGCCCATCGCTTCGGCGGCCTGGCCCAGCAGCGCGGCGCCGGGCGCGTCGGGCGCGCAGACCTGGTCCAGACGGTCGCCGCCCAGATGGGCGTTCAGGCTGCCCCGTGCCATCTGGATATCGCGCGCTTGCGCAACGCGTGCCGCGCATTCTGCCGTGCCCTCGGCGGGCCGGGGCAAGGCGAGGTCGGCTGGCGTGACCGGCGGGACGTCGATCTGCAGATCGATCCGGTCGATCATCGGGCCGGACACCCGGGCCTGATAGGATTGCGCGCATTTGGGTCCGCGGGCGCACGCCTGTCCATTCTCCCCGCCCCACCCGCACCGGCAGGGATTCATTGCGGCGATGAGCTGGAAGCGCGCCGGAAAGCAGACGCGCGAGTTCGCACGCACAATGGCGATTTCGCCGGTTTCCAGAGGCTCCCGAAGCGAGTCCAGCACCTGGGGATGGAATTCGGGAAGCTCGTCGAGAAACAGAACCCCATGATGGGCCAGCGAGGCTTCGCCGGGCCGGACCCGGCTTCCGCCGCCGACCATGGCCGCCATCGAGGCGGAGTGATGCGGGCTGCGGAAGGGGCGTGTCCGGCTGAGCTCGCCGCGGTCGAGCATGCCGGCCACAGACTGGATCATCGAGACCTGGAGCAATTCTTCGGCTGTGAGCGGCGGCAGCAGGCCGGGCGCGCGCGAGGCCAGCATCGACTTTCCCGAGCCGGGCGGGCCGACCATGAGCAGATTATGGCCCCCGGCCATCGCCACTTCGAGCGCGCGCTTGGCGGTCTCCTGTCCGCGCACATCGCGTAAATCCTTCACGCCCGGACCATCGACCAGATCGCCGGGCGCGGGGCGGGAGAGCACCTGATTGCCCTTGAAATGATTGACGAGCTGGATCAGCGAGCGCGGCGCGAGTATGGGCAGATCGCCGCCCGCCCACGCCGCTTCCGGCCCGCTGGCCTGGGCGCAGATGAATCCGCAGTCGCGTTCGCTGGCCAGCATCGCCGCGGGCAGGGCGCCGGGGCTTGGCGCGATCGATCCGTCAAGCCCGAGCTCGCCCATGGCGAGATATTCCTGGCCCGCTTCGGGCGGCAGGACTCCAATCGCCACCATCAGCCCGATCGCGACGGGCAGATCGTAATGCGCGCCCTCCTTGGGCCGGTCGGCAGGCGCCAGGTTGACGATGACCCGCTGGCTGGGCAGCGCAAGGCCGATGGCGGCGAACGCGGCGCGGACCCGCTCCCGGCTTTCCGCCACTGCCTTGTCGGCGAGGCCGACAATGTTGAAAGCCGGCAAACCGCCGGCAATTTGGACCTGCACATCAATCCAGCGCGCTTCGGCGCCCTCAAACGAGGCTGAAGACGTCCGCGCTGTCATGGCCTTGCTCCGCTAAACGCAGTTGATGAACGAGCTCGAAGAGCCCCCAAGTTGTCGAATGTTTTCCACAAGATGAGAGCAACACCCGATCAAAACAGGAACATTATACGAACGGACAGGGATTTGAAGTCAAGAAACTTCTTTTAGAAATCGACAAGCTGTTGATAAGTGCAGGTTTAGAACCTGCTTCAGGCCGAGGCGGGTTAACGGTCAGTCCGCCGGATCGAGGTCGCAGAGTTCGGCGCGGCGCGCTCCCCGCGGCCCGAGTTCGGGCGCTTCGCCGGGCACGCGCATCAGCACAACGACCCGCTCCACCCCGTCAACGAGGGAGGCGTGACGCGAGGCGCGATCGCGTTCTCCTTCACTGCGGGCGAAACCAAGCAAATAGACCGTGCCGTTCTGCGTCTCGATATTCATGTTCACCGCGCGCACATCGGCGTCAGAGACCAGGCGTGCGCGGATCTGCTGCGTGATCCAGGCGTCCCGGGCGACGGCGCCCGCACCCTGGCTCGCGCCGACGACCACCTCGTTGACCACGTCACGCACGCCTGGGGAGGCCCAGGTCACGCATTCGGCATACACCTTGTCCTCGGCCCGGGGCACGCGGCCGGACAGGAGCGCGACGCCTTCGGTCACCTCGAGATCGACGCCGTTCAGGGCATAGCCCTCGGCGCGCAGCATGGTCGACTTGATCTGCGTCGAGGCATTGAAATCGTCGATGCTGCGGCCGACCGAGCGGCCTGGCTGAAGCGCGGCGCAGCCGGCAAGCAGGCTTGCGGTCGCAAGGGTTAGGGCGATGACACGCAGCATTTAAGGCCTCTTCTGTCTTGTCTTCGGGCGGGCCGGGTGCGGCTCTGGGCGCAGCCTTCCCACCCACCGAATCTCGCCTAGCGCTCCAATCGGGCAGAGGTAAGGCAAGCCGCCCGCCCGCAAGTGTAAATCCGCTTCAGGCCAGGCGCATCGCATCGGCGCCCTCTGCTGAAAACGCGCCCTTCAGGTGCCGCGGCCAGCGGCCCGGCACCACCAGCACCACGTCGAAGCGCGGTTGCAGCGCCGCCAGCCCGGTCTGGCGCGCCCGCCAGAGCGCCGCCGCCCGGACCAGACGCGCCGCCTGGCGGGGCGTCACCGCCTCGGCGGCGATGCGGTCGCTTGCGCGCGCCTTGACCTCGATGAAGGCGAGAACAGCGCCCCGGCGTGCGATCAGATCGATCTCCCCGGCCGCCGTGCGCGCCCGCCGCGCCAGGATTCTCCATCCTTTCAGCACAAGGCAGAGCGCCGCCAGCCGTTCGGCATTCCGTCCGCGGCGCTCGGCCCGCTCGCGTGAGTGAGGCCGCGCGCTCAAAACGCCCTGACAGGTTGCGGGCTGACGGGCGCAAGGCTAGCTTGCCGGCGTCGGGGGAAAAGGTTTCGGAGCGTCACCATGATTGCCACAGTCTCGCGCATGCGCGCTGTCTCGCCAAGCCGCTGGATGGCCGGACTGGTTGCGCTCCTCGCGATCGCCGCGTGCTCCACCACGCCGGACGGCCCCCGAGGGCCGGTCTCGCCGCAGCCGTCTTCGCCCGTGATCGGCGAGGCGCCGCCACCGGCGACACTGCCCGTACCGATCGCCGACCCGGCCTTCACGCCGGTGCATATGCGCGGACAGGACGACATCGCGCGCGTCGCGATCCTGCTTCCCTTCTCCGCAGACAATGAGGCGGCCCGGCGCGAGGCGACCAGCATATTGCGCGCCGCCGAGCTCGCTTTGTTCGAACGGGCCGGAGAGAATGTGCTCCTCCTGCCCAAGGATACCGGCGGCACCGCGCAGGGTGCGCGCGAAGCGGCGCGTTCGGCCCTGTCCGATGGCGCGCAGCTCATCCTGGGTCCGCTCTTCTCCCATTCGGTCGAGGCGGTCGGCTCGGTCGCGAGAGAGAGCGGCGTGCCCGTCATCGCCTTCTCCACCGAGTTGTCCGTGGCCGGGGACGGCGTTTATCTGCTCAGCTTCCCGCCCGGCGAGGAAGTCCGCCGCATCGTGAATTACACGGCCGATCTCGGCACGACACGCTATGCGATCATCGGCCCGGCCAACGAGTACGGAACGACGGTCGCCGCCGCCTACCGCGATGCAATCGCCGAGCAGCCGGGCGGCGCGCGCCTGGTGGCCGAGGAAGTCTATTCCGGCGGGGTGCAGGCGATGAATGAAGCCGCGACCCGCCTTGCCCGCCTCGGGGTCGAGCCCCTCGACGCCGAGGAGGCCGCCCAGCGCACCGGGCGCAACTGGGAACCGGACGACAGCGCACCCTTCCAGGTCATCCTGCTGCCGGAAAGCGGGGACCGGCTGCGCACGCTCGCCCCGGTACTGGTCTACCAGGACATCGATCCGCTTCTCATCAAGTTCGTCGGGACCGGCCAGTGGCATGACAGCGCCACGGTGCGCGAACCCGCACTGGCCAATGGCTGGTTTGCCGGACCCGACCCTCAGGCTCGCGCCCGGTTCGAAGCCGCCTTCGAACGCGTGTTCGAGACCACACCCTCCCGCCTGGCCGGTCTCGGCTACGATGCCGGGTCGCTGGCGGCCCTGATGGCCGCCTCGGGCCCGGAGGGCTTCCAGTCCAGCGCCATCGAGAGCGAAGAGGGCTTTCTGGGTGTCGACGGCTTGTTCCGCTTCCGCGAAGACGGAACGATCGAGCGCGGCCTCGCCGTCTACACCGTGCGCAGTGGCGGCTTTGAGGTCCTCGAACCGGCTCCGGCCTATTTCGGCGAGGGACGCGTGCTCGAAGACCCGGCCGGCCCGGCAACCGACATCGACGCCGCCGAGAGCTTCTAGGCCGGCGCCAGCGCCGCCGCGATGCCGTCCGCATAGAGCCGTCCGGCCGGTGTCAGGGTGACCCGCCCGGCGTCGAGCGTGACCAGGCCGTCTTCGGCAAAGCCCTCAGCCGCGCGCCGGTCAATCCCGTGCCCGGTCAGGGCCCGCAACCGGTCCAGGTCCAGGCCCTCTTTCAGACGCAGCCCCATCAGGACGCGTTCCTGCGCGTCCTCAAGTGCACTCAGCGCCTCGAACGTCTGAGCCTGCCCTTCGGCGATGCCCGCGATATAGGCCTCCGGCCTGCGCTCTGCAGCCGCTCCGATACGCCCGCCAAGCGCCGGGGCTCCGTAACGCGAATGTGCGCCCGGTCCGATCCCGATCCAGTCCGCCCCGGTCCAGTACAGAATATTGTGCGCCGACCGGTCGGCCTGGGTACGCGCATGATTGGAGACTTCATATCCGTCCAGCCCGTGGGCTGCGGTCAGGCTCTGCGTCAGCTCGTACATCTGCGCCGCGAGATCGTCCTCGGCCGGGACAAGCTGACCGCGCGCCACCTTGCGCGCGAACGCTGTGCCCGGCTCGATCGTCAGCTGATAGAGCGAGAGATGATCGAGCCCGAAGCCCAGGGCGCGCGTCAGTTCTGCCGACCAGTCCTCCAGCGACTGGCCCTGACGCGCATAGATCAGATCGATCGAGACACGGGTGAACAATGCCTGAGCCCGCTCCAGCGCCTCCAGCGCCCGCCGGGCGCCATGATCGCGCCCGAGCCGCGTCAGGCTCTCATCGTCCAGCGCCTGCACGCCGAGCGAGAGACGCTCGATCCCCGCCCCGGCCAGCCCGTCGAACCGCTCCATCTCGGCCGGGTTCGCTTCCAGGCCGATCTCCGCACCGGGCTCGAAGCCGAACAGCGACGCGGCCGCCTCCAGGATCGCTTCGATCTGGCCCGGCGCCATCAGTGACGGCGTTCCCCCGCCGAAGTGCACGCTGCGCAGGGGACGCGGCCCGACCCGCTCGCGCCAGGCCTGCAGGTCGGCCAGCATCGCGTCCAGCAGCGGCGCGGTATCGCGATCGCGATCGCGATACACATTGAAATCGCAATACGGGCAGATCCGCGCGCAATAGGGCCAGTGCACGTAGAGGCCAAGCGGGATGTCGGGTCCGGACGTCACTCTGCGAACACCGCCGAGACGAGCTGGGAGAAGGCATCCGCGCGGTGAGACATGGCATGCTTGGCCGCCGGCTCCATCTCGGCGAACGTGGCGGTGTGGCCCTCCGGAACGAAGACCGGGTCATAGCCGAAACCCCGATCCCCGCGCGGCGGCCAGACCAGCGCCCCGTCCACCGTCCCCACGAAGACCGCTTCCTCACCATCGGGGTGGACGAGCGCGAGCGCGCACACGAAACGCGCATTCCGGTTCGTCGTCCCGCGCTTTTCAAGCTCGGCTTCGACCTTTTCCATGGCACGGTAGAAATCGCGCGGCTCACCGGCCCAGCGCGCCGAATAGATGCCCGGCGCCCCGTCCAGGGCCTCCACCGCGAGCCCGGAATCGTCTGCCAGGGCGACCTTGCCGGAGACCCTGGCGGCGGCGCGCGCCTTGAGAAGCGCATTGCCCTCGAAGCTGTCTTCGGTCTCTTCAGGTTCGGGCAGACCAGCCTCCTCCGCGCCGATCGCGGTCAGGCCGAAGGGCTCTATCAGCGCGCTTATCTCCTTGATCTTGCCCGCATTATGACTGGCGATGACCCAGGTGTCAGCGGCAACGAAACAAGGGCTTACAGAGGGTCGTGTCATGGGGATTTATCACCTTTCGAAAAATTTATATTGTTTTTCGATAATTTTTTGTTGCGTACCGATATCGGGTTTGCTAGACAGGTTTTCGAGACGAGGGGAACACCTCGCTCACCGGCGAAAAGCCCCGGCGCGAAGACCGGGTCACACGCCAAACGGTTGGTCAAACTCAAGACAGGAGACATAGATATGGTCAGGTCCTCTTCCAATAACGGCTTCAACACCGCCGCCATGCTCGTCAACATCGTGCTGCTGAGCGGCGTCTTTGCCGGCATGGCCGTTGCGCTGACGTCCATGGTTGCCTGATGCGCGCCACACAGGACCGGCGTCTTCGGCTTGTCCTTTTCTCCCCGGGAGGATAGGTCAGAAGATGTCGGTCTGACGCGGCTTTTGCCGTATATGACACAATGAGACTACCACCCCACGCGGGACGGACATGAGGAAGCGGGGAGTATGGCACGTCTGAAGACACTCGGCCCCGGATCGCTGGCCGCGATACTCAAGCGTCTGCTGGACATTCTCTACTATCTGCTCTGGGCGGCGCTGGGCGTGGCCAGCCTTGTCACCCTGCTGATCTTTGCCGTCGGCATTTACGGCGTGACCGGCATCGGCCCGAGCCTTCCGCCCGAATTGCGCGACCTGCTCCAGATGAGCGTGGTCGTCGCCCTGCCGTTCGCGATCTTCGGGCTCGTTGCCCTCACCTTCATCGTTCACAAGCTGCGCAACGTGGCGGACACGCTGGTCCAGGGTGACCCTTTCGTGCCGGAAAACGCCGGCCATCTGCGCTCGATCGCGTTGGCGATCCTGGCCTACCAGTTGACCTCTTACGCTGCGCACGGCGTTCTGGGATTGCTCCTGACGCTCTTCGGCCGGCCCGTCGAGAGCGGGGTCAGTCTCACGCCGGAATTCAGCGTCAATCTGGGCGCCTGGTTTGCCGTGCTTGCCCTGTTCGTCCTGTCCGAAGTCTTCCGCGAAGGCACCCGCCTTCGCGAAGAACAGAAGCTGACGATCTAGGGGAGGCGCGCACATGCCCATTCAAGTCTCCCTCGACCGCATGCTTCTCGAGCGCCGGATGTCGCTGACAGAGCTGTGCGACCGGGTCGGAATTACCATGGCCAACCTGTCGATCCTCAAGACCGGCAAGGCGAAGGCCGTGCGCTTCTCCACGCTTGAAGCGCTGTGCCGGGAGCTCGACTGCCAGCCCGGCGATCTTCTCAGCTTCGTGGATGATCCGGACGAGGACGCAGAGCGAAGTTAGCGCGGGCACGACCAGGCGTGTGTGGTGAACTTTTCGCCGCCACTCGCATTGCCCCGGTATGGCCGAATCGGCACCTGAGACAGAGTCGCTCTCGCGATCGATCACCTTGCCCCGTCTTGTTCTGTACGGGGTCGGCACCATTCTTGGCGCCGGCATTTTCGTCGTCATCGGCGAGGTTATCGGTGAAAGCGGCACACTAGCCCCGCTGGCTTACCTCGCCGCGGGCGCTGTCGCCTTTCTTACTGCCCTGTCCTATGCCGAGATATCGGCGCGTGTCCCGACGGCAGGCGGACCGACCGACTATGTCGAGCGCGCGTTCCGCCACCGGCGTCTGGGCTCGATGACCGGCTGGCTCCTGATGACGGCCAACACGGTATCGGCCGCCACGATCACCAGTGGCTTTGTCGGATATCTCAGCATTTTCGTGGATGTCCCGGGCTGGCTCGTCGCTCTTCTGGTCGCGACCGGCATCGGTGCCATCGGGGCGGCCGGGATGCGTTCGAGCACCTGGTTCATGACCGTCACGACCGGGATCGGGATCGTCACGCTGCTCGCGGTCATATGGGCCACGCGCGAAGGACTGACGGCCATACCCTCCCGCCTGGGCGGTGAACTCTCAGGCGCGAACCCGGCCATGCTCACCGGTCTGTTTTCCGGCGCCTTCCTGGCCATCTATTCCTTCATCGGCTTTGGGGACATGGCCCTTACAGCCGAGGAAGTGAAACAGGTTGAACGCACGCTCCCGCGCGCCATCGTGATTGCCCTGGCAATCGTCTTCCTGTTCTACTTGCTGGTGTCCATCGCCGTTGTCGGAGCCGGGCCGGTCGAGGAGATCGCCTCGGCCCGCGCCCCTCTTGTGGCCGCCGTCGAACGGGAGGGCTGGCCAGCCTGGCCGGTCGGCCTCGCGAGCCTGTTCGTTATCGTCAACGGCGCGCTGACCCAGATCATCGGCGCCTCCAGATTGCTGATGGATATCGGACGCGACGCGCGCGGGGCGCCCGGCTTCTTCGGCCGTGTGAACCCGGTCAGCCGGACCCCGCTGATCGCGACGGCCACCCTGACCGCCATCGTCGCCCTGCTGGCTGCCTTCGTAGACCTTCAGCATCTGGCCGAAGCCACGAGCCTGATCATTCTCGCGGTCTTCTTCCTCGTCAATTGCGCCCTGATCGGCTTGAAACGCCGTTCCCAGCCCGACGAGGTCCCGGATATCTGGATCGGGATTCCGCTGCTCGGCGCGCTCTCCACGCTGGGTGCGATCCTGGCCCAGATCGCCTTCTGGTTCAGCTAAAAGGCTCTCAGCCCAGCGCCTGGCTCTGCAACAGGCACAACTCGCCGATTCCCTTGCGGGCCAGAGAGAAGACATCGGCAAACTGCTCGCTGGTGATCGGCCGGTCCTCGGCCGTCGCCTGGATTTCCACCACACCGCCATCGTTGGTCAGGACGAAATTGGCGTCCGCTTCGGCCACGCGGTCTTCCTCGTATTCAAGATCGAGGCGCGCCTGCCCGTCGACGATGCCGGCCGAGACCGCGGCAAGCTGGCCGAAGACCGGGTCGGCCTTGAGCACATCTTCTTCCACGAGCCATGCCGTGGCCTGCTTCAGGGCCAGCCAGGCGCCCGTGATCGCCGCTGTGCGCGTTCCGCCATCGGCCTGCAGGACGTCGCAATCGATCAGGATCTGACGCTCGCCCAGCGCGGACAGATCGGTGACGGCGCGCAGCGAACGCCCGATCAGGCGCTGGATTTCCTGGGTGCGGCCCGAGGGCTTGCCGGCGGTCACCTCGCGCCGGGTACGCTGGTGGGTGGCCCGGGGCAGCATGGCGTACTCGGCGGTGACCCAGCCGCGGCCCTTGCCGCGCAGCCAGGGCGGCGTGCTCTCGTCGACGCTCGCTGTGCACAGGACACGCGTATTGCCGAAGATGGACAGGCAGGACCCCTCGGCATAGGGGCTGGCGCCCAGCTCGAAGCGGACAGGACGCAGCGCGTCGGCGGCTCGGTTTTCAGGGCGCATGGGACAGCTTTCTTTGATATGCAGGGTTCTCGGGTCTGACGCCCACTCCTAGCTGAAGTTTTCCCGCTTGATAAGCGCGCCGGCCGTCAGGAAAATTGCATCCGGCCGCTGCCCTTCCTAACTGTCCGGACATGAGCATCGACACACCCGTTGCGTCTTCCTTGAGTGAACTGGACAAACGCTCGCGCGAGATCTTCCGCGAGATCGTCGAGACGTATCTCGATACCGGCGAGCCGGTCGGCTCCCGCACGCTCTCGCGCACGGGCCAGTTCACCCTGTCTCCGGCCTCGATCCGCAACACCATGGCCGACCTGGCCGCAGCCGGTCTGCTGACCGCTCCGCATGCCTCGGCGGGGCGCATGCCCACCCATGCCGGGCTGCGCCTGTTCGTGGACGGGTTGTTGCAGGTGGGCGAACTCGGTGAAGACGAGCGCCGCGAAATAGACGACCGGGTAGGCGGCGCGGGCCGGCGCCCCGGCGACGTGCTCTCGGAGGCTTCGGCGCTGCTGTCAGGCCTCGCAGGCGGGGCCGGTCTTGTCGCCTCGCCGAAATCGGACGCGGCGCTGCGTCACGTCGAGTTTGTTTCCCTGTCTCCGACCGAGGTTCTCGCTGTCCTGGTTCACGAGGACGGCTCGGTCGAGAACCGGCTGATGACCGCGCCTGCCGGCCTGCCCCCCGCCGCCTTGATCGAAGCGGGCAATTATCTCTCGGCGCGCCTGCGCGGACGTACGCTGTCCGAGGCGCTGAGCGAGATCAATTCCGAGATTGCCGAGAAGCGCGCCCAGCTCGACAGCGCGGCCGCCAGCCTGGTCGAAAGCGGCATCGCAGACTGGGGCGGAGCGGCCGACCGCACGCTCATCGTGCGCGGTCAGGCGCGGCTTCTGGAGAATCTCGACGCGGCCGAGGATCTCGAGCGCGTGCGCATTCTCTTCGAAGACATCGAACGCAAGGAAGACCTGCTTGCCTTGCTGGACGAGGCGCGCAACGGCCAGGGCGTGCGCCTCTTCATCGGATCGGAGAACTCCCTGTTCTCGCTGTCCGGCTCCAGCGTCATCGTTGCCCCCTATCGCGACCGGGATCAGAAGATCCTAGGCGCGCTGGGCGTTATCGGTCCGACGCGGCTAAACTATGCCCGTGTCATCCCGCTCGTGGATTATACAGCGCGCGTGGTGGGCCGGATTCTCGACAAGGGCCGCTGAGCCCGACCCTTTTATCCAAGTCATGCTGATGTAGAAGAGCAAACCTATGAGCGAAGAGTCCAAAAAACCCGAACCCGAGGCCGAGGATCTGTCTGACGACGCGCTTGAGGCGGAGGCCGCCGCGACCGTTGACGAGACAGAGACCGAGAGCCCCGCGGGCAAGAGCGTCGAACAGCTCGAAGCCGAGCTGGACGATCTGCGCAACCGCCTTCTGCGCGCTGCAGCCGATGCGGAGAACACCCGCAAGCGTGCCCAACGTGATGTGAAGGATACCCGCGATTACGCGATCACCGGCTTTGCCCGCGACATGCTCGACGTCGCCGACAACCTGTCGCGCGCCGTCGCCGCCATGCCCGACGATGCCCGGGCCGATGCGCCGGACTCGGTCAAGACCCTGATCGAGGGCGTCGAAATGACCGAACGCCGGCTTCTGTCCACGCTGGAGCGGCACGGGGTGAAGCGGATCGATCCCGAACCCGGCGACTCCCTCGATCCAAACCGGCACCAGGCCGCGGCGCAGATCCCGGCCGATCAGCCCAAGGGCAAGATCGCGCACGTCATGCAGCCCGGCTACATCATCGGCGAACGCACGCTGCGCGCTGCCATGGTCGTCGTCAGCGCCGGCCCTGCCGAGGGCGGAGCCTCCTCGCAAGCCGATGGCGACAAACCGGAAGCGCCCGATGGCGGTGTGGACGTCAGCGCCTAGACAGCCTTTCCCAGTTTCAGACACGAAAACGCCGCTTCGAACTCTCGAAGCGGCGTTTTTCTGTGTCGTCGGATCGGCCGCGGCGTCAGCGCCGGGCGATGATCCAGACCGCGTGGATGATACCGGGAATATAGCCCAGCAGCGTCAGCACGATATTGATGAAGAAATGCATCGTCAGGCCGACCTGGAGAAGGACGCCGAGCGGGGGCAGCAGCACGGCCACAATGATGCGGAGAATGTCGCCGCCGGTCGAGTCGCCGCCGGTATTGGGATCTGCCATGGATCAGGTTCCAGTTTGATGGGATCGGGGAAGGTGTATGAAGCGCGAGAGGGCCGATCCCCTCCCGCGCTCCAGTTCAGGATCGATCGCTACGGGTCGCGCCGGGGTTACCGGTCGCAGTAGCGCACCGTGCCGTCACGCCAATAGGTGCAGCCGGTCCGGTAGTTCTCGTAGTAATACCGGTCATACCGCTGATCGTAGACCAGCTCCGAGTGCTGGTCGTTGCTGCGGCTCCACGGGCAGGCATTGTCGCGCGAGCAGCCGACATAGGCGCCCGCCGCTGCGCCGGTGGCCGCGCCGATCGCGGCACCTTCGGCAACACCGACATCGCCGCTGATGGCCCCGGCGGCAGCCCCGACGGCGGCACCGCCGAGGGCACCCTGCATCGCACCGCGCTGCGTGCCTTGGCTCGTCTGGCAGGCGGCGGCGGTGACAAGGGTCGTCACGGCGACGGCAGTCATGGTCAGAATTCGCATGGGAACATCTCCCTTCCTTGTGTCTGGTTTCAGAAGAACGCAGGAAGCAAGAGGGCGTTCCGCCCGGCCGCGATTTTTGAATCCGGGCAGACCTAGTTCACCCGGCGCAGGGTCAGGTTGAGCCGCCCCGGCCGCCAGTCCTCGGGAAGAAGGCTCGACGTGCCCGGGAGAATCCGGTCCACCCCGTGCCGGAAGCGGCGCGAGGCCCCGGCCAGAACCACCACATCCCCGCTATCCAGGCGCATGGACGTGCTGGCATCCTTCAGCGCAGGGCCGCCGAGGCGGAATTTCGCACTATCGCCGAGCGAGATGGACACAACCGGCGCATCGCGCGCCGCCTCGTCGGCATCGACATGCTGTCCGAGCCGGGCCCCCTCCCCATACCAGTTGACCAGGCACGCCTGTGGCAGCGCTTCCCAGCCGGCTACCGCCTGCCAGATATCGATCAGGACCTGCGGCATGTCCGGCCAGGGCTCGTGCGTGACCGGATGGGTGGTCTGGTAGCGATAGCCCTGCGCCTTGTCGGTGACCCAGCCCAGCGGGCCGAAATTGGTCATCCGCACGCTCATCGGCTTGCCGCTGCGTGGCATGGAGGGCGTGTAGAGGGGGGAACGGCCGACCCGGCTCAGCACCGCATCGACCAGGCCGGTCTGAGCGGCCCGGTCGAGATAGGTCTTGTGAAGCGTGAATCCGTCATCGCGTTGCATGGCAAACTAGATGTCCGCATGAAGAGGCCCGATCAAGGCCGAAGCCTGTGACCGGGCCGATTCATGCGCGGCTCCCTCGATCGGAAGGGTCAGCGCGGGCGATAGCGCGTGCGCGGGGTGCCGTTTTCCCAGTAGGTGTCGCCCGTCCTGAGATCGGTATAGTAGTAACGCCCGGTCGCCTGATCGTAGACCAGCTGGGACTGGTTGGGGTTGTTCTGATTGAAGCCGCAACCGCCATCGCGCTGGCAGCCGGCATAGGCGCCGCCCGCCGCGCCGATCGCGCCGCCGATGAGCGCGCCGGTCGTCGCGTCGCCCGATCCGACATTATTGCCGATGACAGCGCCAGCCGCGGCGCCGGCTGCGGCACCGAGACCGGCCCCTTGCACAGCCGAATTGTTCGCGCAGGCCGTCAGGGCCAGGCCGCTGGCCGCAATTACCAGATATTTCAGCATGAAAGCTCTCCTTTGACCGCAATCCGCGGCAACGAACGCCCGGACGGCAGGCTCCGATCCTTCACATCATCCATGGCATGATTGGGGCAGGCTTCGTTTGACCGGTCCGATTGGCCCCATCGCCGTGCAATACCCGCGCTTTCATCAGGGATGATTCTCCACTGCGCCCTTGCACGTATTACGCGGCCTTCCTAAATCGCTGTTCAAAGCGCACCGCGTTCACGGTTGCGTGACACCATGCGGATTTCGGCCTCCCCAGGCTGTGATCCGGTTTTTTGAAAATTGACGAGCAGCAAAACCAAGGGGGGTGGTCGTCGGCGCAGGCTTCAGCGCTTCGGGCTAGGCCAACGTCTCCACCCCGCCGCTAAAGGGAGAAAAAGAACTCATGAGCAAGGTAATCGGCATCGACCTCGGCACCACGAACTCGTGCGTGGCCGTGATGGAAGGCGGCCAGGCCAAGGTGATCGAGAACGCCGAAGGCATGCGCACCACTCCTTCCGTCGTCGCTTTCACCGAGGACGGCGAGCGCCTGATCGGCCAGCCGGCCAAACGCCAGGCCGTGACCAACCCGGACTACACCTTCTTCGCCATCAAGCGCCTGATCGGCCGCGCGATGGGCGACCCCACGGTGAAAAAAGACAAGGACATGGTGCCTTACGCCATCGTGGAGGGCGCCAACGGCGATGCCTGGGTCCAGGGCCGCGACAAGAAATATGCGCCTTCGGAAATTTCCGCCTTCACTCTGCAGAAGATGAAGGAAACCGCCGAGGCCTATCTCGGCGAGAAGGTCGAGAAAGCCGTCATCACCGTGCCGGCCTATTTCAACGACGCCCAGCGACAGGCCACCAAGGATGCCGGCAAGATTGCCGGCCTTGAAGTCCTGCGCATCATCAACGAACCGACCGCGGCTGCCCTTGCCTACGGTCTGGACAAGGACGTCAACAAGACGATCGCGGTCTACGACCTGGGTGGCGGCACGTTCGACGTCTCCATCCTGGAGATCGGCGACGGCGTGTTCGAGGTGAAGGCCACCAATGGCGACACCTTCCTCGGCGGCGAGGACTTCGACCTGCGCATCGTCGATTATCTCGCGGACGAGTTCAAAAAAGAGCAGGGCATCGACCTGCGCAAGGACAAGCTGGCCCTCCAGCGTCTCAAGGAAGAGGCGGAGAAGGCCAAGAAGGAATTGTCCTCTGCCTCCTCCTACGAGGTGAACCTGCCCTTCATCACCGCCGATGCGTCCGGTCCCAAGCACCTCGCCATCAAGCTGAGCCGTGCCAAGCTGGAAACGCTCGTCGAAGACCTGATCAAACGCACGATCGAGCCCTGCAAGGCCGCACTCAAGGATGCCGGCGTCTCGGCCAGCGAGATCGACGACATCGTTCTGGTCGGCGGCATGACCCGCATGCCGAAAGTCCAGGAAGCGGTGAAGTCCTTCTTCGGCAAGGAGCCGCATAAGGGCGTGAACCCGGACGAGGTGGTCGCCATGGGTGCCGCCATCCAGGCCGGCGTCCTGCAGGGCGACGTGAAAGACGTTCTCCTGCTCGACGTGACCCCGCTTTCGCTCGGCATCGAGACCCTGGGCGGCGTGTTCACGCGCCTCATCGACCGCAACACGACGATCCCGACCAAGAAGTCCCAGACCTTCTCCACGGCCGACGACAACCAGACGGCCGTGACCATCCGGGTCTTCCAGGGCGAGCGCGAGATGGCTGCCGACAACAAGATGCTCGGCCAGTTCGATCTGGTGGGCATCCCGCCGGCCCCGCGCGGCATGCCGCAGATCGAGGTCACGTTCGACATCGACGCCAACGGCATCGTGAATGTCTCGGCCAAGGACCAGGCCACCGGCAAGGAGCAGCAGATCCGCATCCAGGCTTCCGGCGGTCTGTCCGACGACGAGATCGAGACCATGGTCAAGGACGCCGAGGCCAATGCCGAGGCCGACAAGAAGCGCCGTGAGCTCGTCGATGCGAAGAACAATGCCGAAGCGCTGGTCCACCAGACCGAGAAACAGCTCGAAGAGTATGGCGACAAGGTCGGTGCGGCCGAGAAATCGGCGATCGAGGATGCGCTGAAAGAGCTGAAGGACGTCAAGGACGACGAGAACGCGACGCCCGAGGCGATCCAGCAGAAGACCCAGGCCCTGATGCAGGCCGCCATGAAGTTGGGCGAAGCGATGTACGCCCAGCAGGAAGGTGGCTCCGGCGAGGGCGAAGACGCGAATGCCGGTGACGGCGAAAGCGAAGACGTCGTCGATGCCGAATTCACCGAGGTGAAGGACGACGACGACGGCGACGAGAAGAAGAGCGCCTGAGACCCCAGGCCCTCTTTCTAGTCAGAAAGGGCCCCCGATCCTTCTCCCGGCAACGTCCACGGCGGCCCGGGCAGGCGGCGGGGGCCTTTTTTCAAGGCGCGCAAGGCTGATGGCGGGCGCGCCGCTCACCAAGACGATATGCGGACTGGTTCATGAGCAAGCGCGATTATTATGAGGTGCTCGGCGTCGCGAAGGACGCGGACGCAAAGACGATCAAGAGCGCCTACCGCAAGCAGGCTATGCAATACCACCCGGACCGCAATCCGGGCGATGAGGAGGCAGAGGCCAGGTTCAAGGAAGTGGGCGAAGCCTACGCCATCCTGTCCGACGCGGACAAGCGTGCCGCCTATGACCGGATGGGGCATGCGGCATTCCAGAATGGCGGCGGCGGTCAGGGTCCGTTCGGCGCGGGCGGGTTCGCTGGTGCCGGCGCGGCCGATTTCGCCGATATTTTCGAGCAGGTCTTCGGCGACGCCTTTGCCGGCGGACGCCGCTCGCGGCGTACCGGTCCGGCGCGCGGCTCGGATCTGCGCTACGACATGGAGATCAGCCTGGAAGAGGCTTTCCACGGCAAGGATACCGCGATCAAGGTGCCCACAACCGTCACCTGCGGCCATTGCGACGGCAATGGCGCGGAGCCGGGCACCGATGTGAGCAGCTGCGATACGTGTGGCGGTGCCGGACGTATCCGGCGCCAGCAAGGCTTCTTCACCATGGAGCAGACCTGCCCCACCTGCGGCGGCCGCGGCCAGTATGTCGAGACGCCCTGCCGCGAATGTGACGGCGTCGGGCGCGTGCGCCAGACCCGCGAATTGAAGGTCGAAATTCCGGCCGGGGTCGAGGACGGCATGCGTATCCGCCTCGCCGGCGAAGGCGAAGCGGGTGCGCGCGGCGGCCCGCGCGGCGACCTCTACATCTTCATCTCGGTGGCCCCGCACGAGATTTTCGAGCGCGACGGACCCAATCTGTATTGCCGGGCGCCCGTGCCCATGACTGCGGCGGCATTGGGCGGCTCGATCGAGGTGCCCACGATCGATGGCGGACGCACCGAGATGCGCATCCCCGACGGCTCTCAGACCGGCAGGCGCATGCGCATGCGCGGCAAGGGCATGGCCCGGCTGAAGTCGGGCGGCGCGCGCGGCGACATGTTCGTGGAACTCTATGTGGAGACCCCGCGCAATCTCTCCGACCGCCAGAAAGAGCTGTTGCAGGAATTCTGTTCGCTCTCCGGCCATGACTGCAATCCGGAAAGCGACGGCTTCTTCAAGAAGGTCCGGCGCTTCTGGGAGGACGTCACCGGCGAGGACGAGGGCACGCGCCCGAACGCCTGATCCGGCCGGGAGCGGCCCGAGGCGTTCTCAAACCTGTCAGGCTCCGATAGACAGGAACGGGATATGAGTCGCTGACCGGAGCCGGACACCATGGCCGAGACCGCTGCATTGAAGATCTGCGTCGTCGGCGCGTCTGGCCGGATGGGCCGGATGATCCTGGCCGAGGTGATCCGGCGGTCCGATCTCGCCCTGGCAGGCGGCGTCGTCAGCCATGACTCGGCCCATCTGGATGCCGATCTCGGAGAGCTTGCCGGCCAGGGCCATCTCGGACTGGCCACACAGGTCAGCGTCGAGGAGGCCAGCCGGGACGCTGACGTCGTGATCGACGTGTCCACCGCCAGGGTCGCGCCGGCCGTCGCGCGCCGCCTCGGCGAAACCGGCGCCAAGGCGCTGGTCTGCGGCGTCACCGGTCTCGATGAAGCCGGCACCGAAGCCCTTGCGAGCGCGGCCGAAACCATCCCCGTCTTGCATGCGCGCAATTTCTCGCTCGGCGTCAGCGTGCTGGAGGCTCTGGTCGAGCACGCGGCCGGCGCACTGAAAAGCGACCAGTACGATCTGGAAATCCATGAAACCCACCACCGCTTCAAGGCCGACGCTCCGTCCGGCACGGCGATGATGCTGGGTGAGGCCGGTGCGCGCGGCCGCGGCGACGATCTGGGTGAGGTCGCGCGTTTTGACTATGCGCGCCAGGATGCCCGCCGGCCGGACGGAGAGATCGGCTTTTCGGTCAATCGCGGCGGCGGTATCGTGGGCGAGCATGCCGTCCGCTTCCTCGGCGCTCTCGAGGAGATCGAGCTTTCCCACCGGGCGCTGGACCGTTTCGTCTTTGCCCGCGGCGCCGTGGAGGCCGCTCTCTGGCTGTCGCGCCAGACGCCGGGCCGCTACTCGATGCGCGACGTGCTCGGGCTCAAGCTCTAACGCGGGCGCTCAGCCTGCCAGCCCTAGCCGAACAATTCCAGCTGACATACGGCGCGCGGCGCCATGGCAGGCGTGTCGCGCACAGGCAGAGGCGTGCGAGTGCCGCTGTGCCGCACCGCTCCCTCGCTCTCGTCGGGAAGCGAAAGCCCCAGGCCGCCCGCCTTGGTGCGGATCGCACTCTCGGGGCGGCCCAGCTTCAAGCTCATGACACGCAGCGGTGTGCCGCGGCGGACGAGCTGACGCAGCTCGGAGACGTCGCCTGCGCGCCATTTCCGGCCGGCATTGCGGCTATAGCCGCCCTTCAGGGAAGAGGCTTTGAAATGCTGAGCCATGTCCAACTCCTGTTCTCGATAATGAGAACATAAGCGGAACATTAATTGGAATCAAGAGCCTGTTTGGGCAGCTCAAAACAGACTGATTCGGGTTCTTGAAACGAAAACCCCTTTAAATATGAATCGCTTGAATCCTATATCATCCAGACTCCCAAAGGCTTAGCACTACCGGCTCCGTAGTGCTAACGGCCTGCTTGCATTTGAATTGTAAATCAGAGAGCTTCGATGAAGGGAGGGGGACAGCGTTGGCGCGCTGTCCCCCTTGGTTGATCCGTCGCGGTACAGGCCCGCCGAACCGGATCGGCCTCAGCGCGTAGAGCTAAGTGCCACCCAAACACTTCATCTCGCGTGCTGCCCCATTTTGTCAACACGGGCCTTAGAAAGTGAGCAGATGTTCACTCACGCAAGCGCATCAAAACCTCCCATCGGCACGACTGCACGGACTGGGCAGACATGCCCCGAAAGTGGAGTTTGGAAAGTAGTCGGCACTCCGACCACCACAGCACCGATTGCGAAGGGCAACACGATGCCGCCCTACAAAGGAAGCGCGGTTACCTGGAAGCTGACCCAGTACGCGTAAGGGCTCCGGCCGGCGGGCAATCGCCCGTCGGCCACGCCTACCAGCTGCCAGTGTTTTCCATGCTCGCCCAGGGCTCCTCGGGCGCCTGCGCCTCGCCGGCCTGCAACAGCTCGATCGAAATCCCGTCCGGCGAACGCACGAAGGCCATACGGCCGTCGCGCGGCGGCCGGTTGATCGGCACGCCCATCGATTGCAGGAAGGCGCAGACCGCATAGACATCCTGCACCTGGAAGGCGAGATGTCCGAAATTGCGGCCGCCGGTATATTCTTCCCGGTCCCAGTTATAGGTCAGCTCGACCAGCGGCAGGCCGGGCGGGAGGGGACGTTCCTTGCCGGTATATCCGCTCTCGCGCAGATCGTCCGGGCTGACCAGATAGACCAGCGTGAACCGGCCCTCTTCGCTGTCCATCCGGTGGATTTCCTGAAGGCCGAGGCCCTTGCAGTAGAATTCCAGGGAATCGTCGAGGTCGCTCACGCGGACCATGGTGTGGAGAAATCGCATCAGGTCTGGGTCTCTTCAGGCTGCGGATCGGGACGGGCGCGGCGCGCCCAGGCCGGACGTCGGCGAAAGCCGCCCGTCTCCGGAATGGGCTCGCCACGCGCTCGTGCGAGGGCATGGGTGAAAGGTTCGGGCGTCCGCTTGTGGTGCAGGCGCGCAAAGGCGCCGCCGATCAGCGCCCACAGGAAGACGGTGCCGAAGAATAGCGCGAACATGAAGACATATCCCGTCCGCCCGGCCCAGGCCGGCGCGCCGGCAGCCTGCCAGGCCAGCTCGTACACCCCGGTCACGAACAGCAGGACGAGCGGGCTCGCCAGCACCGCACTGGCCAGCGCCCCGGCCGCATAGAGCGCCCAGCGCGGCTGGAAGCTCGCGACATAAAGGCCGGTGAACGCCGTTTCGCTGACATTGGCGATGCTGGCCGGCTTGCTCACCGAGCGTTCGGCGTATTCGGCGCGCGCATCGCTTTTCAGGCTGCGGACGGCGAGGGCCCAGCGAAGCGCGAACAGGGCGGCCACACACAGGGCAAGACAGGCGATGATGTAGACATAGCTCGAGATCATGTCCCGTTATCTAATCCATCGCGGCCTCGTATGCGAGCATGGCGCGCTTGCGATTCAGCCCCCAGTGATATCCGGTCAGCCGCCCGTCGCTCGACAGGACCCGGTGACACGGGATCAGCCAGCTGATCGGATTGGCGCCGACCGCCGCGCCGACGGCGCGCGACGCCCTGGCTGTGCAGACCTGCTCGGCGATGGTGCGATAGCTGACGGCGCGCGCGGGAGGAATGGCGAGCAGCGCCCGCCAGACCTGACGCCGCCAGGGTGTCCCGTACAGCGCGACCGGCAGCGCCGCCTCGCCGGGACGCGCATCGAAGATCCGGCTCACCCAGTCCTGCGCCAGCACGTCGTCGCGCCGGATGGCGGCACCGGGAAATCTCGAGGTCAGGTCGCTGATCGCCTCGTCCTCTTTGCCTTCATCGGCAAAGGCGAGGCCGGACAGGCCCTTGGGCGCGACCAGCACGATCGCGCTGCCAAAGGGCGAAGCGGCGACCCCGACGTCGAAGACACAATTCCTGCCACCTGATTTGGCCTCGCCGGGGGTGACGGCTTCTTCGGCAATGAAGATGTCGTGCAGCCGGGACGGGCCGGACAGGCCGGTCTCCAGCGAGGCCTCCAGCACACTGGCCCCCTCGACCAGCATGCGCCGCGCGGTCGCGTGGGTCAGGGCGGAGACCATCCGCTTGGGACTGGTGCCGGTCCAGCGCTTGAAGACGCGCTGGAAGTGATACGGCGACAGCCCGGCCGCTCGCGCCACCGCATCAAGATCGGGCTGCTCGCTCCAGTGTTCGCTCAGATAGTCGAGGGCCGCCGTCATCCGCGGATAGTCGCGCGCGCGCTCGTCGAGAAGGGAGAGGGTATCGCTCATCATGGGGCGACGATGGCGCGGCCTAGCCCGGCGCGCCACCCGTTTCTTGCGGTCCGGGCTGCGGCCCGCGCGCCCTGCGTGCCGCGTCCAGCGCGCCGCGGATCGCGTCGGCCAGGCTTTCGCGCTCCTTCGGCGATAAAAGCGCGCCCACGATGAGCGAGCGGCCCTGCGAGTTCAGGCGCGCCTGGACATCCGGCTCGCCCTGGCCCACCAGCTCGACGCGTGTCCACGCGGAGGGCAGGCGAAAGCGCGTCTCCAGCCCGGTCGGGCCGCGCCGGGCGACGTGAATATCCTGCTCCGTCACGCGCACGATCTCGAGGCGGCGCCCGTCGCGGTAGTTCAGCTTGAAGAACAGCCAGACCAGCAGCACGTCCAGCCCGAAAAAGCCCACTACCGGCCAGGCCCCCATCAGCAGGAAGGCCATGCCGGCGGTAAAGCTCAAGGCCACAAGCGCGATCATCAGGGCATGAAAGCCGGGATTGGGCAGCGACCGGTTGGGCCGGATATGCGCGTCGAACAGGACGCGTCCCTCCGCGCCGGGCAGGGTTCCAAGCCCGCGTCCGGTCGCCTCGGCAGGCCAGGTCTCGTACGTTGCGCGCCGTTCCATGACCTCCAATATAAGGCAGCCGAACGCCCGCTCCCAGCCATCCGCCGCGTGAGCGGCAGATGAATGACGGGGCCTTTCTCGCGCCCCAATCAAAGGCTAGACAAAGCCCATGACCGGATTGACCTTTCTCCTCTCCACCGCCGCCGCGCTCCTGCAAGGGACTGCGCCGCTTGCCGCTTCGCAGCCGGACCCGTCCGAGCCGCAGTCCCCGCCCGCTCGGACAGAGGCCGAAACGCCCGTCGAGAGCGCCGTGGAGGCGTTCGGCGCCGAGGCGCAGGACGTGCCCCAGCGCATGGAACGCGAGTCCCAGCGCCCGCGCGAGGTGGAGCTGGCGCGCATCGACACCTACTTCTCCGGGCTGGACACGCTGCGGGCCGGCTTCGAACAGGTCGGCGCCGACGGGGCGGTCGCGACCGGCACGCTTTCGCTCGACCGGCCCGGCCGGGTGCGGTTCGAATACGAGGCGCCCACGCCCATCCTGCTCGTCGCGGACGGGCAGACCGTGGCGATCGCCGATTTCGACCTCGAGACGGTCGACCGCCTTCCGATTGCGCAGACCCCTCTGAAATGGCTGCTGGAGCCCGATCTCGACCCGGCCTCGTCCAGTGCGGTCGACGAGGTCAGCCGCTTTGACGGCGCCCTCTACCTCTCTTTGGTTGACCCCGATAACGAGATTGACGGGCGCGTCACGCTGGTGTTCGAGGATTCCGATCCTGAAGGCCCCGCCGAAGACATGCGTCTGGCCGGCTGGATCGCCGTCGACGCGATGGGAGGCTTTACCGAAGTGCGCCTCACCGGCAACGAGCGCGGCGTTTCCTTCAACCCGCGCCTCTTCGTGCTGGACGACGATCTGTTCGAGCGCTCGCGCCGCACACGGCGCTAGGCCGGCACGCTAGGCGGGATCCGGGCGCGGTCCGAACAGGGCCGACCCCACACGCACCGACGTGGCGCCGAGCTTTATCGCCGTCTCATAGTCCGCGCTCATGCCCATGGAGAGCTTTGCAAGCCCGCATTCGGCGGCAAGCTTTGCCAGCAGCGCAAAGTGAAGGCTGGCCGGCTCCTCCACCGGCGGAATGCACATCAGCCCTTCGATCTCCAGACCGTAAGCCTCGCGCATTCGCGCCACGAAATTGGCCGTTTCGGCCGGGGCGAGCCCCGCCTTCTGCTCTTCCTCGCCGGTATTGACCTGCACATAGAGGCGCGGCCGGCGCCCCGTCGCGTCCATCGCTTTCACCAGCGCCTTGGCGAGCTTCTCCCGGTCGAGCGTCTCGATCACGTCGAACAGTTCGACCGCATCCTGCGCCTTATTGGACTGCAATGGCCCGATCAGCCGCAATTCCAGCCCGTCATGATCGGCCCGGCGCCCGGCCCAGCGGGTCTGGGCCTCCTGCACCCGGTTCTCGCCGAAGACACGCTGGCCGGTGGCCAGGACCGCCTCCACGCGCGCGTCGGGCTGCTTCTTCGAGACGGCCACGAGGGTGATATCGCCCGCCGGACGGCCCGCCGCCTTGGCAGCCTGGTCCATACGCGACAGGATGGTATCGCGCGCGTCGCGCGGGGAGGAATGAGACTGTGTCATCGTGTGCCAAGACCTATGAGGGCGTTGCCGCGCTGGCAAGGGCCAGTGCCCGTCGTTTCTCGCCGCCGCCCGGCCTTCCGGCATTTTTCGCGCTCACCGACCCGCAGCGGACCCCCGATCCGGTCGCGCTGGCCCGCCGGCTGCCGCACGGCAGCGGCCTGGTGCTGCGTCATTTCGGTCTGCCTGGTCTGATGGACCTGGCTCCCGCGCTTGCGCGCATCGCGCGTCAGCGGAAGCTTCTGCTTCTGATCGCCAACGATCCCGGACTCGCCCTCCAGGTACGCGCCGGCGGAGTCCACTGGCCGGAAGCCGAGGCCGGACGGGCCGCCTATTGGGCCCGGCGCATGCCCCATTGGCGCATGACGGCGAGCGCCCACGGGCCGCGCACCCTGCGGCGCAAACTGCCGGTGCACGCCTGCTTCCTGTCTCCTGTGTTCGAGAGTGACAGCCCGAGTGCAGGCCCGGCGGTCGACCCGGTCCTCTCGAGGCGCTGGGCGAGAGCGAGCGCAAGCCCGGTCTACGCGCTTGGCGGGGTCGACACAAAGACGCTGAAAGAGCTGGATCGGACCGTATTTTCAGGTGCCTGCGCGGTGTCCGCGAAAACAGTAGGCCGTCCTGCCGAAAAGGCGGACGAGCTCGACTCTCTTATCCGGGAAGAGGCAGAACGCTAGAAGCGGAACGCGGATTCGAACTTCAGCTCGGGTGCGCGCTCTTCGCCCTGCTCGCCGAAAACGTCTTCGGTCGGCGAGGAGAAGCGCAGATTGGTGCCGACGCGGAAGCGATCGCTCAGCTCGTAGAAGGCCCCGGCCGACATGTCGTCGAGCTGGAATTGCGGTCCGCGCTCTTGTTCCGTGAACCCGAGGGTGAAGCCCCAGCGTTCGCCGGCCGAGAAGCGGAACTCGGTCGCATCGTCGCCCCAGGCGGAGCGGAAATTCGTCGGCGTGGAGACAGTGAAACGCTCATACCAGGGCAGTGCGCTGGCCGTGCCGGTGTCGTTGGCCGGATCGACCGCCTCGAGACCCGGCTCCTCGCCCGTCTGGGCATCGGAACCGGCATCGCCTGCCTGTCCCGCGGTCAGGGTCAGCGTCGGAATGCCTTCAAATTCGGAGAACTCGAACTCGCCGCCGCCCAGCCGGAACTCGCCCGATTGCGCATACGCCTGCCCCGCGGTCAGCAGGGCTGCCGCGGCAAGGCCGGTCGCGATGCGCAAACTCCAGGACGTCATCGTCTACTCCAATTCCTGAGATAACGAGATAAACCACGATATCTTACCGGAAAAGAGCGTTTTCATGGCAGCACGGCGAATCACCCGGGACCGTGTCAAAAACGCAACCCGGCCTCGGCAAATACCAGCGTGCCGGCGGTCGGCCGCCCCGATGCGGCCGCGAATCCGGCATTGGCCGGCCCCGGATCGACATCAAGCTCGCTATGTCGAACCCCGGCTCCGGCCACGAAGCCCGTGTCGAACACGCGCGAGCTTCCGATCTGCGCAGTCCATCCTTGCGCCTCGACCAGATCGCTTCGGGCCCAGGACAGCTCGAGCGCGCTCAGCCAGGGTCCGGTCTCGTACGCGGCCGATCCGGCCCAGCTGGTATAGCGGCCGTCATCTACCCCGTCATTGCTGCTCAGCCAGGCGGCGCCCAGCGAGACGGGACCCTTCGACCAGATCGCCCTCGCACCCACCGCCCACGGATCCTCATGGTTCGCAGCAAATTCGCCTGACGCCCGGCCCTGGCTGGCCGACAGGGCGAGAGTCCAGCGCTGGCCGCTGGTCCGGAAGCGGTGATCGAAGGACAGACCGGCCTCGATGACATCGTCGACCTCCCCGATCGCCAGTCCCGCGCGGTCCGGCCCCGGCCGGCACACGTCCAGCCCGCAATCGTCCGCCTCGGGCGTGTAGGAGAGTGAGGCGCGCAGGCCCGCCAGCCGGCGGCTCTGCACGGTGAGCTTTGCGCTGTTGGTCGACAGAGTGTTGGCCGTATCGGCGATGCTCAATCCGCCCGGGTCGACGCGCGGCCCGTCGGCGCGCATCAGGCGGAACGCGCCCGGAAGCGGGTCGGCTTCCAGCCGGGCCGCGCCCTCGCCCCGTCCCACACGCACGTCGAAATAGGCCAGTTTTACATAAGCATAGGCGCTTTCCAGCGCGACCCGGCTATCACCATCGTCAAACAGGTCGGCGCGGTGGAGCCCGGTCAGCAACCCGGCCTGCGCCGGTCCGGGCAGGGATGAGCAGGCCTCGGTCTCCACAGTGCAGGGCGTGATCTGCCGCGCCAGACCGCGGCGCTCGGAATCCGCCTGGGCGCGCACGGTCGCGGCCAATCCGTAACGGCGGCCGGCGGAATCGATCCGCTCGCCCGCGATATCCAGGGTTACATCCCCCAGGGGGGTCATCCCCGCATCGCTCGCCGGCTCGGTCGAAATCACCGCATCGGCAGCGATTTCAACAGACCAGTCGATTTGGGAAAAGGGCTCGACGGCGGCCTGCGACGAGGCCAGCGCGGAAATCATTGCAAGGCCGCTAATGTCCATGAGCCGTCCGCAAGAGGCGTGGTGCTGTGAAATATCGGCGGGCCGCGAACCGCGCGGCACCCCCGTGCCCAGCGCGAATAGTCATTGGCTCGCGGCCTCACCGATCGGCCCCGTCCCCCCGGACGCGGATGTAAGAGACAGGGTGTTCGGTGAAGACGCAAGCGGGCAAGCCCATGCCTGTGCGCCATACGCGACTGAACGTGGCAAAAAGGTCACGATACGAACCGCGTCCCGACAGCGTCGAGGGCTCTGGCCATGGCCGCCTGCCATGGTATAGAGGCAGGCAAGATTGATTGGTCCACATATCGCTGAATCCATTTGATTCGGCCATCTCCCCCAAGGAGGCTCTATTTCATGCGCGTACGCCCGTTGATTGCCGGCGCCAGCGGCCTTGTTCTTGCCGCCCTCCTGACTGGATGCAGCTCGCGTTCCGACGACGGTTCCGACCGGGGTCTCCTCGGTCGCCTGCCCGGCGGCGGGGGCGGGGGCGCGTCCAGTAACAGCGCCCAGCCCGGAATTGGCGTGAACAGCTTCCTGTGGCGCGCCACTCTGGACACGCTCTCCTTCATGCCGCTGGATTCGGTCGACCCGTTCGGCGGGGTGATCATCACCGACTGGTACGCCAGTCCCGAACAGCCGGGCGAGCAGTTCAAGGCGACGGTCTACATTCTCGACAGCCGCCTGCGGGCCGATGCGCTTTCGGTCCAGCTCTTCAAGCAGGTGCGCAGCAACGAGACCGGCCAGTGGGTCGATGCGAATGTGGATTCGGCCACCCGGATCCAGATCGAGAACGCGATCCTGACCCGGGCGCGCCAGCTGCGCATCGCCGGTCTGGACCAGTAATCGGCCGGCCCTCTCCGGGCTGGAGGTGAAGAAGGGGTGCGCGTGACCATGTCGGCCAGTCTGCTTGCACGATGGCGCCGGTTTGCGCTCGCCCTGACCCTCCCCGCGCTGCTGGGAGGATGTGGCTTCCAGCCGCTTTACGGCACGCCAGGCTACAGCCAGATTGCCGGTGTCGAGATCGATACCGGCTCCAGCCGTCTCGATTATCTCGTCGCCGACGCTCTTGAAGAAGAGTTCGGCGCGGGCCGCAGCCCCTACCGGCTCACGGTGAACAGCTCCTCGCGCGAATCCGCCGTCGGCGTCGCCGCCAATGCCGCTGTCACCCGCTACGAGCTGTCGGTGAGCGTGCGCTATTCACTGGAGCGAAGCGGCCAGGTCATCGTCACCGATTCCGCACGTGAAATCCTGTATTTCCCTGCTCCTTCAAACCCTTACGGACTCATCGCCGCGCGGCGCACGGCCGAGGAGCAGGCCGCTGCCGCGCTCGCGCGGCGCGTGTCTCGCGCCGTGGCTCTGGCCCTGCGCGAGGAGGCCGGCGAGCCAGGCTCGTGAAGGTCAAACCGCGCGATATCCCTGCCTTCATCTCTGAACCGCCGGGTGCTCTGGCTGTCTTTCTGGTGTTCGGTCCGGAGGGCGGGCTGGTGCGCGAGCGGGCTCAGACCCTCGTGCGGGCCCTGATCGAGGATCCCGACGATCCGTTTGCGGTCAGCCGCCTGTCGGAGGACGATCTCAAATCCGATCCGGCCGCGCTGGGCGACGCCATGGCCGCATTGTCGATGATCGGGGGCGACCGTCTGGTCCGGCTCCGCCTGTCGGGAGATTCGGCGCCTGCCGCGTCCTGGCTGAAGGATTTTCAGGCCGGTCACGCCCCGGCCGAGGCCCGTCTCGTCATCGAGGCGGGCGACCTGAAGAAGGGCTCCAGGCTGCGCAAGCTGGCCGAGGAGGGCGATCGCTGCGCCGCGCTCGCCTGTTACGCAGAAAGCGGCGGCGACATCGTGCGCTTCGCCGAGGAATTGCTTTCTGAAGAGCGTCTGAGCCTGGCGCCCGAGGCCAAGGCCTTCTTCGTGCCCCTTATCGAAGGCAATCGCCAGCTTGCCCGCGCCGAGATAGAGAAACTCATCCTCTACAAGGGCACGCTGGAGCAGCGCGGCCAGGAAGCCGGCCTGATCTCGCGCGATGACATTGCCGATGTCTGCGCCGCGGCCGGCGATGCCGCGCTCGATCAGGTGGTCGACCCGGCGCTCCTGGGCGATGCGGCCGGCGCCGATCGCGGCTATGGCCGGGCCATGGCCTCGGGCCTGTCGGCGGTCGGCGTGCTGCGTGCGCTCCAGCGCAAGATCGATCAGATCGATGTGGCCGCGGCCTCGGGCGGCGATACCGGCGCGATGATGCGCGCGGGCGTCCCGCGCTTTGGTCCGCCAGCCGACCTCTTCCGCCAGCAGAGCCGGCTCTGGACCGGGCGTCGGCTCGAGCATGCGCGCAAGCTCGCCTTCGATGCGGAACGTGCGGTCAAGCGCTCCGGCGCCCCGGCCGAAGCCATTGTCGGCGAACTTTTGATCCGGATCGCCCGCGGCGCCCAGTCGGCCCGCCGCTAGCCCGATTTCGACCCTAATTAAATCAATATGTTACGCGACGATTTCGATTCTGGCGCAGTGAAGCGTACCCAGCCCCGCCGTCTGGAATTTTAGCGCCCCACAGCGCCGCACGTTTGACGTGTATTTTCGCCGGTTACGACTTTGAGAGCTGGCTCAGTCGCCGGCACAACTCGTCGAGCTGTTCCAGCGTCGAGTAGCGAATGCGCAGCTCTCCGGCGTCGCCCTGGTGACGCAGATCGACCGCCAGGCCCAGGCGCTGGGAGAGATCGGTTTCCAGCGCGCGCGTATCGGGATCTTTCTCCGCGGGCGCTCCCCCCGTTTTCGGACCGGAGCCCGGCCGGGTCGATGCCCCGGCACTGCGTGCCGCCGCTTCGGTCGCGCGCACGGACAGACCTTCCGCGATGACGCGGCGAGCCAGTGCCTCGGGATCGGGCGACGCCGCGACGGCCCGGGCATGACCCGCGCTCAGCTCGCCGGCTTCAAGATGGGTCAGCACGCTGTCGGGCAGCGAGAGCAGCCGCATCGTGTTGGCGATGTGCACGCGCGACTTTCCGACCGCGCGCGCCACCTCGTCCTGGGTATGACCGAATGTGTCGATCAGCTGGCGGAAGGCCCGCGCTTCCTCCACTACATTAAGATCGGCCCGCTGGACGTTCTCGACAATGGCGATTTCAAGCGTTTCGCGGTCGGTAAATTCGCGCACGATGACCGGCACTTCATGCAGGCGCGCACGCTGTGCCGCCCGCCAGCGCCGTTCCCCGGCCACGATCTGGTAGCGCTCGGCACTACCGGGCATCGGCCGGACCAGGAGCGGCTGAAGCACGCCCTTGTCGGCAATGGATTCGGCGAGTTCGGATAGCTCGGCTTCGCTGAAGCTCTTGCGCGGCTGGCTGGCATTCGGTTCGATCAGCTCGACCGGCAGGCTGCGTACGCCCGTGCCGCCACCGCCCGAGCCGGACTCATGACCGCGGGCCGCATCGGCCTCGTCACCCTCGTCGAACAGGGCCGAGAGCCCACGGCCGAGACCGCGGGTGCGCGCTTCCTTCTCGCCACTCATGCGCTGACAGCCTCAGGCGTGCTGCGCTCCTGGCGCACGACTTCCTTGGCCAGGCTGATATAGGCCTGCGCGCCGGTGCACGCCATATCGTAGAGGAGGACCGGCTTGCCGAAGGACGGCGCTTCGGAAACGCGCACATTACGCGGGATCATCGTGTCATAGACCTTGTCGCCGAAATGCTCGCGCACATCGGCCGCGACCTGGCCGGACAGATTATTGCGCTTGTCATACATGGTCAGCACCACGCCCTGGATCTGCAGGTCCTTGTTCAGATTGGCGCGCACCAGCTCGATCGTGCGCATGAGCTGGGACAGACCCTCCAGCGCAAAGAACTCGCACTGCAGCGGCACCAGCACCGAATCCGCGGCGGTCATCGCGTTGACAGTCAACAGGTTGAGCGAGGGCGGGCAATCGATCAGCACGTAGTCGCACTGCGCCTGACGCGCGCTGAGTGCCCGGCGGAAGCGGTCGATCGCATGGCGCAGCCGGTAGGACCGGCGTGGCGCATTCGACAATTCCAGCTCCGCCCCGGACAGGTCGGCGTCGGACGGGATGATGGACAGGCCCGGCACCGCGGTATCGATCAGCGCGTCTTCCATCGCGCGTTCGGAGACCAGCACGTCATAGGAGGTCGCCCGGCGCGCGGCGCGGCCGACGCCCAGCCCCGTAGAGGCGTTGCCCTGCGGGTCGAGATCGAGGACCACCACCTGCTTGCCGATCGCGGCCAGCGCCGTGGCCAGGTTGATCGCCGTGGTCGTCTTGCCCACACCGCCCTTCTGGTTGGCGATGGCAATCACTTTGGGCGGGCCGTTTTTAAGATCAGACACGGGTCACATCCTCGATGCGCAGAATTGCGGCGTCAGGCGACGTCAGGCTGGGTATGACGTCCAGATTGAAGGTCCAGCTTTTACGGGCCTCGGTCAATTCCTCACCGTAGCGCGCCCCCTTGGGAAACAGACAAATCGCGCCGTTATCCACAAAGGGTTTCGCATACTCGATAAGGCGCGTCAGCGATGTAAGCGCACGCGCGGTTACGACTTGGTAGCGCGAATGCGGGTCCAGGCTTTCCGCGCGCACCGGCTTGACGATGGCCGGCGCCTTCGTTGCGTCGGCGACATCGCGCAGGAAGCTCGCCTTCTTCTGCACCGATTCCACCAGCGTGACGCTGCCCTCCCCGTCCCGCTCCATCAGGGCAAATGCAATGGCGAAACCCGGAAAGCCCGCACCGGCCCCGAGGTCGAGCCAGTGATCGGCCTCGGGCGCATGGGTCTGGATTTGCCAGCTATCGAGCGCATGGCGGTGCCAGAAATCGGGCAGGGTCGAGCGCCCCACCAGATTCATCACCGCGTTGCGCTCTTCCAGCATGGACCGCCAGGTCTCGTAGCGCGCCAGTGTTTCACGTGAAACACCGGTGCGTTCGCGAAAGCCGTCTGCGTCCAGTCCTTCGTTCAGCATCGTCAGGATACTTTCTGCCGTGAGGCACGTTTCAGGTGAGCCAGCAGCGCGGTCAGCGCCCCGGGCGTCACGCCCTCCACCCGGCCGGCCTGGCCCAGCGTCGCCGGGGCGGCCGATTTCAGCTTCTCGCGGACCTCGTTGGACAAGCCGCCCACCTCGCCATAATCGAAATCGCCCGGGATCCGGACTCCCTCATCGCGGCGGAAAGCCAGGATGTCGGCCTCCTGCCGGTCGAGATAGCCATGATAGACCGAGTCAATCTGGATCTGCTCGGCCACGGCCTTGGGCAAGGCGTCCAGCTCCGGCCAGATCCGCGTTATCTCGGCCCAGCCGACGCTCGGGTGGGCCAGAAGCTCGAAGACATTCCGGCGCCGGCCATCCTGGTTCACCGTCAGGCCGGCCTTGGCCGCCTCGTTCGGCGTCAGGGTCAGTTCGGTCGCGCGCGCCCGTGCCGCCGCCAGGGCCGTCTGCTTCTCGCGCCAGGATGTTTCACGTGAAACACTCGCAATCCCCAGCTCGATGGCCCGGTCGGTCAGGCGTTGATCGGCATTGTCGGCACGCAACGTCAGCCGGTATTCGGCCCGCGAGGTGAACATGCGGTAGGGCTCACTCACCCCCCGTGTCGTCAGATCGTCGATCAGCACACCGATATAGGCCTCGGAGCGGTCCAGGATGAAAGGCGCGGACTCGCCCGCCGCCCGCGCCGCATTGAGGCCGGCCATCAGGCCTTGCGCCGCCGCTTCCTCATAACCGGTCGTTCCGTTGATCTGCCCAGCCAGGTAGAGCCCCGGCAGGCGGCGCACTTCCAGCGCGGCGTTCAATTCTCGCGGATCGACATAGTCATACTCGATGGCATAGCCGTAGCGCTTGACCTTTGCCCGCTCCAGACCGGGCAGCGTCTTCAGAAAGGCGTCCTGCACGTCCGCCGGCAGGGAGGTCGAGATCCCGTTGGGATAGACCGTGTCGTCGTCCAGCCCCTCGGGCTCCAGGAAGACTTGATGGCTCGTCCGGTCGGCAAAGCGCACCACCTTGTCCTCGATGGACGGGCAATAGCGCGGCCCCTTGCCGGAGACATGTCCGCCATACACGGCCGACTGGCCTAGATTGTCGGCAATGATCTTGTGCGTCGCCTCGGTCGTCCGGGTAATACCGCAGGCAATCTGCGGCACGGTGATCCTCCCGGTCAGAAAGGAGAACGGCACCGGCTCTTCGTCCGCCGCCTGCATCTCCAGCGACGCCCAGTCGATGGAGGCGGAGTCCAAACGCGCGGGCGTGCCCGTTTTCAACCGGCCCATATCCAGACCCAGCCCGTACAGCCGGTCGCCCAGCCCGTTGGCCGGCGCCTCGCCATCGCGGCCAGCGGGAATCCGCTCCTCGCCCCGATGGATCATGCCTTTCAGGAAGGTCCCGGTGGTCAGCACCACTGCCCCTGCCCGGAACGCCCGACCCTGCGCGTCGACTGCCCCGGTGCACCGATCCCCCTCGACGATCAGATCCTCGACCGCCGCTTCGCAGATGGAGAGATTGGGGGTGGCGACCATTTCCGCCTGCATCGCCTCGCGATAGAGCTTGCGGTCCGACTGCGTGCGCGGGCCGCGCACAGCAGGTCCCTTGGACCGGTTCAGCAGCCGGAACTGGATGCCGGACGCATCCGCGATCCGGCCCATCACCCCGTCCAGCGCATCGATCTCGCGGACCAGATGGCCCTTGCCCAGACCGCCAATGGCCGGGTTGCAGCTCATCTCGCCAATCGTGGAAAACCGGTGCGTCAGCAGCAGCGTCGCCGCACCCGCGCGCGCCGAGGCCGATGCGGCTTCACAGCCGGCATGGCCTCCACCGATAATGATGACGTCCCAGCGCCGGGCTGAGGCGGTAGCTGCATCGAGAGTCATGGGAAAATCCGTCGACGGCCCAGGGCGCGCCCGCGGCGCGCATTCCGTTGGGGTTCAGATAAGCGAAGACGGGGCAAAAGTCGAGATGCCGCGCTGACCGCCTTCATGTTTCACGTGAAACATCCCGCGCGGCCGCGCCCCCTATTTCCCGATGCAGAACTGGCTGAACACCCGGTCCAGCACATCTTCGACATCGACCCGCCCCGTCAGGCTTTCGAGCGCCCTCACCGCCAGATGCAGATCGGCCCCCGCGAGCTCGGGATGCACGCCAAGTTGAGCCCGCGCCCGCTCCAGCGCTTCCAGGGCTTCGCCCACCGCCCGGCGATGGCGCGCCCGCGACAGCGCCGGGGTTTCGCGCGACCCGAGACGCTCGAACACGATCTCGTCGATCAGACCTTCCAGTGCGTCGAGGCCCGCGCTGGTCTTCGCCGAAACCCGAACCATCCGCGCCGCATCGGCATCGCTCAAACCGGCGCTGGCATCACCCGGCTCCAGATCCGCCTTGTTCAGGGCAATGAGATCGCCCGCCCGGAGTCTCGGCTGCAAGGCCCGCCATTGTTCGGCTGTTTCACGTGAAACATCGATCACCGCGATACGCAGATCGGCATCTTCGGCACGCGCCAGGGCCCGGCGCACACCTTCGGCCTCCACCGCATCGGCGGCCTCGCGCAGCCCGGCCGTGTCGGCCAGGATGACCGGGAAGCCGGACCGGACCTGGCGCACCTCTACCACGTCCCGGGTCGTCCCGGGAATGTCGGTCACGATCGCGGCCTCACGCCGCGCGAGCGCATTCAGGATGGAGGATTTGCCGGCATTGGGCTCGCCGATCAGGGCGATGGTGAAGCCCTCGCGCACCCGCTCCCCGCGACGCTCATCGGCCAGGTGATCACGCAGCGCCTCGATCAGCGCGCCCAGCGGCGCGGCCCCGGTGTGCGACAGCGCATCGGGAACATCGTCTTCATCGGGAAAATCGATCTCGCCCTCGATCGCGGCCAGTATGGTGATGAGCTGCTCGCGCCAGTCCTCGTAGAGGCTTTTCAGCGCGCCGGTCATTTGCGACAGGGCCTGGGCGCGCTGGCCTTCGGTTTCGGCATCGACCAGGTCGGCAAGCCCCTCCGCCTCGGTCAGATCCATCTTGTCATTCTCGAAGGCCCGCCGGGTGAACTCGCCAGGCTCCGCCGGACGCGCACCGGCGGCCAGAAGCGCCTCGCTCATCGCCGAGACCACGGCCGGTCCGCCATGCACGTGAAACTCCGCGCAGTCCTCGCCGGTAAAGCTCGCCGGTCCGGGAAACCACAGGACCAGCCCGCGGTCGATTATCGTCGCATCCGGCGTCGTCGCGTCCGGCGCGCGCAGATCGCGCAGGGCCGCAGCGCGCGGCGCGGGCCGGGTGCCGGATATCAGACCATCCAGAACGGCGCCGGCCTGCGGGCCGCTCACCCGCAGCACCGCGACCCCGGCGCGGCCGGGTGCGGAGGCGAGCGCAAAGATGGTGTCACTCATCGTCTATACTCTCCTGTATCCGGCCTCGAACCGGATACAATCGAATGGCACATGGCACAAATGGACCGGTCATGTGTTGTGCCCAGGGAAGGCATGGCCTTTCCCTTCGTCAGTCCGCAACCGATCACAGGAGAGTCCCGCATGGCTGGTCAGACCGTCACCATTACCACGCCCGATGGCAGCTTCGAGGCCTATCAGAACGGCACCGGGCCCGGCCTGGTCGTGATTCAGGAGATTTTCGGCATCAACCAGGTCATGCGCGATCTGTGTGACGACTTTGCGGACCAGGGCTACACGGCGATCTGCCCGGACCTGTTCTGGCGCATGAAGCCTGGCGTCGAACTGACTGACAAGACCGAGGAAGAATGGAATCAAGCCTTTGAATATATGAATAATTTTGACATAGACAAAGGCGTGGACGACATCGCGCAGACCATCGATTACGCCCGCCGGACGGGCACCGGCAAGGTCGGGGCCGTCGGCTACTGCCTCGGTGGCCTGCTCGCCTATCTCACCGCCTGCCGCACCGACAGCGACGCGACCGTCGGCTATTACGGCGTCAATATCGACAAATATCTCGACGAAGCCTCGAAGATCGAGCGCCCCCTCACCCTGCACATCGCCGCGGAAGACCGTTTCGTGGCCAAAGACCAGCAGAAGGCGATGATCGACGGGCTGGAAGATAATCCGAATACGACGCTTTTCCGGTATGAGGGCGTCGATCATGCCTTTGCACGCGAGGGCGGAGAGCATTATGACGCGGAAGCCGCCGGTCTCGCGAATACGAGAACGCGCAAATTTTTCCAGGATCATCTCGGCTAACCTGTCGCAAAGGCCCACCCATCATGACGTCTTCCTCCCTGCTGCGCTTGATCGCGGCCGCCCCGCTGCCCCTTCTCGGGGCGCTGACCCTTGCCGCTTGCGGGCCACGCGGGGAGAGCTACGAGGCCGCACGCGCCGAGACCGACCAGTCGGCCATCGAAACCCGCTGGCTGGACGGCGTGTCCCTGGGTCCCTGGCTCGATTGCACGCGCGAGAGCGGGGCGACTTTGGTTCAGGCCCATCGCGGCGGGCCGCGTCCGGGCTATGCCGAAAACGCGATCTCGACCTTCGAGCGTTCGATCGAGGACGGTGCGGTGTTTCTGGAAATGGACGTTGCGCGGACCCAGGACGGCGTCCTGGTGCTGATGCACGACGACACGGTGGACCGCACGACCACCGGGACCGGGCGGGTCGATGCGATGACGCTGGAGGAATTCCAGGCGCTGCGCCTCGTCGATGAGACCGGCCAAGCGCTGGACGAGGCCCCGCCCACCTTTGCCCAGGCCCTCGCCGCGCTCGACGGGATCGGAATCGCCCAGGTCGATCTCAAAGACATCACGCTGGACCAGGCCATCTCCGGACTGGAAGAGGGCGGCGCCATCGATCGCGCCGTCCTCATCACCTACTCGCTCGATGACGCCATCGCCGCGCACCGGCGCGCGCCCGAGCTGATGGTCTCGGCCGGACTGTTCAGCCAGGCCGATTTCGACCGGCTGCGCGAAAACGATGTCGACCTGACCCGCATCGTAGCCTGGCTCGGCCTCGGCAGCGGCGAGCCGGAATTCGACGCATGGCTCGCCGGGCAGGGCATCGAGACCAGCTTTGGCGACTTCCGCGCCGAGGCAGCCGGCACGGCCGATTATCTCGAAATGTCCGACAACGGCGCGGAGGTCATTTCCGTGAACGATGTCGAGGCCGCCGCCCGGGCCTTGCGCGCCGCACAGACCGCCCGCGGCGTCCTGGCCAGCTGCCCGCTGAGACGTTTCACGTGAAACATGACACGGCCGCCCGCGGACACTCTCCGGGGCGGCCGTTGCATGAGGGGGCTCGTCCTAATCGGTGCTGGCGGTCTTCCAGGCCGGGCGCTCCCGGATGCGGTCGAAATACGCCGCCACGCTGTCCGGCGCCCCGTCGAACTGCTTCACGATCTTCAGAAGGTAGAGCATGTAGGCCACCGACAGGTCTGCCGCGGTGAGACGGTCTGCGGCCAGGAAGCTCTTGCCGCCCTTCAGGCCGCGTTCGGCGATCATGTTGAGATGCTTTTTCACTTCCGCCTTGGCCCATTTGGCCAGGCCCGGATTGCGGTGCGCTTCCGGCAGCAACGTCGTATGAGCCAGCACCAGATTGGTGGCCATCGACATCGTCGCCTCGCCAAAATGCAGCCATTCGAGATAGGCCGCGTAGTCCGGCTCGTCCGGCGTCACCGCCAGCGGGGTCGGGCCGTACTTGGTGATCAGGTATTGCACGATGGCCAGCGATTCCAGGATGACCGTGTCGCCATCCTTGAAGGCCGGGATTTTCTGCAGCGGATTGACCTGGCGGAATTCGTCGCCGCCCACATCGCCGCGCGTGAACGCCACCGATTCCAGCGTGTAGGGCAGGCCCATCTCCTCGAGCGCCCAGCGCACGCGCACCGAGCGCGTCATCGGAGCATGGTAGAGCGTGAAGTCTGGCATGAAGCATCCTTTTCCCGAAGACAGGGCGCAGAGCCTATCCCGTTTGCGCGTCGAGAAAAGAGCGAACCGGCAGAGCCCGGGCGAAAAACGCCGCCCTGCCGGGTCTCAACAGCCCGGAGGCGGTCAGTGCTTGCGCAGCAGGTGCCGCACCGTGGCCTGCGAGATCGCATAGCCCAGCGCCAGAGCCAGCGGTGCGGCCACCAGCATGAGCGGGATGAGCGCGGGGCCGAGAAGCTCGGCCGTGTCCGGTCCGCGCGAGGCAGGATTGATGACGCCCAGCACGAACACGTCCGGGCCGATCCACATCCCGGCGAGATCGGGCCGGATGACTTCCACAGCGGCAATCAGCACGAACGCCCCGGCGAACAGATAGGCCACCGCCGCCAGCACGAAGCCGAAGCAGGCGGTCACACGCCGCGTCGCCTGCCCGAGCAGGACTCCGGCGAGTTCCAGCGGTCCGCCCCCCGCGCTCGCAGCGCGCAGGCGGTATTCGTCCACGAAGGCGCCGGCATAGGCTTCGGCCGGTCCGAAGGCGCGCAGCGCCGCCTCCACGCCCGCCTGACCGTCCGCCTCCTCGCGCTCGCGCAGATGAGAGCGGGTCTCGGCGAGGATTTCCTCGCGCTCGGCCTCGGGCAGGGACCTCAGGGCGGCACGAAGCCGGCGCAGGTAAAGATCGATGTCATGCGTCATGTGAGGCTCCCACAATTTCATCCATGCGTTGGCGAAAGCTTGTCCAGGCATCGCGCATGGCACGCAGTGCATCCTGGCCCTCGCCCGTGAGGCGGTAGTATTTGCGCGGGGCGGCAGCCCCGTCAGGCTCCGACCAGTAGGACTGGATCCGCCCGCCGGTCTCCAGACGCTTTAAAAGCGGGTAGAGCGCGCCTTCCGACACCCCCACCCCGTCCCCGCTCTCGATCGTGTCCAGTATGGCCACGCCGAACGCGTCCCCCTTGTCGAGGACCGCCAGGACCGCCAGCTCGGCAGCGCCTTTTCGCAATTGAGATTTCCACGCGTCGATCATGGGCACGTCCCTGCATAACCATTGACCCTGTTATGCATGGTACGACCCTGCATAGCAAGCCACCTTGCAAAGAAAAGCCGGCACGCTGGGAGCGCACCGGCTTTCAATCGTCACAAGGTATTGAACTTGCTCAGGTATTCATGCTGTCGAAGAATTCGGAATTGGTCTTCGTCTCTTTCAGCTTGCCGAGCAGGAACTCGACCGCGTCCTGCGCCCCCATCGGGTTGAGGATACGGCGCAGCACATAGGTCTTCTGAAGCTCTTTCTTGTCGACCAGCAGCTCTTCTTTCCTTGTGCCCGACTTGAGGATGTCGATGGCGGGGAAGACGCGCTTGTCGGCGACCTTGCGGTCCAGCACGATTTCGCTGTTACCCGTGCCCTTGAATTCCTCGAAGATCACCTCGTCCATGCGGCTGCCCGTATCGATCAGCGCGGTGGCGATGATGGTCAGCGAGCCGCCCTCCTCGATATTGCGCGCTGCGCCGAAGAAGCGCTTGGGACGCTGCAGGGCGTTGGCGTCGACACCCCCGGTCAGCACCTTGCCGGAGCTGGGCACCACAGTGTTGTAGGCACGCCCGAGGCGGGTGATGGAGTCCAGCAGGATGACCACGTCGCGCTTGTGTTCCACCAGGCGCTTGGCCTTCTCGATCACCATCTCGGCGACCTGCACGTGACGCGTCGCCGGCTCGTCGAAGGTCGAGGCGATGACCTCGCCCTTCACCGTGCGCTGCATGTCGGTGACTTCCTCCGGGCGCTCGTCGATCAGCAGCACCATCAGGAAGCATTCGGGGTGGTTGGTCTCGATCGCGCTGGCAACGTTCTGCAGCAGCACCGTCTTGCCGGTCCGCGGCGGCGCGACGATCAGCCCGCGCTGGCCTTTGCCGAGCGGGGCGACGATGTCGATAATCCGGCCCGAGCGATCCTTCACCGTGGGATCGGGCAGCTCCATGTTGAAGCGCTCGTCGGGATAAAGCGGCGTCAGATTGTCGAAATGGACCTTGTGGCGGACGTTTTCCGGCTCTTCGAAATTGACCGACGCCACTTTGAGCAGAGCGAAATAGCGCTCGCCGTCGCGCGGGGAGCGGATCTCGCCCTCGACCGTGTCGCCGGTGCGCAGGCCCAGCCGGCGGATCTGGGTCGGGGAGACGTAGATATCGTCGGGACCGGCCAGATAGTTGGATTCCGGGCTGCGCAAAAAGCCGAACCCGTCCTGCAGCACTTCCAGCGTGCCGCCGCCGTAAATCTCGGCGCCCTCTTCGGCCAGCGCCTTGAGGATGGCGAACATCATGCCCTGCTTGCGCAGCGACGAGGCGTTTTCAAGTTCCAGGCGCTCGGCCAGCTGAAGCAGCTCGGCCGGCGATTTTTCCTTCAGCTCCTGAAGGCTCATCCGTTCGACATTGATCGGATTGCGCTTTCGCACCGGAGCATCGGACTCGTCGTCCTGATCGAAATCGTCGTCATCGTCGTCGTAATCGTCGTCGTGTATGTCGGTCATGGGGAAAATTCGTTTTTTAAGGTCAGGGTGAACAGGGCCGGACAGGCCCGCCGCCGTCCTTCGCAAGGAGGGCTGGCGCGCCGCTTCAAAACTCGCTTGCTCGCGAGACTGCCCGTGTTCTGGTTATGAGTCGGACAGCTATGGACGTGTCTTGAGGGGTCCCGGCGCGCTCTATGGCAGGCGAACACCAGGATTTTTGGAGGGCTGTCCGCGAATGCGGACATCTCGGATAACTGCTGACACAAGCCGTCTTCGCCGTCAAGCGCGCTGGCGCCTGCTCAGGCGAAAGGTTTCAGGATGGCCAGCAGGACGATGGCGACCACCATCAGGGCGGGCCCCTCGTTCAGGATGCGCCAGAATCGCTCGGTGCGCGGACGCTCGCCCCTGGCGAATTTCTTCTGCGCCCCGGCATAATAGCCGTGAATGCCCGACAGCACGACGACCAGCAGCAACTTGATGTGGAACCAGCCCGCGCTGAACAGGCCCGGATTGGCGATCAGCATCAGCACGGCCAGTGTCCACACCGCAATCATGGCCGGATTGACGATGATCTTCAAAAGATTGCGCTCCTGGATCAGGAGCGAGCCTTCCAGCTCTCCGCCCGCCTCGGCCGTGTGATGATACACGAACAGGCGCGGCAGATAGAGCATCCCGGCCATCCAGAAGATGACCGCGATGATGTGAAACGCTTTCAGCCAGAGATAATGGGCGGCCAGAAAATCGATCATGTCGCGTCCTGCAAGGCGTGTGTGTCTAGTTGCCGGCCAGTCCGGCCTCGCGGCACGGGCAGCGGCCGAACTCGGCCGGGCAGATCGGGCGTCCGTTCGGCGGCTTCAGTCCCACCGGACCGTCCAGCGCGCCCAATGTCAATGATTTCAGCGCCTCGATGAAGCCCTCCGCAGCGCCAAGCGCGGGCACGCGTGTATATCCGACCGCACCGTGCTCTTCGGCCACCAGGCGGTATTCCTCGTCCAGCTCGACCAGCGTCTCGATGTGTTCGGAGACGAAGGCGATGGGCGACAGGATGATATGCCTGCCCTCCTTCGCGCTCTCTTCCACGACCTCCTCGGTGGACGGCTTGATCCATTCCAGCGGGCCGACCTTGGACTGGAAGCAGGTGATGTGATCGGCAATCTCGGGCAGGCTGGCGGTTACCGCGGCCACCGTCTGTTCGACCTGCCAGCGATAGGGATCACCGCGCGCAATGGTCACTTCGGGCAGGCCATGGGCGGAATGGAGCACGCGCACATTCTGCGGCCGGCCAGCCTCCTCCCAGGCCGTGCGGATCGCATCGGCATGGGCTTTGACGAAATCGGGCTGGACCGGATAGCAGCACACTGTGCGCGCCTCGCCGCCTCCGGCATCGCGCCAGGCTTTCAGCGAAGATCCGGTCGTCGTGGTGGAAAACTGCGGATAGAGCGGCAGAAGGATCACCTCGTCCGCGCCCCAGGCCTTGACCTCTCTCACCGCTTCCTCGGTGAAGGGATGCCAGTAGCGCATCGCCAGGAAGCAGGCGAACTCGTCGTCCGGGCTGGCCGCCTTCAGCGCGGCCGTCAGCGCATCGGCCTGGCGCTCTGTTTCGGGGATGATCGGCGAGCCGCCGCCCATCTTGGCGTATTCCAGCTTCGCCTTGGGGCCGCGCGTACGCGAGATTAGCTCGGCGATCAGCGGGCGCACCGGCCAGGGCGCGTAGATGATGGCCGGATCGTTGAACAGGTTGCGCAGGAAGGGCCGCACGCTCTCCGGCCCGTCCGGCCCGCCCAGATTGAACAAGACGACGGCAATACGACGGCTCATGGCCCTTTGTCCTTCTTCGCTGCGATCCGGCGCGCCTGCCTACAGGCCCCGCACCCGGTTGACGAGGCGGGTCACATGATCGGGCGGCACGTCCGGATTGATCCCGTGACCGAGATTGAACACATAGGGCCGCCCCGCCCACGCGGCGAGGAGACGATCCACCTCGCGGTCCAGCGCATCGCCGCCGGCCTTCAGCACCGCGGGATCGAGTTGTCCCTGCACCGGCATGTCCCGGGGCAGGGCCTTCACCGCCCAGTCGGTGTCCAGCCCGTGATCGAGCGCGATCGCGTCGATCCCCGTCTCCGCCGCATAGCGCGGCACCAGCGGGCCCGCGCCCTTGGGAAAGCCCATGATCGGCGCCGTGATTCCGGCGCCACGCACCTGGTCGACAATGCGGCGCGTCGGCGCGATCACCACGCGCTCGAACAGCGGCGCCGGCAGACCCTCGGCCCAGGATTCGAAAATCTTCAGCACTTCTGCCCCGGCCCGCGCCTGCGCGATCAGATAGCGCGCCGTGGCATCGGCCAGGACGTTCATGAAACGGTCGAAGGCGGCGGGGTCTTCCCAGGCGGCGGTGCGCGCTTTCCAGCGATCCTTCGATCCCCCGCCCTCGATCATGTAGGTCGCGACCGTCCAGGGGGCTCCGGCAAACCCGATCAGCGTGCACGCATCGGGCAATCCCGCGCGCACCAGGCGCAGCGTCTGGCAGACCGGGGCCAGGCGCTCCTCGACCCCGTCCACGGTCAGCATGCCGGCATCTTGCGGCCGCATCGGTTCCAGCTTCGGGCCTTCGCCCTTCACGAACCAGACCTTCTGGCCCAGGGCCCACGGGATCAGCAGGATATCGGCGAAAACGATGGAGGCATCGAAATCGTACCGGCGGATCGGCTGCAGGGTCACTTCACTGGCGGCATCCGGGTTCAGGCAGAAGGCGATGAAATCGCTCTGCCTGGCGCGGATCTCGCGATACTCGGGCAGGTAGCGTCCGGCCTGGCGCATCAGCCAGATGGGCGGCGGGGTGCGCGTTTCGCCTCGAAGAACCGCAAGAAGGGCTGTGTCTCGATCGGCCAATGAAATGCTCCGGTCAGATGAGGGGCTGCGATTGAAAGACCGGGCTTGTCCACCGCAGGCGGCGCTACCCGGTCATACCTCTATATTTCTATATATATAGAAGGAAGGAGTCGTCGAGGCGGGGATAGTGTGGATAGTCGGGTTGAAGGGCCGGTCATACCCGTTTTCCACGGGCCGGGAAAACTTAAACCCACATGTGAAGTGCACAGTTTCAGGACCCGTGGTTAATCTCTCGTTAACCATAGTTTATAAAGCATTAACGCGGTAACCCGGGCGTTCGCGAGCCGGAGTCCGGTGCCCGGCCGGCTCTCGATCGTCCACAGCGCGCCGGTTGTGAACACCGCTCCGGCCGTGCCGGGGGAGAGCGCGGGTGAACGCACCGCAGAACTTCTGCTTGACCGCAAAACCGTCCTGCGTCCCCGGGAAAACACGCCTGCTTATTCACAGAACTTCCCAGGCAAGCTAGGTCTTGTCCCAAGTGATTTGGATGGACCCCTCACCCTCATGACCACCCGCTCCTCCGATATGCGTGTCTTCTACCACGTCCACATGATCTCCGATTCCACCGGGGAAACCCTGATGGGCGTGATGCGCGCCTCGGCCGCCCAGTTCGAGCGCGCCGAACCGATCGAGCATCTGTTTGCGCTGGTGCGTTCGCCGCGCCAGCTCGAACGCGCGCTCGAACATGTCGCCGACTATCCCGGTATCGTCATGTTCACGATGGTCAATTCGGACATGCGCCGGGCCATCGAGGATCGCTGCGCGGACCTGCGCATCCCGGCCATCGCCGTGCTCGATCCGATCCAGGCCACGCTGTCGGGCTATCTGGGCGCGCCGCTCATGGGCAAGGCCGGGGCGCAACGCGCGCTGGACGCCGAATACTATGCCCGCATCGAGGCGATGAATTTCTCCATGGCCCATGATGACGGGCAGGGCGACAACCTGGCCGGCGCCGAGGTCATTCTTCTGGGCATCAGCCGCACCTCGAAAACTCCGACCAGCATCTATCTGGGTCACCGCGGCATCCGCACCGCCAATATCCCCCTCGTGCCGGGCGCGACCCTGCCCGAGGAGCTCTTCACCCTGAAGAAGCCGCTCATTGTGGGGCTGACCGCCTCGCCCGAACGCATCGTCCAGATCCGCCGCAACCGATTGCTCAATCTGAGGGAAGACCGCTCGACCGATTATGTGGACGAGGAAAACGTGCGCGACGAGATCGTCTACGCCAAGCGGCTCTTCGCCAAGCATGGCTGGCCCAGCATCGATGTGACACGGCGCTCCATCGAGGAAACCGCCGCCAAGGTCATCAACCTCCTTACCGAGCACCGCAACACGATATGAGTTTCATCCTGGCTTCGGGCTCGGCCTCGCGCCGCGCCATCCTGAACAATGCCGGCCTCGATTTCGAGGTCGATCCCGCCCACGTCGATGAGGACGCCCTGAAAGAGGGGTTTTCCGGCGATCTCGGCGATCTCGCCCTCGCCCTGGCCGAAGCCAAGGCGCTGGCGGTCTCGGCCAGGCGCGACGGTCTGGTGCTGGGCGCCGATCAGGTTCTCGATCTGGACGGCGAACTGCATGACAAGGCGCGCTCGGTTCAGGAGGCCGAAGCCAAGCTGCGCGCCCTGCGCGGGCGCACGCACTGGCTGAAGGGCGGTATCGCCGCGGCCCGCGGCGGCGAGATCGTCTGGCGCCACAAGAGCGCCTGCCGCATGGTGGTGCGCGATTTCACCGACGCCTTCCTCGACCGGTATCTGGACGAGGCCGGCGACATTCTCACCCAGGGGGTCGGCGCCTACGCGTTCGAAGGGCTCGGCGCGCAGCTCTTCGAGGAGGTCGAGGGCGATTACTACGCCGTGCTCGGCCTGCCCCTGCTTCCAGTGTTGTCCATGCTGCGCGACCAGAACGCGGCGCCGGTCTGATGCTGGCCGCCTCGCGCCTTTCCGGTCTTCTGCCTCTGGCCGGTGTCGCCGGCTATCCGGTCGCCCACTCGCTGTCTCCGGCCATGATGGCAGCCTGGCTCGAGACCAGCGGCCTGCCAGGGCGCTATACCGCCTTCGAGATCGCGCCCGAACAATTTGAGACCGCGATCCGGGCCCTGCCCGCCCTCGGCATTACCGGGCTCAACATCACCCTGCCGCACAAGCGGGCCGCGTTCGAGATTGCCGACACGCTCGGCGATGCTGCGCGCGCGGTCGGCGCGGTCAACCTTCTGGTCCGCAGGGATGACGGCGGACTGCACGGGGATAACACCGACGTCATCGGGATCGCCGCCGCGCTCCGGCAGGGCGGCGTGGACCGCGCCGAGGGTCCGGCCGTTATCCTCGGCGCCGGCGGTGCCGCCCGGGCCGCGCTCTACCAGTTGCGGCGCGAAGGCTATGACGACATCCGGATCGTGAACCGGACTCCCGATCGCGCCCGGCAGCTCGCCGAAGACTTCGAAATCGATGTTCTGGTCCGCAATTGGGACTCGGCGAACGGGGCGCTCGACGGTGCGGCGCTCATCGTGAACGCCAGTAGTCTGGGAATGGCCGGACAACCGAATCTGACATTGGATCTGTCGCCGAGTAGCCGCAACGCGCTGGTCTTCGACATGGTCTACGTGCCGCTTGAGACTCAGTTACTGCGCCAGGCCCGGCAAACGGGCCGCCGCAGCGTGGACGGGCTCGCCATGCTCATCGGCCAGGCGCGTCCAAGCTTCGAAGCCTTCTTCGGCGCCCCGCCTCCCGACACCGCCGCCGTGCGTGACCTGCTCGTGTCGATTCTGGAGATAAGGTCATGAAAATCATAGGCTTGACCGGATCCATCGGGATGGGAAAATCGACCACGGCCATGCTTCTGGCCGACGAAGGCGCGACGGTTTTCGACGCCGACGCGGTGGTGGCCGACCTCTACACGCATGGCGGCGCCGCGGTCGAGCCGGTCGGGAAGGCCTTCCCCGGCGTGGTGCGCGAGGGGCAGATAGACCGCGACGCGCTGAGCGCGGCCCTGCGGGCAAACCCTTCAGAATTCAAGCGGTTGGAAGCGCTCGTGCATCCGCTGGTGGCGGCCGCACGCGCGGATTTCTTCGCCCAATCCGAAGCGCGCGGTGCCCGGTTCGCCGTGCTCGACGTGCCGCTCCTTTTCGAGACCGGCCTGGACGATCATGTCGATGCGGTCATCGTGGTCACGGCGCCAGAAGACGTGCAACGTCAACGGGTTCTGGCCCGCGCTGGAATGAATGGCGAGAAGCTGGACGCCATCCTTGCGCGCCAGCTCCCCGACGGTGAAAAGAGGAAGCGCGCCGATTTCGTCGTCGACACTTCGCGCGGCATCGACGATGCCCGCAAACAAGTGCGTAACATACTGAAGCAACTGGAAGATCAGGCCCGATGAGAGAGATCATCTTCGATACGGAGACGACCGGCTTCCATGCGCTGGAAGGCGACCGGATCACCGAAATCGGCTGTGTCGAAGTGGTCGATCTGATCCCGACCGGGCGGGAGCTTCAGCATCTGGTCAATCCGGAACGCGACATCCCCAAAGAAGTCACCCAGATCACCGGCCACACCGTCGAGATGCTACGCGACAAGCCGAAATTTCGCGAAATTGCCCAGGAGTTTCTGGACTTTATCGGTGACGCGACGCTGGTCGCCCACAATGCCCGCTTCGACATGAGCTTCATCAACATGGAGCTTGAGCGCTGCGGCAAGACTCCCATTGCCGGCAACCGGTTCAAGGACACGGCCGTGATGGCGCGCGAGCGCTTCCCCGGCAGCCCGGCAAGCCTGGATGCGCTTTGTAAACGCTTCGATATATCGCTTGGCAGCCGCATCAAGCACGGCGCGCTGATCGACGCCTATCTGCTGGCCGAGGTGTATCTGGAACTCAATGGCGGGCGCGAGCAGGGCCTGTCCTTCGACGATCATTCCGGTCCCGGCCACACCGTCGTCTTTCCCGCCCGTCCGCCGCGTCCCGAACCGCTCCCGGCAAGGGTCAGCGAGGAAGAGCGCGCCGCCCACGAGGCCTTCCTGGAGACGATTGGCGGCGACAGGACGCTGTGGAAAACCCTGGGTCTTGTTTAGCGCTTGTTCTCCGGGGGGCAGCGGCGCGAAATAGCGCCGGCAAGCCTGCCAAGACAGTTCAAAGCAAGACGGCCGGGCCCTTTCAGGCCCGGCCGTTTCATCTCTGTTACCCTCACCCGGGCAATACAGCCTGATAGTGGTGGTAGTCGTAGTAGTAGGAGCCGGTGGTCCGCCTAGGCGGTACCGCCTTCGCTGGACCCCTGCTGTTGCTGCTGACGAGCCAGCTGCTGACGGTACAGGCCGGCAAAATCGACCGGTTCGAGCATGAGCGGCGGGAAGCCGCCGTCGCGGGTCGCGTCCGAGAGGATGCGGCGGGCGAACGGGAACAGGATTCGCGGGCATTCGATCATCAGGAAGGGATCGCGCGCGCGGTCGTCCAGATTGCTGAGCTGGAACAGGCCGCCATAGATCAGCTCCGCGATGAAGACCGTGTCCTGCTCGCGTTTGGCATTCGCGGTCAGGTGCAGCTCGACTTCATAGGCCCCGTCTTCGAGTGCGCGGGCCCGGACATCGATCCCCATGTCGATCTGAGGCTGGCCGCCGCCGCCGCGCAATGTGCCCGGCGCACCCGGGTTTTCGAAGGACAGGTCCTTCACATACTGGCCCATCACACGCAGCTGGGGCACTTGGGCGTTGCTGTTCGGCTCGGGGGTTGCGGGAGCGTCGGTCATTGAAGTCTCTTCCTGGATAAGTGGCGCACAGGCGCAGCAGGCTTGGCCTGCACGACAGAACAGGCAGCGGCGCGTAGCATGGGCCGCTCGCAACGGCAAGGCGAGGCGGCGCAGGAGAAAGGCTGACGCGAGCGCCGCGACACCCTATATATCGGTCAGTATCCCAATCGACCTCAGGCCGTTCGGACCCGTCATGCAAATTCTACAGATCCTGTTCTTTGCCGCCCTGGCCGTCTTTCTGGGAGTGCGGCTTTACATGACACTCGGCAAGTCCACCGGACGAACGCCGGAAGAGCACGCACGCGAGGCCAAGCAGTCAAAATCCCCATCCGAACCCGCACCGGTATCACAGCCGGCCGGTCAGTCGGCGGCTCCTGAGGCGATTGCCGCTCATTACGCCGGACCGGCGGGGCCTGGGCTCACTGATATTGCCGAGGCCGATCAGAGCTTCGACCCGGAAACCTTCATCCAGGGCGCGCGCCAAGCGTATCGCATGGTGGTCGAAGCCTATGCCAAAGGTGATCGCGAAACACTGTCGACGCTTCTCGGTCCGCGAGTCTACGACGCCTATGACCGCGCGATTTCCGAGCGGGAAGAAAAGGGCCAGACCCAGATCACCGAATTCGAACGTCTGCGCGAAGCCCGGATTGATGAAGCCTCTCTTAACGATAACCGGGCCAGAATAAAGGTGGCCTTCGCCGCCGAGCTTGCGACCGAAACGCGCGATGCCGAGGGTGAACGTCTTTCAGGCGACTTGTCTCGTCTGAAAACAGTCAGCGAGGTCTGGAGTTTTGAGCGCGATGTCACCTCTTCCGATCCGAACTGGAAGCTTGCGGGGGTCAAACCCGTCTAGCCTCCTTCTCGCGCTTCTTTTCTGTCTGGTCGCGGCTGGGTGTGCCAGTCAGGATACAGGCCCACGGCACTTGCCTGCGGTTAGTGTCGCTACGCCGGTTGCCCCTGCCCACTCTACTGCGACCACATTTGGCGCCCTGCCCGGGTGGTCGGGGACTGACCCGCGCGGAGCACTATCTGCGCTGGTACAAAGTTGCCAGCGAATCGCGGCCCGGCCCGACCACGCTCCCATGAGCGAGCGCGTGACCTATGCTGGGGCTGCCGGGGATTGGCGCGGCGTTTGCGCTGAAGCTGTGCGCCTTCACCAAAGTGCTACTACTGCCGCGGCGGCCCGGAACTTCTTCGAACGGGCTTTTACTCCGCTCGCCCTCTCGGGAACCGGCCAGCTCACGGCGTACTATGAACCCTTGGTCGAGGTGCGGAGCCGGCCGGATGAGGAGTTTTCCATGGCGATCCGGGCGCGCCCCGGAGACCTCCTGACCGGGGATCTGGGACAGTTCATTGCCGGGCTTGAAGGTCAGCGTATTGTCGGGCGCGCCAGCGCCGAGACTTTCGAGCCCTATCGCCCGCGCGAAGAGATCGAGCGCTATGACCTTGGCGTCCCGCTCGCGTGGGGACGTCCGGTCGATATCTTCTTTCTTCAGGTCCAGGGCTCGGGACGGCTTGTCTATCCGGACGGAAGCCAGGCCCGCGCGGCTTTCGCCGCCCACAATGGCTTGCCTTACGTCTCGATCGGGCGGGTATTGATCAATCGGGGGGCCCTCTCGCCTCATAACGTATCCAAGGACGATATCGAGGCCTGGCTCAACGCGCGCGGCCCACAGGCGTGGACCGAGCTTTTCAACGAGAACCCGCGCTATGTCTTCTTCCAGCTCCAGCCCCTTGGCGACAGCTCGGTTGGCCCAGCCGGCGCACAAGGCGCGCCGTTGACGCCGATGGCAAGCCTTGCCGTGGATCCTGCCTATCACGCGTGGGGTGTCCCCATCTTTCTCGACGCAGCGATCTACGGCGATCCTGATTGGTCGGGGCTTGTCGTCGCACAGGACGCAGGCGGAGCCATTCAGGGTCCGCTGCGCGGTGACCTGTTTGTGGGTTGGGGCGACGAGGCCGGATTCCGGGCCGGGCGTCAGAATGCTCAAGCGCGCTGGTTCGTGCTATTGCCAAACGCACTGGCTGCCCGGATTGCCCGCACGTCATGAGCCGGCGCGACCGAGGCCGCGGCTTGAACCCTGATGACGAGTCTGTCTGGCGCTCGGTCACGAGGACGGTACGGCCGCTGGAGGGTCGAACTGCTCCGCCTGAAATCAATTCCGTGCAAGGTCCAGCCGAACGTCCCGCGCCTACCGGCGTTTCACGCCAGGCTTTCGCACAGTTCATCGATCAGGGTCCGCCTCATGAAGCGCCGCGTCGTCCTGCTGAACGGGGAAATGAGAAGCGTGTCCGCCGGGGTCGTATCGAAGTCGAAGCGCGTATCGACCTGCACGGGATGACCGAAGCCTCGGCCCGCAGGTCGCTCCTTTCCTTCCTTCGCCGTTCTCGCGACGAGGGCTGCCGGACAGTGCTCGTCATCACCGGTAAAGGTGCTGGTCAGCGCGCGCTGGATGCGCGTCGTTTCCAGGCCTGGACTCCGGATGAGCGCAAATTGCCGGGTGTCCTGCGCCGCTCCTTCACCGGTTGGCTTGGCGAGTCGGCGTTCGCTTCCATCGTCTCAGGGTACGCAAGCGCAGCCCCCCGGCACGGCGGATCTGGAGCCTTTTACGTGATGCTGAGACGGCCTTAGAACACGGGATCTGCGGATATCGGGGTCGTACGCTCGTCTTCATGCGGTGCCACCTCAGTTTGGCGTCAGATTGTGTTGCTGCGACGCAACATAAATCTTAAGAAATTGCCTTCAAAGCGGCCGGATCCGGCCCGATTTTTCGTCGTGATACGGACGATCTGTGTAGGGAATAAAACTCTGTCGGGTCGACAAAAAGCCGAGATAACAAAGTATTGCCCCAAAAAAATCGGAACAGTTTAGGCTCTGTTGGTAATGCCCTTCAAACGAGACAACTCTATGCCAATCGATATATTTTTCTTGGCAGAATTAGATCGCTATGGAAGCGTCTAGTCGCGGCCGAATGGCTGTGTCTGGAACCTTTGGCGGCTCACGAGCCGCCATTTTTTTTGCCTATCCTAAATCACGCCATTGGCGCGGCCTGCTCTCGGATATTGTGGGTTCGCAGTTACAAAAGTGTAAGAAATTTGTTGCGACGCACAAATTTTCCTGCAACCGTTTACTCCGATGCCTGACGGGACCGTTCAGAGTCCCTAGGACCAGATACACGTCAAAGGCCGTCGCACCGCAAACGGGAGACGGTCATGATTGCAAGACAGCATCGCGGCGACGCGTCGATACCGGCGTCAGACGTCAGGCCTCCCCGTCCATTTTCAGCGTCATCCGGTTCGCGCTCACATCGCCTGCATGGACGACGGGCCGCAACCGCAATCGAATCTCGGGGGAGTTTCATGAGACATCGCGACCTCTTTCAATCTGTCCGGAAGCGGCCAGTCCTAACCGGCCTCATCTCGCTGAGTGCTCTGGGCGTCGGCGCAGCGCCGGCTCATGCCGCGATCGCGCCGGATGTGAGTTACGTTTTCAATACGCTGCTCTTTCTGATCGGCGGATTCCTCGTGATGTGGATGGCTGCCGGCTTCGCAATGCTTGAAGCGGGACTTGTCCGATCCAAGCACGCAGCGGTCATCTGTCTTAAAAACATTGGCCTCTACTCGATCGCCGGCCTCATGTTTTTCCTCATCGGGTACAATCTGATGTACCTCAATGTCGACGCCTCGGGAGGCTATTTCGGGGTCCCGATACCCTGGTCGCCGAGCGAGCTGACCGGAGACGAATCGATCGATTTGTCGACCGGTTATGCGAGCGCGTCCGACTGGTTTTTCCAGATGGTGTTCGTCGCAACGGCGGCGTCCATCGTCTCCGGCGCGGTTGCTGAACGTGTCAGAATTGCCCCTTTCTTCCTTTTCGTGGTGGTTCTGACCGGCGTGATCTACCCGATCCAGGGCTCTTGGGAGTGGGGAGCGGGCTGGCTCGATTCCCAGTTCGGGTTCTCTGACTTCGCCGGTTCCACTCTCGTTCACTCCACCGGAGGCTGGGCGGCGCTGGCGGGCGTGATTCTGCTCGGTGCGCGCACAGGCCGCTTCGTCGACGGCAAACCTGTCCCGATGCACGGCTCCAGCCTGCCCATGGCAACGCTCGGTGTATTCATTCTCTGGATGGGCTGGTTCGGCTTCAATGGCGCATCCCAGCTGGCCCTTGGAAGCGCAGCCGATGCGACAGCAGTGGCTCAGATATTCGTGAACACGAACATGGCCGCCGCCGCAGGTGTCGTGGTCGCCTACTTGCTGTCCATGGTGGTCAATAGGGGCAAGGCCAATCTGGTTATGACACTGAACGGCGCCTTGGCCGGCCTGGTGTCGATTACCGCTGAGCCGCTGACACCCACCGTGATCGAAGCGATCGTCATCGGGTCCGTCGGTGCGGCCATCGCCACCTACGGCACCATCCTCATGGAGAAAATTCGGCTCGACGACGTGGTGGGTGCGATCCCGGTCCACCTCTTCGCCGGAATCTGGGGCACGATGGTCGTTCCCTTTACGAACGATTCCGCGAGCTATTTCGGACAGTTCGTCGGTGTTGTCGCCATCGGCGCTTTCGTCTTCGCGACCAGCTTTGTCGTGTGGCTGGTGTTGAAGATGCTGCTTGGAATTCGCCTGGACCGGGCCAGCGAAGCGGCTGGCGGCGATCTCAGCGAGCTGGGCCATCCGGCCTATCCAGAATTCGTGGAACCAGAGCCGGCTGAATAGGCGGAGCGATTTGCCCGGGGTGTCACGCCACGTCACACCCCGGCGCCGCCAACACTAACAACCTTAGACACTTAAGTATGGGGAGTTTCAATCATGCGTACACATCTCGCACTCCTGGCGACAGCTGCCAGCTTCGTGCTTCTTCCGGCCGCTCAGGCCCAGACCGCGCCTGAGGTGGAAGCCAATGTCGCCTTCGTTTCCGACTATCGCTTCCGCGGTGTCTCTCTGAGCGATGAGACACTGGCGCTCCAGGGCGGGCTCGATCTCGGCTTTGACAGCGGCCTCTACGTGGGGGCCTGGGGCTCGAGCATCGAACCGGTCGGCGATTCTGAGGTAGAGATTGATCTCTATGCCGGATATGGCGCAGAGCTCACCGAAGGGCTCAGCTTCGATGTCGGCGTGCTGGCTTATGTCTATCCCGGCCAGGAAGACACGGCCTATGGCGAAGTCTACGCCAGTCTCACGGGCGCCACGGGTATCATGGAGTCCTCTGTCGGCGTTGCCTACGCACCGGAGCAAGACAATATCGGCAACGATGACAATCTCTATGTCTTCTATTCCGGCAGTGCCCCGCTGGGTGGGTCCGGGCTCGGGCTCGTCTTCGGCGTGGGGTATGAAACCGGCGCTTTCGGAGATCCGGACGGCGATGGTGACGACAAGATCGACTGGACGCTCGGGCTGACAGCCTCGGGCTACGGACTCGACTGGGGTCTTGCCTATGTCGACACGAGCGAAGAGGGCGAGGGAGTGGAATCCCAAGTCGTCCTGTCTGTGGGCAAATCCTTCTGATCGACGCTCTCGGACGGACAGAATTGGCGCAGCCGCTGGCTGCGCCTTTTCTGTTTCTCACCGCTGCCTGGAGCTAAAGAATGAATTTCGAGAGGTCGGCATTCTTGGCGAGGCTGTCGACGCGTTCGCGCACATAGTCGGCATCGATCGTGATCGTTTCACCGGCCCGGTCCGACGCGGTGTAGCTGATCTCTTCAACCAACTTTTCCATGATGGTCTGAAGACGGCGCGCGCCGATATTCTCCACGCTTGCATTCACTTCGGCGGCGTAATCGGCAACGGCATCGATGGCGCTGTCCTCGATGATCAAAGAGACCTCCTCGGTCTTGATCAGCTCGATGTATTGCGTAACGAGGCTGGCTTCAGGCTCCGTCAGGATGGCGCGGAAATCATCTCGCGTGAGCGCCTTGAGCTCGACGCGTATGGGCAGGCGGCCCTGCAGCTCTGGGAGCAAATCGCTCGGCTTGGTAACGTGGAACGCGCCGGAAGCGATAAACAGCATGTGGTCGGTTTTCACCGGTCCGTACTTTGTCGCCACGGTGGCACCCTCGATAAGCGGGAGAAGATCGCGTTGAACGCCTTCCCGGCTGACATCGGCACCGCGTCCTTCCGCGCGCGCAGCAATCTTGTCGATCTCGTCGAGAAAGATGATCCCTTCGTTTTCGGCCAGGCGTAGCGCCTCCTGCTGGATCTGGCTCTCGTCGATCAGCTTGTCGGCCTCCTCCGCGATCAGCGGCTCATAGGCCTGCTTGACCGTTGTGCGCAGCGTCTTCTTCTGCTTGCCGAAACCCTTGCCCAGAAGGTCTGACAGATTGATCATCGAGACCGAGCCGGGCATTCCGGGGATGTCGAGGCCGGGACCGCTGGCGGCGTCATCGGTGACCTCGATCTCGATCTCCCGGTCGTCGAGTTCGCCGGAAAGGAGCTTCTTGCGGAAGCTTTCGCGGGTGGACTCGCCGGCATTGTCACCCACCAGAGCCTCGATCACGCGGCGTTCGGCTGCCGAGTGAGCCTTGGCGCGAACCTCCTCCCGTTTCCTGTCGCGGACGATCCCGATGGACACCTCGACCAGATCCCGGGCAATGGAGTCCACATCCCGGCCTACATAGCCGACCTCGGTGAACTTGGTGGCTTCCACCTTGAGGAAGGGCGCGCCGGCGAGCTTGGCGAGGCGGCGGGAGATTTCCGTCTTGCCGACCCCGGTCGGGCCGATCATCAAGATATTCTTCGGCGTGACCTCTTCCTGAAGGGACTCCGGCAGGCGTTTGCGGCGCCAGCGATTGCGCAGGGCGATCGCCACGGCCTTCTTCGCCTCGTGCTGGCCGATAATGTGCCGGTCGAGTTCGTGGACGATTTCGCGCGGGGAAAAGTCGGTCATGGGTCAGTCAATCACATTTTCTGGCAAGGACGCATTCATGTAGTCTCGCGCTTCGCCGCACAAAAGACCGGAGCTGCCCCTTATGACGAACCAACCTGCCCGTCCCCGCTTCCACCTGGCCTTTCCGGTTCACGATCTTGAAAGTGCCAGGCGCTTCTATGCCGGGACGATGGGCTGCGAGACCGGCCGGGAAAGCGAGCACTGGATCGACTTCGATTTCTACGGCCATCAGGTCGTCGCTCACCTGTCTCCGGAAGAGTGCGGGCGCGGCGAGACCAATCCGGTGGACGGCAAGGCGATCCCGGTGCGCCATTTCGGCCTGATCCTGGACTGGACCGATTGGGAAGAGCTGTCGGAGCGTTTGAAGCGGGCCGGGGCCGACTTCCTGGTCGATCCGCATGTGCGCTTCCAAGACCAGCCGGGTGAGCAGGCTACGATGTTCGTGCGCGACCCCAGCGGAAATGCTCTGGAATTCAAGGCCTTTCGGGATGAGGGGCAGATTTTCGCCAGCGAGTAGCGCCCTTACGTGCCAATGCGTGAGAAAATTCCCTGGGCCGAGCCGATGCGACTCCTACTACTATCACGACTACCACGCCCCCTCAGCCCGGGCGGGTGATGCGCGTCTTTCCGCTGGCGGTTGGTGGGCTGTCCTGTCGAGAGTGAATAAGTCTACAGCCCGCACCGCCTCGGGTGGAGACATTCGCTACAATGTCTCCACTGTCAGGTTCTCGTTGGAGAAGACGCAGATTTCGGCTGCGATCTTCATCGCCTTGCGGGCAATGGTCTCGGCATCGGACTCGTAGTCCATGAGGGCGCGAGCCGCCGACAGGGCGAAATTGCCGCCCGACCCGATCGCGGCGATGCCATGTTCGGGTTCGAGCACGTCGCCGGCACCGGTCAGGATGTAGGTTTCATCCTTGTCGGCCACGATGAGCATGGCTTCGAGCCTGCGCATGTAGCGATCCGTGCGCCAGTCCTTGGCAAGCTCCACGCAGGCGCGTGCGAGCTGTCCGGGGTGGCTTTCAAGCTTGGCTTCGAGACGCTCGAACAGGGCAAACGCGTCGGCTGTGGTGCCGGCAAATCCGGCCACGACCGAGCCACCCGCCAGAGGGCGCACCTTGCGTGCCGTCGCCTTGACGATCGTATTGCCGATGGAGACCTGGCCGTCGCCCACCAGGGCAAGCGCCCCGTTCTTGCGTACGCACAGAATGGTCGTGCCGCGCCATCCGGGAAACTGGCGTTCTTCGCTCATCGCGCCTGTCCTTTTATCCTACTGTTTTCAAATGCCAGCCTCGATGTGGCCGGTCGCCGTGCCCGCTTCAAGTCGGACAAGCCCGGCTTTCACACCGTGATCTCGAGCCGGTCGCCGGGCGAAACCTTGCCCAGCACGTCGATCAGGTCCTCCTTTGCGAGCGCCACGCACCCCAGTGTCGGCGGATAGCCGGGCTTCGCACAGTGCAGGAAGATCGCCGATCCCAGCCCGGGTACCGGCGGATCGTCGTTATGACCGAGAATCACGACGATGTCGTAGAGCTCGTCCTGACGCTGGAGCGTCTCGCAACTGGCCGCATAGGGCAGGCGTACCGGACGGTTATAGGCGGGATCTTCGGGAGAATCGCACCAGCCATCCTCCGGCTGTGTCGGATCGATCACGAGCCGGGTATGGGGCCGGGCCAACCGATCGGGCCGGAAGAGCGCGCGCCGGATTGGCCAATGGCCGACGGGCGAGGCGCCATCGCCCTCGCGCTTGTCTTCGGCAGCGACCAGCCCGTTCTTCCCGAGTGCGCACCGCACGCGGGTCAGCTTATCGGGTGCGGGTCCGCATTCGAACCAGCCGTCTTTGGTGGCGCGCAGAATCATGAGCGACAGGCTTACACGCGCGCGTCCGGCAAGGCGAGATCGTAAGCTATGCCATTCGGCGGGTCTGGTCGCAGCGAAGTTTCAAAAAAGAAGAAGGAGACCGCGGTCCAGGCCTGCGCGAGCTGCCGCTCGCTCTTCAGACAGAGCGGGTCGGCGCGGGACGCCCGGCTCGCCGGCGCGAAACCGCCGATTCCGCGGATGTCCCGCCACCGCCCCCACCACGGGGTGTTGCCCTTTCACGATGGGCTCACAATCTTTTCAAGCAAGTCCGGGGCCGAGTTGGTGCTAGAAGCAGGTCTCGCATAATCGAGCAATTTGATGCGGCGCCATCCTCGACGCGGCAAGAATTGCCCGGCAATTTTGTCTCGACGGGAAAACTCTGCCTGGCCAAGGCCGGCAAGATCACAGGAGCTGACATGGCGGCCAAGCGAACGGTGCTGATCGTGGACGACGACGCGGACCTGCGCGACGCCCTGGCCGATCAATTTTCTTATGACGACGAGTTCGCCGTGCTGACGGCCGATTCGGCAAAGCCTGGGATCGAGCTGGCACAGGACGAACAGGTCGATATCGTGATCCTGGATGTCGGTTTGCCGGATATGGACGGGCGCGAGGCGTGCCGCATCCTGCGCAAGAATGGCGTGACCAAGCCGGTTATTCTCCTGACCGCGCAGTCGGGCGATGCAGATCACGTGCTGGGCCTGAGGTCGGGCGCGAGCGATTTCATCGCCAAGCCGGTCAGCTTTGTCGTCCTGCTGGAACGTCTGAACACGCATCTGCGCCGCCACGAACAGAGCGAGGATGCCGTGCTCCAGCTCGGCCCGTACCAGTTCAAGCCCTCCATGAAACTGCTCCTGGAGGGCGACCGGAAGGTCCGCCTGACCGAGAAGGAAACCAATATCCTGAAATATCTGTACCGGGCGGGCGGCGAGACGATCGCGCGCGAGGAATTGCTCGACAAGGTCTGGGGCTATCACCGCGAGGCCAACACGCACACGCTGGAAACCCATGTCTACCGGCTGCGCCAGAAGATCGAGCCGGAGGGATCGAAGGCCCGGCTCCTGGTCACGGAGAGCGGCGGCTACCGCCTGCAGCTTTAAAGGTGCAGGCGCAGCGTGACCGGGGCATGGTCGGACGGCTTTTCCCAGTCGCGCGTATGGTCCCAGACGGTGAAGGCCGATCGTCCCGCTGACAGCGCGGCTGCGCGGAGCGGCGGGGTCACCCAGATATGGTCGAGGCGGCGGCCGCGATTGGATTTACGCCAGTCGCGGTTGCGATAGCTCCACCAGGTGAAAATTTTCTCATCCTCGCCAGCAAGGGCGCGGGCCACGTCGATGAAATCAGCCGCCGCTCGAACCCGCTCCAGCCCTTCCGTTTCTACCGGGGTGTGGGAGACGACTTTGAGTAGTTGCTTGTGAGACCAGACATCGTTTTCGTGCGGCGCGATATTGAAATCTCCGACGGCGACGATGTCTGGATCCTCCCGGGAGCGGCGCGCAAAATAGGCTTCAAGCTTCTCCAGAAAATCCAGCTTGTGCGCGAAGCGCGGGTTGATCTCCGGGTCCGGCTCGTCGCCACCCGCCGGGATGTAGTAATTCTGGATCTCGATCCCCTGGACGCGCACGCGCTGGGCCCGGGCCTCCAGCCTGGAGCAGATCTCCTGACCGTCGAGCGTCTCCATCGGCAGGCGCGAGACCGTGGCCACGCCATGCATGCCCTTCTGGCCGGTGACGTGGACATGCGGGTAGCCCATCTGGGCGAATGCCTTGTAGGGGAATTGATTTTCCTGGCACTTGATCTCCTGCAGGCAGATCACGTCAGGATCGGCCTGCTCGGCGAAATTGGCGACGAGCGGCGCGCGCAGGCGTACCGAATTGATGTTCCAAGTAGCAATGGTCAGCCCGCTCACGACCGGCCTCCTTCTGGACTATTTGATCAGAGAATATTGAGGGTGGCGCCGGCCAGGCCCACCGGCCAGCGTCCGCGTACATAGAGACGCCAGCGCGCCAGGAAGGGGTGCGGGGGTTCCTGGTCCTCGGCTTCGGCCAGAAGCACGAGCACCGCGCCATTGGCGGCCTGGACCAGCCCGCCCGCTGCTGCGTTGATGACGGATTCGTCGAAGACGTCGTCAATTGCGCCGGCCGTCTCTGCGGCCTCGCGCGCTATTTCTCCGATCTTCGACGCCACCAGCATCTGCGCGGCCTGTAACGCTTCTTCGTCCAGCCGCGCCAGCGCGGCTTCGACAAGACCGGTGCGGATCATTTCTTCGGCTTCCCAGGCGCCGCCATCGACGTCGCCGGCTTCCGCGGCTGCGATCGCGTCCTCCCAGTCGCCCAGGCTGGCCGGCTCGGCCTCGGGAAAGCCCAGCCCGTCGAGATAGGCGCGGGCCAGTGTCACCTCGCGCCGGTCGAGCGGCTCGCCGAGGCGGGAAAAGAAGGCGGGGTCCTTGATGCTCTCGGCAAAGGCGCGAGCCTTGTAGAGCAGGGGTATTTCATCGAGCAGACGGGCCACGATGTCTTCGCTGCCCGCTGCGCCGCCGTCGCTGGAAGGGTCGAAATCACTCATGCCCGCTATGTAGCGTGCCAGATCGCCGGACCCTAGCGCAAAGCTGCGATCCTCGGCCGTCTGGCTTCGGGACGTCTTCTGCAAGAGCGCTTCAAGGGGGAGCGGGGTATGCCCGGCGGCGGAAGGGGGAGGCCCGCCGCCGGGCACTTTACCGCGAAGGGGATCGCGGCTGCGGGCAAAACATCTGAGCGCGCAGCGGGGGGACGGCGCCGCGTCAGAGCTTCAAGGCCTGCAGCGACATTTATGACACGGACCAGCGCGTTTGTTCAATTAAATTCGAGAAAGGATTTGTAAGTGTGATTTTTGACACAGGTGGCGCGCGTCGGCCTATTGCGCGATTCGCGCCGCCGCTGCGTTTTCCGGCTCGGCAAAGCGCACCAGGTCGGGCAAGGGCATCGGGCGTCCGAACAGATAGCCCTGGGCCAGGGTGGCGCCCTGTCCGCGCAGGAAAGCCAGCTGTTCGGTCGTTTCTACGCCCTCGGCAACCGTTTTCAGTTTCAAAGACTTGGCCATGGCCAGAATGGTTTCCACCACGATCTTCGCGTGCGGGTCGCTTTCCATGTGACGCACGAAGCTCTGGTCGATCTTGAACACGTCGAATGGCATGCGCGTCAGATAGGAGAGGGAGGAATGGCCCGTGCCGAAATCGTCGATGGCGAAGGTCACGCCCAGCTGGCGCAGCGGTTCGATCTGGTGAATTACGCGCTCGGGATCGCGCATCGCCGTGGATTCGGTCAGTTCCAGCTCCAGCAGGTGAGGCGGCAGACCGCTGGAGTTGAGCGCGTCGAGCACGGTGTCGGCAAAGCCTTCGCTCTCGAACTGCATCGCCGAAACGTTGACCGCGACCGGATAGGCCATGCCCTGCCTGTAGAGCTCGGCAAACTGGGTGCACGTCCGGCGCAGGACATAATCGCCGATTTCCCCGATCAGGCCGCACTCTTCGGCAGCCTGGATAAAGGCGCCCGGGGACAGCAGGCCCGCGGTCGGGTGCTGCCAGCGCACCAGCGCCTCGCAGCCGGCAAAGCGGCCGTCAGTCATGAAGACTTTGGGCTGGTAGTAGACGACCAGCTGCTCCTCGCGCACGGCTTCGCGCAGCTCGTTCTCCAGCACCAGACGCTCGAATGCGCTCTGGTTCATCTTAGATTCGAAGAATTCGTAGGCATTCCCGCCTGACCGCTTGGCGGTGGCCATGGCAAGATCGGCGTGGCGCAGAAGCGTTTCGGGGTCGGAGCCATCGCGCGGGAAAAGCGCGACACCGACCGACAGGCCGAGGAAGACCTGGTGACCGGAAATCTCGAACGGGCGGCGGATCGCATCCACGACCCGATGGGCAACCCGGGCCGCATCGGCCGGGTCGGAGAGGGTGGGCAGGAGCAGGGTGAACTCGTCCCCGCCCAGGCGCGCCACCATGGAGGGCTCGCGCCCCTCGCCGTTGGAAAGATCCCAGGCGCGCGCCGCTTCACGCAAGCGGCGGGCGACCGCTTCGAGCAGCCGGTCGCCCTCGCCGATACCCAGCGAGTCGTTGACCCGCTTGAACCGGTCGAGATCGAGGAAAAGAACCGCGCCGCCATCGGCATCGTCATCCTGGGCCTGCGCGCAAACGCGCTCAAGCTCCTTGCGGAAGCGTTCACGGTTGGGCAGCTCGGTGACCATATCGACATAGGCCAGACGCTGGATGCGCTTCACCGAGGCTTCGAGGCGGCCGAACATGCGGTTGAAGGAGTTTGCGAGCACTTCCAGCTCGTCGCCGGTATGCACGTCGATGCGCAGATCCAGCTTGCGCGAGGAGGCCAGGCGCGCCGCTTCGGTGAGCGTCTTGATCGGGCCGAGGGCCTGACGCACGGCCAGGGCGACCAGCGGCAGGAAGATGAGCATGGATCCCAGGCCGATGATCGCCTGACGCAGCAGGAGCTCGCCGGCGGGGCGGGCCACGGCTGCGATGGGAACGGTCACATGGGTCGCGCCAGCCAGACGGCCGTCGGCGAAGATGGGCGCGGCGACCTGAATGGTGCCGTCGGCGATCATCATGCGGCTGTCGACCGCGCCGATCGCGCTCTGCAACAGGTTCTCGCTAGCGCGCACGCCCAGCGCGGGCACACCCGGCCCGGCCGCGCCGATCACTTCGCGCATCGCGTCGACCACATAGACAGAGGCGACATCCTCACGTCCGGCAAATTCGCGCAGCCGTCCGTTGAGGCCGGCGCGATTATCTGCGCCCAGCTGACCGGAAATGCCGTTGGCGAACAACTCGGTGATCAGGCTCGCATGGACCTGGCTGGAGCGGTGATTGTCCCGCACCGTGGACTGGTACTGGATGACCACCAGCATCGAGATCGCGGCTATCAGGATAATCCCGCACAGCACCGTGAACTTCGCTACGAGTGAGCGCATCATCCTTGAAACGGCATGTCGAATCGGAGCCATGCAGGACCCATCGGGCAAGACTGGTTAGGACTGCACGGACGACAAAATCGGCCCACGCACGTCACGCTGGACGTGGACAATCGGACAATGTGCTGAAAATCGCGTTAAGGCTGGCGCTACCCGTCGTTAACACTTTGACGGGCACGCCAGATTCGCATTTCGAGCCTAGTCGAGGGGGGCGGGAATCTCGATCCCGTGCCTGGTGGCGAGCGTCTTCAATTCGACCTCGGGGCGCGCGCCCATGTGGGAAATGATCTCTGCTGCGGCGATCACGCCAAGCCGGCCGCAGGTTTCAAGATCGGCGCCGCGCGCCATGCCCAGAAGGAAGCCAGCGGCGAACTGGTCGCCCGCCCCCGTAGTGTCGACCAGCTGCGCGACGGGTTCAGCCGGGACCTTCACGGTCGTCTCGCCAGAGACGATGACGGCGCCCTTTTCAGAGCGCGTGACAGCGGCAACGGCAGCTTCCTCGCGAACGCGGGAGAGCGCGGTATCAAAATCGTCGGTCTCGTAGAGCGATTTGAGCTCGTCCTCGTTGGCAAACAGAATGTCGATGTGGTTGTCGACGAGCTGGCGGAAGCTTGCCCGGTGGCGATCGACGCAGAAGCCGTCGGACAGGGTCAGCGAGACCTTGCGGTTGGCCGCCTTGGCGATCTCAGCCGCGCGGACAAAGGCGCGCTTGGCTTCTTCCCGGTCGAACAGATAGCCCTCGAGATAGGTGATGTGGGCAGCCTCGATGCGCGACTTGTCGAGATCCTCGTCGGAAAAAAAGGTCGATGCGCCCAGAAAGGTGCACATCGAGCGCTGCGCGTCTTCGGTCACATTGACCAGACAGCGCGCGGTGGCCGCCCCGCCGACCAGGCGCGAGGTCTGGTAGTCCACGCCGATGGTCCGGATCTCGCGGTCGAACGTGTCGCCCAGCGCGTCCTCGGCCACCTTGCCGATATAGGCGCCGCGTCCGCCGAAGCTGGCGATGCCGGCGAGCGTGTTCGCGCCAGAGCCCCCGGAAATTTCGGTACCTTCGCCCATCGCGGCATAGAGCGAGGTCGCCTGGTCTTCATCGATCAGGGTCATGCCGCCCTTTTCGATGCCGTGCTCGACGAGGAAGTCGTCGGAGCAGCGGGCGATCACATCGACAATGGCGTTGCCGACGCCAAGCACGTCGTAGCGGGTCTCGGTCATGGTGGGTCTCGGTATCCTGACAGAAAGAAGGAAAAGGCGTGAAAGCGCAGCTGGACTTAGCGTGCTCCTTCCATGACCTCAACCGCACCGGTCCCGGCCGGGCTGTCACCGCGCGCATCGGATGGACGAAGGCGTTTGACTTTCAAGGCCGATTGCCAGAGCAAGCCGGGGCAGTTTTTTATCCTCGGTGTCCGGGAGCGTTGCGGTGACGCGTATTGCCTTTCTCATATCCGGCGACATGGTCGCGGGCCATGCCCAGGAGCGCGGCGACCAGTATGAATTCGAGCTCGAGTTTGCAGAACTCGAGCCGGCCTGCCGGGCCCAGGGCTATCACCTCGAGCCGGTCGTGTGGGACAGCGGTTTCGACGTGTCACAGTTCACGGCCATCGTCATCGGAACGGTGTGGAATTACACATCCAGGCCGGAAAAATTCCTGCGGGCACTAGGCGACTGGGAAAGCCAGTGCCGGGTGCTGAACAGTTCGCGGACCGCAGAATGGAATATGGACAAGCGCTATCTTCAGGCGCTGTCAGAGGCTGGCATTCCGGTCATCGACACGGTCTGGGCCGACCGTGCCGACGAGACGGCCATCACGCAGGCATTCGCGACGCTCGATTGCGACGAGATCGTCGTCAAACCGCTTGTGGGCGCCGGCGCCTGGCGCCAGGCTCGGATCAAGCGCGCGGACCCGCTGCCGCCGGCCGAAGACCTGCCGCCGCGGGAGGCGATGATCCAGCCCTTCCTGCCGAGCATTGCAGAGGAAGGCGAGTACTCGCTGATCTTCTTCGAAGGCAGTTTCTCGCATGCCGTTCTCAAACGGCCCCGGTCCGGCGATTACCGCGTCCAGTCGGTTTATGGCGGCGTAGAGCAGACCCATACCGCCACCCCGGATCAGATCGCGGTGGCAAGCGACATCCTGGCTGCCGCGCGCGAGCTCTGCGGCGAGCCCGGTTTTCTCTACGCCCGGGTGGACATGGCCCGCGGTCTGGACGGCTTGCTGAAGCTGATGGAGCTGGAGCTGATCGAGCCCTATCTCTACCCTGAACAAGGTCCGGGCATGGGCGCGCGGTTCGCTCAGGCACTCAAGGCCCGGCTGGGCTAGTCTGGAGATGCCCGACCGGCATCCGGCTCCGGCGCGCGTTCGAACCGGGCGATGAGCTGATCGGGATTGTAGGGTAGCGGTACCCCGGGCCGGAAGACCCAGGCCAGATAGCCGCCGATGACGATGAAGGGCAGAGCCGCCGCCGCCAGCATCGCACTTCCGGCCACACTCAGCATGTAGCCGGCAAAGACCACGCCGCCCGTTGCAAGGCTCAAACCTGCCGCGCCCATGATTAGCCGGAACCCCAGCGTCTGGCCTTCCACGAAGCGCACAGCGAGCTTTCTCGGCTGCAGCGCCTTGTGAAGCGCGAGAACCAGGCCGCGAAATTCGACCGCGTTATTCTGCCAGCTGCCCGGTCCCGACAGGCTCCGGCTTCCGAACACGATCTGTGTGGATTTGGAGGCGACCCGGCACACGACCTGAGTATCGCGGCCGGCCATCTCCACCGACATGCGAACCTGCGTCACGGAGTCCAAGCGGATGCGCTGAAGGCTTTCCCCAGGTTCGCAAACCTCGATCCGGTCGCCATAAAGGCGCACTGAGCGAGTCTTGCCGGTGAGGCTGCGCCGGTCTTCGAGTTTGGCCAGCGCCCGGTCTTCTGCGCCTGTCTCGTCCAAGGTTGGTGCGCTCATTGCAGCCTCGTTTTGCTCTTCGGTCTGCTTCGCGCCCTCTTGCAGAAGCGTCAAGAAGCAGTCACCGTCCCGTCATGGACGATATCCGCAAATTTCTGGTCATTGCCGACACCAGTGAAGAATCAGCCAACGCGGCCTACTTCGCGGCGCGCCGGGCCAAACATAGCGGCGGCCGGGTCACATTGCTGACCGTGGTGGAGCCGACGAATTTCGAGCACTGGCTGGGCGTTGGCGAAACGATGCGGCGCGAGGCGACCGACGCGGCCGAAGCCGCTCTGGAATCGCTGGCCGAGGACGTGGAGGCCGAAACCGGTACCCGGCCGGAAATGCTGCTGCGCGAGGGCGAGCTTCTGGTCATGTTGCGAGACGTGATCGAGGCCGATCGCCAGATTGCGGTGCTGATCCTGTCGAGCTCGAAAATCGATGACACGCCCGGACCGCTTATTTCCACAATGGCGCGCGGGCGGGGCTTGTTCACCGGACGCAAAATCCCGGTCACAGTGGTCCCCGGAACGCTGTCTCGTGAGGAGATCGACCGGCTGGCCTAACCTGCGCGCTTGAACCGGACGGTGAAAACCGCCACCTGAGGGACAAGGAACGATACAGAGAAGGCCCGGCCCCATGTTCATCCAGACCGAAGAAACGCCCAATCCGCACACGCTGAAATTCCTGCCTGGCCAGGACGTGTCAGCTGACGAGCCGCGCGACTTTCCTACGCCCGAAGATGCCGAGAACTCCCTGCTGGCCCGGGAGTTGTTCCGCGTTGATGGCGTCACACGCGTCTTTGCCGGCGCCGATTATGTGTCCGTGACCAAAGACCCCGCAGTCGAGTGGATTCACATGAAGCCGGCAGTTCTCGGCACGATCATGGATGTGATCCAGTCGGAGAAGCCGCTGTTCAGCCGCGAGGAGTCCGGCGGCCACACCGAATACACCGGTGAAGCGGCCGGGGTGGTCCGCGAGATCAAGGAAATCATCGACACGCGGGTGCGTCCCGCCGTGGCCCAGGATGGCGGCGACATCACATTCCACGATTATGACGAGGCGTCCGGGACGGTCCGCCTGACCATGCGCGGCGCCTGTGCCGGTTGTCCCTCCTCGACCGCGACCTTGAAACAGGGCATCGAGAACCTGTTGAAGCATTATGTGCCCGAGGTCAGCTCGGTCGAAGCGGTTCTTTAGACCGGCCGGTCCGGCTTCAGCCTGCAGCCACCCTTTCGCGGCCTGTTCGCTGTGCCGCGTCGACATTCAATCTATTCTTGTCCCCTGAACGGCTTGATCGAAGGAGTTCCCATGCCAGAAACCGCTCATGCAGACAGCGCCCCGCTCGCTCTGGAAGATCGTCACGGCGTCCTGCCCGACCATGCGCTCGACCAGCTGTTTCGCGGCGCGCGGACCTTCTATTCCTGGGAAGAACGCGATGTCCCGGATACAACGCTCTACGCGCTCTACGACCTGCTCAAGTTTGCGCCGACCAGTGCAAACCAGAGCCCGGCGCGTTTCGTCTTCCTGAAGGGCGAGAGCCAGGAGCGCCTGCGCGAGCACCTGATCGAGTCCAACGTGGACAAGACGCTGTCGGCGCCGGTGACGGTCATTGTGGCCTGGGACTGGACCTTCCACGAGAAGGTGCCCGAGCTCTTCCCCCATGCGCCTGAGGCCAAGGACTGGTTCGAGAGCGAAGATGCACGCTTTGAAAACGGCTTCCGCAATGGTTCTCTGCAGGGTGCCTACCTGATCATGGCCGCGCGTTCGCTCGGGCTCGATTGTGGTCCGATGTCTGGCTTCGACAAGTCCGGCGTCGACAAGGAATTCTTTGAAGGCGATCCGGAAATGGGAAGCTGGCGCTCCAACTTCCTGTGCAATCTGGGGTATGGCACGACCGAGAAGCTGTTCCCGCGCTCTCCGCGCCTCACCTTCGACGAGGCCGCCCGGCTGATGAAATAGCCGGCAGAGATGAGCACCATGACGCCATGACAGTTCTGGTGATCGATACCACAGGCCCGTGGTGCGCCGCGGGCCTCGTCGGGCCGGATGCAGCCTGGCACGAGGCTGGAGAACCGATCGGCCGCGGCCATGCCGAACGTCTGGCGCCAATGGTCCAGGCTCTGCTCAAGCAGGCCGGGATAGTGCCGGGTGCGCTGGACCGGATCGGTGTCGCAACCGGCCCGGGCAGCTTTGCCGGAACACGCGTGGGCGTGGCGTTCGCGCGGGGGCTGGCGCTGGCGACGGGCGCCAAGGCCCTCGGCATTTCCTCCCTGCAGGCCTGGGCGCGGCGGGCGGACCCGGATCGTCACTGGAGCGTCGCCGCCATTCACGATGCCCGCCGGGGCGACCTGCTGTGGCAGGTATTCACCGACGGGGCGCCGGTCAGCAGGGTCGAACGGGGCGGGGTTGAGGATGCGCGTGTGGCCCTGAGCGCCTATGGCGATATTCACATGACCGGCTCGGGGGCCGTCCTTCTGGGTGCGGACCCGGCTCATTTCATCGTGGAGCCGCCCCTGAAGGCGCTTTCTGCGTTGACCGGGGAGGCGTCGCATGACGCTCCGCCGCCGGCACCGCTCTACGCGCGCCCGCCCGATGCCAAGCTGCCGGGTGGACGCGATCCGGAACCGGTAGCGTGAGCGCGCCGGTGAAACCTTCATTCGACACCGGCCTTGAGGGTGCTGCCCTGCTCGCAGCGCTGCACGAGACCAGCTTCGACCGGCCGTGGAGCCAGGCCGAGATGCGCGATCTGCTCGCCTCGCCCGGCGTCAGGGCGTTGGTCATGAGCGAAGAGGGCGAGCCGGCCGGATTCGCGCTGGTGCGTGCCGTTGCCGGGGAGAGCGAGCTTTTGACCCTGTGCGTGCGCCCGCAGTTTCGCCGGACCGGGCTGGGCCAGTCGCTTCTGGAGGGGGCTGAAGCGTTTGCGGCGGCTCAAGGGGCGGAGCGGATTTTTCTTGAGGTTTCAGAGCGCAACAATGCCGCCATCAGACTGTACGAGGCTTGCGGCTACACCACGTGCGGGCGACGCAACGCCTATTACCCGGACGGGGCCGACGCCCGGATTCTCGAGAAGATGCTGGGCTGAACGAGGACGGGTGGCTGACGCGGCTATGGACAGAGCATCGCGCGTGCCGGTATCACTCTAAACCAATTGACGATCGGCGTGACGCCTGCCTGCTCTTCAACGGAGGACACCTTGCCAGACCGGATTGAGAAGCTCTGCATCGACAAGGGTCTGCGCATGACCGAGCAGCGCCGCGTTATCGCGCGCGTCCTGTCGGTGTCTGAAGACCACCCGGACGCGGAAGAACTTCACCGGCGGGCCTCGGCCGAAGATCCGCGAATCTCGCTCGCCACGGTCTACAGAACGGTGCGCCTGTTTGAAGAGGCCGGGATCATCGAGCGGCATGATTTCCGCGACGGACGCTCCCGCTATGAGGAAGCGACCGAGGACCATCACGATCACCTGATCGATCTGAAATCGGGCGAGGTGCTGGAATTCGTCGACGAGGAGATCGAGCGTCTGCAGGAAGCGATCGCCAAGAAGCTTGGCTACAAGCTGGTCGATCACCGTCTCGAACTGTACGGCGTTCCTCTCAAGAACGACGAGGCTTGAGCGCGGAGACCGCGTCTTGCACCTGCGCCCCCTTTCGCAGGACGCGCGTTATCGTTAGATATTGAGCTGTGGATAAGCCCGCGCGACCTCCGTGCGGGCTTTTTGGCCTTTTGACATGCCGGCAGGGAGGCCGGCCCGCACGCATGACCGATAGCTCGACGTCCGAACCCGAAATGTCCGCTGCGGCCCGCCCGCGCAAGAAGCTGTTCATCAAAACCTACGGGTGTCAGATGAACGTGTACGACTCAGACCGCATGCGCGATGTCCTGACCCCGCTCGGCTACGAGCCAGCGGACCGACCGGACGATGCCGACCTGGTCATTCTCAACACCTGTCATATCCGCGAGAAGGCTGCCGAGAAAGTCTATTCCGAGCTTGGCCGCCTGAAGCCGATGAAGGAAGAGAAGGCGGCGGCCGGATCTTCGATGACGGTCGCAGTAGCAGGTTGCGTGGCCCAGGCCGAGGGCGCGGAAATCCAGCGCCGGGCGCCTGTAGTCGATCTGGTGGTCGGTCCGCAAACCTATCACAAACTGCCTGAGCTCATTGCCAGCGTGCACCGTGGCCGGGGCGAGGGTCTCGATACCGAGTTCGAGGTCGAAGACAAGTTCGACGCGCTCGCCATTCCCGACCGCCAGATCGAGGGCTATTCAGCCTTCGTCACCGTGCAGGAAGGCTGCGACAAGTTCTGCACCTTCTGCGTGGTCCCCTATACGCGGGGCGCGGAGTGGTCGCGTCCGGTCGACCAGATCGTGGCGGAGGTGCGGGCCCTCGCGGCCAAGGGCATCCGCGAAGTGACCCTGCTGGGTCAGAACGTCAATGCGTATCACGGCGCGGCGCCGGGCGGCCGCGATGCCGAGGGTAGCTGGGGGCTGGGCCAGCTCGTGCGTCACCTGGCGCTGATCGGCGGTATCGAACGTATCCGCTTCACCACCTCGCATCCGCGCGACATGGATGACGACCTGATCGCCGCCTTCGCGGACGAGCCCAAGCTGATGCCCTACTTCCACGTGCCGGTGCAGTCGGGCTCGGACCGGATCCTGCGCGCGATGAACCGCAAGCACAGCGCGGCGGAGTATCTCGACGTGATCGCTCGCATGCGCGAGGCGCGCCCGGGCATCGCCATTTCCGGTGACATGATCGTCGGCTTTCCCGGAGAGACCGAGGCGGATTTCGAGGCGACGATGGATCTAGTCCGCCAAGTGGACTACGCGGCCTGCTTCTCGTTCAAGTATTCGCGCCGGCCGGGCACGCCAGCCGCCTCGCTTGGGGGTCAGGTGGACGAGGCCGTGGCTTCGCAGCGCCTGCTCCAGCTCCAGGCCCTGCTCAACGAGCAGCAGGAAGCGTTCAACCGGTCCACGATCGGCCGCACCTTGCCGGTCCTGTTCGAGCGCAAGGGCCGGCGCGACGGCCAGATCGGCGGGCGCAGCCCCTACCTGCAGGCCGTTCACTGCGACGGTCCGGCCGAGCTTATCGGCCAGATCGCCGAGGTCGAAATCGTGGCCGCATCCAGGAATGCCCTGGCGGGCCGCCTGTCGGGCGGGAAACGGAGCGCCGCGTGAGCCGTTCAGCCAAACCGCGCAGACCCCGCCGCGCCGCAGCCGAGACCGTGCACTTTGAGGACGGAGAGCAGGTGCGCGCTGTCGCCGGGCCCGGACACGAGAACTTCGCCATTATCGAGCGCGAGATCGGCATCCGCCTGGAGGCGCCAGGCGGCGGCCAGATCGTGATTACGGGCGACGATGCGCGTGCGCGCACGGAAGCCAAACGCGTGCTCAACGCGCTCTATGCCCGCGCCGGCGACGGTCTCCAGATCGACCCGGCCGAAGTGCGTGCCGCCACGCTGATGGGCGACGATGCGCCGGACAGCGAGATTGATGCCGTCATCCGCGTGCCGCGCGGAACCAGTTTTGCCGGCCGCACGGACGGGCAACGCGACTATATCCGCATGCTCAAGAACGAGCGGGACTACGATATGGTCTTCGGTGTCGGGCCTGCAGGCACCGGCAAGACCCTGCTCGCCGTGGCTTACGGCGCAGCCCAGCTGGCACTCGGCGAGATCGAGCGGCTGGTCATCACGCGGCCTGCGGTCGAGGCCGGCGAGCGTCTCGGCTTCCTGCCCGGCGATCTGAGCGAAAAGATCGATCCCTACCTGTTGCCGATCTGGGATTCGCTGCGCGACGCGCTTGGCCAGAAACTCTCCGACAAGATGCGCGAGGAAGGCCGGGTCGAGGTCGCCCCGCTCGCCTTCATGCGCGGCCGGACGCTGAACCGCGCCTTCGTCATCTGCGACGAGGCGCAGAACGCGACCGTGGCCCAGATGCGCATGGTGCTGACCCGGATGGGCGAGGGCTCGCGCATGGCGATCACCGGGGATCCCTCCCAGACGGATTTGCACCCCCGGGACCCGTCAGGCCTGGCCCATGCGCTGAACATTCTCGAGGGCGTGCAGGGCATTGCGATCCATCGCTTCACACGCAAGGATGTGGTCCGGCACGATCTGGTGGCCCGGATTGTCGATGCCTATGAACGCGCGGATATGAAGTGATGAGTGAGCCGCTGTGTGAGTTCGTGACCGACTACGACGCCTGGAGCGAGGTCGACAACCTCGAGGCGGTCTGCGAACGCGCGATCCAGATCGCAGCTTCACGCATGACGGAGCGGCGGCCGGGCACGGCGGTTATCCTGTTTACCGGCGACGAGACAGTCGAGGTCCTGAACGGTCAGTACCGCGCCAGGCCGCGACCCACCAACGTGCTGTCCTTTCCCGCGCCCGAGCGCGAGGGATATCCTGGTGATATCGCGCTGGCCTACCAGACCTGTGTTGCCGAAGCGGGCGCGGCCGGTATTGCGTTACGCGATCGTGCCGCCCATCTTGCTCTTCATGGTTTCCTTCATCTCAATGGGTATACCCATGATGAAGACGCCGCCGCAGAAGCCATGGAAGCGCTGGAGACAGCGGTCCTGGCCGAACTCGGCATTGCCGATCCCTATTTGATACCAGAACGACAATGAGTGACGACGACCCACAATCTCGAAGTTTGTTCGCCCGTTTCCGCGGTGCGCTTGGCGGCCGCAACGGATCGGGCGAAACACCCCTGCCAGCAGACCCTGCTCCGGTGACGGAGAGCGCCCTGCTGGCCAATGCGCAGGCTTTCGACCGGCTGCGTGTCAGCGATGTGATGGTGCCGCGGGCCGATATTACCGCGGTTGACGTCGAAACGCCGCTGCACGAGCTGGCCGTCATCTTCTCCAATGCCGCGCATTCCCGCCTTCCGATCTATCGCGATACGCTCGATGATCCGATCGGGGTGGCTCACATCAAGGATGTGATCACGCATCTGACGGGCGACGAGCACGGAAATCGGTCCACGAACTGGGCCGAGCTTCAGATTCTGCCGCAGATTCGCCGCCCCCTGCTCTACGCTCCGCCCTCTATGCGTGCGACCGACCTGCTGCTGCGCATGCAGAGCCGGCGGATGCACATGGCGCTGGTGGTCGACGAGTTTGGCGGCACGGACGGTCTTGTGACCCTCGAGGACCTGCTTGAGCCCATTGTCGGCGATATCGAGGACGAACACGACGAGACGCTGACTCCGGCGATCAAGGCCAAGGGCCCGGATGTCTGGGAGGCCGACGCTCGCGCTGCCATCGAAGATTTCGAAGAAGTGGTGGGGCGCGATGTCGCTAGCGAGGAGGAGGAGCAGGATGTCGATACGCTCGGCGGTCTCGTCTTCATGCTGGCCGGCAGAATTCCCGAGCGCGGTGAGGTGATCCGTCACCCGTCAGGTTTCGAGTTCGAGATTCTCGATTCCGATCCGCGCCGCATCAAGCGCCTTCGTGTCCGCCCCTACCAGGTCGAGACTGAAGCCGACCTCGTCGGCAAATAGGCGTGGTGTCCCCGGCCCAGGCGTGGCGGATAGGACGCGCCCGGCTGCGAACCCTGGATAGCCGTGCGTCAGGCGCCCTCCTCTTCCTGGCCGGCGCGGTCTCCTCCCTCGCATTCGCGCCCTTCCATATCCAGCCCGTGTATCTGGCCGGCCTGTGCCTGCTCATTTTCATGCTGGACGATGCGCGCACCAAAGCGCGTCCGGTTCGGTCGGGCCTGTATCGGGGCTGGATGTTCGCGGTGGGCCTGTTTCTCGCCAGCGTGTACTGGGTCGCCAACGCCTTTATCGAGCGCGGCGAACCCTACGCCTATTTCTTCTGGGTACCGCTTATCCTCATGCCGGCCGGGCTCGCCTTGTTCTGGGCCCTCGCCAGCGCAGCCTATGTGCGCCTATCGCGGCGGGGCCTTGGGCGGGTGGTTCTGTTCGCGGCTCTGCTGACACTCGCTGAATATCTGCGCGCGCACATCCTCTCCGGCTTTCCCTGGAATATTCCCGGCCAGGTCTGGATTGCTGGCGAGCCGATCAGCCAGACGGCAAGCGTGATCGGGATCAACGGGCTTTCGGCACTGACGCTTCTGATCCTTTCAAGTCCGGCCGCTCTGAGCGGGAGCGGCCGGACGCCGGTCCGCTTCCTCGTGCCTGCCGCTGCCGTGATTGCGCTCGCGGGCCTGTTCGCGTTCGGCGCAATCCGGCTGTCGGCGACCGAAATCGAGGAAACCGGGGCCGAGCTCAGGATCGTGAAGCTTGGCCTCGCTCAGTCGGAACGTGACTACGAGGCCCGGGCGGCGATCCTGGATGAGTATCTCGCCCTGTCCGCGTCACCGGGACTGGAACGCATGTCTGCAGTCGTCTGGCCGGAGGGTGCCGTTCCGGGCCTGATCCTGCGTGAGCCGGAGCTGGTATCGCGCATTGGCGAGACGCTCGGACCGGTTCCCCTGATACTGGGCACCGCGCGGGTAGAGACCGGTGCGCGTCCCTATCTCTACTATAACTCGCTCGCCGTTCTCGACTGGGTATCGGGTGAGCCGCGCCTCAGCGCCGTTTATGACAAGGCACGCCTTGTTCCTTTCGGCGAAGGCAATCCGATCCGGAATCTAACAGAAATTTTAGGTTTTACTTCGCTGTCTACAAACTCGCCTTTTTATACCCCGGGCGAGGGAGCCAGCGTGTTGGAAGTTAACGGTCTACCACCTCTCTTGCCACTCATTTGTTATGAGGTGATTTTCCCCGGGTTCATCCGCGGTGCACAATCAGAAGCCGCATGGTTGCTGAATATTTCGAATGATTCCTGGTACGGCCAAGCCTCCGGTCCATATCAGCATTTCAATATTGCCCGGTACCGCTCAATCGAGACTGGCCTTCCCATGGTCCGGTCAGCCTCAGCGGGAGTCTCCGGACTGGTTGATCCTCTCGGGCGAGGAACACAACTTACAGGACTTCAATCCAGCCAAGCGCTAGATATCCGGTTGCTTGCAGCGATAGCCAAACCGTTCTACGCGACCCATGGTGATTCACCTTGGGTTATCGCATTTATCGTAATGCTGCTTTTGATTCATGCGCCGCGGATTTACGCGCGACTTGGGTAACCTTGGCGCAAGGCGGTATCAACCGAGGCGCGTTTCAGGCGCCGAGACTTGTAGAGTTTGAGTCTTCGTCCAGATTGGTCACAAGGAATAGCCGATCATGAGCACCAATCCCCGCGGCCCGAATGCTGTCGACCGTCATGTCGGATCGCGCGTGCGCCTGCGCCGCCAGCTCTTGAACATGAGTCAGGAGAAACTGGGCGAGGAGCTGGGTGTCACATTCCAGCAGGTGCAGAAATACGAGCGCGGGGCCAATCGCATCGGCGCCGGGCGTCTGTGGAATCTGGCCCGCGTGCTCGATGTTCCTGTCTCCTTCTTTTTCGAGGGCGCCAGCGAGAATGCCGGCCAGTCGGGATTTGCCGAAGGCGACCAGACGCCGATTATCGACGATTTCATCCAGTCTGCAGACGGCGTTCAGTTGGCTCAGGCCTTCGCTCGTATCCGCGATTCCAAGGTGCGCAGGCGGATTCTCGAGCTTGTCAGAACCCTCGCGGCTGAAGAAGCCGAGGCCGGCGCGGACGAGAACGAAGAGGTTTAATCGCGTTCCGCCCTTGCTTTCGGGGTCACGAAAGGCTTTAAAACGGCCATATAAAGCAATCTTTATATGGGAGCCCGAAATCGTGGCGCGATCCAGCTATCTCTTCACCAGTGAATCTGTCTCAGAAGGACACCCGGACAAGGTATGCGACCGTGTCTCCGACACGATCGTCGATCTTTTGCTGTCCAAGGACCCGGTTGCGCGCGTGGCGTGCGAAACTCTGACGACGACCAATCAGATCGTGCTGGCCGGCGAGATTCGCTGCGCGGGCGACATTGATGACGGCGAAATCGAAGCGGCAGCCCGTCAGGCCGTCAAGGATATCGGGTACGAGCAGGATGGCTTCCACTGGAAGCATGCCCGCTTCATGAACCTGCTTCACGAACAGTCCGCCGACATTGCCCAGGGCGTGGACGAAGGCTCGGGCAGCTTTGAAGAAGAAGGTGCGGGCGACCAAGGCATCATGTTCGGCTTCGCGACCGACGAGACGCCGGAATTGATGCCGGCGCCGATCGTCTATTCGCACCAGATTCTCAAGGAAATGGCGCGCCTGCGCAAAACCGGCGAGCGCCCGGAGTTCGAACCGGATGCCAAATCGCAGGTCACGCTGAAGTACGAGAACGGCAAACCGGTTGCCGTGACGTCCGTGGTCGTCTCCACCCAACACCGCGACGGCGTGTCGCTCGATGATATCCGCGAGTTGGTCCGTCCGGTCGTTCAGCAGGTCCTGCCGGATGGCTGGTTTCCGCCGGAAGACGAGTTCTACGTGAATCCGACCGGCAAGTTCGTGATTGGCGGTCCTGATGGCGACGCCGGCCTGACCGGACGCAAGATCATCGTGGACACCTATGGCGGTGCGGCACCGCACGGCGGCGGGGCCTTCTCCGGGAAAGACCCGACGAAGGTCGACCGGTCGGCGGCCTATGTCTCGCGTTACCTTGCCAAGAATGTCGTGGCTGCGGGCCTGGCCAGGAAATGCACGATCCAGCTGTCCTATGCGATCGGGGTGGCCAAACCGCTCTCGCTTTATGTCGATACCCACGGCACCGGCGATGTGGATGAGGAAAAGCTGGAGCTGCGCCTTCGCGAGCTCGTCAATCTGTCGCCGCGCGGAATCCGGACCCATCTCCAGCTGAATCGTCCGATCTACGCACGCACGGCCGCCTATGGCCATTTCGGTCGTGAACCCGATGCAGACGGGGGCTTTTCCTGGGAAAAGACCGATCTCGTCGACGAGCTGAAGAAACTCGCCTGAACACAGCGTGTTTCACGTGAAACCGGCGGGCCGAGGCAGACATGCTTCGGCCCGTTGTGTGTAACTGTGCGCTTTGAAGACGCCCGCAACCTGCCTATACCGCGCGCCATGACTGATACCTCCCCTCCCGTGAAGCGGCGCCTGTTCGGACGCGCGCAGGGCCACAAGCTGGGTCCGCGCCAGCAGGCGCTGGTGGATTCGCTCCTACCAAAGCTCGGCTGGCCGGACGGACAGGCACTTGTCCCGGCCGAGCTCCTGCCTGGCCGTGGGCGCCATATTCTCGAAATCGGATTCGGTGCGGCCGAGCATCTCATCGGTCAGGCCCGGCACGATCGCGAGGCTGGTTTCATCGGGATCGAACCGTTCCTGAACGGGGTCGCAAAGGCGCTGAGCGGCATCGAGGATGAGGGGCTGACCAATGTTCGCGTCAAGCGCGGCGACGCGCGCGACGAACTCGAACGCATGCCCGATGCGGTATTCGACCGGGTCTTCCTGCTTTTCCCCGATCCCTGGCCGAAGGCGCGTCATCACAAGCGCCGCTTCGTCCAGACCGGCACGGCGGGGCATCTGGCACGGGTTCTGAAGCCGGGCGGGCGGCTTCGCGTGGCGACCGATGTGACGATCTATGCCGATCATGCCCTGCCCATCCTGCTCGCCACGCCCGGGCTGGAATGGACCGCGCGTTCAGCCGATGACTGGCGCAAGGCCCCGGTCGATCACATGACGACCCGCTACGAGCGGAAGAATCTGGGAGACTGCGCTCCGGTCTTCATGGATTTCGTGAAGCGCCATGCGTGATGTCCCGGCGAGCTTTGCCGCCACGCAGCACCGCCATTGCCTAAACGGGTTCGGGGGAGTATAAGCCCTCTCGCAAGGTTCGTAACGCCGGATGGCGTTTCGGGCGGCTCCTGAACGGGGGCCGCTTTTTTGTTGCCCCGATCGGGGCAATCCGGTCTCAGCATTCGAAGTGTTGGCGTGAAGACAAAAACTTCTCAGGACGAAACCCTTCTGGCCCTGGCCGAGCCCATCGCCCAGGAGCTGGGCATGGAAATCGTGCGCGTGCGCGTCCAGGGCGGAAAGCGTCAGATCGCTCAGATCATGGCCGAGCGCCATGATGGCCAGATGAATGTGGAAGACTGCGCCCGGCTGTCGCGCGCAATGAATGCGGTTCTCGAAGACGTCGACCCGATCAAGAGCGAGTACGTCCTTGAAGTCTCCTCGCCCGGCATCGACCGGCCGCTGACAACGCTGGCGCACTTCGCGCGCTGGGAAGGCTTTCACGCCAAGATCGAACTTGACCGGCTCGTAGAGGGGCGCAAGCGCTTCCGCGGCGAGCTGGCCGGCATCGAAGAGGATGCTGTCCTCATCAACATCGAGAACGAAGACGAGACCGCCGTCCTGCCGTTCGCCTGGATTGCCGACGCCAAGCTCATCCTGACCGACGCCTTGATGGATGCGAGCTTGAAGGCGAGTTCTTCGAGCGCAGCCGAGGCGGCGCAATCCGAGACTATTCCCGACACTGACGACGAACAGTAAACACGAAGACGAGGAAGCCCATCATGGCCATCGGGGTCAGCGCAAACCGCCTGGAACTCCTGCAGATCGCAAAAGCGGTCGCATCGGAAAAGATGATCGACGAATCCATCGTGCTCGGCGCGATCGAGGAGGCGATCCAGAAGGCTGCGCGCTCGCGCTACGGCGCCGAGCTCGATATCCGCTGCTCTATCGATCCCAAGACCGGTGAGATGCGCCTGACGCGCGTCACGACGGTCGCCGACGAGGTCGAGAACGAAAACCAGCAGATTTCGCTGGAGGAGGGCCGCAAGCTCGACAAGAACGCCGAGATCGGCACCGAATTCGCCGAAGAGCTTCCCCCGATCGAATTCGGCCGCGTCGCGTCCCAGACCGCGAAGCAGGTAATCACGCAGAAGGTTCGCGAAGCCGAGCGCCAGCGCCAGTACGAAGAGTACAAGGACCGCGTGGGCGAGATCGTCAACGGCATCGTCAAGCGGGTCGAATACGGAAACGTCATCGTCGACCTCGGCAAGGCCGAGGGCATCATCCGACGCAACGAATCCATTCCGCGCGAGAATCTGCAGAATGGCGACCGCGTACGCGCCTTCATCTATGATGTGTCCGAGCAGGTTCGCGGGCCGCAGATCTTCCTGTCACGCGCCCATCCCGACTTCATGGCGGCCCTGTTCGCCCAGGAGGTCCCGGAGGTCTACGAAGGCATTATCGAAATCCCGCGCGTGGCCCGGGATCCGGGTAGCCGTGCGAAAATCGCCGTGATTTCCAATGACAGCTCGATCGATCCGGTCGGGGCCTGCGTCGGCATGCGCGGATCGCGCGTTCAGGCGGTCGTGAACGAGCTTGCCGGCGAGAAGATCGACATCATTCCGTTCAATCCGGACCCGGCGACCTTCATCGTGAACGCGCTGCAGCCGGCGGAAGTCAGCAAGGTCGTGCTGGACGAAGACGACCAGCGCATCGAGGTTGTGGTTCCCGACGACCAGCTTTCGCTTGCCATCGGCCGACGCGGGCAGAATGTGCGCCTGGCAAGCCAGCTGACCGGCTGGTCGATCGACATCCTGACCGAGGAAGAGGAGTCGGAGCGCCGGCAAAAAGAGTTCGCCACACGCACGCAGCTCTTCACGGAAGCTCTTGATGTCGACGAGGTCATTGCCCAACTGTTGGCCACAGAAGGTTTTGCCGATCTTGAAGACCTCGCCTTCGTCGATCTGGAAGAGATCGCGATGATCGAAGGTTTCGACGACGATACGGCGGCCGAAATCCAGACCCGGGCGCGTGAATTCCTGGAGCGGCAGTCCGCCGAGATGGACACCAAGCGCAAGGAGCTGGGCGTCGAGGATGCGGTTCTGGAAATCGAAGGCGTGACGCTGCCGATCGCGGTGCGCCTGGGTGAAAACGACGTCCAGAGCGTCGATGATCTGGCCGGCCTCGTGCCTGACGACCTGCGCGGCTGGTATGAGACGCGGGACGGAGAGCGGGTGCGCGAGCCCGGTTTCCTGGACGGCATGAATGTCGGCGGTGACGAAGCTGAAGCCATGATCATGCGGGCACGGGTCGCGGCTGGCTGGATCGATCCGGCCGAGCTGGAACAGGCCGAGGACGACGAGACGTCCGAGGATGGCGCGGACGAGACCGAAGCGGAGTCCGAGGACGCACCGGCGGCAGAGACGGACAGTGAACCGAGTGAGGCTGACATCGCCGATCTCGACCTGTCCGATCTGGAAGCCGAGGCCGAGCGCCTGGGCGTCGATCTTGCAGATCTCCTCGCCGCCGATGACTCGGAGGACGAAGAGGAGAAGTGAGCCGAGGCGCCAGGCACGATCGGGTGAAGACACCGCGCGAACGGCGCTGCGTCGTTAGCGGGCAGGTTCGCCCCGAGGCAGAGCTGCTTCGTGTGGCTCTGGACCCTGACGGCGTTCTGGTTCCCGACGTGGCCGCGCGTCTTCCCGGGCGTGGCGGCTGGGTCAGTGCCGACCGGGCCAGTGTGGAGAAGGCTGTTGCCAAGCGGCTTTTTTCCCGCGCGTTCGAACGTCAGGTCGAGGCTCCGCCGGATCTGGCAGACCGGTTTGAGGCGCTTCTGGAGGCACGCGCGTTATCTCTTCTGGGGTTAGCGCGCCGCTCCGGGACGCTGGCGTCCGGGTTCGATGCGGTCCGCTTGGGCCTGAAAGCCAAGGCGCGGCCGGGATTGCGGATCGAAGCGAGCGACGGCGCTCGCGACGGTCGGGAGAAACTGGACCGGCTGGCCGAGGCCATCCATCCCGGCCTGTTGGTCGTGGACCGGTTCTCCAGCGACGCGCTGGGCGCGGCTCTTGGTCGCGACCGCGTGGTGCACGCGCTGATGGCCGAGGGCTCGGAAGCGCGAGGATTGCGCCAGACGCTCCAGCGTCTGGCTGGCTTTGCCAAGCCCGATCCCGATCGTGAGGATCGGCGTGAAGGCGCAGAGAACGGTTGAAACGGGCCTGAAGCTGGCTAGGTTAGCGAGCCTTCAAGTCCGGGTCTGGTCTTACCGGACCAGTATAGTCTTGAACAAGACGGCGATGGGCGCGCGGCCGCCCCTCGGCGACCCGTCGCATAAGAGCCGCGAACAAGGACGTGCATGAGCGACGCTGACGAACGCAACACTTCCGGGCGCAAGCCCCTCTCCCTGGGTGGCAACCGAGGCGGCTCCGGCTCAGGCACGGTGCAGCAGAGCTTTGCCCGCGGCCGGTCCAAACAGGTCGTTGTGGAGAAGAAGCGCAAGCGCACTGGCGGTCCCGGCGCAGACAAGCCGGTCCAGGATGCCAAGCCGGAGACGCCGCAGACCTCCAAGGACAAGGCGCGCGCCGCGCGCGCTGCGTTGTCTGCCAAGGCCAAGCAGCTCGGTTTGTCCGAAGAGGAATTGCTGAAGCGTCAGCAGGCGATCATGCGTGCTCGTTCCGAAGCGGCCGACCGTGATGCCAAGCGCAAGGCCGAGGCCGATGAGCTTGAGCGCCGCGATCGCGAGCAGCGCGAGGAGCTCGAGAAGCAGAAGCGCGCCGAAGATGAAGAACGCAAGGCGCGCGAGGAAGAAGCGGCCCGTCTGAAAGCCGAGGAAGAGGCGCGCATCCAGGCCGAGAACGCGGCTGCCGCGATGCCGCCTGAAGATGCCGACCGTGCCAAGCCCTCGCGCAAGCCGGAGAAGGACCGCGCGCCCAAAGAGCACGACGGCGATGCCGGCGGAGACGAGCGCAGCCTGCTCGAAGAGATGGGCGGTCGCGTGAAGAAAAAGGCTGCGGCGCCGGAGAAGTCGTCCGCGACCCGCTCCAAGGAGCCCAAGCGCCGCCAGGGCAAGCTCACGATCCAGAACATTGTCGAGGACGACTCTGATCGCCAGCGTTCGCTCGCCTCGATGCGCCGGGCGCGCGAGCGCGAGAAGCAGCGCCGTGCTCAACAGGGCAAGGGCCGCGACAAGGTTGCTCGCGAAGTCGTCGTGCCCGAGCACATCACTGTTCAGGAACTCGCCAACCGGATGGCGGAGCGCGCTGCCGATATCGTGAAATTCCTGATGCAGCAGGGCCAGATGGTGCGTGCCAACGATACGCTCGACGCCGATGATGCCGAGCTGATCGTGGAAGAATTCGGCCACACGGTGAAACGGGTGTCCGAAGCCGACGTGGAAACCGGCTTCATCTCCTCGGAAGATCCCGAAGAGAGCAAGCAGCCGCGTGCCCCGGTCGTGGCCGTCATGGGCCACGTCGACCACGGCAAGACCTCCCTGCTAGACGCCCTGCGGTCGACTGACGTGGCCGCGGGTGAAGCCGGCGGGATCACCCAGCACATCGGTGCCTATCAGGTTCAGCTCAAGAGCGGCGACAAGATCACCTTCCTGGATACGCCGGGCCACGCGGCCTTTTCCGCGATGCGTTCGCGCGGCGCCCAGGCGACCGATATCGTCATTCTCGTGGTGGCGGCCGATGACGGCGTCATGCCGCAGACGATCGAGGCCATTAATCATGCCAAGGCGTCCGGTGTGCCGATCATCGTTGCCGTGAACAAGGTCGACAAACCCGACGCCAATCCGGACAAGGTCCTGCAGCAGCTGTTGCAGTACGAGATCGTCGTCGAGCAGATGGGCGGCGAAGTCCAAGCCATACCGGTGTCCGCGCTCAAGAAGCAGGGCCTGGAAGAGCTGGCCGAAGCCATCACCCTGCAGTCGGAAATTCTCGAGCTGAAGGCCAATCCCGACCGGTCGGCCGAAGGTGTCGTCATCGAGTCCCAGGTGGACAAGGGCCGCGGCCCTGTTGCCACGGTCCTAGTCAAGCGCGGCACGCTGTCACGCGGCCAGATCGTCGTGGCCGGTTCCCAGTGGGGCAAGGTGCGTGCGCTGGTAAACGAGCGCGGCCAGCAGATGAAGGATGCCGGGCCGTCTTTGCCGGCGGAGATTCTCGGCCTGGACGGCGCGCCGGAACCCGGTGAACTCTTTGCCGTGGTCGAGAGCGAGTCCCGGGCCCGCGAGCTCGTCGACTATCGCCAGCGCCAGCGCCGCGACAAGTCCTCCGGCATGAGCTCGGGCGGAGCTTCGCTCGAGCAGATGATGGCCAAGCTCAAGGACAACGAGGTCCAGGAACTGGCCCTGGTCGTGAAGGCGGACGTGCAAGGGTCGGCCGAAGCGATCTCGAGTTCGCTCGAGAAGCTCGGCAACGAAGAAGTGCGCGCCCGCGTGATTCACGCGGCGCCGGGCGGCGTGTCGGAATCCGACGTTCTGCTGGCCAAGACCTCCGGGTCGCCGATCTTCGCCTTCAATGTCCGCGCCAACAAGCAGGCCCGAGAGCTGGCCGAGGCCGAGGGCGTGGAGATCCGCTACTACTCGGTGATCTACGATGTTCTCGACGATGTGAAGAACACGATGGAAGGCCTGCTTGCGCCTGAAAAGCGCGAAACCTTCATCGGCTATGCCGAAGTGCTGGAAGTCTTCAACATTTCCAAACTGGGCAAGGTCGCCGGTTGCCGCGTCACCGAAGGCGTGGTGCGCCGCGGTTCGGGTGTGCGCCTGCTGCGCAACGACACGGTCATCCACGAAGGCCAGCTGTCTACGCTGAAGCGCTTCAAGGACGAGGTCAGTGAAGTGCGCGCCGGGACAGAGTGCGGCATGGGCTTCGAGAATTATCACGACATCCAGGTCGGCGATAAGATCGAGTGCTTCACCGTGGAAGAGTTCAAACGCACGCTCTAGAGCTGCGATCTTCGCGAATGTCACGAAAAGGGCGGCTCCTGGCGGGCCGCCCTTTTCTGTGTCAGGTGCCCAAGAGCCGCCTGGGATGCATGCCGTCCACGTGCCCCATGAACGGAGGATGGATCTGGTAGCCCAGCAGGGAAGGCAGCGGCGGTTCGAGCCCGGCCACGGCGTTCGGCGGGACCGCCAGAGCCATGGCCTCCTGCGTTCGCAGCCACGGGGCGCAATATTGCGCGGTCAAGGCCAGTCGGCTCCGGCCGGTGACATTCTCACCGCCGGCGTGCCAGAAGCCGCCGTGAAAGACCAGCGCGTCGCCGGGGTCCATGATGGCGGTGACAGCAGGGTCCTGCGGGCCGGGCTCGCGGCCGGCCGGCCAGAGATGGCTGCCAGGCCAGCCGCACGTCGCGCCATTCTCCCGGGTAAACGAATCGAAAGCCCAGATCACGGAAAGGCCATGGCGGGCATCGGGCCGCATGTCAGGGTAGAAACCGTCGTCGGCGTGAGGTAGCTGCGATGATTCACCCGGGCCGATATTGATGGCCAGACAGGCGGAAAGAAGCGGATGCGCGTGCAGGCGCGCCTCAAGGAATCCAAGAATCTGCGGATGGGCGATGAGTGGATCGAGCGCCCGTGTCTTGGCTAGAAGCGCATAGGCGCGCTGGGTGTTGAACCCTTCGAAATTATTACGTCCGGTCGGGCCCAGCACACCGCGCAGGGCGTCTTCCGCGCGCTCGCGGACTTGCGTCTCGATCAGGCCCTTCAAAATCACGAATCCGTCCCGGTCGTAGAGCGCGAGCGTCTCGGGGTCCGGCGCGATTGTCTGGACAGTGGAGCGCCGGTGGGTGCCGGCGAGGTCGGCCGTAAACAGATCGCTGGAACGTTCGACCGTCTTGCCGCGCGGTTCGGTCATGACTTGCTCCCTTCTCTCAGGCCCAGACTTTGCGCAATAAGAATCCAGATGGCGCCGGCCAGCCGCTCGGGATCGGGCCTGATTTCCATAAGGAGGGCCGCGCCGACACTCTGGCGCAGGCCGCCCAGGACGAAGGCAGCGGCCAGGTGCGGATCGACCTGACGGGGCAGGTCCCCGTCTGCCTGCCCGCGGGCGATATTCTGGCTGCCGCGTTCGACCAGCCGGGCCATGCAACTTGCCTCGGCGTTGACAACCGGTGTCGAGCGGCCGAGCGGCCCGAACAGGGTCGCGGTGAACGGATCCTCGACGAGGAAGCGCACGCTGGCGCGTACGCGCTGTATTTCCCGCTGCGGCCAGCTTTCACCGCGATAGGTCGCGTTCGCCGTCCGGTCGTAGCGGGCGTAGAAGTCCTCCACGACAGCGGAGACGAGCCCATCCTTCGAGCCGAAGTGGTGATAGGCCAGCCCCGCAGACACACCGGCCCGCGCAGCGATCTCGGACATTTCGGCATGTCCCTCGCCACCAATGAGGACGCTCCGGGCCGCATCGATCAGCCTCTCCCGGCTCTCCCGGCCGCGGGGCCGGACACGCGGTGCGGCACCGGTCGGATGGGCGACTGGCGGACTCGTCATCGAGCTTCTCCCGTATTCTGGAATGAAACTGAATTGAATTCAATTCAGAGTCAACGCAGACAATGCGGCCAGACGCGGAACGCTCTTGCGCGGACCGGGTTTGCCTTGTGACGGACCCAGGAATTTGAAAGGGGTTTGATGAATCTCTCCCAGCTTTTTCCCATCTTGATGGTGACCCTCGCCGGCGGAGCAGTGGCGACCCAGCCCGCGTTCAACAGCCAGCTCGCGGCTCTCCTCGGTTCACCCCTGCGGGCCGCCCTTGTCAGTTTCACCGCCGGGGCGACTGTGCTCTTCGCGATTGTCGGCGCGCTCGTCATCCGCACCGGCTTGCCGAGTGCAGAGACAGTATCGCGGGTCCCGCCCCACCTGTGGATAGCCGGCGGCGTGCTGGGTGCGCTGTTCGTGTCCACCGCAGCCTGGGCGACACCCAAGATCGGCGCGGGCGCATTCTTCGCAACCCTGATCGCGGCGCAACTGACGCTTTCGCTTGTTCTCGACCATTACGGCCTTCTCGGGCTGGAGGTAAGGCCGGCCAACTGGATCCGTATTGCAGGAGTTGCGCTTCTTTTTGCCGGCGGCCTCATGGTGGTGCGCGGCTAGGGCTTGCCAGCTTGCAGCCGAGCGCGTATCACCCGCCCCCTTTCCAGGGGCGCTCCGGTTCGATCCCGGCCCGTCCGAGCGGAAACAAGGACACACCCATGAAGACCCAATCCCAGCGCCAGTTGCGCGGCGGTGAACTTGTCCGCCGCGCGGTTGCCGACATCATTGCCGAGGGTCATCTGCATGACCGCGCGCTCGATGGTGTCTCGATCACCATCACCGAGGCGCGCATGAGTCCGGACATGCGCCATGCGACGGTGTTCATCTCCGCCCTGGGTCTGGAAGACCCGAACGTCGTGGCGGCCGGCCTCAACCGGGCCCATGGCTTCATTCAGAAAGAGCTGGGCCGCCAGATCGAGATGAAGTTCACGCCCAAGTTGGTCTTCCGGCCCGACGACCGGTTCGAGGAAGCCCAGCATGTGGAAGAAATTCTCGACCGACCGGGCGTAAAGCGCGATCTCGAGGGCGATGGAGGCGAGAGCTAGCCATGGCACGGCGCAAGAAGGGCCGGCCGGTCCACGGCTGGATCAATCTGGACAAGCCGCTCGACATGACGTCGACACAAGCGGTGTCGGCGGTCCGGCGTATCTTCGATGCGAAAAAAGCCGGCCATGCCGGGACGCTGGACCCGCTCGCCAGCGGCGTCCTTCCCATCGCCCTGGGCGAAGCGACCAAGACCGTGCCATTCGCTCAGGAAGCGGGCAAGGTTTACCGCTTCACGGTGCGCTGGGGCGAGGAAACCACGACCTTCGATGCCGAGGGCGAAGTGGTCCGGGATAGTCCGGTCCGCCCGGACGAGGAAGCGCTGCGCGCCGCACTTCCCGCATTCACCGGCACGATCGAGCAAATTCCGCCCGCCTATTCGGCCATCAAGGTCGATGGCGAACGCGCCTACGATCTGGCGCGGGCCGGAGAAACGGTCGAGCTGCAAGCGCGAGAGATCGAAATCTCACACCTGCACCTCCTCGGCATGCCCGAGGCGGATCTCGCAGTGCTGGAGATGGGCTGTGGCAAGGGCGCCTATGTCAGAGCCCTGGCGCGCGATCTGGCCGCCGAGCTGGGTACGGTCGCCCATGTCGCGGCACTGCGCCGCGTCAAGGTCGGCCCCTTCGATGCTGCCAATTCGATCACCCTGGATGGGCTGCGCGCCCTGGCCGAAGAGGGGCGCGCCGATGAAGCCCTGCTTCCGCTGGAGACGGCCCTGGCCGAGCTGCCCAGTGTCGCTGTCACCGAGGACGAGGTTTTCGAGTTGCGCCAGGGTCGTGCCATCGTGCTGCTGCCGAACGCGGCTCAGTCCCTCAAGGCCGCCCGCCAGCCGCGCGAAATTGCCGGCAAGGACTATTCGCGCGCCGCACTGGCCATGGGCCATGACCGGGCTATCGCGATCGGCGAGGCGAAAGCAGGCAGATTCGCCCCCGTCCGTGTCTTCCAGTGGGGTTAGCGGCGGCCGCTGCCCCCCTTGGCAGCTACCGGGACACTGCCCATATAAGAATCGCGACACACGACAGGCTGAGGCCTGTAAGGGCCAGCGCCCGCGAAGGGTATTCTCCTTGCCTTCGTGCGCCCTTTCGTTGATAAGGCCCGTTCGAAGATGGACCCTGCTGGACGGTATCCCGGCCGGGCCTTTGACATCCACCCGACACCGAGACGAGACCGAAACACATGTCGATCACCGCTGAACGCAAAGCCGAACTGATCAAGGAAAATGCCCGCGAAGCCAACGACACCGGATCTCCGGAAGTCCAGGTTGCGGTGCTGACCGAGCGGATCGCCAACCTCACAGAACACTTCAAGACCCACAAGAAAGACAACCATTCCCGGCGGGGGCTCTTGAAGCTGGTTTCCCAGCGCCGCCGGCTTCTCGACTATCTGGCCCGTATCGATAACGATCGCTACAAGGCCCTGATCGCGAAGCTGGGACTGCGTCGCTAGACCGACCCATGCGAAACGCCGGCCGCCAACGGGCGCGCCGGCGTTTCACTATCCCGACACCGCCGGGATCCATCCGTACGTATGAGAGAACATGTTCGATATTCAAAAAGAGACGATTGAGTGGGCCGGCCGCGAGCTGACCCTGGAAACCGGCCGCATGGCCCGTCAGGCTGACGGTGCGGTGCTGGTCACTTATGGCGAGACGTCTGTCCTCGCGACCGCTGTTGGCGTGAAAGAAGCCAAGCCGGGCGCGGACTTCTTCCCGCTGACCGTGAACTATCAGGAGAAGTATTTCGCCGCGGGCAAGATCCCCGGCGGCTTCTTCAAGCGCGAGGGCCGTCCGACCGACAAGGAGACGCTGACGTCTCGCCTGATCGACCGGCCGATCCGCCCGCTCTTCCCGAAAGGGTTCAAGAACGAAGTGCAGGTGATGCTGACCGTTCTGTCCCACGATCTGGAAAACGATCCCGATATTCCGGCCATGATCGGCGCGTCTGCCGCGCTGGTCCTGTCCGGCCTACCCTTCCTGGGCCCGATCGGCGCTGCGCGCGTGGGCTACATGAATGGCGAATACGTCATCAACCCGAGCGTGGCCGATCTTGACGACAGCGAGCTCGATCTCGTGGTCGCGGGCACCGGCGATGCGGTGATGATGGTCGAATCCGAAGCCAAGGAGCTCTCGGAGGAGATCATGCTCGGTGCTGTCATGGCGGGCCACGAGGCCTTCCAGCCGGTGATCGACGCGATCATCAACCTTGCTGAAAAAGCGGCGAAAGAGCCGTGGGACTACACGCCGGAAGACCATTCTGATCTTGCAGCCAAGGTGAAGGACCTCGTCGGGTCCGACATCGAGAAGGCTTACAAGATCAAGGACAAGACCGCGCGTCAGGAAGCCGTCGGTGCCGCCAAGCAAAAAGCGATCGATGCGTTTGCTGCCAGCGAGGACAATCCGGATGGCGTCGACAAGGCGGTTCTCAAGGATGTGCTGAAGGGCGTTGAATCCAGCGTCGTTCGCGGCGGCATCATCAAGACCGGCAAACGGATCGACGGCCGCAAGCTGGACGAGGTCCGCTCGATCGTGTCCGAAGCCGGCATCCTGCCGCGCACGCACGGTTCGGCCCTGTTCACGCGTGGCGAGACCCAGGCGCTGGTCGTCGCGACGCTGGGCACCGGCGAGGACGAGCAGTTCATCGACGCGCTGACGGGGACGTACAAGGAGCGCTTCATGCTCCATTACAACTTCCCGCCCTACTCCGTCGGTGAAACCAGCTTCCGCCTCGCTCCCGGCCGCCGCGAAATCGGCCACGGCAAGCTGGCCTGGCGGGCCCTTCGCGCCGTCATGCCCGGTGTGGAAGACTTCCCGTACACCGTGCGCCTGGTCTCCGAGATCACCGAATCCAACGGATCGTCGTCCATGGCGACCGTGTGCGGCGGCTCGCTCGCCCTCATGGATGCCGGCGTGCCGATCGCACGCCCGGTGTCCGGCATCGCCATGGGTCTGATCAAGGATCCGGACGGGGTTGCCGTCCTGTCCGACATTCTGGGTGACGAAGATCACCTCGGCGACATGGACTTCAAGGTGGCCGGCACCGAGATGGGTGTCACCAGCCTGCAGATGGACATCAAGATCGCCGGGATTACCCAGGACATCATGCAGACGGCTCTGGACCAGGCCAAAGGCGGCCGGGCCCATATCCTGGACGAGATGAACAAGGCCCTGACCGGCGCCCGCGAAGAAGTCGGCCAGTACGCGCCGCGTATCGAGACCATCACCATCCCGGTCGACAAGATCCGTGACGTGATCGGTTCGGGCGGCAAGGTCATTCGCCAGATCGTGGAAGAAACCGGTGCCAAGGTCGACGTCAACGACGATGGCGTGATCAAGGTCTCGTCCTCGGACGGCGCCTCGATCAAGGCGGCGCTCGACTGGATCCACGGTCTCACCGCCGAGCCGGAAGAGGGCCAGATCTACAAGGGCAAGGTCGTCAAGGTCATGGACTTTGGCGCCTTCGTGAATTTCTTCGGTCCCAAGGACGGGCTGGTTCACGTCTCCCAGCTGAAGGAAGAGCGCGTCAACCATCCCAAGGATGTCGTCGCCGAAGGCCAGGAAGTCTACGTGAAGCTTCTCGGCTTCGACGATCGCGGCAAGGTCCGCCTGTCGATGAAGGAAGTCGACCAGGAGACTGGCGAAGAAATGGCCAAGGGCGGCGAAGGCTGATCCTCCAGCCTCCGGCTTTCAAAGCCTGAAACAAGAGCCCCCGCCAGCGATCGCTGGCGGGGATTTTGTTGCGATTCAGCGACGGCGGGCCAGTGCTGGCGGTTTGCCAGACATGCGGAGACGCTAGAACGCCGCCTGTACGCCGACGGCGATCACATTGGTCTCGGCGTCGGACTCCGACCAGCTTGTCCCGTCGGCAAAGTTGCCGCCAGACAGGAAGTTGAGCGGAACCCAGCCCCTGGTGTGGATGAGTTCGCCGAACAGATTGACGTTCGGCACCACGAAGTAGGAGGCCCCGAATACGTACTGGTCCTGGCGTTCCCATGGCGCGCCGTCGTCGCCGGAGATGAAGCGGCTGAACTCGGCGCTCAGTGCGAAATCGTCCTCGCGGTGAAGATTCATCCAGTAGCGCCCGCCCAGGGTGAACGACTCCGCCTTGACCGCTTCGAATTGGGAATAGAACGGCACCGGCGAGGCCGTGCCGGGCCACTCCTCGGTCGTGCTGCCATACTCGGCGAGAAGCTCGAACGCCCCGAGTTCGGCGCGCGAATAGACGGCCCAGGCCGGGTTGTTGTCGTCGCACGGGTTGAAGTGGAAGACCGGATAAGCCTGGCAATACGCGCTCGCATGGGTGTAGCTGGCCCCGACCATGACGCTGCCCGCATCGAGCGCTGCGGTGTAGTTGGCGTCGAACGTGAAATTGTTCACGCGGCTCGGCACGGCGGTGTCTTCGACCGGCGCGTTGTGAGCGCGGAACTGAGCCCCTCCCTAGATTGCCATGGCCCGCAGGTGGAGGCCATTATTGTAGTAGCCGGCGAGACCCCCATAGGCGAGGCCGGCAAAGGCATGCCAGTTCGTGGAGTTGGTGAACGGGCTGACCGTGTCGTTCAAGCCAAAGGGCGTGTCCATCTTGCCGACGGCGACGTAGACCGGGCGCTCGTCCAGATTGCCCCACATCACCCAGCCCCGGCGCAGCTGAATCTGGTTGCGGTTGAGATCGGTCAATGTGCCCGAGCCGAAGCTCTGCTCAGGATCGTAAAGAAGCTCGACATAGCTGGTGATGTCGTTCGTCAGCCGGCCGGTGACCGCGATCTGCACATTGTGAATCACGAACTCTGACACCGTCTCGCCAATCTGGTTGGCCGAGGTCGGGTGACGCATCAGCCAGCCGAATTTCGTGTTGGAATTGGATTCCTGATAGTCGGCCAGCACGGTGATCTCGCCACCGAGGGTGACCCGGTTGTTCAGCTCGCCGCTCTGGATCGCGCGCAGCTGGACAAGTTGCCGCGTATTCGTCGTCTCGGCGTGGTCGAGCATGGCGAAGGAATAGGCCGAGTTCATCCCGACGAACTGGTCGCCGAGCGTACGCGACGGCTCTGCGCCCGGCGCAGCTTCGGGACGCGTCAGCACTTCCGGGTCATCGGTCTCGCGCGCTGCCGTATGGGTCAGGTCGCGGGCCGGTGCAGCGGTCGCGGCTGGAGCGCGCGGGTCCAGTGCGCCTTGCGCTTCAAGATAGTCGAGCAGGCGGCGATTAGTCTCTTAAAGTTGCTCGATGCGCGCTTCGAGTTCGGCAATTCGATCCTCGCCGGGATCGCTCAGGGCCGGTGCGCCAACGGTCAACGCGAGCAGGCTCGCTCCGGTAATCATAGCAAGTTTCATGGATGTCCCTTTTGTCCCCGCAGGGGTGATAACCCTGCTCCGGGGAGGGCTTATACGGACGCTCACAACCAAATCCTAAACATTCTCCGTTGCCTGCGAGATTTCGCCTGTGGAAAAGAAGGCTGTCGCGGTATGGACGGTCGGGACGGGGTCAGCCCCTCAGACGGTCGCGAAAGCGCCGGCTGACCGGGATGCAGGCGCCGTCCTCCAGGACCGCCTCCGCATCACCGTCTGCGGCCGGGATGATCTCACGCACCGCCTGGCGGGCCACGAGATGGGAGCGATGCACCCGCACCGGGTCGCGGCCGGCCTCGTTCAGCAGCCGCTCCAGCTCGGTCAGCGTGATGCGGGCGAGGTGGCTGCCGGCGCGCGTGCGGATTTCAGCGTAGTTGCCCGCAGCCGCAGCTGACAGAATTTCGCCGGCCGGGAGGCGCAGTTCGCGCCCGCCGCAGCGCAGTGTGATGATATTCTCGGCCCGGGCATCCCTGCGGGCAGCGCGGGCCTGCTGCACCGCGTCTTCACGCGCCCGGAAGACCGCGAGAATTGCCAGGATCAGCGCATAGGACAGCACGTCCTTGCGGTATTCATAGACCAGTTCGCCCCAGAGCTGGCCGTCCAGCCCGTACTGCCGCCCGAAAAGAACCGGCCACAACACCGTGCGCATGGCGTTCATGGCCGCGATATGGACCAGGGAAAACACCGTCCCGCCCAGAAGATGGATAGGCAGCGAGGTGCGCCAGGAGTCCAGCGTGGCAGGGGCGCGGCGTTCAAGCAGGGCCACGGGCACGAACAGGGCGAGGATGGTCAGGTTGCTGGTGCCTTCGAGGACAAGAGCGCGGACCCAGCCCCCGGTCTCGCCGGCGCGGCGCCATTCCTCCGCCGCGGAAAGACCGTTGACCAGCCAGAAACCGACCGAGGCAATCGCGAAGAAGGCGAAGGCGTGGCGCAGGACGCGGTGTTCAAGATCGGGGGTCGTCATGGTCAGGATCGCAGGGGCGGTTCAAGAAGAGGGCGATCATGGCGGGTGTCGCCGTCTCCGCCTAGCGTCTCTGCACGCCGCTTGCCCCGGACATGCCGCCGATTGTCCCCGGCGTAGCACCGTCCATCCCGCCGGCCTTCCCCTCGTCCCTTCAGGCGTGCCGCCAGCGTCGAAACAGGGCCTCCTGAGCGCACGATCTGAGGAGAGACCCCGACCATGCCCGCCGGCACGCATTCTACCCGCCGCTACGATCTGGACTGGCTGCGTATCATCGCATTCGCCCTGCTGGTCTTCTACCACGTGGGCATGTTCTACACGCCCTGGGAGTGGCACGTGAAAAGCGTGCATGCAGGACCGGGCGCCGAGCCGCTCATGAGCCTGCTCAATCCCTGGCGCCTCTCGCTGCTCTTCTTCATCTCCGGGGTGGCGTTCGCCTATCTCCACGACAAGCAAGGGGGTGCATGGCGCTTTGCGCGTGAACGAATCGTCCGTCTGCTTCCGGTGATCGTGTTCGGCATGATCGTCGTGGTGATGCCCCAGACCTACTTCCAGCTGCGCGAGGCGGGCGAGATCGAGCCGGGACTCCTCGCGTTTTGGCCGCGCTACATCATCGGATGGGAGATAGCCGGGATCGAGGTCCCGACATGGAACCACCTCTGGTACGTCGTCTATCTCTTCGTCTACGCACTTCTGCTTGCGCCGGTCCTGGGACTGCTCAAACGGGTCGGGCGAGGCCCCGGTGCCGCGTTCGGCGCTCTGCTTGCCACGCGCCTTGGGCCGCTGGTGGCGCTGACCCTTCCTGTCCTGCCATTCCTGGCCTACCGGGTCCTGCTGGTTCCTCATTTCGAGACCACGCACAACCTGGTCGAGGACTGGGCCAATCACGCAATCAGCCTGACCTATCTGCTTTACGGGGTGTTCGCGGCGCGCAGCGAGCGCTTCTGGCAATGCGTGGACCGGACCCTGCCCTATGCCTTGACGCTGACACTTGTTCTTGGCGCCGGGCTCACAGTCGTCTGGCAAAACTGGGAAGCATTCACGACCGGCCCCGTCGAACTGTGGGCCGCGCGCTCCGGACGGGTGGTCTATGCCTGGACGGCAATCCTCACCCTGCTGGGAGTTGGCCGGCGTTTCCTCTCGGCGGACGGGCCGGCGCGGCGCTATCTCACCGAGGCGGTCTTTCCGGTCTACATCCTGCACCAGACGATCACCGTCGCCGCCGGCTACGCGCTGACGCGTACCGGGCTGGGGCTCTGGCCGGAATTCGCGCTTCTCACCCTCATCACCTTCGCCGGCTCATTGCTCGGATTTGAGGCGGCCCGGCGGATCTGGTTCCTGCGCCCGGTGATGGGCCTGAAGCCGAAACTCAGGCAGGAAAAGGCCCCCGCCGCTGAAACGAAGGGGGCCTGATGGACGCAGTGCGGCGGGCTATTCCTCGATATCGGGGACGCCGACCGCGTGGAAACCGGCATCGACATGCAGGACTTCGCCGGTGCACGACTTGCCCAGATCGGAGAGCAGGTAGAGGGCCGAACCCGCCACGCCTTCGATCGTGGTGTCTTCCTTGAGCATGGACCAGTCCTTGCCCGTCTTCATCAGGGTGCGGCCGCCGGAAATCCCGGCCATGGCCAGTGTGCGCATCGGGCCGGCCGAGATCGCGTTCACGCGAATTCCGAGCGGGCCGAGATCGCGGGCGATGTAGCGGGTCGAGGCTTCCAGGGCCGCCTTGGCCACGCCCATCACGTTGTAATTGGGCACGACGCGTTCGGAGCCGAGATAGGTCATCGAGATGATCGAGCCGCCGCCCTCATCCTTCGAGGGCATGAGCGCGCTGGCGCGGCGCGAGGCATCGACGAAGGAATACGCCGAAATGTCCATGGCGCGCCTGAAGCCTTCGCGCGTGGTGTTGTGGGTGAAGCTGCCCTGCAGCTCGTCCTTGCCGGCAAAGGCGATCGCATGGACCAGGAAATCCAGTCTGCCCCACTTGTCTTCAAGGGTCTTGAAGCAGGCTTCCATGGAGGCGTCGTCAGACACGTCGGCGGTCACCATGAAAGGCTCGTCGCCGAGGCTTTCAACCAGCGGACGCACGCGCTTTTCCAGCGCTTCGTCCTGGTAGGAGAAGGCCAGTTCCGCGCCCTGGGCATGCAGCTGCCGGGCAATCCCCCAGGCAATGGAGTTCTTGTTCGCGACGCCCATGACGAGGCCGCGCTTGCCCTTCATCAGATCGCCGGCGGGGAAAACGGTGTCGGACATGGAATGGCCCTCTTTGTCGGATATCCAGAACACAACGGCTTGGCGTTGCGTCCGCTCTGCGGCGGGACTGCCGCCCAATCTTCAACTCCCGTCTGGACATACAAGATGGACTTTCACGCGTCGAGCCACGCCTTGCGCGCTTGCGCAAGCTTTCAACAACAGGAATTGTGTTTCTGTAAGTGAGCCGTGCTCTTTTGAGCGCCGCCAGACCGTGAGACACTTCTGATCTGCCCCTGCCGAGGCCGTGCACTCCGCGGTCCCCGTCGACTAGGACTTGTCGTTCCATGAGCCGAACCCCAATCGCCCGCTCCCAATCCATCGAAAAGACCTGGGCCAACCTGAATTGGCCCAGCGTGTTTGCTGCCATCATCTATCCGCTGCTCGGCGTCGTCGGCGTCGTTGGCGCGATCGTCGCGGGCCTTGCCCTCGACAGTCTCGCCTTCTCCTGGTGGTTCGTGCCGCTCGCAATGGCCGTGGGTGCCGCCACGCTGGTCGTCTGCAATCTGGGTATCGGCGTCCTGCACCGGATCTGGCAGCACAAGGCGGGTGAGCTGAAATGGCCGGCCCAGATTCTCACGCTCGTGCATTGCCTCGTCGCCATGCAGGGCGAGATCAAGGACTGGGTCAATTACCACTCCCAGCACCACCGCCTGTCCGACAAGCCGGGCGATCCGCACAATCCGCACGAGAGCAAGGCCTGGGCCTGGATCGGCTGGCTGATCTGGCGCGACCGCAATGACATGAAGCGTCCCCTGGCGATGTGGCTGCGCGACATCCCGGGCGTGTCTTTCGTTGACCGCAACTACAATCTGATGAGCCTGCTGATCCACCTGCTCGTGCCGGCGGCGATCTACGCCATCGTGGCGTTGACGGGCGGCTCGCTGCTCCTGACCTTCCTGCTGCATGCCTCGGCCGTGACGGCGCGTGGTGTGCAGTTTCACGCCACAACGCTGGGTGTGAATGTGGTCGGTCACCTCAAGGCGCCGGCCTGGCTGGAATGGATGCTCGCGCTGCTGACCGGCGGAGAAGCCATTCACGGCCATCACCACGACTATCCGGCCAGCGCCCTGCACCTGCCGCGCAAGGGCCTGATCAACCGCATCGTCGACTATAACGGCACGGCTCTTCTGATTTTCGAAAAGCTGAACTGGGCCAAGAATTTGCAGATCGCGCCGATGTTCGCGGAGCCTGTCCGGGTGAAGGCGGAATAGGCAGACAAGTCTGTATCCCCGGTCCGCGCTCTTCGAGCGCGTCCGGGATTTTGGGAAACGTGACAAGCAAAAAAGGCCGCGGCGTAGCCGCGGCCTTTTTCATGCGCGTGTGAACGCCAGGCCTAGTCCGGCCGGCCCATGATCAGCGTCCCGTTCGTGCCGCCAAAACCGAAGGAATTGGACAGGCAGGTATTGACCTCCTGGTGCTTCGTTTCGGTGACGACAGGCAGATCGCCGATTTCCGGGTCCATCTCCTCGATATTGATCGAGGGCGCCACGAAGCCGTCACGCATCATGAGGAGGCAATAGATGGCTTCCTGGACGCCGGCGCCGCCGAGACAGTGGCCGGTCATCGACTTGGTGCCCGAGATGAGCGGAGGCTTCGCGCCAAAGACTTCGCGGATGGCGCGTGCTTCTGCGATGTCGCCGACCGGCGTCGCCGTGGCATGCGGGTTGATATAGTCGACCGTGCGGCCGCCGGCTTCATCCAGGGCGAGCTTCATCGACCGCGCGGCGCCTTCGCCGGACGGGGCGACCATGTCATACCCGTCGCTGGTCGCGCCATAACCCAGGATTTCGGCGTAGATCGTCGCGCCGCGGGCCTTGGCCCGCTCATATTCCTCAAGCACCACGATACCGGCGCCGCCGGCAATGACGAAGCCGTCGCGGTTCTTGTCGAACGGCCGCGAGGCCTTCTCCGGCGTCTCGTTATAGCCGCTGCTCATCGCCCCCATCGCATCGAAGAGGTTGGACAGCGACCATTCGAGCTCTTCCCCGCCGCCGGCGAAGACGATGTCCTGCTTGCCCCAGGCAATCTGCTCGGCAGCCGCGCCCATGCAGTGCAGCGAGGTCGTGCAGGCCGAGCTGATCGAATAGTTCAGGCCCTTGATCTTGAACGGCGTGGCGAGCGTGGCCGACGCGGTGGAGCACATCGCCTTGGGTACGGCAAACGGACCGATCCGCTTGGGACCTTTTTCGCGCGTGATGTCGGCAGCCTTGACGATCGCCTCGGTCGAAGGGCCGCCGGTGCCGACGATCAGGCCAGTGCGCTCATGGCTGACCTCATCGGGCGCCAGGCCGGCATCGGCAATGGCCTGCTCCATCGACATGTAGCACCAGCCTGAGCCTTCGCCCATGAAGCGATAGGCGCGCTTGTCCACATGCTCGGCCGGATTAACCGAAGGACGCGCGTGAACCTGGCACCGAAAACCGAGATCGGCATAGTCTTGCGCCTTGACGACGCCTGACTTGCCGGCCTTCAAGCTTTTGGCAACCGCATCGGCGTTTTCGCCAATGGCAGAAACGATCCCGATGCCCGTGACGACAACTCGCCTCATGCACTCGCTCCCGATTTCGACATTTCTTCCGGGCGGAACAGACCGACCCGCATGTCCTTGGCAGTGTAGATAACCTGCCCGTCAGCTTCCACGTGGCCATCGGCAATGCCGAGTACAAGCTTGCGCATGATGACCCGCTTGAGATCAATCACATATCGCACGTGTTTGACGCCGGGCGTGACCTGGCCGGTGAATTTCACCTCGCCCACGCCCAGCGCGCGGCCCTTGCCGGGCGCACCCGACCAGCCAAGGAAAAAGCCGACCAGCTGCCACATTGCGTCCAGGCCCAGGCAGCCCGGCATCACCGGATCGCCTTCGAAATGGCATTTGAAGAACCAGAGCTCCGGATCGATGTCGAGCTCGGCGACGATGTGACCCTTGCCGTGAGCGCCGCCATCCTGGGTTATGGTCTCGATGCGGTCGAACATCAGCATTGGCGGCAGGGGCAGCTGGGCATTGCCCGGCCCGAAAAGCTCGCCATGGCCGCAGGCCAGAAGGTCTTCGTAGGAATAGCTGTTCTTGCGTTCAAACTGGGTCAAGAGGGATGGGTCCTTGATTGGCTGGGCCATGAGCCGGCCCGGCGCGCCCCGAGGGGTGCTGTCAGCTCCTGTCTAGCATGGATCATACACGAGAAAAGAGGCAGGCGGACTAGTCGCTCAGCCCGGTGCTGTCGTCGATGCCTGCGGAGGTGCACTGCGCGGACGCAGGCGGCTCGGCGGCCGGATCGCGTTCATGCTCGTAGACGCCCCACAGGGCCCGGGCAGGAACCCAGCCGCGCTCTCCGCCTGCTTCCACCCGGCACCAGCCGGTCCGGCAACGTTCAAGCCAGAGAACCGCGCCTCCCTCGGCTTCGGCTTCGATGACCCCTTCGGTCTCGGGGCGGGCCCGAAGCGCGGTATCCTCCTGAAGCAGGACCGAACGGCGACCGGACAGCACACGCCGGTGCATCCAGGTCTCCTCGTCGCCCGGATCGCGAACCCGGCGCCAGTCGGCTGTCTCCGCCGTCACTTCCATGGGCAGGCCGGCCCGGACATATTCCCAGGCGATCGGATGGCCGAGCGAAGGTCCGGACCGGCCGTTCACGCTTTCGAACTTGAGCGAGACAAAGCGGGGAACGGGCAGTCCGGAATGAGTGTCACAGCTCTGCGCCATCGCCGGGGGAAGCCCGGCGGCGAGACTTGCCAGAAGGAGAATCACACTCAAAAGCCGCATGGCATCGAGTGTCGGGCGACACGGTGAATCGCAGGTTAAGGCGACAGTGCTGGACGTCGGCCCCGCACCGCCCCATCTTCGCCCTGCAGAGACAATCTGGACGGAGAGGTTTTCATGATCCGCACGCTTGCTACCGCGCTTGCCGTTACCACCGCGCTGACCGGCGCATCGTTCGCCCAGCAGGAGGTCGAGGTTGCCACTACCGATCTCGGGAACGGGATTTACGAGCTGCGTACCGACCGGGCCGGCAATGTCGGCGTGCTGATCGGCGAAGACGGGGTCTTCATGATCGACACGCAGATGGCGCCGTTCGCCCCGCTGCTGGACGAGGCCCAGAAGGCGCTTTCGGACGGCCGGGAGGTCGATCTGGTGCTGAACACCCATCTCCACGGCGACCATGTGCAGGGCAATGCCTATTTTGCCGAGCGCGGCGCCACGGTGATGGCCCATCCCAATGTCCGCCCGGCCCTGGTCGATCCGGTGACGTCGCAGCTCTCCGGAAACACCCCCGATCCGCTGTCCGGCGCTTCCCTGCCGACGGTCAATGTGGGTGAAGGCGACTTCGTCACGATGAACGGCCAGACTGCGCGATTCTATCACGCGCCGAACGCTCATACCGATGGCGACCTCTTCATCCATTTCGAGGATGCCAATGTGATCCACGCCGGTGACCTGCTCTTCTCCGGCCGCTACCCGTATATCGATCTGGACAATGGCGGGACGGTGCAGGGCTATATCGACGGCATGCAGATGATCGTCGATCGCGCCGAGGCCGACACGCAGATCATTGCCGGTCACGGCCCGCTCTCCGATGAAACCGATCTGGAAGCGAGCATCGACATGCTGACGCAGGCGCGCGCCCGCGTCGCGGAGCTGGTCGATCAGGGCATGGGCCTCGACGCCATTCAGGCCGCCAACCCCCTCTCGGACTTCCATGAGGACTGGGATTGGGGTTTCATCACGACCGAACGCATGATCTGGACGCTCTATCGGGATATCACTGGTGAAACAGAATAAATCGACTCTTCCCCCGCCCCGCGTCTTCGTGATGCTGATCGGCATCGCGGTGCTGCTGGGCGCCCTGTTCTCGATTCTGATGGGCAGCTGGCTCAGCGGCGCGGCCGTCGGGGTGGCATTCGCCGTCGCGTTCGCCGGTGTGCTGTTCCTGGCGCGCCGCGGTGAAAAGAAGGTCAGGAAACGCCGCTGATGGCGTCTGAAGGTCAGGGCACCCGAACACGCATCAAGGCGTTGATAGCCGGCTTTGCGGCCGGAGTTGTCGCGATGCCGCTGATCGCCTGGCTGGTGGGCAATATCGCCTATGGCGTCATAGCTGGCCTGATGACGGGCGCGGCACTGGCGGCGATCTTCCAGGACCGGGTGTCGCGGCGGCGTCCGCGTGACGCCAAGGACGAACCGCCGGAGTAGTCTCAGCGCATTTAAGTGGTTATAATTATAAATGCTCACGCTTGAGGCACTTCACACATCAAGCTCGAGACCGACTCGCGTGCTTGTAGATCGGGGGGCTGGGAAGTGGATAAAGGCCAGAAGCTCGCACTTCTGAAATCCGATTTTTTGCAACATCGTCAAACATTGCTCTCCCTCTTAGCTGAGCAAGAACGATCGTTTGATAAGGCTATCACGCTACTAAGTGGTGGCGCCGTCGCAGTTGTTATTTCATTGGCAGAGATTTTTGGTCGCTTCTCGCCCGTTATTTACTTCGCAGTAGGGTGCTTCGTCGTCACGCTTTTAGCCAACCTCTTATCTTACCTCGCTTCTTCTCAGCTAAAAAAGGCAGAAATTAATCAGTGGGATGAAGACTATCTTCGTAGAAAGGCCGAGATTGACGATGGCCAATTTGACGATACAAAAGAGCGCCGTGCGATTTCTCAGTGTAAATTCTACTCGATCACGACGAATCTGCTAAATCTAGCTTCTCTAGGAGCCGTGATACTTGGTCTGATTCTCGCAATCTGGGGCTTTAGTGCTCAAGCCGAGAATCTTAGCGCTACAACACACAACGAAGATTCTGAGGTTAATTGACATGCCCGATAGAAAGAGTGACGGCCCCAAATCACGTCCGCCTTCCGACAGACCTACAAAGGTTAACGAGAGTGGGTCGCCGAAAGAGTCCGGCGGCAGGGCTGGAAAGGCGACCGGCGGGACCTCGACTAAGCCCCCACCACCCAAATCACGCAAGAATTAGGAATTTCTATTTCCACAGACAGCGCAGGCCGGGTCCCTGGCCACGCGCACAACACGGGCCTCGGCCGCCAGCGTGTCCTGGATGTGCAACCGGCCCAGCAGCGGCGTCCCGGCCCCGGTAACCAGCTTGATGGCTTCCAGAGCCATGAGTGAGCCGATGACGCCGGTGAGGGCGCCCACAATGCCGACTTCGGCGCAGGTGGCTGCATCGGGCGGCGCCTCCGGCACGAGACATTGATAGCAGGGTTGATCGGGTCCCAGATGCGGCGCGAAGACGCCGACCTGACCGTCCCAGCGGCCGACGGCGCCCGAGATGAGCGGCAGGCCGGCGTCCGCCGCAGCCCCATTGACCGCGAAACGGGTCTCGAAACTGTCGCAGCCGTCCAGGACGAGGCTCATCCCGTCCATCAGGTCTGGCAGCGTCCCGGATGTCGCGCGCCCCACAACCGGTTCCACGGTCACATTCGGGTCGAGCGCGGCCAGCGTTGCCGCCGCGCGCTCGGCTTTCGAGGCGCCGACATCGCCACTGCGAAACAGGATCTGGCGCTGGAGATTGTCCAAGCTGACCGTATCGGGGTCGACAATTCGCAGGCGGCCAATGCCGGCGGCGGCCAGGTAGAGCGCAGCAGGCGAGCCCAGGCCGCCGGCGCCGACGATCAGAATCGATGCGCGGCCGAGCTTCTGCTGGCCGGGGCCGCCAATCTCCCTGAGCAGGATATGGCGGGCGTGGCGGTCGATATCGACGGACATGTCGGGCTCCAGGCGGGTCGAGCCGACTTTCTAGCATGGGCGCGATGGGAGGGGGACAGTTCGCGCTGTGGCGCGGACGGGCAAAGCGCGTCAAGCTGGCCGCGTCGCCTCTGTCAGCCAGGACATCCCGCCCCGTGAACGCTCCGCTTTCGCCTTCCCTGTCCGAAGAACAGGCCCGCCTGCTCGACTATATCGTCGACACAAGGGCGAATGTCTTCCTGACCGGGCGGGCCGGGACGGGCAAGACGACGCTGACGCGAGCGCTGCTGAAACGGCTCGGGCCGGACGCGGCGGTTCTGGCGCCGACCGGCGTGGCCGCGATGCATGCCGGCGGGCAGACCCTGCATTCCTTCTTCCGGCTGCCGCCGCGGCTGATCCAGCCCGGCGATGTGAAGCGGCTGAAGAATGCCCGCGCGATCAAGGCGCTGAAGGTGCTGGTGATCGACGAGATCTCCATGGTCCGGTCCGACATGATGTGGGCCATCGATGCGGCGCTGCGCATGAACCGGGATGTCTCCGCCCCCTTTGGCGGGGTGCAGATGGTGCTGGTGGGCGACCTGGCCCAGCTTCCCCCGATCGTGCAGGGCGAGGAGGCGGGCTATCTGGAGATGGCCTATGGCGGCCCCTTCTTCTTCCATACGCCGGCCTTTCGCGATGCGGGCTTCACCCTCGTGGAGCTCGAGACCGTCTACCGGCAGAGCGATCCCGATTTCATCGAGATCCTCAACGCGATCCGTGAGGGTGAGATCCGGCGCGAACAAGGGCGTACGCTCAATGAACGCGTTACCGGGCGCAGCGCACTCGAGGCCAGTGCCACCCACGTGGTCCTGACACCGACCAACGCCGCCGCCGCCCGGATCAACTCTGCCCGCCTCGACGCGCTGGTGGGGGAGCCGCGCCTCCTGCCCGGAAAGGTGGAGGGCGAGTTCGAGGAGAGGGTGCGTCCGACCGACGATCCGCTCATCCTCAAACCGGGCGCCCGGGTCATGCTCATCCGCAACGATCCGGCGGGCCGCTGGGTCAACGGGTCGCTTGGCGAGGTGGCGAGTTTCTCTGCCGAGGGGGTGCGGGTCCGGGTCAATGGTGACATCCACACCGTCGAGCCGGTCAAATGGGAACGCCACCGCTACGGCTTCGACGCCAAGACCGAGGCTCTGAAAAAGGAAACGCTCGGCGCCTTCGAGCAATATCCGTTGCGCCTGGCCTGGGCGATGACCATCCACAAGGCGCAAGGTCTGACGCTGGACCAGGTCTTTCTCGACCTGCCGGGGCGCCTGTTCGCCCATGGTCAGGCCTATGTCGCGCTGTCGCGGGCCCGCTCCCTGGAGGGGCTGGAACTGTCGCGCGGGTTGGCGCCGAGCGACCTTGTCGTCGATCCGCGGATTTTCGACGTGCGCAGCTATTGCGATCCGCTGCCGCCGGGTCTGCTGAGCTAGACGCCGGTGGAACCGAAGCCGCCTTCGCCGCGGCTGGTTTCGTCCAGCGTCTCGACGGCTTCGAGCCTGGCCTGGGTGACCGGGGCGATGATCATCTGCGCGATACGCTCGCCGCGCCGCACGATGAACCGTTCCCTGCCGTGATTGATGAGGTTGACGCGGAGCTCGCCGCGATAGTCGGCATCTACGGTTCCGGGCGTGTTCACGCAGGAAATGCCGAACTTGGCGGCCAGCCCGGAGCGGGGCCGAATCTGCGCCTCGTATCCGTTGGGCAGCGCGATGGCGAGTCCGACCGGAATCAGCTGCCATTCGCCCGGCTGGAGCACGACTGGCTCGTCTTCGGGTATCGCGGCCGGCAGATCCATGCCTGCCGAGCCGGGTGTCTGGTAGCGCGGCAGGTCGAGGCCTTCGAAATGGGGCAGCGCTTTAATTCGAACGGTGACGGGACTGGACTCGGACATGGGCACAACCGGGCTAGGACAGGACAGATACGCCCTCTCCTAGCCCGGTTCGCGCCATCACGTCAGCCGCTTATTGCGGTGTTTCGCCGTTGGCTTCGGCTTCCTGGGCGGCGAGATATGCGTTGATGGCCGCCTCGCCCTCGTTGAACCCTTCCAGCGCGGCGATGATCTGTTCGCGCTCATCGCCCTGCAGCTCGCCCTGGGGCATCTGAACGACATAATTGCCGTCTTCATAGCCGAGCGAGAGCATGCGCACCGTGTCGCCGTCGCCGGTCGTGCGAATGTAGAGCGGCAGGCTGTGGCGCAGGATCTCGAAATCGTTTTCCAGCGGCACGATGGTCGCCCGGTCGCAGAGCAGGCCAACCGTATCTTCGCCGACAGGCGGCGGGGCCATCAGGCCTTCGCGGTTGGACTCTGTTTCCAGAGAATATCCGTCAAGCGGGGTGGCTTCGCTTTCTGCGTTGATCGCGTAGCATTCGGCTGAGGCCGCGCCGGTGAAACCGAGGGCCGCCAGTGCGGCGCCGGTCAGGACAAGTGATTTCATCGCATCATCTCTTCTGATCGCTCCACGCGCTGGCCCGAAATGCCGGTGCGTGCTGGATGAGCGTCAGCCTAGCAAGAAGCCGGTGTGGAAAACAATCGTGCGATCCGGTCGGTCAGGCGCTGCGCGATTTCGCCCTTCGGCGCCCGCGGCCAGTGTTCGCTCTGCTCTTCGGTAATGAGCAGGGCCGCGTTCGCGTCTCCGCCCATCACGTCGCCGGACACGTCGTTGGCGAGAATCCAGTCGCAGCCCTTGCGCGTGCGCTTGGCGGCGGCCTCGGCCTCGACATCGTGGGTCTCTGCCGCAAACCCGATCACCAGGCGCGGCCGCCTGACCCCGAGATGGGCGATGGTCTTGAGGATGTCGGGGTTTTCGACCAGCTCGATCGCGGCGCGGGCGGTCTTCTCGCCCTTCAGCTTGCGCGAGGAGGCCTCGGCGGGGCGCCAGTCGGCCACGGCGGCCACGGCGATGAAGACATCGGCCGGCAGCGCCGACTCCACCGCGTCCAGCATGTCGCGCGCACTCTCCACATCGATGCGCTGAACGCCCTCCGGCACATCCAGCGCGGTCGGCCCTGAGACGAGGATGACGTCGGCGCCCGCATTGGCGAGCGTCTGGGCGATGGCATAGCCCTGCTTGCCCGAGGACCGGTTGGACAGGAAGCGCACCGGGTCGATCGGCTCCAGCGTGGGTCCGGCGGTGATGACGATGCGCTTGCCGGTCAGCGGCCGGGCGATCATGCCGACACCCGCGCCTCGATCACGTCGGCAATCCTGGCCGGTTCGGCAAGACGTCCCGGGCCGAATTCCCCGCACGCCATCTCGCCCTCGTCGGGATCGATGATCTCGACGCCGCGGCTGCGCAGCGTGGCGGCATTGGCTTGCGTCGCCTCGTGCTGCCACATGCGCACATTCATGGCCGGGGCCATCACGATCGCGGTGTCGGTGGCCAGCAGCGTCGTGGTCGCCAGATCGTCGCAGATGCCGTGAGCGGCCTTGGCCATCAGATCGGCCGTGGCCGGGCAGACCACGATGAGATCGGCCGAACGCGACAGCTCGATATGGCCCATCTCCGCCTCGTCGGTCAGGGAGAACAGATCGTCATAAACCTTGTCGCCCGACAGCGCAGAGACACTCATCGGCGTGACGAAGTGCTTGGCTGCGGAGGTCAGGATGGCGCGGCTGGCGATGGCGCGCCGCTTCAGCTCGCGGATCAGCTCCAGCGACTTGTAGGCGGCGATTCCGCCGCCGATGATCAGGAGAATGCGCTTGTCACTCATGGCCGTTCTTCAAATCCTTCGCGCCCCGGGGGGCTGCACAGCGCAGTGTTAGCCTGAAACCAGCGTCCGGTCACGGGGCGGGCCCGCGTCGGTCTAGAGCAGGATCGCGGCGGCCAGGACCGCACCGGCACACGCCGCGGCGCCGACGATCGCGGCGGTGATCCACAGCGGGCGCTGCTTCCTGCGCCGGGCGGCGCGTTCGGCGCTGCGCGCTTCCATCGCCACCACGGCATCGGCGGCCGCTTCCAGCGTTGCCAGCGTGTCGGGCAGCCGCCGCACCGCATTGCGGGCGCGTTTGAGATCCTCGACCAGGTCGAGCACCAGACCCTCCGGACCGAGCTCGCGGCGCATAAAGCGCTCGACCGAGGCCTCCGACGCCTTCCACATATTGTGTTCGCTCGACAGGAGGCGGCATACGCCTTCGGCCTGCACCATGGTCTTCTGCAACAGGACGAGCTGGGGCTGCAGACGCATGTCGAACAGATCGGTGATCTCGAACAGCTGCATCAGCACGCGGCTCATCGGCACTTCGCTCGCCTTCTTGCCGAAGATCGGCTCGGCGACGGCGCGCAGCGCGCTGGCGAAATCGGCCTTGGAATGGCGGCCGGGCACGTAGCCGGCGCTGAAATGGGCTTCGGCCGCAGCCTCGTAATTCTTCGTCAGGAAGCCATGCAGGATGAGGGCGAGATAGCGCCGCTCGGACGCTTCGAGCCGGCCCATGATGCCGAAATCGACCGCCCAGAGCTGGCCGGTCTCGGTCACGAACAGATTGCCCGCATGCATGTCGGCATGAAACACGCCCCGGTCGAGCGCCGTCGACAGGAAGGCGTCGGTAATGTCTTCGGACAGCTTGAGCGGATCGATGTCGGCCGCGCGGACCCGCTCGATATCGGTCAGGGGAATGGCGTCGATCCATTCGGTGACGAGCACGCGCCGGGTGGTCAACGCCCATTCCACGTCGGGAATGAAGAAATTCTCCGCCGCCGCCGCGGCTTCCTTCAGCTCGCTCGCAGAGGCGGCTTCGAGGCGGAAATCGAGTTCGAGGCGCAGCGAGCGGGCAATGGTTTCGACAAAGGCGCGCGGCTCCAGCCGGCGCGATTTTGGAAACAGTCCCTCGGCCAGTTTCGCGCCAAGCCGCAGGGCGGCAATGTCGCGATAGATGCGCGCCTCGACATCGGGCCGCAAGATCTTCACCGCGACCGTATCGCCATCGCGCGTGACCGCCTTGTGCACCTGGGCGATGGAGGCCGCCGCGACCGGCGGGCCGAACTCGGCAAACAGCGTCTCGACCGGCGCGCCAAGCTCGCTCTGCAGGATCTCGCGGGCACGCGCGTCGCCGAACGGCTCCATCCGGTCCTGCAGGCGCGACAGGCCGCGCGCGAACTCAACCCCGATCACGTCCGCGCGTGTGGCCAGGACCTGGCCGAATTTCACATAGGACGGACCCAGCTCCTCCAGCGCGCGGGCCAGGCGCTCGCCGGGATTGGACGCCCGGTCGCGAATGGCGATCAGGCGCGCGAACCGGCCGAGAACGCGCGCCGGAGCCGGCAGGCTCTGCTGGTACTCGGCCGGAAAGATCGCGTCGTGGCGCGCAAGCGTCCAGGCCGCGCGCATCAGGCGAGCGATATGTCCAAGTGTTTTAAACATGCGGTAGGAAGGTTTAGGGCGAGACCCCCCGCTTGGCGAGGGGCGAGGTCACAAATCGGGTGCGGTGCGCCGACGCGGGGTCCGGTGAGACTCCCCGGCCGGAAAACGCGGTGATCGCCTCCTACTATTACGACTATCACGGCGCCGGTTTTGGGGGCTCGCGGGGTGTTGCGGGTTCACACGTGAGAAAGAGCCTGGCGAGGGTAGGGCGTGTGACGCGGGAGGGGATGTTTTCTTCTCCCCCTTTCTGCCGCCTCGCTTCTTCTTTCCTGACGAAAGTCAGGATCCAGGAGAGGACGGGGTTCCGACAGACAAGGTCGTCATCCGATCCTTCGAGGGCCGCTGCGCGGCCACCTCAGGATGAGGGCGCAGGTGACATCTGACCCGGATATAGAAAATATATTTCAAAGTCATAGCCCCAACCCACTCCCCTCATGCTGAGGTGCTCGCCGTCAGGCGAGCCTCGAAGCATCGGACGGCAAACGCAGAGAGTTGCCCTTGCTCCCCGGCTTTCGCCGGGGAGCGGGAGCGGAGATGGAATGGCGGGGGTTCGGCGTGGGGTGTGCCAGGTGTATGCGCCCAGCACGTTCACCTGCGCCGGCTGTTTGCCGCGCAGGGATGAGAGACGGGGGACGCGGGAGGGATCGCGAACCGGTAGGAATAGTGCGCTGTATGGATAGGCCCACGGGCCTCCCGCGCCACGATGATTTTACAGCCGTCCAGACCCTTTGGCGTAGCGGATTTCCACCGGCCTGCCGGATCGTGTCCCGGACACTGCCGGGACGTCTGCGCGGGGTTTCCACCGGATCTAAAGCGGGGCAACGCGGCTCCCCGGCGGACCTTCACGCCTCCTCGATCCTGCCTGGCGGTATCTGGAATGCGGCCCTTTCAGACCGCACAGCACCACCGGCCGCTCTTTCATCCGCACGGGACGTTAGACCGCGCGAACTCGAGGCATCGCCCCCACCGCCACACACTTCGGACGCTCCGGAAGGCGCCCCCGTCAGTCACGGTGAGGTGAGAGCAGTATGGAGTGAAATGCGGGGAGGGGGATAAATGGGGAGATATTCCCCTCCTCTTTCCTGACGAGAGTCAGGACCCAGAGAGGACGCGCAGCGTCCTACGGTCTCTGGGTCCCAGCCTTCGCTGGGAAAGAGAGTTATTGTTTTTGTCATTACGTACGCAACAGTCAGATGTCGGTCGCCACGTCACGATCAATCAGACCGGAAAGGTCGAAAACCTTGTCGAACTCTGAGCGCCAAATGCTTTTCGGTTCAAATCCGTCGACGCCGACATAGTTGTTTACTACGAAGCCAGAAGTAAAATCATTTCGGTGGTTTTCAGACGCATGAGTTTTCAATACTTCGCTAAGGCCAAAGTGATTTGCTGCCTGAACAAACAATTCAAACGACTTGGCTCCGGCATTTAGAACAATATAATTTTCGGCGATCTTCCGATCGCATCCTTTTAGCTCTAACTCCTGAGCGCACATTTCATCCACCTCGATATGCTTGGCGCTGCTCAATATGTGCCAATCCTCCGGAGTTACTATCATGATGTATCGGGAGTCCGGCGGTAGGTCACGATCAAATAGGCCGGCGTGTTCACGCTCTGCTGCGATAATCGCTTGCGCCACAAACGAAGCATAAACTCCTAAATCCCGACGGATCGCTGCCTCGTTTGTCGGTTCAGTCTTGGAGTCGAGTAATGGTCGTCTAAACTTACACTCAATGAAGAGTGCAACGTCTGCATCAGCGACCAGCCAATCAGCAGAAGATTTTGGCTTCTTGCGGCCACTGACAGCTTCCTTGTATATATACCACGGCCTTGACGAAGCTGCAGTAATTACATTGCCAATGTATTGTTCGAATGCGTACCCAATATAATTTTTGAACTGATCGTGTTCAATGAGATCATAATATAAGCCATAAGTAAGCCTTCTTATGAGGTGGCCAACGAATGGGCACCAAATCTCAGGTTCTCCGATTTTTATAACTGTGATCGGCTTGCTCACAAACGTGGAAATGCGGAATTTCTCGGTGTTATCAACTAAGGAATGCTTCCTGCCCATAGAGCGATGATCTTGAATATCCATTGAGATTTTGGCGAATATCTTTGCAAGAATTCGAATATCAAGTTTTACACCATTTACCTTAGGCGGCCAATTGATAAAGATTGCATCCATGTAAAGCACGTATATAAGGAAAATATGATTAAATAAAGTTTTTACATCTGATCCAAAAGTGTCTACGAATGCCTCCTCTAATTGAGGATTTTCATATTTTGAAGAAAATCATAAAGTCATCGATATTTATCGGTCGTTGGTCGGGCATCTGTTGATATAAAATAGAAGACAGATAGCTCCAAATACTAACTTCTTCGAAGTTATAAGAGCTATTCATTGAGTATTCTCGCGCAAGCCCTATTGCTTGGCGTAATATTTTGAAATTAAGAAAAGAGCGTTGACCCAAGTAGGTGCCGTTGCAGATCACTGCTTCAGCCAATAGGTCTCTCTCCCATGGAAATCCAAAGGGAGAGTTCATAAATTTATACTTTCTTGGGCTTGGAAAGCCGGGGAGGTTCAATCTTTTTTGGAAATGTCGGAATCGATCAATCTTGCCCAACACCCCAAGACTGTCGCGAATTTGAAGCCCAGTGGTAGCTCTATTTAGTGCACCAATCTTATTTGATGGCTTTTCGATCAAGTTTCCACCCTAAACATCCACCTCCGCTTCCAGGGCGAATTCCTGGATGAAGTCGCGGCGCGGTTCGACGACGTCGCCCATGAGCTTGCTGAAGAGCTCGTCGGCGGTGTCGGCTTCCTGGACGGAGACGCGCAGGAGGGAGCGGGCGTCCGGGTCGAGCGTGGTTTCCCAGAGCTGGCTCGGATTCATTTCGCCCAGACCCTTGTAGCGCTGGATCTTCATGCCCTTGGCGCCGGCTTTCTGGACGGCGGTCACGAGACCCCACGGGCCGTAGATCACGGCCTCGTCGCCCTTGCGGCGGAAAATGGCCGGGCCGGTATAGTCGCGCGCCAGGTTCGCGGCGCGTTCGGACAGGCGTTTCGCATCGGGGCTGGCGAGGATCTTGTTGTCCAGGATCACGGTCTCGGTCACGCCGCGCACTTCGCGCTTGACGATGAGCGAGCCTTCCGGGGCCACCGTGCCGTACCAGTCCTGTTCGCCCTCGTCGGACGAGCGCGCCAGGCGGGCGGCCACATCCTCGGCCTGGGCCTGCGTCACGTCGGGATGGAGTGCGCCGGACAGGGCCGCCGCTTCCAGGGCGAAGGCGGGGGCGCGGGCGGTCAGGCGCTCGAGCGCCAGCACGACGCCGCGCGCTTCCTTGACGCGTTCGGCGAGATCCTGGCCGGTGAGGACTTCGCCGTTGTCGAGCTCCAGCGCGGCCTCGGCCGAGCCTTCCTCGATCAGCGAATTGTCCATCTCCGTCTGGTCGGTCATGTAGCGTTCGGACTTGCCGCGCGTGACCTTGTAGAGCGGCGGCTGGGCGATATAGAGATGGCCGCGCTCGATCAGCTCGGGCATCTGGCGGTAGAAGAAGGTGAGCAGGAGCGTGCGGATGTGCGCGCCGTCCACGTCGGCGTCGGTCATGATGACGACCTTGTGGTAGCGCAGCTTGTCGTAATCGATCTGGTCGCGCCCGATCCCGGTGCCCAGCGCGGTAATCAGCGTGCCGACCTGGTCGGAGCCCAGCATCTTGTCGAAGCGCGCGCGTTCCACGTTGAGGATCTTGCCGCGCAGGGGCAGGATGGCCTGGTATTCGCGGTGACGGCCCTGCTTGGCCGAGCCGCCGGCGGAATCACCCTCGACGATGAAGAGTTCGGATTTCGCCGGGTCTTTCTCCTGGCAGTCAGCCAGCTTGCCGGGCAGCGAGGTGATGTCGAGCGCGCTCTTGCGCCGTGTCAGCTCGCGCGCCTTGCGCGCGGCCTCGCGCGCGGTCGCGGCCTCGACGATCTTGGCGACGATCTGCTTGGCCTCGACCGGGTGTTCTTCCAGCCACTCGTTCAGCTTCTCGTTCATCAGGCCCTCGACGGCCGGACGCACTTCGGAGCTGACCAGCTTGTCCTTGGTCTGGGACGAGAATTTGGGATCGGGCACCTTGACCGACAGCACGCAGGTCAGACCCTCGCGCGCATCGTCGCCGGTAATGGCGACCTTGGCCTTGCTGGCGATCCCGGAATTGGCCGCATAGGTGTTGATGACGCGCGTCAGCGCGCCGCGGAAACCGGCCAGGTGCGTGCCGCCATCGCGCTGGGGAATGTTGTTGGTGAAGCAGAGCACGTTCTCGTGGTAGCTGTCATTCCATTGCAGCGCGGCCTCGACGGTCACGCCCTCGCGCTCGCCGGTGACCAGGACCGGTTCGGTGAACAGCGCCGACTTGGTGCGGTCGAGGTGTTTGACGAAGGCGGCGACCCCGCCCTCGTATTGCAGCACATCCTCCCAGATTTCGGTCTCGCGTTCGTCGCGCAGGACGATGCGCACGCCGGAATTGAGGAAGGCCAGCTCGCGCAGGCGGTGCTGCAGGCGGGTGCGTTCGAAGACGATGTCGGAGAAGGTTTGCTGGCTCGGCAGGAAGCGCACCATCGTGCCGGTCAGGGGCTTGCCGTTTTCGCGCATCGGCGCCTTGCCGACGACTTTCAGGTCTTCCCCGTTTTCCGGCTCGCCATGACAGAAGCGCATGGCATGCTCGTCGCCATTGCGCCAGATGGTCAGGTCCAGCCATTCGGACAGCGCGTTGACGACCGAGATTCCCACCCCGTGCAGGCCGCCGGAGACCTTGTAGGAATTCTGGTCGAACTTACCCCCGGCGTGCAGCTGGGTCATGATGACCTGCGCGGCGGAGACGCCTTCCTCGGTGTGGATCTGGGTCGGGATGCCGCGCCCGTCATCCATCACGCTGGCCGATCCGTCGGCATGCAGGCTGACAGTGACCTCGCTGCAATGGCCGGCGAGGGCTTCGTCGATGGCGTTATCCACGACCTCGTAGACCATGTGGTGCAGGCCGGAACCGTCATCGGTATCGCCGATATACATTCCGGGGCGTTTGCGCACGGCGTCCAGGCCCTTGAGGACCTTGATGGAGTCGGCGCCATATTCCTGATTCGTATCGTCTGACATGGGTTGTTTCTAGCGCAGGAGAAGCAGGAGGGCCACGCCTAGCATCACGAGCGCTGTGGCAAGATCAGCCCAGCGCCGGAAGCCGCGTGTGAGCAGGAAGTCGCGCGCCCGGTGAGCCAGGCCCACATAGGCCCCGGCGAAGAGTACGAACATGGCGAGCATGATGGCGATCATGGCCGCATAGCTGACCGGCGTGACCTGTGACAGGTCGAAGAAGGCCGGCAGGAAGGAGAGGTAGAACACGATCGCCTTCGGGTTGGAGAGCGGCATGGTGATGCCGACCAGATAGGTGGCGGCGAGGCCGCGCTTTGTCACCGCAGGAATCGGCGCCCCCGCCGGTTTGGGCTTGAGAAAGCCGTTAAAGGCGTTCCAGGCGAACCAGAGCAGCACACAGGCGCCGGCAAACTTGATGATCAGAGCCAGGCTGTCGAACTGGCTGGCGGCCGACAGACCGGTAATGGCGACGGTGAGCCAGAAGATGTCTCCGGTCAGGATTCCCAGCCCGTAGGCCACGCCATGGGCGGGGCCGCGGTCGAGCGTGCGCGCGATCATCGCGGCATTGCCGGGACCGGGGGTCATGAACAGGACAAAGATCGCGCCCGCGAACAGGGCCAGGGAATGCAGCGTCATGGCGCGAGCCCATAGCCTGCCCGGACGGGTGCGAAAAGCGCCGTATCAGGCGCGCCTGCCGGGTTCAGGCGCCGAGCGCGGGTTCGGCGCCTGCGCGGGCCCAGCCGGTGATCGCAAAGCGCGGGCCGGGCGCGAAGGGGGCCACCACGCTGACCGCATGGGGCTGGGGCACCTTGAAGACCATGAGCCGGTTGAAGCGGGGTACCAGGCCGCGCCGGACATCGCCCGCCTCGTCGAGCAGCTGCAGCTGGCCGCCATGATCGGCGCGCCAGCCCTCGGTCAGGTTGAGCACGAAGGCGGCACGGCGATTCTTGCCCGCCACGTCATCGTCATGCGTGGTCAGGAAATGGCCGGCGCGGTAGCGCGTCAGCTGGCAGTCGGTGAAGGCGATATCGTCCTCGCCCGACACCTCGCGCAAAAGCTGGAGAAAGGGCTCGCTGCGCACCAGGTCGAACGCGGCGCGCAGGACCGGATCATCCAGCGTGCCGTTGCGGCCGCCTTCATACAGGGCGAAATTCTCGTAGAGATACTGAAAGCCGGACACCGCCTCGCGATTGACCAGCGCGTGGAAGGCGTCCTTCTTGCTCTGGGGCACGGTCTCCATCGCAGCCGCGTCGAAGGAGCGGTGCTGGCCCTCGATATGGGTCACCAGCGCCCAGTAGGGCCAGGACTTGATCCGCGCGACCAGATCGCTCGCGCTGTCCGGGGCCAGCACGCCGTCCACGCCGGTATAGCCGTGGGCCTCGAAGTCCGCGCGCGCTGCGCCTGTGTCCAGGTCCGGGGCGAGCGTCAGGCGCGGAGAGGGCGAAGCGTGTTTGCGCGCAGCCATTGATATCGCAGTCCATCGTTGAAACCGGTCGGTCGCGGGTAAGCCTTGCACCGCGCCGCGGCAAATTAAAGACCGGAAAGATTCGCCGCCTCCCATAGACGCAGCCTTCACAGAGCATCGGAAGTCTTCATTGGCCAGATGCAAATTTGCGAACTATTCTCATTCGCACAACTGACGAGGAAAACCCCGATGTCCGATGCGATGCGTGAAATCCGGTCTGCTGCCTTCCCGCCGCAGCTGCGCCTGCCGCGCGGCGTGCTGAAGACGCTCTCCTATTCGCTCATGCATTTGAGCGTGGCGATGAGCGTGGCCTATCTGCTGACCGGCAGCTGGAAGGCGGCGCTCGCCATCGGGCTGATCGAGCCGGCGGTGCAGACGATCGCCTACACCTTCCACGAACGCGCCTGGGCGCGGGCCGGCGCGGCGGAGGGCGGATCGCCCGCGTGCGGCCATCGCTATCGGTGCGCCCCGCAGACCTAGTCGCGCGAGGCGGTGCCTTCGGCCGGACGCTCTGCCGGATCTTCGGCCGGGCACCAGCTCGACTGGCCATAGGGCTGCGCCAGGCCGAGCGCGGTCAGCTGCGCGGAGAGATCGCGGCCGTCCGCAGTCTGCAGCCGGGCGACGACCCGTCCAGCAAAACTGCCCAGCGACACGTCGGTCAGGAAGACGGTTGCGCCCTCGGGCAGCCAGCCTTGCACGGTGCGTGCGGCCAGCTCGCCCAGGGTGCGTTCGTCTGCACAGTCCGGCCCGCGGATTTCCGGCGTATCGATGCCGGCCAGCCTGACGCGGGTCTCCACGCTGTGACCCGGCCAGATATGCGCGCGCACCGCGATCGTATCTCCGTCGATCACGCGCACGATTTCGGCCGGAATCGGGCCGGGCAGCGCAGCAGGCTGGGTCAGGGCAAGAGCCGCAATCGCGCCAAGAGAGGACAGAGAGCCGAACATGCGCCGAATATAGGAAAAAATTCTTCGGTTGGGAAGAGAAGTCCCTGCCATCGGGCCTGGATCGGCTGCCCATGCCCGTCATCGCTCGGCGCGTCAGCGTGGTCCGATGACCCGGTAGGCCTGGCGTCCGGCGCCGGGTAGGACAAGCGGGCGTTCGCCGGCGCGATAGGGCCGGGTGTAGACATAGGACCAGGCCGGCCCCTGCTCGACGCCTCCGGTCAGGGTGACCAGCGCGACAGCATCGAGCGAGATCGGGTCGCCGGCGCGCACCGGCGCTGGCTCGGAGTGGTGATGCCGGTCGCCATGGCGGGGCGCGTATCGGGTCTCGTACCGGGTGTCGTGCGGGTAGGGCTCAACCAATGCCGTTCGCGTGTCAGCCTGATAGGCGTCGGCGCCGCCCGATGGGGCGCCGGCCAGACTCTGGGAAAGGGCGAGAAGTCCGGTAACCAGCATGTGTTTCAGGTTAGCACAGGGTTAACTGTCTGTCGCCTGCCGGATCGGCGGGGGCGAGGCGCGGCAGGCGCCGGGAACAGGCCCTAGAAATCGTAGGTAATGCCCTTCTTCTCCCAGTCGCCGAAGCGTGTGGGTTCGGGTCCGGCCGGGCCGTTGATCTCGGTTTCGCCCGGCGCGTTGCCGGGCCGGGGCTCTGCCGAACGCCGCGCCTCCGCTTCGGCCAGCGCGCGCTCGGCGGCGGCCTTCACGCGGGCGGCGCGCTCGTCCTGGCTATCCGGGGTCTCGCTCATCTTGCAGGCCTTTCTGCGCTTTCCCATCTAGATAGGCATGAAAACCGCCCGGGCAAAGCCGGGCGCGTGCGTTGGACACGAGGACATCAGCAGACCATGACCGCGAACGGGTTACGCACCTTTGTTCTACTGGCGGCCCTGACAGGCCTGTTCATGGGCGTCGGCTATCTGGTCGGGGGACTGACCGGGGCGCTGATCGCCTTCGTCATCGCCGCGGCGATGAACGCCTATGCCTACTGGAATGCCGACAAGATCGTGCTGCGCCTGTACAAGGCGCGCGAGATCGGGCCTGACGAGCGCGATCCGGCTCTGCTTCAATATGCGCGCGACGTGGTCGCGATGGCCGATGGCGCCCATATGCCACGCCCGCGCATCTTCGTGATCGAGAACGACCAGCCCAACGCCTTCGCGACCGGGCGGGACCCGTCCAATGCCGCCGTGGCCGCCACGAGCGGCCTGCTGCGGCGCCTGAACCGCCAGGAAGTCATGGGCGTGATGGCCCACGAACTGGCGCATGTGAAGAACCGCGATACGCTGACCATGACGGTCACCGCGACCCTCGCCGGTGCGATCGGCTTCCTGGCGAACTTCGCGCTTTTCTTCGGCGGCGGACGCGAGCGCGGCGGCATGCTGGCCGGCATCCTCATCGCGATTCTGGCGCCCATGGCCGCGGGCCTGGTACAGATGGCGATCAGCCGGGCACGCGAATACGACGCCGACAAGGGCGGTGCGGAAATTTGCGGCAATCCGCTCTGGCTGGCCAGCGCGCTGGAAAAGATCGAGCGGTTCGCCCGCGGCGGCGTCAACGACCAGGCCGAGCGCCATCCCGCGACCGCGCACATGTTCATCATCAACCCGCTCAACGGCCAGGGTGCGGACAATCTGTTCTCCACCCACCCGTCCACCGCCAACCGGATCGCCCGCCTGCGCGAGCTGTCCGGAGCGGCTCCGGCACCGTCCGCCGGCCCGTGGGGTCATCGCGGCCCCTGGGGCGGCAGCCTGGACGAGGACGAGTCCGAGCCGCCGGTGCGCGGCCCGTGGGGCTAGGCGCGGGATACAAATGCGCCGCCATCAGCTTATAGTGAGTCAGCGAAGCTGATTTCACAGGTGCCCCCCATGAACGAACAGAGCGTCTTTGCCCTCTGGCCCATCCTGGCCTTCCTGTCGATCGGCGGGGGAATCGCCACCATGGTCTTCTTCGCCGCCATCGTGACGCCGACCGCCTTCCAGAGTCTGGGCGAGGAAGCAGCCGGCCCGTTCGTCCGGGCCCTGTTCCCGGTCTACTACCTGTTCTTTCTGATCCTGGCGGGCCTGGCCACGTTGTTCGCCCTGCTCGCCCAGGCCGAGTTTGCCGCCCTGCTTCTGGCGCTGGTCACTGGCGGTTTCGCCTATGGACGCTTCCTGCTGACGCCGGCGATCAACACGGCACGCGAAAGCGAGGACCGCAGCGTGTACAAGAAGCTTCACCGGCGCGCGGTCATCGTCAACATCGTCCAGATCGCAGGCTTCGTCCTCGCAATCCTTCTGATCGCGGGCCAGTTCTAGAAACGGGTCCGCCACCGCTCACGAGCGCGGTCTACCGGGGGCGGCGCCTCTGCCTCGCCGCATTACCGACACGCGCACGGCACATGACGGGCCCATATACCGGTGATGGATCAACCCGACCCCGATACAGCGCATTCGCGTTGGCTTCACCGGCTGACCATACTGGCCTGGATCATGGCTGCGGCGTGCCTCGGCGCGCTCGTCGGGCTGTCGATCATGCTGACCCCGGACCGGTACAAGCCGTGGACACCGCTTACCCTGGACGTGCCGTCCGGCCCGCTGGTGGAAACCAAGCTGGCTCAGCTGCGCGGCGATTTCGACGCCTGCTTGACCACGCTCGAAAGCGGAACGCTGGGCTTCTCCATTGCAGAGGAGCGCGATGGCGCGGGCGCGTGCGGGTGGGAGGAGGCCATCGTGATCGAGGAAGCCTCGGCCCCCTTCTCCGCGCCGCAGCCCGTGGTGACGCGCTGTGCCCTGGCCGCCGCGTTCAATCTCTGGGAGCGAGAAACGCTATTGCCCGCGGCCGAACGTCATTTCGGCGAGCCGGTCACCGAGATCCTGCACTACGGCACCTATAGCTGCCGCCCGGTGAACGGACGCGAAGGCGCGCGGCTGAGCGAGCACAGCTATGCGAATGCCATCGATATCGCCGGGGTCCGCCTCAATGGGGGACGTGTCGTGCGGGTGCAAAGCGGCTGGAATGGCGAGGCCGACGAGCGCGCTTTCCTGCGCGAACTCCACGAGGGCGGGTGCGACGTCTTCCGCGGCGTCATCGGACCGGACGGGGACAACCGGCATCTCGATCACTTCCATTTCGACATGGGCCCCTGGGACTTCTGCCGTTAGGAGCCGGTCGACAACAAAGCGTTTACTTCAAACCGTCATAACAGGTCATTCACGATATAACCGACCGGGACGGGCTCCATGAAATCGACGCTTCTCTGGCCTCTGCTCGCCGGCCTCATGGTCATAAGCGTGCCCGCGGCCGGCGCGCTGCTGACACCGGCCCCGGACGGACAGGTCGCTGCGCTCTACCCGCCCGGATGGAGCCAGGCCCGCATTCTGACCGAGGCGGCGCGCGGGGAAGCCCGTATCGTCCGGTTTGGAAGCATCTCCAATATCGCGATCCTCGCACCCGGCCCGGGCGGCGCCAAAGCCCTGCGCGCGGGCGGCGCCCTGCTTGTGTTCGACCCCCTCATTCTTGGCGGCTGCCTGACCGGCGTCCGCCCCATCGGAGTTACGGCATGACCCGTCTTGCGCGCGTCCAGAACCAGGCTTCGGGCCTGCTTCTTCTGATCCTGGCTATCGGAACGGGATTATTCGCCGGTATTTGCCTGTTTGTGGCGCCCGACAAGGTGATCGCGGGCACCGCCATGCTCGCGGCGCTGTCGGGTGTGGCTTTCATGTCCTGGCGCAGCGCGCCCGCCAGCAGCGTGTCGCGTGCCACCATCGCGATCGCGATGATGGGACTGCCCGCCGTGCTGACCTTCATGATGAGCGGCCGCGCCTGGCAGCTCGACATGCACATGACCTTCTTCGCCAGTCTGGCGATCGTGACCCTGCTGTGCGACTGGCGTGCGCTACTCGCCGCCGCAGGTGCCACGGCCCTGCACCACCTGGCGCTGAACTTCTTGCTGCCCTGGGCGGTCTTCCCCGAAGGCGGTGATTTTGCCCGTGTCGTGCTCCATGCCGTCATCGTGGTGGGCCAGACCGCTGCGCTGATCTGGCTCTCGCACCGGATTACCGTGGCGTTCGAGGAAGCCGAGCAGGCCATCGTCACGGCGGAAGCGGCCAACGAGCAGGCGCGCGCCCTGATGGCCACCGAGCGCGAACGCGACTCCGAACGCGAGCGGGCGCGTCAGGTTGCCAGCGCGGCCGCCCGTACCTTCCAGGACGGCGTGAAGAGCGTCCTTGGCGAAATCGAGACGGCGTCGGCCGAGATGGCCGAGCTGGCCGGGAAACTGACCAATGACGCGCGCGAGACGCGCACCGGCGCCGACAGCTCGGCCAAGCTCGCCCAGGATACTTCTGCCCATGTCCAGTCGGTGGCGTCCGCGGCGCAGGAGCTGGCGGCATCGATTTCCGAAGTCGCTCGCGTGCTGGAGGGGGCGGATGCCATCTCCGAACGGGCAGCCGAGGAAGCCACCCGCGCGGGCAGCAGCATCCATGAACTCAATACCGCGGCGCGTGAAATCGAGGATATCGCGCGCCTGGTCGGGGACATCGCCGAGCAGACCAACCTGCTTGCCCTCAATGCCACCATCGAGGCCGCCCGGGCCGGAGATGCAGGCAAGGGGTTCGCGGTGGTGGCCAGCGAGGTGAAGGCGCTGGCCGATCAGACCGCAAAGGCCACGGGCAATATTTCCTCGCGCATCGAGGCGCTGTGCAAGGCGGCAGATGGCGCCGGGGAAGCCCTTGAGCGGATCGGCAAGACCATCGAGGAAGTGCGTCAGGCCTCGGGCAGCGCGCACGACAATTTCGCCGAACAGTCCGACGCGACGGGCGAGATCGCCCGGCTGGCGTCGAGCGCTTCGCAATCGACCGACCAGGTGGGTGCGCAAGCCAATACGGTGACGGCCGTGGCCCAGCGCACCGAAACGGCGGCGCGTCGGTTCGAGGCGGCCTCGGGCAATCTGCGCGAGGCGGCGGGCCGGCTGGACGAGACCCTGCAGACCTTCACGCGCCAGATCGACGCCGCCTGAAGCCTGGCAACGTGAAAAGGCCCGCCCGGAGGCATCCGGGCGGGCCTTGTTCTGTAGCTCGCAAGCTCCTAGCCCTGGCCCGGGCCGGAGAGTTCGCTGTGAGAGGGGCGCGGCTCGTCAATCGCATCGGCGAGCAGGGCCTTGATCCGCTTTTCCAGCTTGTCGACCGGCTCGTTGACCACATCGACATCCTCTTCGAGCAGAACCTTGTCCTTCAGCTTGTGAGAGTAATGCTCGCGGCCCTCGCCCAGTGCCGTACTCGGTGCGAGCAGGACGAGCTGGTCGAACGTGTCCACGCGCGCCTCTTCATTGAGCCGCTCGATCATGCGTCCGACAAAGCGCTCCTTCTCCAGCTCGTGGCGGTCGGTCTGTTCGACCGAGGAACGTCCGTGCGCTGCCTGCGCGTCGACGCCTTTGCCCTTCGACCCGCTGCCGGCATCCTGCATGCGCCCGGGCGCATCGGTGGTCTGTTCGCGGTCGGGGGGATTATCGTTGTCGAACGAAGACACGACCTTCAGGTCGGGCGCGTCGTAGAATCCCTGGTTTTCAAGGAACAGGGCCTTGCCGCCGTCAAAGGCGACCACCCAGAGCTTGCGGTCGGGCATCGGTCGCATGCGATATCCTCCTGTGTTCAGGGGTGTCAGATAACTGACAAACCCCGCAGTCAGGAGCGCGGTTCCGCAATGGAGTCAGGCCGGCAACGAAAAGCCCGGCGCGCCATCAGGCGTGCCGGGCTTTTCACTCGCGTCTGAGTACGGCGCTCTTGCGAGCCCCGCGTGGACAAGGCTAGGGCCTATTCGGGACCGGATTCAAGTGTCTTCTCAGCTGGATGAGGCCGTAGCGCTGAACGTGGACAGGCAAGCGTCTTCCAAATGCCACACGCCGTCGACTTCGACGAAGCGGCAGGCCGCGTGGTCGACCCCCGGCGTGCCAAGCGCCAGCTGAGACGGGCTGGCCGCCTGCAGCGCGTCGAAACGTCCGTTTGCAAAGACATAGGTCGTGCGCGCATTGCGCCCGTCGGCCGCATCGTAGAGGCAGAGCGGCGGGCGCATCAGCACCGTGCGCACCGAGCGGTCGCCCATGCGGCTGCCGAAGACCTGGGCTTCGAGCGCCGGGTCCAGGTTGCGCAGACGCGCGGCGGTGGCGCTGGCCGAGGGCGCCATCGCGCTGGCGACCGTTGCCTCGTCGTGGGCCACGATCGCCCCGAAAAGCTGGCGCTCGGCATCGGTCGGGGGGCGGCATTGCGGCGTGGTGGCGCAGGCGCTGGCCAGAAGGCCCGCGGCCATCGCGGGGAAGATGAAGCGGCGAAGCATGGCAATGACCTGTTCAGCAGAAGAAGCGGGACGCGCATCAAACTGCCCCGGATCGATGCGCACGCCAAGGGGCGTGTGCGCGCGTTAGCGCTTCTCTCCGGCCAGCGCTCAGGCGTCCTCGCAGGATCCGGCGAGCGAATCGATCCAGGCGGCGACCAGCGCAACGCCTTCGCGGTCGACAATCGACCGGCCGAGTTCCGGCATCATGATGTCGGCCCGGTCGCTTTCCATGCGGTGGACCAGGATGGAGGCGTGCGCATCGCCGGGGATGATCGAATAGCGGCGCCCGCCCGTTCCCCGGCCGGCGGCGATGGGCGGCTTGCAGAAGCCCAGATTCGGCCCGGATGGCTCGGCCCGCTCGAGATAGAGCCCGGACGTGTCGGCCGGGCCGGTACGTGAATGGCAATGCGCGCAATTGATATCGAGATAGCTGCGTGCCGCCGGCTCAAGCATGGCCTGGAGCGGCATCGCGCCCGACCAGGCCGTATTGGTCGGAGCCTCGCCAGCCTCCGGCCCGCCTGCCAGCAGGCCGCGGGTGCGCCACTCGGCGAGCTGGTTGGCCGGCCCCTGCGCATAGTCGAACTCGCGGTTGAGATGGCGGGCGGCCGGTCCGATCGGCCGGATGCCGCCGTCACCGGTGTCGGTCTCGTGGCAATTGGCGCACTGGTTCACATTCGGCACCATGTAGGAGAGCGGCTCGCGCGTGCCGCCGGCATCGACCAGCGTCAGGTCCACGAAGGCGCCCGAGCGGGACAGATGCGCCTCGCGCTGATCCTCGTCCCAGACATAGGGCAGCGCGTCCCATCCCGCGTCCCGGCGCACCAGAATGCGCGTTTCGATCAGGCGTACCCGGGAGAGGTCCAGACCCCCCTGCTCGAAATGGATCAGGGACTCGCGCGTGCGCGCCACGGCGTCGAAGCTCTCCCCGTCTCCCTCCCCGGCCCGGGGATAGTAGAAGGTCTTCGTGATGACCGTGCCGACGGGAAAGTCGAAGCTGTCCTGCGCGTCATAGGCAGCCGGCTGCGCGCCGTCGGGAAGCCAGACCGTGCGCAGCTTGACCGCGTAGTCTGAAAACAGCGCGGTGTTCAGATCGTAGGGCAGGACGCCCGGACCGGGCAGGAGCCGGCCATTCTCGATGGAGAGCTGGCCCCATTGCGAGAGGACCTCGGGGTTGGCGCTTTCGTGATATCGCGGCGCGGTTGCCTCGCCCCGGCAGGCCGCCAGCACAAGCAGCGTGGCCCCGAGGGCGCAGATCAGCCGCGCGGCATGGCGCGCTGACCTCAAAGTTCGAGCTCCACCGGATCGAGCGGCTCAAGCGTGCAGTCGAGCGTCAGGCGCTGGATGTCTGCATTGTCGTTCGGCCCGTCAATGTTCAGCGTCTCGGTGTCCGGTGCGCAGATACGCAGCGCGGCGGGCATCTCCCCGTCGACCATCTTGTCCGCGTCAACATAGCCGTCCCAGAGCACGTTCGGCAGGCGGCCTGTCGGCCCGGCGACGGCCAGCTTGAGAGCCTGCAGCTCCAGCCCGTCCGGGTTGCCCCCGCCGCCTTCATAGCTGTTGGAGTGGATGTAGATGCCTTCGGGATAAGGGTCGAAATCGTCACTGACGCCGAGTTCGGAGAAGCCGGCGCTGAACAGCGAGGAAATGATGACGTTCGCCGTGCGGTTATTGCGCAGCGTGTTGTTGAAGATTTCCACATCGTCATTGGAGTTCACGATGATGCCCGTCCCGGCCGGCACGCTGGCAACCGGCGTGCCCTCATGGCCGAAATTGGCGGTGTTGTTCTCGTAGACTTCATTGTCGTAGACGCGCGTCCCGGCGCCGGGGCGCGGCAGGTTGGGCATGTTGAAGACCAGGATGCCGCCGGTATTGTTCGTGGCGACATTGGCGTAGACGTCGGCGCGGTTGGAGTTCTCGATCTCTATGCCGGCGACATTGTACTCGGCCCGGTTGTTGCGCACGACGATCCGGTCGGACTGACCCACATAGATGCCGGCATCGGACGCCCCGATGGCCACCGAGTCCTCGATCAGAACATCGGTGGTCTGGACCGGGTAGAGCCCGTACGCGCCGTTCTCGGTCGCGGGACCGTTCGTCCATTCGACGCGCACGCCGCGGATCACGATATTGTCGCCGTCGGTGATCTTCACCGCGTCGCCGATCGTGTCTTCTATGGCGAGGTTTTCCAGTGTGAAATTGTCCGCCCCGGAGACCAGCAGGCCTTCGGCGCCCTGGCGCTGCTCGGCAAAGGAGAGAATGGTCTCCTCCATGCCCTGGCCGCGAATGGTCACATCGTCGACGGTGAGCGACAGCCCGCGCTCGATGACGAAGACACCGGCCGGGATTTCGATCACGTCGCCAGGCCGGGCGTCCAGCAGCGCCGTCATCAGCGTCTCCTGGTACTCGCGGTCGGCCTCGCTGACATCGCGGGTTTCGGTCTCGCCACCGCAGGCGGCCAGCCATAGGGCGGCCCCGGCCATGCTGATCCAAGCGCTACGCATCATACGTCCTCCCTGTCCCGTCGTGATTTCATGAACCACGTTCACAGGGAGCCTATGCCGGGAAGCGCCGGTCTGTCGAGAGGCTCGCCGGCCGACAGAATAGTCAAGGCCTTCGCCCGTGTCGCAGCGTTGTATTCGGCTGGCACGAAGTGGCATTAAATATTCATATCGGCCGGCGCGGTCCAGCGGGGAAAACAATAGGAATGTCAGCTATGCATTAATAGCGGTACTCACCAAGGAGTTGTAGGGTTAACACGTTGCTGACTTGAACAGTGAGCGGGGACTGCGTGTCTGGCAATATCAAGATCATGTACGAAAGAGCGACGGGCCTTGTCGTGGCAAAGGTCGCCGGCCGCTACGAGCAGTCCGAGGCAGAACGCCAATGGTCGCAGATCGATCTGGTCTGCAAGGCGAACCATACCCGGTTCATCCTCTTTGATGCGCGCGAACGCGACTACGATGTCGACCCGTCTCTGGCCTTTGCCGGCTTCGTACGGCTGGCCGAGCGGGCCGGCGGAAAGACGATCGCGACCGTGCACCGCGACGCGCACCGCGATATCGGTATGGCCGGCATGCTGGCCGGGGAATCGGTCTGGAACGAGGTACGGTTTTTTCTCGATGAGGAAGCGGCGCGGACCTGGCTTTGCCGGGAGGCGCGCGCCGGCAACTCTGAACCGCCGGCCGCGGCTGCCTGCGCCTGAGAAGACGGCAACTGAACCAGGCCGGCTCCGGCAACGTATTAAAACGCAGGGAATTTCCGCGCCGGCCATATGGTATTTTCTTGACAGTCAACGCGATGCGAAGTGCACCTTGTTCTTGCCGGACGGTCACAGCGAGGGCGGCGCAGGAGGACGGCATGCGAACCCATGAAATCTCATACGATGACGCAGCCCGTCTGGTCGTCGTACGCGTCTCCGGGGAGTGGCGCGCGGACGCGGCCGAGCAGCAGTGGCGCGAGACGATGCAGGCCTGCGCAGAGCGCGGTGTGTCGTGCATCCTGCTGGATGTGAGAGAGCAATCCTACCCGTTCGATGCCCAGGAGGCCTTCACCCTCTTCGCCAGCACGGTCAAGACCGTCCAGGGAAAACTGGTTGCGATCATGTGCCGGCCCGAACATGTGTCCTTCATCGCCGCCGGTCCCGCGGTCGGCGATGCAACCTGGAACCATGCACGCTTTTTCTTCGAGGAAGCCGACGCCAGGCACTGGCTTGAACAGACCCGCTCCGACGCTGCCGACGGCTAGGCGCCACGGCCAGGCCGAGCAGGCACGCCCCGGTCAGCGCCGGCGGCGCACTGCCTCGAACGCCGTTCCGCCATTGGCGTAGACCGGCAGGCCGGGCGGCGGCAGCAGAATATTGTTGTAGCGCGTATGAACCCGGCCGCGCTCGAACCGGGCAAGCTCGGCCGCCCGGTCCGGTGCGAGATCGGGCATGGCGGCATAGACAAATTCACCCAGCGAGCAGGCAAGCCAGGTTTCGGCGGTGAGGCCGGGGCCGTCGTAATACGGGTTGAGCAAGCCATCCGAGCGGATCAGCGCGGCGAAGGCGGCATGATCCTCGGCGTCAAAGCCATAGTGGCGTGTTATTGGCGCTTTGCCTGCTTCTGCCCGGTAGGCTGCGCGCAGGCTGTCGGGCAGATCGAAGCCTTCATGTTCGAGCGCGAAGCACGCCATGGCGGCTGCGGGGCGTTCGAGCACCGTGCCGGGGCGCTCGCCGGACCCGCCCCCGATCACGATCTGATCGGTGCGGCAGGCAAAATCTCCATCCCATCCGGTCTCGGTCGCGAAGCCGGGAATGTCCTCGAGCGGACGATACACCGGCACCGGCCCGAAATAGCCGACAAGCTCGTGAGGGTAGGAGTCGATATAGCTCACACACGCCTTCCTTCTTCCGACGCATCGAGGAGGCTTCGTCCTAGTGGGCCTGGCCCCAGGTCTTCGCCGCCTTGGCTTCGACGTCGAGCGGGACCGAGAGCTGGACTGCGGGCAAGGCGGCCTCGCTCATCACGGTCTGGGCCAGCACAATAAGCCGGTCGGCCTCGTCCTCGGCGCATTCGAACACCAGTTCGTCGTGCACCTGCAGCAGCATGCGGGCCTTGAGGCCCGCCTCCTGCAGGCGGGATTCCATCACGATCATGGCCCGCCGGATGATGTCGGCGGCCGCGCCCTGGATTGGCGCGTTGATGGCCTGGCGCTCGGCGAACTGGCGCACGGACGGGTTCTTGTCCTTTATGCCAGGCAGGTGGATGCGGCGCCCGAACAGGGTTTCGACGTGGCCGGTGGCTTTCACCGCCGCTTTCATCTCGTCCATATAGGCGCGGATTCCGGGAAACTTCTCGAAATAGGCGTCGATATAGGCCTTCGCCTCGTCGCGCCCGATGCCCAGATTGGCCGACAGGCCGAAGGCGGAGATACCATAGATGATGCCGAAATTGATCGCCTTGGCCTTGCGCCGGGTGACCGGGTCCATCTCGTCCATCGGCACGCCGAACATTTCAGACGCCGTCATGGCGTGAATGTCGTGACCGGCCTTGAAGGCCTCTTTCAGCGCGTCAATTCCGGCAATGTGCGCCAGCAGGCGCAGTTCGATCTGGGAATAGTCCGCCGCGACCAGGACATGGCCGTCCTCGGCCACGAAGGCTTCACGGATCTTGCGCCCTTCCTCGGTACGGATCGGAATGTTCTGAAGGTTGGGCTCTGACGAGGACAGGCGCCCGGTGGAGGTCGCGGCCAGCGAGAAATTGGTGTGAACCCGGCCTGTATGCGGATTGATCGCGTCTTTCAGCGCGTCCGAATAGGTCGATTTCAGCTTGGCGAACTGACGCCAGGTCAACAAGGCCTGGGGCAAGTCATGGCCTTCGGCGGCCAGCTGGTCGAGCACGCTGGCATCGGTCGACCAGGCCCCGCTTTTGGTCTTCTTGCCGCCGGGCAGACCCATCTGGCCGAACAGGATCTCGCCGATCTGCTTGGGGCTGCCGAGATTGAAGCGCGTCCCGGCCAGCGAATGGGCCGCTTCCTCGCTCTCGGCCATCTTCTGCGCGAAATCGGAGGACAGGCGCGAGAGCTGGGCCACATCCACGCGAATGCCGGCAAGCTCCATGCGCGACAGCACGGCGGGCATGGGCCGCTCGAGCGTCTCGTACACGGTCGTCAGCTTGCGCTGGGCGAGAGACGGCTTGAGCAGCTCGTAGAGGCGCAGCGTGATATCGGCGTCTTCGGCGGCGTACTCGGTCGCGCTCTTCAGGTCGCATTGCCCGAAATGCTTCTGCGATTTTCCCGAGCCGCACACCTCCTTGAACGTGATGCAGGTATGTCCCAGCAGCAGGTCTGCGAGCTCATCCATGCCGTGCCCGTGAAGGCCGGATTCCTGCACATAGGACAGCAGCATGGTGTCATCATAGGGCGCCACCGCGATGCCGTAGCGGGCGAAGACGGAGAGGTCGTACTTGAAGTTCTGGCCGACCTTGAGAACGGACGGGCTTTCCAGAAGCGGCTTGAGATGGCCCAGCGCGGTGTCGAAATCGATCTGTTCGGGCCGTCCTCCGCCGTCGGCCAGGTCCCCGCCCTCATGGGCAAGCGGAATATAGCAGGCCTGGCCCGGTGCGACGGCGAGCGAAATGCCGACCAGATTGGCGCGCGTGGCCGACAGCGCGTCGGTTTCGGTATCGACTGCGACGACGCGGGCTTCGCGGGCGCGGGCAATCCAAATTTCGAGCTGAGCCAGCGTCTGCACGGTTTCATAGACGGACCGGTCCACCGGCGCGGTGGCATCTCCGGTCTCGTCGGCCGGCCCGGCGCCCAGCCCTTCTTCCACCCGGCGCGTCAGGGTGCGGAACTCCATCGAGCGAAGGAAGGTCAGCAGGCGGTCGGGATCGGGATCGGCGGTGCCGAAGGCATCCATCGCTGCGACGTCGGCCACATCGGTCTTCAGCGTGACAAGCTGTCTGGAGATGCGTGCCAGCTCGGCATTCTCGATCAGTTTCTCGCGGCGCTTGGGTTGCTTGATCTCGTCGGCGCGCGACAGCAATCTGTCCAGATCGCCGTATTCCTCGATCAGCTGAGCGGCGGTCTTGATCCCGATGCCGGGAACGCCGGGGACATTGTCCACGCTGTCGCCGGCCAGGGCCTGTACGTCGATCACGCGCTCGGGGCCGACGCCGAACTTCTCGCGTACCTCGTCCGGTCCGATCCGCTTGTTCTTCATCGGGTCCAGCATGGTCACCTGCCCGTTGACCAGCTGCATCATGTCCTTGTCGCTGGTGGCGAGCGTCACGCGCGCCCCGGCCTCGACGGCGAGGCGCGCATAGGTCGCCATGATATCGTCGGCCTCATAGCCCTCCATCTCGATGCAGGGAAGGTCGAAGGCGATCGTCGCCTCGCGGATGAGCGAGAATTGCGGCACGAGATCCTCGGGCGGCTCGGGCCGATGGGCCTTGTAGTGCTCGTAGATCTCGTTGCGGAAGGTCTTGGCCGAATGGTCGAAGATCACCGCCATATGCGTCGGCTGATCCTCGCCTTTGAGGTCCTCGAGCAGCTTCCACAACATGTTGCAGAAGCCCTGGACGGCGCCGACGGGCGTCCCGTCCGAACGCGTCAGGGGCGGGAGCGCGTGGTAGGCGCGGAAGATATAGGCCGACCCGTCGACGAGATAGAGATGAGAGTTCGCGTCGAGCGCACGAGTGACGGCCATGGGAAGGTCTCCGGGGGAGTGATCGCGACTGGAGCGGCAAGGTAGTGGGCCGTGCCGGGCGGGGCAATCGGCCAGCCTGCGTCCGGGCAGGACTCACAAAAAACCCCGGTCCGCCTGGCGGACCGGGGTTCTTGAAGGCGGGCGGTAACAGGCCTTAAGCGGCGCGCTGGCGCAGCACGTAGTGCAGGATGCCGCCATTCTTCAGGTAATCGAGCTCGTTCTCGGTATCGATGCGGGCCTTGAGGTCGGCCGTCTTCGTCGAGCCGTCCTCGAACTCGACCGTCATCTTCACCGTCGCGCCCGGTGTCAGGCCTTCGATGCCGTCCAGGCTGACGGTTTCCTTGCCGGTAATGCCGAGGCTCTCCCAGCTGTCATCGCCCGTGAAGACCAGCGGGGTCACGCCCATGCCGATCAGGTTGGAGCGGTGAATGCGCTCGAAGCTCTCTGCGATCACGGCTTTCACGCCGAGCAGGCGCGTACCCTTGGCCGCCCAGTCGCGCGAGGAGCCGGTGCCGTATTCCTTGCCGCCGAAGACGACCAGCGGAATATCCTTTTCCTGGTACTTCATGGCGGCGTCGTAGATCGGCATTTCCTCGCCGGACGGCTGCAGCTTGGTCACGCCGCCTTCCACACCGGGAACCATCTGGTTCTTGATGCGGATATTGGCGAAGGTGCCGCGCATCATGACCTCGTGATTGCCGCGGCGCGCGCCGTAGGAGTTGAATTCGCGCGGCTCGACGCCGTGCGCCTGCAGGTATTCGCCGGCCGGGCTGTCAGCCTTGATCGAACCGGCCGGGGAGATGTGGTCGGTCGTGATGGAGTCCGCGAACAGGCCGAGGATGCGGGCATCCTTGACGTCCTTGGGCGGGGTCACGTCGGTCGACATGCCCTCGAAGAAGGGCGGGTTGGCCACGTAGGTGGAGTCCGGCCAGTCATAGGTCAGGCCCCCGGACGTCTCGACCTTCTGCCAGTCCTCGTCGCCCTTGAACACGTCGGCATAGCGGCTTGCGAACATCTCCGGCGTGACGGCCGATTTGACCGTTTCGGCGATTTCGGCCGAGCTCGGCCAGATGTCCTTCAGGTAGACCGGCTCGTTCTGGTCGTCATAGCCGATCGGGTCCTCGGTCAGGTTGATGTTCATCGAGCCGGCCAGCGCGTAGGCCACGACCAGCGGCGGCGAGGCGAGATAGTTCGCGCGCACGTCCGGGTTCACCCGGCCTTCGAAGTTGCGGTTGCCCGACAGGACAGAGGTGGCGACCAGATCGCCTTCGGTGATCGCCTTGGAGATTTTCTCCGGCAGCGGTCCCGAATTGCCGATGCAGGTGGTGCAACCATAGCCGACCAGGTTGAAGCCCAGCGCGTCGAGATCGTCCTGCAGACCGGCCTTGAGCAGGTAGTCGGTGACGACCTGGGAGCCCGGCGCGAGCGAGGTCTTCACCCACGGCTTGACCTGCAGGCCCTTCTTCAGGGCGTTGCGCGCCAGCAGGCCCGCGCCCAGCATCACCGTCGGGTTGGAAGTATTGGTGCACGAGGTGATCGCGGCGATCACGACATCGCCATGGCCGATGGAATAGTCCTCGCCTTCGACCTTCACGCGCTTGTTGCCGTCGTCGAGCTTCTTGAACTCACGGTCGAGCTCGGTGGCGAACGCGTCGGCGGCGTCGGTCAGCAGCACCCGGTCCTGGGGACGCTTGGGCCCGGCGATGGCCGGCACGACGTCATCCAGGTTGAGATGCAGGGTATCGGTATAGACCGGCTCGGTCGTGCGGTCGGGACGGTACATGTCCTGCGCCTTGGAATAGGCCTCGACCAGTTTCACGCGAGACGGGTCGCGCCCGGTGGCGGTCAGATAGTCGATCGTGGCGTCGTCGACCGGGAAGAAGCCGCAGGTCGCGCCGTATTCGGGCGCCATGTTGGCGATGGTCGCCACGTCTTCCAGCGAGAGGTGGTCGAGGCCTTCGCCGTAGAATTCGACGAACTTGCCGACCACGCCCTTCTCGCGCAGCATCTGCGTGACGCGCAGGACCAGGTCGGTCGCCGTCGCGCCCTCGGGAAACTTGCCGGTGATCTTGAAGCCGATGACTTCCGGGATCAGCATGGAAACCGGCTGGCCCAGCATGGCCGCTTCGGCTTCGATGCCGCCCACGCCCCAGCCGAGCACGGCCAGGCCGTTGATCATGGTGGTGTGGGAGTCGGTGCCCACCAGCGTGTCGGGATAGGCGTAGGTCTTGCCGTCCTCGTCCTTGGTCCAGACCGTCTGCGCGAGATATTCCAGGTTGACCTGGTGGCAGATGCCGGTGCCCGGCGGAACGACGCGGAAATTGTCAAATGCGCTCGCGCCCCATTTGAGGAATTTGTAGCGCTCGCCATTGCGCTCGTATTCGCGCTCGACATTCTTCTTGAAGGCCTGGTCGGTGCCGAAGACGTCGACCATCACCGAGTGGTCGATGACCAGGTCGACCGGAACCAGCGGATTGACCGATTTGGGGTCGCCACCGAGCTGCTTGGTCGCGTCGCGCATCGCGGCCAGATCGACCACGGCGGGAACGCCGGTGAAGTCCTGCATCAGCACGCGCGCCGGGCGGTAGGCAATCTCGTGATCCGACTTGCCGGTCTTCGTCCATTTGGCAATGGCTTCGATGTCGGCCTTGGTGACCGACTTGCCATCTTCGAAGCGCAGCAGGTTTTCCAGCAGGACTTTCAGCGTGTAGGGCAGCTTCGAGACACCCTCCAGACCGTTCTTCTCAGCCTCGGTCAAATCGAAATACGTGTAGGTCTTGCCGTCCACATCCAGGTCGCGGCGGCAGTTGAAGCTGTCCATTGAAGCCATGAGAATTCCTCGTTCGATCGATCGGGCGGAAACAGGGGGCGTTTCCAGAGAGTGGCGGCCTTGCGTCGCCAGGGACGCTGCGGCGCATCATTTCTTGTCGCGCGTTTTAGCCTTCACCGGCCCGGCCTGCAATAAGCGGGACATCGAAGCCCCTGTTTTGCAAATGAGAATAACTCTCACATGTCCAAACCAGCCCGGTCCGCGCGTGTCGCCGGTCCAGCTCCTTCCCGCGGGGGCCGGTCCCGGGCTGCGGCTTCCTGACCGTTTGCCCGCCCGATCAAGATCGCGTAAGCGGACGGTCATGAGCACCGGTGGCGCGCCCTTTCTCATATCGGTCAAGGACCTGACGCTGGACCGCGGCGGGCGCCGGCTGGTGACCGGGCTCGCTCTGGGTGTGCGTTCCGGCGAGGCTTGCGTGCTTACCGGACCTAACGGCTCGGGCAAGACAACGTTCCTTCGCGCGCTTGGTGGCCTGGTTAATCCCGCTGCCGGTGAGATCGAACGGCCGGCACCGGAAGCGATTGCCTTCCTGGGCCATGCCGATGCGCTGAAACCGGGCGAGACGGTACGCGACGCATTGCGGTTCTGGGCTGCCTTCCAGGGCGGCGCCGAGATGAGGGTCGAGCACGCATTGTCCCGTTTCGCCATCGCTCATCTCGAGCGGCGCGCCTGCGGCCGACTGTCGGCCGGCCAGCGGCGCCGCGTTGCCCTGGCGCGCATTGTGCTCTCTGGACGCGCGCTCTGGCTGCTCGACGAACCGGCCGCCCCGCTCGACACACGCGGGCGCGTCCTGCTGGGCGAGGCCGTGGAACGCCATTGCGCCGCCGGGGGCGCCGTGATTGCCGCGACCCACGTGGATCTGGGCTGGCCCGGCGCCCGGACGCTGGAGTTTGGATCGTGAGTGCGCTGGCCGCCCTTTTCCGGCGCGAATTCGCCCTTGCCTGGGCCGGGGGCGGCGGCACGGCCGGACCGGCGGCGTTCAATCTGGCCGCCCTCGCCCTGGCGCCGCTGGCGATCGGACCGGCGCCGGATATCCTGCTGGCCGCGGCCCCCGGCATCATCGCCTTCGCCATGCTGCTCTCCACGCTGCAATCGGCCGAGCGTCTGTTCAGCGAGGACGCGGGCGACGGGACGCTGGAGCTCTACGTGCTGTCGGAGCAGAGCTTCGCGCTGATCTGCCTGGTCAAGAGCCTCGCCTTTGCCCTGGCCGTGTTCTGGCCGGCGCCCCTGATCGCGCTGCTGGCCGGCATCGCCTACGGCATGAGTGGTGAGGCCAGCCTTGTGCTCGCGCTGGCGCTCGGTCTCGCCGCGCCCGGACTGGCCCTGGTCGCCGGCTTTGCCGGGGCTCTCGCCGCGGGCTTGAAGCGGGCCGGCCTGCTGATCGCGCTGATCGCCGCCCCGCTCCAGGTGCCGGTGCTGGTCTTTGCCGCCGGCGCCGGTCGCGCCGCCATAGACCAGACGGGGACGGCAGGCGCCAATCTCCTCTTGACCGCGGCCTTTTCGCTCGCCGCTTTGGTGCTGGCCCCGGCCGGAATCGCGGCGGCGCTCAAGGCGCGTCTGGAATAGGTGCGGCGTACTGACGCTTGTCCAAATCGTCCCGCGGGCTTAAGTCGCTGGTCCTGATGCTGAGCTATTTTGCCAATCCCGAACGCTTCGACCGGCTGGCCCGCACACTCATCCCGTGGGGCTGGGGCCTGACGCTGGCGCTGCTGGCCGTCGGCCTGCCCTGGGCGCTGGTCGTTTCGCCGCCCGACTACCAGCAGTCGGAGAGCGTGCGCATCATGTATGTCCACGTTCCCGCTGCGTGGCTGGGGCTGTTTGCCTATGGCGCGCTGGGTGTCTCCAGCTTCGTTTTCTTCGTCTGGCGCCATAACCTGGCCGACCTCGCCGCACGCGCCATCGCGCCTTTCGGCGCGGCCTTCACCGCCCTGTGCCTGGTCACCGGCGCGCTGTGGGGCAAGCCGACCTGGGGCGCGTGGTGGGTCTGGGATGCGCGCCTGACCTCCATGCTGGTGCTGTTGCTGCTGTATCTGGGATACATGGCCTTGCGCGCGGCCCTGGAGGACGAGCGTCTGGCTGCCCGCAGCGGCGCGATCCTGGCCATGGCCGGCCTCGTCAACCTGCCGATCATCAAATTCTCGGTCGACTGGTGGAATACGCTGCACCAGCCGGCCAGCGTGTTCCGCTTCGACGGGCCAACCATCCATGCCAGCAAGCTGTGGCCGCTGGGCGTGATGGCGCTGGCCCTGACGATCCTGTTCGGCGTTCTGGTGCTGACGCGCATGCGCACGCTGCTGCTGGAAAAGCGCGCCGACGCGCTGGAGCGCGCCCGCGAACGCCGGCTCGAAGCCGAATCCAGGGAGGCCAGCCAATGAGCGATTTTCTCTCGATGAGCGGCTATGGCGCCTATGTCTGGGGCAGCTATGGCCTCACGCTCGCGGTGATCGGCGCGCTGACCTGGTGGACGCTGGCCGGTCGCCGTGGAGCCCGGGAGCGTCTGGCGCGGATTCAGGCGCAGACCGCCGAGGATTCCCGCTCCCCACATGACTCCCTGCCGCGCGGAGACGCGCCGCGCAGCGACGAAACGGGCTATACGCTATGAGCCGCGTTCTGCTCTGGGCGCCGCTGGGCTCGATCGCGCTATTGATGGTGGTCTTCGCCGTCGCGCTGCTCGGCCCGGGCCGTGACGCGGCCGATCCCCTGCAGGGCGAGGCTCTGCCCGAACTTCCGCTGGAGACGTTCGATCCCGCCATGCCCGGCTTCGACCCGGAGGCGGTGGAGGGCCCGTATTTGCTCAATCTGTGGGCCAGCTGGTGCGCCCCGTGCCGCATCGAGCATCCGGTCTTCATGGACCTCGCCGCGCGCGGCATTCCGATCTATGGCGTGGTCTACAAGGATGATCGCGCGGATGCGCGCGCCTTTCTGGCCGAGCTTGGCAACCCGTTTGCCGGTTTCGCTGCCGACCCGGAGGGCCGGGCCGCACTGGAGCTGGGCGTGACCGGCGTACCGGAAACTTTCCTGATCGACGGATCGGGTGTCGTGCGCGCGCGCTGGCGCGGCGCGGTCAGCGAGCCGGTGTGGGACCGCCAGTTCGAGCCGGCCTGGCAAGCGGCAAGAGAAGAAGAGAACTGACCCGCAGCGTCCCGGCGCCGGGCTATTTCTTCTTTTTCTTCTTGTGCTTCTTCTTGTCCTTGGCGTCGGCCTGCTTCTCGACGGCCTTCTTGGCCTTCTTCGCTTCCTGTTTCAGCGCCTCGGCATCGAGCTCGATCGTGCGCGCGATCCGGGTCAGGCTTTCCACGAAGTTCGCGCGCTTGCCCTTGGGCAGGGCGGCGAGAATGGCCTCGTCGGCCGCCTTCGCGCCGGCCAGCGCCGTCTCGTAGAGCTTGCGGCCCTCATCGCTGAAACGCACCGAGTTGGCGCGGGCATCGCCGGGTGCCTTCTCGCGGATCAGAAGGCCCTTGGCCGTCATCCGGGCGACCAGCTCGGCCAGGGTCGAGCGGTCGATGCCGGTGGCCTTGACCAGCTGGGTCTGGGTCAGACCCTCCTCGTCGGACACGGCGGTCAGGACCGCGAACTGGCGTTGGGTGATCTGGACCCCGCCGGTGGCTTCATTGAACCGGTCGGCGGCAAACTGCTGCGCGCGATGCAACAGATGGCCCGGCGACAGGCGGAGGTCGAAAAGCGCTTCCTCGGACATAACTACCCCTCTGTCCGGCAACGGATGGATCGACAAGCTAACTGCTTATTGTCACGATTCAATGTCAATTTATCTGCGCACGGAAAACAAAAGGACGCGTTGTTTTTAAAGGATGATTAGCGATGAGTGATCACTCGTTTGATTTCGCACACAAAATTCCCGATGGCGATGACCGCGAGCGCCGCGTGTGTCAGACCTGCGGCTTTGTCGACTACATCAATCCGAAAATCGTTGCCGGGTCGGTCATTGCCGACGGGGAGGGGCGCATTCTGATGGCGCGGCGCGCCATCGCTCCGCGTATCGGCTACTGGACCCTGCCCGCCGGTTATATGGAAGAGGGCGAAAGCGTCGACGCGGCCGCCCGGCGCGAGGCGTGGGAAGAGACGCGCGCGAAAATCGAAACGACCGACCTACTCGGGATCTACTCCATTCCGCGGATCAGCCAGGTGCAGATTTTCTTCCGCGCGCGCCTCACCGAACCCGGGGTCGCGGCCGGTCCGGAAAGTCAGGAAGTCGCCTTCCTCGCCTGGGAGGATATTCCGTGGGGCGAGCTGGCTTTCCCCAGTGTCAAATGGGCCCTGGACGATCATCGCGAGCGCCTCGGCCAGAACCGTGCGATCCCTGCCATGCGCAGCCAGGACGAAACGGTGAAACCCTACTGAGCCTTGCGCGCCGGGGGCCCGCATCTGACGCGCCTGTGATTTCCCAAGCCCGGCTGCCGGGCGTAGAAGGGATACATGACCGCGCTCGCCCTCCTCCTCCTTCTGGCTGCCAGTCCCGACCCTGCGGAGCCGCGCCGCAACCTGGTCGTCGTCGAGCTTTTTACCAGCCAGGGCTGCGGACTGTGCCCGGATGCCAACCGCCTGCTGTCCGAGCTCGGCGCCCAGGAGGATACGCTCGCGCTGGCGTTCAACGTCAGCTACTGGGACATGTACGGGTGGACGGACCAGTTTGCCCGGCCTGAATTCAACCAGCGCCAGCAGGACTATGTCGATGCCGGGCCGGCCCATCGTGTGTACACGCCCCATTTCGTGGTGAACGGCGCTCCACAGACCCTGCGCTTCGATCACGGGCAGATTCTCGGCGCGGTCCGCGGGGCGGAGCCGGTCGCCCTTCATCCATCGCTCCTGCGCACGCCGGACGGTCTTCAGGTGCGCCTGAACGGCCCCGCGCGCGAACAAGGCGCTACCGTCTGGCTGGCCGCTTACGAGACCGGTACGATCGAGCGGACAATCGAGGCCGGCAGCAATGCAGGGCTCGACATGGTTCACTTCAATACGGTGCGCCATCTCACCGCCCTGCCCGGGTGGAGCGGCGCCGAATATACCGTGACCGCAGAGCCTGCGGCCTGCCCGGACTCGTTGTCCTGCGCGGTTCTGGTTCAGGCTTCGCGCGGCGGCCCGATCCTTGGCGCGAGCCGTATCCCGGCCGTCAACCGGGAGCCCGCGCATCAAGCGGGCGATTAGAACCGTTCTGCGATCTGGTCGAGCGGCCGGGTCAGACGCTCGTAGGCGTCGTCGCTGACCTCGAACGCCCAGCCGCGTGCAACCGCGTCCAGGCGTTGCGCCCGGGCCTCGGCGTCGTCGGCCGCTGCCGTGATCTCCAGCCTTGCCCAGTGGCGTCCGCCCTCATCGAAGACCGTGTAGGAATAGGCCAGGCCATCGAAGGTCACTGCCGCATGGGCCGCGACGGGGGCGCCGATCAGGCTCTCTTGCGGTCTGACATCGCGAAACCGCATCCGCGCTCCGGCGACCGCCACGCCGTTCGCCGCGCCCGATGTGATCAGGCGCCAGCCGCGCGGTTCGCGAAGCTCGAAATTGCGCGCGCTCATCCCGGCCTTGGCCAGCGCATAGGCCTCACCGGTTTCGGGCTGGATGCGCACGCGCGCCACGCTGGCCGGATCCAGGTTGAAGAAATCGAGTCCCAGCCAGTGATCGACCGCGTCCAGATCGGGCAGACGGCCTTGCGCTGCATAGGCCCGGCCGCTTCCGGGAATCCGCATGAAGAGCCCGTCATCACCGCGGTCCGCACCGATGATCAGATCGGCAAGCCGCGTATCATCTGCACTCCGCACGGTCAGGCGCACGCCCTGCCCGCCCTCGGCCGCTCCGACCAGGCCCAGTCGGGAGAATTTGTCCGGGTCCTGCGTCATCGCGGCGCTGTAGGACAGCTGCGACAAGGCGGCATCCAGCTCGGCAACACGCTCGGGCGGCACCGGATAGCCGCCCCGGTCGGACATGACCCAGCCGCTTTGCGACGCCGGCCCGCGTTCCAGGCGGAGCGATCCGTCAGGCCCCTCGATCTCGATGACACGGGCCTGTGCCGCGTTCTGCTGCCAGTCGGCCAGGACCGGTCCCGACGCGTCGGGACGCGCATCCAGGCGCGCATCGCGCCAGACCGCATAACTGCCCACGGCCAGCACAAGCAGGCCGGCCAGCGCGATCCCGGTTGCCAGACGGGCGCGGCGGCGCGCCGATGTGTGAGCCCTCATCTGCGCCTCCTGCGCCGGATCACCAGGAATAGGACGGCGCCCAGGATGACGAGCAAAGGCGGCACCCAGACCGTCCACACGATCAGGGAGCGCTCCAGCGCATCGATCTTCACGCGGAAGCCACGCTCGATATCGCGCAGACGCTGGCGCGCATCCACGATTTGAGTCCGAAGCGCGCTGGCGCGCGCCGTTTCGTCCGAGCCGGCGCCGGACAGCGCGGAGGCCTGGCCCTGTCGGTTCAGGTTTGCGAGTTCTTCCTCGGCTTCCGCCAGCTCGGCAGTCAGGCCCTCCTGAAGCTGGAGATAGCGCGCCTCGGCCTGGCTTCTCAGGGTCTCGACCCGGGTCATCGGGCGCGCCGAACTGGACCGTGACCGCAAGGAGACCAGGGCAGGATCGCCGGCGAGCGCATCGGCGAAGTTCAGCGCCAGAGACAGGTTGTCGGCCACGACCTGGTCGCCCTGGACCGGATCGGGATTGATGTAGAAGGCCGGATCGAGCCAGTCGGCATCCGCGATCACGATGATGTCGGCGTCGCGCGTGCTCCGGTCGAGATGGGCTGTGGCATCGAAGGCGATTTCGCCGGCTGGCGGACCGTCGGGAAACGCCGTGGCAAGCGGCCCGGACAGGCGTGCGGCGATGACCAGGGGCGCGTCCGGCGCCGGCTCATAGCGCTGGGCCAGCTCGTCGGGGGAGGGCGATCCCGATGCGATGTCGGCGTCGAGGCGCGCACCTTCTGCGCTGGTCGAGAGGATGGGCGCGAAGGCCGTGGTGGCGCCCTCGACCGGCGCCAGCAGCCCGGGAGAGCCAACATTCACCCCGCGCGACAGGGCTGCGACGGGCGGGAATTCCCGGTCCATGCCCGCTGGGGGGATGGAAAACCAGAGCGGGTAGGCGCGCATGCGCGCACGTCCGCCTTCGGAGATCTGCACCGGCAGGCCGTGGGCGCGGTCCATCGCGGTGACGGTGGGATCGTAGCCCGCCCCCCAGCCGGAAAGAAGGCGGGGCAGCGCGCTGTCGCGCTCGGCGCGCAGCGGGGGCAGACCGTCGGGTCCGGGCTTGAGGGCCACATGGGCCATCGGGTCGAGCGCGGCCAGGACACGGCCCTGCGACAGCGCGAACTGGTCGACCAGATAGGCCTGACCCTCGCTCAGCTCGGGCGGGTGAAGCAGGAAGAGCGCGTCCGCGTCGGGCAGGGTGGTGAATTCAGGGTCGAGCCAGATCAGCTCGAAGGCGCTCGACAAATCGTTCACGATCCGGTTGCCGGAGCGGCCCTCGGCGTCCGGCTCGAAAGGCAGGCTGGAGATCACCGCCAGGCGCGGCTGGCGCGCCCGGTCCAGCTCCGCGATCACGCGCACGATCTCGTATTCCAGCCGCGCTTCGCCGGCCGGATCGAAAAACGCGATTGTGGCCCGGTCATCGATCGTGTTGCGCCCGATCAGACCGAAGAAAAGCTGCGTGCCGTCGTCGGTGGGAATGGGGTCGAGGCCGGCAGCGATGGCGGCGTCTTCCGCGGCGGAAAACGGTTCGGGATCGATCTCTTCCAGCCGGATCATGCCGTCGGACTCCGCCGCGAGACCCCGCAGCATCTCGCGCACGCGCGCGCCGTAGGCGCGGATCGCGGGATAGCGTGCCGCCTCCTCGCGCGAATAGATGAAATCCAGGCTGATCGGCTCGTCCAGGCGCTCCAGCACATCGCGCGTTCCAGGGCTCAGCCGGTAGAGGCCGCGCTCGGTGAGATCCACGCGCCAGGACTCCAGCACCGCGCCTGCGGTCAGGTTGAGCCCGGCAAACAGGGCCAGCAGGCCGGTCACCATGACGAGGAGGAAGCGCGGCGCACTCATCGTCCGCCTCCGCGATGGGTGTCGACAAGAGTGATCGCCAGCGACAGGCCGAGGCCGATCAGGCTGAAGAAGTAGACCAGGTCTTCCACCGACAGCACGCCGCGGCGCAGGGAGTCGAAGCGGGCCAGCGCCGAAAGCTCGGCCAGCGCCTCGGCGAAAGCGCCGGGCAGGCGCGCCGACAGGGCCTCCAGCACGAAAGGCAGTCCGGCAATCGTGATGAGGAAGCACGCCCCGACCGCCAGCACGAAGGCGACGACCTGGTTCCCGGTCACCGCCGACAGGGCCTGGCCCAGCGCCAGATAACCTCCGGCCAGCAGCAGCGTGCCGATATAGGCGGTCGCGATGGCGGCATTGTCCGGGTCGCCGAGATAATTCATCGCGATCCACATCGGCAGGGTCAGCGCGATGGCGAGGGCTGCGACGCACCAGGCGGCCAGGAATTTGCCGCCGGCCGCCGCCCAGAGCGGGATCGGCGAGGCGAGCAGCATTTCCAGCGTCCCGCTATCGCGCTCCTCCGCCCAGGCGCGCATGGCCAGCGCCGGCATCAGGACCAGGAGGAGCCAGGGCATGTAGTCGAACAGGGGGGCGAGATCGGCGCGTCCTGTCTGGAACAGGCGCCCGACCTGCCAGGCAAAGCTCGGCGCGGCCACGGCAAACACGACCAGGAAGACATAGGCCAGGGGCGTCTCGAAATAGGCGGCAAGCTCGCGGCGCAGAACCGCAATCATGGGTGTCATTGCGCGGCTCCCGTCGGCGGGGAGGAGGTGTCGCGCGCCTCGATGCTTTCATGGGCCTGGCGCGTCAGGGTGCGGAAGGCCGCGCCGATATTGCTCGCCCCGCCGAGCGCGGCCAGTCCCTGCGGCGTCTCGTCGGCCAGGAGCCGGCCGTCGGCAATGACCATGGCCCTGGTGCAGATCGCTTCGACCTCATCGAGCAAATGGGTGGAGATGATGATGGCCTTGTCGCGCGCCATCTCGCGAATCAGCGCGCGGACCCCGTCCTTCTGGTTGGGGTCGAGCCCGTCAGTGGGCTCGTCCAGGATCAGGATGGGCGGGTCGTGCGCGATGGCGGCCGCCAGCGCGGCCCGGCGCTTATAGCCTTTCGAGAGCGCCGAGATCGGCTTCTCCGCCGCTTCGCCGACACTGGCCAGATCGAGCGCGCGCCGCTCCGCCTCGCGCAGCGCGTTGCCGGAAAAGCCCCGCGCCCTCAGGTGGAAGCGGACGAAGCCGCGCGGGGTCATCGCGGGATAGGCCGGCGCTCCCTCGGGCAGATAGCCGAGATGGCTCTGGGCAGCCCGCCGGTCGAGGCTGGAATCGTGGCCGGCGAGGCGCGCTGCGCCCGAATCAGGCTCCAGGCATCCGGCCAGCATGCGCATCGTGGTCGACTTGCCTGCCCCGTTGGGTCCGAGAAAGCCGAGCACTTCGCCGCGCTTGACCGTGAAGGACACCCGATCGACCGCCAGGTGGCGGCCAAAGCGTTTTACCAGCGTGTCTGCAACTATCATGGAGAGGCGTCACCCACTTGCGTTTGCGACTTGCCGGAGCCCCGGACATCTCAAGCGATAGCGGGAAACGCGCCCGGACACCACAGCCCAGTCCGGCGCGGAACGCGAAAGCCGGTCTGGAACGCACAAGGCGTGCCGAATCGAGGGGCGGCACGCCTTGGCGAGGGGGATATATGAGCGTCGACCGGTCCAGCCGCTCGATCCGGGGGGCTGGGGGGGCTGTGAAACCAGGATCAGAGCGTTTGGGTTACCAAACCGGCCGACGAGTGGCAGACTGGATTTGGGTTTGGGCGTTCGGGAGGCCAGATTATGACCGGATTGGGGCACTACATGAACTCTTGGTCATTTCCGGCATAGACCAGAGTCAGGAATAGAGGCAGGGCACGTACGGCATGCAGTCAGTGACGACGGGACGAGGCGCCGATCAGGTCATGTTCGACCGGGCAGAGCTGGAATCCATCCTGCGGGTGTACGGCTTCATGGTCGCGTCCGGCGAATGGCGCGACTACGCGATTGACGGGCTGCGCGACCGGGCCGAGTTTTCGGTCTTCCGTCACAGTTCCGAGATGCCGATCTACCGTGTGGTCAAGACCCCCGCAGACGCGCGCCGGCAGGGGGCCTACAAGGTCGTCGCGGCGACCGGCGCCATCCTGAAACGCGGGCAGGACCTCAAGCAGGTGCTCAAGGTCTTCGATCGCCAGCTTCTGCGGCTGGCCGGCGGGCACTGACAATTAATCGCTCCAGACATGAAAACGCCCCGGCCGTGACGGCCGGGGCGTTCTGCTGTGAGCTTGTGAAGCCAGGCGCTACTCGCGATTGCCCATGAACATCAGGATGATCTGGAACATGTTCACGAAGGCGATGTAGAGGTTGAGCGCGCCGTAATACGTCATCACGGCCATGGAGCGTTCGTCGCCCGCAATCTCGCTATACATCAGCTTCAGCCCCTGGGTCTGCCAGGCGACGATGCCGGCCATCAGGCCAAGCACCGCGAACTGGATCAGCCATTGCAGGCCGGAGGACTCCAGGAAGAACATGTTGATCAGGCTGACGATCACCACGCCGATGATCGCCATCACCAGGAAGGAGCCGATCGGCTGCAGGTTGCGCTTGGTGGTGTAACCCCAGAGCGACAGGCCGAAAAAGGCCGCCGAGGTTGCCACGAAGGCCTGGGCGATCGTGCCGAAGGTGATGGAAATCGTGCCGGTCAGTGTCTCGGCCGATTGTCCGCCCACCGCCATGAGCACCCATACGCTGAGGCCCGCGCCGATCAGGGAGACGACGGCCCAGTACAGGACGGCCGCCCCGATGGGCGACGGATTGCGCATGAAGAACATCGAGCCGAACAGGAGCACGATGGGACCGAACTGGACCACATAGAGAAGCGGTGTGTTGAAGAGCGCCTGGGTCAGCGGTGCGATCGTACCGAAGGCGTAAGCCAGGACAGCCGAAAGCAGGAGGCCGAGGCCCATCTTGTTGTAGACGCCCAGCATGAAGCTGCGCAGGCCTTCGTCACGCGAGGTGTCGAGCGACTGCGCGCCATAGGTCGTACGCTGAGACTGGTTCATCGAAGTTTCATACCCGTTGGTTGAGCCCGCACGATGGCAGGCGACAGCCTTCAATATCGGGGTAGAACAGGGCGATTTCAAGCGAATCCGGCTGCGCGGGCGCGATACCCGGCCGCGGGTGAGCACCACCTGCGGTCCGGCTTGACTTCCCTAGGCGGTCATGCCGGGCTGAAGCGATGTCGCTTCGTGTCTTTTCCGCCCTGCCGATCCCCGATGAGGTGGCCGATATCGTCGATCCGCTGCTGGACGGCGTCCCCGGCGCGAACTGGCGCCCGCGGGAGAATTTTCACATCACGCTGAGCTATTACGGCGAGCTGGAAATCCCTGCCGTCGAGGAGCTCGATCACGAACTCGCGCGCATCGAGATGGCGCCGTTCGAGCTGGCGCTCAAAGGGGCCAATCATTTCGGCAAGGACGAGCCGACCGCGCTCTGGCTCGGCGTGGAGGCGCCGTCCGCGCTGGCCGATCTCGCGGCAAAGACCCGGCGCGTCGCAGCCCGGCTCGGCATCGCGGTGGAAAAGCGCAACTACCTGCCGCACCTCACCGTGGCCTATATCGACCCGGGCGAAATCGACCTGGTCAAGCTCAAACGGTTCGAGCAGCAATGGAATCTGCTGGAAACCCCGCCCTTCATCGCCGACCGCTTCTACCTCTATTCGAGCCATCAGCGCCGCAAGGGCCCGAACGACTATCAGGTCGAGGCAGAATATCCGCTCTTCCACAGGCGCATGGCCTGAGAGTCATGCGCGCCGGACCAGGCCCTCGACGCCCCGCTCGATCAGATCGAGGGCGTGTTCGAACGCATTCTCGTCGGCATAGTAGGGATCGGGTACATCGGTGCCCGCCCTGCCTACCGACCAGTCCATCAGCAGCGAAATCGGGCGGTCGGGCAGGGACCGGCTGGTCCGCGCATTCACCAGCCAGCGCCTGTGGCCCTCGTCCATCGCCACCAGATGGTCGAACAGACTGAAATCCTCACTGGTCACCGCGCGGGCGCGCTCATGAGCGATGTTGTAGCCACGCCTGGCCGCCGCCTCGACGGCCCTCGGGTCGGGCGCCTCGCCCACGTGCCAGTCGCCGGTCCCGGCCGCATCGAAGGTCAGGCGCGAGCGACCGAAACGGTCGGCCATCGCCATGGCGACGCCCTTGGCCATGGGTGAGCGGCAGATATTTCCGGTGCAGATGAACAGGATACGCTGCGTCTTCATTGAGACGCCTCGACGTCGAACGCGTCATCGAGCGTTACCAGATGCCAGTCACCGTCGAGGCGATGCAGCCAGAATATGTCGCCATAGGCGCTGGAGGGCAGGCTCCCCTCCTCGCAGGCACTTCGGGCGTCCGGCGCAAAGGCGGCGATCCAGGTGCAGACCGTGTTGGAATGCTCCACGACCAGGGTCCAGCGCGCCCGGCTTTCCTCGGTCTCAAGCATGGCGATCGCGCGCGATCGCGTGACAGGCTCGTCGCTGCCGCAGGCCTGATCCAGCCCGGGGGCGGGCTGGTGCTGGACCACATCCGCATGCCCGGCGCGTGCGGTCAGGACCGTCCGGCATGCGCTCGAGGCCAGAACGGCGTCCATCGGACGCGGGCCGAGAAGCGCACCGAGCCGGTCGACCATGGCGTTTCCACGCGCGGAGAGTTCGCATTCCAGACCATTGCATGCCTCGTCAATCTTGCGCGCATGGCGCACGACGAGAATGTGGCGATCGGCCTGGCGCAACGCATCGAGTTCGTCTTCGGGCGCAGCCTGCAACAATTCAGACCGGTCGAACCGGTCTCCGCATGCGGACACTGCCAGCAGGGCGAGGCAGGCGGTCAAGAGGCGCAACCAAGTCATCGAACTCTCCAGATATTGAGGTTTCCACCTTGCCACGCAGGGGTAAAGACCGCGTAAGCAGGCTGGAGGCCAAGGCGTTTCTTTCCGGTCCGATAAGGCTTGCGCGCGTGTGATCGGCCCGCGTAGCGTGGCCCGGTTGTGCCAGGCACAGGGGAGGGGTGCACGTGAATTCCAAACGGATCGGATTTGCCGCCGGGATCGCGCTGGCGCTGATCATCCAGCTGATTCCCGTGCCCGCGGGGCTGTCGCGCGAGGCCTGGATCCTTGCGTCCCTCGCCGTGCTGATGGCGGCGTGGTGGGCCACGGAGGCGATCCCCATTGCGGCGACGGCCCTGGTACCGCTCGCGACCTTTCCCCTGTTCGGCATCGCATCGGCCGGCGCCACGGCCAGCCCCTATGCCAGTCCGATCGTCATGCTGCTGCTGGGTGGCTTTATAATCGCCCTCGCCATCGAGCGCTGGATGCTCCACGCGCGCATTGCGCTGAATGTGGTGGCGGCGTTCGGATCGCGCCCGTCCGCGATGATTCTCGGCTTCATGGCCGCGGCCGCCCTGCTCTCGATGTGGATCTCAAACACGGCGACTACGCTGATGATGATCCCGATTGCCTTGAAGGTGTCCGAGGCCGTCCAGAAGGAGGGCGTGAACGCAAAGATGTTCGCGCCGGCCCTGGTGCTGGGCATCGCGTATGCGGCGTCAATCGGCGGGCTCGCGACGCCTGTGGGCACACCGACCAATCTGATCGGCATCGGCTTTCTGGAAAACAGTTTCGACCGCACGATCGGCTTCGTCGACTGGATGGTGATCGGTGTGCCGTGTGCCCTGGTGCTCGTCCCGGCCGCATGGCTGATTCTCACCCGCTTCGCCTTCAAGGTCGACACGCGTATCGCCAGCGAGACCGGGCACCAAACCGTGCTCGCCGAATTGAGGGCGCTGGGCCCGATGACCACACCGGAGCGGCGCGTGGCGGGTGCCTTCGCGATTGTCGCCCTGCTCTGGATGGGTCAGCAATATGTCTGGAATCCGGTCCTGACCTGGCTGTCACAGGCGCTCGACCTGCCCATCCTGCTGTCCGTCTCCAACATGCAGATCGCGATGATGGGCGCGGTCGCGGTCTTCCTCATCCCGTCCGGGAGGGAAGACGGCGAGGCCCTGATGGACTGGACGTCCACGGCACGGCTGCCATGGAGCGTGGTCGTGCTGTTCGGCGGCGGGCTGTCGCTGGCCGCCGCGATCCAGGCGACGGGTCTGGCCGGCTGGCTCGGCTCGAACCTGACCATCATCGCGGACCTGCCACTGCCGCTCATCATCCTGATCGTCAGCCTCCTCGTGGTCTTTCTGACCGAGCTGACCAGCAATGTCGCTTCGGTCTCCGCCATTCTGCCGGTCCTGGCGGCCCTCGCGAGTGCGGTCGGAGTGGCGCCCGAGCTGCTCATCGTGCCGGCGGCACTCTCGGCGAGCTGTGCCTTCATGCTGCCGGTCGCCACCGCGCCCAACGCCATCGTCTACGCCTCGGGGGAGGTTTCGATGGCGCAGATGATCAAGGCCGGGTTCCGCATCAATCTGGTGGCCGCGCCGGTGATCGCCTTGCTGGCCAGCCTGGTGGGACCGTGGATGTACGGGGGTTGACGCTATACCATGTCTCGCCGGGCAATCCATTGAGTGTGTTCGCGAGAAAATGCGAGCTCAGCCTCATTGACGAATTCAGAGAATTTTTCTTCGGTACTTATCTCGGTAGACGCAACCCGGATCAGGCCTATTTCGTGAGCAGCTAAATTATAACTAGCGGCCAGCTCATTGTGTCGTTTCATTTGAACCCAACCGAGCATCGATGTCGCTAGGACAATTAATGGCGATAAAGTATATCGGTATACTGCTTCGGCGAAAAATCCCGTGCCGGTGGCCACAATAATTGCCGCATAAGCAATCAGTATAATTGAAACCCAAGCACGAAATGCACGCCTGTTAAACACCGACTTCTTTGCGTACCATTTCCTTTGTTCGTCAATCCTATTTTCTACATAGAAGTTAATCCGATCGACTAACTGGCCTTGTCTGGTCCGCATCATTTCAGGCGTTACTTGATCACCCTCATCCGGTGTTAGCTCTTGAGCCACCTTTTCATTGTGACGCAATATCTCTCGAAGCAAGTTACGAAATTCTCGTCTTGGAATGTCAACATCGCTTGCATCTTCGAAGGGGTGTGCTCGCATCATAAACCTCCAGCTGGACGTTTTGATCGACTCCGCTAGTGCGCGGCACCGATACCATTCCTGTTCGGGGTTCTTGATGACCTTAATAATGAATATCACGGCTAAGAAAGAAACGCTTAATAAAATTAATAGATACGGAACCACGCCATAGAACAAAGAAAGTAGTGCTATAATAAATAGCAAAATATATTCAATTCTAATCATAGCAACAAATCTATTTTGTGATAATATCGACGCTTTATCTGCACTTTTGTATAAGTTCGGATAGGTATTTGTCATGAAATTGACCGCACGCCTCTTACAATAGAATCAGAGTTCCAGTTTACTATAAAATTCGCCTTCTGTGTTATGGCTACCGGCATTCGCTGCGCACCCCTCGGGCGCACGCCTAAAATCGGCTTTCCTATGCTGTGGGCAAAATCCAGTTCGAACTGGATCCAATCGCTATGGCTTGTCCACATTCCGCCAATTATAATTACACAATGAACTGGACGTATTTGTTGTCTAAGGCCTTCTTTTAATTTGTATTGACTGGTCAGTCCGAAAGCCTTCGTTTCCGGTACAGAGAAGTTTTTGAAACTAAAATATGGCCGATTGGCCAGCAAGCGAACCATCGATAGATAGGGTTCACTATACGTCCATGAGTGGCTGATAAATAATCGCTTTTCGTACATATTCTGGCAACAAAAACCTAGGTGGGAGGTATAGGCTAAGCTGCTGTTGAAGCGCGAGCAATAAGAATGCGTCGAATTGCGACTCAAGCAGTCAAATTTCAATCGCCGGTGCCGCGCTGATCTTGAGTGCTAGCCGATGACAGAGTGACGCTCATTGTGGCCCCGGGTTTGCCGAGCTAGCTGTGGGTCAAGTCGAGACTTTGGGGTAGCCTATGTCTTGGCTGCTGCGCGTTGATTGGAAGGCATGTCGCGCCCCCCTAATTTTATATAACATCGGTCTAGGACCTCGGAAAGCTGGCCCGAGGCTAAGCCCCCATTTTATCTGCGCCATGGCGCAGAACGGGATGACACGCCTGCAAGCTTCGTCAGGCTTTGCTCGCACCCTCTCGTCTCTCCCCGCCCCGGTCGGCAGGGCGTAACCTCGTCAGGCTCTTTCTCAGGCGTGAAAACCCAGACCTCAGCGCCGCCCGGATACGAGCGCCGTGATAGTCGTAGTAGTAGGAGGCCAGCGCCCGGCTTTGACCTGCGGAGTCTCACCCGGCCGGGCGGAGACCCGGCTAGTCGTTTTCGCCGAGGCGCTGCTTGCGCTCCGCAATCAGGCGCAGACGCAGCGCGTTCAGGCGGATGAAGCCCTCGGCATCCTTCTGGTCGTAGACCTCGTCCTCCTCGAAGGTGACGTGGGCCAGCGAATAGAGCGAGTTCGGGCTGGAGCGCCCGACGGTGAGGGCGTGGCCCTTGTAGAGCTTCATGCGCACCTCGCCGGAGACATAGCGCTGGGAGTGGTCGATGGCGGCCTGGAGCATTTCGCGTTCGGGGCTGAACCAGAAGCCCTCATAGATCAGCTTGGCGTATTTCGGCATCAGCTCGTCTTTGAGGTGGGTGGCACCCCGATCGAGCGTGAGCTGTTCGATGGCGCGATGCGCAGTCATCAGGATCGTGCCGCCGGGCGTCTCGTATATGCCGCGCGATTTCATGCCGACAAAGCGGTTCTCGACGAGGTCGAGACGCCCGATGCCGTGCTTGGATCCCAGCTCGTTGAGCTTGGTCACCAGCCCCGCCGGAGACAGCGCCTGGCCGTTCACGCTGACTGCGTCGCCGCGCTCGAAGCCGATCGTGATGTATTCGGCCTTGTCCGGCGCATCTTCGGGATGGCAGGTGCGCAGGCAGACCTCGTTGAAGGCTTCCTCGGACGGGTCCTCGAGCAGCTTGCCCTCGCTGGAGGTGTGCCAGAGATTGGCATCGACGGAGAACGGCGCTTCGCCGCGCTTGTCCTTGGGTACTGAAATGCCGTGCTGTTCGGCGTAGGCGATCAGCTTGGTACGCGAGTTGAGATCCCATTCGCGCCAGGGCGCGATCACTTTCAGGCTGGGGTCGAGCGCGGCGACAGCCAGCTCGAAGCGGACCTGATCGTTACCCTTGCCGGTCGCGCCGTGGGCCACGGCGTCGGCGCCGGTTTCATGGGCGATTTCCACCAGCCGCTTGGAAATGAGCGGACGCGCGATCGAGGTGCCGAGCAGGTATTCGCCCTCGTAGACCGCATTGGCGCGGACCATCGGGAAGACGTAGTCGCGGATGAATTCCTCACGCAGATCGTCGATATAGATCTGCTTGATGCCGGCTTTCTCCGCTTTCTCCCGCGCCGGGCCGAGTTCTTCGCCCTGGCCGAGATCGGCCGTGAATGTCACGACCTCGGCCTGGTACGCATCCTGAAGCCATTTCAGGATGACGGAGGTATCCAGCCCGCCCGAATAGGCAAGCACGACTTTCTTGATGGATTTGCTCATGGCTTCATTCCTGCAATCGGCACGGTCGGAAAGGCGGGTCTCCGCATCGCTGCAGTGTGTATGGCAGAATTAACCTGACGTCAGCCCTCGGCTGCGACAATCGGTGCACGTCCTGTCTGAACAGAGACCCCAATGCCCATCTCGACCGACCCACCAGCGCAGGAACCGTTTCCCGCCGATTACGAAGCGCTCAAGATCCGTATCCGCCGGGCGCGGCCGCATCTCGAGCGCGTCCTTCATGTGGCGGCACACGCGTTCGACGCGGGCGCAGCTGTCGTCTCGCTCAGCGGCAATGACGAGATTTCGTTCGTGGTGCGCCACGGCGCCCCTCATTTTTCTTTGCCTTATCGTGTCGCATTCTGCAGTCACGTCATCGACTCGGGCGCCATGCTGGTGATCGAGAACGCGGCGAGCGATCCGGTTCACGGGCAGAATCCGCTGGTGAAGGATATGCCTTTCCTGCGCTTCTACGCCGGTGCTCCGTTCACGGCGCCTGACGGACGGGTGCTCGGCGCCGTGGCCGTCATCGATACCGAGCCGCGCTTCCGCTTCAGCGAGGGCGACCGCGAGGCGCTTGCCCACCTGGCCGCGATCGCGAGCCACCTTGCTTTTTCCTGAGGCAGAGTCCGGTTGCTGCACGGGGCAACCAGTGAGACGGTGAGCGCGTTGTTGCAGCTCAACTCGCTTCGGGACCGATCTTGACCCAATCCCCACCCGACAAGGTGCCCGCGCGGCCCATCAGCGCTTTCACGACCCGCCCGGCCCAGTTCGAGCGGGCGGAGGCTGGTGAGGAGGCTCGCCAGACTGCTCAGGATGCCTTCGCGGCCATGTCCAGGACCGGTCCGGTCACGCCGCGACGCCTGGCCGAGCGTCTCGAATCTCAGGGTCTGGAGCGTGACGATCCCCGCCTGAAAGGGACTTGGGCCGCACTGGGACGGGCGCCCGACACGCCGTTCGACGCATCAACCTTTTGCGACTGCCTTCCTCGGGATGAATGCCATCTGGTCGGCCGGGCCGTTGCCGGAGCCCTGGTCACCGGGGAGTTCGGCCCGTTTCGTCAGCGCGTCTACGACCTCTTCCACTACGCCTCTCAGGAGACTGGCGGGCAGGTTGCGGCCTATATCCCGGAACTGGCCAAGGCGGATCCGGATGCCTTCGCGCTCGGCGGTTGCACGATTGACGGCCAGCGCCTGTCGATCGGTCTGAACGAGGGCGACGAAACGCGCGAGTTCTGCGTCCAGTCCGTCATGAAGCCCATCAATTATGCGATCGCGCTTGAATTGCTGGGCGAGGAGGTGGTCCACACCTATGTCGGACGCGAACCGTCCGGGCAGAGCTTCAACGAGATCACGCTGGATCGGCTTCGCCGGCCGCACAATCCGATGATCAACGCCGGGGCGATCATGACGAGCGCGCTGATCCGGCCGACGCACGACATGAATTCACGGTTCGATTTCGTCCAGCGCGTCTGGCGCTCGGCGTCTGGCGGTGAAGCCCCTGGCTTCGACCGGGCGACGTTCGATAGCGAGAGCCATCACGCCGACCGCAATTACGCCCTTGCCTACTTCATGCGTGAGCACGGGGGCTTTCCCGAAGAAGCGGACCTGTTCACGACGATGGAGCTGTATCTTCGCTGCTGCTCCATCCAGACCGATGTCCGCCGCCTCGCGGCCGTGGCGGCCACGCTGGCCAATGGCGGCGTCAATCCGGTGACCGAACGTCAGGTCTTCCAGCGTGAGACGGTCAAGGACGTCCTGTCCCTGATGCTCTCGTGCGGCATGTACGATTTCTCCGGCGAGTACGCCTTCACCGTGGGCCTTCCCGCCAAGTCGGGAGTGTCCGGGACGATGATGATCGTGGTCCCGGGTGTGGTGGGCCTGGCCCTCTATTCGCCGCGTCTGGGCGCACAGGGCAACCCGGAGCGCGGAGTGGAATTCTCGCGTCAGCTGGTGCGCAGCTTCCCCTGGCATGTCTATGCGCCGATCGTATCCGACCCGAATATCGGGCAATGACGCTCCGTCTAGGCCTCTCCGCTCTTGTCGGCGGAGAAAGTCTCCCGGTTCGGGTCGCGGCGCCATACCAAGTAGGACAGGATCACCGCGCCCACGGCTGACAGCCCGGCTCCGCCAGCGAGAACGGCGAAACCGGTCCCGGTCTGTCCAAACGCGAACAGAAGCAGCGCAACGAGGCCGACAAGGACAAAGGCCCGGCCTGTCCATCGATGGGTCACGTCCCATGACACGTCAGATGACAGGGTCCAGGGCGAGCGCACCCCCACGAACCAGTTCGGCCGGGCCTTTCCGAGCACATTGCCGACACCGACCAAGAGAAGGGCGCATGCGCCACCAACCACAAGTGCGGGCGTGCGAGAGGAAGGGGCGAGGACACCCACCGCTGACAACGTAACGAGAGTCTGCACGCAGGCCAGAACGACAAGCGAGCCGATCCAGCCGGTCAGGAAGACGGAAGGCGAGCGGGCCAGATTGCGCCCGCGAGGGTCAATCAGCGGGGCGATAGCGAACAATCCGGTCAGGGCTATCGCGATGCCGGGCAGAATGAGGAAGGCCTCGACCTTGCCGCCATAGCCATCGACGTCGCCCGCGCTGTTCCAGTGTACGGGGATATGCACCCCTTCTGGCGTCATAATCCAGCCAAAGCCTGTCAGCCCTGAGATCACGGCGAGCACGGGCAAAGAAAGCAAAAGTCCAGCTCTGATCATCGAGAATCCTCCTTTTTGGTAACGCTTCGCCCGAGCAGCTCCATCACGGCGGCAAGCGCCTCGTCGGCGACGGTGACATTGAGCCGGTACCGGATCGATGTGCCCGCACGTTCAGCCTGGATCAGGCCGGCGTCCTTTAGCGTGGCGAAGTGCCGGGACATGGTCGGCTTGGAGACGGGGAAAGCCCCGGCCAGGTCTCCGGCGCTCATGGGTCCGGCGCGCAATCGGCGCAGGACAGCCCGGCGAACGGGATGAGCGAGAGCGGTGAAAACATCGGTCATTGCCAATTATTAGTTATTTTGCTAATTAGCGTCAATGCTAAATAATGGAGTTGGATGATGCGCCTGCTTGTTCTTGTCCTCCTGTCTCTCGGTTGGACTGGTTCGGCTTTCGGCCAGCCGCTTTCCGGCGTCTGGCACGGCCGACTGGAGGCGGGTTCAACAGATTTGCGCATGGAGCTCGAGCTGCTTGCGCAAGATGAGGGACTTCAGGCTTCGCTCATTTCCCTTGATCAGGGCGGGGCCCGCATTCCGGCGAGCGCCGCTGAACGGGACGGGACCCGCCTTCGCCTAACGTTCAATTCCATCGCAGCGCGCTACGAGGCCGAGGTAATGCAGACCCGTCTGAGCGGTGTCTTCGTTCAGGGCGGGAGAGAGTTCGATCTCGAATTCGTGCGGGGGCGGTTTGATGGAGAGCGCGCACCCGGGGCCGTCATGGATCGTCCTGGCGATGATGTATTCGTCGACGGCGCCGTAAGACTGGCCGGGACGTTGCTACGGCCGGACACGCCCGGCGCGGCGCCTGGCGTCGTCTTGTTGAACGGATCGGGTAGCCAGGATCGCGACTCTACAGTGGCTGGCCAGCCGGGGTTCGCCCTTCTGGCGGAGGCTCTGGCTGCAGAAGGCATTGTCACGATCCGGATGGATGATCGCGGCGTGGGTCAGTCTGATCCGGTGCCGCCGGACAGTCCGTCAGACCTCGCCCGCGATGCCGCGCATGCCTTGACGTTCCTGAGGGGGCGGCCGGGCGTCGACCCGGCTTGTACCGGCTTTGTCGGCCACTCAGAAGGCGCACTCATCGCCTTCCTGGCCGCCGGACAGCATAGCGATCCCGCCTTCATTGTCTCGCTCGCGGGCATGACAGGACGTTTGCAGGACATTTTGGTAGAGCAGGGTGAGGCACTGAACCGGGCCATGGGCGCAACTGAACAACAGATCGAGGCAAACCGCGTGATGCAGGAAGCTGTTTTTGCGACCATTGAAAACGCCGCGCCGGGCGAGGCCGGCCAAGAAATCGAGCGAACCATGCTGGCGAATGGCGTCGCTGCGCAAGTCGCTGCCCAGCAGGCGCGCATCTGGGGTCAAACCTATGTGGTCGAGCATTTCAAGCTTGAGCCTCGGGCTGCTTTCGCGCGCTATGAGGGGTCTGTTCTTGCCTATTATGCCGAGCACGATCTTCAGATTCTACCTGGCCCGAACCGGCGGCGCTTGGAGGCAGCGCGTGAGGGTCTGCCCACTCGGATCGAGATATTGCCCGGCCTGAACCATCTGTTCCAGGAGTCCGAGACCGGTCTTCCCGCCGAATACGCGACCCGGGGCCACGCCATGGCGCCGACCGCGCGCGAGACGATCAGCCAGGGCGTTGCGGCCTGGGCCCGGCAGGCGTGCGACTAGCCTCCGCTGGACAAGCGGGCGGTGTATCTTCACCTTCGTGTTCAAAGCGAACAGAAGGAATCCGCCATGTCCCGCCGTCTCTGTCTTGTTACTGGCGCCAGTTCGGGAATCGGCGCGGCACTTGCCCGTGAGTTCGCCAATCATGGCTGGGACCTCGCCCTCGTCGCGCGGCGCGAAGACCGGCTGGGCGAACTGGCCGAAGAGCTCAAGGCCAAATACGGCGTGGACAGCCTGATCATCGCCGACGACCTGTCCGAACCCGGTGCGCCCGAGCGCATCGTGAAGGCCGTCGCCGATGCCGGGCGCCAGATTGACGGTCTCGTCAACAATGCCGGCGCCGGGCAGCCCGGCATGTTCACCGAGACGGACTGGACCGATCAGGACCGGTTCCTGCAGCTGATGGTGACCAGCTATCTGCACCTGGTCCACCTGATCGCGCCGGGCATGAAGGCGCGCCGCTTCGGGCGTATCATCAACGTCTCGTCGGTCTCTGCGCTTCTGCCGAGCGCGAAGGCTCACACGCGCTTCTCCGGCACACTCTACCCCGGAGCAAAGAGCCTGCTGATCAAGCTGTCCGAAGCCCTGGCGCTCGAGCTTGAAGACGACAATGTCCATGTGACCGCCTTGTGCCCGGGCTATACCTGGTCGGAGTTCCACGACGTGAACGGCGCCCGGCAGACGGTCTCTAACCTGCCCAAGTTCTGGATGCTGACAGCCGAGGATGTTGCGACGGCCGGATATGATGCCGTCTCGCGCGGTGTCGTCACGCGCGTCCCGGGTGCCTGGTACAAATTCCTTGTGGCGGTTGCCAAAGTTCTGCCGGACCCGGTCGGCCGTGCGCTGATGCGAATGCAGGAAAAACGGATGGCGGCGCAGGCAGGGGCAGCGGCCGGGACGTCGTCGGCGGGTTGAATTGCGGGACGCGCGCGGCAATAAGCGCGCCGGTGACTTGCCGCTTTTCCAGGAGTTCGCCGTGTCCGATCCCCGCCTGATTACCGCCCTCGACCTGCCCACGATCGACGAGGCCGAGGCCCTGGTCGCCACGCTCGGCGAGGTCTGCGTGCACTACAAGATCGGGCTTCAGCTCCTGCCGGTTGGCGGTATGGACCTGGCTGCCAGACTCAAGGCGCACGGCAAGCAGGTCTTTCTGGACTACAAGTTGCACGATATTCCGGCCACGGTGGAAAAGGCAACCCGGTCCATCACCGCAGCCGGCGCCGATCTTCTGACCGTGCACGCCGAACCGCCGGTGATGCGTGCGGCGCACGCGGGCCGGGAAGGGTCGGATCTCAAGATTCTTGGCGTCACGGTGCTGACCGCCTATGACGACGCGATGCTGACCGAGATGGGCTATGGCAGCGGCGCGCGCAATCTGGTGTTGCGCCGGGTCGAACAAGCACTCGAATGCGGTCTGGACGGGGTCGTGGCTTCACCGCAGGAGGCCGAAGAGATCCGCGCGCAGTTTGGCGAGGGCTTTCTGATCGTGACGCCCGGCGTCCGGCCGGCCGGGACGGATGCGGGCGACCAGAAGCGCGTGGCGACACCGGCAGAGGCGCTGCGCGCGGGTGCCAGTCATCTGGTGATCGGGCGTCCGATATCGGCGGCCCCGGACCCGAAGGCGGCCGCGACGGCGATCCTGGCGGAGATGGCACGCGTCTGACGCATACTAATAAAAATGCCGGTGAAGGCTGAGCCCGCACCGGCATCTTGTCGTCGAAAAAAGAGTGCCGAAGCGCCTAGAGCGTTTCGTTGATCCATTCCTCGATCTTGCCCTTGGCCATCGCGCCGACCTTGGACGAGACCGGCTCGCCATTGCGGAAGATCATCAGCGTCGGAATCCCGCGCACGCCGTACTTGCCCGGCGTCATCGGATTGTCGTCGATATTGATCTTGGCGACCGTGATTGCATCGTCCTTTTCAGCGGCAATCTCGTCGAGCGCCGGGGCGATCTGCTTGCAGGGCCCGCACCACTCGGCCCAGAAGTCGACAAGAACCGGCCCGTCCGCCTTGAGGACGTCGGAATCGAAGGATTCGTCGGAAACGGCTTTGATCGCCATCGGGCTTTCTCCTTGAAAGTCAAAACCATGGCCGGCCCATGGCGAGCCGGGGGTCGAAACAACTTGCTACAGACCTAGGAAGCCGCCGCATCCCGGTCAAGCGTCTGGCCGCCTTGATGAGCGCGTCAGCGCATCATCAAGAAGCGCATCCGGCAGCGCCATCAGACGCGGCCCGTCGGTCCACAAGAGCGCGCAGTGCACAGGCTTGCCGGGGTGGAGCGCCTTCAGGAGCGCGCGATAGGCCGCCATCTGGCCAAGATAGACCGGGGCGACGTCCTCAGGCTGTGCCGGCGGCGGGCGGTTGGTCTTGTAGTCGATGATCAGCACGTCGCGCTCGGTCACGACAAGACGGTCGATCTGTCCGTTCACGGTGACGCCGGGGGGAAGGCCGGGAGCCGATCCGGTGATGGCTACCTCGGCGCGCGACCCGGGACCGAAGATGGGCGCGAAGCGGGAATCGGAGAGGACGCCCAGGGTTTCGGCCAAAATCTCATCGCGCTGCCACGGCTCCAGATCCTGACGCGATTGCAGATAGCGCCGGGCAGACTCCTGACGTCGGTCGGGCTCGATGTCAGGCAGCGTCTGCAGGAGCTTGTGGATGACCGCGCCGCGCCGGAAGCGGGCCTCGCCGCCGGGCGACAGGGGCGATAACGAGGCGGGGGCAAAGTCTTCGCCGTCCTCTTCGACAAGCCGGGAGGGCGCGACCGAACGCGGCGCCTGAGGCTCCTCGGGTGCTTGCGCCGAGGTCCATGCGGGCAATGGGGCTGGCAGCGTCTCGCCGCTGCGATCCCGCTTCACGGCGGGCGGCGCATCGCCGAGACGCCGGGCCGGCGGCGCCTCCCACTCATAATCCTCCGCAATGTCGTGAATTGCCGTGCGGACCTCTTCCCAACCCGGCCCGGTCCAGGCGTGAGCCAGGCGATCGAGCCAGGAGCCCGGATCGATCTTTCCGCCGATGCCGTGAGTGTGGCCGCAGACGATCAGCCGGTCGCGAGCGCGCGTCAGAGCGACGTAGAGCAGGCGCGTGTACTCGCCGTCCGCACTCAGCTCGTCTTCCTCCTGCAGCTCACTGACCAGCTCGGGTGCATTCTTGGCGTCTGGCGCCCACACCAGTCCGGCCTCGTCATGAACGAAGAGCGAAGCGCCGCGCGCTTTGGGGATCTGCGTGGTGTCGGGCAGGAAAACGATGGGGGCTTCCAGCCCCTTGGCGCCATGCACGGTCATCACGCGGATCTGCCTGCCTGCCCCTTCCATCTCCCGCTTGATCTGCGCCGAATCGGCGTCCAGCGAGGCGATGAAGCGGGTCAGCGAGGGCGCGCCTTCTCGTTCATGCGACAGCGCCCGGTTCAGGAGTTCGTCCAGCGGGTCTCGCGCCTCTTCGCCGAGCCGCGCGAAGAAGCGCGACACACGGGATTCCCCGGTCGAGGAGACCTCGCCCAGGAAGGTCGCAAAGAAGGCGTAGGGCGCATCCCGGTCGACACGCGCCCGGGCCCGGTCGAGCGCATCGCGCGCCTCCAGGAAGCGGGGATCGTCGCTATTGCGCATCTTATCCCAGAGCCGGCGCTCGGGCCGGCGGCTGAGGTCGAACAGCGCGTCGTCGTCGATCACCGGCGCCGCCCCGATCGGATGGAAGGCCGGGCTCTTGAGAATCTCGGCGAGCGACAGATCGTCCTCGGGCAGGAGCGCGAAGCGGGCGAGCGACACCATGTCCTCTACCGCGAGCTGGTCGGTCAGCGTCATCCGGTCGGCCCCTGCCACGGGCAGATCCTTGAGTTTCAGCCGGCGGATGATCTCGTCGAAAAGTCCGCTGCGCTTGCGGACCAGAATGAGGATATCGCCCGGTTCGGCCGCACGCGGCTGCCAACCATCGGACCCCTCCTGCCACACCCGGTCACCGCGGCCGAGAATGGCTTCGATCTCGCGTGCCACGGCTTCGGCCAGCTGATTGCGGGCCGAGTCGGTGCGGCCGGTGTCGACCGGGGTCAGATCGATGGACTCCTCCTCAGGCTGAGCCGGCTTCGGCACGGGGGGCCAGATTTCCACACATCCCGGCGTGCCCACGCGTGCGGCCCGGTGGCCGGCATAGGCATGAAACGCGATCGGCTGCCGCTCGCGCGCCGTTTCGGGCGCTGACATCAGGAATTTGACTTCCAGCGAGCCGCCTGCCTGGCCTGTCGGCACGCCGAGCGCGGCCTCCTCCGCGCTGAAGGCGAGATCTACGGCGCGCAGGACTTCCGGGCTGGACCGGAAGGAGACATCCAGGGGCGGGCGGGCGAAGCCGATCCCGGCTGCTTCGGCCTGGGCGTGGAGCCGGATGCCCTGAGCGATGAACAGGCGCGGATCGGCGTCCTGAAACGAGTAGATGGACTGCTTCTCATCGCCGACGCAGAACACGGTGCGCACGACGGTGTCGCTGGTATCGCCTTCGCCGGCGAAGAATTCTTCACTCAGCGCATCGACCACGGCCCATTGATCGGGCGCGGTGTCCTGGGCCTCGTCCACAAGGATGTGCTGGAGCCCGCGGTCGAGCTTGTACAGTGTCCAGTCCCGCGCGTCGGAATCGGTCAGCAGTCCGCGGGCGCGCACGACCAGATCGGAGAAGTCGACCTTGCGACGCTGGACGAGCTGGGTTTCGTAGTCTTCCAGCAGCGCGGCGCCGAGCCGGATGGCGGCGCGGCTGAGCGTGTTGGTACTTGCGGCCCGAACCCGCGGCAGCACCTCGTCACGCATGCGGTGGATTTCCGAGCCTTCCTCGCCGTAGAGCGTGCGCAGAATCGTGTAGGTTTCACCGAGCTTCTTTGTGAAGAAGCTCTTGCGGAACTCGCCTTTGCCGGTCAGCAGGAAGTCGCAATAGGCGTCGAACCCGTGCACCGGGTGGAGCAGCGCGGCCGCCAGAGCCACGGCAAGCCGGTCTCCGCGTTCGATATCCTGCGTCGAGGTCGCGGCCGAATAGGCGCTCTGGGCCGCTTCCAGGTCGCCGGGATCGGTCTCCATCCAGCCATCGGCCTTGGCCGCCGCCTCGCTCAGGCTCGGGGGCACGCCGAGTGCGGCGCTGACCCTGTCCATCAAGGCCTCGGGCGAGCCCGCCTGCGCAAGCGCCTGGCCGAAACGATGGCGCTTGGCGGTCACGAACCCGGCGAGGGTCTCCGGCCCGGAGGGCCCGGCAAGGTCGAGCAAGGTCGCGATCGCGCGCGCGATCTCCCCGCCCGGATCGGCAGACGCCCGAGCATACAGCCGCGTCAGACAGGCGCGCTGCAGTGCGCGCGCTTCGGACTCGTCCTGAGTCTCGAAGCCCGGCGGCAGGCCGGCCTCCAGCGGGAACTGCCGCAGCAGGCGTTCGCAATAGGCGTGCAGCGTCTGGATTTTCAGCCCGCCCGGTGTCTCGAGCGCGCGGGCAAACAGGCGCCGGGCGCGCGCGAGCCGGTCGCGGTCGCCGGCCATGGCGGGCTCGAGGCTTTCCAGCTCGGCCGAGAGGGCAGGGTCCGAGAGGGTCGACCATTCGCCCAGTTTCTTGAAGAGACGGGTCTGCATCTCTCCCGCCGCGGCCTTGGTGAAGGTCACGCAGAGTATGCGCTCCGGCTCGGCGCCCTTCAGCAGCAGCCGTGCGACGCGGTCGACCAGAACGCGCGTCTTGCCCGATCCCGCATTGGCTTCAACGAAGACGCAGATATCCGGCGCTGCCGCGGCGCGTTGCGCGTCGCTGGCAGACTTCACGATGGCCGGATCGAAACCGGGTGCGCTCATCCTCCCGCTCCCTCGTCGCCCGCTTCGGGTGCGCTCGCCCATTCCTTGCGCCGGGCCAGATGGTCGTACTCGCCATAGTCGTGGGTGTATTTCGCGCGCGGCTGGCTGGGATAGGTGCGGGCCGGGTCATCGAATTTCGCGACCCAGTCCTGCAGGCGCGAAAGCGCGGTCTCGGCCAGTTCGATGGCCTCGGTCTTGCCCACGGCGGAGGCTTCCATGCCGGGTTCGCGCCCGCCTGAGATGCGGACATAGAGCAGGTCTTCGCTCTCGTGGCTTGGCGCGTCGGCAAAGCCGCCATGGGCCGCGATCGCGGCCTCCAGCGGCAGCTGCGGTGCGAAGCCGACCTCGACCTCCTTCTTCCCCGGAATCCGTCCCGTCTTGAAGTCGATGATTTCCAGAGCGCCGGTCTGGTTCATGTCGATCCGGTCCGCGCGTGCGGTCAGGGTGAAAGGCCCTGCGAGGCTTTCGAAGGTCAGACTGCCTTCGCATTCCAGCGCGACGGGCCGGATTTCCATCTCCCGCCGGTCCGTCTCCCACTCGGTGATGAAGCGGGCGACGCGGGCAAAGCGCGGCAGTTCCAGGCCCAGCTCCGCTTCGCTGAAGCCGGCTGCGAGCAGGGCCTCGCGCCCGGTCTCGACCAGGCGTTCCACGGCATCGCCCGGCAGGACCTCGGAGTCGGGCAGGGTTTGCGTCCAGCGGTGGAGGGCGTCGTGATAGGCCGTGCCGCGTTCGGGCGGACCGGCCGGCCGGTCCAGCGGATCGAGTTGCTTCAGTCCCAGGATATAGCGCGCGTAGATCGAGTACGGATCGCGAATCCAGGTCTCGATCCGGGTCACCGAAAGCTGGCGAGGCCGGGCCTCGACCGGCGGTGCGGGCTCAGGCGGCCGGATCGCGGTCCCGAGATCGCGCGAGGGCGTGTCGGTTCGACGGGCGAAACCGCAATAGTCGACTGCCGGCGCCAGGGCGCGCTCGGCCTCTTTGCCCAGGGCGCCGCGGGCCAGCGTCTGCAGGCGCCAGAGCCAGCGCGAGGCCACTGCCGGTGCACCGTCGACGCGGCGCGAGCGGGTGAGGATCACGTCGGAGCCCATGGCCAGCTGCGCAAAATCGTGGGCGGCCAGACCGAATCGGCGTTCGGGCGCGGACAGGCCGACCGCTGCGCGCATACCGCGTGACATGAAGGGATCGACCTTGGCGCGCGGCGGCCATCCGCCTTCGTTCAGGCCGGCCAGGATTACTCTGTCTGCGGAGACCAGGCGCGCTTCGAGCGGTCCGAGCAAGGCGAGGCGGGGGTGAGTGCCGAACCGCGGCCGCACGCGCCGTGTCCGCGCGGTCTCCAGCAGGGCGCGTGAGAAATCGCGCAATCCCATCTCCGGCAGGATCTCGGCTTCTCGGAGGAACTCCCGCATCAGCTGGGCGGCCGATTCTCCGGCCTCCCCGGCCCACAACCGATCCGCCCCGGAGCGGGTCTCGTCCGCGCTCAGCGCTTCACCGGCGCGCACCAGCGCCTCGGCCCAGCGCGCAGCCGGTTGGTCCCCGGAGAGCTCCAGCAGCGGGGTGAGGGCGTCTTCGACGGCTCCGAGAAGCGACTGGGGAGAGGGGCGACCGGTGACTTCCTCCGGGAAAGCCTCCGCAACCCGCTGGCGCACATCGGAAAAATTCTCGCCCGGGCGTCGTCCGCGCAAGGCCCGGCGTTCGATCAGGCCAAGCTGAGGGCGCAGCGTAGCCCGCTCGCGGCCCAGTGTGAAAAGAGGAGAAGAAAACATCGCGGCCAGAGCCAGGGCGGATCCCGGGTCCAGCGCGACATCGAGAATCCGCATCAGGAACGCGCCCGATGCCGTGTCGGAGAGCGCCTCCCCGGCCGAGTCGTCCAGCGGGACGCCGTAGCGGCGCATCTCGGTGGCGATCCGGCGGGCCAGGGCGCGGTCGGGCGTCACGACGATGGCGGTCCGGCCCGGGGTCTCCAATGTCTCGCGCAGCATGAGGGAGATGGCGCGCGCTTCTTCGGATTCGCTGCCTGCCTCGACAATGGACAAGCCGTCGAAGGCATCTTCGAACACGCGCTCGCCCCAGCCCTGACGCAGATCGTCCACGCGAGAGACCCAGTCCGACGTCGCCTCGGCGGCCCGCAGGGCTTCGCCCATGACCCGGGCGCGTGCCGCCGCTTGGCGCCCTGTCGCAACGCCCGGCCAGAGCCGCACATCGCTGCGGCCCAGCCCCATCTGGTCGAGAAGGCTCTTCATCGAGCGCTGGGGATGGGAGTCGTCGATCGCGTCCCAGCCGGCCTGGTCCATCTCGTGATCGAGGCCGGGCAGGATGACCGCGCCCCTGGGCAGGTTGGCGACTGCGACCAGAAGCTCGGACGCGGCGGGAATGGAGCCGGTCGAACCGGCTGCGATTACAGGCGCTTCGGGCGGATGATCGCGCCAGCGACGCGCCAGGGCCTTGAGCAGGGCCGAGCGCCGGGCCGCCGGGTCGGTCACGCCCAGCTCGTCCAGCCGGGCCGGCCAGGCGGCCATGACGATGTCGAGAAACATCGCCGCTTCCTGCATGTGCGCAGGCAGCACGCTGCGCACGGTCTCGTCGAGCCGCGACAGGTCGGCGATCTCTTCGGTGGCCATGTCGTCGATCAAGCCGGCCAGATCGTCCGCCAGCGCAAGCGCCGCGCCGACCCCCATCGAGCGCCGGCTGGCGCTTTCGCGCTTGAGAATGAGGCTGGCCAGCTCGAACCGGCGCCGCGCGGGATCGACCGCGGGCGGTGCGATATCGGCCAGTTCGCCAGGTTCGAAAGGCGGTTCGTCGGCATCGACGTCGCCAATGGGGCGAATGGCCGGCAGAAGCGCAACGCCTGCACCGGTTTCGCGAGTGCGCGCAAAGGCTTCGGCCAGGGCGCGTCCGGCACGCCGCGTGGGAACCAGAACGGCCAGCCCTGCAAGGGCGTCCGGGTCGGGAAAGGCCCGGTTCAACGTGCGGGCAAGCGCGTCCAGAAACCCGGCCGAGGCGGGAAGGGTGAAAACGCTGGGGCGCTGGGGGTCAAACAGGTCCGGAGATGTCATTGCGAATCAAGCCTAGACGATTTTGCGCTTCGTCTCTCGCCTGAGGGTCGCCGACATGCATCCAGAAGGCCTGCATGGGCGTGCCGTATACCCGGCCCTTCTCGAGGGCTCTATCCCATAAACGGTTGGTGGAAAAGGCTTCCTGCGGCTGGCCCTGCAGCACACGCGGATGCATGACCTGAACCCCGGCATAGGCGTGCAGCGGTCCGCTGCCCTGGCCCCGGCGTGCGACCCGGCCGTCGGCTTCGAGGTGGAAATCGCCCGCGCCGGGGAAGCCCAGATTCTGCCCGATGGGAGACAGCAGCAGCCGGAAATCCATGAGGTCCGGGTCGAAGCCGCTCGCGAGCCGGTCGAGCTCCGCCTCGTCTTCGTCAATCCAGAGGGCGTCGATGTTAGCAACGAAAACAGGGTCTTGGCCAAGACTGGGCGCAGCCTTGACGAGGCCTCCGCCCGTGTCGAGCAGACCCTCGCGCTCGTCGGAGATCAGAATGCGCGGACCGCGCCGGCGCGCTTGCAGATGCGTTTCGAGCCGGTCGGCGAAATGGTGGACATTGACCACCGCCTCCTCGACGCCTGCTGCATCGAGCTTGTCGAGCGTCCAGTCGATCAGGGGCCGGCCGGCGACCTCCACGAGCGCCTTGCACCGGTCGTCGGTCAGCGGGCGCATGCGCGTCCCCCGCCCGGCAGCCATGACCATGGCGCGTTTCGGCCTTGGGGCGCTCATGGCTGGGCCTTAAGCGCATCGGGCACATAGCGCTCCACGAAGGCCCGCACGTCCGCGAGCGCCGGATGGGCGAGGTCGCGATTGAGATGGGCCGACATGCGCGGCAGGAGCGGCAGGTATTTCGGCTTGCCATCGCGCACCGCACTACGCACGCAGAAGCCGTAAATCTTCATGTTGCGCTGGGCGCCGAGGATGGAATACGCGGCCTCGAACCCTTTCGTATCTGTCAGGCGCGCCTTCTCGACGAAGCGGTCCTTCAGCGCCTGGTGCAGGCCCGGACTGACATCGCGCCGCAAATCCTCCAGCAAGGAAACCACGTCATAGGCCGGGTGGCCGAACAGCGCATCCTGAAAATCGAGAAGCCCGACCCGGGCAAGCCCCTCGCGCTCGGGCAGCCAGATCAAATTCTCCGCATGAAAATCACGCAGCACCAGGCCGGGTTCGGCCGTGCGGCTCTGCGCCAGCGCGTCACGCCACAGCCCGCGCCAGTGATCGCGCATGTCGTCGCTGACCGTCACGCCCGCGCGCTGGGCCGCGTACCAGTCGAGAAACAGTTCGCTTTCGGCAATCAGCGCGGTGTCGTCATACTCCAGCACATCCCAGCGCCCGCCTTCGCGCCAGTGAACCGTGTCGGGAAAACTGGAACGATATAAAGCGGCCAACGCATCAATGGCAGCGGCGTAGAGTATACCCTCGTGCGCCGCGTCGGGGATAAGGCGGGCAAACAAACCGTCGCCCAGATCCTCGATGATCGCCAGTCCGGCGTCGAGATCGGCCGCTTCGATGCGGGGCGCGGAAAACCCGCGCTGCGTCAGCGCTTCGGCGATCCCGGCAAAGGCGGCGATGTTGTTTCCCGCCAGCCGCGCCGTCGCCGTATAGCCAAGCTGGAGCCGCTCCTCCACCGAGGCGCCGGGCGGGCAGCTCGCCGTTTCGCGCGCCGCCGGGGCATCCATCAGGATGGCCTGCCGGGCCCCGTCATCCAGCCGGAAATAGCTGCGCGTCGACGCGTCGCCGGGAAAGGGGATGACGCGCGCATCGCCCCAGCCATGGGCCTGCAAAAAGTCGTGGCGAGCCCCGCCGCGATCGTTCTCAGATGTCGTCAAGACGGGTCTCCCATCCGCCAAACCCGCGCAGAACGGCGCGCCGTCCGCCGGGGGTGAATTCCAGCTCGATCTCGATACGGCGGTCGGGATACTCGACCAGCCGATCGGGCCATTCAATCAGGGCGATACCCTCGCGCCAACTCTCTTCCAGGCCCAGCTCATCGAGTTCGTCGGGGTCCTCGACCCGGTACAGGTCGGCGTGCGCGAGCGGGATGCCGGAGCGTGTCTCATAGCTCTGGATCAGTGTGTAGGTGGGGCTGGGAATGTCGGTTTCGCCGGTCAGGGCCTCGATCGCGGCGCGCGCCAGCGTGGTCTTGCCCACGCCCAGCTCGCCCGAGAGCAGCACCGCATCGCCCGCGCCGAGCTGCGTGGCGAGCCGGCGCGCGAAGGCGGCGGCGGCGTCCGGATCGGGCAGGTCGAGAATTCGCGCGCTCATGGCTTTCGCTGATAGGACGCGGCGCAAGGCCCTGCAAGCGGTCAGCGCGGCTTGACTTCCTCCCGGCCGGGCGCTGGCATGGCGCGGACGTGAAGCGGCACCAGAAAACCGGGAGATCACAGGCGCATGGGCGATCAGGCAGGGGTTGTCATTGTCGGGGCCGGACAGGCCGGCCTGTCGGCCGCTGCAGAATTGCGCAAGCGCAAGTATGAGGGTCCGGTCACGCTGATCGGGGACGAACCGGCCCTACCCTACCAGCGCCCGCCTTTGTCAAAGGCCTATCTGTCAGGCGAAATGGCGCTGGAGCGGCTGTGGCTGAAGCCGGAAGCCTGGTTCGCCAAAGCCGATGTAAGTCTTCGTAAAAACACACGAATCAAGGCCATCGACCGCAGCGCGAGCGCCGTGCTGACCGACGATGGAAGCCGGATTGCCTACGATCATCTGATTCTGGCGACCGGGGGACAGGCGCGCCGGCTTCCCTTGCCGGGCGCGGACCTTCCCGGCGTCTATGTGCTGCGCAACCTGGCCGAGGCCGACCAGCTCTCCGAGCATATGAGCCGGCTCAAACACCTTGTCATCGTGGGCGCGGGCTATATCGGGCTGGAGGTCGCGGCCTCGGCGCGAAAGCGGGGGATAGATGTCACCGTCATCGAGGCTGCCGAGCGTCCGATGGCGCGCACGGCCAGCCCATTACTCGGGGGCTGGTTCGGTGCAATCCACCGCGGTTATGGCGTGGATGTGAGAGTATCCTCATGCGTGGATTCCATTACCGGCGGTGATTTCGCTACAGGTGTCCGCCTGACGGACGGCAAGACGATCGACGCCGACGCGGTGCTGATCGCGGCCGGTCTGGAGCTGGAAACGAGCTTGGCGGAGGCGGCCGGATTGACGGTCGATGACGGCATCTGCGTCGACGGTCAGGCGCGCACCGGCGACCCGAACATCTATGCGGCCGGAGACGCCGCGCGCTTCTACTCGAAACGCTATGACCGGCATCTGCGTCTGGAATCGGTCCAGAACGCGATCGAGCAGGGCAAGGCCGCGGCCCAGTCCATCCTCGGCATCGAGGCCGAGTACGATCCGGTGCCCTGGTTCTGGTCGGACCAGTACGAACTCAAACTGCAGATCGCCGGCCTGATCGAGGGCGCCGACACCATGATACGCCGCGGCGATCCCGAAGAGGGCTGTTTTTCCCTGTTCCACCTGCGCGAGGGGCGTCTGGTGGCGTGCGAGGCGGTCAATTGCGGACCCGAATACATGGCCGCCCAGCGCATGATCGCGGCGGGCGCGACGCCCGATCCTGAACGTCTGCGCGACCTGAGTGTGGCGATGCGCGACTTCCTGTCCTAAATAGGCGCCAGCACCCATTCTTCTTGCCGCGCGCTGCGCGCACCTTCTGCGACAGGACATTCCAGAGCCCATGGCGAAAATCACCTATATCGAGCATGACGGGACCGAGCATGTGGTCGAGGCCGAGACCGGCCTGACCGTGATGGAAGCGGCGATCCGCAACATGGTCCCCGGCATCGACGCCGATTGCGGCGGCGCGTGCGCGTGCGCGACCTGTCACGTCTATGTCGACGAAGCCTGGACGGAGAAGACCGGCGAGCGCGCCTCGATGGAAGACTCCATGCTCGATTTCGCGACCGACGTTCAGGACAATTCGCGCCTGTCCTGCCAGATCAAGATTTCCGACGCGCTGGACGGGCTGGTGGTCCGCCTGCCCGAAGAACAGGGCTGAAGACGCCCGCCTGCCCGATTTCAGGAACGGCTCGCCCAAGTGACCCGTTCGGCCTAACTCGCCCCTTAGCCAATCAGCGACCGGAGGGAGAGAGTGGCGATGACCGGCACGCCGTGCGATCTGGACATGTTCATGGACTGGGTGAGCGCACGCTCGCCGGGCGAAGACACCTACCATCAGGCGGTGCGCGACGTGGTCCGCGATGTCCTGCCCCTGGTCGAGGCGAACGAGGCCTATGGCAGGGACCGCGTGCTGGAGCGCCTGGCCATCCCCGACCGGGTGATCGCCTTCCGTGTGGTCTGGCAGAATGACGAGGGCGGGACAGAAGTCCATCGCGGCTGGCGCGTCCAGGCGTGCAACGCGGTCGGTCCCTACAAGGGCGGGCTGCGCTTCCACCCCGAGGTCACCCTGTCGGACCTGAAATTTCTTGCCTTCGACCAGACGCTGAAGAATGCGCTGACCGGATTGTCGCTCGGCGGCGGCAAGGGCGGATCGGATTTCGATCCCAAGGGCCGCTCCGACAGCGAGATCATGCGGTTCTGCCAGGCCTTCATGGGCCAGCTCTGGCATTTCACCGGCCCGCGCACCGATATCCCGGCCGGCGACATCAATGTCGGCGAGCGCGAGATCGGCTATCTGTTCGGCGCCTACAAGAATTTGCGCAACGAGTTCGAGGGCTCGATGACCGGCAAGGGCCTGTCCTATGGCGGCAGCCGGCTTCGCACCGAAGCGACCGGGTATGGCCTGGTCTATTTTCTCAAGGCGATGCTGGAGGCCGAGGGACGGGCGCTGGATGGGCAGCGCGCCGCGATCTCCGGCGCCGGCAATGTGGCGATCCATGCTGCCGAGAAGGCCATCGAGGCCGGAGCGCAGGTCATCTCCCTGTCCAATTCCGACGGGACGCTGGTGATGGAGGACGGCTATACGCGCGAGGATCTGGCCTGGCTCAAGACGCACACGCTCGATGACGGCAAGCGCCTGGCCGACTATGCGCAGGACTGCGGACGCGGCGACTGGCGCGCCGGCGAGCAGCCCTGGGGGCTCGCCTGCGATGTCGCGCTGCCATGCGCCACGCAGAACGAACTTGGCGCGGACGCTGCCGGCTCGCTGATCGATAATGGCGTGACGGTCGTGGCCGAGGGCGCGAACATGCCCTGCACGCCGGAGGCGGTGGAGCGCTTTGAGGAGGCTGGCATCCTGTTCGGGCCGGGCAAGGCCGCCAATGCCGGCGGCGTGGCCGTATCCGGCCTGGAGCTACAGCAGAACACCCAGCGCCAGTCGCGCGAACGCGACACGCTGGACACCTCGCTGCGCGAGATCATGACGAGCATCCACGCCAAGATCTGCAGCGAGCGCAAGACCTCTGCCGGGAAGATCGACTACTCGGCCGGCGCGAATATTGCCGGTTTCCGCCACGTGGCCGATGCGCTGGTCGCCCAAGGGCTGGTGTAGGGTGCCGCGTGCCTTTCCGATAACCAGACCCCTCTTTCCTGACTTTCGTCAGGAAAGAGAGGCAGTTGTGTTCTCCCGAGGCCCCGGCTCGGCCTTTGGCCGGCCGGGGTTTCAGGTCTCGGTTTTATCTTGGCCAGGCGTGCCTAGAGGAACATGCCGCCGGAGGCTTCGATGCGCGTGCCGGTGATCCAGCGCGAGTCCGGCGAGCACAGGAAGGCGACGACGCCGCCAATGTCCTGCGGCACGCCGACACGGCCGAGCGCGGTCTGCTGGGCCAAGGCCTCGTTCAGCTCCGGCATGTCGCGCACGGCGCCGCCATTGAAGTCGGTCTCGATGGCGCCGGGGGCGAGCACGTTGACCCGGATGCCGCGTTCGCCGAGCGATCTGGCCATGTACTTGGTCAATGTCTCCACCCCGCCCTTCATCGTGGCGTAGGCGTCATATCCCGGATAGCTGAACCGGGTCAGTCCGCTGGAAATATTGACCACGCCGCCGCCATCGTTGAGCAGGCCGAGCGCGCCCTGGGTGAGGAAGAAGGCCGACTTGAGATGAATATTCATCATCGAGTCGAATTGCTCCGGTGTGGTTTCGGCGAACGGCGCGTGAAGGCCGGACCCGGCATTGTTGACGAGATAGTCGATGGACTGGGTCCCGAACTGCGAGGCCAGTACGGTCCGGAGCTGCTCGAAGAAATCGGGAAAGGCGGCGCTGTCGGCGACGTCCAGCGCGAGCGCCGCCGCCTTGCGGCCCCGCCCCCGGATCGCCTGAACGACCGCTTCGGCCTCGCCGGCCTGGCTGCGATAGGTGACGATCACGTCATGGCCGGACTGGGCGAGTTTCAGCGCCATGTCGCGTCCCAATCCCCGGCTTGCGCCTGTCACAAGTACGATGCCCATCTGTTGGCTCCTTTCAAAAGCTGACGGATGGACACCTAATGCGTTCGACTTTTACGAAACAGTCACGCAGATTTGCCAAGACTTGTCGAAAAGGGCGAACAATCTATGGACCGGATCCGGCAGTACGAGATTTTCATCCAGATCGTGGAGAGCGGGAATTTCACGCGCGCCGCCGAAGCGCTCGGCCTGCCGCGCTCCACGGTGTCGACGGTCCTGCGCGCGCTGGAGGACCGGCTTGGCGAGCAACTGCTCCATCGTACGACGCGCCAGGTTCGTCCCACCCCGCAAGGCGAGCAGTTTCTCGAGGTTGCGCGCGAGCTTGCAGACTCGATGCGGAGTGCCGAATCCCTGTTCGACAGCCGGAGCGGGCCGGTCAGCGGCCGGTTGCGGGTCAACATGACGAGCCAGCTCGCCACCCGGATCGTGCTGCCAAACCTGGCGTCGTTTCAGGCCCGGCACCCGGACCTGGAACTCGAACTGGGCGCGAGCGACCGGCTGATCGATCCGGTCCAGGATGGGGTGGACCTGGTCGTGCGGGCCGCGGAACTGGCCGATTCTGAACTGATCTGCCGGAAGATCGGCGCCATCGCGATGGCCAGCTGCGCGTCCCGCAGCTATCTCGATACCCATGGCGTCCCGGAAAACCCGGACGACCTCTCGCGTCATTTCATTGTGGGGTACGGGCCGTGGGGCGCACCCGATACCCATGTCTGGGAAGGTCTGGGGCCGGAGGGGCTGATCCGGCGCACGCTGAAGAGCCGTGTCACCGTCGACAATACCGAAGCCTACTGGACGGCCGCCCGCCATGGCCGCGGCATCGTCCAGATCCCGCGCTATCATCTGGCGGACCGGGCCGAGGCGGGTCAGGCGCTGGTCGAGGTCCTGGCGGACTTTCCTCCACCTGATCTGCCCCTGTCCTTCGTCTATCCGCGCCGCCGGACCGCCTCGCCGCGCCTGACGGTCTTCATGGACTGGCTGAGCGATCTCGTCCGGGCGGAGGGCTTCCTGGCCTCCTGAGGCGGGTTACCGGCAGAGGCCGCCAGCCGTTTCCCCTGCCCTTGCCTGTGTTTGCAGTTTCGCTTGCCCGGGCAACAACCAGGGGTATATGGTCAAGTCCAGGGTGGGTGCCATGATCAGAACAGTTGCATACCTCATCGCCGGTGGACTTCTGGTGACAGGCTGCCTCAGCCGGGACGCCGCGGGCGCGAAGATCGGGCGATACGAGCTTGTCATCGACGGCGAAACCGCCGCGGTTCTGAGCGGTCAGCGCTATGACAGCCGCCGCCCGGTGCGGGCGAATACGCTGGTTGCGTTGCTCATGACCGAAGGTGCGTCCGAGGCGAGTGCGCGTGCGCTCGCCACGGCCATGCTGCTCGCCGCCGACGAGCATTGTGACGCCTATTTCGCCAATCTGACGCTGACCGACACAGTCCTGACCGGCAGCCTGTCGACGGGACAGGTGGTTGCCAGTGGCGTGGGGTCGTTTGCCGAGGCGAATGCGAACGCCTGGTCCGGCGTCTCGACGATTTTCGGCGGCACCCGCGATGCCCTGCGCCGCGATCTGCTGTCCGAGCAATCGATGCCGATCATCCTCCAGGCGGTCTCGACCGCCCGCAACGAGATCCGCGCGGATATCACCGCCGAGCTCGAGGAGTCCGACATCGACCTCCCCACGACCGCGGCCCGGATCTCGGACTATCACCGTGAATGCGGTGTCTCGGCCGGCCTCTCGCGCCTCTCTGCCGCGCTGGCCGAAGACACGGAAGAGTAGGCGGCGAGCGTGCGTGACGACCCGGATGACGGCCTTTTCTCTTGCCAGCTGTCCTCCCTGGGTTCCGGGTCTCGCTACGCTCGCCCGGAATGACGACGGTCCGAGAGATTTCAAACCCTTACAAGCTTCGTCATCCCGGACTTGATCCGGGATCCCGAGAGCGTGGAGCGCTGTCATCCGATGCTGCCGCCCCGTCCTCTCCTGGGTCCTGACTTTCGTCAGGAAAGAGAGGCAGCTCTGTCCGCCCCGAGGGCCGGGATCGCCCGCGGCCGTCCGGGGTTTCAGTGGGTTCGGCTGGATCGGCAGAGGCCCTAAAAGCAAAAACGCCCGTCTGCGCGGGGCAGACGGGCGTTTTTTAAAAGCCGTGAAACGCGTCGCTTATTTCAGCGCGTCTTTCGCCTGGGTGGCCAGGGCGGCAAAGGCTTCCGGCTCGCGGATCGCGATGTCGGACAGGACTTTGCGGTCCAGCTCGATGCCGGCCTTGTTCAGGCCGTTCATGAAGGTGGCGTAGGTCAGGTCGTTCAGGCGCGCGGCCGCGTTGATGCGCTGGATCCAGAGCGAACGGAAGGTGCGCTTCTTCGCGCGGCGGTCGCGATAGGCGTACTGGCCGGCCTTCTCCACCGCCTGATTGGCGATGCGGAAGGTGTTCTTGCGGCGGCCGTAATAGCCTTTGGCGGCCTTGATGACCTTGCGGTGACGGGCGTGGCTTGCAGGGCCGGTAGAAACTCGAGCCATGATAGGTCTCCTTTAAACGCTACGCGTCAGCCTTAGCGGCTGTACGGCAGGTAATGCTGCTTCACGATCTTGGCGTCGGGGGCCGACAGCGTGTCGGTGCCGCGCTTCTGGCGGATCTGCTTGGGCGTCCGCTTGATCATGCCGTGACGTTTGCCGGATTGGGCCGCCAGGACCTTGCCCGTGGCGGTGACCTTGAAGCGCTTCTTGGCGCCGCTCTTGGTCTTCAGTTTCGACATTTTGCTCTCCATTTTGCAGTCCCGCGCCGAAACGAAGGACGAGGCTTCAAAGGCCGCCCGGCATGTCGTGGGCCGGGTAGGCCCGCTCAATTCAAGACGCGCGGTTATACGCGTCCTCGCCAGCAATGCAAGCCCGCTACGGCAGGTGTCGGGAGCGAGAGCCCGACAAAAAACGCCCCGGCCGGAGCCGGGGCGTTCCTGTCGTGCGGCGTGTGAGGGGTCTAGTAAGCGCCGGCCGGGAGACCGCCCTCGGAAATGACCAGGGACGTCGGCACCGTGTCCCCGCCAAAACTGCCGACATAGATGTCGTACGTGCCCTGCGCATCGCCGGGAATACTGAGCCCGGCGTTCAGCGAGCGCCCGCCATCGTCGTCGCAGGCCCAGCTGCCGTCCGGCAGGTTGACGGCCAGCGTGGTATCGCCATCGCCTTCGGTATAGATGGCCAGCGGTCCGGAGCCGGAATAGGCAAGCTCGACGCTGGGCGCCTGCGTCGCGTAGCCGGCACAATATTGATCGGTTTCGATTCCGCTGGAGACCGGTTCTTCCCCGCCCGCCTGGAGGTCGATCACGTAAGGCGACGGCGTAAAGCCCTCCGCCAGCTCGATCGTGGCGAACACCGCGTCGAGCGAGATGTCGAGCGGCTCGCCTTCTTCCTCCTGCCAGTCGAATTCGTCATAGGTGTCGTGGGTTTCCGGGGTGTAGTCGCCGGTTGCGCCGAAGCCGAGTTCGGAGATGAACAGTTCGGCGGGCACCAGCGTGTCGGCCTGAGAATACGTCCCGACATAGATGTCGTAGATGCCCGGGCGGGCGTTTTCGAAGACAAGGCCAGGATTGACGCCCTCGCTGCCGTCGTCGTCGCAGAACCAGGCGCCGTCGGGCGTGTTGACCATCAAGGTCAGGTCCTGCTCGCCGGCCGCGGAGATGTAGAGCGGCAGGTCGCCGGAGGTAAAATCGAGTTCGACCGCGGGTTCGCGGGTCACATAGCCGGTGCAGTAGCCGCCCGCGACGAGCTGGCCGGCGGTTGCCAGATTCGCCGCGCTCGCCCCGCCCGCCTGAATGGCGACCGTGTGAGGATCCTCGGGGAAGCCGCCGGTCAGCGCCACATCGCCGTGGCGCGCGGGCAGGGACAGATCGAGCGAGCTGTCGACGCCCGAAAAACCGATCTCGGAGACCAGCACGGTGCCTGGCTGGGCCGGACCCTGGCCGAGCGTGCCGTACCAGATCGCATAGCGCCCGCTCTCCGGCTCGCCGATCGCGATGCCGGGATTGAGATCGCCCGCGCTGTCGTCGTCGCACAGATAGCCGCCGGACGGGGTGTGAACGGCGAGCACGCCGTCGAAATCGCCCTCCCCGGTGATGAAGAGCGGCAGGTCGCCGGCCGAATAGTCGATCCACACATCGGGCGCCTGGGTGTCCTGGCCGTAACAGCCGGTTCCGCCGGAGGCGAGCGACTGATTGCCGCCTGCGCTCACCTCATAGCGGCGCGGATCGTTGCGGAAGCCGGCGCGCAGCCGGTCGCGTTCGGCCGGAGCCATGTCTGGCTCGATCGTGCGCGAGTAGGGGTTGCTGCTATGAAAGCCGGTCTCGGAGATGTGCAGCATGGCCGGCGGGAGGCCGACGCCGGCCCCGTAAGTGCCGACCCAGATCGCATAGCGCCCGCTCTGCGGGTCTTCGATATGGATGCCGGGATTGAAGCCTTCGCCCGCGCCATCGTCGTCGCAGATCACGCTGCCGTCCGGCGCCGAGACCGCCAGCATGGTGTCCTCGTCGGAGGCCGCGGACAGTAAGAGGTCATAATCGCCGGCCTGGTATTGAAGAACCGCGTTGGGCGCTTCGTTGATATAGCCGTAGCAGCTGCCGGCGAGCGCCTGGGCGTCGAACGGGCCGCCTGCGCGTACACCGATGGAATGGGGATCGTCGGCGAAACCGGCGCGAAGCTCGGCCGACCCCTGCGCCGGCGGCAGATCGGCAGACTGGGCGCCGGCCGCAGCCGCGAAAACCAGAGACAGTGCCGTTCCGGCGGCGAGCGTACCAAGACAATTGCGGACCATATCGGCCTCCTGAAATAAGTCTGGACTATATGGGCTCTGAAATTTCAGACCCGTGCAGCGCGGCCAGCTTCAGGCGACGCTTCGGGCCATTATTACAGCGGTGTTGTCCGGGCGGAAATGGGGCATCGGCCCGGGCGCGAAAATATCTGCGCTCAGCGAGACCGGGACAGGGCCTGAAACGCAAATGCACGCGGACCGGCCGGTCCGCGTGCATCCTTGCAGGCTCTCGAAATTATCGCGCGAGACCTAGTAGCCCATCTCGATTTCGGAGACGTTCAGCGTGACATTGCGCCGGTCGCTGCCATAGGTGCCGACATAGATGTCGTACACGCCGCCGGAATTGCCGTTGAACTCGAGGCCGGCATTCACGCCGCTGGCGCCGTCGTCATTGCAGACCCAGCTGCCGTCGGGGCGGTTGATGGCCAGCACGGTATCCGCATCGCCAGTCGTGTAGATGTAGAGGCTGCCGCTGCCGTTATAGTTCAGCTCGACGCTCGGATTGGACGAGATGTAGCCGCGGCAGCTGGAATTGACGGCGTCATCGGCGCGCAGATTGCCGCCGGCGGTGACGTTGCGCGTCCACGGGTCGGGCAGGTAGCCGCCGTTGAGCGTGACATTGCCGAACTCGGCCGGGGCCGAGATGTCCACGCCATACCCGCCGCCATTGTATCCGCCGCCATTGTTGTAGCCGCCATTATAGCTGCCTTGCTCGGTCTGTTCGCCGAGTTCGGAGATGAAGAGCGTGGCCGGGGCGGAGCGTCCCGAGGAATAGGTGCCGACCCAGATGTCGTACTGGCCGGACGGCGGATTGCTCCAGTAGAGCAGCGGGTTCAGCGCTTCGTCCGCGCCATCGTCATCGCAATACCAGCGCCCGTCCGGGCCGTTGACCACGAGCGTGGTGTCGGTATCGGAATCCACGTTGAGATAGAGCGGCAGGCTGCCGGCGCTGTACTGGAGCCGGTAATCGGGGGCATCGGCGATATAGCCGCGGCAGTCGGAAAAGCGGTCCTGGGCGCGGATCGAGCCGCCGGCGCTGAGGCGGACCGAATGCGGGTCGGGCGTGAAGCCGGAGGAAAGATAAGTCTCCCCGTAGCTCGGGCTGGCCTGCCAGTTCTGGGCCGAGGCGGTGCCGGACAGGGCCAGGGCCACAGTCCCGGCGGCAAGGGCAGATTGGATGATGCGTGTCATGATTGAGCGTCCCCTAGAATGTTTCAGCGCGGGAAAGCTAGATCAGCGAAGATGACCGCTCAATGAATTTCACGACAGGTATGAAATAAAACGCGCGGGCCTTCCGGCCCGCGCGTTCACGAATATAACAAAGGCCCGCGAGGACTAGCGCGGCGCCATCACCATCGTCATCTGCCGGTTTTCCAGCTTGGGCTCGAACTCGACCTTGGCGACGCTGGCGAAGTCCGCCTTGACGCGGTTCATGACGTCCATGCCGCGATCCTGGTGGGCCATTTCGCGGCCTCGGAAGCGCAGCGTCACCTTGACCTTGTCACCGTCCTCGAAGAAGCGGTGCATGGCCTTGGTTTTGACCTCGTAGTCGTGCTGATCGATGTTCGGACGCATCTTGATCTCTTTGACGTCCTGGGTCTTCTGCTTCTTCTTCGCCTCGGTCTTTCGCTTCTGCTCCTGGTATTTGAGCTTGCCGTAGTCGATGATCTTGCAGACAGGCGGGTTCGCGCCTGGCGCGACCTCAACGAGGTCGAGACCGGCTTCCTGGGCGGCTTCGAGCGCGGATTCGATCGGAACCTCGCCCTGCTTCTCCCCTTCAGCGTCGATGAGCAGGACCCGCGGCACGCGGATCTCTCGGTTTACGCGCGGGCCCTCTTTTTTGGGCGGCGGCGCGGCATGCGGACGTCGTGCTATGCGTATTCTCCCTGGTAACTGCCTTGGATGGTGACACGATACGATAATATCGCACGTCTGGCTTCTCAAAAGAACGCGCCGATTTCAATGTGGTTCGAGCGCGGCTGCGACTTTCAAGCAGATCAGGCACGCCAATATCGTAGGCGCGGGCCATAAATCAAGCGCCGATACCGGGCGAGGGGTGCGCAGCGCAGGCCCGCGCGCTCACGCCGCTTCGGGCGCGTTGGCAAATCCGCCCGCGAAACGCATTGCCTGGACGGCCTCGGCCACCGAGATCTGCGCCAGGGTCGGCGCGTGCATGAGCAAGGTGGGATGGCGTCCGCGCGGCGCGTCGAAATGGGGGGCGTCCTCGCCGGGCGAGAACATCACGGCCGGAGCCCCGGTCGCGACGATCAGGTGGAGCAGGCCGACATCCTCGCCGAATGCGAAATTGGCCTTGCGTCCGAGCCCGGCGAGCTGGACCAGGTTGGCGCGCCCGGTCAGGTCGCGGGCGCCGGGCGCCACATGGGCGATATAGCGCCCCACCTCGCGTGCATTGGGTCCGCCGATAATGGTCGGCTCGATGCCCGCTTCGAGAATCTGGTGGGCCAGCGAGGCCCAGCGCTCCTTCGGCCAGCGCAGGGCCGGCTTCACGTCGTCCCCGGCCGGGGTGAACAGGGCATAGGGCCCCTGAAGACCGAAATAGGCCGGCTCCAGAGTACGCGAGCGCTTGGCGACGAAATCGATCCAGTCCACTTCCGGGCCGGGCGCCTCGCCGAGCGCGTAGTGCGTCTGTCCGAGCCCCGCCTCGCCCAGGCGTGCCGCGACGAGATCGAGCGGATGACCGCGGCCCGCCGGCTCGGGCAGGGCCCGGATCCAGCGCGTGGAGGAAAAGCTCAGCGCGCGCCGCACCTTCTGGGCCGCATCGCCGCCATCAAGATCGTAGACAACATCGAACTGGCTCGCCCTGGCCAGTTTGCGCCGCTCGAAAAAGCCCTTCTGGGCCAGATCGGGCAGGGTCGGCTCGACCGCGTTGAAATAGACGCAATGCTTTAAAAGCCCCTCGAAATCGGGGCCGCAAAGCAGGGTGACGCGGGCCTTGGGATGATAGGCGCGAATGCGCCGGGCCGCGGCGAGCATGCGCACGGTCTGCGTCAGGTCGCCATCATGCAGGATCAGGACCTGCTCCTTGGAGGGCATGTCGTCTGTTGTCATGACCGGCAGTCTAGAAGCTCGCGATAGACCCGCAAGGTCTTCTCTTGCAGCGCGCGTTTGGAAAACATGTCGATGACGCGCTCGCGCGCGGCGCGGGCCATGGTGTCGCGCGCTCCCGGCGTCTGGCCGAGCGCCGTGGCGATCGTGTCGGCGAGCACCTGATCGTCGCCAGGCGGCGCGCGCCAGCCGGTGACGGCGTGCTCGACCACTTCGCGCGCCCCGCCATGATCGGCGACGATCACCGGACGCCCGAGCGCCTGCGCCTCGGCGGCGCTGCGCCCGAAGGCTTCCGGCTCGATGGAGGGGTTGAGCACCAGATCGGCCGCCGCGTAGGCGGTCGCCATATCCTCGACATGGCCGGGCAGGCGCAGTGCGATGCCGGCCGCTTCGGCTTTCGTGCGCAGGGTCTCGGCGTAGTCGCTGCGCCCCTGCGCATCGCCGGCGCAGACGAGGACCGCGTTCGAGGTCTGGTCGGCAATCAGGGTCAGCGCGGCGATGGCATGCTCCTGGCCCTTCCAGCGCGTCAGGCGCGCGGGCAGCAGGATCAGGATCTGCTCCGGCTCGACGCGCCATTTCGCGCGCAGCGTCTGGACCGCCCTCTGATTGATGCGGGCCGGGTCGAAGCGGGCGAGATCGACGCCCCTGGGGATGACGGCGAGCCGGTCAGCCGGTACGCCATGTTCGCGCGCGACATGCTCGCCGATGAAGTGTGAATTGGCGATCACCCGGTCGCCGCGGGCCATGATCGAGTTGTACCAGCGCTTCAGCCCCGACCGGGCATTATAGGTGCCGTGATAGGTCGTCACGAAGGCGGCGCCGGTGCGCTTCGCGGCCCAGAGGGCGCTCCAGGCAGGCGCGCGCGAGCGGGCATGGATGAGGTCGATCTTGTGTTCGCGGATGAGGCGCGCCAGGCGGGCGGCATTCCTCCAGATGGTCCACGGATTTTTTGACTTCACCGGCAGATGAACCAACTCTCCGCCCGCGGCAGACAGTTCGCGCTCCAGCCGGCCGCCCTGGCTGGCGACGAGGGCGCGACCGCCTGCTGCCGTGACAGCCTCGGCGATCTCGATCGTCGTGCGCTCCGCGCCGCCGGCATCGAGTTCGGGTATGACCTGAAGGATGTTCACCAAGAGGGGTCCCTGACGGGGTTCGTGTAAAAATGCCGCGCGCCGTCTCGCCCCCGTCTCATACCCGCCGCGTCTTCCACCCGCAATCACAGCAACCGCCCGCAGCCAGAGGACGATCATGAGCCAGGATGTCGAGTTTCTTCAGCGCGACCCGGAGACGCGGCTTGCCGTCAGGCAGCGCGCGGGTGCCGGCCCAGGCGACGGCCCCGGCGCCGGTCCGGGCCTGGTGTGGTTCAGCGGGTTCGGCGCGACGATGGACGGCAACAAGGCGCGCGCGCTGGATGAATGGGCGCAGGCCAAGGGAAGGCCACTGACCCGGTTCGACTATTCGGGCACCGGCCAGTCGGGCGGGAGCTGGGACCGGGCCACGATCGGGCAATGGCGTACCGACGCGCTGGACGTGCTCGACGAGATCACGGCCGGCCCGCAAATCCTTGTCGGGTCCTCGCTCGGCGGCTGGATCGCCCTGCTCGCGGCACTGGCGCGCCCGGGCCGGGTCAAGGCGCTGGTCCTGGTGGCCCCGGCCGCCGACCTGACCGAGACGCTGATCTGGGACGCGCTGCCCCAGCATGCGCGCGAGGCGCTGATGCTGGACGGGCGCTGGACACTGCCGGGCAGTGGCGGGGAAAAGACGGAGATTACCCGCACGATGATCGAGGAGGGGCGCAACTGGCTGCTGCTCGACGAGCCCATCGCGATCGACTGCCCCGTGCGTATCCTGCAGGGCTGGCAGGACCGGGACGTGCCGTGGTCGCACGCCGTGCGCCTGATGGAGTCGCTCAACGCGTCCGATGTGCGGCTGGAGTTACTGAAATCGGGCGATCACCGCCTGACACAGGCCGGCGACCTGGAGCGGCTCTTCTCGCTTATCGAGGATGTGAGCTAGCCACCCGCTTCCAGCACGGCGGGCAGGCCTTCGTGCCAGCTGGGATATTCGAGGCGCCAGCCGAAGGCGGCCTTGGCGCGGGCGTTCGAAACCCGGCGGACCTCTTCGTAGAAGCTGCGGGCCATCTCGCTCATCTCCGCCTCCTCCAGCGTTTCGCAGGGCGGCGGATCGAGGCCGAGCAGGCGCGCCGCCCCCTCGACGACCTCGCTCTGGGGCGAGGGCCAGTCATCGCACAGATTGAAGGCGCCGGTGCGTTCCGGCCGCTCCATCGCCAGGCACAGGCACGCCGCGATGTCATCGACATGGATGCGCGAAAAGACCTGTCCGGGGCTGTCGATGCGCCTTGCCCGGCCTTCGCGCAGCCGGTCGAAGGCCGACCGGCCCGGACCGTATATGCCGGAGAGCCGGAACAGGCGGGCGCCCAGGCCCGTCCAGCCCCGTTCGGCCTCGGCCCGCCGGACCGAGCGGTCCTGGCCCGGCGTGGGCGTCTCCCATTCGAACGCCCAGCCGCCCTGCCGGTCGCCATAGACGCCGGTCGTGGACAGATAGCCGATCCAGGCATGGTCCGGCGGCGCGTCGCTCAACGCGGCCAGCACCGGATCGCCGCCGCGCCCCGGCGGGACCGAGGAGACGATGTGGGTCGCCTCGCGCGCCAGACTGCGAAGGGTCTCGGCGCCCTGCGCCGTCGCCGGATCGCAGACGGCGGGGGTGAAGCCGGCCGCGTCGATTTCCCGTGCGGTGTCATGACTGCGCGTGGTCGCGATCACCCGCGCGCCGTGGCCGGATGCCGCGCGCGCTGTGGCCCGCGCGACATAGCCATAACCGATGAGAAGCAGTGTCACAGTTTCTTTCATGGACCCCTTCGTCCGGCATGGCCTAAGATCGCTACCGCAAGACCCTGCGGTCTGAGGGGCGGTCTGAGGGAGGGACAGTTTCATGACCCATTTCGTGCGTCCAGTGATGCTCGCGCTTGGCCTGTCCGCTCTGGCCGCGCCGGCCTTCGGGCAGTCGATCCGGGCGGTCGACCAGGACCGCTACGAAGCCTGCATCGCCGAGATTGACGAGAATGCGCTGTCCGCCTTCGAGACCGGGCTGGCGTGGCAGGCCCAGTCGGGCGGCTGGCCGGCCAATCACTGCATCGGGCTGGCCATTGTGGCGACGGGAGATTTTGCCGAAGGCGCCCGGCGTCTTGAAATCAATGCCGAGGGCGCGGTGGCCGCCGGCGACTATGCGCGCGCGGTCATGTTCGGACAGGCCGGCGATGCCTGGCTTGCCGCCGGCGAACCGCACGACGCGCTGCGCGCCTTCACGCGCGGCCAGGAATTCCTGCCCCGCGATCCGGGTCTGGCGCTGGGCCGGGCCGAAGCGGCCATCGACGCGGGCTTGTGGGAGGTCGCCGAGACCGCCGCGCAGGAGGCCGTCCGGCTCGATCCGGACGCGGCCGAGGGCTATCGCCTGCGCGGGCGCGCCCGGCTCGAACAAGGCCAGGTCGGCGCAGCCGAAGACGACATGGAAATGGCTCGCGATCTCGATCCCGACAATATCGAGGTCCTGCTCCTGCGCGGCGACATCAACGAGGCCCGGCGCAGCGAAGGCTAGAGCGCTGGCTCGAGGCCCGGCCGGGGCCCGGCCGGGGCCGCGATGTGGAACCCTTCGAACCGGAGGCCCGTTCGCAGGAGTCTGAAGACACTGCCCTTTGCGCGAACCGCGTGCTAGTCTCACCGCGTGCGCGAGGGCACACAAACAAGGAGTTTCGCGATGATGAAACGACTGGCTATCGCGATGACGGGCGCCGCGCTGTTGCTGGGCGCCTGCGCCCAGTCCACGCCCTATCAGGCCGCTGACGGCAGCCGGTATGGCTATGACGAGCAGCAGATCGAGTCCGATCGCTTTCTCGTCACCTTCACCGGCAATTCACTGACCGACCGGCGCACGGTGGAGACCTTCCTGCTCTACCGCGCCGCCGAGCTGACGCTGGAACGCGGATACGATCATTTCACCGTGGTGCGCCGCGATACCGAAGAAGACACGCGGCTCGTGGGCTCGGGCGGCTATGACGCCTTCCACGTGCGCTACCGCTATTACCACCCGGCCTATGGCTGGTATGGCTGGCGGGACCCGTTCTGGAACGACGCCACCATGCGCGAGGTCAATCGCTACGAAGCGATCGGCGAGATCGTGATGGGACGTGGCCCGGCGCCGGCAGACCCGGACGCGTTCGATGCCAGCGAAGTCGTGGCCAATCTGGGCGATGCCGTGCGCATGCCGGAAGGCTGATCCGGCTTAGTTGCCGTCAACACGCATGCAAAAGGGGCTCCCGTGCGGGGGCCCCTTTTTATGGCGCGTGCCGGAGTGCCGGCGTGTGCGGGCCGCGCTAGAAGTCGAAATTGACCCCGACCGTCACCGCACGCGGAGCACCCGGGCGCAGGCCTGCAGGGCGGCGGGCCACCGCGTAGGTCTCGTCGAAGAGATTGCGCACTTCACCGCGCAGTTCGACGCGCTCGGTGAGCGTGTACCACAGAGCCAGATCGGCGACCCAGCGGCTCTCGATGAGCGCGTTGCCGGGGATTTCGCCCTGTCCGGCGACGCTGCGCACGTCATCGACCCAATTGGCGGCGATCTGCGCGCCGGCCCGGTCGAGGACGAGGCCCGCGGACAGGTAGAGCTGATGCTCGGGGATGTAGGGCAGCGCATCGCCGGGCTCGACGACGCCCCAGGGCTCGAAGTCGGAGTTGAAGCCGGTGGAGAACTCGGCGTCGGTATAGGTGTAGGCGGCGCGTATCGGGAGTGTGAAACCGGTATCGAACGGCGCCCCGAGATCGGTTTCGGCCACGATTTCGACCCCGCGGACCTCGGCTTCGCCGCCGTCGAACTGGTCGCCGACCGTGCAGCTGCCACCGGTGGACAGGGTGCAGCTTCCCAGAATGTTGTCATAGTCATTGAAGAAGCCGACCAGCTCGAACATGCCGATTTCACCGGCATAGCGCAGGCCGGCTTCGTAATTCGTGCCGTCTTCAGGTTCAGCCGTGGTCGAACCGGGCGCCGGCGGCGCGTAACCGCGATGGATGCCGCCGAACAGCGACAACCGGGGCCCGATCTCGTAGCGCGCGCCCAGGCCCGGGGCGACCCAGTCGACGGAATTCTCCCGCACGGCTAGATTCGCTCCGGTGCGCTGCGGGTCGGCCTTGCCATAGTCGCGGCGCGTCAGCTCCACGCTCTCGTAGCGCAGCCCCGGCACGAGCGTCAGCGCCCCCCAGCTCATCTCTGCCTGCGCGAAGACGGCGGCGGCCTCGGCCGACTCGATGCGGTTGGACTCGGTGCCCGGCACGTCGCGCCCCGTCAGGACGATGTCGCCATCGTCCGCGGCGAAGCGCTCATACCACTGGAAGCGGTCCATTTCGTCCTCGTGCAGGCGCGCGCCCACGCGCCAGCTCGCCTGCCCGCCGGGAATGGCAAGGTCTCCGGCCAGCTCGCTCTGAATGCCTTGCGCGAAGTAGGCGCGGTTATTGTGCTTGAGCAGGAGGGCATCGTCGGCGGAGACGAAGCCGGCCGGCGCGCGCAGAACGGCAAACTCGTCCGAGTAGCGGACCGGATCGGCCAGAATGGCGCTGATACCGACTGCCCCGCCCGGGCCGCTGCCATCGAAATCGACGCGGTCGGTCTTGAACCAGTCGCGTTCGAAATCGGTGCGGTAGATCACGCTGGACCATTCCAGCCCGTTGCCGAAGAGGGCCTGGTGGCGGAGAGATATCTCGCTGTGATCTGCGTCCATCTCGTCAAACTGCGAGGCCGCATAGCGCCGATAGGGCGAGGCCGCGAAATCGGCGTCGGTCAGGCCGAGATAGGTTTCGTTCGACAGCTCGCTGGACACCTGACCTTTCAGTTCGAAGAGGTGGTCGGCGCCCGCGGCGCGGGTTTCGAACCGCAGCTTGCCGACAAAATCGCGGATGTCGAAGCCGGTCCCGGTCCCGGCGGCATTGTCGATCGTCTTGAAGCCGTCCGAATGCGAGGACAGGACCTCGAACAGGCCGCCAAGACGGCTGGTGTCGCCGATATCGCCCATGCCGCCGAACCAGCCATGGACGCTGGCGCTGTTCTCCTCGCCGATGCGCAGGTCGAGCGCGCCGGACAGATCGTCCGGCACCGGCGTGGAAAGCAGGTTGATCGAACCGCCCTGGGTTTGCGGACCGTAGCGGACACCGGCCGCGCCCTTGATGATTTCGACGCCGGCCATACGGGCGGCATGCGGGAAGTAGTAGGCCGCCGGGGAGGCATAGGGGGCCGGCGCGATGAGCACGCCGTCTTCCATCAGCGTGATCTTGGCCGAACGGTCCAGCCCGGTGCCGCGCAGCCCAATATTGGGGCGTAGCCCGAACCCGTCCTCTTCCTGGAGGTAGATTCCCGGCACCTGACGCAGGATGCGCGTAATGTCGCCATAGCCCTGGATATCGAGATCTTCCGGCGAGATCACGGCCGCGGAGCCGGTCACGTCGCCCGCGTCTCCGCTGAGGCCGATCACGGTCACGATTTCAGGCAGGGCGGCGGTTCCGGCCGCATCGCCTTCACCGCTGTCGGCGAAGGCGGCGCTATAGCTCAAAATGCCCGCGGCGGAAGCGAGGAGAAGGTGTTTCATCGTGCAGGACCCGGTCTGGCGTGCGCGCGGACCGCATCGCCCTGTCGGGCTTGCGGTCGGCACTGTGTCGGGCCGCATCTACAGGACGGGTTCCGGCCTGTCGAGCTTCGTGAGAATGATTTTCATCGGCAGTTGCAGCGCCGCACGCGCCGCGCAAGGTTCAGGAATTGCTGTCGTCCAGCCAGGCGCGCGCTTCGGCTTCGATGGTGAACTGGCGCACCATGTTCCAGCGAACCGCGCCGAGCGTTTCCAGGATCAGGCCCATCTCGCGCTGGGCCTCGGTGACGATGACAGCAAATTGCAGGCCCTGCGCGTTCGGGGCGATGCTGGCAAAGCCCTCGATCCGGCTCTGCTCGGGCAGATCGTATTCGGCATCGCGAACGTCGAGAAGCGTGCGCGAGGTGCCATGCTTGCGCATCAGCTCAAGGATTGCGCCAAAACCCGCCGTCGTGATGTCCAGCGAGCGCTTGCCGTGCGTGCGCACAACGATCGCGTCGAGCTCTTCATCGTAGGAATATTCGATTCCAGGGATGCCCGGTTCCAGCACGCTCTCACCCTTCAGCTTCCGGCGAAGTATTGGAGCACACTGTCTCCGGCTTGAGTTGTCAATTGATTTCGGGGGTTTGGTAATAATTCATACGCGAGACCGGTCCGGACGCGCAGGTTCGCCGGGGTCAGCTGTCCAGCCAGTCCACCGCTTCCTCGATGGAGGTGTGCAGCGCGGCCTCGTTCCAGAAAGCGCGCGTGGCCGTCTTCATGACGATGCCCACCTCGCGCTGGTCCGGGCGGATGACGATGGCCAGCGCCAGGCCCGTCAGCGGGGTGGCGACACGCACGAAGACGTCTATCGCCGTGGTCAGGTCGAACTCGTAATGGGCCGATCGCACATCAAGGATCATGCGATGCGTGCCGTGTTTCTTGAGCTTTTCGATGATGGGCGGCCAGACGACATCGATATCGCCGGGTTCGCGCCGGCCTTCGATCGTGACGAGCACGGCATCGATGTCTTCAAGATAGGTCCGGTCAACCCGGCTCTGGGATTCGGTCATGCTCACCCGCGCTGACACCGCCGGCCCGGCAGACCGTCAACCGGCTCCCGCACAGCCTCGGCGGAATTCGACGTTAGCACCGAACCCCGCCTTTTCAAGAGCTTTCGAGACCCGGATCGGAACCCGGACGGCGGCCGCCGCCCGGGTCCGCGCCGTGCTATTTCGGGGGCATGCGCGCGCCGGCGTCCAGGCGGACGCATTCGGCGTTGATGTAGTCGTTGCCGACCATGAAGGCGACGAGGTCCGCGTATTCTTCCGGCGTGCCGAAGCGCTGGGGAAACTGCAGATGGCTGGCCAGGTTCTGCTTCACCTCCGGCGGCATCTGCTCGTAGATCGGGGTCTCGAAGAAGCCGGGCAGGATGGTGTTCACCCGGATGCCCTCGCGCGCCAGATCGCGCGCCATCGGCAGGGTCATGCCGTAAATGCCGCCCTTGGAGGCGGCGTAGGCGACCTGGCCGATCTGGCCGTCCTGGGCCGCGACCGAGGCGGTGTTGACGATGATGCCGCGCCCGCTCTTCGTCGGGTCCAGGCTGAGCATGCCTTCGGCAGCCACGGCCGCGCAGTTGAACGAGCCGATCAGGTTCACGGTCACGACGAGCGCGAACTTGTCGAGCTGGTGGCGCACGATGTCGCCGGACGAGGAGCGGCGGGCCGTCTTCTCCGCCCAGCCGATGCCGGCGCAATTGACCAGAACGCGTTCCTGGCCGTGCGCCTCGCGCGCCTTGGCAAAGCCGGCCTCGACGCTGTCCACGTCGGCCACGTTGACCTTGCAGAAAATCCCGCCGAGTTCCTTGGCGACCGCTTCGCCGCGCTCCTCGTTCAGGTCGAACAGCGCGACTTTCGCGCCCTCGGCCGCCAGGCGGCGTGCCGTGCCTTCGCCCAGACCCGACGCCCCGCCGGTCACGATCGCTGCAACATCTTTCACATCCATGGCGCTCTGGCCTCCCCGTTGAGATTCATACCGGACCGCCCTTGCCGGCGGCGTGTGCAAGCGACATAGCGCCTTCGCGGTTGGGTGAAAAGGACCGCGGTGGTAAGAGGCCGGTTCGACCGACCCAATTCTTGTTGAGGCTCCTCATGGCTGCGAAATCGAAAACCGCCCTCGTTCTGCATGGCGGAGCGGGGCTTCTGGCCGACCGTTCCTACGCCCAGGAAATCACCCATATGCGCAGCCTGGCCGAGGAGGGCCGCGAACGGCTCAAACATGGAGAGAGCGCGCTGGATGTCGTGGTCGAGATCGTGCGCAATCTGGAAGCCTCCGGCTTCTATGTCGCCGGCAAGGGCACGGCGCCCAACGCGGCCGGGCGCTACGAGCTCGATGCCGCGGTGATGAAGGGCGATACGCGCGAGGCCGGGGCGGTGAGCGCGCTGGAAGGTTTTCTCTCGCCGATCCAGGTGGCGCGCGCCGTGCTGGAACGCACGCCGCACGTCCTCCTGTCCGGCGGCGGCGCGGCCGAGTTCGCCCGCGAGGCGGAGCTGGAGCCGGTACGCGACCCGGTCGGCTACTACGTGCCGGCAGCCGTGGCCGACGACCGGGCAATCGCCACGGGCACGGTGGGATGTGTGGCGCTCGACAGCGAGGGGCGCCTGGCGGCGGCCACCTCGACCGGGGGCACGCTGCGCAAGCGCTGGGGCCGGGTCGGGGATACGCCGATCATCGGCCACGGCACCTGGGCGGACGAGCGCGTCGCGGTGTCCTGCACCGGCCAGGGCGAAATGTTCATGCGGGCCTGCGCGGCGGCCGACGTGTCCGCGCGCATGCGCTACGCCGGAGCGGACCTGAAGTCGGCGGTCCAGGGCGCGCTGGACGATGTGAAACGCCTGGGCGGGGATGGCGGCATCATCTCGGTCGGCGCGGACGGAGAGATCGCCGCGCTCTACAACTCGCCCGGCATGAAGCACGCCATCGTGCACCCGGACGGTGAGATCACCGCGGACGTAACCTAGGCGCGGACGTCCGGTATCAGGCCGCGTTGACCACAGAGCCGTCGAGAATGGCGTAGGCCGCGTCGGCATCCGGCGCGGCGCGCAGGGCCCGGCGGATTTCCTCGCGCCGGAACATCCGCGCCACGCGCGCGAGCGCCTTGAGGTGCTCGGCCCCGCTGTCCTCGGGCGCGATCAGCATGAAGACCAGATCGACCGGGTGGCCGTCGACCGCATCGAAATCGACCGATTGCTTGAGCCGGGCGAAGAGGCCGCACGTGCGCTCGACGCCGGGCAGACGGGCATGAGGAATGGCCACGCCATCGCCGACCCCGGTCGAGCCGAGCTTCTCGCGCTCCATCACGGCTTCGAGCAGGGGACGGGCGGGGATATCCAGGCGGCGATGGGCCAGCTCGCTCAGCGCGTGAAGCGCCTGCTTGCGGCTGGTCGCTGCAAGATCCACCGCCACCCCGCCGGAGGGGATCAGGTCTGAAAGGGTCATGGACGGCCTTCGTTCAGCCTGCGGCGGACTACTCCGCCGCTTCGCCGGGGCGCTCTTTAGCCCCTCGAGCCGGATCAATCCACCCCACATTTCCGTCCGGCCTGCGGTAGACGATGTTCACGCCCTTGTTCGCGGCATTGCGGAAAACCAGGAAGGGCGCGTCGATCACGTCCATCTCCAGCACCGCATTGCTGACCGACATCGTGCTGAGTTCGCCGGGCGCCTCGGCAATGATCACCGGCTCGTCGCCACCCTCGGCGCCGCCATCGTCCTCGGCCACGTCATCGTAATTGTCAGCCGATTTGCGTTCGCCGCGCAGCACGACGATGGAGGTCTCTTCGGCCGGGAGGGCGGTCTTGTTGTCGGCGTGATGGTCCTTCAGCCGGCGCTTGTAGCGGCGCAGACGCTTCTCAAGATGTTCGACGGCTGCCTCGGCGGCGGCATAGGCATCCCCGGCCGTGCCAGAGGCCTGGAGAAAGGCGCCCGAGGGCAGGTGAAGCGAGCAGTCGACCTTGAAGCCGCTGCCTTCCTTGGTGGCCACCACGAAGGCCTCGCCCGGGCGGCTGAAATACTTGCCGGTACCGGATATGACGCGGTCCTCGATACGCTCGCGCAGCGCCGGCGAGACGTCGATATTCTTGGAAACGAACTGGATATGCATGGGACCTCCATCTGCAGTAAACGAGACCCGCAGACAGGCCGACCCATGTCATGTGGGCGGGCCTGATTGCGAGTAATCCGCTCGGCCACCCCTCCCTTGTCGAACCGGTCAACGGTAGCGGCGAAACGCGGTGAGCGTCAATCGATGTTGGTAGGTCCGGCAGTGGAGATGTGGTCAGCCCGTGCGCTTGAGAATGCGCCTGCGCTGCACCGATGAGGGGATGTTCATCGCCTCGCGGTATTTGGCCACGGTGCGGCGCGCGATCTCGATCCCGTCGGCCAGCAGCCGGTCGACGATCTTGTCATCGCTCATCACGTCGTCGGCGGTCTCGTGGTCGATCATGGCCTTGATGCGATAGCGCACGGCCTCGGCCGAATAGGCCTCTCCCCCGTCGGCGGACGCGATGGAGGAGGTGAAGAAGTATTTCAGCTCGAACAGGCCGCGCGGCGTCGCGACATACTTGTTCGAGGTGACGCGGCTGACGGTCGATTCGTGCAGGCTGACCGCGTCGGCGACCGTCTTCAGGTTCAGCGGGCGCAGCCAGGCCACGCCCTTGGCGAAGAAGGCATCCTGCTGGCGCACGATTTCGGAGGTCACCTTCAGGATGGTCCGGGCGCGCTGATCCAGGCTTTTGACCAGCCAGGAGGCGCTCTGCGAGCATTCGGAAATGAATTCCTGGGCCTTGGCATCCTTGCGCGCGGCCCCGGCGATTTCCGCCGCGTAGTGATTGTTGATGAGGACGCGCGGCAGCGTCTCGGTATTCAGCTCGATCGACCAGCCCATGTCGGGGCGCTCGCGCACGAAGACATCGGCCTGGATCGCCCGCGTGCTCTCGCTGCCGTAGGCCAGCCCCGGCTTCGGGGTGAGGCGGCGCAACTCGGCCACCATTTCGTCGAGTTCCTCGCCGTCTACGCCGCACGCGGCCTGCAGGCCATCGTAATCGTGCTTGGCCAGCAAGGGCAGATGATCGATGAGCGCCGCCATGAAGGGGTCGAGGCTGTTGGCCGCGCGCAGCTGCAGCGCGAGGCATTCCTGCAGCGTCCGGGCCATGATGCCGGCCGGTTCGAAGGTCTGCAGCTTGTCGAGGATGGCTTCGAGCTCGCAGACGGTAACGCCGAGGCGCTGCGCCGTTTCGCCAAGGTCGGCGCGCATATAGCCGTCATCGTCGGCCAGATCGATGAGATGGGCCGCCATCAAGCGATCGGCGGGCTTGAGCGCGAGTTCGGAAAGCTGGTCGTGCAGATGCTCGGACAGGGTCTTGGCACGAGAGCTGTTGGCGCCCGGATCGTAATCCTCGCCGTCAAAGCTACCGCCCTTGCCCGCGCGCGACCAGTCGACCGGCCCGGCGGCGCTGTCGCTGCCGGACCCGGCCATGTCGGACCGGGAATCCGAATACATCGTCTCGCTGTCGGCATCGAGGGCTTCGCTCGCCTTGGAGGCCTGCGCGCCGTCGAAGCTCAGCTCCTCGCTGGATTCGGCCGACTTGGCGGGGGGCTCGTTCTCCTCACCGCCGGCCTCGGAGCGCTCGTCGCGTTCGAGCAGCGGATTGCGCTCCAGCTCGGCCTCGACAAACTCGTTCAGTTCCAGATTGTTCATCTGCAGCAGCTTGATGGCCTGCTGCAGCTGCGGGGTCATGACCAGACCCTGTCCCTGACGGACTTCGAGTTTTTGTCCCAGGCCGGCCATTCTGCCCCCTAGCTGAAGCTTTCTCCGAGATAGACCCGGCGCACATTGGCGTCCTGGCGTACCTCGTCGGGTGCGCCCTCGAAGAGGACTTCCCCGTCGTGAATGATCATGGCGCGATCGGTGATTTCGAGGGTCTCGCGCACATTGTGATCGGTGATCAGAATGCCGATTCCGCGCTGCTTAAGGTAAACAATCAGTTCGCGGATATCCGCGATGGCCAGCGGATCGATGCCGGCAAAGGGTTCGTCGAGCAACATGAAGCTCGGCTGCGCGGCCAGGGCGCGGGCAATCTCCACGCGGCGGCGCTCCCCGCCGGACAGCGCCAGCGCGGGCGACTTGCGCAAATGGTCGATGCGCAGCTCGCCGAGCAGCTCGTCGACGAGCGTCTCGCGGGCTTTGCGGTCGGGTTCGGCAATCTCGGCGACGGCGGCCACATTGTCTTCCACCGACAGGCCCCGGAAGATCGAGGCCTCCTGCGGCAGATAGCCGATGCCGAGACGCGCGCGCTGATACATGGGCAGATTGGTGATGTCGCGCCCGTCCAGCAGGATGCGTCCGTGGTCGGCCGAGATGAGCCCGGTGATCATGTAGAAGCAGGTGGTCTTGCCCGCGCCGTTCGGCCCGAGCAGCCCCGCCACCTCGCCGCGCTGCAGCGACAGCGAGACGGATTTCACGACTGCGCGGCGTCCGAACACCTTGCCGATCCGCTCCACCTGCAGGCCTTCTGCGGCGGGCGTGGCAAAGTCAGGCTGCTTGATCTGCATCGTTTCCATATCGCTCATCGTTAGCGGTCCATGCCTAAGATTTGGTGAAACACGCCAACTCGGCGCGATTATTGCAAGAGGTCATTCCCGCGCGCCGCCTGCATGAGGCGATTCACACGGGCTCGCTCCGACCGTGCAGGCCAGGGCAGTGGGCCGGACGTGGTTTGGCAGGCAGCCGGCACAGGGGCGCTAAGGGGCCCGGCCGGGCCCCTAGCCCTCTTCGAAGGGCTGCGGACCGTCGCCTGGGATCTCCGGTACCGGGCAGTCTTCGCGCACGACAGGCTCGGCGCCCTCTTCCTCCTCGCTATCGGGGAAGAAGACACTGCGCACACGCGTTTCACCGGCCTCACCGGTAGCGCCGGCCAGCTCGGACACGCCGGTGGCGAGGTTTGCCGTCAGGCGCTGGCCGGTGGAGACGTTGCAGCCTTGGGTGAGCACGACGTCGCCGATCAGCACGATACGCTCGTCGGCGATCTCGTAGAGTCCCTCGTCGGCGCGGGCGATTTCTGTGGCCGTCACGTAGAAGACATCGCCGGTTGCGCGCATGCGCTGGACGGCGCCGAAGCCGGTGCCGCCGCCGGGCTCGAAGAAGACCTCGATCCGGTCGGCGCGCAGGCGCGCGGTGCCACGGATCGCATTCACGTCACCGCTGTAGACCACGCGGTTCTCCTGGTCGAAGACCTCGAGATCGTTCGCGCTGATATCGAGCGGGCCGTCGCCGGGCGAGCCCAGCGCGCCGACCTGGGCGCTGGCCGGGGCAGCCGCGGCAAGCGCCAGAAGGGCCGGGAGAAGGGCAGGCAGGAGGGCAGATTTCATGGACCAGTCTCCGTATCGCGTGTCTCGTCGGACCGCTCGTTCAGGTATAGCCGCGTCGTGACGCCGTCAGTGAATATGACACGCCGGCCTTCCTCGTGCACCTCGAACCCGCCCGCCCGGATCGCGCCCCAGGGCGCCTCGCCATAGACCGGCTCCTCGCCCACGATGCGCGACTCGGGCAGCTGGATGGTCGCGCTCGGGGTCTCGAAGCGGTAGCCGGAGCGCGTGGACAGGTTGACGGCCTGGTTCAGTTCAAGGCTGCGCGTTTCTGGATTGTAGACGCCCAGATTGGCGAGAACCGCGCCGGGGCCCGCTTCCAGCCCCTCGCCCAGCATCGAATAGTCCAGACGCGGGTTTTCAAGTTCGGTCAGGCCGACAATGCTGCCTGGACGGCGCACGGCGCTGTCGGCAGTCACCACGAAGGGCGTGCCGTCCTCGTCCCGGCCGATGAAGCGCGGATTGACGATGCGTTCAAGCTCGCCCGTGGGCTGTTCCGGCGTGCCGCCGGAGACATCGGGTGCCCGCAGGATGTTCTGCAGCACGATGTTCAGAGCGATGAGGCCGATGCCGGCCAGCAGGGCGATGCGCAGGCGGCGCACGAAGACCGAGCGCCGCTGGGCGGCGGCGAAAGCGTCGGCCCGGCGCGGGGTCAGGCGTTCAGCCAGCATGTCGGCGGTATGGGCCATCGTCAGCCTGCGGCTTTGAAAAACTGTGCGCGCCCGTTGTGACCGGACCCAGCGGCAGTTTCAAGGCGCACGCGGCGGTACGCGGCGCGCCTAGGAGTGCGCAAAGATGTCGGTATCCGGCCAGCCGGCCAGATCCAGCCGGGCGCGGTGAGGGAGAAAATCGAAACAGGCCCGGGCCAGTTCGCTGCGCCCCTCGCGGCCGAGCATGGCGCTCAGCCCGTCGCGGATGGCGTGAAGGTGAAGCACGTCGGAGGCGGCATATTGCAGCTGGGCCTCGCTCAGCTCCGCGGCGCCCCAGTCGGAGCTCTGCTGCTGCTTGGAGAGCTCGACGCCGGCGATCTCGCGCGCGACGTCCTTCAGACCGTGCCGGTCGGTATAGGTGCGCACCAGCTTGGACGCGATCTTGGTGCAGAAGACCGGGGCGAGCGTGACGCCGAGATATTTCTCGCACATCGCCACGTCGAAGCGCGCGAAGTGCAGAATTTTCTGGATCGCGTTGTCGGCCAGCAGCGCCTTCAGATTCGGACAGTGATAGCTCGACCGGTCGAGCTGGACGATATGCGCGTCGCCATCGCCGGCCGAGAGCTGGACCAGGCACAATTCATCCCGCACGAGCGAGAGACCCAGTGTCTCGGTATCCACGGCGACCGCGTCGCCAAAATCGATCCCGGTGGGCAGGTCCCCGCGGTGAAGGTGAATGGTCATGCGCGCCGCTCCGTCGCCTCTGTCTCGAACAGGAAAATCAGCGCCCGGTATCGGCCGTTTGCGCAAAAGCGTCAATGCGACGCCCCCGCTGCAGGACCTTCGCGGGCGCCAGCGCGCACTGGCACCCGCGGGGGTCGGGACGCGTTTCTCGCTATCCCGCGACGTTGAGCACTGTGCTCACATTGCCGCGCGTGGCGTTGGAATAGGGGCAGACCTTCTCGGTCTCGTTCACCAGCGTCCGGGCATCCGGCTCGGGAAGGCCGGGCAGCTCTGCAGTCAGGGTGACGCCAAGACCGAACCCGCCGGCCTCGCGCGGACCGATGCCCACCTCGGCGTGCACGCGCGCCTCGACGGGCAGCTTGATGCCGGTCTGACCGGACACGAGCTGCATCGCGCTCATGAAGCAGGCGGCATAGCCTGCGGCGAACAATTGTTCCGGATTGGTGCCGGGGCCGTCGTCGCCGCCGAGTGCCTTCGGCGTGGACAGGCCGACGTCCAGACGGCCGTCATCGCTGACGGCGCGGCCCTTGCGGCCCTTATCGGCGGTTGCCTTGGCGGTATAGAGCGGGGTCATCGGGAGTTCCTTCAAAAGAATCGTGAGCGAAAAGATCGTGCACGATATAAAGAGCCGGGCCTGTTCGTCGTCAAGGTATGGCGATATAATCGTGCACGATAAAAATGAGGACACACGCCCATGTCTGCGCCAACCGGCCGGCCCGGCACGCTCGACCAGCAGCTTTGCTTCGCGATCTACTCGGCGAATGCGGCGATCCACCGGATGTACCGGCCCCACCTGTCAAAGCTGGGCCTGACCTACCCGCAATACATCACTCTGCTGGCCTTGTGGGAGCGCGATGACGTGACGGTGGGCGAGCTTGGAAAGCGGTTGTTTCTCGAGACAAACACGCTGACCCCGCTGCTCAAGCGGCTCGAGGCGGTGGGGCATCTGACCCGCACCCGCGATCCGCGCGACGAGCGCGTGGTCCGCGTGCGGGTCACACAAGGCGGGCGGGCGCTCCAGGGCGAGGCGTCCGACGCGCTGTCCTGCATTCACACCCTGGCCGAGGAGGCGGGCACCGATCTCGATGTCTGGATCGAGGCGCTGGCCGCCCTGCGCGAGCAGGCGCTCGAAGCGGCCAAGGCGACCTGACCGGCCGTCCGCTGCGGGCCCCAAGTCCGGGTTGTGCCGCGCTCAGCGCGTCAACGAATCTGCAATCTTCCGGACCGATTGTTGAGGTGACGCCTGAAACAGGCGAGGATGATCCGCAGAAGCCAGGGATGTTTGATGCGCGACACGGCGATAGCCGGACTGTTGTTTGTTCTTGCCATCGCAGGGGCGGAGACGGGCATTGCCGAGGCGCAGGAAGAGATCGAACCCGAGGCCATCTGGTCCGGCGCGGTACCCGAGGCCGAGCCAGAATGCGTCGCCAGCATCCATCTCTATCTCGGCAATCCCCGCGAGTCCGGAGGCGCTTACGGACACGCGGAAGTCGGCTCGCGCCGGTGCGCGTCGCCTGAATTGCCGGCACTCGCAGGCGCCGCGACGGAGCCAGGCGAGATGTCCACAGAACGCGTGCGCGGCGCCTGGGTCTGGCGTGAAGCCGTCTGGGCCGAAGATCCGGCAGCCCTGATCGAGAGCGCCCAGGCCGCCGGGCTGTCCGTACTCTACATCGCCGTGCCCATCCGTCAGGGCGCGATCGAGCGGCCCGATGCGCTATCCCGTCTGATCCGGCGCGCCAATGCGCGGGGTGTGGCAGTTCACGCCGTCGAAGGCGATCCGCGCATGATCTCCGGCTACGGTCTCGAGCATGCCCGTCAGCGTGCCCAGGCGCTGGCCCATTTCAATGCCGCCTACCCGCGCACGCCGCTGTCCGGGCTGCAGTACGACATCGAGCCCTACCTGCTGGATCAGTATGCGAGCGCCCCGGTGCAGACCTTCGCGCAATGGGCGCAGGCATTGGCCGCGCTGAGCGCGGCCTATGGCGAGCCGGTCGAAATCGTGGTGCCGTTCTGGATCACCGCCGTGCCGGGCGGTGCGGCGGCGCTCGCTGCAGCCGCACCGAGCGCGACCCGCCTGACCGTAATGGCCTACCGCACAACGCCAGAGGCGATCCTGCAGGCGGCCACGCCGTTGCTGTCCTGGGGCGATACCTACGGCGTGCCCGTCGCTGTGGCCCTGGAGATGGGCGCTTTGCCCGACGAAACCGCGGAGGTCTATCGCAGGGAGGACAGCGGCGAGCTCACACTTGCAGACACCGGCGAGGCCGCAAATGCCAGACTGCACGGCCACACGGTGCTGGGCAGGGAGGGGCAACCCGCCTTTACCTACAGCCACTCGGTGACGATTCCGGCGAGCCGTATCAGCTTCAGCGGCGACTATGCCGCACTGGCCTCGGCAGCGGAGGCGGTGGAACCGCGCTTTCTCGATTTTCGCAGCTATGCCGGTCTCGTCATTCACGGCCTGATCGAGTAACGCACCCGTTCGACGTTTTGCGCGGCCTGCTTGCCGCGCGCCGGACCCCAGACCGTCCGATTCTCCCGCGGCCACGCGAGGCATCTTCCTCCTCATGACTATTTCCGGTTTTCTTTTGTCTGCAGCGCTGGTTCTGCAGGCGCCGACCTACGAGACGGGCGTGGACGCGCGTCTCGACGGACGTTTCGAAGAGGCGGCCGAAATCCTGGCGGAGGTGGCGCAACGCGAACCGGCTAATGCCGACGTCTTTCTTCAGCTGGGCCTGACCCTGTCCGCGCTGGGCCGGTTTGATGAGGCCGAAGCGGCATTGCAGCGCACGCTCGATCTCGCGCCGGATTACACCGATGCGCATATCGCGCTTGCACGGCTTGCCTATTACCGCGGCGACCTCGACCGCGCCGCCGAGCTGGCCGCGGCCCTGCCCGACGATCAGACGCCCCCCGACTTGCGCGCGCGGATCGACGCGGCTCGCGAAAGTCCGGCCCGCTCGCCCTGGCGTACCGATGTGTTTGCCGCCTACAGCTCCCTGTCCGGACCGCTCAGCCCGTGGCGCGAGGCCGGTGTGGCGCTGGGCCGGCGCATCGGCGAGGAAACCAGCCTGACCGGGCTAGCGCACTGGAGCCGGCGTTTCGACGACGAGGATGTCTATCTCTCCCTCACCTATGCCCGCGGCCTGCCAGACAGCGGCCTGGCCTACGTCACGCTCGGTGGCGCGCCGCAGGCCGACTTCCGGGCGCAGGCCGCCATCAGGGGCGGTTACGAGAGCCCGACCGCGCCCGGTGGAGACGGCGTTCAAGCCACGGTCGAGGCCTCGGCATCGCGGTATGGAGTGGGGGATGTCTTCGCCGTGCAGCCCGGCGTGCGCTATCTAGCGCGTTCGGATGGGCTGCGGCTGGGTCTGCGCGCGATGATTTACCTTGACGAAACCCGTGCCCTGCAGACTGGCTGGGAAGTCTCCGGAGAGCTGCGCGCGTCCGACCGGGCGCGTCTCATCGCGAGCTATACCGATGCCCCAGACACCGAGAGCGGGCGCACGAGCGAGGTGCAGTCGGCGGCGCTGGGCCTGCGTTACCAGCTGACCGACCGGCTTGGTCTCCAGGCCGGCCTCGTTCATGAATCGCGCGAGGCTTATGACAGGACCGAGATCACGATCTCGGCCAATCGCCGCTTCTAGCCGGCAAGCCCGGCATCCGGTCTGCCTTCCGGATGCATCCGGCCTCCCCAGGCGCCCGATCCAGCCCTCCCAGACGAGGCCGCACGACTATGACCCAGCCCCGGATAATGATTGCCGATGACAATCCGCTCATGCTGCAGATCGCTCAGTCGCGGCTCACCGATGCCGGCTACGAGGTCCTCACCGCGCGCGACGGGATGGAAGTGCTCGATCAGGCGCACGCCTGGTCGCCCGACCTCATCATGCTCGACCTCATCATGCCCGCCCTGGACGGCTTTACCACGCTGAAGCGGTTGAAGGCCGGCCCGCTGGGTTCCATTCCGGTGATCATTGTATCAGCCCTGAAAGACGAAGCCGACATCGCGCGTGCCCTGAATGCCGGCGCGGCCGATTACCTGACCAAGCCTTTCGCGCCCTCCGAGCTTGTCGAACGTGCCGCGACGCATCTCGCGCCGCCGGCATCCTAGGCGTTCCCCGGCGATGGTGGACAGTCTCTTCATTGCAATCTGGACCGGGGCGCTTCTCCTGGCGGCCGCAGCGCTGAGCCTGTTCGCCGCGATGCTCGTGCGCCGCTGGCTCGGCGGCTACTGGGCCAGGCGGTCGACCCGTCTGGCCATGGAACTTGCCGAGACGCTCATCGTGCAGATGGAGGCCGGTGCCTTGCCCTCAACCCGGCTCCGGGCGCTCATCCGCCATCCCAGACGCACGGCGCTCGCCGTTATCGAGCTGTCGGCGCTGGTGCGCGGGCGCGACTTCGAACGCGCCATGGTGGCCCTTCGCGAGGTCCGGGCCGCGCGGCGCATCTCCCGCCTTCTGGACAAGCCCGGACTGGACACAAGACTCATGGCGATCGAGGCCATCGGAATTGTCGGCGGCGCGGGAGCCCGCCGCGCGCTTCAGCGGGCGTTTGAAACCTGTCCGACCTTGCGCGAAACCGTTGCCGCCGCGCAGGCTCTGCATGGTATCGGGATCACGCCCGATCTCGACCGCCTGCTCGAGCGGGTCTACGGGCATCGGCGCGGTGCGCCGGCCGAACTCGCCAATCTTCTGCTGGACATCGCCCGGGCCGACCCGCTGCGGCTGTCCGGCGCGCTCGACACCGGCGCGCTGCACCCGTCCCTGCAGATCCAGCTTGTGGAGGCCCTGGTGCGGGCCCGCGCCGTTTCAGCGATCGAGGCCGTGCGGCGCAGCGCCCGCGCCGACGACCTTGCCGTACGCGCGGCCGGGATCAAGGCGTTGGGCGTGCTGGGCGGGCCGGGAGACAGCGACATACTGGACGAGGCGGCCCGGGACGGCGAACCGGACATTCAGGCGCTGGCGGCCGAGGCAATCGGCCGGCTGGGCCTGATTTCCCTGTCCTCCAGCCTGGCGGAGATGCTGGAAGCCCCGCACTGGGAGGTCCGCTTTCAGGCCGGATGGGCGCTGGCCCAGCTCGGCGAGGCGGGGATTGGCCGGCTCAAACAGATTGCAGCGCGCGAGGGCGGCCAATCGGGGCCCCATACCGCGCAAATGATCCTGGCCGAGCGGCAGGCCGCATGATGGACGCACTCTTGGGTGGCGGCATTCTGGCCGCACAGGCGATATCGCTGGTGATCATCACGTCGGGCGTGCTGCAGAATGCGGTACAGCTGATCCAGTTTTCCGTCGCCGCGCGATCGCTGAGCCGGGACAAGCCTGTGGAAAGCGCGGCGCTGCTGTGGCGGCGCTACGGCAATCTCGTCCCGCCGGTCGCCATATTGGCGCCCGCCTATAACGAGGAGCTGACCGTCGTTGAGAGCGTGCGCACCATGCTCGCCCTGCGCTATCCGCGATACGAGATCATCGTCATCAATGACGGCTCGTCGGACAACACGCTGAACAGGCTAATCGAGGCTTTCGCACTGGAACCCTCGGTGCGCGCGCATGAAACAGTGCTTCATCATGCCCCGATCCGGGCGGTCTACACCTCGCGGGACTTTCCGAGCCTGGTGGTGATCGACAAGAAGAATGGCGGCAAGGCCGACGCGCTCAATGCCGGCATCAGCCTGGCGCGTGCTCCGGTTTTCTGCGCCATCGATGCCGACACCCTGCTCGAGCCCGATGCCCTCCTGCGCGCCGTGCGTCCGATGATCGAGGATCCCGCGCGCGTCATTGCGGTGGGCGGAAGCATCCGCATTGCCAACGGCTGCCGCTTCGAGGCTGGCCGCATCACCGAGATCGGCTTGCCGCGCAACCTGCTCGCCCTGTTTCAGACGGTCGAGTATCTGCGCGCCTTCCTTGTGGCCCGGCTGGCCTGGAGCAAGGCCGGGGCGCTGACGATCATCTCCGGCGCGTTCGGCGTGTTTCGCCGGGGCCTCGTGATCGAGGCGGGCGGCTACCGGACGGATCTGGTGGGCGAGGACATGGAGCTGGTCGTGCGCCTGCACCACCACATGCAGCGCAGCGGCAAGGCGTACCGCATTGCCTATCTGCCCGAGCCGCTGGCCTTCACCGAGGTGCCCGAGACCCTGCGCGCGCTGGCGAGCCAGAGAGCGCGATGGCAGCGCGGCGCACTGGAAAGCTATTTTGCCCACAAAAGCATGACGCTCAATCCGCGCTATGGCCGGGTCGGACTGCTCGGCCTGCTCCATATGCTGCTGGTCTATGTGGTGGGGCCGCCCCTGGAAGTTTGCGGCTATATTCTCATTCCGCTGCTCTGGCTGGGCGGATTCCTGTCACTGCCCTGGTTCCTGGCCTTCCTGGCCGTGACCTTCGCCTTTGGCGTAGCGATCAGCGTGGCGACCTTGCTGCTTGCCGAGCGCCAGCTGCGCCGGTTCCCGAAGATCAGCCAGCTTGCGCTCCTGCTGGCAGTCGCGGTGCTTGAAAATTTCGGCTACCGTCAGCTCAACACGATCTGGCGCCTGAAAGGCTGGTGGCAGTTTGCCCGCAAGCGCGGCGAGTGGGGCACGATGACGCGCAAGGGATTTGCGCCTTCTTCCCCGGACCGCAAGTCGCAATAGCCGGCTGCAACGGCGCCGCTCGCGCTGCGGCACCGTATGTATCATTACCTTCCCGTCATGGTAGAAAAACTCGGGAAGCAGATCATACGGGACGTGAAACCATGTCAGACGAGCCGCTGGGCATTCTTGTGGCGGAAGATAATCCGCTGATCGCGATGGACGTGACCGTCGTCGTGGAAGAGTGCGGGTGCGTGGTGATCGGGCCGGTGCGCGATACGGTCGATGCCGCCAGAGTTCTCGACGATTCATGCCCCGATGGCGCCCTGGTCGATATCCACCTGCAGGACGGGGCGGCCTGGTCGCTGGTGGAAGAGCTGACCACCCGCAACATCCCTTTCATCCTGACCAGCGGTTCGGACCGCCGAACCGTGCCGGAGGCCTGGGCGGCCGCGGCCTTCCTGGCCAAGCCCTTCATGCCGGAGGATCTGCGCGAGGCGCTCGGCCAGATCGGCGTGTCCGGCTGCCCGACCGACGCGGCCTGATTCAAGCCGGGCGCCCACAGCGCGGGCGTCCCGCCCCGGCCCGGGCGGACAAAGAAAAAGCCGCGTCAGCGCGGCTCCTGTGTGTCTGGAGGTCCTTCAGGACCGGTAATGGTGCCCAGGAGAAGACTCGAACTTCCACTCCCTTTCGGGAACTGGCACCTGAAGCCAGCGCGTCTACCAATTCCGCCACCTGGGCAAGTGAAGGAGCGGCTGAAATATTGAAGGACGCGGCGCGTGTCAACGCCGCTTGGCTGTCAAAGCCGGCGCCGGGGCGGCGGTCTGCAGCGCACCTGCAGCGTATCGGCGCATGGACAGGGGCGAAGTTTTTTGGTCTATCGCGCCATAGCCCTATCTTGAAAGCGGGTCGGGCCGGTTCGAGCTGCCGGCCCGGTCGGCTGTTCATCCACGCTCAAAGGCGAATGACGACATGCTGCGCGATGAAATGATCACGGTTTTCGGCGGGTCCGGCTTTATCGGACGCTATGTGGTGCGCGAGCTGGCGCGCCAGGGCTACCGGGTGCGCGTCGCGACGCGGCGGCCGAACCTAGCCTACGAGCTGAAACCGATGGGCGTGCCCGGCCAGATCCAGCTCGCCCAGGCCAATCTGCGCAACAAGGCCAGTGTCGCGCGCGCCGTCGAGGGGGCGAGCGGGGTCGTGAACCTGGTTGGCATTCTCTACGAGAGCGGCGGACAGACTTTTTCCGGCCTGCAGGAGCGCGGCGCGCGCACCGTGGCCGAAACCGCGAGCGAGGCCGGGGTCAAAACCCTGGTGCACATCTCCGCCATCGGCGCCGATCCCGACAGCCCTTCCCAATACGGCCAGACCAAGGCCAGAGGCGAGCGTGCGGTTCGCGAGGCCTTCAGCGGCGCGACGGTGCTGCGCCCCTCCATCGTGTTCGGGGCCGAGGACGAGTTTTTCAACAAGTTCGCCGACATGGCGCGCTTCGCGCCGGCCCTGCCGCTGATCGGCGGCGGCAAGACGCGCTTCCAGCCGGTTTTCGTCGGCGATGTCGCCGAAGCGGCGGTCAAGGTGCTGTTCGATCCGGCCGCCGCCGGGCGCACCTACGAACTCGGCGGACCGTCGGTCTACACCTTCAAGCAATTGATGGAATTCATCCTCCGCACGATCCGGCGCCGCCGTCTGCTCCTGCCGGTGCCGTTTCCGGCGGCCGGTGCGCTGGGCCTGCTGGGTGAAATCGCGGGCAAGCTGCCTTTCGTGCAGCCTTTCCTGACGCGCGACCAGGTCGAATTGCTCAAGAGCGACAATGTGGTCGGCGCGACCGATGAGGGCCATCCCACGCTGGCCGATCTCGGCATCGATGCGGAGACCATCGAGTCGGTGGTGCCCAGCTATCTGATCCGCTACCGCAAGGGCGGCCAGTTTGCGGACAAGGATTACGAGACGGTACGCGAAACCCGCGCCTAGACGCGATCATCGTCACGCAGAAATGGACCAACGCCCGGAGCCTGCGCCCCGGGCGTTGGTGTATGTGCGCTCAGATCAGCCAGATCAGGATGACGCCGGCCAGCAGGACGCGGTAGATCACGAAGGGCAGGAAGCCGACCCGTTCGACAATGGCCATGAGGGCGGCAATCGCCAGGAAGGCCGAGCCGAATGAGAGCGCGGTCACGAGCGCGCCGTCCACGAGCGCCACGCCGGCCATTTCCCCGGTCGCCAGCTCGGCAATGGCCGACAGGCCCAGAACCGCAATGAGCGGAATCGACATCAGCATGGAAAAGCGCGCCGCCTCACTGCGCGTGAGGGCGAGCGCGCGCCCGGCCGTCATGGTGATGCCGGACCGGCTGACACCGGGGATGAAGGCGATGGCCTGGGCGAGGCCGATGAGGATGGCGTCGCGCCAGGTCAGCGTCTCGCTGGTCTTGACCTGCGGGCCGTAACGGTCGGCGAGCCAGAGCGGCAGCGCGAAAAGAAGCGTGGCCCAGGCGATCACAGCCGGGGAGCGCAACAGGTCGACCCAGCCGGTCAGGTAGAGCACGCCGCCGACGATGACGGCGGGCGGCGTGGCCACAGCCACCATCAGGAAAAGCCGTCCGCCCGGCGTCATGCGTCCGGCCAGCAGGGCCGGCGCGCCGGAAAGGACGGCCATCACGTCGCGGCGAAAATAGAGCAGGACGGCGAGCAGGGTACCGACATGGGCCATCACGTCGATCAGCGCGCCCTGGTCGTCCGATCCGGTCAGATAGGGCGCCAGGATGAGGTGGGCGGAGGAGGAGACGGGAAGAAATTCGGTGATGCCCTGAATGAGAGCGAGAATGAAAAGCTGAAAGAGAGTCATTTGCCGCCTGTTCCCTTGCGCCGGCGCGTTATACTTGCGAACGGACAATGGCACGGTGCTGCAGCGCAGAACAGGTCTTACCTCCATGGCCCATGACGGTCTCGACACAGGCGGACCGGGCAAGCTCGCCCCGGCCAAGGCCCGCAAGATCACGAGCCGGGTGACGGCGCTCTCCGTCGGCGTGGCGAGTACGCTGGTCGTGGCCAAGCTGGTGGCCTGGTGGCTGTCGGGATCGGTCGCGATGCTGGCCTCGCTGGCCGATTCCGCGCTCGATCTCGCCGCTTCTCTGACCACCTTCTTTGCGGTGCGCTATGCGGCCTCTCCAGCCGATCGCGAGCACCGGCACGGCCATGGCAAGGCGGAAGCTTTCGCCAGCCTGATGCAGGCCCTGCTGGTCCTCCTCTCGGCCGGGCTGCTGATGCGGGAATCGGTGCTGCGCTTCCTTCAGCCCCAGCCGATCGAGGCGGGCGGGATCGCGCTCTCCGTCATGGTCATGTCCATCGTCCTGACGCTGGTCTTGGTCTGGGCGCAGAACAGGGCGGTGGCCCAGACAGGCTCGCTCGCGGTCACCGGCGACCGGGCCCATTACTTTGCCGATCTCGGCGCAAACGGCGTGGTCATTGCCGGCCTGGTGCTGGCCAGCGGCTTCGGCGTTGTGCGCGCCGACCCGATTGTCGGCTTTGCCGTCGCCCTGTGGCTGGTCTGGACGGCGTGGGGGGTCGGCTCGGCCGCTTTCGAGAGCCTGATGGACCGCGAACTGCCCGACGAGGAGCGCGCCGCCATCCTGAAGATCGCGTCCGACGATGCTGCCGTTCTGGGCGTGCACCAGCTGCGCACGCGGGCGTCCGGGCCGTTCGTCCATATCCAGATGCACATGGATCTGGCCCCCGACCTCACCCTGTCGCAGGCGCATGAAATCGTGGTGGCGGCGGAGAAGCGCATCATGGCGGCCTATCCGGCGGCCGATGTGCTGATCCACCCCGATCCCAAAGGAGAGGCGGAACCGCACGGCAACGCCTATTTCAAGGCCGAACGCGGCGAAGAGAGCGATGGCGGGGATGAGTCCGGCGCGGCGCGAGCGGACAATCCGGCTTAAACCTTACCGCGAAGCAGGCTAGCGTCCCGGACATGCGCACGCTCTACCACTGGCCTCTCGATCCCTGGTCCCGGCAGGTCCGCATTGCGCTGGCTGAGAAGCAGCTTGCCTTCGAGCTCCGCTTCGTGCGGCCCTGGGATGCGCCGGACGAGCTCATGGCGCTCAATCCGGCCGGCCTGACCCCGGTTCTGGTCGACGACACCGCGCAGGGGCGGGTGGTCGCGGTCGAGGCGCGCGCCATCCTGGAATATCTCGAGGAGGCCAAGGCCGAACCGGCCCTGCTGCCCTCGGGGGCGGGCGAGCGCGCGGAGGTGCGGCGCCTGTGCCAGTGGTTCGACCGCAAGTTCGATTCCGAGGTGAATGCCTTCCTGCTGCACGAGAAGCTGGAAAAGCGCCTGCAGGGGCTGGGCGCACCCGACATGGAAGCGATCCGCGCCGGGCGCGATTTCCTGCGCTGGCATCTCGACTATCTGACCAATCTGCTCGATGTGCGCGAGGGGCTGGCCGGACCGCGCTACACGCTGGCCGACATCGCCGCGGCGGCGCACCTGTCCTGCATCGACTATCTCGGCGACGTGCCGTGGGACGAGTTTCCCGCGCCGAAAGCCTGGTATGAGCGCATCAAGTGCCGGCCCAGCTTTCGCGCCATCCTGGAAGACCGCCTGCCCGGCATGGCCCCGGCCAGCTGGTATGCGGATCTGGATTTTTAGGGGCTGTCTCTGCGCTCGCCATCCGATGCTTCGAGGCTCGCTTCGCTCGCGCCTCAGCATGAGGGGAGTGGGTTGGGCCTAAGTGCTATAAAATTACTTTTAATTCAATAGCTTAATTCCGCCCCACCTCACCCTGAGGTGCTCGCGCAGCGAGCCTCGAAGGGTCGGATGACGGGCTTCACCCGGTAACCTCGCCCTGTCCTCTCTGGGTGCCGGGTCTCGTTGCACTCGCCCGGAATGACGAGGAAAGGAGTGGCGGCCCATGGCGCAAACCCTTGACCTCACCTCCCGTCGTCCCCACTCCACAGCCATGACGGCCACGCTGACCGATACCGATGCCATGAAGACGCTCGCCCGCGAGATCGGGTTCGATGCGGTGCGCATAACGCGGGCGGACGAGGCGTGGGAGGCCGGGGATCGGCTGCGCGAGTATGTCGGCGAGGGCCGGCACGGCAGTATGGCGTGGATGGAGGAGACGCTCGACCGGCGCGTCCATCCCAATGCGATGTGGCCGGAGGCGAAATCGGCTGTGGTGGTCGGTCTCAATTACGGGCCGGATCACGATCCGCTGGAGATTCTGGAGCAATCGGACCGGGCCGCCATATCGGTCTATGCGCAAAATCGCGATTATCACGACCTCATCAAGAAGCGGCTGAAACGCCTGGCCCGGGCCTTCCACCAGGAGACCGGCCACGGCGTGAAGGTGTTCGTGGACACCGCCCCGCTGATGGAGAAGCCGCTGGCGCACAAATCGGGGCTTGGCTGGCAGGGCAAGCACACCAATCTTGTCAGCCGCGAGCATGGCTCCTGGCTGTTCCTGGGTGTGATGCTGACCGAGGCGGCGCTGGAGCCGGACGAGACCGAGACCGACCATTGCGGAAGCTGCCGCGCCTGCCTGGACGTCTGCCCGACCAACGCGTTTCCGGCGCCCTACCAGATCGATGCGCGGCGCTGCATCTCCTACCTGACCATCGAGCACAAGGGGCCGATCCCGCGCGAATTCCGGGCGCCCATGGGCAATCGCATCTATGGCTGCGACGACTGCCTGGCGGTCTGCCCGTGGAACAAGTTTGCCAGCCGCACGCAGGAGACGGCCTTTCACCCGCGCGAGAGCCTGACCGCGCCGCGCCTGGCCGATCTCGCTGCGCTGGACGATACAGCCTTCCGCGAACTGTTCACCGCCAGTCCGATCAAACGGATCGGACGCGATCGCTTTGTGCGCAATGTGCTGATCGCGCTCGGTAATTCGCACGGTCCGGAAAGCCTTACCGCCATTCGCGCGCGGCTGGACGATGACAGCGCGCTGGTGCGCGGGGCGGCGGTCTGGGCGCTCGGCCGTCTCGACCCGGAGGCGTTCGAGGCGCTGAAGACGGAGGCGCTGGCGCGCGAAGAGTCAGGCGAAGTGCGCGAGGAATGGCAGGCCGGTGCGCAAGGACAGCTCAGCTGACCGCACCCGCCCGGCCGTTATCGACTTCGATATATTGCGCCTGCGCGCCGAAGGGCTCGAAGAGCTGGCGCTCCACCCCGGTGAACCAGGCCTGCGTCCCCACCTCCAGAATGGCCGCGGCCAGGCCCTCGCGCCGGGCTGCATCGAGATGGGCACAGGCCTCGTCCAGGATGAGCACGGGGGCCGCGCCGCGCGCGCGGGCCAGCGCCGCGCACTGGGCCAGCGCCAGCCCCAGCAGAAGCGCCTTCTGCTCGCCGGTCGAGCAATCGGCGGCGAGCTGATCCTTGGCGCGGTGGCGGGCGGTCAGCTCGGTACGGTGCGGTCCGGTCAGCGAACGCCCGGCGGCGGAATCGCGCCGCCTGCTGCCGGCCAGCGCCTCAAGAAACCGATCCTCGGCCTCGCTCGCATTCAGGCCCTCGGCGAGCCAGGCCTCCAGCGTGCCTTCCAGCCCCAGATCGGCCTTCGGAAAGCGGGTCTCGGGCCGCTCGTCGATCTCGCCCTGCAGACGCACGAGCGCATCGAGGCGGCTTGCGGCGAGCGCGGTGCCGGCGCTGGCCATTTCACGTTCCAGGGCATGGACCCAGTCGGGATCGAGACGGCCGGTCTCCGTCCACTGGTCGAGCAGGCGCTGGCGCTGGCGCATCGCCTTTTCATACGCGATGGCGGTCTGGCCGTGATGAGGCTCGCCGGCTAGCACGAGACGGTCGAAGAAACGCAGGCGGTCGGCGCGCGGCCCGGCCCAGAGACGATCTTCTCGCGGGGTCAGCCACATCATCGGGAAGAGCCGGGCGAGCTCGCTCTGCGTGGCCGCGGCCCCTTCCAGCCGGGTGCGGCGCCGCGCCGGATCGGCCGGGTCCGCGCCGGTGGCCAGGCTCACCGGCCCGTCGCGGGTCAGCGCCTCGGCATAGACCGCCCAGATATCCGCCGGGCCTTCGGCCATGTGGCGGCGGACCGCATCGGCCCCGGCGGCGCGCAGTCCGCGTCCCGGTCCGAGGAAGGAGACGGCTTCGACCAGGTTCGTCTTGCCTGATCCGTTCGCTCCGAACAGGCAGACCGGACGGGCATCGAGAGACAGGTCGAGTTCGGCGTAATTGCGGAAATTGGTCAGCTTCAAACGCGTCACGGCCGCGCTTGCGGGCGCGGCCGTGGAAGGCGGGGTGTCCGGACCGGCTGCGCTCACACGCGCAGCGGCATCAGCACGTATTCCGCATTGGGGTCGCCGCTGTCGGTGACGCGGGTCGGAGAGGCGGAATCGGCAAATTCGAAAATGGCTTCGTCGCCGACAATCTGCCCGGCGACATCGAGCAGGTAGCGCGCATTGAAGCCGATGGAGAGCTCTTCCGATGAGTAGTCGGCCGACAGCTCCTCGCTCGCCGTGCCGCTCTCGGGATTGTTGACCGCCAGCACGAGGTTGGAGTCCGACAGCGACAGCTTCACCGAGCGCGACTTCTCCTGGCTGATCGTCGCCACCCGGTCCACGGCCTGGGCGAAGGGCGCGCGATCGACACGCATGATCTTGTCGTTGCCGCGCGGAATGACGCGCTCATAGTCAGGGAATGTGCCGTCGATGAGCTTCGAGGTCAGGACCGCCGCACCGAGACGGAAGCGGATCTTGCCTTCGGAGACGCTCATCTCGATGTCGTCGTCGAGGTCCTCGAGCAGGCGCCGCAGCTCGCCGATCGGCTTGCGCGGAATGATGACGGCCGGCATTTCGCTCGCGCCGCCGGGCTGGTCCGCTTCGGCCAGCGCCAGGCGGTGGCCGTCCGTCGCGACCGCGCGCAGCACCTTGCGGCCATCGCGCTCGGCGGGGTGCATGTGGATGCCGTTGAGATAATAGCGCGTTTCTTCGGTCGACACGGCAAAGCGGGTCTTGTCGATGAGGCGCGCCAGGTCTTCGGCCGGGAGCGAGAAGCTGACGGCCAGATCCTCGGTCGGCATGACCGGGAAATCGCCCGGCGGCAGGCTGGGCAGGTGGAATTTGGAGCGGCCTGCAGACAGGAAGACGCGCGGATCGTCCCCGCCGAGCTCCAGCGTGACATCGGCCCCGTCCGGCAGCTTGCGGGCGATCTCGTAGAGCGTGTGCGCCGGGGCCGTCGCCTGGCCGTCGCGCTCCACCCGCGCGGGCGCCTCCTCCACGATCTCCATGTCGAGATCGGTGGCCGTCAGGCGCGCATGGTCGCCGCTCGCCTGGATCAGCACGTTGGACAGGATCGGGATCGTGTTGCGCCGCTCCACGACGGACTGGACGTGGCCGAGGGCCTTCAGGAGCACCGCGCGCTCGATTGTGAGCTTCATCGCTGTCGCCTCTTAGAGGGGGACGAATCAGAAAACGGATTCGCCGGTCAGATTGGCACAAACCATAGACCAAAGGAAACGGCGGCAATAACCAGATTGCCGCCGTTTTGCACTGAGGGGCGTTGAGGCTAGTTGCGCAGGCGGCGTTTGACCGCCTCCACGTCTTCGGCCAGCACCGCGTCGGCGGGCAGGCGCTCGGTGATCTTGTTGACCGCGTGGATCACCGTGGAATGGTCCCGGCCGCCGAACCGCTTGCCGATATCGGGCAGGGAGCGGGTCGTCATGGTCTTGGCCAGATACATGGCGATGTGGCGGGGACGGACCACCGACTGGGTCCGGCGTTTCGACAGGATGTCATCGACGGACAGGTTGAAATAGGCGGCGACCGTCTTCTGGATCTCGTCCACGCTGACGCGGCGCTCCGCCTTGAGCGGCAATTCGGTCAGCGCCTCGTCGACGGTCTCCAGCGTCACCGGCCGGTCCAGATAGGCAGTGCGCACGATCACGTTGTTGAGCACGCCTTCCAGTTCGCGGGCCGAACTGGTCACGCGTGCGGCCAGGAAATCACGTACCGCTTCGGGGACTTCCAGGTTCGGGCAGTGGCTGCGCGCCTGGGCAATCTTGCAATCGATGATCTTGCGGCGCAGGTCCAGGTCCGGGCCGTGCAGCGGGCAGGCAAAGCCGCCGCGCAGAAGCGATTTGAGACGCGGGTCGGAAACCTGCAGCTGGTCGGGTGAGGCGTGGGAGGCGAGCACCACCTGCTTGCCGTCTGCCATCAGGGCCGCGACCGTGTGCAGGAACTCGTTCTCGGTGCTGGTCTTGCCGGCGATGAAATGGACATCGTCGATCAGCAGCACGTCGCAATTGCGCACCTGATCCTTGAAGGGCTGGACGTCCCGCGCGCGCAGGGCGGACTGGAAGCCGTTGAGGAATTCTTCCGCCGTCAGATACAGCGCCTTGCGCTTGGACTCGCCCAGGCTGACCGCGTGCGCGATGGCGGCGAGCAGGTGGGTTTTGCCCACCCCGTAATCGCCATGGAAGAAAGCCGGGTTGAACGGCGGCGGGCCGGAATTGGTAATGGCCTTGGCCGCGGTGGCGGCCATGACGTTGGCCGAGCCGACCATGAAGGTGTCGAAGGTGAAGCGCACGACGGCCGCAGAGGGGCCGCCGGTCGCGCGCGGCGCGTCCAGAGTAAGCTGGGCCTCCGCGGCGGCGGCCATGCCGCCGGACGGCCCGTCAACCGGGCGCAGCGCCGCGTGGCTCACAGAGGCGGCACTGGCGGCGCGCACCGAGCGCGCATGACTGGCGCCCGCGCCGCTCTCGGCCAGAATGAGAATATCGCGCGGCTGGGAGTCGAACGCCGCCCACAGCGCGCGCAGGCGGCTGCCCAGATTGTCCTCGGCCCAGGCCCGGCCGAATTCGGTCGGGCAGATGATGCACACGCGTCCCGCGCTGTCCTCTTCCACACGCAAGCGTGCAATGTCGGACGCGTAGACAAGGTCTCCATATTCCTGACGCAGGCGGGCACGCACCTCGCGCCACGTGACAGAAACAGGTGTCGCGTGAGTCATGCTTTGATTGTTTCCGGAAGCGGCGAAAAGCGCCGAATTATTCAGCCCCATAGTCCCCAAACCTCAGTTTCGCGCTGCAAGTTAGTCTTGCAGTCAAGTACTTGTATTCAGGCGCAGTTCTCCCGCTCTGAGGTGCGCCTTTTCTTGGCGGCCCCAGTGTTTTAATCTCGTCCGTATGGAGAAGACTTGCGCTAGGAGGCAAAGAGTACCCGGACGCGGGATCGAATCAACCGCATAAACCGGTGCCCGGACCCCTTTTTGCGCTTGACAGAGAATTTCCCTAAGCGCGCTTTGGCGTTGGCCGGAAAATTTTTTTCACGCGATTTTTTTGTTCTCAAAGCGTTCGTAAATCTACCGGTTGCAGCCTCGTTTTGGCACACGCCGCGACCCCGCCGCCGAACGTCCGGTTGCCCTTCCCATGCAGGTCATCCGGGCAATCGCCGTCTACGTGTATAACACGAAAAAAGGCCTGCGCGGAATATCGCGCAGGCCTTCAATCAATCTTCCGAACAATGACGGAGTTTTACTCGGCCGTCATCGTTTTGACGCGGGCCGACAGGCGCGAGACCTTCCGCGAACCGGTGTTCTTGTGGATGATCCCCTTGCTCACCGCAGACATCACTTCTGACTCTGCCGTGCGCAGCGCATCGCGGGCCTGCTTCTGGTCGCCGGCGGCAATCGCGTGCTCGACCTTTTTCACATAGGTGCGCATGCGCGTGCGGCGGGCTTTGTTGATCGCGGTGCGGCTCGCGAGCTTGCGCACCATCTTTTTAGCGGAGGCAGTGTTCGCCATGGATGAAGCCTTGTCTGAGTAACGGCGCGCTGAAAAGGGCGGCGCGCACGTGGAAACATGAGGCGCGGCGTATAGCGGCGGTACGCTGCGCCGTCAACCGGCAATGCCTGTACTCTAGCGGTGCTTGAAGTGCGCCGCGCGCTTGTCGGCAAAGGCGGCCATGCCCTCGCTCTGGTCCTCTGTCGCAAACTGCGAGTGGAAGACCCGGCGTTCGAACCGGATGCCTTCGCTCAGGCCGATCTCGAAGGCCCGGTTGATGGACTCCTTGGTCATCATCGCGATGGGCAGCGATTTCGAGGCGATCGCCTCGGCCGCTTCCATGGCGACGTCCATCAGGTCGTCGACGGGCACCAGGCGAGAAACCAGGCCGGCGCGCTCGGCTTCCTCGGCATTCATCATGCGCCCGGTCAGGCACATATCCATCGCCTTGGACTTGCCGACCGCACGCGGAAGCCGCTGGGTGCCACCGGCGCCCGGCATCACGCCGAGATTGATTTCAGGCTGGCCGAACTTGGCGTTCTCCGCCGCGATGATGAAGTCGCACATCATCGCGATCTCGCAGCCGCCGCCGAGGGCGTAGCCGGATACCGCAGCGATGATCGGCTTGCGGAAGCGCGCCACGGATTCCCAGGTCTTCGCGAAGGGATCGTTCAGGTAGAGGGACACGAAGTCCTTCTCCTGCAATTCCTTGATGTCCGCCCCTGCGGCGAACGCCTTGGTCGAACCTGTCAGGACGACGCAGCCAATGTCTTCGTTGGCCTCGAACTCGGCGAGCGCGTCGGCAAGCTCACCGGTCAGCTCGTCACACAACGCATTGAGCGCCTTGGGGCGGTCCAGCGTAATGACGCCGACACGGCCCTCGGTCTTGGTCTGGATCGTTTTGTAGGCCATCCGGCCCTCCGCATCTGAAGCCACCCCTCAGGGGGTTCCTTGAGTTGGCAAACGCAAGTTGGCCGGAACCCATACATGAAGCCCGGCTCCGGGTCGACACCCCGGAGCCGGGCCTGTGTGCTCTCAGCGCAAGGCGGCTATGCGTCGCTGGCAGCCTATTGTCGGGTGACGTCGTGGCCGGCATCGCGCAGCAGCGCGATGAGGCCGTTCTCGCCCGGCATGTGGCCGGAACCGACCGCCACGAAGGCCACGCCCTCGCCGGCGACGATCTCCTCGACCAGCGGCACCCAGTTGCGGTTGCGCTGTACGATGATGCGCTCGTAAAGCTCCGGCGAGGTCTGGCGCATCTCGGTGTTCAGCAGGGCATCGAGCCGGCCCATATCCCCTTGCGCCCAGGCCGAGACCAGATCGCTCAGCTGATCGGGATTCTCGACGGCCTGTTCCAGACCAATTTCGAGATCGGCAAGCTGGGTCTCCATGGGCAGTCCAGAGAGGAAGCCGATCTGTTCCTCGGCGGTTTCGAAATAGCCGAACGATTTTCCGGCCTCGGCGGCGCGCTCGGCCAGATGCTTGTCGACGCCGGAATTGGGATCGTAACCTGCAGCCTGCATCTGAGCGACGGCCAGCTGAAGGCCGGCCAGCCAGGGCTTGAGGGGGTCGATCCCGGCGCGGATCGTTTCGGACGGGGCGCCGAGACGTCCGGCGATGACGTCGAGATCGGCCAGGGCCTCATCGCTCATTTTCGACGTCAGGCTTTCGCCCTGCGGCAGCAGGCCGACCTGCGGGATCATCGCCTGCATTGTGGCCTGCGCCTCGGCGCTGAAGACGTCGGCTTCCATATAGAGCGTATCGGCCGACGCAAACGCCGCCTCGACCTGGGGCGTCATCCAGTCGAGTTCCGGGCGCAGGATATGGACCGTACCGAACAGATAGACGGTGGAATCCTCGTCGCTGACCACCCACAGGGCGGGATCGGCGACCTCGACTTGGCGAACCGGCGCGGGGTCGGCCTGCGCGAAGACAGGGCTTTGTGACAGGGCGGCTGCGGCCAGGATGGCGCCGCCGATGATGACTTCTTTCCAGATGCATGAAAACCGCATGACGGTGTCTCCTTTTGATCGACCAGCTCCGCGCGGCTTTCCTGCGCGCGGTGTAAAGGGACATTTACATAGCGTTCGGGTGTTAGTCAAGCATCCTTGACTAAGATCATCGTTGGCACTCTGGGCAGAAAAATGTCGACCGGCCCGACTGGACGAGGCGCTGCACGCTTCCTGCGCAGGCCTCGCGCCTGCAGGGCTCGCCCTCGCGTCCGTAAACGTCGAAGCGATGCTGGAAATATCCCAGCGCCCCGTCGGCGCCGGCAAAGTCGCGCAAGGTGGACCCGCCCGCCTCGACCGCCTCGGCAATGACGGTGCGCACCGCCGGCGCCAGCCGCTCGGTGCGTGCTCCGGCCACGGAGCTTGCCAGGCGCCGCGGACTGATCCGCGCGCGCCACAGCGCTTCACAGACATAGATATTGCCGAGGCCGGCGACGATTTTCTGGTCGAGCAGGGCCGCCTTGACCGGCGTGCGCCGGCCCTTCAGCGCACCGGACAGATACACCGCCTCGAAGGCGTTGGAGTCCGGCTCCGGCCCCAGCCCCGCCAGGAAAGGCTGGGTCGCCTCCTCGTCCGTGGCGAACAGCGTCATGAAGCCGAAGCGGCGCGGATCGTTATAGGTGACGGTCACGCCGCCCTCTAGCGCGAAGACGACATGGTCGTGCGCCGGATTGGCGCCGGGCGCGTAGACGAAGTCGCCGGGCTGCTGGGCGATGCTCTCGGCCTCCACGGTAAAGCGCCCGCTCATGCCCAGATGCATCAGCAGCGTCTCACCTGAATCCAGCCGGGCCAGCAGGTATTTCGCGCGCCGGTCGAGGCAGTCGATGCGCGCGCCCGTCAGCCGCTCGGCAAAGCGTTCGGGAAAGGGAAAACGCAGATCCGGCCGCCGGTTGACGGCGGACACGATATGACGGCCCTCCATGGCCGGACGCAGGCCCCGGCGGACGGTTTCGACTTCGGGCAGCTCGGGCATGGTGTTTCCTGGATCGGAGGCATCAGCCCGGGATGTAGCGGCGCGCGGGCCTGACCGCCAGTCCGGGCGCGGCCCTTTCGCGCAGGGTTTCAGGCTGGCAAGCCTGCGCACGGGCGGCTATGTAGTCAGGCATGACCGACACGTTCCAGACTTCCCGATCCGACGACACGGCTTCCTTCGGTTTCAAGGAAGTACCCCGCACCCAGAAGCAATCGCTGGTACGCGGCGTCTTCGACCGGTCGGCGCGCCGCTACGACCTCATGAACGATGTGATGAGTCTCGGCATTCACCGGGCCTGGAAGGACATGACGATCACACGGGCCAATCCTCGTCCGGGCGAGGTCCTGATCGATGTCGCGGGCGGGACCGGCGATCTGGCGCGCGCCTTTCTCGACCGCGCCGAGGAGCGCCGCGCGCGCAATGGCGGCGAACCGGCCCGCGCCGTTGTGGCCGACATCAATTACGAAATGCTCAAGGCCGGGCGCAAGCGGGGCGATGACGAGCGGCTAAGCTGGGCCTGCGTCAACGCCGAATGCCTGCCCTTCGGCGACGCGACCGCCGATTGTGTGATGATCGGCTTTGGAATCCGCAATGTGACCGACCGGGCCAGGGCGCTGGCCGACATGCACCGCGTGCTCAAGCCGGGCGGGCGTTTCCTCTGCCTGGAGTTTTCCCACCCGACTACGCGCGCCCTGTCGCGGGTCTATGATGCGTGGTCGTTCAACGCGATCCCGCGGCTCGGCCAGCTCATCGCGAAAGACCGCGACAGCTACCAGTATCTGGTCGAATCCATCCGCCGCTTCCCGAACCAGAACGATTTCAGGCGCGAGGTGGAAGAGGCCGGCTTCAAGACTGTGTCGGTGACCAATTATTCGGGCGGGATTGCCGCGCTGCATACCGGCTGGAAGATTTAGGCGGCCTCGACGGCGCGTCTGAGGCGGTCACGCACACTCGCCGCGATCGAGCTGAGCGCATCATTGCCGACCGCCTGCATGGATTCGACCGGGTCGATCGCCGCAATCTCCACGCCGTTCTCAGTCTTCTGCACAATGACATTGCAGGGCAGCATGGTGCCGATCTTGTCCTCGGCCTGCAGCGCCTTGTGAGCAAATTCCGGATTGCAGGCCCCGAGAATAAGATAGGGCCGGAAGTCCGCGTCGAGCTTCTTTTTCAGGGTTTCGGCGACATCGATGCGGCTGAGCACACCGAAGCCTTCGTCGGAGAGGGCTGCGGTAATGCGCTCCTCCGCCTCCGCAATCTCGTCGGTATCGAGCGTGCGGGCGACATAATAGGCCATGGCCGTATCCTCTTTGACTAAGTGCTGAGGAAATGCGTCCGGCGAAGCTTACGTTCCCCGCCGAGCCGGAAAGCGCCGTCCGAGCCAGCTTAGCAGGTGGGCGGTGAGCATCTCGGGCTCCTCATACTGCATCCAGTGGCCGCTCTCCGGCACGATGTCGAGATCGAGATCGCGGCACAGGACGGGCATGAACTGGGTCAGCTTGGGCGGCAGCATGAAGTCGCATTCGGCGGCAATCATGCGGCAGGGCATGGCGAGGCGGTGATCGACCCCGCCCATGCGTTCCCAGTTCGCATCGAAATTGCGATACCAGTTGAAGCCGCCGCGAAATCCGCTGTGCTTGTAGGCGTCGACATAGCGCGCGCGGATATCGGGCGGCACGACGCAGTCCTCCCCGCTTTTCAGTCCGCCGCGTTCCAGCCAGGTCTCGAACCGCTTGGGCAGATGACTGACCGAGGGGGGAAGCTTGTCCAGATCGCCGCTCGGCGGAGGCGGCTGGAAGATGAATTCGAAGAATTCCTTCTCGCGGCCGACCCAGAAATCGTCGAACGCCTCGTCCTGCATGCGGATGATGTAGTGCTCGTCCCCGGCGCGCTCGCGGAAGACCTCGGTCGGCGGTGCCGCGCCGCGGGGCAGGTGCGGCGTGCACACGCCTACCGCGCCCAGAAACCGTTCCGGCACCAGGCAAGCGGCCTGCCACATCAGGATGCCCCCCCAGTCATGGCCGACGATGACCGCCTTTTCCAGATCAAGCGCGTCGAGCAGCCCGGTGACGTCGCCGACCAGCCGATCGAGCCCGTACGCCTCGACCTCATGGGGCGCATCGGACTGGCCGAAGCCGCGATTATCCGGCGCGATGACGCGATACCCGGCTTCGCTCAGATCCTCGATCTGCTGCGCCCAGGACAGGGCCAGTTCCGGCCAGCCATGCAGGAGAAGAACCGGAACGCCGTCCGATGGCCCGGCTTCGTGAACGGACAAGTTCACCTCGCCCACATCGATCCGGCGGGCGGGCGGCATGTCTGGATGGGTCATCGGGCTTTCTCGCGGCGTTGCTTGCGGGAGAAGTTTAGAAGATCGATGACGAAGACGGCCAGCCCAGCCCAGATCAGCACGAAGGTGATCAGGTAGAGTGGGCTGAATGGCTCACCGGTTGCGAGCCCGATCGCAAATTGCAGGCTCGGCGCGATGAATTGCAGCACGCCGAGCGTGGCAAAGTGCAGCCCGCGCGCGCCGATCACGAAGAGCAGAAGCGGGGCGACGGTCATCGGCCCGGTCATGATCAGTCCGAGCGCCTGCCAGGGGCCGTCCAGGAAATGGCCCGCGCTGGAGGTCTCCAGAAAGCTCAGCGCGACGATGGAGGGTATGGCGATGATCACCGTCTCCCAGAACAGGCCTATGCGCCCGTCCGTCGTGATCGTCTTGCGCAGATAGCCGTAGAGCGTGAAGGTCCCGGCCAGGAAAAGCGCCATGACCGGCACGGCGCCCACAATCAGGATCTGGTTGAGCACGCCGAGGGCCGCCAGACCCACCGCGACGCCGCGGAGCGCGCCGAAGCGCTCGCGCGCGATGAAGACGCCGACAGCGACATTCATCAGCGGGTTGATGAAATAGCCCAGCGAGACTTCCAGAACCTGGCCGGAATTGATCGCGAAGATGAAGATCCACCAATTGGCCCCGATCAGCAGGGCAGTGGCGACAAGGGTGGCCATGGCGCGCCGGTCGGCGAGCAGGCGCATCGCCGCGCCGAAGCGTTTGCCCATGACCAGAAGAAGCGCAAGGAACGGTACCGACCAGAAGGCGCGATGGAGCACGATCTCGGTCGCCCCGGCATAGCTGATCAGCTTGTAGAACAGGGCCGAAAGGCCCCAGATGAGATAGCCGGAAAAGGCTGCCGCGCCGGCGCGGACCGGATCGAGGCGTCCCGGTTCGGGCGGGCCGCTCTGGGCGGGGGCGGAACGTTGAGGTGCCATGCCTCCCGCTTACTCCGCGCCGCGCCCGGCGTCATGTCCAAAAACTGCACTCGCCCGCTGCGTGCAAACCGGGCTAACGCGCGCGCACCTCGCCCTCGATCACCTCGATCGCGACCGGCTTGAGCCGGGACTTGCCGGCCGGGCCGCCGGCGCAGGCCCCGGTGCCGAGCTCGAAACTGGCCCCGTGGAAGGGACAGATGACATAGCGCCCCTCGCTGACCAGCGTCTTGCCCGAGGGCAGGCTCAACGGACGCCCGGCATGCGGACACACATTCACATAGGCGCGCACCGTATCGCCGGACCGCAGGACGATAATCGGCAGGGCGTCGTAATCGGCTGGCGCGCCGCCGGGGTCGGGGATCTCGTCCAGGCGTTTGAGGACGGTGCCGGGGGCCGGCTCGCCGCTCATCGGGCCGGACCGCCGAGATCTGCGGGCGGTTTGACCGTCCACTTGAAGGGGGCATAGGTCACTTGCGCGAACAGACCGGCCTGCGCGTACGGGTCGTCCTTCATGAAGGCTTCGAGCGAGGGGCCGTTCTCGGCTTCGACCACGAGCAGGGACCCGACCGGGTCTCCGGTCTCGTCCAGCAGCGGTCCGGCCATCTTGACCGGGCTGTCCTTCACGTTGGCCCATTCCAGATGGGCCTCCCGGTTCTCCTGGCGCAGGGCCAGATGGCCGGGGCGGTCCTGACAGGTGACGACAAACAACATGCGGATTCCTCAGGCGTTCTCGCTGGTAAAGGGGCGGGAGAGCAGGGCAGCGATGGCTTCGTCAACCGTGCCGGCGCCGGAGACGACGGAGTTGACGGCCTCGCAGATGGGCATTTCCACGCCGTGCCGGCGGGCAAGCGCGACCACGGCCGGGGCGCTGGCAACGCCCTCGGTCACCGAATTGCGCTGGACCATGATGGTTTCAAGGCTCTCGCCGCGCCCGAGCGCCAGCCCGCAGGACATGTTACGCGATTGCGGCGAGGAGCAGGTCAGGATGAGATCGCCCAGGCCGCACAGTCCGGCCAGGGTCTCGGCTTTCCCGCCGAGCGCCACGCCCAGCCGCGTCATTTCCGCAAAGCCGCGCGAGATCAGCGCCGCATGGGCCGACCGGCCCAGCGCCTTGCCGTCCACGATGCCGGCCGCGATGGCCAGGACGTTCTTGACCGCGCCGCCCACCTCGGCGCCGATCACGTCGGGCGCGTAGTAGGGCCGGAAGCTGGCCGATCCGATCGTGGCGATGATGTCCTCTCCCAGACCCCGGTCGGCGCACGCCAGCGTGACGGCGGTGGGAAGCCCGCGTGCGACATCGGCCGCAAAGGACGGTCCCGACAACACGGCCGAGCGGGCATTGGGAATGGTTTCGGCGAGCACTTCGCTCATCAGCTTCAGCGAGCCCTGCTCGATGCCTTTCGAACACAGGACGAGTGGGGAGCCGACGCGGAGATGGCAGGCGAAATCCTTCAGCGTCGCGCGCATGTGCTGGGCGGGCGTCACGATCAGCACCATCTCGGCGCTGGCCAGCTCGCCGAGATCGGACGTTGCGTGGATTGCAGGATCCAGCGCGACACCGGGCAGGAAGAGCGAATTCTCGCAGCGGTCGTTTATGGACTGGACAACCTCGGTCTCGCGCGCCCAGATCGTCACCTGGGGGCCGGTCTTGGCCACGGTCTGGGCCAGGGCCGTGCCCCACGCGCCGCCGCCGATGACCCCAATCTTGTGAAACGTGTTCATCCCGCCCTCGTCCCCTGGAGTTCTTGCCGTCCTGGCCTCTAGGCCTTCGGTCCCTTGCGCCCCGCGCCGCTCGCCGGGTTGGCGGCGGCCGAGGTCTCGTCCAGCGGCCAGCGCGCCCGTGCGGGCGCATCCAGGCCGTCGATCCGGCCCAGCACGAAGCGTTCCGCGCCGGCCAGGGCGATCATGGCCGCGTTGTCGGTGCAATATTTCAACGGCGGCGCTATCAGGGTAAAGCCTTTTGAACCGGCCATAAGTTCCAGCGCGTCGCGGACGGCGCCGTTCGCGGCGACGCCGCCGGCGACGACGAGGGTCAGCCCTTTCGCGTTTTCGCCGGCTGAGTCAGCAAAGATGTCCATGGCCCGCCCGGCGCGTTCGGCCAGGTGCCGCGCGATTTCGCGCTGGACCCCGGCAGCCAGATCGGCCTTGTCGGCCTGCGTCGGCGTCTCAAGACTGTCGAAGGCGCGCTTGGCCGCGGTCTTCAGGCCTGCGAAGGAGAAGTCGCAGCCCCTGTCGCGCGACAGCATGCGCGGAAGCGCGAAGCGCTGGGGGTCGGTCGAGGTCCTGGCCAGGGCCTCGACGGCCGGGCCGCCGGGGAAACCGAGCCCCATCACCTTGGCAGTCTTGTCGAACGCCTCTCCGGCTGCATCGTCGATCGTGGACCCCATCCGCGTCATCTCGCCCACGCCGTCGACCCGGACCAGCTGGGTATGGCCGCCCGAGACCAGGAGCAGCAGATAGGGAAACTCAACCGTGTGGGTGAGCCGGGCCGACAGGGCGTGGCCTTCGAGATGATTGACCGCGATGAGCGGCTTGTCGGCGCCGAGCGCCAGGCCCTTGGCCGTCATCAGCGCGGCCATCACCCCGCCGATCAGTCCCGGGCCCGAGGTTGCCGCGATCGCGTCCATGTCGGCCAGCGTCAGCCCGGCCTCGGCCAGAACGCCGGCAGCAAGCGTATCCATGCGCTCGGCGTGGGCCCGCGCAGCAATCTCCGGCACCACGCCGCCGAACGGGGCATGCTCTGAATTCTGGCCGATCACGGCGTCGGCCAGGATATCGACACTGCCGTCGCCATGACGGCGCACGATCGCCGCCGCGCTGTCATCGCAGCTGGATTCCAGACCCAGCACGGTCACCGTGCGGCCATCGCGCGCTTGCGCGTCTCGGGTGTCGTGGTTTAACGCCATCACCAAAGCTGGTTAGCGCTGCTTGATCCGGCTGACAACGCCACCTGCCACTCGCCTCACGCCCAGGAGCCCGCCTTGGCCCTCAAACCGCAAATCATCGCGACCCGGACGTCGCCGCTCGCCTTGGCCCAGGCGCGCATGCTGCAGAGCCAGCTGGCCAAGGCGAACGGCGCCAGCGACCCCGATGCGGCCTTCCCGATCCTGGGCCTGACCACGACCGGCGACCGGATCACCGACCGCGCCCTATTGGCGGCTGGTGGCAAGGGCCTGTTCACCAAGGAGCTGGAGATTGCCCTGCAGGGCAAGGAAGCGAGCTTCGCGGTGCATTCCATGAAGGACGTGCCGACCCGGCTGCCGGACGGGATGGAGATTGCGTGCATTCTCGAACGCGAGGACCCGCGCGATGTGCTGCTGACCGAAACCGGGGCGGCCCGCGTGATGGACCTGCCGCAGGGCGCGGTGCTCGGCACAGCCTCGATCCGGCGCCAGGCCCAGGCGCTGACGCTGCGTCCCGACCTGAAGATCGTGCTTCTGCGCGGCAATGTGGACACGCGCCTGGCCAAGGTGCGCAGCGGCGAGATCGACGCGACTTTCCTGGCGCTGGCCGGGCTGAAACGCCTCGGACGCGAGGAAGCGAGCCGGCCTGCGGTGGAGCTGCACGAGATGCTGCCTGCCCCGGCGCAGGGCGCGATCGGCATCGAGATCCGCAGCGATGACGGCGCGGCGCGCGAGGCGCTGGCCGCGCTCGACCATGCGGAGTCCCATATCTGCGTCCTGGCCGAACGTGCTGTGCTGGCAGCCCTGGACGGCTCTTGCCGGACGCCGATTGCCGCCCATGCCAGCTTGCGCCACGGCACGCTCTCGCTCGCCGGCGAGGTGCTGAGCCCGGACGGGACGCATCGCTGGGCGCAATCGGTGACGCTGCCGCTGGAGGGCGATCCGCGTGCAGCCGCAGCCGAAATCGGCACGCGCCTGGGCGAGGCGGTCCGCCAGAGCGGGGGCGAAGCGCTGGAAGCAGCCCTGGCGTCGGCCGATGAGCACTGACCGGATTCTCATCACCCGGACCGAACCCGGCGCGAGTAAAACTGCAAATCTCGCTACTCAACGCGGCTATTCTCCCGTTGTCTCGCCATTGGCGCGCGTCGAAATGCTGCATGCAGACCTGTCTCTGGATGCAATTGACGCCGTCGCGCTGACCAGCCCGAACGGGGCGCGCGCGTTCGCGCATCTGACCGACGAGCGGAGGCTTCCGGTGCTGGCCGTCGGGGGCGCCACGGCCGAGGCGGCGCGCGAGGCGGGCTTTACAGAGATCACCGACGCGGACTCCGATGCGGCGGGCCTCGCGCAGCTGATAAGTGATCGGATGATGCCGGGGACACGCATCCTGCATGCCCGGGGAGAAATCGTGGCGCGTGACCTGTCCGGCCTGCTGGCCGGGCACGGCATTCTGGTTCTGCCCCTGATCGTGTACCGGACCCACGCGGTTTCGAGTTTCACCGAGGCGGCACGCGCCGCCCTGCAGCAGGGGCCGGTCATCGCCACGGTGCATTCGCCGGGCGGCGCGAACCGGCTTGTCGCGGCGCTGGAGGCGCTCGGCGGTATCCCGGCGGGACTCTTCGCCGCAGCGATAAGTCCCGCCGCGGCGGAACCCCTGCGCGCGGCAGGCATTGCGCCGGTAGAGATTGCAGACGCGCCGACCGATGCCGGGCTTCTGGACGCGGCCGACCGGCTGGGCGGCGAGCCAGAGGGCCAGTAGCGTTCATCGCCGACGCGGCCTAGACTCACAGCCGATTTTCAGATCAGCCCGACAGCGACGAGGACGTCCATGGCCGGCCCCGACGACAAAGACACCCAATCCGGCGAGCCCGAGCCGGTCGACGCCGAGTTCGAGCCGGTCGACCGCGAGGATGACGCGAAGGCCAAGCGTGAAAAGCGCGGCGGGCCGGGCTGGTTCGCCCTTGTGGTCCTGGTACTGCTGACGGCCCTTATCGCGGCGGCGGTGACCTGGGCGCTGACGCGCTATGCCGTGCCGCGCCTGGAAGAGCAAAGCGTGGGCGCTCTTGAGGCCCGCATCGCCGAGCTGGAAGCGCGCGATCCGGCGGCCGGGGCGGTATCTGCCGAGACCGTCGAGGCCCTTGAGGCGCGGGTCGAGGCCCTGAGCGGGCTGGAGCCACAGGTCGAAGAGCTTGCGGCATCGGTATCGGGGCTGGAGGACAGGATCGAGGTGCTGGGACGCCGCGCTGCCTCCTCGCAGAGTGATGACGGAGACACGCAACCCGGAGGCGGCATCGATCCCGATGCGCTCGACGCCTTGCGCGAGCAGGTCGCAGGACTGGCTGAGCGCACCGAGAACGCCCTGGCTGCCGCAAGTACGGCGCAAGATGACGTCGAGGATCTGCGCGGCCAAGTCTCGCAAGACTCCGCGCCCGCCGCCAATCTGCAAGCCGTCGAGGATATTCAGGACCGCCTCGCCGCGCTGGAAACGCGCGTCGGCGAGCTGCGCGACAGCCTGGCCAGCGAGGACGAGCGCCTCGGCGAGCGTGTCGACACGGTGCGCGAGGGCCTGTCCGGCCTGGAATCGGACCTGTCGGCTCTCGACGCGCGCATCGAGGAGGCCACCGAACTGGCCCGGTCGGCCCAGACCGGCCCGGGCAGCGATAACGACGCGCTGCGTACGCTTTCGGCGCGGGCGCTCGGACTGGCCGCGCTTTCCGATGCCGCCTCGCGTGCGCAGCCCTTTGAGGCGGAACGCGCCGCGCTGGCGCGCGTCTGGCCGGGCAATCGCGACCTCTCCGCGCTGGAATCGGTCGCCCGCTCCGGCGCGCCGACCCGCACCGGGCTCGCCGAGCGCTTCCCCGCCGAGGCCATTCGCGACGCGGCCGGCACGCGCCGGACCCTGTTCGGTCTGATCGAGGTGCAGGGCCCGGAAGCCAGTGCCGGAGAAGGCGAAGAGAGCCCGCGCGAGCTTGTGAACCGGGCCGAGTCCCGCCTGGCGCGTGACGATCTTTCCGGCGCGGCCGATGCGGTGTCCAGCCTGCAGGGCGCGCCCGGCGAAGCGGCCGCCGACTGGCTGCGCGGGGCGCGTGCGCGCCTGGAGATCGAGACGCGGCTGGACGCCCTGCGCACCCAATTGAGTGAAGCGGCTGCTGAAAACGAGGCCCGCCCATGATCCGCCTGATCATCACGATTGCCCTGTGCGTGCTGACCGCCATCGCCGCGGTCTGGCTGACGCTCAATCCGGGCACCGCCAATTTCGAATTCCTCGGCTGGCAGGCGCAGACCAGCTTTGCGCTGGCCATGGGCATCCTGCTGATCGCGACCTTCCTTCTGGTCGTGGTGTGGTGGCTGGTGGTGAAGATCTGGACCGCGCCGGACAGCTTCCGCAAATTCCAGCTGCGCCGCCGCCGGGAAAGCGGCTTCGATGCGCTGGAGCGCGCGCTCATCGCCTCGGCGGCCGGCCAGGGCGAGCTGGCCGTGCGCCAGGCCGCGCGCGCCGACGCCCTGCTCGACCGTCCCGCCCTGTCGCGCCTGCTGGCGGCCCGCGCGGCGGAATCGGCGGGCGATCTGGAAGGCGCACAGCGCCATTACGAACTGATGCTGGAGGATTCGCGCACCCGCCTGGTCGCGCGCCGGGGCCTGGCCTCGATCGCCGAGGCGCGCGGCGACCACCAGCTGGCCATCACCCATGCCAGCGAGGCGTTCGACGAGTCCCGCACGCGCTGGGCCTTCGACTCCCTGTTCAATGCCCAGGTCGCCGAAGGGCGCTGGGAAGCGGCCCGCAAGACGCTGACCGAGGCGGAAAAGCGCAAGGATATCGCGCCCGACCGCGCCGCGCGCCGGCGGGCCGTCCTACTGACCGTGGAGGCGATCGAATGCGGCGAGGCGCAGCCCGACAAGGCGAGCGAACTCGCCGAACGCGCCGCGTCCGCCTCGCCGGGCTTTGCGCCGGCGGCAGCGCTGGCTGCCCGCTTCCTGGCCGAGCGCCGGCGTCACCGCCGCGCCGCAGAGCTGATCGAAACCGCCTGGCAGGCCAATCCGCACCCGGCACTCGCGCGCGTCTATGGCGATCTGCGCAAGTCAGACACCAAGGCCAAGCGGGCCGAGCGCCTGCGCGCGCTGGCCGCGCTCAACCCCGAACACCGCGAGGCGCGCCTGCTCAAGGCTGAAGTGGCGCTGGAAAACCGCAATCTGGAAGCGGCCCGGTCCGCGCTGGCTCCGCTGATGGCCGAGCGCGCCAAGACGGCCCGCCTGTGTGCGCTCGCCTCGCGCCTGGCCCGGCTCGAGGGCGACGAGGAGGCGGCGCGTCGGCTGATGGCGCGTGCGGCCCACGCGCCGGTGGAGGCCAACTGGTCGGACATGGATCAGGACGGGCAGGTTTTCCCCTACGCGCCCGAGGACTGGAAGCGCATGGTGTTTGCCTGGGGCGACGAGGCGCGCCTGATCCACCCGCGCTATGAACGGTTCGAGGATCTCGCCGAGGCTGTGCCGGAAACCGCCCTGCTCGAAGCGCCCTCTGCGCGCCGCGCGCCGGACACGCCTTCCGGCCCGCCAGCCACTCCGCCCGCCACTCCGTCGTCCACCCCGCCGGCCCGACCTGCGTCCAACAAGAGCGGGGCGACTGACACCGGGGCGCAATCGGACGAAGACAAGCGGGCCTCGCGCTATTATGAACCGGGCCGCGCCCCGGATGATCCCGGGGTGGACGAGGACGGTCAGACCTAGGGCAGATCATGGCGAAGCGGATTCTGGTGGGCGTGAGCGGCGGCTCGGCCTCGGGCAAGACCGAGGTGGCGCGCGCCACCGCGCGGGCGTTGACGGGCCTGTCCGCGCTGGTCATCGCCGAGGACGATTATTACGGCGATCACGGCTCGAAGCCCGATTTCGACCCGTCCATCTATAATTTCGACCATCCAAAATCGCGCGACCATGCCCTTCTGGCCCGCCAGCTCGGCCAGCTTCGCGCGGGCAAGGCGATCAAGGCGCCGATCTACGATTTCACCATTCACCGGCGCCGCTCCGACACGCGCAAAATAGACCCGGCCGATGTCATCCTGGTCGAGGGCATCCATCTGTTCTGCACGCCGGATCTGCGCGATGCATTCGACCTGCGCGTCTATGTCGACGCGCCCGACGATATCCGCCTCTCGCGCCGCCTCCTGCGTGATGTGAACGAGCGCGGGCGTACGGCCCATTCGGTGGTCAACCAGTATCTGGGCACGGTGCGGCCCATGCATCACGAATGGACCCATCCAGGGCGCATCCACGCCGATCTGACCATCCGCAACGATGCCGCGGCGGCGCGTCCGGCCGACCATCTCTCGACATTTTTCGACCGCCTCGCCGAGCCTGCCGTGGCTGAAATCCAGCGCCTGCGCGCGGGCGGAAAACCTCATGCCCGGCCCACCGAAGATCAGCCGCAAACGGCGCTTGCGAGCGGATCGAAGCTCGGTTAGTTTCCGGCGCCTTGAAACGAGGCCGTCACAGGCCCGTCCGGAGCCGCTTTAGCTCAGCTGGTAGAGCAACGCATTCGTAATGCGTAGGTCGCGTGTTCGAGTCACGCAAGCGGCACCACTACTCCCTGTTCTCCCTCGCTCCGCTCGGTCGATCCTCGCTAAAGCTGCGGGCGCGCGGTCGCGCTTGCGAACCTTTCAGGTTCGAGGGAGCCTGGCTTTAGTCGGGTGGGGGCAGGCCCGCCTCTCACCCGAACTCGCTCAACCCTTCCAGGGGTTTGTGGCGCAGGAGGCGGCTGTCTTCGACGGCGGCCTGGCGGTGGGGGACGGCGTCGTTGTGGTAGACTTCGTCCTTGACCATTTCCAGAAAGGCGTTGGCGCTGGGATAGCGGGCGATGAAGGCGAGGTCCCAGCGTTCGTCGGCCGGGCCGATCAGCAGGAGTTGCGGCCGGCCGCGCCAGATGATCGTGCCGCCGACGCGCGAAAAGATCGGGCCGGACGTCTTGCCATAGGTCTTGTAGGCCTCGAACCCGGTGACGTCGCGCCCGTCGGGATAGGCGGCCTTGTCGCGCAGGCGGATGAGGTTGAGCATCTCGATGGGATGGTCGCGGTCCAGTCCCTTGAAGGCTTCGAAGGCGTCGCGTTCCGGATCGATATGGCTCATGAGGGGGCTCCCGTCTGACAACTGCTGTGCAAACGCCCAGCGAAGCGGGATTTTGTATCGATGGCAAGGCGGGCGGCGCGATTTTCCCCGCTCAGGGAAGGACTTCCTCGCCGGCCCAGTCGAAGACGCGCCCGCTCTGGCCGGGGTCCAGCCCGTCTATCACGCTGAGCAGGCATCCGGCCGAGTAGGCCGGCGTGAACAGCTTTTCATCGGGCACATTGCCCTGAAACGGCTCTGACAGGCCGGTATCGACGGTGCCGGGGTGCAGGCCGGCAATGACGGCCGTGTCCGATTTGCGCGCCAGCTCGATGGAGAGCGTCTTCAGGATCTGGTTCAGCGCCGCCTTGCTGGCGCGATAGGCGTGCCAGCCGCCGAGCCGGTTGTCGGAGATGGACCCGACGCGGGCCGACAGCGCCGCAAAGACGCTGCGCTCATCAAGCGCCATCGCCTTCAGCGCATGCTTGGCAAGCAGGGCGGGGCCGATGGCGTTGATCCGATAGGCGGTCATCAGAGCGTCACCGTCGAGATGGCGCCAGGTCTTCTCCGGCGAGATGTCTTCGGCGTGCAGGAAGCCGGTCGCGGCAATCACCAGATGGAGCGGGCCGCCCTCGCGCGCGGTGGCGACCGCGTCCTCGATGCTGGTCTCGTCCGTGAGGTCCAGGGTGAGGGCGTGCGCCTTGTCATGGCCGGGGCCAGGATCAGGACCGGTGCCGCGGCGCGAGGCGGCATAGACCGCGGCGCAGCGCGTGTCCTCACACAGGGCGCGAGTCAGCGCGGCGCCGATGCCGCCTGTGCTGCCCACGACGAGGGCGCGGTAATCGGAAGGAAAATGGCTCATCTCTGTCATCGGACAGGAGCTAGAGCGCAGGCCGGTCCGGGAAAGGCCTCAGACCAGAAGCGCACCGCCGACGGCCGCGCGCACATACCCGGCGAGCCGCTGCGTGCGCAGCGGGTCCTTGCCGTGGAAGAACTCGTTCTTGTCCAGCAGGTTGATATGCGGGCCGATCACGTCGCCGTCGATAATGGCCGAACCGGTCAGGACCAGCAGGGGCGTCGCACCGGCATGCTGCTCGGCGGTGCGGATCGTGTCTTGGGGATTGACCGAGTCCGGCAGGCGCAGATCGAGAATGACCAGGTCGTAGGGGTTCCGCTCCAGCTTCCAGCGCGCATCGTGCAGCGTGCGCACCACTTCGAGCTCCAGGTCGTCGACACCGGCATCGAAGAGCGAATGCTGAAGCAGCATGGCATCGGCAAAATCGTCTTCGACATGCAGAACTTTAAGTGCAGTTCCCATCGTCCGTCTCCACCCCCGCGAAGGCTGCGGTTATACGGGCAAAGTGATTTACACTCGGTTAAGTTCTCGCCGCAAAATACGAAAAACGCCTAGAGATCAGCCACCGCAGCGGGATAGTCGAGGCCCGAACGCGCGGCCGCGGCACGCACCGTATTCACCAGCAGGAAGCCGATCGTCATCGGTCCGACCCCGCCGGGCACCGGCGTGATGAAGGCGGCCTTCTTCGCGGCTTGTTCGAAGTTCACGTCACCGACGAGCCGGGTCTTGCCTTCGCCGCGCTCGGGCGCATCGATGCGGTTGATGCCGACATCGAGCACCGTGGCGCCGGGCTTGATCCACTCACCCTTGACCATTTCAGGCCGGCCGACTGCGGCGACCAGGATGTCGGCGCTCGCGCACAGGCCGGGCAGGTCCCGGGTGCGCGAATGGGCGAGCGTGACGGTGCAGTTCTGCTCCAGGAAGAGCAGCCCGGCCGGTTTGCCGACCAGGATGGAGCGTCCGATCACCACGACATGAAGGCCGGAGAGATCGCCCAGCGCCTCGCGCGCCAGCCAGACACAGCCGGACGGCGTGCAGGGGCGAAGGCCGGGCGCGCCCTGGACCAGACGTCCGGCAGAGGCCGCGGTCAGACCGTCCACGTCCTTGTCCGGGTCGATGGTCTCGATCACGCGGCGCGAGTCGATGTGATCGGGCAGGGGCATCTGGACCAGAATGCCGTCCACGCCCGGGTCCGCGTTCAGGTCCTCGACGATGGCGACCAGCGCGTCCTCGGAGAGATCGGCCGGCTTCTTGATCTCGATCGAGCGCATGCCGGAGGCTTCGGTGCGCTTGACCTTGTTGCGGACATAGACGTGGCTCGCCGGGTCCTCGCCGACCAGCACGACGGCCAGGCAGGGCGCGCGGCCGAGCGGGCCGGACAGCGCCTCGACCCCGGCCTGGGCACGGGAATCGATCAGCGCGGCGGCCGCCTTGCCATCGAGAAGGGAGGCTGCGCCGTCGACGGACTTGATGGCGTCGCTCATGCGGTTTCTTTCCGGGCGGACCCTAGCCGAACAGGCGCCACAGCACCTGGCCGACAATATAGTTGCGGACAAAGGCGATCAGCAGGAGCAGCACGATCGGGGACAAATCCATGCCGCCCAGCGGAGGCAGGATGCGGCGGATCGGCGCGAGCAGCGGGGCCACGATGGCCTCTGTCGTCTGCCAGACCATGCGCACGAACTGGTTGTGGGCGTTGACCACGTTGAACGCGACGAGCCAGCTCATGATCACGTTCACGAACACGACGATGGTGAGAAGGGTCAGCAGCGGGCTGACGAAATAGGCGAGGATCGCCTGACCGAAAGTAAGTTCCATCTCGTGCCTCACGCTGGAAGGGAGTTTTAGAAAACGCCCCCGTCCTGTAGACGCGCAAGGGCGGTGCGATCAAGTCCTCTCGACGGCGCAAAGGCGCGGCGCAGGCGCGCATATGAACGCGCCTGCTTGACAGGAGAAGGGCTGAGCCGTAGGTCAGCGCTCTCGTTTCGACACGGGATTTGTGGGGCCGTAGCTCAGTTGGGAGAGCGCGTCGTTCGCAATGACGAGGTCAGGGGTTCGATTCCCCTCGGCTCCACCACTTTCTCCCAAATCCTCCCTCGCGTCCGCTCGGTCTCGTTCCTCGCTGACGCTGCGGGCGGGCGGTTGCCCTTGCGAACCCTTTCAGGGTTCGGGGGCACCCCTCCATCACCTTCTCAGATGATCAAGGTTCGCGGATGACGGTGCGGAAGGTCAGCGACACGCGGCGCGTGCGCGGGAGGCGCATCCCGTCAATCGTGTCCGAGCGGCGCGCGGGTATTTCGTGCGTCCAGTCATAACGCGCCTCGCCGGTCAGAACGAGAAGGCTCAAGGGTGGCAGGACCAGGCTCGCGCTTTTGTCGCTCTGGCGGTGTCTGAACACCATCTCCACCGCACCGCCGAGACTGAGTGACGCAATGGCCGGCCCGAAACAGGGCTCGCAGTCGACATGGGCGGATATGCCTTGTCCGGGGCAGTATTCATTGACGATGACCTGGTCAGGCACGCGCTCGAACTCCGGCCGGTCGCCGATAGTGCTTGCCAGCGGGGCGAGCCATGCCGGCAAGGGTCCAAGGCGCAGCGCGTGCGTGATTTTCCGCGCCCGGTAGTCGTAGCGCCAGCCATAATGCTGAACCCGGCGTTTCAGATCATCGCGCCATGGCCCGCCATCCAGCAGGTCGCGCAGACGCGGGGCGTCCCCGGCCGGGAGGTAGTCGAGACACAACCGTGCTCCGCGGGGCAATGGCGATCCGCCCCTGGACCTTCCCGCCGGGCTTTCCCTCGACGGCGGCCTGGCGCTCTCGCTCATTCTGCGTCCCTACCCCTCTCGCGTCTCCGGGATGTAGCGCGGTGCGAGGTCATTCCAGATCGCGTCGACGCTCATCATGTAGACCCGCTCTTCGGCCGGCAGATCGTCGTACTCGGCTGGCGTGAAGAACAGGATGCGCGCGTCGGCGTGCGGGGTGCGGTAGCTCGAGGTCGACGGGCCGGTGACCGTGCCCTCGGTCTTGCAGGATCGGCCATAGCAATCGGTCGTGGTCGAGAAGGTCTCGGTATTGTCGGTGTAGAGGTGTTCCTCATACCCGCTGGCTTCCGACAGGGGCGTGAAGTGGGAGAAGCCGTTGGCGCGGCCGATCTCGGCGGCGCGCAGATAGATGTAGTCCTCGATCTGGGTGAGGTTGGCGAAGGCGCTGCCGTTCGAGCGGATGTCCCACATGCGTTCGCCGATCTGGCGATCGGAAACGCCCCCGGCCAGGCCCATATCCCCATATGACGTGCAGCTGACCGCGATGGCGGCCAGCGCGATGGTCAAAATCCGTTTCATCTTGCCCTCCCACAGGTTGGGCAAGTTCTATCCGCGGATCATGCCGCGGCTCAAGCGATTATCGAGATTTTCCGCCGCCTAGAATTTCCGCCCGAGACCGATGCCGGCGAAGACCTGGTCGGGGCTGCCGCGCTCGGCGACGATGGGCGAGTCGGCAAAATCGCCCAGGAGGCGCGAATAACCGAAAATCGTCGTGACCGACCAGTCCGGCGTGATGGCCTGGTCCCAGATCGCCGTCAGGCTAACATCGCGAATACCCGACCCGGCCTGGTAGACGGGCAGGCCGGAGGCGGCCGCGCCCGCCGGGTCGATGGAGAAGTGAAGGTCGCCGTAATCCTCGCTGACACCCGTCACCGACAGGCCGATGCCGGCGAAGGAGGTGCGCGACAGCGGCGTGCCGTACTGGATCTCGCCGCTCCAGATCGCGCCGCCGAACGTGCCGGTAACGTCGCCGCCGGCGCGCGCGGTGACGCTGACCGAATCGTAGTCCGAGAGGAGGCCACGCGCGAGGTCGGCGCGGGCGAAGGCGCCAATCACGGCAGCGGTGTCGATTTCGGGCAGGCGGCGCATGACCGCGTCGTCAATGTCGTCGTCGCGGCCACCATAGGCACGCGCATAGACGCCAAGCTCGACCGGACCGGACTCGTAGAGCGTGGCCGCGAGGCCCGGGCCTTCGGTCTGCAGCGTCACCGACCCGATCTCCACGCGCGCGGCGGCGAAGGGCAGAAAGCGATACTCGTCCGAGCCGGTGTAGTCGGGCAGCACCGCGACGCCGGCGGACACGAAATCGCGCGGCGCGACGGCGACCGGGCTTTCCGGCTCCTGCGCGAGGGCCGGGGCGGTCAGCCCGAGAGCGAGCAGGCCGGGAAGAAGTCGGATCATGTCAGTCTCCATAAAGCTCAGCCACGCAAGGACGGCACGGGACACGGGCAGTGGCGCGCAATTTCGCGCGGGTCCCAACCGGTTGTTTACGCATTCGCGCTAGGGATGGATGCCATGACCCGCATGTTTTGTCTTCTCGCCCTGCTCCTTGCCTCCCTGCCGGCCGCTCACGCCGGGGGCGGTGCCCCTGCGCCTGCCGCGGAAGAAGCACCCAGCCGGGGCGGGCGCTCCATCACTCATGTGGAAAGCTATGTGCCCTTCGATCCGATCCTGGCGGCCGTCCAGTCGGACATGCGCCTGCGCGGCGTCATTCATATCGAGCTGGGTCTGAATACCGAGGATGCCAGCCTGCGCGCGAAGATCGAGCAGCGCATGGCCCGCCTTCGCAACGCCTACAACTCGTCCATCGCGGTCTATACCGGCGTGCATTACCGCTTCGGCGAGATGCCCGATCCCGAGCTGATCGCGTCCATGCTGCAGCGCGCGACCGACGAGACGCTCGGCCAAGACGGCGCCGAGGTGCTGCTCAGCCTGGTCATGGTGAACGGGCGCTAGAGCGGCACCCCCGCGGAGGCAGGCCCTAGCCCGCGATCTTGTCCATGAAGGCGGCCATTTTCGTGTCCTTGTCGGTCACGCCGCCAGCGTCGTGCGTGGTCAGGGCGACTTCAACCGTATTGTAGACATTCGACCATTCTGGATGGTGGTCCATCTTGTCGGCGAAGATTGCCACGCGCGCCATGAAGCCGAACGCCTCGTTGAAATCGGCAAACTTGAACGTCTTCTCGATGGCATCGCGGTCTTGCGCCGCGCTCCAGCCCGACAGCGTTCCGGCCGCGCGCTTGGCGCCGATTGTCTCAGCCATTATGGCCTCCTTGTCCGATCGATGGGTGTAGTGCGCAGTTTGCCCTTCGCGCGCCGGTCTTCAAGGCGTTTACCGAATAATGACGGGTTTCATGTCAGACTTGTTCCTCAATCCTGGAAAGGAGGCGTGTCATGACGCACTTTCTCAAATCGGATTCCAACCCGGACGGGCGCCGTCTGGAGGATATCCTGATCGAGCTGCGGGCCGATGTGCTCGTGCGCTGCACCAAGATCTCGGGCGATCTGCGTCCTGAGGCCCTCAAGGTGCTGTCCAACAACATGCAGGTGCTTCAGCACCTGACGGCCGCAATCGAGCTGGCGCAAAGCTCGACCACGATTCTCGACCGGGCTTTCGGGCCGCCGGAATCCGGCGGCGATGCCGAGCCGCGTATCGGCGTGGCCTGACACCCACGTCTGGGCAGGACTGCCTGAACCGCCTACCCTGCCTGACAGGACAGGGAGAGCGGGCGCCATGGCCGAAAACATCGTCATCCTCACCGGAGCCGGCGTGTCGGCCGAAAGCGGGCTCGGCACCTTCCGCGATACGCACGGAGTGTGGGCGAAGTTTGACCCGATGAAGCTGGCGACGCCCGAGGGCTTCGCGGCCGATCCCGACACCGTCCACGCCTTCTACAATGCCCGCCGGGACGGCCTCGCCGCCGCCCGGCCCAATGCCGCCCATACCGCGCTGGCCGATCTTGAAGCGCACTGGCGCGAGCATGCGCGCGGCGAATTTCTCCTCGTCACACAGAATATCGACGATCTGCACGAGCGCGCCGGATCGCACGCGCCGGTCCATATGCATGGCGAGCTTCTCAAATCGCGCTGCAATCATTGCGGCCATCTGTTCGGCCACGATGACGCCTTGTCGGTCGACCGCGCCTGCGAGGCCTGTGCGCGCACAGGCGGCTTGAGACCCCACGTGGTCTGGTTCGGGGAGATGCCGCTCGATCTCGATGCGATCTATGACGCCCTGGCGCGTTGCGATGTGTTCGTCGCGATCGGCACGTCGGGGACGGTCTATCCGGCCGCCGGCTTCGTGCAGGAGGCCCGCCTGGCTGGCGCGCGTACGGTGGAACTGACGCTGGAGCCCGGCGAGATCAGCCCCGCCTTCGACGAGGCCCGTTACGGCCCGGCGACGGAAGTGGTGCGCGACTGGGCCGAGCGCATGAAAGCCTAGTCGGCTGCATCCTCGATGGCATGCATGTCGTCGTCCGAGAGGCCGAAATGATGGCCGATCTCGTGCACCAGAACATGGCTGACCAGATCCTTCAGCGTCACGTCGCCGCGCTCGCACCATTCCAGCAGGATGGGCAGGCGGTAGAGGAAGACATAGTCCGGCCCGCCCGGATCGACACTGGATTTCTGGGTGAGGTCGACGCCGTGATAGAGGCCGGACAGCTCGTACGCACTCTCCATCCCGAAATGGGCGAGCGTCTCCTCGTCGGCAAAGTCGACCACCTGGATCACGACATTGCCGCACATGCGCCGGAACGCCTCCGGAAGCGCCTCCCAGGCCTGTTCGGCCAGGGTCAGCATCTCTTCCTGGGAGGGGGCGAGTTCGGGCGCGGAGGTCTGGGTCATCGTCGTGTCCGGTCTGAGTGTCGTCAGCAGATAGTCGCCGTGGCCGCGCCGGGCAAGCGCCGGTCGTGAACCCGACCGCTTGCGTGTGGAACAAAGTTTGAACATATTGACTCGATGACCCGTGCCAGCCTCGCCTCCGCCACCAATCCGGCCATTGACGACGCGCATGCCCTGATGCGCGGGACGGCCCGTCTGCTTTACGATCTCGGGATTAATGCCATCCCCGAATTCACCCTGCCGTGCGGGCGCCGGGCGGACCTGGCAGGTCTCGGGCCGAAGGGCGAGATCGTCATCGTCGAGATCAAGTCGGGCATCGCTGATTTCCGCACGGACCAGAAATGGCCGGATTATTTCGACTGGTGCGACCGCTTCTTCTTCGCGGTCTCCGACCGGTTTCCCGCTGCCGTCCTGCCCGAACAGACCGGGCTTATCGTCGCGGATGCTTTCGGTGCGGGGATCGTGCGCGAGAGCCCGGTGGACAAGCTCGCTCCGGCCCGGCGCAAGGCCCTGACCCTGCGCTTCGCCCGGCATGCGGCGGAAAGACTGCTGAGGGTGTAAACGCGAAACCGGTTCCCACTTTCGCTGACAACGCGCGGTTCTTGGTGGTCGCGTTGTCGAAGCGCGAAACCGGTTCCCACTTTCGCTGAAAACACTTCAGCGCGGCGCGCGCTTGGCCAGGATGCGCTGCAGCGTGCGGCGGTGCATGTTCAGGCGGCGGGCGGTCTCGGAGACGTTGTGATCGCACAGCTCGAAGACGCGCTGGATATGCTCCCAGCGTACCCGGTCCGCGCTCATCGGGTTGTCCGGCGGCGCCGGCTTGGCGTCAGGCGCAGCCAGCAGCGCCTTGGCGACATCGTCGGCATCGGCCGGCTTGGACAGGTAATCCACCGCGCCGGATTTCACGGCAGCGACCGCGGTCGCAATATTTCCGTAGCCGGTCAGCATGACCACCCGGCAGTCGGCGCGATGGCTGTGCAACGCCTTGACCACCTGCAGGCCGTCCCCGTCGCCGAGCCGCAGGTCGACAACCGCGAAGGCAGGCGGGTTCTTGCCGGCAATCTCGAGCGCTTCAGCGACGCTCGCCGCCTCGACGACCTCGAAACCGCGATGCGTCATCGCGCGGCCAAGCCGTGTGCGGAACGGCGTATCGTCGTCGAGAATGAGGAGGGATTTATCCTCGGGCAGGTTCAGCTCTGCATCGCTCATGGCTCGTATCCAGTCTCAAATCACTGATGGGCTATGACAGGGATATAGACTGCGTGCGCGCGGCCTCAAACCCCCCGCAGGCGGGTGGGTGAGATTGCAGACCTTAGGACAGCGTCCCGGGAATCTCTTCTTCCTCGGCCTCCTCCTCCGGGTCGGCGGGGGCGGCCAGCGCCTCGCGTGGCCAGGTCAGCAGGACGCGGGCCCCGCCGCGGGCGGTACTGTTTGAAAAGTCGACATGTCCGCCCAGGCGCTCGGTCAGGGTGATCGCGATGAAAACGCCGAGCCCCATGCCGCCGCTGCCCTCGCGCCCGCGCCGGGTGGTGACGTAGGGCTCGCCCAGCTTGGCCAGGATGTCGGGCGGGAAGCCCGGTCCGTCATCCTCGATCTCGACCATGATGCGCTCGGGGTCCCAGCGCCCGGTGATGTCGACGCGGGTGTGGGCGTAGTCCACAGCGTTTTCCACGAAATTGCCGACCGCGTAGAGCATCTCCGCGCTGCGCCGGATCAGCGGCGGGTCCAGGCGGTCTTCCAGCGCATTGAGGTGGATGCCGATCTGGGCGCCGAGACCGCGCAGCGGGGCCGCCGCCTCCTCCAGCGCATCGCCCAGTGCCAGCCGGTCGTGCATCCTGTCGCTGGCTTCCTGGGTCTGGGACAGGCGTTTGAGGATGTCGCGGCAGCGCTCGGCCTGGCTGACCAGCAGCGCGGCGTCCTCGCGCACGCTATCGCTTTCGGCAAAGCGCAGCATCTCCTTGGCGGTCACCTGGATCGTCCCGAGCGGCGTGCCCAGCTCGTGCGCGGCCGCGGCCGACAGCGCGCCGAGCGCGGACAGGCGCTGCTCGCGCGCCAGGACAGTCTGGGTCGCCGCCAGAGCCGTGCCCATGCGCTTGGCTTCGCGGCCCACCCGCCAGGCATAGACGGCCGTGAACGCGATCGTGATCGCCATGGCGAACCAGATCGCGGCCTGGTAGATCGACGGCAAGGTGACCGGGAAGGCGCCCTGCCAGGGCAGGGGCAGGTGCCACAGGCTGATCGCGATGGAGCCGGCGACCGCCATCCCAGCCAGGGGAATCCACAGCCGCGGCGGCAGCGACGCCACCGAGATCACAAGCGGGGCGATCATGATGATCGCGAACGGGTTGGTCAGCCCGCCGGTGAGCGCGAGCAGAACCATGAGCTGGATCAGGTCATAGCCGAGCTGGGCTGCCGCTTCCCAGTCCTTGGCAAAGCGCTGGGTCGGCTGGGTGACGGCGAGCGAGACGTTGAGCACAGCGCTGGCCGCGATCACGCCCAGACAGGCTGCGAGCGGCAGGTCGAACCCCATGACCAGATTGACGCCGAGCACGGTGGCGGTCTGACCGGCCACCGCCAGCCATCGCAGCATGATCAGTGTGCGCAGGCGCACGCGGCCGAACATCGGCGACAGGGACATCTCGCTGGCCACGGCGTGCCATTCAGGATCGTTCATCGGATGTCGCTCGCCTGCGGGGGTCGGGGCCGGAACTGCCGGCTGGAAAGACTGTGCCAGCCCAGAGAGAAGCAGAGTCCGGGTCAAGGCGAAAGGGACCGAACGCCGCACCGGACGATCCGGGGTGTGGACATGGCAGGTGTTGCGCTGCAGCATGCGCCTCGACCCCGCGACCTTCCTGCATCTCGCCGGTCGCGCCAACATCGTGTATAGGGGGCGTCCTTGATGTGGGGCGGCCTTGTGTGCAGCCGCACACGCCCCGAGATCGCCCGGCGTCTCGCCAGGATCGCGCCAATAGCCGGCGCGCCGGCTATTGGCCGGCCACAGTGAGGAAAGTCTATGCAGAACCGTCCTGTCTGGCTCCTGCCGGTGCTGGCGACCCTTCTGGCCCTCGTGGCCGTGTTTGCTCTGCTGGTCGTACGCGGCGCGGGGGGAGACGGTCGGAGCCTGCCGGCCACGCGCACCTCGGGCGAGGCCCAGGTGGGCGGGGACTTCACCCTGGTCGACGAGACCGGGGCGACCGTCACGAACGCCGATTTCGAAGGCCAGGCGATGCTGATCTATTTCGGCTTCACCTACTGCCCGGACATCTGTCCGTTCAGCCTGCAGATCCTCGCCGACGCGCTGTCGCGGCTGAACGAAGAGCAGCGCGCGCAATTCCAGCCGCTCCTGATCACCGTCGACCCCGAGCGGGACACGCCCGAAGTGCTCGCCGAATATGTCGACTCGCCGGCCTTCCCGGACCGGCTGAAAGGCCTGACCGGAACGCCCGAGCAGGTCAGCCAGGCCGCCCGCGCCTACCGCGTGTACTATGCGCGTGCCGAAGATCCCCAGACGACCGGGGGATACACCATGGACCATACGAGCCTCATCTATCTGATGGACAGAGAGGGCAGGTTCGTCGACGTCTTTCCCCATACGGCCGATCCGGAAACCATCGCCTCGCGGCTGCGCCAGTTTCTCGCCAATGACGCGCGTGCGTCCTGATCGTCCTTGACCCGAGCCTGCGCCGTGTGCGCGCAGGTCAGGAGACCTGACCCATGCTCTACTCTTTTCTGGAAATGAGCCGTGCGGCGATGATGCCCTGGCGCGCCGCCGCCAACGCGACCCGCGAGGCATTGCGCGACCCGCACAATCCGGTGGCCGATACGCTGGCCGGCCGGGCCATGGCCGCGTCCGCCGACGTGTTCGAGAGCCTGACGCGCCAGTACGGCAAGCCGGACTGGGGGTTCGACTGCACCCGCGTGAACGGGCTGGACGTGCCGGTCGAGATCGAGACCGTCTGGTCGAAACCCTTCTGCTCCCTGGTCCATTTCAAGCGCGACCGGGAAGCGCTCGCCAAGGTGCGCGGTGTGGCGCCGGAGGCCATTGACGATCCGGTCGTGCTGATCGTCGCGCCGATGTCGGGCCACCACGCGACCCTCCTGCGCGGCACTGTGCAGACCTTCCTGCCCGATGCCGACCTCTACATCACCGACTGGGCCGATGCGCGCATGGTGGCGGTGGACGAGGGCGCGTTCGATCTGGACGATTTCGTCGACTATGTGCGCGCCATGATCACCGAGGTGGGACCGGGCGCCAATGTCGTGGCCGTGTGTCAGCCCGGGCCTGCCACCCTGGCAGCCGTCGCGCTGATGGCCGAGGACGAGGATCCGGCCCGCCCGGCGACGATGACTTTCATGGGCTCGCCCATCGACACGCGCAAATCGCCTACCGTGCCCAACAAGCTGGCCGAGGAGCGGCCTTATTCCTGGTTCCGCGACCAGCTGATCCACACCGTCCCGGCCGGCTATCCCGGCGCCCTGCGGCGCGTGTATCCCGGCTTCCTGCAGCTGACCGGCTTCATCAACATGAATCTGGACCGCCACGTCGATGCGCACTGGCAGTATTTCAACGAGCTCGTCGCCGGGGACGGGGACAGTGCGGACAATCACCGCGCCTTCTACGACGAATACCTGTCGGTGATGGATCTGACCGAGGAATTCTATCTGCAGACCATCTGCGACGTGTTCCAGGAGCAGAAGCTGGCGCGGGGAAACATGACCGTGCGCGGGCGCCCGGTGCGCCCGGATGCGATCCGCGATGTCGCCCTTCTGACCGTGGAAGGCGAGAATGACGATATCTCCGGCATCGGCCAGACCCAGGCGGCTCACACGCTGTGCACGGGGCTGAGCGACAGCCTGCGCGAGGATTACGTGCAGCCGGGCGTCGGCCATTACGGCGTGTTCAACGGCTCGCGCTTCGCGGACGAGATCGCGCCGCGCATGCGCGCCTTCATGGCGCGCCACGCTCGCAAATAGACCACCCAGGCCGGCTTGTCCGGCCCGGACTCTTCCGGCCTACTCTTCGTTTTCGCCCTCGTGCCGGACGGTGACGTTGAGCATGGCGGGATCGAAACGGCCCTCTTCGGAGGCCTCGATGATCCTGCCGATGGAGACCGGCTCTTCGGGATCGGCGCTGATGACCACCGTTCCGCCTTCCTGGAGGAACAGGGTCAGCGCCTGTGAGACCGAACCGACAAGCGGGCGGGGAATTTCAGGCGGCGCCATCATGACCCCCATTCCCAGCATGCCGATCATCTGGCTGCGCACGGTGGCCGGATCGACATTCTGGCGCGTCGCAGCGGCGTCCAGGGCCCGGTCCAGCAGCGAGCGGTCCTCGATCGCGATGCGCATCCGGTTCAGCATCAAGGGCTCATAGGCGGCCTTCAGCGCCGGATCCATCTGGGCCGGGCTGAGCGCGTCGGGCGTCTTGGCGCCTTCGGTCTGGTCGAACATGTCGGCCATGGCCGCGCCATAGCGCTCCATGTAGGCCTCGATCCCGGAGAAATCCTGATCGAAGCGGATCTCGAACCCGTCTTCCAGGCGCAGATAATTCTCGCCGCGCGTATACATACGGTCGGCTTCGGCGTCGTAGACGCTCTCCCCGCGCATGGAAAAGTCGAACGCCTCATAGCCCAGCATCTCCAACGCGCCGGCCACCTGATCGCCGGCCTGGGTGCCCTCGCGCGCCGCGACGCGCAGAAGCGGCATCTCCGAGACCTGGACAAGCTCGCCGCCGCGTTCGCGAGAGGTGCCGGTCAGCTCTTCCATGGTCACCACGACCCCATCGGCATCCACGTTCAGCCCGCGCAGCGCGACGCTGGAATACAGGTTGACCGGCAGCAGCATGTCGCTCATCGGCTCCATGCCGCTCTCGCCGCCCTCGAACAGGGCCTGGACGAGGCCAGCCTTCAGGCCCTCGGCGCGTACCTCGTCGAGCGAAAAGCGCACCGGCTGCGTGGCGTCCTGCGAAAACGCCGCGAAATCGTCCATGACGAAAGAGGACAGGGTCTCGCCGTCGAACGAGTCCATGGCCAGGGCGCCGAGCCGGAGCTGAAGCGGGGTCTCGTCCTCGACGGTCGTCATCGAGACGGAGTCCACGCCGAGACCGTCAAAGCTGTACTCGGCGATGTCCTGGAAGGGCGCGGTATAGTCTTCGGCATCCGCGCGTCCGCTGATCACGTCGCCGATCAGCGCGGCGAGGCCGGGGCCGGGCGCATCGATATAGACCCGCGCGATCTGAACCTGATCCGGGCCCTCCGCGTCACCGGCAATCCCGGTGGCATTCAGCCGGTCGAAGGCGACATGGCCGGCCTCGGTCACGCGTGGGGCGGCGATGACCAGCTCCTCGATCGTGAAGCCGCGTTCCTCGGCATCGGCCGGCGCGTAAGTCAGATTGGTGAAGGTATAGACCCCGTCCTCGAAGCTCTGCTCCTCCCAGCTCAGCGCCTCGTTGGCGACCAGGTTCAGGGCCGCCAGCCCGTCTTCGGCCTGGCTGAGCGTGACTTCGGTCGGTGCACTCTCGCGTCCCGGCGTCCCGGTGTCGCCGGAGCCGCAGGCGGTCAGACCCAGCGCGAGTGCCAGCACGCTCGCCGAGCCAAGAGCGGATACCTTCATCATGTCGTGTCCTCTTGCTTGAGCTATGCGCACAACGCAGCCGCGCGCCGTTGCGCTCCAGACTAGCGGCAAATCGGGCGGAAATGCGAGCCTTTGGCGAGCCGCAGCGCACGAACGCGCCGCACGCCGGGGCCTGACCGGCCGCTACTCGCCCGAGCCGAGGCGCTGGAGCAGCGCGCCGATGGCATCGTTGCCGGCGGCCGGCGAGACGGACGCATCGGCGTCAGGCCCGGCCTCGGCAGGACCAGGCTCCGCGCGGGCGCCAACCATCGTCGTCGACGGCGCGCCGACCGCCGGAGCATTGGTCACGAAGCGCGCGAAGATCCGGGCCGGCCCCGCACCGCCGACCGCATGGTCGGTGGGCGAGCCATCGTCATTGCCCGTCCAGACCGCGGTCAGGAGCCCGTCCGACCAGCCCACGAACCAGGCATCGCGATTGTCGTTGGTGGTGCCTGTCTTGCCGCGCACAATGCGTCCGGGGACGGCCGCGTTGCGGCTGGTCCCGCGCGCGACCGAGGCGGCGAACAGACGGTCCATGTCGCTGCGCACGCGGGCGGCGAGGACCAGTTCCGGCGCCGGGGTCTCGCGTTCGAACACGGTCTCGCCCGCCGCTGTCTCGATCCGCGTGATGGCATGGGGGTCGACGCGCAAGCCGCCATTCATGAAGGGTGCGTAGGCGCCGGCGAGCTCGAGCGGCGTGACCTCGTAGGCCCCCAGCGCAACCGCGCGCGTATTTTCCATGGGGCTCTCGATCCCCATGCGCTGGGCGGTACGCAGCACCCAGCCGCGGCCGGTCGCTTCGGACAGCTGGACGGCAATGGCGTTCGACGAGGTGGCGAAGGCCTCTTCCAGCGTCATCCGGCCCTCATAGCGGCCATTATAGTTTTCCGGCGACCAGGTGCCGTAGCTGACCGGCGCGTCGTCGAACACATCGTCGGGCGAAAAGCCGCCCTCGAAAGCGGCAGCATAGACGAAAGGTTTGAAAGCCGAGCCGGGCTGGCGCCGTGCGTTGATGGCGCGGTTGAAGGGTGAGCGCGTATAATCGGTGCCGCCGACAAGAGCGCGCACCCCGCCCGCGCCATCGAGCGCGATCAGCGCTCCGGTCTGCGCGCCGCGGGCGATCTCCGGGTCGGCCAGACCCTGTGTCAGGGCGAGTTCGGCGGCGCGCTGCGCATCGACATCGAGCGTGGTGTAGACGACCAGGTCGGTGTCGCGCACCGAAGTCTGCTCACGCACCTGGCCGACGACCCAGTCGGCGAACCAGCCCGCACCCGGGCTGGACAGTCCGCGCGAGACGCGGATCGGCACTTCGGCGGCGGCCACGCGTTCGGCCTCGTTGATGGCGCCGGTATCGTGCATGAGGTCCAGGACCACGGTGGCGCGCACGGCCGCGCGGCGGGCATCGCTGGCCGGCGAGTAGCGTGAGGGCGCCTTGAGCAGCCCGGCCAGAAGCGCGGCCTCGCCCCAGCTCAGATCGTGCACTGACTGGCTGAAATAGCGCTGGGAGGCCGCGTCCGCCCCCCAGGCCCCGGCGCCGAAATAGACCCGGTTCAGGTAGAGGGCGAGGATTTCATCTTTCGAATAGCGATGCTCCAGCATGAGGGCGAGCATCATCTCCTGCGCCTTGCGCCGGTAGGTGCGCTCCGGGCTCAGGAACAGGTTCTTGGCCAGCTGCTGGGTGATGGTCGACCCGCCCTGGACGACGCCGCCCGCGCGCATATTGGCCAGCGCGGCGCGGCCGGTGCCAATGAGGTCGATCCCAAAGTGCGAATAGAAGCGCCGGTCCTCCACTGCGAGCACGGCCGTGACCAGGCGCTCGGGCAGGTGGTCGGCGGTGATGGCCACGCCAACGCCGCCGCCGCGCCGCGTGATGACCCGGCCTTCGCGATCAAGAAGCGTAATGGCGCCGGTCCGCTCGGCGGGGGCGAGCTGTGTCGTGTCGGGCAGGTCGCGCGCCAGCCAGATCACCAGCCAGCCGGCCGCCAGCGCGCCGACGACGGCAAGGCTGAGCGCGCCGCGAAGCAGCAGCGTCCAGCGGGATCGTCTGGAAGGCGGGGCGGGTTTGCGGCGGGCCATGGGCGGTCTTGCGTCTTTCCAGATCGGGGCGTCACGCCTGCAGCGTGCGCGCTCGCTCACGAAACACGATCGGGCGTTAAGGCCGCGTGAACCCTGTTGGCGCGCGGCGCGCATTTTCTGCGCTTGCTCCATGGCCAAACACGGACAACACTGGGGCCAATTGAAGGGGGGCTGTCATGCTCGCAGAGATCGCCGACCGCCGTACGCGCACGGGTCTGTTCATCGCCATGCTGGCTGCGGCCGGCGCGCTCACGGCCTGTGTCAACCTGCCCGAAGGCGACACGGTCTGCCCCGATCAGGGTCCCAATTCGGATAGCTGGCCCTATTGCGGCCAGGCGGATCCGGGCGGGCCGGGGCCGGTCGACGACCCGATCGACCCCAGCGGGCCCTATTGAGGCCAGGCTGAACGCCGGATGAGCGCGCCGCTCAGCGCGCGCTCAGACTGGACCGGTCAGGGTGGCCATCGCGTGCAACAAGCGTGGGGAGCCCGTCATGTCCGCCGTGCCCGATGAAATCATGATCGCCGCCATCGCCCTGGTGGCCAGCCTGTCGCTTGCCATCCCGGTGCGCCTGGTCGGTCTGCGTGAAACGGTCTCGGCCATGGGGGCCATGCTGGCGGCGCTCAACCGCCGCAAATTCACCCTGCTCCTGCTCGGCGTGATCGGGGCGCTGGCCGGGCTCTGGCGCTTCGACCAGGTGCGCGCCCTGTTCTTTGGCTGGTTCTTCTAGGGGGCTTCGGGTGCCGGCGGGGCCTTGGCAGCCTCTTCGCGTTCGAGGAAATCGAAGCCGATTCCGCCGCCCCCGCCGTATTCGCCGTGCTCGTAGCGGCGCGACTGGTCATCGAACCAGTCGACCAGGTGCTGGACCAGATGGGCGAAGAAGGCCTGCATCACAGCGTCATTGCGCGGTGTCTCGAAGCTGTATGTCTTCCCGCCGTCGATATGGATGTCCATCACGGTGCCGTTGGCGGCGGCAATCAGCACGACGCGCATCCAGTCGCCATTCCGGCTAACGCGTACGCCCAGGCCGAACCGGATCGGGGCGAGGGGCAGGAAATGCTGGCCGGACACCGAGAAGGCGCCCGACTGGTGATCCTGCGGCGTCCATGCGCCTTCGGGCGGGACCAGATAGCAGCAGCGGGCCTCGGGCCTGCCGCCGAGATACTGGCAGAAGCCGTTGCTGATCGCCTCGGCCAGCGAGCGCACGCGCGAATAATTCTCCAGGCTCAGCGTCCCGTAGCGCTCGGCCGCATCCGCCAGCGTGTCGAACGGGGACGCCGTCTTCGGGTCAGTGTCGCTCAATTGTCATTCCTCTCCGTTATGGCCTCAGACTAGAGAACGCGCGCGCTCAAAGGGAGGGTATTATCATGCGAAAGATCACGGCATGGACCGCGATCGCGGTGACAGGAATGACGATGGGGATCGCGACGGGAATGACGGCAGCGCAGGCGCCCGGGGCCGGATGGGCCACGCTGGACGGGACGCCGCCCCTGGTGATTGCCCACCGCGGCGCGAGCGGGCTGCGTCCCGAACACACGCTGGCCGCCTACGAGGTGGCGCTGGAGCAGGGCGCCGACATCATCGAGCCGGACCTGCAGATGTCGCGCGACGGCGTGCTGATCGTGCGGCACGACCCCTATCTGTCGAGCTCGACCGATGTCGCCGACCGGCCCGAATTTGCCGATCGCCGCGCCGAGCGCTTCGGGCGGGAGGACTGGTGGGTGGCCGACTTCACGGCCGCCGAGCTTCAGAGCCTGTTCGCGCGTCAGACCATGGAGGATCGCAGCGACGCGCATGACGACCGGCATCGCGTGCTGAGCTTCGAGGCTCTTCTCGATTTCGTCGAGGCGCGCCAGGCCGAGTGCGGCTGCCGCGTCGCGATCGAGCCCGAGGTCAAGCTGCCCGCGCAATACGCCGCGCTCGGCCTCGATCCGCTGCCGGCCCTCATCGCGGCGCTGGACGCGCGCGGTCTGAACGCGGCCGATGCCCCCGTCATCGTCCAGTCCTTCGACCCGGAATTTCTCCGGCGCCTCGACGCGGTCAGCGATGTGCGCCTCGCCATGCTCTATAGCGGACCGGAGGAGGCGGACGCGAATGCGGGCGGGCTGACGCTCGAAGAGATCGCCGCCTTCGCCGACGGCGTCGGCCCGTACAAGGCCAATCTCATGACCCCTGACGGCGACTCCACCGGCTATGTCGAGGCGGCTCATGCCGCCGGCCTCGTTGTCCACACCTGGACGGTGCGCGACGACCGCGCGCCGCTCGTTGGCGAAACCGTCGAGGACGAGCTGCGCGCGCTCTACGCGCTCGGCGTCGACGGCGTCTTCACCGACTTCCCCGCCACCGCAGTACGGGTCCGCGCACAGATGAGCGAATAGCGATCGCGCGGGGGAGGCTTTCCCACCTCCCTCGTCCTTCCTGACTTTCGCCGGGTAGGAGGCACTGCGAGTGCCGTCCGATGGGTCAAATGCTCTGAAATCCCGGGCGAAGCGCAGACCCAGGAGCCCGTGGACAGAAAGAACCAGAGCCTACCGCTCCTCATCCTCGTCCACGATGGGGCCTTCGTCATCGATCAGGATGCGTTCTGCGGCACCGTCGAGATCCTCGTACTGGCCCGAGCGCACGCTCCAGAAGAAGGCGGCCAGTCCGGCTACGCCGAGGCCAAGCGCAATTGGTATGAGCCAGAGCAGGGCCGTCATTTGCGCATCAGCCTCATCGCGTTGGCGGTGACCAGGAGCGAGCTGGCCGACATGGCGATCGCGGCGACCAGCGGCGTGACGAAGCCGAACACGGCCAGCGGCACGGCGATGCAGTTATAGATCACGGCGAGACCGAAATTCTCGAACACGCGCATCCGGGCGGCTCGGGCCACATCGATCGCGACGGGGATCGCCGACAGCCGGTCGCCCTGGATCACCAGATCGGCCGCCGAACGCGAGATTTCCGCCGCCGATCCCATCGACATGGAGACATGGGCGGCGGCCAGCGCCGGCGCGTCGTTCAGCCCGTCGCCGACCATGAGCGGGTTTTCGCCGGCCAGCGCCTCGATGCGGGCGATCTTCTCGGTCGGCTTCAGCTCGGCCGAATAGGTGTCGATCTTCAGGTCGCGCGCCACCGCGGCGACGGGACCCTCGCGGTCCCCGGACAGAAGCTCGCTCGTCAGACCGCGCGCGCGCAGGCCCTGCACTGCCTCGGCGGCATCCGGCCTCAGCGCATCGGAGAAGACGAAGCGCACCGGGGCCGCGTCGCCGCGCTGGAACCAGGCTTCCATGGCATGGGCCTGGGGACCGGAGGAGTCTGAGTCCACGCCGAGCCAGCCGGCCGAGCCGAAGCGCAGGCGCTCGCCCTCATAGTTGCCCTGCAGCCCGCCTCCGGCCACCTCTTCGATATCGCTCGCCGTATCACCCATGCCGGCGGCGTCGGCCACGGCGCGCGAGAGCGGGTGGTGGGAGCTGCGCGCCAGCTTGGCCGCGAGCTCGATGGTTTCCGGCCTCAGCGCATGGGGGTTGAGCAGTTTGGGCTTGCCGAGCGTCAGCGTGCCGGTCTTGTCGAACAGTACCCGGCCCGTCGTCGCCAGCCGCTCCAGCGCGTCGCCGGACTTGACCAGCACGCCTTCGCGGTAGAGCCGCCCGCAGGCCACGACCTGAACCGCGGGAACCGCCAGCGCCAGCGCGCACGGGCAGGTGATGATCAGTACCGCGATGGCGTTCAGGATGCCCGCATGCACGCTGCCGCCGATCACGACCCAGCCGATCAGGGTCAGGGCGGCCAGCGAGTGGACCATCGGCACATAGAGCCGCGCGGCCCGGTCGGCCCAGCGCACATAGGTGGACCGGCTCTGCTCGCCGGCTTCGACCAGGCGCGCGATCTCGGCCAGCAGGGAATCCTCGCGCGCTGCCGTCGCCGTGATGGTCAGCGTGCCCGACAGCGAGACCATGCCCGAATACACGTTGTCGCCCGGTTCCAGGTGCAACGGGCGCGTCTCCCCGGTCACCAGCGAGGCGTCGATCTCGCCGCGTCCCTCCACGATCTCGCCGTCGACCGGCATGCGGTCTCCCGCCGCCACGACCAGCCGGTCGCCGGGGACTACCTCGCGCGCCGGGATCGCCTTGACCTTGCCGTCCGCGTCGATGCGGTGCGCCACGCTCGCCTGCAGCGCCGCCAGCTGGCGCGCCGCCTGACCGGCTTTCGCGCGCAGGCGCGAATCCAGATAGCGCCCGATCAGGAGGAAGAAGAGCAGCATGACCGCGGCGTCGAAATACGTGTCGCCGTGACCGATGAAGAGCTCGTAGAGCGACAGGCCGAGCGCCAGGATCACCGCCAGCGAGATAGGCACGTCCATGTTGACGCTGCGCGCCTTCAGCGCCCGGAACGCGCTTTCAAAGAAGGGCCGTCCGGCAAAGGCGGCTGCCGGCAGGGCGATCACCGCGGAGATGTAATGCAGCAGGAGCAGGGTCCCGCTGTCCATCTCCCCCTCTCCGGCCCAGACCGAGACCGAGAGCAGCATGACATTGGCCGCTGCAAAGGCCGCCACCGCGAGCGCGCGCAAGAGGCGGCGCTCTTCGGATTTTCCCGGATCATCGCCGGTTTCCGGCTGGAAGGGGCTGGCCGCATAGCCCAGCGCCTTGACGGTCTTCACAATCGTGCGCGCTTCCTCGTCCGCGCCAGCAAATGTCACCGCCAGCCGTCCGGTCGACAGGTTCAGCCGCGCGCTTCGCACACTGTCCAGGCCGTTCAGCCCGTTTTCGATCTTGGCGATGCAGCCCGCGCAATGGGCGCCCTCTACCGCCAGGTCGAGCGCCTTGACCTCGCCGGTCTCGCGCACGAAGGCGGTCGGGTCGTCACTCCGAATATCGGCGGCGTCTAGCGGCGCCATAGCCTGTGCTCCATTTCGAACGGGCGCGCCCCGTCCACCTGCGCGGTCAGGATCCACACGCCCTCGGGCAGGTCGCGGGCCTCGGCCACATAGACGCCCGGCTCGCGTTCGTGAAAGGCCAGCGGCCGGTCGAGCGCGGTGTCGGCCGGGTGGCGCAGGCGCCCTTCCAGGAACACGCCGGAGACCGGCTCGCCGTCGGCCGACTCCAGGGCCACGAAGACCTGCTCGTCCTCCAGATTGACGGCCGCCTGCCAGCCGATCTCGGCCTGCATGCGGCGCGCCTCGATGACCTCGTTATACTCCAGCCCCTGCACGTAGGAGCGCGGCGTGTCCTCTCCGGAAAACGTGCGCAGGGCCAGGGTGATGAACAGCACGTTGACCGCAATCGTCACGCCGAAAAACCCGATCAGCGCAAACAGCACGTGATGGCCCTTGATCACGAAGCGCGGCGGCTCACGATCTACATAATTGTCGGTCGTCATCTATCGGCCTCCGGCCTGGAATACGGTCTGGGTTTCGGCCCGTTCCCCGCTCGCCGGGTCTTCGACCACGAAAGTCACCGGCTCGCTGGCGCTGTCGATCGCGCCGGGCGGCAGTGTTAGAAATACCCGGAAATCGCGCGTCTCGTCGGCATCCACCGTCAGCATCTCGCCGGTCTCCTGGCCCAGCACACGGACCTCGAACGCCGGGTCGCCCTCGACCGACAGGACAAAATCGCGCTCGGTCCCCGCCTTGTTCAGCACCTTGACCGTATAACCGTTTCGCACCGATCCGTCCGACAGCATCACATAGTTGGGGTTGCGGTCCCGGTCGGCATTCAGTTCCAGCTCGGTGCGGTTCAGCAGACCGGCCAGCATGATCGCGGCCACGATCAGCGCGGTGATCCCGTAATACAGCGTACGCACCCGGATGAAGCGGTAGCGTGGTGTCTCACCCTTCAGGCGCCGGTCGATATTGTCGTCGGTCTCGTAGGCGATCAGCCCGCGCGGACGCCCGACCTTGTCCATGATGTCGTTGCAAGCATCGATGCATAGCGCGCAGCCAATGCACTCCAGCTGCGGCCCGTTACGGATGTCGATGCCCATCGGGCAGGCCGCCACGCACGCCTTGCAGTCGATGCAGTCCCCGCGTCCCTCCCAGCTATCGCCGGCCTTGTGCGCGCCGCGCGGTTCGCCGCGATCCACGCGGTAGGCGACGTTCAGGGCCTCGCGGTCGGTCATCGCGGCCTGGATACGCGGCCACGGGCACATATAGGTACACACCTGCTCGCGCATTGTGCCGGCCAGCGTATAGGTGGTGAAGGTCAGCAGGGCGAAGAAGACGTAGGACGTCAGTTCCGCCTCGCCGGTGAGGAAATTCTCCACCAGGTCGAAAGCGTCGTGAAAATACAGAATCCAGGCCCCGCCCGTGGCGGCCGCGATGACCAGCCAGACCGCGTGCTTGGAGATTTTCTTGCGGGCCTTGTCAAAGCTCCACGGCGCCTTGTCGAGCTTCATGCGCTTGTTGCGGTCGCCCTCGAAAAAGCGCTCCACGGCGATGAACAGGTCGGTCCACACCGTTTGCGGGCAGGCATAGCCGCACCACACCCGGCCGAACAGCGCGGTCGCCAGGAAGAGCAAGAGCGCAGCCAGTATCAGGAGGCCGGTGATGTAATAGACTTCCTGCGGCCAGATCTCGATGAAGAAGAAGTAGAAGCGCGCATTGGCAAAATCGACCAGCACGGCCTGGTCCGGCGCGTTTGGACCCCGGTCCCAGCGCACGAAGGGCAGGACGTAATAGAGCCCCAACGCCAGCGCCATGAAGATCCATTTGAAACGCCGGAACGGACCTTTCACCAGCTTGGGATAGATCGGTTCGCGCTTCTGGTAGAGCTCGCGCGTGTCCTTGTCGTTGACCGCCTCGGCATCGCTGCGCGCGATGCCGGGGGCCATTTGCGGACGTCGGTCGATCAGATTCATGACGTGGGTCTCCGGCAATCTGCCGGAACGCGGGGTGGTGAGGGACCGGCTACTGGCCAGCCTCCCCGCCCGGATCGCGGTCCAGCAGAGCCGCTTCTGCAAACTCGTCCGGCTCGCCGCCGCCGAGAAGATAAACGTAAGCTGCCAGCGCCGTGATGGTGGGGTCGTTCAGACGCTCACCCCAGTTGGGCATGACGCCGAACGGGCCGCGCCAGATCGAATTGACGATCTGCTCACGCTCGCTGCCGTATAGCCAGTAGTTATCGACCAGGTTGGGCGCCCCGACCATGCGGTCTCCGGTCGCATCAACACCGTGACAGGCGGCGCACTGGAACTCGTAGATTTCGGCCCCGGTGGTTTCGCCCGCCTCGGTTGGCTCGATCAGGCCGGCCAGCGTCATGACATGGTCGGCCACGGCGTTGATTTCCTGACGCTCCAGCAGGCCGTCCGCGCCATAGGCGGGCATCTGGGAATAGCGCGCCTCGGGATGATCGGACCGGATGCCGACTTCCAGCGTGTGGCGGATCTCGTCGAAAGTGCCGCCCCACAGCCAGATATCGTCGTTCAGATTGGGATAGCCGATCGCGCCCTGGCCGCCATCGCCGTGACAGGTGGCACAATTATCGCCAAACGCCGAGCGTCCGGCCGCGAGGGCAAAGCGCAACAGCTCGGGATCGGCCTCGATGGCATCGATACCGCCCTGCGCCGCCGCCTCCTGCAGGCGCGCGAATTGCGGCTCGCGCGCGGTCTGCAGCTCGGCCAGCGCATTGTGCACATTCTCGCGCTCGGTGTGATCGCGCAGACCGGGCGTGTAGCCCTGCATGCCCGGCAAGGCAGGAATGGCCGGCATGAAGATCATGTAGATGACCGACCAGATGATGCTGGCGTAGAACACCCACAGCCACCAGCGCGGCAGCGGGTTGTTCAGCTCCTTGATGCCGTCCCATTCATGGCCCGTGGTCTCGACGCCGGTGTGGGCATCGATATCCTTCTTGTCGGTCTCAGCCATTGGTCTTGTCCTTGTCCTCGCCTGGCGCGCGCTCCTCGGCGGCGGCCGGCTTGTCGTCGTCTTCCAGCGGCACGCGGGCAGCCTCGTCGAACTTCTTCTGGTTCTTCGGCCAGAGCGCGTAGACGAGCACGCAAGCGAAGGTCACCACGAAGAAGAGAAGCCCCCAAGTCTGCGCAAAGCCTGCTAGCGCGTCATACATGGCCGCTACCTCAGATTCTCGTCGGCGGAGGCTTCATAGGTGGAGAAGTCCACCATCGTGCCCAGAATCTGGAGGTAGGCGATCAACGCATCCAGCTCGCTGACCATGTCCGGATTGCCGTCGAAATCACGCACCGGCGCGCCGGGATAGCGGGCCAGGAAATTGTCGTAGTCGGACGCGTACGGGTCGAGCTGGGTTTCGATGTCGTTCGCCGCATTGGCAATCATCTCGTCAGTATAGGGCACGCCGAGGCGCGCCAGCGCTCTCATCCGGCCTTCGACGACCTCGACCTCCAGCGGCGTGTTTTCCAGCTGGGCGTAGGGCGGCATGATGGACTGGGGCACAACCGAGCGCGGATCGCGCATGTGGTCGCGGTGCCATTCGTCCGAATACTTGCCGCCGACGCGGGCCAGGTCCGGCCCGGTCCGTTTCGAGCCCCACTGGAAGGGGCGATCATACATACTCTCGGCTGCCAGCGAGTAGTGGCCGTAGCGCTCCACCTCGTCGCGCAGCGGACGGATCATCTGGGAGTGGCAGTTGTAGCAGCCCTCGCGGATGTAGACGTCCCGGCCCATCAGGGCGAGCGGGGAATAGGGCCGCACGCCCTCGACTTCCTCGATCGTGGTGTCGAGGTAGAAGAGCGGGGCGATCTCCACCAGGCCGCCAATGGCGACCGTACCCAGAATGCCGACGGTCAGAACGATGGAGTTCTTTTCCAGGACCTTCTTGTGCCAGCCCCAGACGGGATTTTCGCGTTTCTTCGCCATGAGTCTTCCCCTTACTCGGCCGGCTGGATCTTGTGGGACTGGGGCTGAGCCACGTCCTCGGTGCTGCGCACATCACCCTTGATCGTCTTGTAGACGTTCCAGGCCATGAGCAGGGCGCCGGCCAGGTAGAGTACGCCGCCGAGCATGCGGATGATGTAGTAGGGCTGCATCGCCTCGACGGTTTCCACGAAGGAGTATTCCAGGAAGCCGAGCGAGTTGTAGGCACGCCACATCAGGCCTTGCATGATGCCGGACACCCACATCGAGGTGATGTAGAGAAGGATGCCCAGGGTCGCGACCCAGAAGTGCCACTCGATGAGGGCGCGCGAGTACATGCCCTTGCGCTTCCACAGCCACGGAATCATGCAGTAGAGCGCCCCGAAGCTGATGAAGCCGACCCAGCCCAGCGCGCCGGAGTGCACGTGGCCGATGGTCCAGTCGGTGTAGTGGCTTAGCGAGTTGACCGCGCGGATCGACATCACCGGGCCTTCGAAGGTCGACATGCCGTAGAAGGCGACCGAGATCACCAGCATGCGCACGACCGGATCGGTACGAAGTCGGTCCCACGCCCCGGACAGGGTCATCAGGCCGTTGATCATGCCGCCCCAGCTGGGCATCCACAGCATGATCGAAAAGGTCATGCCGAGCGTCTGCGCCCATTCGGGCAGGGCCGTGTAATGGAGGTGGTGCGGGCCGGCCCAGATATAGATGAAGATCAGCGACCAGAAGTGGATGATCGAGAGCCGGTAGGAATAGACCGGCCGATCCACCCGTTTCGGGATGAAGTAGTACATGATCGCCAGGAAGCCCGCGGTCAGGAAGAAGCCCACCGCGTTATGGCCGTACCACCACTGGGTCAGCGCGTCCTGCACGCCCGCGAAGGCGGAGTAGCTGCGCGAACCGAGCAGGCTGGCCGGCATGGCCAGATTGTTGATGACGTGCAGCATCGCGATGGTCACGATGAAGGCCAGGTAGAACCAGTTGGCCACGTAGATGTGGGGTTCCTTGCGCTTGGCCAGCGTCACCAGGAAGACCAGCAGGTAGACGACCCAGACCAGGGTCAGCCAGATATCGGCATACCATTCCGGCTCGGCATATTCCTTCGACTGGGTGATGCCCAGCAGATAGCCCGTCGCGGCGATCACGATGAAGAACTGATAGCCCCAGAAGACGAACCAGGCCCCGGCATCGGATGCGATGCGCGTGCGGCAGGTGCGCTGGACGACATAAAAGCTCGTCGCGATCAGCACGTTGCCGCCGAAGGCGAAGATCACGCCGGAGGTGTGCAGCGGCCGCAGGCGTCCGAAATTGAGCTGCGGAAGGGCGTCCCAGCTCAGGAGGGCCGGAAAGGCCAGCTGGGCGGCAATCACGACCCCGACCAGGATTCCCACCACGCCCCAGAACATCGAGGCAATGGCCCCGGCCTTCACGACGCTCTCATTGTATTCGGTGGGTTCGGTCTTCACCCCGCCTTCGCCGTAAATCCCGACGATTGCGAGCAGGCCGAACAGGAAGCCGGCGCCGATTAGCCAGGACTGCGTGCGCATCGCGGCGTCCGCCCCGTTGGCCGCCGCGAGAATGGACCAGACGAGTCCCAACAGGCACACGGCGGTCATCGCCATGGCGCTGGTATCGAAGCCGGACCGCTTGGGTTGAGCGAGTGCGCTCATAAGCCCCTCCGTACGAATATGAATTTCCCCACCCGTATTGCGGTTAAAAGACCTCAATGCAAGTAGGGCAATATGCCTCAGTTCGCGGCAGGTCAGCTCGGGTCTAGGAGTTCATCCCCTCAGGCGTTACGCAGGGGACCGGACGATCACGACACCTGGCCTGCCGACAGGCGGCGTGGGCGAAAGGGAGACCGGCGTGGATCACGCGGGACACAGCCTCCACTTTATGTTGTCCCAGTGCGGCGATGGCACTTTGGGGCTGGTCAGCGGATTTGTCGCAGGTGTCGCCTCCAGTGTCCACTGCCTGGCCATGTGCGGCGCGATTGCAACGGCGATTTCGATGCGGGGCGCACCCGCTGGATCGACCGGCGGTGCCGTGCTGGTTTCGCGTCTGAGTTTTCTCATGCAGGCCCAGATAGCCCGCATTGCGCTGTATACGGCGCTTGGCGCCGCAGCAGGCCTCGCCGGCGCCAGCCTGACATTCGACACGGCCGGCGGCCTGGCGGTCCTGCGCTGGCTGTCCGCGCTGGTGCTGGTTGTCATGGGCCTCTCGATTGCCGGATGGTCGCCGATGCCGGGCCTGGGCGCGCGTCTGGCCTCGCCGGTCCTGAAGCGCCTCCATTATCTGCACCGGGTCGGCGCAGTGGGCACCGGGCTCGCCTGGGGTCTGATGCCCTGTTCGATGGTGTGGCTGATGACCGGCTATGCCGGGCTTACCGGTAATCCTGGACAGGGCGCGCTGGTCATGGCCGGATTCGGTCTCGGCACGCTGCCCGCCCTGACGGCCGCGGCGACTGGCGCCGGCGCGCTCGCCAGCCTTGCGCGCCAACCCGGCCTGCGAATTGGCGCCGGCCTCCTCCTGATCGCCTTCGCCGTCGTCAGCCTGCTCTAGCCAGGCGCCGGTGTCGGGTCCTGATGCACCCCGAGGCTTTGGTGCCAATGAGTAACCCGTTGAGAGGCTGCAGCCAAAGCTGGCGGCTTCCGTGCCCTCGTCTTGGCCGCGCTGATCTGGAACAAAAAGCTCCCGCGTGCGGCAGTACTCATGTTAAGAGAAGCTGATGTTTGACGCATAGGGGTAGAAAATGGTGCTCACTCGACTGTTGGCCGGGCTTCTGGCGCTTGTCCTGACCGCGTGTGCGTCCACGTCCGGTGCGGCGCCCGGTGTCGATCCCGGGACACAGACCGAGGCGGCGACCGCTCAGCGAGTTGAATACCGGCTGGATACGGGCGATCAGCTTCGCATCATCGTGTTTGGCGAAGAAGAATTGTCAGGCGAGTTCGTCGTGGACAGTTCCGGCGGCGTCTCCCTGCCTCTGATCGGACAGGTCGACGCGGAAGGTCTGACGTTGCGCGAGTTTGAAGGCGCTGTGCGCCAAGCGCTGCAGGAAGGCTATCTCAACGACCCGCGCGTGAATGCCGAAGTGCTCAACTTCCGCCCCTACTATATTCTCGGCGAGGTTCAAGAGCCCGGCGAATACCCCTATAATTCCGGTCTCACGGTCATGAACGCCGTCGCCACCGCGGGAGGCTTCACCTACCGGGCAAACACCCGTGTGGTCTATATCAAACGCGCCGGGTCGACTCGCGAGCTGGAATTCACGCTGACGCCGGAAACGACTGTCAATCCGGGAGATACGGTCCGGGTCGCAGAGCGGTTCTTCTAAACGATCCGCCGGGCGGTCCTCGTGGTTCGGCTCAGCTCCTCAGCCCGGCTTGTTGGCCCCGGCCTTGGCCTGGTCTTTCTATTTGCCGCATCCGGTTTTGCATTCGGCGCGGATTCTGCTGCGGCCAGCCTGGTGATCTCCGCCCTCATCCTCGCACTCGCCGGGATCGGCTTGATCGCGGGTGTGATCGACCTTCCCCGCGTCAGCTTCGTCCTGGCCGGCGCTTACCTCGTCTTCCTGCTGATCGCAGCCTGGCGGGGGTGGCTGGTGAGCGGCCTCGGCGAGTACGCGAGCCTGGCCGCAGCCGGTGCGGTGGTTCTGATGGCGCGTAGCGGCGCGGTCAAACTCGAGCAGGGGCGCCGCCTCTGGTCGTGGACACTGATCCTGGGCGGTAGTCTGGCGCTGATCAGCATCCTGCAGTTTGCCGTCGAGCCCGCCGCCTGGTTCGGACAGACACGGCCCTTTCACACCAACCGGCTGGCAGGTCCGTTCCTCTCGGCGAATACCGCGGCAACCTTCTTCGCCATGATCGCCCTTCTCGCGCTCGCCTCGTTCTGCCAGCAATGGCGCCGGATAGAGGGCCCCGGCGCAAAGCGCTGGGTAGAGACCGGCCTGGCCGGACTGACCTTGCCGCTCAGCGTCTCGGTCCTCGCGCTGGCCTGCGTCCTGATGAGCGCATCGAGGGCGGGCGTGCTTCTGTGCCTGGGAGCAGGCTGCGCTCTCCTCATCTGGGATACGCTGCGTCAACCGCTTAAATCCGGCAAAGAACGCCGGTCCTGGACGCCGCGCCTGACAGGGCTGGGGCTTGGCCTGACGGCGCTCGTCCTTCTGCTCCCGTTGACCGAAGTGCTCGGTGTGCGCCTCGAGCGTGTCGGAAACGATACCGCAACACGCTCATTGATGTTTTCTGCGTACTGGGACGCGACCGGATATGCGGCCTTGTTCGGCCACGGCCTTGGCGGGTTCCGGTTCATAAATGATCTAGTAGCCGACGCGCATACCGCGCCCACGCTTGTGCGCCAGAGCGCCGCTCACAATGTCTACCTTCAATGGCTGCTTCAGGCCGGCGGGCTGGGCGCGCTCGTCATGTTCGGCACCGTGGCCGGGATGATCGCCTCGATCTGGGCCGGGCTTGCTAGGCGCCGCCGCGGCCGCACCGAATTGCGCGCCGTTCTCGCCGTGACCGTTCTGGTCGCCGCCCATGGGCTCGTCGACTTTGCTCTCGAGATTCCCGGTGTGCTCTGGCTTTTCGCCTGGATCCTCGGACTGGGTCTCGGCTTTGCCCGGAGTGAACGCGAGGCGGCTGCAAGCCGGCCGGCCCCTGCCTGGCGCTTCCTCGCTGTGCAGTTCGGGTTCGGCCTGCTTGCCCTGGCGGTGGTCTTTGGCTGGAACGGCATCAACCATGCCCGGGCAGGCCAGGTGATGGGACTGGACGAAGCAGGCCTGGCACGGATCGCCGAGACCTCGCACGCCCGGCCCGGCTTCCTGGCACGACGCCAAGCCTTGGCCGACCGCGCGCTTCAGCTTGGTATTGAGCCCGAACTGGCTGCCAGCCTGTACGAGGATGTTCTCGCGGCCGAACCGAGGGATGGAGACAATTGGGCAAGACTGGCCTATGCCCGCTTCCTGGCGGGTGAAAACGCGGCAGGAGTCGATGCCGCGCTGGCCCAATCCTACTGGCGAAAGCCCTATGCGAACGCCGCCTTTCGCCGCTGGCGCCTTGCTTTCGCTAGCCAGGTCTGGCGTCAACTGAGCCCATCGACCCGGGCCGCTGTGCTGCGCGAACTCCGCCTGGAGCCAGAAGCGCGGCGCGCCCGCTGGATGGAAACACTTGTCCGCGCTTCACCCGATTGACGCGGCGCACAAAATGGGTCGCAATTCGTCAGGATAGACAGTCTGCATGGCTTGTTGCTCCGCAGCAACGTCATTAAGAATCCATAAATCTCCTCTTCCTCTACGCGCTAGGATTGTGTATCTTGGCGCCAGTTTACCAGTCTTCACCTGTTGGGGACGGAACTTACGAGAGGGGATAGCTGTGGCGATCCAATTGAAAATCCTGGCCGTAACAGGCCTTGCTGCCTCCAGCCTGTTCGCGGCCGCTCCGGCCATCGCGCAGACTGACGAGACGGCGATGACGACCGCCGAGCAAGTCGAACAGCTTGAAGCGGTCATCGAAGCAGCCATCGATGCCCTGCCCGAGGATGCGACCGAAGCGCAGATCGAGGCTGCAATCCTGGCGGCTGTGGCAGGTGTCGATCCGGTCGTAGCTCAGGCCGCGATTGTGGCAGTAGCCGCACGATCGAGCCGGCCCGCGGTCCGCGCAGCCGCGAACAGCGCTGCTCAGACGGTAGCCGCGACGGGTCAGGGCTCCGGCCCGACGGGTGGCGGCGCCACCGGTGGCGGGACGCCTCCGGCTCCGGCTCCGCCTCCCCCGCCGGGTGGTGGTGGCACCTCCGACTATTGATGAAATCGGAATAAGGCCCGGTAACACCGGGCCTATTCTCTGGCTTAGACATGGTGACAGGTGGTGGGACAAATGCGTGCTCGGCTAGTGTTGATTTCTGGACTTCTCATGGCGATGAGTGCGCCGTCCGCGCTGGCCCAGGTCGGCAGCGCCGGGGAAGGCATGTTCGCACGCGACAGGAATGAGAGTGTGCTGCAGCGTCCCCGTCCGGAATATGACTCCGGTGGGACGCAAGTCGGTGCCTTCATCTACAAGCCCTCTGTCGTTGTAGGCCTGGAGTATACCGACAACGTCTTCGCAGCCTCCGATCAGGAACAGGAGGACGTTGTTGCGGTCTTCAATCCATCGATCGCCGCGCAATCGACCTGGTCGCGTCATGGCTTCTCCGCCGATGCCTCGGCGACGCGTCGCGAGTATCTCGATTTCAGCGACGAGAGCGTCTGGAATTACGATGTCGGGGCGCTGGGGCGTCTGGATTTTGTCCGAAACACCTTCGTTGAGGTCGCCGGCACTTATGCCCATCTGACCGAGCCCCGCACGTCCGCAGGCGCAGCGGGTCAGGCTGCCGAACCGATCGAGTACGATACCGGCCTGATCGGGGCCGAGTTCCAGCGCACCGTTAACCGCATCCGCCTGCAGGCCGGGGCGGACTGGTCCACACGCGATTATGATGATGCCGTATTGTTCGGCGGCGGCGTGGCGGATCAGGACTTCCGAGACCGCGACCAGATGCTCTATCAGGTTCGTGGCGATTATGCGGTCAGCCCGGATACGGCTCTCTTTGCCCGTATCAAGTATAATGACCGCGATTACGATCTCAGCCCGCCGAGCGTGCCGCTGCTGCGCGACTCTGAAGGCTATGTCGCTGAAGTCGGCGCAGACTTCGATCTCGGTGGGGTCGCGCGCGGCGCGGTGGCAGTCGGCTACCTCGAGCAGGACTACGAGAGCGCGGCCTTCTCTACGATTGACGGTATCAGCGTGGACGCACTCGTCGAGTGGTTTCCTACCCAGTTGACCACGGTAACCTTCCGGGGCGGTCGCAGTGTTGAAGACGCCGCGATCCAGGGCGCGGCTGGCTATCTCAGCACGAATGTTTCCGCCACGGTGGATCACGAACTGCGCCGCAATCTGATCGTATCAGCTACCGTACAGCTGTCCGAAGACGACTATGACGGCATCGACCGTACCGACGAGCGCTTCAATGCCGAGTTGGCGGCGACTTACTTCCTGAACCGGAATATCGGTGTTCGCGCCAGCGTGAACCATTTCAGGCAGGATTCTTCGGGAGCGGTCGGCAATCAGGACTACGAAGTGAACCGCGTCGCTGTCAGCCTGGTCTGGTCTCTGTAATTTCAAATGCATCATGCATCTGGACCGCGTATATTGCGTACGCGGTCGTAGGTGTTTTTAGGGGACTGGAATGAACGACGCCGATCACCGGGTTTCGCAGGATTCCGGCGAAGAGTTGCTCGACTTGCGCGGGCTGATAGAAACCTTCCGCCGACGCATCGGGCTTTTCTTTGCGGTTGCAGCTCTTGTTCTCCTGACTGTTGTTCTCTTTACACTTCAGACGACCCCCCTCTACACGGCGTCTTCCAGTGTCATGATCGAGAACCGGGAATCTCCTGGAATCGACTTCGAAGCCGTCATGTCCGGCCTGCCGCCTGATTCTGCCGTGGTGGACACTGAGGTCGAGATCATCGAGAGCCGGTCCCTGGCAGAAGCCGTGGTGCGCTCGCTCAACCTGACGGCGGTGCCCGAGTTCAACCGGGAGCTTGAAGACCCTGGATTCTTCGGCGGACTGGTCGATGGCGCCAAGTCCTTCGCGAAGGGATTGATGCCCGGCGAAATCAACGGCCCTGACGCGTTCGACGCCGAGCAGCTTGCGTTCGAGCGCGTGACTGCCCGGCTGATCGAAGCGACCGATGCACGCCGCGTCGGGCTGACCTTTGTAGTCAATATCTCGGCGACGTCGCGCAATCCAAGGCTCGCGCGCGATATCGCCAATGCCTTCGCGGACCAGTACCTGCTCGCCCAGCTGGAGGCCAAGTTCACAGCAACCGAACGCGCCAATGAATGGCTGGCCGGGCGCGTGGAATCCCTGCGCGAGGACGTTCGCGCCAAAGAGCGGGCCGTTGCCAATTATCGCGCCCAGGAAGGGCTGCTGGACGCACAAGGCTCCTCGCTGACCGAGCAGCAGATCTCGGATCTGAACTCCCAGCTCGTGTTGCAGCGGGCGGAGCTGGCGGAGGCCCAGGCACGGCTCGACAACGTGCGCCAGCAGATCGATCGCGGCGTCTCGCCGGACTCCATCGGCGAAGTCCTGCGATCGGACGTGATCCGCGATCTGCGCGCGCAATACTCGGCCGCTATCAGCCGCCGCAGCGAGCTAGCCTCGCGCTATGGCGAACGTCATCCCGAGCTCGTCACCGTCAATCGCGAGATCGCAGACATCGAGACCCAGCTTGAGCAGGAAGTGGCACGGATCGTGATGAACCTGGAGAACGAGGTCAATGTCGCCCGCAACCGCGTCGCGTCGTTGAGCGGTAGCCTCGGACAGCTCCGCAGTGAGCTGGTGGAGAATAACAGCGCGCTGGTCCGCTTGCGCGAGCTGGAGCGGGACGCCGAAGCCAGCCGCGCATTGTTCGAATCCTTTCTTGGCCGATTCCGCCAGACCGATGAGGCAAGTACGCTCACCGACGCGGACGCCCGGATCGTCGCGACCGCTTCGGTCCCGGTTTCTCCGAGCGCGCCCAACGTGATGCTGAACCTGGCGCTCGGCGTGGTTCTGGCCGGCCTGGCGGGCATCGGGGCCATTTTCGTGCTGGAAATGATGGATAACGCACTTCGCACCGAGGCAGACGTGGAGCGCGATCTCAATCAGCCGCACATTGCCTCAATTCCGCGGCTAAAGGCCGGTCCGTTAAGCCGCTTTACCGGGCGCGAGGCGCCTAATCCGGCACGCTTCGTCGTGGACAAGCCGCTGTCGAGCTTCGCCGAGGCGTTCCGGACCATCCGTTCCGCTATCCGCATGTCTGGCATCGATACGCCGCTGAAGACGGTCGCCATCACGTCGGCATTGCCCGGGGAGGGCAAAACCACCACGACTCTGGGTCTTGGCCGCGTTTCGGCGATGGCGCAGACGCGGGTCGTTGCCGTGGACTGCGACCTGCGACGGCGTTTGCTCAGCGCTGTGGCTGCCCCGGACTGCACCACCGGGCTCGTTCAGGTGCTGAGCGGTGACGTCTCGCTGGACAAGGCCATGGCCCGCGACACCGACACGACGCTTGATATCCTGCCACTTGCGGAGACGAACTTCACGCCACGGGACCTTTTTGAATCCGACGCATTCGCTCAGCTTCTGGAAGAGCTTAAGACGCGCTACGACCTTGTGCTGCTCGATACCGCACCCATCCTCGCGGTTGCCGATACCCGCACGATCGCGCGGTTGGCCGATGGCGTCGTGTACGCGGCCCTCTGGGGCAAGAGTTCGGCCGGAGTTGCGCGCACCGCGATTCAGGCGCTCCAGTCGGTTCGCGCGAACATTCTCGGGGTCGTGTTGAACAATGTGGATATGAATGCTCAGCGCCACTACGGCTACGCGACGTCGGGATACTACTATCAGGCCTACCGTAAGTACTATTCGGAGTAGGCCGCGCGCCGCGTTATGCTGCGTTGCAGCAATGACACGCCGAGCAACAGATTGATGAATCCCGAGCGCAGCCGCTATAAACTGTCGTGGAATTCGCGTATAAGTTGCCCTAGTGGAATAGTTGCTTTCCTTTGTGGGCTTGGAGGCTGGGGTGAATACGAATATCGGCGGCGCCGGCCTCACTGATGCCCAGCTCATGGGTGAGAACCATATCAAACAGCTCCCGCGAAACAGCGTGGCCAAACGCGTTCTCGATGTGACCCTCGCATCGCTCGCGCTGGTCTTCCTCGCTCCCGCCTTTCTTCTTATCTGCCTGCTGGTCAAGCTTGGCGACGGCGGGCCGGCGATGTTTGCCCACCGCCGATACGGCGTGCACGGGCGAACCTTTCAGTGCCTGAAATTCCGCTCGATGGTGGTGGATGCCGAGGATCGCCTGCGTCAGCATCTGGCCGACAATCCTGATGCGGCGGCCGAATGGGCCCGGGACCACAAGTTACGCCACGACCCGCGCATTACCCGCGTCGGCGCCTTCCTGCGCAAGACAAGTCTGGACGAGCTTCCCCAGCTCATCAATATCTTGCGCGGCCAGATGTCCGTTGTCGGGCCCCGGCCGATCGTCCACGAAGAGGTGATCAAATACGGTGATCGCTTCAAGTACTACGCGGCCACCCGTCCCGGGCTGACCGGCGCATGGCAGGTCTCCGGCCGCAATCATATCGACTACGACACCCGGGTGGAGATGGATGCCGACTATGTCCGCACCTGGTCGATCTGGAGCGATCTCCGGATCATTCTGCTGACGGTGCCGGCCGTGCTGCTGCGTCGGGGCGCCTTCTAGGATACACCCCTTCCCCAATAGGCCCATTGACCGCGGCCCCGGGCTCGGCTCCGTTGCCGCATGCAGGCAAGTCAGGAGACCATGATGAGCAAGGCGGCCAAGACAGTCCTGGTGGTCGGAGGGGCCGGATATATCGGCGCCCATATCTGCAAGGCGCTTGCGGCCCGGGGAGATAGGCCGGTCGTCTTCGATAATTTGTCCTCCGGACATCGCCGCGCGGTCAAATGGGGTCCGTTGATCGAGGGCGATATCCGCAGCCGCGCGGATCTGGACAGCGCTTTTTCCCAATATGCGCCCGATGCCGTCATGCATTTCGCCGCGTTTATCGAGGTCGGCATCGGCGAGCAGCGCCCGCTCGACTTCTGGGACAATAATGTCGGCGGCGTGATCACCCTGCTCCAGGCGATGAAGTGCGCGGGCAATGACAAGCTGGTCTTTTCCTCCACCTGCGCGACCTATGGCGAGCCGGAGCGCTTGCCTCTGACCGAAGCCGAGCCCCAGACCCCGGTCAGCGTCTACGGGCGCACCAAGCTCGCTGTGGAGCAGATGCTGCGCGACGTCTCGCGTGGCGAAGGCTTGCGCTACGCGGCACTGCGCTACTTCAATGCGGCCGGCGCCAGCCCGGACGGGGAGATCGGAGAGGAGCACGATCCCGAAACCCACCTCATCCCCAACGCCCTGAGGGCCGCGGCGGGGCTGGGGGGCCGCATGAAGCTGTTCGGAGAAGATTACGACACGCCGGACGGGACCTGCATTCGCGATTATGTTCACGTGATGGATCTGGCCGATGCCCACCTGGCCGCGCTCGACCGGCTGTTCGAGGTCGAAGGCGGACTCGCCTGCAATCTGGGCACGGGCAATGGCTTTTCGGTGCGCGAGATTCTCGATGCGGTGGAAACGGTCACCGGTCAGCGCGTGCCTCACGACGTTCATCCCAGGCGCCCGGGTGATGCCGAACGCCTGCTCGCCGACACGACACTCGCCCGTGAGGTTCTAGGCTTCGCCCCTCAACGCTCTGACCCGCAAACTATAATTACCGATGCATGGCGGTTTCATGCCCCACGGTGGGGGGTGTGACGCCTTATTAAGCATAGTGCTTAGCGAAATTTTAGCTGGCCTTGCCCTATAGACTCACTCAAGGGTTGCCGAAGGGGAAGAAGCCATGGCTGCACGGCTGAAATCATTTGATACCACATCCATCACGCCGTTGAGCGAGATCAAGGATGCGCGCCCCGAATTGACGACTGACCTTTCCGGCGCGAGCTATGCACCATCGCCCGCGCTTGCGTTGCAAGACACGCTCAGCCGCTCGCTCTACGCACCCACGCACAGCACGCCATGGTCGGCCAGGCAGACGACGGCCCTGCTGATCGGCGCCTGCACCGCGTTCTGGGCCGCACTCGGCGGTGCGATCTACGCGCTGATGACGATCGTCGGCTAACATCTCCAGACTCACCTAGAAATATTGGATAGACGCCGCTGCCAATTGCAGCGGCGTTTTCGCATGTGTACAACGTTACCATGTATTAACCATATATTTTACGACTCTGTTATCAATATTGAAGATATTCAATATAGTTGTTTATTACGTTTTTAACGTTAATTACGGTTCACTATATATCATAATTCAAGATTAGTACTTGCAGGTCTTTCATTCCCCCAGAGAAGCGGGAGTGAAACCGATGTCCAAACCGGTCGCCAGAACCATTTCCAGAATTGCGCGTTCGGCGTCGCGTGCGAGCCTTGCACTGACCGGGCTCATGGCGCTCGCCGCCTGCGCAACGACCAGCCCGACCTCCACCTCCATCGCCCTGGGACCGAGGGTCGATGCGCCGACCGGCTTGCAGGTATTCTGCGTTGCGACGCCGGAGGCGTGCGGGGAGCACTCGAGCCGCAGCCAGCTCGAACAAACAGACGGTTCGATCTCGACACCGGCCACCGGGGGCGGCGCCAACGCAACCAACATGACCGACATCAAGATCGCGGCGCCTGCCGGCGTCTATTCCAAATCGATCCTTGCCGGCGCGGCGCCGGCGACCGTCGAGCCGGATATTCTGGCCGAAGCACGGACTGTCCAGCCCGCTCGAAACGACGCGAAGCGGCTGGAGGCGACACCTGAACTTTTCGCCCAGCTGGCGCGCGTGAACCGTGTCATCAATGGCCGGATTCGCTGGGTCCCCGACGAAGAGAATTACGGGCTGAGCGAGTACTGGGTGATGCCGTTGCGCGAGAACCGCGCCCCGGTCGGGGACTGCGAAGACTTCGCACTGGAGAAACGCGCCATGTTGCTTGAGGCCGGTCTGCCGCAGGAGGCGCTGGCTCTGGCAACCGCGCACTCCAACGCGACCGGCATGCATGCCGTGCTCATTGTCCGCACCAGCGCCGGTGACTTTGTCCTGGACAATACCTCGCCCTGGGTGCGCGGCTGGGACCAGACCGGCTATACCTGGCTCACGATGCAGGCGAGCGCGGATTTGCTCGACTGGCGCCGGATTAGCTAGGTTCGGCGAAGGGCCTACTCGCGCAGGCGCACTATCTCTGCCTCTGCAGGCCAGAAGCCGAGCGGACTGGCCGTGACCAGCTCGACCAGGTGAGCTTCAGCCCGTTCAGTCTCGCCTGCGAAAACAAGCTGCATCGCCCCGGCGAAGCGCTCCAGGGGCCCCGCTGCATCGTCGAACGGGTCAAGTTCGCCCTTGAAGACACGCACACCGCGATAATAGTGCTCGTTCTCGATCAGGGAGAGGTCGTCGGGCACGGTTGCCAGCACGGCTTCAGCCTCGCGTGCACGCCCCATCTTCATGAGCGCGATGTAGCGCCAGTAGGCCGTTGGCGGGAGGAGGTCATCCTTGTAGAGCAATATCGGTGCATGCAACGCTTCGATCATGCCCGCATTCATTTCTTCATAGTCACCAACTGCAAAGCTCGTCTGCGCGAGATAGTATTGCAGGTTCGACCGATAGGTGCCCAGCGGCCAGGCGCGCGCGTTGATGATCCCGTCCGGCTCGAACGTATCCGGTTGCCCCTCCATCAGCTCAAGCCCGCGACGGTAGTCGGCGATGGCGGCGTCGAATTGTCGGCTGCGAGCCAGATGGCGCGCCCGGAAACGGCGAAGCTTGTAGCTCTCCGGGAAGCGCTCGATGCCCTCGGAGAAGACGCCGATTGCCTCGCCATACCGGCCAAGATAGCCCAGCCGGCGGCCCAGCCAGATATAGGAGTCTTCGCGTTCCGGCGCGATCTCCATCTGGGCCCGGGCGATGGCCAGATCGGTCTCGAGACGTTCGCGGGCTTCGGGCGAGAAATCAGGAGACGAGAGCGGTGTCCCGATCAGGGTGCGCCCGGCTACTTCGTCCTGGGCTGGTTGGGAGAGGGCCGCGAGCGCAACAACGCTCAAGGTCGCAAACAGTGACATGATGTGCGCTCGTCTCGTTGAGTGTCAGGAAACAGGGCGCCGGTCCGCCGCGAGGGCAGGTGGGGAATCGCCGCAAGGCGGACCGGCGTACCGGGATCCGCCTTACGGCGTTTCACCGGGGAAAAGGGCCTGCCAGTCGGCTTCCGCCTGGATGCGGGCGAAGTAGCTCCAGCCATCGACATTGATGGCCCGGCGGTACCATTCCTTGGCTTCTTCGCGCTGGCCATCGAGCAGGTAGTAGTTTGCCAGGGTGAAGGCGGTCGAGGAGGTGATACTCGAGGAATCAGAGAATGCCATGCCGGTCCCTTCGGTGCTGAAGAAGGAGCCAGGTTCACGATGGCCTTTGAACAGCTGGATACCGTCGAAGTAAAAATTGCTCTCGATATTGGCGCTCAGCTCGGGAAGCGTCATGTCGAACTCGTCCAGCAATTCGAGCGCGTCTTCAAAGCGTCCGGCGCGTCCGAGCGCCAGAAAGCCCCAATACGTGCCCGCTGCGACACCCGGTGCATCGCGAGTCCAGCGCGACACGTCGCGCGCCTCGACAAACCAGCGAGCGGCATTCTCATAATCGCCCGTCGCGAAATACGCCTGTCCCAGATGGTAGTAGAGGTAGAACTGGACAACGTCCGGCGTGCTCTGGAAGTAATCCGGACCGAGCTTTTCGCGTTCGAGCGGCTGACCGTCGTACAGCTCGACCGCGCGCAGCCCTTCTTCAATGGAGTCCTCGAACCGGCGAAGGGTGAAGTAGCGATGCGCGAGATGGCGGCGCAGTTTGGCGTTGTTCGGGTACTCGCGCAGGCCCTGCTGGTAAATGTCGATCGCTTCGCGGTAATAGCCCTGATAGGACAGGACCCGGCCATACCAGGTCGCGGTGTCCGGAGTGATATTCTCCTCGAAATCGGCGCGTGCTTCAGCGGTGACGCGCTCGAACGTCTCCTCCGAGGCGAGATTTCCCGCCGCGCTGACATCGGCATAGAGGCGCTCACCAAAGAGAGAATCGGTCTGGTAGGTGTTCCCCTCCGCCTGCGCGAAGGCCGGCAGGGACAGGGCAGCAGCAAGGGCGCAGCTGGCAAGCAGGGTCTTGATTGTCATCTTGAATTTCCTTGTCTTCAGGTTGGGCTTGACCACTCAGGCCGCGCCGAATTCGAGGCCCTGAGCCAAATTCAGCTCTGAGGAATAGTTCACCGTGTTGGTACACCGGCGCATGTAGTTCTTCCACGTGTCCGAGCCGGAAGCTCGGCCTCCTCCCGTCTCCTTCTCGCCGCCGAACGCACCACCGATCTCCGCGCCGCTGGTTCCGATATTCACATTCGCGATTCCACAATCGCTGCCCAGGTGGGACAGGAAGCGCTCGGTTTCACGCATGTCGTTGGAGAACAGGGCCGAGGACAAACCTTGGGGCGCGGCATTGTTCATCTCAATCGCCTCGGAAAGGTCGTGGTAGCGCATCGCGTAAAGGACCGGCGCGAAGGTTTCGGTCAGGACGATTTCGCTCTGCGCAGGCATTTCTACGATTGCCGGCCTGACATAGAAGCCGTCCTCGGGGCAGCCTTGGGTAACGCGCTCCCCGCCCCAGACCACGCCCCCCTCGCGCTTGGCACTTCGGAGCGCAGCCTGCATAGCCTCATAGGCCGCTTCGTCGATCAGCGGACCGACATGGGTATCTTCATCGAGCGGGTTGCCGATACGCAGCTGGTTCGCCGCGGATTTGAGGCGGGCCAGGAACGCATCGTACACATTTTCGTGCACAATCGCCCGGCGCATAGTGGTGCAGCGCTGGCCGGCCGTTCCTGCTGCCGCGAAAACGCTTCCCGCAACCGCCAGATCGAGATCGGCGCTGGGAGCAACGATCGCCGCATTGTTCCCGCCCAGCTCGAGGATGGATCGGCCAAGCCGTGCGGCGACCCGCTGCGAAACATCGCGTCCCATGCTCGTGCTGCCTGTAGCGCTGATGACCGCGACCCGCTCGCTCTCGGCCAGAGCGCGTCCGACATCCGGACCGCCCACAAGAAGCTGAGCGAGATGATCCGGCGCGCCGGGGAAGGCGCGAGCAGTCTTCTCAAGCAAACCTGCGCAGGCGAGCGCGGTGAGGCTGGCCTTCTCCGAGGGTTTCCAGATAGTCGCATTACCGCAGACCAGCGCGACCATGGTTCCCCACGACCACACCGCGGCCGGGAAGTTGAACGCGCTGATCTGGGCAAAAACCCCGATCGGATGCCAGGTTTCCGACATGCGGTGTCCGGGCCTCTCGCAGGCAATCTGTAGCCCGAAGAGCTGGCGCGACAATCCGACGGCGTAGTCACAAATGTCGATGACTTCCTGAATCTCACCGCGAGCCTCGGCAATCGATTTGCCACAATCGATCGAGAGGATTCGCGAGAGCGTCTCCTTGTGCTCGCGCACCGCCTGACCATAAAGACGGATCAGCTCTCCCCGCCGCGGTGCAGGAACATCACGCCAGGCCAGAAAGGCAGCCTGGGCACGAGCGAGGGCATCGTCCACGTCGGATCCGCCGTGCATCGGTGTGCGGGCGATCGTCTGGCCGTCGATTGGCGTGACCGATACAAGGCCGTTCGAGTCTGCCTCTGGCAGGTCGACGCCGAGCCTGGCGAACAGGCTTCTGGCTAGATCGGCGTAGCTGAGCGGCCCTGCCTTGTCTGCCGTCCTGTCATTGCTCGGGCGCTCTCGCTGCGTAAGGTTGGCCATCCTGGAAGTTCCCCCTGTCTCGGCTGCCGCACTTCGAATCGGGCGAGGTGCGGATCCCCTCGCTCATTCAATCTCAATCGAAGCAATAAATTTCCTATTGGAAACAAATTTGACGGTCAAGGAATTATTTTAGTTTGGGTCTTGCACTTTCTGCCGAAACCTTGCCGAATAATTCCCCATTGCCTTGACTCCCGAACGCAGACGTCAATTAACAGGTGTATAAGCTCTCCAAATGGGCGCTGACGCATCAGAAAAAAACATCCCCATCTTATGGATCGCCCTTCGAGGGAAGGGCGAGTGATCGAGAGGGTATCCGCCCGATGCCGGAACAGTACAACGACCCGAAATCCCTCATCACCAGCGCGCGCGGCGGCTCACCTTCGCGGCGTGCGCCAGTGGAGCTGGGCGAACGCGTGCGCGCCATTCGTCGAGCGCGAAAATGGACGCTGGAAGAAGCCGCGCGCAGAACCGGCCTTGCCGCCTCGACGCTCTCGAAGATCGAAAACGACCATATGTCCCCAACCTTCGACGTGGTCCAAAGGCTCGCATCCGGCTTCGATGTCGACATCACCGAGCTATTCGCCGCGAGCTCCGGGGAGCGGCCCAGCGGCCGGCGTAGCATCACCCGCGCCAACGAGGGCCGGGAGATGGAGACTCATGTTTACGCCCACAAACTCCTGGCAGCCGAGCTCGTTCAGAAACGCATCCTGCCCTTCGTGACCACGGTCAAGGCGCGCTCGATCGAGGACTTCGACGAATGGAAAGGCCACGAGGGCGAAGAATTTGTATATGTGCTGGACGGTGAGGTGCTCTTCTTCACCGAACACTACGAGCCCGACCGATTAGGGCCCGGCGACTGTATCTACATCGACAGCGGGATGAAGCACGCATGCATCTCGGTAAGCGAGCAGGATGCGCGGGTCCTCTGGATCAATACGGGCTGACCAGGCTTGCGAAACTCTCCCAATCCGGTATAAATTTTCCTTAAGGAAAATTATTGAAGGGGAGAGTTTCATGTCACTCGATCGAAGAGGGTTTCTGACAGGCAGCGCGGCAGTTGGGGGGCTTGCGATGAGCGGGGCAGCCCGCGCCCTGGCATCCACGCCGTCCGAGGCGCTGGTGTTTGATGCCATGGGCGAGATGCGTCTCACCTATGATGCAGATCTGGTCGACCAGATCCGGCAGAGCGGGCTCAATGCGATTACTGTGACGCTGACCGATCCGAAGGTCACAGGTCAGATTGCAACAGATGAGGCGCTGGACGCGGTCCTCGCACACGACGCGCACATCGAGCAGCACCCCGACCTGTTCTTGAAGGCGACGCGGCCGGAGCACGTTGAGCAGGCACGCCGCGAAAACCGCATTGCCGTGTTCTACCTCTTTCAGAACAGCACGCAGTTTCAGCGCGACCTCGATCTGGTCGATATGTTCTACCGGATGGGAGTTCGCTCCAGCCAGATCACCTACAATTATCAGAACTGGGCAGGTGCAGGCTGCAAGGAGCGCCGCGATGGCGGGCTGAGCCGGTTCGGTCGCGAGTTGGTCGAAAAAATGAACGATGTCGGCATGCTTATCGATCTGTCGCACTCGGGCATGACGACGATCACAGACACGGTGGAGCACTCCACGCAACCGGTTTGCATTTCCCACACCGGGGTCATGAGCGTCTTCGAGAATGAGCGCAATACCACTGACGAGGTCATGCGCGCCGTTGCAGACCGCGGCGGCTTTATTGGCATCTGCCAGATTCGGCCTTTCCTGACCCACGGCCGGGAAAATGCCCTGGACGCCTATTTCGATCATATTGAAAGAGCGATTGTAGTGGCAGGGGTCGAGCACGTGGCGATTGGCAGTGATCGCGATCATCGCATCATCGAGATGACAGACGAATATCTGGCCGAATTGCGCGCCGAGGAGGGGGAGAATTTCAACCCCGACGAATGGCCATTATTTATCGACGAGCTGAACGGGCCGCGCCGGATGGAAGTCATCTGGGACGGACTTGCAGCGCGCGGCCACAGCGCCGGCGATCTAGAAAAGGTTATGGGCGGCAATGTGATGCGTGTTTATCGCGACGTGCTCGGGTAACAGCGCTCTTCACCCAAAAATTTCCGATTGACCCCTAGGGGCCGGCATTGCCGGCCCCTCTTTGTTTTGCGTCGAACCGGACGAAATGCCGCTAAAGAAAAAATTTTCCGATCGTATTGCCTTAAACAAATTTTATGATAGGAAATAAATTGCTGAAAGAAGAAAGCCAATTTTCTGGCTCGCAGAGCCGTCCAAACGGGGGACAACCATGAGGAAAATGCTTCTTGCATCCATTGCCGCAGCGCCGCTGGCGTTTTCGGTCTCGGCCGCGGGCTTTGCCCAAACCGTATCTGGCGAAAGTCAGGCGGAGGCCCGCTCGGCGCAGTCGGGCGGTCTGGCTCCGGCCGCCGCGTCCGAAGAGGACAACATCGTTGTTGTCGGTACGCGCCGCCGCGGCCGTACGGACGACCAGAGCCTGGTGCCGATCGATGTTATCCAGCCGGACATCATCGGGTCGACTGGCTACTCCGACCTCAACGACGCCCTGCGCACCCTGGTCCCGGCATTCAATGTGAAGCGCCTGCCGCTCAATGACGGTTCGTCCTTCGTGCGCCCGGCCACGCTTCGCAGTTCACCGGCCGATCACGTACTCCTGCTTCTCAACGGTCGGCGCCGGCATCGTTCCGCAACGGTCCAGATCGGCACCGGGCACGCGACGACATCCGGCTCGCAGGGACAGGACTTCAATGTTATCCCGCCGATCGCACTCAGCTCGATCGAGGTCCTGCGCGATGGCGCCTCGGCCCAGTATGGCTCTGACGCGATCGCCGGCGTCATAAACCTGACCCTGAAGAGCGCGCCTGAAGGAGGAAATATCTCCTTCGAGACCGGCCAGTACTTTGACGATGGCGGAGAAACCGCCGACCTGCAGGTCAATGTCGGCTTGCCGCTGACCGATGCCGGCTTCATCAATCTGAGTGCCCAGTACATCTCACAAAATGAGACGATCCGTGCGGGCACGCACGTCGGAGCCCAGGCTCTGCGCGACATGGGCGTGCCCGGCGTGCCGACCCCGGCGATGAATACGGGCGATCCGCAAACCCAGGCGCTGAAGACTGTGTGGAATGCCGGTCTCGACCTTGGCGGCGGTCGCGAAGCCTACCTCTTCGGCAACTATATGCAGTCAGATACCGAAGTCGGCTTCTTCTATCGCCAATCCCAGGCCGCCGGCGGTCTGGGCCAGCACGCCACCTATGCGGACTCCGCGTTTGACGGCACCCCGGCTCACCCGGAAATCTTCAATCTCGCTTCAATATACCCGGGTGGTTACACGCCGCTCTTTGGAGGCGAGCAAACCGATTTCTCGACCGTGCTGGGTCTCTCTCAGGAAGAGACGGACTTCATCGGGTGGGACGCGTCCTTCCGCTGGGGCAAGAACAAGATCGACTACACGCTCGAAAATTCGATTAACGCGTCGATGGGCGTCGAGTCGCCCACATCGTTCGACCCGGGCTCGCTCGCCCAGCGCGAATACGAGTTGAACCTTGAAGCGTTCAAGTCGTTCAACGTCGATGCCTTTGCTAGCGATATCTTCCTTTTCGGTGGGCTCAGCTATCGAAACGAGGAGTATACGATCGGCGCTGGCGACCGCGCGTCTTACGTGGCAGGGCCGCTGATTGACCTTCCCGTCGGCTCCAACGGCTTTCAGGGTTACAGCCCGGATGTTGCAGGTGAGTTCGAAGCAGAAAGCTATGCCGGCTATCTCGAGGCGGAAGCCGATCTGACCGACCGCTGGACGGTCTCGCTCGCAGGCCGCTACGAGAATTACGAGGCGTTTGGCGACAATGTCAGCTACAAGTTCGCCACCCGCTACGACTTCAACGAGAACTTCGCAATCCGCGGCGCCATGAACTCAGGTTTCCGCGCTCCGGCGGCCGGCCAGCTCTTCGGGACTTCCCAGACGTCTCAGATCAGCCCGACCGGCGATTTCATTCTCGATGCGGTGCTGGTGCCCGGATCGGATGCCGCTCAGATCTTCGGTTCTCAGGAGCTTGTCGCGGAAACCTCGGAGAACCTCTCGGCCGGTTTCGTCGTCTCGCATGACCGCTTCACCGCCACGCTGGACTTCTACCAGATCGATGTGGACGACCGTCTGCTGCTTTCCGACCAGATTGCAACGACGCCGGGAGAGCGTGCCGCTCTCGAGGCAGTCGGCTACCCCAATGGTATCGGGGTTCAGACGGTCCGCTTCTTCCAGAACAAGCTCGACACGCGTGTGCGTGGCGCTGACCTGGTGACCACGTTCACACAGGATTGGAACAACAATACTTCCACAGACTTCAGCCTGGCGGCGAGCTATAACGAGCAAACCTTGCGCAGCGACCCGACCGGCGTGTTCACACCTGACAAGGTGCTCGAGTTCGAAGAGGGTATTCCGAGCTGGCGCGGGACCTTCTCGGCCACGCATCATATCGGCGATTTCGATATTCTTGGCCGTGCCGTCTACTACGGCGAATGGACCCGGGTTGATCTGGACTATATCCGTACCCGCGATCCGGAAATCCTCTTCGATGCCGAGATCGCCTATAACGGCTTCGATGGCTTCACTGTGGCCATGGGCGCCCGGAATCTGGCGAACACCTATCCGCCCCCACGCCGTCCGATCTACGAGCTGTTTGGTGTCCAGTACGACAACCATTCTCCCTTCGGGCTCAGCGGCGGGTACTACTATGTTAGCCTCGACTACGAGTTCTAGCATCTAGACCCCCGCAGGAACGGCAACGCCCCGCGTCGAGAGACGCGGGGCGTTTGTCTTCCGCCCGTGACTTGCGTTCGCACAAGGGTGACGATGTGTGCATCCGGCTCGCTCTACCTCACGCCAAGTGCTTCATTGCCCGGCGCTTCCCGCTTGCGCTCCGATCGCCTAGATCTCAAGGTCAAGCGCGCAGACCTGCATTCCTGAGGAAGTCTGGTTCGTCCTGGTGTTACGAAAGCTCCTAAAGACCCTGACCGGAGGGATAGAACGTCCCGCTCCGCCCGTCGGCCGGATTTACGCGGTCGGAGACATTCACGGACGCAACGACCTGCTCGCCCGCCTCCTGTCGGTCATCGAACACGACGCCAAGAGTGAACCGGCCGAATTCATTTTTCTCGGCGACTATATCGACCGCGGCGAGGATTCGCGCGGTGTCATTGAGCGCTTGATCGAGCTTGCCGCGCAATCGCCCCATCGCACGACTTATCTAAAGGGCAATCACGAGGCCACGCTGCTCGATTTCCTGAGCGATCCCGGCGTCGGCCCGGTCTGGGCGCGGTTTGGCGGGCTCGAAACGCTGGCCTCCTACGGAGTGACGCCGCCTCGCACCAACGAGCCGGAGGCTTGGATTTCAGTCCAGAATCAGTTCCTGGACGCCCTGCCGAATGCCCATCGCGAATTTTTCGAGGGCCTCCATCTGAGTGCCGAGCGCGGCTGCTATCTCTTCGTTCACGCGGGGGTCGATCCGGCGCGCCGCATCGACCAGCAGAGTGAGGAGGACGTGCTCTGGATTCGGGAGGTGTTCCTGAACGATGACCGCGCCCTGGAGCGCATCATCGTCCACGGCCATACGCCTGAAGAGAGACCGGTCAATGATGGCCGGCGCATTGGTCTCGACACCGGCGCATATATCACCAACCGCCTCACCGCGGCCCGGCTGGAGGGTGCCAGGGTCGCCTTTCTGTCGACCTGACGCCAGCCGGGTCGCCTGCGCCGCAGGGCGGGCGATAAAGGTAAGTTCAAGGGGCGGAGCCGCAACTCCTCGGCTGGCTCCGCTGGTAGATCTGTTCGAAGCCACTCCGTCCCGGTGCATTGCAATTGCCGGTCAGCCCCGCGCGGCCTCCTCCGGCGAAGCCGGCCCTGGCGGCGGTCCCGCCACGACTTGGCGCGCCGAACGGTATGCGGATTTCGAACCGTCCCGTGGTGGCGTGGAAATCCCCGACCCCCAGTCCTGAAATGCCGGCCCCCAGGCGCATCGTGATGCCGCCGGGCAGCCGGCTGGAAATTCCGAAGCTTGCATCGGCGCGCAGGTTTTCGTCCCCCCCGGCCAGTTCACCCGCCTCATTGAGGAGTTCCGCGGTCTGGTAGTCCCAGACCGCGCGAAGGCTGGTATTGAGTTCCAGCCAGCCACCCCCTTCGCCTTGGTGACGCCAGGCGATCTCCGGCCCGGCGCGGAAGCGGCCGATGGCAATGGACTGATCGGGAATGAGGTTGCCGAGACTGTCGGTATAGGCGTTCTGGGTTTCCTCGAAATGCGTGACCCCGGCCTGCGGCCGTACCCGCCATGGGCCGACTGCGAATTGGCCGGTCAGGTTGGCGCGCAGCATGAAGCGGTCCGTTTCAAATTCATCCCGGTAGAGGCCGAGCGGATCGACACGGCTGTCGGACCCGCCATACATCGCCAGGGCATCGAACACGAGCGAGTCCTGGATGCGCCAGACCGCGTAGGGGCCCGCCATCCAGCCGTCTCCTTCGACGCGGGCGCCGCTGATCGCGCCCGCCTCCTCGACGATCTCCCGGGCGCTTTCGTCCATCCAGTCATACTGGGCGAGCAGGCCGAGAATCACGTCCTCGCCCATGCGGTAGTCGATACCCAGCTGAGCGACGCCGAAGTCGCTCTCCGCGTCTTCGCCAGCCCGGTCGTCGCTGACCCCTGCCACCTGGGCGGCGAGCCATATATCCCAGCCGTCCAGGAAGGGCCGCTCATAATTGGTGACGCCGGCAATCTCTGGCGTCTGTGCCGCTGCGGCGTTGCGCATTCCAGATAGCGAGCCTGCGAATGTCAGCTGATAGCGTCCGGACCCGTCGACATCCGCACCGAACGTCCCGCGCCCGGTCGCGGAGCGCTCGGCGAACCGCCGCGAGAGAGCGGGTGCCGAGGCAATCAGCCGATCGGCCCGGCGGATCATGAAATTGCGGATGGCGCGCTGGGTGGCGATACGGACCGCATCCTCGTCACGCACATTCTCGAAGGTGCAGACGAGGCTCTCACCGGGATCGAGGTCGATCGTCGCTCGGGCAGTCTCGACATCGAAGGTCGAACCTGAATCGGAGTCACCCGCGCACTCGATGGACTTCACGCGCCAGCCCGCCGGCAGGTTCTGGGTGATCGTGTAGGCCCCGTGCCTCACGTCCGGGACGGACGCACTTGCCCGCCCGGCCGAGGGGGTAAGGATCAAATCCTGGAATGCGGCAAGATCGGACGTGTACGCGAACGGCGTGTCGCTGCCCGGAGCTGAAGGCGTGGTGGCTACCAGCGTAAGATCGCCGTTGCGGACCTCGACGCTCACCGAAACCGCGAACTCAACGAGCACCGTTCTCCCGGCCGCAGCCCGCCCGAGCGACGCGGGACCCGCAGGCCCTGCCTCCCCGCTTTCGGTAATGGTGATCGTGGCCGTGTGGTCGCCCGGCTCCAGCTCCTCGGCGAGTGCATTGAGCGCGATCTTGAGATCTACTGCCCCGGCAGACGGAATCGTCCCGTAGAGAGGATCGATATCCAGCCAGGCTGCGTCCGTGCTGGCTTCAAATCTCAGCGGGGCGCGGCCGGGATTGGTCAGCGTGGCGGTGCCCAGCACCGACTCCGGATCGTCCACATCCGATGCGAGTGTCAGCGTGATCTCTTCGGCGGAGGGCACGGCCTGGATGCTCGCCGAGGCCTCGCCATTGGCATTTCCCGCGGCATCGGCCGCCGCGCCCGCCCTAACGAATAGGTCGACCCGGCCCACTGTGTCCGGCGTCACCAGGACGGTGTACTCCGCAGCCGAGCCGGAAAAGTCGCTGACCACCCCGTTGACGACTTCGATGTCGCCCGCTTCGAAGCCGGTCACATCCTCTGAGAAGGACAGGCTCGCCGTGAAAGGCCCGGATATCTCGGCGCCGGGAAGCGCAATCGTCAACTCGGGAGCGGAGCCGTCGGCTTTCCGAGCGAGGATGTTCGAGGCGGCGTTTCCATTGCCGGCCCCGTCCTGCACCGCATTCACCGGCAGGGCGACCGTGACCTCGCCGTCGGCGACGGGCGTCACATCAACCGTGTAGCTCGTCCCGTTGCCGGCGAGATTTTCCGCACTCGCGTTGACCAGGCTGAGGTGCGTCAGCTCGAGGCCGCTCACCTCCTCGGAAAACTCAATCGCGACCTCGAAAGTGCCGGAAACCGGGTCCGGCGCATTCGAGGTCAGCGTCACGGCGGGCGCACTCGTATCGAGCTCGCGCGTGATCGTATTCGAAGCGGAGTTCGCGTTTCCGGCTCCGTCGACGACCGCGGCCGCCGGAAGGTTCACGCTCACCATGCCATTCTGGTCCGGCGCAATATCTACGGTATAGCTCTTGCCAGCGCCGTTCAGATTACTGGCTGTCGCGTTGGTGAGAGCGAGATCGGCTAGTTGAAGCCCGCTCACGCCTTCGGAGAAAGCGATTGAAACCGAGAACGGTCCGGTTACGAAATCGGGGGCACTCGTGCTGAGCGTAACCGCCGGCACGGTCTTGTCGACCGTGCGCGAGAGCGTGTTTGAGGCCGAGTTTGCATTGCCGGCGACATCGGTCGCCGCGCCTGCAGGAAGCTCAACCATCAAAGACCCGTCGGCAGACGGCGTGATCGTCACCGTGTACACCGCGCCGGTGCCGGAGAAGGCGGAGGCGGTCGCGTTGGTCAGCGACAGGTCGCCGGCCGCAAAGCCGGTCACGGATTCAGAGAAAGTAATCGTCACCGGGAAGCTCCCCGAGACAGGATCGGACGCGGTCGAGCTCAGTGTCACACTCGGCGCCGTTGCATCGGCCGTCCGGGTGAGATCGGTCGCGGCGGTGTTCTGGTTACCGGCCCCGTCCTGGGCCACATTCGCCGGCACGCCAACCGTCACCTGGCCGTCGGCAGACGGCGTGATCGTCACGGTGTAAACCGCACCGGTACCGGAGAAGGCCGAGGCCGTCGCGTTGGTCAGGGACAGATCGCCGGCGGCAAAACCGGTTACGGATTCAGAGAAGGTGATCGTCACGGGGAAGCTCCCCGACACCGGATCGGACGCGGCCGAGCTCAGTGTCACGCTTGGCGCCGTGGTGTCGGACGTCCGGGTGAGATCGGTCGCGGCGGTGTTCTGGTTACCGGCCGCGTCCTGGGCCGCATTCGCCGGCACGCCGACCGTCACCTGGCCGTCGGCCGACGGCGTGATCGTCACCGTGTAGACCGCGCCGGTGCCGGAGAAGGCCGAGGCCGTCGCGTTGGTCAGGGACAGGTCGCCCGCGGCAAAACCGGTGACCGCTTCAGAAAAGGTGATCGTCACGGGGAAGGCCCCCGACACCGGGTCGGACGCGGTCGAGCTCAGTGTCACACTCGGCGGCGTCGCATCGGCCGTCCGGGTGAGATCGGCCGCGGCGGTGTTCTGGTTGCCGGCCCCGTCCTGGGCCACGTTCGCCGGCACGCCGACCGTCACCTGGCCGTTGGCCGACGGCGTGATCGTCACCGTGTAGACCGCACCGGTGCCGGAGAAGGCGGAGGCGCTCGCGTTGGTCAGCGACAGGTCGCCGGCCGCAAAGCCGGTCACGGATTCAGAGAATGTGACGGTCACGGGGAAGGCCCCGGACACCGGATCGGACGCGGTCGAGCTCAGTGTCACACTCGGCGCCGTTGCATCGGCCGTCCGGGTGAGATCGGTCGCGGCGGTGTTCTGGTTACCGGCCCCGTCCTGGGCCACGTTCGCCGCCACGCCAACCGTCACCTGGCCGTCGGCCGACGGCGTGATGGTCACCGTGTAGACCGCGCCTGTGCCGGAGAAGGCCGAGGCGGTCGCGTTGGTCAGGGACAGATCGCCGGCCGCAAAGCCGGTCACGGATTCAGAGAAAGTAATCGTCACGGGGAAGGCCCCGGACACCGGGTCGGACGCGGTCGAGCTCAGTGTCACACTCGGCGGCGTGGTGTCGTTCGACACCTGGTAGCTGGGCTGGTTGGTCCCCGTCGGGGCCGTATTGGTCAACGTGTTGCCGGCGCTGTCCTGGATTCCGTTCGGCAGTACGGAGAGTGTGACCGTCCCCTCGAGAGAGGCCAGGTCACCACCGGAAGCCGTCACATCATAACGGTTGCTGCCCTGGTCTGTGACGCTCGCAATTGTGGCGGTCGTTCCTGAAACGGAGAAATCGGCATCACCGACACCCGTCACCGTCTCGTCGAACGTTACGCGCCAGGTCAGGGCGTCGGCATCGGTGGTCTCGGTCGCAGGCGAATGACGAACCAGGCTGGAAATCCGCGGCGAAACCGTGTCCGGCACGCCGAGACCTGTGGCCCGGGCGTTTCGAAGCGTGGTCGGGGTTGCGGGCAAGATATCGAACTCGACCGTGACATCGTCACCATTACTCTGTGCATAGGTATATGTGACCGCACAGGACCCGTTTGCGCTAACACAATAGCTCCTGCCCGTCGTCATTGAGCCGCAACCTGCGCCTGTGCAGGACGGCGTATTACGAAGAACGGAGGAATTAATCCAATGATAGACACTAAATTGCTCGCTATCATTGTAACGGATGATAGCAAATCCCTCTCCTCCAAGTGAGCCTCGAGAACTGCCGCTGCACTCGACCGGAGTTGGTCTGGCGTACCCGTACACAGTCGGATCATTATCGGGGCAAGTCACCACCTGTGCTTCGGCGTCAGCACCCGGCATTACGTATACGACAAGAAGAGCCAATGCAGGGACCATTCGGGCCCAGCTTCCGAAAAGCCGGCGGACGAGTTCAGGGCGGGCCGAACGCCCCGCCGAGCTGTTCGCTCCTGTCGACACACGTCCATCCAGTAAAGCGTTCAGGAAGGTTCTCATGGATTTTGCCCCTCGCGCAGTGAGCTGAACGCCCGTCCCCCGGGGCATTTCTCACCATCATTTCATTGGCTTTTGCACGCTCGCAGGTGTGCGGCGACGTCATTATATTGTTTTGATGACGAAGCCCCGGGCGCAGACTTGTCGTCGCGTCTCTTTGGCTTGGCGATCCGTCTCAGCCGTGCAGGCAGCTTACATGTCGAGTATCGGGGATCGCGCACTGCGTCCCGCTCTCGGCATCGGCCGATAGCCTGCCACGCGGCACGAGAACGCCTCTCGAGCGCGAGGACGCATGGGTCAAAGAAGGGGTGCGCAATAGGCCCGGCTCAACCGGGGCATTCGGACTTAGCCGATCGACGCGATCCATGCCTCATAGGACCGGTCCAGGGCACCGGAGCCTGCATTCAGGCTGTGTCGCGCGTGGCTGCTCATACGCGCTTCACTCGGACTTATCCCGAACCGCGCCCTGAACGCGCGCGCGAACGATGCGGGGTCGGAAAACCCCGATCGATAGGCGATCTCGGCAATCTGGTAGTGAGCCTGGCTGGGGGAGACCAGATCGGTGAAGCATCGCCTGAGGCGCTTCTCGCGCAGCGTTTCCATGACTCCGCCTGTATTGGAGAAAGCTCGGTAGAGCCTAGCTCGCGACACTCCGAGGCGCTTCGCAATGTCCTCGACCCCCAGATCGGGGTCATGCAGGCGATCACGCATCACGGTCCTGGCATTCACCAGGATCGTTTGGTCGGCCCAGTCGGGCGGGTCAGTGTCCTCGATGTCGGCGGCGTTGAATGCCATCGAGATGAGGCGGAGCAAGACGTCTGCCGTGACGGCACATTCCGCCTCCTCCATCTGCGGCGCTGTCTGATATATCGACCTTAGGTAGTCGGCTAGTAAGCGCCCGGCGCCCGCGCCGGTGTCGATCATGTTCCCGTGCAGGCTGTCTGGATGGGTCAGCAGCGGCGCAAGACGCCGCCTCGGGATGAAAAGACTCAACACGTCGAAGTCGTCATTGGCCGAATCCAGCACATCGGCGAGATCGAACCCGATAACCGCACCGGCTCGCGCGCGCAGTGTCCGCCGGCCGCGGGACATGGTTACCCCGCCGTGCAGGAGTAGCTGGATCATGTAGTGATCGAGTCCGTCCGCAGCGAAACGGGAGACAGGACGATCGAAGGATTGTGCTCTGGATTGACAGCGATTCATGACCAGACCGTCGAACATCAGGCTCTCGACGCGAGCATCGAACTCCTCCGGCGCGTAGGTCTGGCCCGGATTGACGTCAAATATGACGCCGATGCTCTCTCTCCATGCGCCAAAGCGCTGGGAGGCCGCAATCACGCGTGTGTCGAATAGCGAACGTGCGGCCACATTCCCCCCTTTAGCCTTCGCTACTTCCCTTATCGCCCAATGGTTTAAAGTTTAACATTTTTCGCTAGCGAGAACAAATTACGAGGATTGATCTGAAGCCGGAATGCCGCCGGTTCGTTGGAGCAAACGCCGCGCGCTGAAGGGGCCGGGTTTGGTCCGCGGCGCGCCCGGCCTATCTTGCGCAGCGCTCCAGTTGAAAGGACGTCCTCGCCGATGGTTTATCGCGCCGGCCCCAAGCAGCTCGTACGCCTCGCCCTCCTGGGATTTTTCGCCGGACTCACCGCGTGTGCGGAAGAGGAACCGGCGGCGCGCGAGCCCGAGGACGTGCGCATCGTTCCCCATGAGATCGGTTACCGCCAGGAAGACCGGCGCATCGAGGTTGTCGGGAGCGCACGGGCCCGGCAAAGCGCAATCATCTATCCTGAAACGAGCGGGGAGGTGACGCGCGTCGCCTTCGAGGCCGGCGACTATGTCGAGGAAGGCGAGACGCTGGCAGAGCTCGACAGCGAGGAAGAGCAGCTGGCCGTGCGCCTGGCGCGCGTCGCCGTCGCTCAGGCCGAGCAGCTCCTCGAACGCTACGAGAGAATTGAGGGCACAGGCGCAGTGTCCGCGGCGCAGATCGATCAGGCCCGCACCGCCCTGGATTCGGCGCGCATCGAGCTCGAACAAGCCCAGCTCGCTCTGCGCAAGCGCACAGTCCGCGCACCGTTTTCCGGCCATGTCGGGCTGACCGATATCGATGCCGGGGTCCGGATCACATCCACGACCGTCATCACCCGGCTCGACGATCGGTCCGTTCTCACGGTCGATTTCGCCGTTCCCGAAGAGGTCTACTCGCAGATTTCGATGTCTGACACGGTCCAGGCCCGTCCGTTTTCCGGGCCGGACCGCTCGATAGAGGCCGAAATTCGCGCCATCGACTCCCAGATCGACCCGGTTCAGCGCACGTTTGCCGTGCGCGCGGCCATTCCCAACACCGACGATCTGTTACGGCCCGGCATGAGTTTCCGTGTCGGCTTCTCCATTCCGGGCCAGTCCTATCCTGCCATCCCGGAGGCCGCGATCTTGTGGGGCGGCGAAGGCTCGTATGTCTGGGCAGTGCGCGACGGGCAGGCCCATCGCGTTCCGGTCACCATCGTCTCACGCGAACAGGGTTACGTGCTGGTCCGCGGTGAACTCGAAGAAGGCTCGTTGATCGTCGATCAGGGCGTGCAGAAAGTGCGTGAAGGGACGCCGGTCACGCCGGTCTCCGACGACGGCTCACCCGTCCTGAATGCAACCGGGGAGGCCTCGCAATGAAGACCGGTCTTTCCGACCTGCCCGCACTGGCGGTCAAGCGCCCCTTGCTGGCCGGGGTGATGAATTTGTTGATCATCATCGCGGGCCTGGCAGCGATTTTCGGTATCGAAGTGCGCGAATTGCCCGATGTCGACCGCCCGGTCGTATCGGTGGATGCGACTTATCCAGGCGCCGCCCCGGAAACGGTGGACTCCGAAGTGACCTCGCTCCTCGAAGGCGCCGTGGCCCGGGTCTCCGGAGTTCGCGAAATTCGTTCGGCCAGCGAAGAAAATAGCTCGCGTATCCGTGTAGAATTCAATCCCGGTATCGACCTCGATACAGCGGCGTCGGATGTGCGCGAAGCCGTCAACCGCGTTGAGGAGGATTTGCCCGACCGGGTCGACGAACTGGTTGTCGTCAAGGCCGACGAAGATGCCTCCGCCATCATGCAGATCGCTGTGCTGGCCGACGAATACGATGTCCAGGCCCTGACCGAGCGCATCGAGAACGACATTGTCCCGGAATTCCTGGCCATAGACGGTGTGGCCAGCGTCAATCTGTTCGGCACGCGTGAACGCCAGCTTCGTGTCGTCATCGATCCGCTGCGCTTGAACCGGTTTGGCCTGACCGTCACCGACGTCGCCGATGCGCTGCGCCAGGCGCCCTACGATGTTCCCGTCGGCAGCTTTGCCTCCACTCAGCAATCCCTGCTTGTCCGGGCCGAGGCCACGGCTGGCACCCCGGAACTGATCAGGGAGGTTCTGATCCGTGACGAGGTGCGCGTGGGCGATGTCGCCGAGGCTTTCTTCGCCCCCGCCGACGCCACGAATTTCGTGCGGCTGGATGGCAGCCCGATCATCGGGCTGGGCATCGTGCGTCAGGCCCAATCGAACACCATCGAAATCTCCAACGCCGCCAACGAGATCGTCGGCGAGCTCAACGCGCGCTTCGACGATCTGGAATTTGTCGTGACCTCAGACGACGCGGTCTTCATCAAGCAATCGGTTCGCGAAGTCCTGATCACACTCCTCATCACCGTGGCCATCGTGATGGTCACGATCTGGATCTTTTTCGGCAAGGCGCGCGCCACGCTCATCCCCTCGACCGCCATTCCGACCGCCCTTATCGGCGCCGTGGTGGGTATCTGGGCCATGGGGTTCTCCATCAACCTTCTGACGCTTCTCGCCCTGGTGCTCGCCACCGGGCTGATCGTGGACGATGCCATTGTCGTGCTGGAGAATATCCAGCGTCTTCAGAGGCAGGGGATCGGGCGCAAAGCCGCTGCGGTGCTGGGCACGCGGCAGGTTTTCTTTGCGGTCGTCGCGACCAGCGCCGTGCTGATTTCGGTCTTCGTGCCAATCTCCTTCCTGCCATCGACGGCAGGGCGGTTGTTCCGCGAATTCGGCTTCACGCTCGCCATTGCCGTCGCAATCTCCTCCTTCGTCGCTCTGAGCCTGGTGCCGGCACTGGGCGCGCGCCTGACCCTGTCGGGCGAACCGAAAGGCGTTGGCAAGCGCCTCGACCGGGTCGGCAGCTGGCTGAATGCGCGCTACGCATCCGTGCTCTCGCTCGCCCTCGGCCGGCCCTGGGCGACCACGGCGATCGCGGTTGCGCTTGCGGCCGGGGCTGTCGCGTGCGTCTTTGCGCTCGAGCGCGAGCTGGTGCCTGAGGAGGATCGCGGCCAGATCAGCGTGTTTGCGACCGGGCCGGACGGGGTTGGCCTGGATTACATGGAGCAGGAAGCCGTCGAGATCGAGGCGGTCCTCCAGCCCTATCTCGATAGTGGCGTGATAGAGTCCGTATTCACCGTCATCGGGCGCTATGATCTCAACCGGATCGGCATGACCGTGCGCCTGGCCGACTGGGAGTCGCGCGACATCTCGCAGCAGGACTTGATCGCGGAGCTGGAAGAGCCTCTCTCGCGGATTCCTGGCTCGCGAGTTTCGGTGTTCGGGCGCGGCAGTCTGGATGTCGGCGGCGGGCGCAGCGGGCTGGAGGTCGCCCTGACCGGAGCCCAGTATGACGAGATCTACACGGCGGCCCGCGCCCTCGTCACTGCGGTCGAGACACAATCGGATATCCTGTCCAATCCCGAGCTGTCCTACCAGCCGACACAGCCACAGATCTCGCTTCAGATCGACCGGCGCCGGGCAGCAGATCTCGGCGTGTCGCTGGAGGATTTGGCCGCAACGCTGCGTGTGATGGTCGACGGCGACGACCTGGTCGACCTCAACGTTCGCGACCAGGCCATCCCGATCTATCTCCAGTCGGTTACCGGCGCGATCCGCAGCCCGGCAGACCTGCGCAATCTGTACGTTCGTTCGCAGAACGGAGACCTGGTCCCGATCTCCAGCCTCACCACGATTGTCGAGCAGGGCGTTGCCGCCGAACTTGATCGCACCGAACAGCGCCGTTCGATCGAGCTGGAAACCGACATTGCGAGCGGGACAGCCCTCGCCGATGCGGTCGCGGAGATCGAGCGCCTGGCCGGAGAGACATTGCCCGAAGACATCGAAATGCTGCTGCAGGGCGAGGCGGAGACGCTGGGCGAGACGTCGCGCGACTTGTTGCTCACCTACGTCTTCGCGCTCGTCATCGTCTTCCTGGTGCTCGTTGCCCAGTTCGAGAGCCTGACAAGCCCGATCGTGATCGTTTTCACGGTGCCCTTCGCCCTGGCCGCAGCCGTTTACGCCCTCCTGCTGACCGGGACGTCGCTCAACATCTATTCCCAGATCGGTCTGGTCATGCTGATCGGGCTGATGGCCAAGAACGGCATCCTGCTCGTCGAGTTCGCCGACCAATTGCGTGCGGACGGCAAATCGGTGCGCGAGGCGATCGAGGAAGCCGCGCGCGTGCGCCTTCGCCCGATCGCGATGACGCTGATTTCCACCGTGCTTGGCGCAGTCCCGCTCATCGTCTCCGGCGGCGCGGGGGCCGAGGCGCGCGCCGCCATCGGTTGGACCATCTTCGCCGGGCTGGGCCTGGCCGGATTGTTCACCCTCTTTTTCACCCCGGTGGTCTATCTCGGCCTGGCGCGTTTCAGCACGCCGCGCACCTTCGATCTGGAAAAGCTCAAGACCCAGCTTGAAGAAGCTGAAGACACGCAAGGAGCGCCGGCTCAATGACGTCCTCCCGTCTACTCCCGGCTGCCGCGGCAGGGTTCGCGGTAGCAGCCTGCACTGTCGGTCCCGATTACGAGCGGCCGGACTTCGCGTGGCCCGACACGTATTCGGTCGAGATCGACGAGACCGGGCCGGGGCCGACCCCCTGGTGGGCCGGGTTTGAAGACCCGGAGCTGGATACGCTCATGCAGGCCGCGTTCGAGGAGAATCGCGAGATCGGCGCGGCGCTCGCCCGCCTGGATGCCGCCCGCGCAATTATCCGGGCCGAACGCTCCAGCCTTTTTCCCCAGCTGGACGGCGAGCTGAGCGCCGAGACATCGGGCGAGCTTGATGGCGATGCCGGCGAAGACTCCGCCACGGTCACCGGTGTCTTCGCCTTCACGCCCGATCTGTTCGGACGCCAGCGGCGCGCTGTGGAAGCCGCCCGCAGAACGGCGCAGGCGCAAGCCGCTTTCCTGGTCGATGTGCGCCGCCTTACCGGCGCAGCTGTGGCCAATCAGTATGTCGAGCTGACGCGTGCGAGGGCCCGCCTCGACCTTCTGGAAACCTCCTTGGACCTGCAGCGCCAGACGCTGGAGATCGTACAGCAGCGCTATGAGGTGGGACTGTCGGCCGAGCTTGAAGTGCGCCGTGCGGAAGCCGATCTCGCGCGTACCCGCTCCCAGCGCGGCACGCTGGACATTGCGGCCGCCGACGCAGCCAACGCGCTGGCCGTTCTGACCGGGGCGCGTGCCGGCGTCTGGTCGCCGCCGGACACCGAAGAAATCCCCACCTACTCGGCGTCGGTCGATGTGAGCGTCCCGGCAGCACTGATCCGGCGCCGGCCCGATATCCGCGCCGCCGAAGCCGAGCTCGCGGCGGCAACAGCCGAAATCGGGATCGAGACGGCAGACCTCTATCCGAGCCTGGCCCTGCCAGGAAGCATCAGCGCGCATCTCGGGGATGCAGGTTCGCTCGGAAACAATGCCGTTGCCCGAATCGCCGCGATACTGGACATTCCGCTTCTCGATGCAGGCGGCCGGCGCGCGGATATCGAGGCGGCCGAGGCGCGCGCAGCCGCGGCATTGGCCGATTACGAGCAGACCCTCCTCCTGGCCCTGAGCGATGTGGAAACCGCGCTCGTCACCATCCGGGCGCTGGAAGCGCGCCGGGCCGAACTGCTTCGTGCCGTGGAGGCCAGTGAGTCCGCTTTCAACCAGCTCAATGCCCTCTATCGCGAGGGTCTGGCCACCTTCATCGACATTCTCGACGCGCAACGCACGCTCATAGACAGCCGGGAAGCCTATGTGAATTCGCGCGCAGAGCTGGCCAGAGCCGTCATCGCCCTGCAAACCGCACTCGGCGTCAATCACACGCCCGTCTGACGAGACGCCACGACAATTTTACCAAGACCCTCCCAGTGTGAGCGGTATGGCTCGACGCATCGGTCGGATCGCAATCGATTTGGGGTGCCGCAAGGAAAGGGATCCTGATGCAGACTGGTGACCTGAAATCCCGATTCGGGCAGGCGGGCTTGGCATGATCGCGCCGGAAATACTTGTGCACCGCCGGGTGCTTGTCTTTGCGCTTCTCTGCGCCTTCCTCTCCAGCCCCGGACAGACATTTTTCATCGCGGCATTCACCAGCTCGATGGCACAGGCTGCGGGTATCACTGCAGGCGAACTCGGACTTGTATACATGGCGGCGACTCTCGGCGCTGCCGGCCTCCTGCCTCTTGCGGGAAGCTGGATCGATCATCTCGAACTGAAACGCTACACGGCGCTATCGCTGTCGGGGCTCACGGTTGCCTGCATCATTACGGCGCTGGCCCAGGGACCGCTGATGTTGCTCCTTGGCCTCCTTTGCCTTCGCCTCACCGGCCAAGGGCTCATGTCGCATATTGCCGTAACCTCGACGGCGCGCTTCTTTACAGCGTGGCGCGGGCGGGCACTGGCGCTCGTCGCGCTCGGCTTTCCACTCGCGGAGGCGCTGACCCCGGCGGCAGGAGTCGCCATGATTGCCGGGTTCGGGTGGCGCCAGAGCTATCTTCTGGTGGCTTTAGGCGTCCTCCTGATCGCAACCCCAGCGCTGCTAGTCCTGCTCAAGGACCAGCAGCGCTTCTGTGCGCCCCCGAACGTCACTGCCACCGAACGCACAGGCCGCGGCGGACTGGCCAGCGCAGCCCACATCCTGTTTTCGAGCGCGTATTTCTGGCTGGTACTGCCGGTGGTGCTGTACCTGCCCTTCGCGTCGACGGGTCTGATTTTTCACGTCCAGACCCTGGCGACTTCCAAGGGATGGCCCATCGGCCTGATCGGCCCGGGATTTCTTGTCTTCGCCGGAGGTCATGTCCTGGGGCTGATCGTTTCAGGCCGGATCATCGACCGCTTCAACGCGAAGGTCATGCTTCCGGCAATGAACCTGCCATTCTTCCTCGGGCTGGCGGGCCTCGCTACCGCTTCTGATCCGGTCATGCTGGCAGTATTCCTCGGCCTTCTGGGTGCCTCGGCCGGGCTATCCCAGACGTCGGTAGCGGCTATGTGGGCAGAAGTGTATGGCGTTGAGCGCATGGGTACGATCCGGTCGCTTGCAGTCATGCTGATGGTGGTGGGAACCGCATCGGGCCCAGCCGTTGTCGGCGGCGCATTCGACGCGGACTTGGGGGTAGCCACGATTGCCGCAGTCATGGGCCTCGCAGGCCTTGCCGCGTCCGCCCTCTCGCTCGTGGCGCTCATGTTCAAGACTGCGCCGAGCCCAGGCTGATATCCGGCCCGGGTCGGCTCGCCGATCAAGACGGCATTCTCCAACACGATTGTCTGCTTCAGGCCGGGGTCGCGCCGGAAGAAAGTACGCGTTGCCGCCCGGACACGCATCGGCCGGCCTGCATGGGCGCAGTAGAAGGCGCCATTCCATCGAACCATACCGTCTGCTAGGAGTAAGCGCAGAGCGATCTGATCGGTACGCGCCGGCCAATCGCACGCGGACGCTCTTCTTGCGCCAAAGACGCTCTGTTCGTCCGCGTCACACCGTCACCTCTCCCCCGTATCGCGAAGGAAATCCCCGTGATCACGAATGAAAACGCCACGCGCGCCTGTCCGGTCTGCAACTCGGAAGGCTACACCGCGGAACGCATCTCTCGTGATCCCTGGCGGGTGGCGCGATGCGGATTCTGCAGCTTTGTCTATCTGCAGAATCCGCCTGCCCTCGAACAGCTGATGGCCGAGTTTAGCTGGGACAAGACAGTCGAAACCGAATCGGTGCGACGCAAGGCCGAACAGCCGGTGCTTCAATGGTTCGACCGAAAGACGCGGTGGCGCTTGCACATGTTCGAGCGGCCTGAAAGCCGCAAATTCCTGGAAAAGGCCATCGGGTCAGGAAATGTGCTCGATCTCGGTTGCGGGGACGGCCGCCACGCGATGGCCCTCTCCGAAGCCTACACGCCATTTGGCGTCGAGATCGCGCCGGTCCTTGCCGAGGCGGCCGACAAGGCGTTTGCAGGACGGGGCGGTCATTGCGTTTCCGCCGATTCCTTGTCGGGTATCGGGACGTTCGAGGACGGCTTTTTCGATGGTGCAATCCTGAACTCCTACCTCGAGCACGATACCCGCCCCCTCGAAGTGCTGGAAGCGCTCCAGCCGAAAATGAAACCCGGCGCCCCGGTCATCGTGAAAGTCCCCAATTACGGCTCGTGGAACGCCGCGGTGATGGGACGGGGCTGGTGCGGTGTACGCCTGCCCGATCACGTCAACTATTTCACCTGGGACAGCCTCGCCGACATGGGCGGCCGGGCCGGATACTCGGTCCAGGGTGTGCCGAGCGCCAATCTGCCGACGAACGACAATATGTGGGCGATCATGCAGGCGTAGCCAGTTGCGCGCACGCTCTGCTGGCCCGGCGTCGTTCATCGCATCTGAGTGGCCTCTTGCCGCAAAGTGCGTGCGCCGCGCCGGGGCAAGGCGCAGCGTGAGTGCATCGATCGACCCCAAGATCGATAAAATCCCAACCCGGGGGACGGCGGTTGGCAACAAGGCCGCCGTCCCCCACCTGTCATCGAGTTCGGGCCAGCGCCTCGGCAACCGATTTCTCGTAGGCTCTCCCGATACGGACCTGCGCCCCGCAATCGAGATGAAGGCGCTTTGCTCCGCCAGCGTCGCACGACAGACGTTCAATCCTGCACAAATTGACCGCAGCCGAGCGATGCACGCGAATGAAAAGGCGGCGGTCGAGCGTCTCGAGAAGACCCGTCAAGGTCGCTCGATGGAGCCAGGATTGCGCCCCGACATGGAGACGAACATAGTCTCCTTCTGCCTCCAGCCAGTCCATTCGAGCGGGATCTATGCGCACCCGGCCACTACGGTCCTTCACCCAGAGCGCCGCCTCCTCGCCGCGCAATGTATGTACAAGCGCCTCGAGCTCGTCCGCCCGGGCCTGAGCATCGCGTGTGGCAAGGTTCTGGCGGGCGCGGCCGAGCGCCTGGTCGAGCCTGTCAGGCTCAACCGGTTTGAGCAGATAATCGGAGGCATTCGCCTCGAAGGCACGCACTGCGAAGACATCGTAGGCAGTGACGAACACCACTGACACCGGATTGCCGCGCCGGGATATCAAATCGGCGAGCTCCAGGCCGTCCAGCCCGGGCATCTGAATGTCGAGCAGCACTGCATCTGGCGCGAGCGTCTCAATCGCCTCCAGCGCCGACCGGCCGTCGCGAGCACTACCGACCACTTCGACCCAGGCACGGCGCGAGAGAAGAATCTCAAGGCGGCGGCAGGCAAGCGGTTCATCGTCGGCGATCAGGACGCGCATGGCTCAGCTCTCCGCGGCTTCGGAGACGGTGACGAAAGGCAGCACGATACGGGCAATGAAGCCTCCACCCTCCATTGGGCCGGAGTCGAGCATGCCTTCAGCCCCGTAGATCGTACGCAGCCGCGCTGCCACGTTCGCGAGACCGACACCGCCGCCCGAACTCACGGGATGCGCGATCCCGCCCCCGTCATCGGTCACACACAATTCAAGGCGGTTTGCATCAATTCGGCGCGCGCACACACGCACATGAACCGGGCGTGTAGAACGCGAAACACCGTACTTGACCGCATTCTCCAGCAATGGCTGCAGGATCAGGGTCGGCACCAAAGCAGGCAGGCAACCGGCTTCCACATCGAACTCGATCTGGAGCCGTTCTTCGAACCGGATCTGTTCGATTTCCAGATAGAGCCGCTGCGCAGCGATTTCGTCCTCCAGTGTCGTTTCATCGTCAGGCAGGACTTCGAGCGCGAACCGAAGGAAGCGGGCGAGACGGCCGAGCATCGCGTCGGCATCCTCGGTGCGCTTGTCCAGCAACAGGCTGGAGACCGCATTCAACGTATTGAACAGGAAGTGCGGGTTGAGCTGAAAGCGCAGCATCTTCACCTGCGCATCCTTGGCCAGCATCATGGACTCGTAGAGCCGCTTCTCCTGCGCACGAAGCCGGCGGGCGCTGTCCAGCGCCAGATAGAAGCCCGACCAGCCGACGAAGACCGGAAAGTTGAGGAACATCCACCGCGGCGCCGACATCAGCAAGAATTCCAGCCTTGTGATCTCGCCGGTCGCCAGCGACGGAGGCCCCTCGACCGGGGCGATGATGAAATAGGAAACGAAAATACCCAGCACATAGGCCGCGGTGGTCGCAACCGAGACTGTAAGCGCGAGCGCGGCGCGTCGGCCCAGCGACCACAAGCGGCTCGGACGCAGCAAGGTGTAATGAGCCAGTCCCGTCACTGCGAAGCCGCCGGCCTCGGCGAGGAGGATTCGCCAAGCCTGGGTCGGGCTGTCGCCAAGATTGATCGAATTGGCGATTGAGAACAGCGCAAGTGCCGACCAGAACGCGGTCTGGAAGGTCCAGAACCAGCGCGCGTCGAGGCCAGGATAGCCCTCTTGTGAGCCCAGCCGGAGTGTCTCGGCAGCCGCCGCTGAAGCCCCGCCCATGTTCCGAGGCTCTTCCTGGTCGAGGAGAAGGAAGAACCCGGCGTAGGCAGCGAAGACCCAGACATGCAGGGAGGCCATACGAATCAGCCGCGCCCCGAAACCAGCCTGGAGGAAGCTGGGCCCGGCGAGCGGCTCGATGAGGCCGATCGAGACGAACGAGAAGATGACGGAGGCTGCAAGGCTTGCCGCAACTGCCGTGACCGCGCGTGCCAGGATGGAGTAGCGCCGCAATCCGGCAAGACCGAATGCGGTTGTCGCGCTCAATACGGCGCCGAACACATCTGCCGTTATCGGACGCCAGATCAGACCGACCGCAAGATCCTGAGCCTGGATCGCGTGGAGCGAGCCGAGTACCGAGAGTGCGACCATCGCGCCCCAGACCACAGCGGTAAGGATCGCAATTGTCCGCCAGCGTGCGACTGCCCCCTGCGAGGCTGTGCCCGGCGAGCGTTCATATGGGAGGTCCAGTGTTGTCATATCGACACTATAGACGCGCGACACCGGACCTTGGGAAGGCGCCTGCTTGCTGTTGGTCGCGCGCCAGGCGCGGTTCATCGCAAGAGCCGGCACGAACTCAGCCAAGCGCGCCGTTTGTCGCGCTCGGCCAACGTCCTGCCGCAAGACCCGCGCGGTTCGCGACACTCCCGTGACAGTTTCAGGACACGGACGGCGGGCGCCGTCCCGCGGCGCATGCGCGCTGCGCCTTATGTCAAGAACGGGGGACTGAATACGATGCAATCCTTATTTGAGAAGCGGGGCCTGCGGGCCATCCTGCTCGGCGGAGCCGCAGCCGCGAGCCTTGCCGCCGGGCACGCCTACGCCCAGGAAGCCGAAGACGGGGAGGAAAGCGCCAACGCGTCCGACCGCATTATCGTCACGGGCTCGCGGATCGTGCGCCAGGACTTCGCGGCGGACAGTCCGGTTGTCACAATCCAGGGCGACGCGCTGACCGCGAACGCCGATATCACCGTGGACACGTATCTGAACACGTTGCCGCAGGTGAACCCGGCGGGCACCACCACCTCTAACAACCCCGGCAATGGCGGCCAAGCAAATGTCGACCTGCGCGGCTTCGGGGCCAACCGCAATATCGTCCTGCTCAACGGCCGCCGCATGATGCCGTCTGCCGCGAGCCTGACGGTCGACCTCAACACAGTCCCCGCCGCCCTGATCGACCGGATCGAAGTGGTGACCGGCGGCGCAGGCGCTGTTTACGGCGCCGACGCGGTGGCCGGGGCAGTCAACATCATCCTCAAGGATGATTTCGAGGGCATGGATCTACGTGTCAGCTATGAGAACTCTACTGAATACTGGGATGCAGAGGAGTATTCGGTCTCCGGCGTGGTCGGCGGGAATTTTGGCAGTGACCGGGGCAACGCCGTGCTTGCGATCGAGCGGTCTGTGCGTGAAGGGATGATCAAGAGCCAGCGTCCATTTGCCGAACAGGCCACGTCTACCACCAGCTTCTTCCCGGAGGGCTCGCTGCTGTTCGGTGCGGCGAATGCGCCAACCGAAGCGGCGGTGGACGCGGTTTTCGCCGGATATGGCGTCGCGCCGGGCGGGGTATCTGCCGGCAATCGCTTTGGATTCAACCTGGACGGCACGCTTTTCTCGGCCGGTGTCTTCAACAACCCGTCCGATGTCGAGAACTTCCGGTACGATATCGACGGCAACGTCAACCAGAACATCTTTCCGGACGCCTACTCATACAATTTCGACTTCGTGAATTTGCTTACCCTGCCGCTGGAACGCGACAGCTTCATGGGGCAGGCCGAATACCGCTTCGACAACGACGTCGAAGTCTTCGGTAACGTGACCTATAGCCAGTACAGCTCCGCGCAAGCGCTCGCACCGACGCCGATTCCCACCGTGAGAATCCGTCCGCCGGGGGAAAATAGCGCGATCGAGGCGGTCTCCGCGCTGATAGAGCCGGGCCGGTCGGTTGCCAACCAGCTGATCATTCCGGTCACGAACCCGTTCATTCCCGCCGACCTCGCGCTTATCCTGGCGAGCCGGACCGGCGACGATCCCAATCTCGTGGGATCCGGGGCAGACGAGCCGTTCCAGATGCGCCAGCGCACATTGTCGGCCGGACTGCGCCAATCCAATTTCGAGAACACGGTCAGCAATGTGACCTTCGGCGTTTCCGGGCCGATCGGTGCGTCGGGGTGGCGCTGGAACGCTTATGTCTCCGAAGGCGACACCGAGATCGACCGGACCCAGCAAGGCAATATCGATACAAACCGGCTTCAGATACTGCTCGAAGCGGCCGACGGCGGAGACTCCATCTGCTCGGGCGGGTTCAACCCGTTCGGCCGGCAACCGCTATCTCAGGAGTGTATCGATTATCTGGAGGTGAGCTCGACCGCCACGACCGAGTTCTCCCAGACTGTCGCTCAGCTCTACGTGACCGGCGATTTGCTGGAACTGCCTGCCGGTACGGTCTCCACTGTGCTCGGTGCAGAGTATCGCGGGTTCGACTTCTCGTTCGACCCGGGTTCGGGCGGCGGTCCGATCTCCGGCTTCAACGCCCAGAATCCCAATTCGGGCACCAACAGCTTCGAGGACATCTTCGGCGAGGCCCTCATTCCGCTCGCCAGTGATCAGCCTTGGGCGCAGAGCCTGGAACTCACGCTGGGCTACCGCTTCTCCCGGTCCGAATTCACCGACGGGATCACCGGTGATACCGGCGGCAGCGAAGACAGCGCTTACAAGGCTGAGCTGAGCTGGACGCCTCTGGACTATGCGCGGGTCCGTGCCAGCTACCAGCAGGCCGTACGGGCACCGAACTTCGGTGAATTGTTCGGCGGCGGCGGCGCAGCTCCGCAGTACTTCGACCCGTGCTCAGTCACCACCCAGGCCCGGACTGGCGCGGATAGCGCCCAGGTTCGCGCGTTGTGTGCGGCAACAGGCGTGGCGGCGCCGGATCTCTATGCCCAGACGCCCGGTACCCAAGCCTCCGTCACGACATCGGGCAATACCAACCTCGATCCGGAATCGGCTGATACCTATACGCTCGGGGTCGTGTTCTCCGCGCCGGTCCAGAACCAGTGGACCGAGCGGTTCCAAGGCTCGATCGACTACTGGTATATCGATATCAGCTCGCCCATCCTGTCGCCGGGGGTGAACCAGCTCGTCGCTGATTGCTATAACTACTATGGCAATAACCAAGCTTATGACGCCGGCTATTCAAGCTGCCAGACAATTGTGCGCGGTGGCGGGGATATCTTCTTCCTGGTCGATCCCAACGATCCGAACGGTCTGTTCCCCGGGGTTAATGGCGGCACGCAGCAAGCCTCAGGGCTCGACTTCCAGTTCAATTACGGCTTCGACCTGAACTGGATGGGAGCACCCGACTGGGCCGGTTCGATCCAGACCCAGCTGCTCCTGACCCATCTTCTGGAGTGGAACCAGCAGGAATTGTCCGACCTTCCGGTCCTGGATTTCTCCGGCACGGCCTCCTTCTTCGGCGAGGGGCTGGGCACGTCCTTCCCGGAGTGGAAGGCACTGTGGAACACAAGATGGTCGGTATCCGACTTCGAGTTCGACTTGCGTGGCCAGTACATCAGCTCGATGGAGAACCGCGCGAACGTGATCTTCCCGGGTGAAACCTCGTTCACCGGAACCGACGCGATCTGGTACTGGGACGTAGGTGCAACCTGGAAAGTCACCGAGGGCGCATCGGTCCGCCTCGGGATCAACAACCTGTTCGACGAGCAGCCCCCGGAATATGCGCCGAACGTGCAGTCCGGCACCGATCCGTCCCTGTTCGACGTCGTGGGCCGGCGCGTATTCGGTCAGATCGTCCTGCGATACTGAGCGCCTGACTGCCTCACCACAAAGGGGGCGAGGGTGGGAACGCAAGTTCCCACCCTTTTTTTACCCGCTCGCCCCGGCAGCCTGCGGATCTGCGTATCGTCTTCGGTCAAATCATCGAAGAGGACCATGTGGCGGGTTTCAACACCCCTTCCGGGCCGTCTGACGGGCCGGTAGTCGTGATCGGCGCCTCCGGCAAGAGACTGGACGCCGCGTTGCCGAAAGGCTGCGGGCCAGCGGCTGCACGGTCCGGATCGGTTCACGTTCCAGCATGCCCGCCTTCGACTGGGCCTGCGAGACACGCTGAACGGACGATCGTCCGGGCAAGCTGGTTCAACCACAATCCCCAGGGGCCCGCGCAAGAATAGCGCCGGCCACCCGGAAATGCGGCATTTCTCTATTCAGACATTGTGCTTTACAATGCTTGTCCTCCTGTCACGAGACTCGCAGGGGAGCGGGTTCGCCCCTCCGGCAGCACCGATCTTACCGGCCTTAGATGTTCGCGTTGCGGCCGGTCGCGCAGCCCAAGAAGGATATTGCGCCATGACCGATGACTGGCCGGTCCATTTCAGTCTCTTTCTTGCGCTCTGGACCGCCGTCATTGCAGGCGTGTTCTCCGCCTTTTCCGAGTTTGTGATGCGCGCATTGTCTCGCGCCGCGCCGGCAAGCGGCGTGGATGCGATGCAGCAGATCAACGTTTCCGTTCTCAGGACACAATTCGTCGCGGGCATTCTCTTGATCCCGCCCATATCGATCGGCTTCGCGATCTACGGGTTCGGCGCGTTCGACGGCCTCGCGCGCATCTCCTCCTTCGGCGCCGCGCTTGTCTACACAACGATGGTCTTTCTGGTCACGGTCTTCGGGAATGTACCGATGAATAACCGGCTTGCCGGCCTGGACCCCCACGCGGGCGAGACCGAGGCATACTGGTCTGAATACGGACGGGTCTGGACGCGGCTGAACCACATCCGCACGCTCGGCAGCCTGTTCACCGCCGGCCTCTACCTGGTCACCGGCGTCGCGCTGCTGACGGAATGAAAGAAAGCCGGGATCTCGCGACGACATTACGCGACCGCCTCGATCGCTGCGCCGCCACGACATAACGCACTTATTAGACGAATAGGAGACTTCCATGCTCAGGCTCATATTTCTCGCGGTCGGAACCCTTGTGGCTGCCCTCATCTGGGCGGTCCTAGTGTTCTTTTCCGTGAGTGAGGGCTGGATCAGAACGCCCCTCGCCAGCTCGGACACGCCCGACGCCTTCGTCGCGGCTGCCCGGCGCCTCGCCGAGGAGGAATCGGTCGGCACTCTCAGCCTCATGCTGATCGAAGACGGCGACCGGGCGGGTGGTTTCGACATTTCGGCCGGCGCGCCCGTCGATGAAGACAGCGTGTTCCAGGTCGCCTCGCTGAGCAAGTGGCTCACCGCCTGGGGTGTGATGGTTCTGGCCGAAGAGGGCGCGGTCGATCTCGACGCGCCGGTCGAAACCTATCTGACCCGCTGGACGCTTCCCGAGAGCGAGTTCGATCCTTCCGGCGTTACGCTCCGGCGGCTGCTCAGCCACACTGCCGGGCTTTCAGACGGGCTCGGTTATGACGGTTTCGACAGCGCCGGCGACGTGCAGTCACTAGAGGAGTCCCTGACGCGCGCCGAAGACGCCTCGCCCGGCAATGACGGGGCAGTGCGTATCGGCGCGGAGCCCGGCTCGGGCTGGGACTACTCCGGCGGAGGCTACACGCTGATGCAGCTTGTGATCGAGGAAGTCTCCGGGGACGCGTTCAGCGAGTTCATGGAGGCGCGCATCTTCGAGCCCCTGGGAATGAACCGCACGACGTTCGACTACGCGCGGGCGCAGGATCTGGGTTTTGCGGAGAACTACACGCCTGAAGGCGCGACCGAGCCCTATCGCCACTATACAGCGTTGGGCGCGGCTTCGCTCTTTACCACGACCGCGGACATGGCCCGATTCATTGAGGCTCAGACGGACGAGGACGGCCAGGACGTGCTCTCCGAAGAAACCCTCGAACTCATGCGCACGCCGCACGCCTCGCAACTGGGCGCGGACATCTGGGGGCTCGGCGTGATGCTTTACGCCCCCAACGGACACGGCGGCCATATCATCGGCCACGACGGAAACAACGAACCCGCCATCAACACCGCGGCCAGGTTCGACCCGGCCACCGGCGACGGGATCGTCGTTCTGGAAACGGGAAGCCGGCTCCTCGCAACCCGGCTCGCCGGAGAGTGGGTCTTCTGGAAAACCGGGAAGGTGGACAATCTGATGTTCGCACTTGCCATCGAGCGCATGCTGCTCTGGATCGCGGGCGGCGCACTGCTCATCCTGATTGGCGGCGCCTGGATCGGCTGGCGTGGCTCGAGGAAGCCCAGGGCTTGAAACGTCAGCTGAGTGCAGCGCGGCCCGTCCATTTTCGAGGGCGGGCCGCCTAGAGCCGGATCGGCGCGTGGCCCCGGTGCGCGCAGTTCGCGCACCAGCCGATCGCCGATCCGCGCCCTGTCGAAAACTATACCCGAAAGAAAAATATGGCGCACCCACCAGGATTCGAACCTGGGACCTCTGCCTTCGGAGGGCAGCGCTCTATCCAGCTGAGCTATGGGTGCAGCGATATAGGCGAGTGTCTTACAGGCGCACGCGGCAAGGTTCAATCATCCCTTTCGGTCCATGGGCAGCGCAGGCCATAGTGCGCCGCGATGGACAATGCCGATTTCATTCTTCTGGCCGCCACGGGCCTGGTCTTGCTGGCGGTTGCCGGCGCTGCGGCCACGAGCCGGGCAGGGGCGCCGCTCCTGCTGGTCTTCCTGAGCCTTGGCATGCTGGCCGGGGTGGAGGGACCGGGGCAGATCGACTTTCACGCGCACGACCAGGCCTATCTCTTCGGGTCGCTGGCGCTTGCGCTCATCCTGTTCGACGGGGGGCTGGGCACACGCCTGCGGGGCCTGCGCATGGTCCTGCGCCCCGCGCTTTCCCTGGCCACGCTCGGCATCCTGCTGACTGCGGGACTGACCGCAGTGGCGGCCCATTTCCTGTTCGGCCTTGGCTGGGTGGAGTCCCTGTTGATGGGGGCTATCGTGTCGTCTACTGACGCCGCAGCCGTGCTGGCCCTGATCGGCAATCGGGAGATGCAGGCACGCCAGCGGGTCGTGACGACGCTGGAAGCTGAATCCGGGTTCAACGATCCGGTCGCGGTGATTCTGGTTACGGCCTGCGTCCAGGTTCTCACCACAGAAGGCGCGGCCAACATTGCTGTGATGGCAGTCTCCATCATCTGGGCGCTGGCCGTCGGTGCGGCGGTGGGCTGGTTCGGCGGCCGGGCGATCGCGCTGGTCGAACGGCGCGTCCATCTTCCCGAAAGCCTCTATCCGATCTTCTCGGTCACGGCGGCGGTCTTCCTGTTCGCCCTGGCCCAGTCGATCAGCGCGTCCGGCTTCCTGGCCGCCTACCTGGCCGGCGTGTCCCTGCGCAGTGTCAGTGCGGGGCCGGCCAAGGCCGCGACGGAGCGGTTTTCCGACGGTCTGGCCTGGCTGTCGCAGATCGGGCTCTTCCTGATGCTTGGCCTGCTCGTCGTGCCCTCCCATGCGGCGGCGGTCGCCTTGCCCGCGATCGCGCTGGCGCTGGTGCTGATCTTCATTGCGCGTCCGGTGACCGTGCTTCTCCTCCTGCTGCCCGAACGCTTCCGGATGAATGAGCGGGCCTTCATCGCCTGGATGGGTCTGCGCGGCGCGGTCCCGATCTTCCTGGGCAGCTTCCCGGTCATCGCGGGGGTGGAGAACGCCAATCTCTATTTCTCCACGGCATTTGCGGTGGTGCTGGCCTCACTGGTCATCCAGGGCTGGACGGCCGGACCGGTCACCCGCCTGTTCAAGGTGGCACCGCCCCGGCTCGCCGGCTCACGCCGGCACGCGGTACGCGCCTTCGGCATTGCCGCCGGGGGGTTCGTGGCGATGGCCGCCGCGATGTATATCGGGGCCGGCATTCTGGACCAGCGCGGCACGGTCATCGAAGCCGAGACGGTCGGCGAGCTGCGCCAGGCGCTCGCCCGGTCCGATCTCGAGGCCGGCATCCGCGTCGAGCGCCTTCCCGGCGACTGGCCGGACCTGCCCCTCGAGGAGCGCCGCCCGCTCTTCACAGACCTCGTATTGCGCCTGATCGCGGCGGAGAACGCCCAGATCCGCGAAGACCGGACGGCCCTGCGCCGTCTGATCCAGTGGGAGGCCGAAGGCCGGGTGCTGTCCCTGTCCGAGCAGGCCGAGCGCGAGCAGCTCGCGCGGTCCTATGGCGGCCGGTATGACGACCTCGATGCCCTGCTGACCCGTGTCGACATCATCCCGCCGCGGCTGGCCGTGGCGCAGGCCGCGCTGGCGACCGGCTGGGGCAGCAGCCGGGAGGCGATCGAGCGCAATGCGCTGTTCGGGCAAGCCGGCGGGCTGGACGGTTTTGCCACGCTGTCGCTCTCCACCAGCGACTATGCGCAACTGCTCAACACCCATCCCGATTTTTCCGCCTTCCGCGCGCAACGCGCCGAGATGCGGGCCGGGCCGGGTCCGATCGAGGCTGAAGCTCTGGCCGGGACGCTGGGCGCCTATGCCGCAGACGGGCCCGCCTACATCCAACAGGTGCGCGCCGTGCTGGACTCCGTTCCGGCTGACTAGAGCCCTGCCCCGGTTCCTGCCCCGGTGGGATCGTCACCCGCGTCACCCCCGCGCGAGCCGGCCGCGGCATCCATATCCTCGTCCCCGTCGTCCCGCCGGCGGCGCGACTGGCCCGCCGAAGCGCCGAAGGCCAGGCCCGGCGCGTAACGATCCTGTCCGTCCGGCGAGACCATGCCGGGGGCAAAATCGCTGCCCATCAGCGCGCGGTAGGCATAGAGGCTGCCGGCGACGGCACCCAGGAACAGGACCGCCAGGAGGACCCAGCCGCCGAGCGAGGCCGGTTCGAGCTGAAGGATCAGGAAAAGCGCGACCGCGAAGGTCACAAGCGCGATCGTGAAAGCAGCCAGACGGCGGAAAAAGCGTGTCATGACCGGGAGTCTGCGCGCCCGATGGGGCAAAAACAAGACAGGAGGCCCCGCCACGCCTGGCGTCAGGCCGCCGTGTCCGGCTTGGCGCGGTTATAGGTCAGCGACAGGAAGACATCTTCCAGGTCGGGTTCCTCGGTGCGCAGATCGTTGATCCGGTTGCCGGTCTCGCGGAAGCGCTCGATCAGGTCGGCGACCGAGACCTCGCCGAACTTGTAGGTGATGGCGATGGCCCCGCCCCGCATCGAGACCTCGGTATGGGGCAGCCGGGCGAAAACCTCGGGGACCTCGCTCAGCGCATTGACCGGTTCGATCACCAGCGTCTTGCGGTCGAGCCGGCGCAGGAGCTGGTCCTTCGGCTCGCAGGCCACGACCTCGCCCTCATTGATGATGGCGATCTCGTCGCACAGCTCCTGGGCTTCTTCGAGATAGTGCGTGGTCAGCACGATGGTCGTCCCGGCCTTGTTCAGCTCGACGACATATTCCCAGAGCTGGCGACGCAGCTCGATATCGACCCCGGCCGTCGGCTCGTCGAGCACGAGGACGGGCGGATTGTGGACCAGTGCCTTGGCGACCAGCAGGCGGCGCTTCATCCCCCCCGACAGCATGCGCACATAGGCGTCGCGCTTGTCGGCCAGGCCCACCGCCTCGAGAATTTCGTCCGTGCGCCGCTCGCTCTTGGGCACGCCGTAGAAGCCGGCCATCAATTCCAGGGTCTCGAACGGCGTGAAGAACACGTCCATGTTGATTTCCTGCGGCACGATGCCGATCGCGGCGCGCGCCTGGCGCGGCTGGCGGTCGATATCGATGCCCCAGATGCGCCCGGTGCCGCTCGACTTGTTCACCAGGCCGGCAAAGATGTTGATGAAGGTCGACTTGCCCGCCCCGTTCGGTCCCAGAAGGCCGAAGATGGAGCCGCGCTTCACCTTCAGGTCCACGCCCTTGAGCGCGTGTTTGGGCGAACTCGACTTCGACCCCGCATACGTCTTCTGCAGGCCCTCGGCCTCGAGCGCGTAATCGGGCGGGGTAGAAGACATGGCGTGTCCTTTGAACGGGTCTGAGAAGTGGAAGCGGAAGAGCGCGCACGCGTTGACGCAGGCGCGCAGCCGACCTAATCACGAGGGTGAACTTAAGGGGCGCGGCCAGCCGCGTCCATGGCCCGCACACCCTGGCGAACATGAAGAGCACGGCCCCTGTCATGAGCAAGCTGCCCACCGATCCGAACCTTGAAGCGCGCGCCCGGGCCGCCGGAGCGACCGGCTTTCCGGCTCCGGAAACGATCTACACGCGTGACCATCGCGTGATGTGCGACGGGGGCGGTGGCGCGCTCGGCCATCCGCGCGTCTATTACGAGATGGGCGATGACGGCTTTGTCGAGTGCGGCTATTGCGACCGCCGCTTCATCCTCGAAGCCGGGCCCGCCGACGAGCGCTGAGCGAGACCGGACTCTCACGGCTTTACCGACTCCTACTACTACCACGACTCTCATTCTGCCCCGGCTCGTGCGCGAGAAGCGGGAAGCAACCGGCGCGCAGTATGGAGCGTGACAGCACGGCGGGGATTAAGCACGGCAGCCCCGTCGCGCGCGATGTCCGCCGTCTCCGAGATCCTCAGGTCTTCGCTGCGCTCCGCCCGGGGTTTCAGGCGGGGTGCTCGGCGCCTTACCCGTTCACCGCGCTGGCGCCCGGTTCGGGTCTGGGGTTGAAATCCTTGTAGGCGTGCCAGCTGGCGTGGGCGAGCCAGGGGAAGGCAATGGCGAGGCCGATGAAGAAGACCACGCTGCCGACGGCCACGAAAAAGGCGATCAGCCAGGCCCAGGTGATCATCACGAAGGGCTTGGCCAGGACCGATTTGACGCTGGCGACCACCGCCGTGACCGCGTCGACGTCCTGATCGGTCAGCATCGGAAAGGCGAGGGCGGAGACGGCGAATGTCACGAAAGCGAGCGCCGCGCCGATGAGCGTTCCGACGACAAGCAGGGCAAGTCCGGTCGGATCGGTCAGGACAAATTGCAGGAATTGCCCCGGCGGCATGGTGTTGCCCACCGTGAAGGCGGCGTAGAGAAATTGCGCCAGACGCGCCCAGGTCAGGAAGAAGACCAGCAGCAGGACGCTGAGCAGGGCCAGCTGGCCGATGCGGCCGGGCGGCAGGCTCCAGAAATCGAGCAGGCGCGGCGTCTGACCGCTCTCGCGTACGTGGTTGATACGGTAAATGCCGACCGCGAAGGCGGGCGCAATCAGCGCGAAACCGCCGGCGAGAACCGGCACCATCGCGGCCTGACCCACCGACCAGAGGCCGGCGGTGATGAGGAGACCGGTCACGGTGAAGGCGATCCCGTAGCCGATGGAGATGACCGGGCTCGCCATCATGTCGGCGAAGCCGGCCTTGAGCCACGCCCAGGGCGCGTCCCGGCGCACGCTGTCCAGAGTAACCATGATGCTCCTCCCCATATGTTCTTATCCCTACAGGATGTGCGGGAATGGGCGGAGCGTCAATTCGCCGGATGCGCACGGCGCGTCTCGTCCGGGAACGATCGATCGGACGCGAGCGGATCGCAGGCCTGGGCTGTGTGTCGGCCCTATCCGGCCAGGCGCGGCACGAAACGGCCGGTGCGGCGGCGATAGGCCGGGTAGCTGTCGGGAAACCACTCCTCCATCAGAGCCTCCTCGTGCCCGATGACGAGATGGGCGCCGGCATGGGCCAGCACCAGCGTCGCGAGATAGGCCGGGTGAGCCAGCACAAGGATGAGGGCGGGAGCAAGGATGGACAGGAAGGCGGCGTAGAGCGGATGGCGAACGAAGCGGAACGGGCCGCCGGTGACCAGTGCCCGCCCGCGTCTTTCAGGCGTGAGCGTGCGCACGCTCCATGCGATCAGGCCCGCGCCGAGGCCGAGTGCCAGGACCAGAATGCCGACACGCATCGCAAAGGGGACAGGCAGGGAGAGCCCCGGCGTCAGGCGTGCCAGCCCACGTCCGATCAGCAGGGCGCCCGCGCCGGCTAGCGCGATGGCCGGACCGGAACCGAAGATGCGGTTATAGGCGGCGGTAAACCGGGTCATTGCGGTGCCCCGGTGCCCGCGTTGCGGGGATCGCGCAACTCGCCTAAGGCCTGCACGGCGATGGCGGCCCCGGAGCGCAGGAACAGACCGGCGAGTGCGAAGGCGACCAGCAGGTCCGGCCAGACCGATCCGGTCAGGGCCACCAGCCCGCCCGCGCCCATGACCGCGACATTGCCGATGGAGTCATTGCGCGAGCACAGCCAGACGGAGCGGACATTGGAATCGCCATCCTTCCAGCGCAGCAGGATGAGAACGCTCACCAGATTGGCGGCCAGGGCCAGCAAGCCGACAAGGCCCATGATCTCTGCCTGCGGCGTGCCGTCCGAGAAGAGGCGTGCGATGGAGGACGCGACGATGGCGAGCGCCAGGACGCCGAGCGACAGCGCCTTGATCAGGGACGCGCTGGCGCGGATCGTGACCGCCATGCCGATCACGGCCAGGCTGATCGCATAGGTCGCGGCATCGCCGGCAAAATCGAGGGCATCGGCCTTCAGGGCCTGCGATCCGGCTGCGAAGCCGGAGACACCTTCGACCAGGAACATGGCCGCATTGATGGCGATGACCGCCATCAGGGCGCGCCGGTAGGCGCGCGACTGACCGTCGAAAACGGCCGGGTCGCATCCGCATCCACTCATGGGTGCGTCTCCTCTTTCCAAAATCCGGTCGCCACCCTAATTTCTACAGTGGCTGTAGATTCAAGGGGAAATTTTCATGGTGCGCGAGATGACGATTGGCGCCCTGTCGCGCGCGACCGGGGTGAAGGTGACGACGATCCGCTATTACGAGACGATCGGCCTGATGGCCCGGCCCGCCCGCACCGCGAGCGGACACCGGCGCTACACAACGGCAGAGCGCGATCAGCTGGCTTTCATCCGGCAGGCCAGACGGCTTGGCTTCGAACTGGATGCCATTCGCGAGCTGCTCGAGCTTGCCCGCTATCCCGAGCAGTCCTGCAGCAATGCGGACTCGATTGCGCGCCGCCAGAAAGCGGAGATCGAGGCGCGCATTCGCCGGCTTGAAACGCTGGACGCCGAGCTGGCCCGCATGATCGCCGATTGCGAAGGCGGGCGGACTGCCGATTGCCGCGTGCTGGAGGCGCTGACCGGCTCCTGAGCCGGGGTCTGCTCAATACGTGACGGCAGTCGCGATTCAGACAGACACCGAGTGCCTGGCGCTGCTGCCCGTCAGATAGGTGTCGAAGGCGGCGGCGGCCAGGCGCGCGAGAGGGCGGTAATCGGGATGGATGGCGAGATGGGATCCGGTGCGCGTCACGATGCCGGCCGCTTCGAGCTCGCTCAGATCCACATCGGGCACGGGGCGGGCATGAATCTGGCTGACCGCGTCGAGATCGACCGACAATTGCGTCATCAGCTGTTCGATGATGGCGCCGCGATACCGGTCTTCGGCGCTGAGCGCGACGCCGCGCGCGACGGGCAGTTCGCCCTTGTCCAGGCTGTCGCGCCACATCCGTACGCCGGTGTGATTTTGCACATAGCCTGAGGGCGTGCGCGAGATGGAGGAGGCGCCGATGCCGATCAGGGTTTCGGCCCGGTCGGTCGTATAGCCCTGGAAATTGCGCCGCAGCGTGCCGGCCCGGCTGGCGAGCGCCATGGCGTCATCGACGCGCGCGTAATGGTCGATGCCGACCCGCTCGAACCCGGCGGTGCAGAACACGTCATCCATCACATCGGCCTGGTCCAGGCGCTCGGCCGGGCCGGGCAGCGTCTTGTCGGGGATGAGACGCTGATGCGCCTTCATGTGGGGCACGTGGGCATAGCCGAAGACGGCCAGGCGCGAGGGCTCCAGCGAGAGCACGTCCTTCGCGGTGGCTTCGCTGGACTCACACGTCTGGTGCGGCAGGCCGTAGAGCACGTCGGCATTGATGTCAGCGATGCCGGCTTCGCGCAGCCGGTCGAAGGCGCGCCGTGTGATGTCGAGCGACTGGATGCGATTGATGGCGCGCTGGGTTTTCAGGTCGAAGGTCTGAATGCCGGTGCTGGCGCGCGTCACGCCGTGCGCGGCGAGGGCCGGGGCAAGCGTGGTGTCAAACTCGCGCGGATCGATCTCGATGGAGATTTCGGCGCCGGCCTCCAGATCGAAGCGGGCGTGGAGGCGCGCCATGATCCGGTCCAGATCGCGTTCGCTGAGGATGGTCGGCGTGCCGCCCCCGAAGGCGAGGTGGGAGACGCGCATGCGCGCGGGCAGGCGGTCGGCAATGCGGTCGATCTCGGCCAGCAGCGGATCGACATAGGCCGCGATGGGAGCGCGCTTCTGGGTCGCGGTGGTATTGCACCCGCAATACCAGCACAGGGTGTGGCAGTAGGGAATGTGAAGATAGAGCGAGACCGCCTCGTTGGGGGGCAGCGCCTCCAGCCAGCCCGCGACCGTCTCCCCCGTCACGCCGTCATGAAAATGGGGCGCGGTCGGGTAGCTGGTATAGCGCGGGCTGTGGCGCGCCGCGAAGCGCAGCAGCGTCTCACGGCGATGACCGGAATCGCGGGACGGGGCGGGGCGAAACTCGATAACCTTGCTCATGGTGCGGGTTTATCCGCGGAAAAAAGCAGCGCGAAGGTGACAGGGTGTCGCGCGGCATCTTGTGTTCGCACCGTGAGCCGTCGCATATGGCGCCATGGTTGACGACAAGCTCTTCCTGAGCGCCGACGACTTGCTCGCCGATGCGTTCGCCCTCGCCCAGATCGTGCTGGAGAGCGGGTTCGAACCCACGCACCTGGTCGGCGTCTGGCGCGGCGGCGCGCCGGTGGCGGTCGCGGTGGAAGAGGCCTTCCGCTATCACGGCATCAAGGCGGACAATATCGCGGTGCGGACGCGGGCCTATGCCTCGATCGACAAGCTGCGCCGGGAAGTCTCCGTACACGGACTGGAATATCTGGCCGACTGCCTCACCCCGCAAAATCGCCTGCTGATCGTGGACGACGTGTTCGACCGGGGACACAGTCTTGAGACGCTGATCGGGCGGCTTCGCGAAGTCTGCGGACCGGCGATGCCGGGCGAGGTAAAGACGGCCTGCGTCTGGTACAAGCCGGCGCGGCGCGAGACCGAACTGGCGCCGGACTATTACGTGCACGAGACGGCGCGCTGGCTGGTCTTCCCGCACGAGCTGGAAGGCCTGACGCCGGACGAGATCGCACAGCACAAGCGTGTGCCGGCCGGATTCGCCGACGCGGCGGAGCGCCGCCGCCGGATCGCCCGCAAATAGCCCTTAAAAAATCTCTAATTGGCACGTGTGTTGGGCCCGCGCGCATGCCAGTATGCACGCCTGAGTCACGCGACAGGGAGACGTGCCATGCTTCGCTCTATTCATCTGGCCCTGTGGGCTCTGGCTGCCGGACTGGTGCTGGCATCCTGCGGATCGGGCGACGACGCGGACACAGGAAACGGTAACGGCTCTGGCCGCCAGGCGAACAATGGCGACCTGCTGCAGCCGCGCGACGAGGATGCGCCGCGCGCCGGGGCCGAAGAGGCAACAGAATTTGAATATCTGCGCTATTCGGCCGAGCTGAGCGGGCAGCAGCCGCGCCTCTGCCTGGCCTTCTCCGGCGCGCTCGACCCCGAGGTGGACTATTCCGCCTATGTCAGCGTGGACGAGCCGGTCGCGCTCAATGTGGAGGGCTCGCGCCTGTGCATCGGCGGCTTGAGCTTTGGCCAGACGCGCACTGTAACGCTGCGCGAAGGGCTGCCGAGCGCGGACGGGCGGGAACTGTCCGCCGAAGTTTCCGAGACGCTGTCCTTTGCGAGCCGCCCGGCCTTTGTGGGCTTTTCCGGCGACGGGGTGATCCTGCCGCGCATCGAGGCGGACGGCCTGCCGATCGAGACGGTCAATGTGGACGAGGTGCGCGTGCGCCTGACCCGCGTCGACGACCGCGCGCTCGCCTTCCGGTCGATCACCTCGGGCTATTCGGCCAGTGCCGGCGAGTGGGAATGGCTGCCCGAGAACGAGGAGCCGGGCGAGGCCGGGGTCACGGTCTGGGAAGGGCGCATGGACACGCCCGGCCCGGCGAACACCGCGGTCGTGACGGTGTTTCCGCTGGCCGAGACCATCGGGACGCTGGAGCCGGGTGCGTATTTCGTCGAGGTCGACGATGTCGCCGGGCTCGATGACGGCAGCTATAACGAGCCGGCGCGCGCGCGGCGCTGGCTGATCGTCACCGACCTGGCGTTCACCGCCTATCGCGGCGATCACGGGCTGGAGGCCAGCGTGCGCTCGCTGCAGACCGCCGAGCTTCAGCGCGGGGTCGAGGTGCAGCTGGTCGCGCGCTCCAACGAGGTCCTGGCCAGCGAGACCACCGGGTCTGACGGGCATGTGTCCTTCTCGCGCGCGCTGATGAATGGCGAGGACGGCAATGCGCCGCGCCTGCTGCTGGCCTATGGCCGGTCGGGCGATTTCGCGCTTCTGGACCTGACGCGCGCGCCGGTCGACCTGTCCGACGAGCCGGTCTCGGGACGCGCGCGTCCGGGCATTTTCGACGGCTATATCTATCTCGACCGCGGCATTTACCGGCCCGGCGAGAGCGTGCATGCGTCCGCGCTCCTGCGCGACGGGCAAGGCGATGCGCTGACCGGGCGGGCCGGGACGCTGACCCTGTATGCGCCCAACGGGCTGGAGCAGGCGCGCTACCGGTTTGACGGTGCGCCCAATGCGGGCGGCCTGACCCATGAGTTCGAGATTCCCGAGGCGGCCGCGCGCGGCAGCTGGCGGCTGGAGCTGTCGCTGGACGGATCGGGCACGATCGCGACCGAGAGCTTCAACGTGGAGGACTTCGTGCCCCAGCGCGTGGCGCTGGAGCTGGAGGCGGACACCGAGACCGCGCTGGAGCCGGGCGAGGCGCGCCTGATCGAGGCCGATGTGCGCTTCCTGTATGGCGCGCCGGGCGCGGGCCTGCCCATCGAGGGCCGGGCGCGTATCCAGCGCGATCCGAGTCCGTTCGAGGCGTATGGCGAATACAGCTTCGGACTGCATGACGAGCAGTTCGCCGAGGAATTGTTCGAGCTGCCCGCCAGCACGGCCGACGGGTCGGGCCAGGCCTCCATCCCGCTCGATCCGGGCACGCGCGGGGCGGACTCCCGCTTCCCGCTGCGCGTGCGTGCGGTAATCAGCGTGCAGGAGCCCGGCGGGCGGGCCGTGAGCGACGACGTGATCCTGCCCTACCGTCCCCAGGACCGCTATGCGGGCCTGCGCCAGCAGGGCGAAGGCCGGGTGGAGCGCGGCGAGGCGGCCCGCTTCGACGCGATCGCGCTGGACCGGCAAGGCGATCCGGTCGCGGCCGATCTGTCCTGGCGCCTGGTGCGTGTGGACTGGGATTATGACTGGTATCGCAGCGAGGGTTCGGACTGGCGCTGGCGCCGGACGCGTCGCGTGGTGCCGCTGGAAACCGGGCAGATCTCGCTCGACGGCGAGGCGCCTGCCTCCATCGTGACGCGCGAGCTCGATTGGGGCGAGCACGAGCTGATCCTGCTGGACGGCGAAACGCCGGTGGCCAGCACACGCTTCCAGGCCGGTTGGGGCGGTACGGGCTCCGAGGGCGTCGAGGCGCCCGACCAGGTCCAGGTCTCCGGCCCGGCGACCGCGCCGGAAATCGGCGACCAGGTGCGCATTGCGATCAACGCGCCCTATGCGGGCCTGGCCGAAATCGCCGTCGCGACGGATTCGGTGATCGAGACGCGCAGCATCGAGGTTGGTGAGGAGGGGACGCAGATCACCCTGCCCGTGACCGAAGACTGGGGCGCGGGTGCCTATGTGATGGTGACTGTCTACACGCCGCGCGATCCGGTGAGCCAGCCGCGGCCGCGCCGCGCCGTCGGCGTCGCCTATGTCCCGGTCAATGTGGAGGAGCGCCGCTTCGACCTCGAAATCGAGACGCCCGATGTGGCCGAGCCGGACCAGACGCTGGACGTCGTCATCGACGCGACCGGGGGACCGGTCAACGAAGAGGCGTGGGTGACGCTGGCCGCGGTCGACGAGGGCATCCTGCTGCTGACCGGATTCCAGTCGCCGGAGCCGGCCGACTGGTTCTTCGGCCAGACCCGCCTCGGCGTCGACCTGCTGGACGATTACGGACGCCTGCTCGACCCGAACCAGGGCGCTGCGGCGCCGGTGCGCTCGGGCGGCGACCAGATCGGTGGGGCGGGGCTGTCGGTCGTGCCGACGCAGACCGTCGCGCTGTTCTCCGGGCCGGTTCGGCTGGACCGGCAGGGGCGCGCGACCATCGCGCTGGACCTGCCCGACTTCAATGGCGAGCTGCGCCTGATGGCGGTGGCCTGGTCGCGGACCGGGCTGGGCTCGGCCTCCGAGCCGCTGACGGTGCGCGACGACGTCACCGCCGAGCTGATCCTGCCGCGCTTCCTGGCGCCGGGTGACGAAGCGCTGGCGACCGCCACGCTGGACAATGTCGCCGGCGAGCCGGGCGATTATGCGATCACGGTCGAGGCCACGGGTCCGGTCCGGGTCGAAGACGCCTCGCAGAGCGTGTCCCTGGACGCGGGCGAGCGCAGCGACAGCGCGGTGGCGCTGAACGCCGCGCAGGAGGGCATTGCGGAAATCTCGCTGTCCGTCGAGGGCCCGGACGGGTTCCAGGCGTCCAGCGCATATCCGATCCAGGTCCGCTCGCCCTATCTGCCGGCGAGCCGGATCGACACCGGCGTGCTGCAGCCGGGCGAGAGCTACAGCCCCGATCCTGCCCTGCTGGAGGGCTATGTGGACGGGTCCGGCGAGCTGCAGGTCAGCTTCTCGCTGACCCCGATCAATGTCTCGGCGCTGTTTACGTCGCTCAGCCGCTATCCCTATGCGTGCAGCGAGCAGATCGTCAGCCGGGCCTTCCCGCTGCTCTATGCCGATCAGCTCGCGGGGCTGACCGGCGAGGAGTCAGCGGACGATGCGGTGGTCGACGTGCAGTCCACGATCCAGACGCTGCTGGCACGCCAGAGCGCAGACGGGGCGTTCGGCCTGTGGCGGGTCGGCGACCAGGATGCGAATGCCTGGCTCGGCGCGTATGCGACCGACTTCCTGTGGCGCGCCGAACAGGCCGGCTATCCGGTGCCCGACGCCGCGCTGGAGCGCGCGCTGTCCGCACTGCTTCCGGTCATGCAGGGCGAGCTGTGGCGCGCGAGCGGGTATGAGTACGACTATGTGAACCAGCCCTGGAGCCGGGACACGAGCGAGCATCTCACCCACCGCTCCTCGGCGTATGCGGCCTATGTCCTAGCCCGGGCCGGGCAGGCCGACCGGTCGCGCCTGCGCTATCTGCACGACGAGCTCCTGAGCGAGATCGACAGCCCGCTGGCCCGCGCCCATATCGGCGCGGCGCTGGCCGCCATCGGCGACCGGGCGCGGGCAGCCAGCGCGTTCGAGGCCGCCATCGACCGGCTCGGCTACGTGAATGAAGGCGACTGGTATCAGACGCCGCGGCGCGATCTGGCCGGTGTGCTGGCGCTCGCCGGGGAGGCGGGCCTGAACGATGTGGTGACGCAGCTGGCCGACCGGGTCGCGCGCGACCTGCCCGAACCGGCGCGCCTGACCACGCAGGAAAAGGCCTTCCTGATCATGGCCGCCCGGGCGCTGGCCGGCGATAACGAGACCATCCCGGTTGCGTATTCGGGCGAGGCGCAGAGCCCGGCAAGGGTCACGTTCGATCAGACGGGCCTCGAACAGGCGGGCCGGTTCACCAATACCGGCAACGGGCCGGTCTGGCGCACCAGCCTGGCGACGGGCGCCCCGGCCTCCGCGCCCGCCCCGGCCGAGAGCGGGCTGACCATCGCCAAGCGCTTTGCCGGGCAGAACGGCGAGGGCATCGATCTCGCCCGCGTGTCCCAGGGCGACCGCGTCGTGGTGGTGCTGACCCTGCAGTCGAAGACCAGTCAGAGCCATCCGGTGGTGATTGCCGACCTCCTGCCGGCCGGGTTTGAGATCGAGGCGATCCTCAACCCGTCCGATGCCGGAGAGACCGGGGCCTATGGCTGGATCGGCAACCTGTCGCGGACCGATGTCGCCGAGGCGCGCGACGACCGCTTCGTGGCCGCGCTCGACGTGACCGACACCGATCCGCGGCGTCTGGCCTATATCGTGCGCGCCGTGACGCCGGGCGAGTTCGCCTATCCCGGCGCGGTGGCCGAAGACATGTACGATCCGGCGGTCTTTGCCCGCTCGCGGGCCGGGCGGGTCACGATCCAACCGTGAGCGAAGGGCGTTCCTTCACCGCAAGGTTCGCGCTGACCCACGCGGGCTGGCGGCTGGGCGCGGGGATTGCCATCGGGCTGGCTGTGGTCCTTCTGACCGTGGCCTCGCTGGATGCGCTGTTTCCGCCGCCCATCGAGCGGGGCCAGGTCGTATCCACGGTCGTGGCCGACCGGGAGGCGCGCGCGCTGCGGGCCTTTCCGGTGGAGGACGGGCGCTGGCGTCTCGCCGCCGATCTCGACCGGATCGATCCTGACTTTATCGAGGCCCTCGTCGCGGTCGAGGACGCGCGTTTCTACCGCCATCCCGGCGTCGACCCGCTTGCGGTCGGCCGGGCGGCCGCCAGCGCCGTCGGTGCCGGGCGGATCGTGTCGGGCGCGTCGACGATCACGATGCAGACCGCGCGCCTGCTGGAGCCGCGCCCGCGTCACCTGGGATCCAAGCTCATCGAGATGATGCGCGCGGTTCAGCTCGAGCGTCGCCTGTCAAAGCGCGAAATCCTTGAACTCTATCTGACGCTCACGCCCTATGGCGGCAATCTGGAAGGCGTGCGCGCGGCAAGCTGGGCCTGGTTCGGACGCGAGCCCGACGCCCTGACGCCCGACCAGATCGCGTTGCTGATCGCTCTGCCGCAGGCGCCCGAAGCGCGCCGGCCCGATCTGCGCCCCGATAACGCGATCGCAGCGCGGGCCAGAATTCTGACGCGGATGACCGCCTACGGGCTGATCGAGGCGAGCCGGGCAAGCGAGGCGGCAGACGAGCCTGCGCCGGTGCGTCACGCCTTCCCCTTCGATGCCTGGCATGCCAGCGACACCGTCCGCGCACTCGACCCGGATGCGGCGGAGCTGAGGTCAACGCTCGACCGGCGCATGCAGAGCGAGCTGGAGGGCCTGGCGATGTCGGTCGCCGAGCGGGCCGGGCCGGGCGTCCAGGTCTCGCTGCTCGCCGTGGAGATTGACGGGCGGGCCGTGCGCGCCGCGGTCGGGTCGGCGGGCCGCGACCGGGCGGGCGGATGGATCGACCTGACCGACCGGGCGCGCTCGCCGGGTTCGACGCTCAAGCCGCTCATCTATGCGATGGCCTTCGATGACGGCATTGCCGCGCCGGGCACGCGTATCGAGGACTTGCCGCGCCGGTTTGCCAGCTACCGGCCGGAAAACTTCGATCGGACCTTTCGCGGCGAGGTGACCGTGGCCGAGGCGCTGCAGCATTCGCTGAACGTGCCGGCGGTGCATCTGCTGGACGTGGTGGGCGCGAACCGGTTCGGCGCTGCGCTGGAATTTGCCGGCGGTCATCCGGTCCTCCCTGACAGTCATGGCACCGATGTCGGCCTGGCGCTCGCGCTGGGCGGGCTCGGCCTGTCGGTGCGCGAGCTGGCCGTGCTCTATGCGGCGCTGGGCGATGAGGGTGTGGCGCGACCGCTCTCCTGGACGCAAGACGCGGCGGAGGCGCGGCGTGGCGAGGCCGGCGCGCGCCTGGTCTCGAGCGAAAGCGCGCGTGAAGTGTTGGATATCCTCTCAGATGCCCCGGCGCCGCCCGGCCGGATGCCGGCCGGCCTGTCCCTGGATGCCCCGCGCATCGCCTTCAAGACCGGCACCTCCTACGGGTTTCGCGATGCCTGGTCGGCCGGGGTGTCGGGCGGTTATGCGATCGTGGTCTGGATCGGGCGCCCGGACGGCGCGCCGCGCCCCGGCGTGACCGGGCGCGAGGCGGCGCTGCCGGTCCTGTTCGATGCCTTCGATATCGTGGCCCGGCTTGACCCCGGCTTTGACCGGGCGAGGACCGGGCCGCACGACACCCCCGCCGCGCCGGTTTCGCTCGCGCGCTTCCAGCCCGGAGCGAGACCGCCGCAAATCCTGTTCCCGCCCGACGGGGCGGAGGTCTGGATGGATGGAGAGGAGCGCGGCTTCGTCCTGTCGGCGCGCGGGGATGGCGCGCTGTCCTGGTATGTGGAGGGCGCGCCGGTTGCCCGCGATGCCGGCGGTGCACCGGTCTGGCTGCCCGAGGGTCCGGGCTTCTACGCAGTCAGCGTTGTCGATCCGGCCGGGCGCGAGACGCGAGCGCGCGTGCGCGTGCGTACACCGGGCCAAGGCTAGCCAGCGTTTCGGAGTCACCTGTTCGGGCAGGGAACTTTCGGCGCTCGCGACCCGTTTTATTCTTTCATTCACATTTTCTTCACGGCTGTGCTAGCGTTGCAGTGCAGCAATCAGGATGGGCGAATGCCATCATACAAGTCGCTTTTTGACGACTATGGCGTAGAGGACGGATTTTGCGAGGTGACCGGGCGCAATGACGACCCGGACGTATCGCGCCTTTTTCTCAAGCGGCTCGCGAGCCGCAACCTTCGCACCCTGGCCCGGCGCCAGAAAGGCGCGGAGGCAGAGCTCTACAATCTGGGCATTACCTTCACCGTGTATTCCGGCGACAAGACGATCGACCGGATCCTGCCCTTCGATATCGTGCCGCGTCCGATCACGGCGGCCGACTTTGCCGAGCTTGAGGCCGGCGTGATCCAGCGCATCAAGGCGCTGAACCTGTTCCTGCACGATATCTATCACGATCAGAATATCCTGAAGGATGGCGTCGTGCCGGCCGATCTGGTCACGGGCAACAAGTATTTCCTGAAGGAAATGATGGGCGTGGACCTGCCCCAGGGCACCTACACCCATATCTGCGGAACCGACCTGATCCGCGATACCGATGGTAAATTCCTGGTGCTCGAAGATAATTGCCGCTCACCGTCCGGCGTCTCCTACGTGGTGGAGAACCGCCATCTGATGATGCGGCTCTTCCCCGACTTGATGGAGGGGGCCAAGGTGCGTCCGGTCTCCGACTACGGCCAGCGTCTGCGCGAAAAGCTGTCGGAAACCGCGCCGGACGGTGTGGGCGATCCGCGCATCGTCCTGATGACGCCGGGCATCTACAACTCGGCCTATTTCGAACACGTCTTCCTGGCGCGCGAGATGGGCGTGCCGCTGGTTGAAGGCCGCGACATGTTCGTGGACGAAAACGACCAGGTCTATATGCGCACCGTGGCCGGCCCGGAGCCGGTCCACGTCATCTATCGCCGCATCGACGATGCTTTCCTCGATCCCGAAGTCTTCCGCGAGGATTCCCAGCTGGGCACGCCCGGCCTGATGCGCGCGCTGAAGGCGGGCAAGCTGACGATCGCCAATGCGCCGGGCACCGGCGTGGCCGACGACAAGGCGATCTATGCCTACCTGCCCCGGATCGTTCGCTACTATCTCGACGAAGATCTCAAGCTGGGCAATGTCCATACTTACATCTGCCGCGAGAAGGACGATCTGGCCTATGTGCTCGATCATCTCGACGAGCTGGTGGTCAAGCCGGTGGGGGAATCTGGCGGCTACGGCATCGTTGTGGGCCCGAAGGCGAGCCGCAAGGAGCTGGATGAGGTCGCCGGGGCGATCAAGGACGATCCCTCCAACTATATCGCCCAGCCCATGATCAATCTGTCGGTCTGTCCCACGCTGACCAGCGAGGGCCTGTCGCCGCGCCATGTCGACCTGCGCCCCTTTGCGCTCACCGGAAAGGACACCTGGGTCATGCCCGGCGGTCTGACGCGGGTGGCGCTGCGCCGCGGATCGATCATCGTCAATTCCAGCCAAGGGGGAGGGTCGAAAGATACCTGGGTCCTCGGTTAATCTCCTCTCACGCTTCGCGGAATATTCGTTCTGGCTCGGCCGCTATGTCGAGCGCGCGGAGAATCTCGCGCGCCTCCTCGCGGTGACAGAAACGCTGTCGGCCGACAGCGAGGACCGCGACAGCTGGATCTCGCTGGTGCAGACCTTCCAGGACGAAGAGGCCTATCGCGAAACCGGCAAGCCGCAGACCGGTTTGCTGATCGCGCGCTGGTATCTGATCGACCGGGATAATCCCAACTCGGTGATTTCGGTCCTGACCATGGCGCGCGAGAATGCCCGCGCCTTGCGCCATCTCATACCAACCGAGATGTGGCGTCATATCAACATGCTGCACGCCGAGGTCGCCAGCCTGACCGCCCGCAAGGTGACGCTGGTGCGCCTGAACGAGATCTGCGAGCAGGTCCGGCTCGGCTGCCAGGCCCATTTCGGCGTGGTGGATTCCACCTGGTATCGCGACGAGGCCTGGCTGTTCCACAAGCTGGGCTGCGAGATCGAGCGCGCCGACGAGACCACGCGCCTGATGGATATTTCCAACTACAAGCTGATGGCATCCGACAATGCCCTGCTGCCCACCAAGAGCTGGTGGAACTGGCTGCTGCGCCAGGCCTCGGCCTACCAGGCCTTCCGGCGCAAGCACCAGATCAATGCCGAGCCGGCCGATGCGGCGGCCTTCCTGCTGTTCGATTCCGACTTCCCGCGCTCGGTACGCCTGTCGGTGCTGCAGGCCTTCTCGCGCCTGGACGAGCTGGAAACCGATTATCAGTCTGCGCCGGGCCAGAAGCTTCTGGTGGCGCGCACCGCACTGTCCTCACGGTTGAAGAACCGTCCCGAGCCGCTGGCGGGAGAGACATTGCATGCCTATCTAGATGAGGTGCAGAAGGACCTGATCGCGTTTGCGGACGCGATCGCCGACCGTTATTTTGACGGAGGCTGAACACAGCACCTTCCCGCTCGTTAGGAGACCAGAATCGCCACACAATCCTTGCCAACGTCCCTCCCATCAGGCGAGTTTGATGTGACCGAGGCTTCCCGCGTGCGGACCGACCTGTTCCAGGTTCGCCATACAACCCGTTATCACTACAGCCGTCCGGTCGCGTTCGGTCAGCACCGCGGCATGTTCCGCCCGATCGATTCCCCGGATCTGCGCCTGTTGTCGATCCGCTTCGACACGAAGCCGGAATCGGCGGTGCACTGGGTCCACGACGTGTTCTCCAACGCGGTGACCGTGTTCGATTTCATGGGCGAGAGCGAGACGCTGGAGGTCGACTGCACCTTTCAGGTCATCCGCTCGGCGGTCGACGAGCCGCAATTTCCCATCGACGAGCATGCCCGTCTCTACCCGTTCGAATACAATCCCGACCAGCAGGTCGATCTGGCCCCGTCCATCATGTCCCACTACCCGGACCCGGACGGGACGGTGCAGTCCTTTGCGCGCCGTTTCACCGCGCAGGGCGGCGGCGAGACCTGGAAGATCCTGGAAAACCTGAACACGGCGATCCACTCCGAATTCGACTACCAGCGCCGCGAGGAGCATGGCGTGCAGCCGCCGGCCGTGACGCTGGCCCAGCGCGCGGGATCGTGCCGTGACTATGCGGTGCTGATGTGCGAGCTGGCCCGCCGGCTCGGCTTCGCGGCCCGCTTCGTGACCGGCTATCTCTACGATCCCTCGCTGGACAGCGATCCGGCGGCCAAGGACAAGGCCATTCTCGGCGCCGGGGCAACCCATGCCTGGGTGCAGATCTTCGTCCCCGGCGCGGGCTGGATCGAGTTCGATCCGACCAATGGCGGCGTGGCTTCCGGCGCGTTGATCAAGACCGGCGTCGCGCGGACCGCCAGCCAGGCCGTGCCGCTGGCCGGCAGCTTTGGCGGCAGCGCCACCGATGTGGCGGGCATGGACGTGAAGGTGGAAGTCACCCGCCTCGTCCCGACGCTGACCAGCGGACGCTAGGCGTCGCGCCTTAGCCTGGCCGGTCCCGGCTGGCCGCGGCGTGCGTGCGGGTGTAGCCTGCCGGAAAAACCAGACATCTCACGAGGAAACTTCATGACACAGACATTCCGGAAACTCGGCGTGGCCGGCCTTGGCGCCGCACTCGCCGCCGGCACGCTGGGCGCGGCAGAGGCCCAGCGTCCCATGCAGCTGGAAGATTTGTTCGACCTGTCCAGCGTCGGCTCGATCGCGGTCCAGCCGGGCGGCGATCAGGTCGCCTATGTGCGCTACGAGATGCGCGATGTGGTCGAAGGCGAGGCGGACGGAACCCCGGTCAGCTCGCTTCATGTCGCGTCCGGCCCGAACACGTCGCGCCTCTTCATCGAGGACCGTTCGATCGGTGGTCTGGACTGGCGCGATGGCGAGCGGCTGACCTTCACCTCAAGCCCGGAGGACGGGCCGACCGCGCTGTTCGAAATTCCCGCCAATGGCGGCGAGGCGCGCGAACTCTTCGCGCACGACACCGCGATCCGCGCCTATGCGTTCGCGCCGGACGGCGACACGCTGTTCTTCATCGCGCCCGACGAGGGCGGCGAACATGAGGAGACGCTGCACGATCGCGGCTTCCGCGCGAATATCTACGAAGAGGACATGACGTATAGCCGCGTGTGGCGGGTCGATCTGTCCGAGGATGAGGCCGAGGCGGTGGTCTTCGAACTCGACGGCCATGCCGGCGATCTCGTCGTCAGCCCGGACGGCGAGCATCTCGCCGTGGCCCTGTCGGCCACCCCGCTGGTCGACGATCTCTACATGGAGACGCGCTGGAGCATCGTGGATGCCGCGAGCGGCGAGGTCGGCGCGACCTTCGAGACACCCGGCAAGCTGGGCCAGGGCGCGTTCTCGCCGGACGGGGATTATTTCGCCTTCATGGCCGGCGTCGACCGGGCCGATTCGGTCGCCCAGACGGTGCATGTCGGCAATGTCTCCAGCGGCACGTTCGAGATTCTGGCCCGCGATGCGGAGCAGCATGGCGTGGACCTCGCCTGGCAGAACGACAACAGCCTCGCCGTGCTGGTCCATACCGGTCTTCAGAGCGCGCTGGTCGAATACCGCCGCGATGGAAACGAGACGCGCCGCACGGTGTTCTCCGACTTCGTTGCCCGTTCCATGGACCGCGATGCGCAGTCGGGACGCCTGGCACTGGTCGCCGATGCCCCGACCCATCCCGGCGAGCTGTTCGTCTCGCGCCGGCGCGATTTCGAACGCTGGACCAACTCCAATGACTGGCTTGGCGAGATCGCGTTCGGCGATCAGCGCGGCTATTCGTTCGAGACGCGCGACGGCGTGCGGGTCGAGGGCGTGCTGGTCACCCCGCGCGGCGAGGCGCCGGACGGCGGCTGGCCGCTCATCATGACGGTGCATGGCGGACCTGAAGCCCACGATTCCAATGGCTGGATGACCGGCTATTCGCGCCCCGGCCATATTGGCGCGGGCAAGGGCTTTGCCGTCTTCTATCCCAATTACCGCGGTTCCACCGGACGGGGCGAAGCCTTCATCGAGCTCGATCACCAGGACGGGCCGGGCGAGGAGTTCAACGATCTGGTCGATGCGATCGGCGCGCTGTCCGAAGACGGGATCGTGAATGCGAACAAGGCCGGCATCACGGGTGCCTCCTATGGCGGGTTTGCCTCGGCCTGGGGCGCGACCATCGCCTCGGAACATTTCGCGGCCTCGGTGCCCTTCGTGGCCCTGACCGATCTCATCAGCTTTTTTGGCACGACCGAAATCCCGGTCGAGATGGTCGATGTGCACTTCATGGAATATCCGTGGCAGGCATGGGAGAGCTATCTCGACCATTCCCCGATCCGCCATGCGCAGGGCTCGACCACGCCGACGCTGATCCTGCACGGGGAAGCCGATACCCGGGTCGATCCCTCCCAGTCCTACGCGCTCTACCGCTATCTGAAGATGACCGGCGAGGCGCCGGTGCGTCTGGTAACCTATCCCGGCGAGGGGCACGGCAACCGCAATGCGGCAGCCCAGTACGATTACGGCCTGCGCATGATGCGCTGGTTCGAGCATTATCTGCAGGGCGAGGGCGGCGAGCCGCCGGCCCATGAGCTGCCCTATGGCGAGCTGCTCGGCCTGGACGACTAGAGAGCGGCCTCACCGAGACTGCAAACTGCAAGAGGGCCGGGCGGGCAACGCCCGGCCCTTTTCGCTTCCAGGCGTGCTGCCGCGCCCGGGCTTGCCGGCAAGGGTGGCCCGGGTCCTTTGTCACGGTATAACCTGATCCCGATACCCGAAACCGGAGGAGCTCACGATGAAAACCTCACGCATTATCGCCGGCGCGGCCGCGGGCCTGGCGCTGGCCGGAGGCGCGGCGGCGCAAGCGCCGCTGGAGATTGCGGACCTGTTCGAGATTTCACAGGCCGGCTCGGCCGTTCTGTCCCCCGATGGAGGCCACATCGCCTACACGCTGAGCGATCCGCGCAACGTGGTCGAGGGCGAGGAGAACGGGCCGCCGGACGTCCATCTGTGGATCGGCGAGGCCGGCGGCGGTGCGCGTTCCTACGTTTCGGGCCACATCTCGGTGTCCGATATTGCCTGGCGCCCCGGTGCCGGCACGGTGACCTTCACCGCCAAGCGCGGCGATGACGAGCACAGCGCGCTCTACGAAATCGACCCGACCGGGGGCGAGGCGGTCCGCCTGTTTGCCCACGACACCGCCATTTCCGGCTATGTCTGGGGACCGCAGGGCGAGACGCTCTATTTCGTCGCCAAGGCCGAAGAGGACGAGGAGCCCTATACCGACCAGGGCTTCAATGCGCGCGTCTACGAGGAAGATGTCGAGCCGGCCCATCTGTGGACGGTCCAGCCCGAAGCCGGGACCGAGCCCGAAGCCGAGCAGGTCGAGCTGGACGGCCATGTCAGCGCGCTGTCCATGTCCCATTCCGGCGACCTCATCGCCGTCGCCATCGCGCCAACCCCGCTGATCGACGATCACTACATGAACCGGCGCTGGCATGTGGTCGACACGCAGAGCGGAGAGATCCGGTCCACGCTGGAGACCGAAGGCAAGACGGGCGGGGTGAGCTTCTCGCCCGACGACCGGCACCTGGCGCTGATCGCCGGGGCGGACCGGCATGATCCGACTGCGGGAACGCTGGCGATTGCCGACGTGCGCAGTGGCGAGTTTGCCCTGGTCGCGCGTGCCGCCGAACAGCACATTCAGGACATGGCGTGGATCGACGACGAGTCGGTTCTTGCCCTCGCCCATGTGGGCACGGCCAGCGCGCTGGTGACCTATACGCTCGACGGCGAGGAAACGGCCCGCAGCGTCCAGGACGACGTGGTCCTGCGTTCCCTGGACGGGCAGGCCGGCGCCAGCCGCTTTGCCGCCACCGCGGATGCGCCGACCCATCCGCGCGAAGCCTTCTTCGTGAGTGCCGACGGCGCTCTGGAGCGGGTTCACAATCACAACGAATTCTTGTCCGCGCGCACGCTGGGCGACCAGCAGGTCTTCCGCTTCGAGGCGCGCGACGGCGTCGAGATCGAAGGCGTGCTCATCACGCCGCCGGGTGACGCGCCGCGCGGCGGCTGGCCGCTCATCCTGACCGTGCATGGCGGTCCGGAAGCCCACGATTCCAATGGCTGGCTGACCAATTATTCCGATCCCGGCCATATCGGCGCGGGCGATGGCTATGCGGTCTTCTACCCCAATTATCGCGGCTCCACCGGCCGCGGCGAGGCGTTCGCCAAGGCCCACCAGAACGACTATGCCGGGACCGAGTTCAACGATCTGGTCGACGGCGTGGATGCGCTGGTCGAGGCCGGGATCGTCAACCGTGACCGGGTCGGGATTACCGGCGGGTCCTATGGCGGCTATGCGTCCATGTGGGGCGCGACGGCCCTGACCGAGCACTTTGCCGCCTCGGTCGCCTTTGTCGGGATTTCCGACCAGATCTCGAAATTCCTGACCACCGATATTCCCAACGAGGCCTATCTGGTCCATTCGCGTGAATGGCCGTGGGAGGACTGGCAGAACCTGCTCGAACGCAGCCCGATCTTCCATGCCGGGGACTCGCAGACGCCGACCCTCATCCTGCACGGCGAGGACGATACACGGGTCTATCCCGGCCAGTCGCTGGAGCTCTATCGCAGCCTGAAGCTGCGCTCGGATGCTCCGGTCCGGCTGATCTTCTATCCCGGCGAGGGTCACGGAAACCGCAAGGCGGCGGCCCAGTTCGACTATGCCCACCGCATGATGCGCTGGTTCGATCATTATCTGCAGGGCGAAGGCGGCGAGCCACCGGCGTCCGACCTGCCGTTCAGCGAGCTGATCGAGTCCGGCGAAGACAGCGACTAGGCGCAGGTTGAGCCACGCATGCGGCGGTTCGTCTGAGACGAGGCGGGCCGCCGCATTTGCATGCCGGGCCGGTCTCGCCACAGGCAAACCGCCGGGCTAGGGTCTCGCCCAACCAATCGGAGGAGGAAATTCATGTCGGAAAAAGATCTGTCGCTGGACGGCAAGGTCGTGCTGGTCGCCGGGGCCAGCCGGGGTATCGGCGAGGCCACGGCGAAGCGTCTGGCGCGCAACGGCGCGATGGTCGTCGTGTCCAGCCGCAAGATTGCCGATTGCGACCGCGTCGCCGAGGAGATCCGCAAGGAGGGCGGCAAGGCGCGCGCGATGACGCTGCACCTGGGATCGGCCGAGGATCGCGCCAAGGCGCTGGAATCGATCAAGTCGGAAGAGGGCCGGCTCGACGTACTGGTCAATAACGGCGCGACCTCGCCCTATTTCGGCGCTGCCGCCGATACGCCGGAAGACGCCTGGGACAAGACGTTCGACGTCAATCTGAAGGGGCCGTTCTTCCTGTCCAGCGATGCCATCAAGCTGATGAAGGAAACCGGCGGCGGATCCATCGTCAACGTGGCCTCGATCAATGGTGTGCGTCCGGGCTTCTTCCAGGGCGCCTATTCGATCTCGAAAGCCGCGATGATCTCCATGACACATGTCCTCGCGCAGGAGCACGGCGCGGACGGTATTCGCGTCAACGCGCTCTGCCCGGGCCTGACGGAGACCAAGCTGGCCTCGGCGCTCACCTCCAATCCGGAACTTGCCGACATGATGAAGCGCAATTTCTCGCTCCAGCGCGTCGGTCAGCCTGAAGACATGGCGGCCGCCATCCACTTCCTGGCCAGCGATGCATCCGCCTACATGACCGGGCAGTCGCTCGTCATTGATGGCGGCATCCTGACTCGCGGCCCGCTCTGAGGACGATTTGATCATGAATGCCCTGCCCGATGCGGCTGAGCTTGCCCGCCTGGACGCGGCCGATCCGTTGCGCGCCGCGCGCGACCGTTTCGCCCTTCCCGACGGCATCATCTATCTCGATGGAAACTCGCTCGGCCCGCCGCCCAGACGCGCGCTGGAGCGCCTCGAAGAGGCGGCGCGCGAGGAGTGGGGGCAGGGTCTCATCAAGTCCTGGAACGATGCCGGGTGGATGGAGCTTCCGCTCGCCACCGGGCGCAAGCTGGCGCCGCTGATCGGGGTGGACGGCGACGAGGTGGTTTGCCTGGACACCGTCACCATCCTGATCTTCAAGCTGGCTTCGGCCCTGTCGCGCAAGAAGCCGGAGGCGGCGATCGCCGTCGAACGCGGCGATTTCCCCACCGACGGCTATGTGCTGGAGGGTCTCGCGGCGCTGACCGGCTGCGCCTTCAAATATGTCGAGCCCGGCACATCGCCGGCTGCGCTGGATCCCGAGATCGGCGTGCTGGTGCGCAGCGCGGTCCACTACAAGACTGCGGAGATCGCCGACATTGCGCGCTGGGAGGCCGAGGCGCGCGAAACCGCGCTGGACATCATCTGGGACCTCTCCCACGCCACCGGCCTCGTCGACCTGAAGCTGAAGCGGGACGGCGCGCGCTTTGCGGTCGGGTGCGGCTACAAGTTTCTCAATGGCGGTCCGGGCGCGCCGGCCTTCGTCTATTGCCGGAGCGACGAGATTGCCGGCATCGACCACCCGGTCACCGGCTGGCTCGGTCACGATACGCCGTTCGACTTCGTGGACGGCTACCGCCCGGCCGAGGGCATTCGCCGCTTCATCACCTCCTCGCCCTCCATCCTGGCGATCACGTCGCTCAATGCTGCACTCGATGCCTATGACGCCATGGCGCTGAGCGAGGTCGAGGCCAAGGCGCGCGCGCTGGGCGACATTTTCCTCCAGGCCGGGGCGCAGCTGGGTCTCGACACGATCTCGCCCGGGATCGGGGCGCGGCGCGGCGGTCATGTGTGCCTGCGCCATGAGCACGGCTACGCCATCGTCCAGGCGCTGATCGCACGCGGCATTATCGGCGACTTCCGCGCGCCCGACCTGATGCGCTTCGGCTTCAATCCGCTCTACCTGTCCTATCGCGAGGTTGGAGAGGCGGCGCGCCAGATGGTCGAGGTCGTCGAAACGCGCGAATACGAGCGGCCCGAGTTCAACGTGCGCAAAGCCGTCACCTGATCGCGCCTTGCCAGCCTGAGCGTTCGCCCGCACTCTGCCCGGCATGAAAACGGGGAGGATGTGATGGCCTGGATTGTTCGGATTGTCGTCGTGCTGGGCGTGCTCGCGCTTCTGGTCTGGGGACTGTTGTACGGCCCCGGCTCGCTCGATGCGCAGTATTTCGATCCCCCGTCCACCGACCCCGAGCTCGACGCCCTGTTCGCCGAAGAGCAGAGCCCGGAGCTGCACGAAGCGGGCTGGTATGGCGCTGAGGATTTGGAACCCGGCCCCGACGGGCGCCTGTATTCGAGCCTGGCCGACGGGCGCATCCTGGTGCGTGAAAGTGCGCCGGAGGGTAGCTGGTCGGTGTTTGCCGACACCGGCGGGCGTCCGCTGGGCCTCGCCTTCGGCCCGGACGGCACGCTGTTCGTGGCCGATGCCTTGCGCGGGCTGCTGCGGCACACCGGCTCCGACTTCGACGTCTGGCTTGCCGACGAAAGCGAAGGCGGGCCGCTGGTCTTCACCGACGACCTGACCGTCCTGGCCGATGGCCGCGTCATCCTGTCCGATGCCTCGCGCCGCCATGGCTATGGCGAGTACATGACCTCCTTCATTGAAGGCGAGCAGACCGGCGTGATCTATACAGTGACCGGGCCTGGCGAGTACGCGGTGCTGGCCGAGGGCTTCGGCTTCGCCAACGGAGTGGACCACGATCCGGCGACGGGCACGGTCTATGTCAACGAGACCTGGGCAGGGCGGGTCTGGACGCTCGACCCCGATACCGGGGAGCGCACCGTGCTGATCGACGGGCTGCCGGGCTATCCCGATAACCTTCATGTCGACGAGGAGACCGGTCTGGTGTGGATCGCCCTGCCGTCGCGCCGCAGCGCCGAGCTGGAGCCGCTGCACCCGCGCCCGCGGATCAAGCGCCTCGCCTGGCGCTGGATCCAGGTCGCGGGCCTGCCCGAACTGCCGCCGCGCCCCGTCATGGGTCTGGCCGTGACGGGTGAGGGAGAGCCGGTCTACGCGCTCTACGGGCCGGATGATCAGGATTTCGGGATCACTACGGTTGTGCCCTGGCAGGGACGGTTGTGGACGGCCGGCCTGGAGCGAGACGGATTTGAAGCTTATGAATTACGACAGTAATCACACCTTTTCGAAGAATAGAATTTAGTATTATCCCCTTATAGGAGAGTTTGACTGTGTTCATTGAAGGTGGATTTCGAAATTAATCAATCGTCAGGCATGTTCGTCCGAAGAGAGGTATAAATTATTCAAGTTATTCATCGCGAATACTGGAAAAGATTAGGAGCTGATTAAGGGTGTTTCCTCAGTATCGCCCCGAACACGAGGTCAGGGGCGGTGCGCTCGACCTTCAACCCCTTCTGGTTCGACCGCTGAGGTGCATGATTTATGTTTACCCGATCCGCCTCTTCCGACCCGCGCGCCATGCTTGAGGCGCTCAACCAATCGCATGCCATCATCGAGTTTGCTCCCGATGGGACGATCCTCACGGCGAACGAGAGCTTTCTCTCGCTGATGGGATACAGGCTCGATGAAATCAAAGGCCGCCATCACTCCACCTTCGTACCGGACGACATCGTGAAATCGGCCGCGTATACCGAGTTCTGGAAGTCGTTGGCCTCGGGAACTCACCAGACGGCGCAGTTTCCTCGCCTTACTAAGTCCGGCGGTCCGGTCATCATCCAGGCGACCTACATGCCCGTGAAGAACAAGGCGGGCCGGGTTATGAAAGTGGTCAAGTTTGCCAGCGACGTGACCGAGCGCGCGCTGCGCGATCGCGACCTGAGCGGTCAGGTCGACGCCATCCGGCGTTCCCAGGCCGTGATCGAGTTCGAGATGGACGGCACGATCATCACCGCCAACGACAATTTCCTCAACGCGATGGGTTACACGCTCGAAGAGATCAAAGGGCGCAAGCACGCCATCTTCATGGACGAGGCCGAGCGCGGCTCACCGGAGTATGCCAGGTTCTGGCAGGCGTTGAACGACGGCGAGCCTCAGTCAGCCGAATTCACGCGCATCTCCAAGACCGGCTCGAAAGTCTATATCCAGGCCAGCTACAACCCGGTTCTGGGTCCGGACGGCACGCCGTACAAGGTGGTCAAGTTTGCGGTGGACCGGACATCGGCCGTGCGCGAGCGTATGCGCCGTGAACAGATTCTCCAGGACATGGCCGAGCAGATCGCGACCGTCGCGGCGGCGGCCACCCAGTCGAGCCAGCAGGCTTCCAGCGCGGCTGCGGCGACCGGCGGCGCGACCGAGAACGTCAACGCCGTGGCGTCGGCATGCGAGGAGCTGGCCAGTTCCATTCAGGAAATCAGCCGCCAGGTCGCCGAATCCAACACGATCTCGAGCCAGGCGGTAACGCAGGCGCGCGAGACCGGCGACACGATCGACGAGCTGGAAACCGCCGCCCAGGCCATCGGCGAAGTGCTCAAGCTGATTACCGACATTGCCGAGCAGACCAATCTTCTGGCCCTCAATGCCACCATCGAGGCGGCCCGGGCCGGCGAAGCGGGCAAGGGCTTCGCGGTCGTGGCCAGTGAAGTGAAATCGCTCGCCAGCCAGACCAGCAAGGCGACCGACGAAATCGCGCAGCAGATTCAGGCGGTCCAGAACGGGACCGGCGGCGCGGCCAAGGCCATTCGCTCCATCGCCGAAGTGATCGAGAAGATCTCCGACATCTCCAGCGGCATCTCTGCCGCGGTCGAGGAGCAATCGGCGGTGACCCAGGATATCTCGATGAACATGCAGACGGCAGCCGGCGGCGTGACGTCGGTCAACGACTCCATTTCCGATATCGCTCAGACATCGGAGTCTGTTGAAGAGGCTGCAGGCCGTCTCAAGGCGCTGGCCGAGCAGGTCGCCTGAGGCTTCATCACTCGAACCTTGTGCCCAGGGCGCAGGCGGTCCTTCAGCGAGGCTGACGGGCCGCCAGTCGTTCCTTCGCGCCGGAATGGATCACGCGCAGTTCAGACAGCGTGGTCTCGATCTGGTCACGCTTGTCTTCCAGCTCGGCGATCTTTTCTGCCGTCTTGTCGATCACGAAATTGAGCTGGCGCTCGCGCCCCTCGCCTTCCCGGCCATAGAGATCGAGGAAGGTCTTGATCTCTGAAATCTTCGATCCGATCGTCTTGGCGCGCAGGATCAGGCCCAGCCTTGTCTTGTCCGCCTCGGTATAGACGCGCTGCGTGCCCACCCGCTGCGGATGCAGCAAACCCTTCGATTCATAGAAGCGGATCGTGCGCTGCGTCACGCCATAGGCGCGCGCCAGCTCGGCAATGCCGTACAGCGTCGTCTCCGAGGCCGGGTGCGGGGCGTGGGTATCGTCCATATTCCGACCAATAGCGAAGCTGACTTCCTTAAACAAGAGCCTCTTGACGTATACGTCAGGCGGGGAGATGGTCGCCCGTGCGAGAACGATCCGGCAAAGAGACCGTCTCGTGCCAGTCTGGGAGGAGACGGACTTCGTGATGAGCGAACGCGCGCGCTATGACAGCATTTTCCGCGACGATCTGTTCAAGGGGCAGACGGTCGTGGTGACGGGCGGCGGGTCCGGCATTGGCCGGTGCACCGCGCACGAGCTGGCGCGTCTGGGCGCGCAGGTGATTGTGACCGGGCGCAATCGGGACAAGCTCGAGGCCGTCGCTGAGGAAATCACCGGCGATGGCGGCAAATGCGCGACCTCCGCTTTCGACATTCGCGACGAAGCGGCCGTTCAGGAGGCCGTGGCGGCGCTGATTGCGGCGCACGGGCCGATCCACGGCCTGGTCAATAACGCCGGCGGGCAATTCCCCGCCGAGCTGAAGGATATTTCGCTCAAGGGCTGGCAGGCGGTTCTGGCCACCAATCTGACCGGCGGCTTCCTGGTCATGCGCGAGGTCTTCAAGGCCTCCATGCAGGAGACGGGCGGGGCCATCGTCAACATGACGGCCGACATGCATAACGGCATGCCGGGCATGGGGCATTCGGGTGCGGCGCGTGCCGGCATGAGCAATCTGACGATGACGGCGGCCTATGAATGGGCGCGCTACGGCATCCGCGTGAATGCGGTCGCGCCCGGCTGGATCGCGTCATCGGGCATGGATACCTATGGCGGTGCGGTCAAGGCGATGATCCCCTATCTGCGCCAGCACCTGCCGGCCAAGCGGCTGGGGTCGGAGGCCGAAGTGTCTGCGGCCATCGTCTTCCTGCTGAGCCCGGCGGCTTCCTTCATCACCGGCGTCACCCTGCCCATCGATGGCGGCGCGCCGCTTGGCAATTCGGCCTTCCCGCTGGAGGATCACGACCGGTTCGATGTCTGGAACGGGTTTCACCGTGCCGTCGAGCCGGATGTTCTGCGCGGGGAGGGCGGCTGATGCCGGTACTAAGGTCACGCCTGTCGCCGGAGGGCGCCGACTTCAAGACCAACGCCGAAGCGATGGGCGAGAAGCTCGCCGCGGTACGCTCGGCTGAAGAGACGGTACGCGCCAACTCGGCTGCGAAGAAAGACAAGTTCGACGCGCGCGGCCAGCTTCTGCCGCGCGAACGCGTGGCGCGACTGGTCGACCGCGATGCGCCTTTCCTTGAAGTCGCGCCGCTTGCCGGGCTGAACATGCATGACGATGATGGCGGGCGCGGCGCATCGGGCGGCGGTTCGATCATCGGCATCGGCACGGTGTGCGGCAAGCGGGTGGTGGTGTCGGCCAATGACAGCGCCATCAAGGGCGGCACCGTTGCGCCGATGGGGCTGAAGAAGGCGCTGCGCGCGCAGGAAATCGCCCTCGCCAACCGGCTGCCGATGATCCACCTGGTCGAATCCGGCGGCGCGAACCTGCTCTACCAGGCCGAGATATTCGTCGATGGCGGGCGCAGCTTTGCCAACCAGGCGCGGCTTTCGGCGGCGGGCCTGCCCCAGATCGCCGTGGTGCACGGCTCGTCCACGGCGGGCGGAGCCTATCTGCCGGGCCTGTCGGACTATGTCGTGCTGGTGCGCAAAAAGTCGAAAATCTTTCTGGCCGGTCCTCCGCTGGTCAAGGCGGCCATCGGCGAGGACGCCGACGAGGAAGAGCTGGGCGGGGCGGATCTGCATGGCGAGGTCACCGGGCTTGGCGAATACGTCGCCGAGGATGACGGCCAGGCGCTCGCCTATGCGCGCGAGATCATGGACAAGCTGAACTGGGACGAGGTCGCCCCGGATGCAGAGGCACCGGCCCCGCTCTATCCGCGCGAGGAGTTGATGGGCGTCGTGCCGGCCGACGAGCGCACGCCCTATGACGTGAAAGATGTCATCGCGCGCATCGTGGACGGGTCGGACTTTCTGGAATTCAAGGCGCGCTACGGCGCCGAAACCGTGTGCGGCCATGCCCGCATCGGCGGCCGGCTGGTCGGCCTGATCGGCAATAACGGGCCGATCCAGCCGCAGGGTTCGACCAAGGCGGGCCAGTTCATCCAGCTGTGCGATCAATCGAACACCCCGCTCGTCTTCCTGCAGAACACGACCGGCTACATGGTCGGCAGCCGCGCCGAGCGCGACGGCGCGATCAAGCACGGGTCGAAGATGATCCAGGCGGTGGCCAATGCACGGGTGCCCAAGATCACCATCGTGCTCGGCGGCTCCTATGGCGCGGGCAATTACGGCATGTGCGGGCGCGGCTTCGACCCGCGCTTCATCTTCGCCTGGCCGACTGCGCGCACGGCGGTGATGGGCGGCGCACAGGCGGCCAAGGTGATGGAGATCATCACGCGCGCCAAGAATGAGCGCGCCGGCGTGGAGACCGACGAGGACTCGCTTGCCCAGATGAGCGAGATGATCCGCACCTCGCTGGACGATCAGTCCCAGCCTCTCTTTGCCACGGCCCGGCTGTGGGATGACGGCATCATCGATCCGCGCGACACGCGCGCCGTGCTGATCGAGACGCTCTCGATCTGCGCAGACGGCGATGCGCGCGCCCTGAAACCCAACACGTTCGGCGTGGCCCGTCTCTAGCGGCGCGCAACAGGAGAACCAGCTATGCAATTCACCGAGCAGCACGAACAGCTTCGCGAGACGGTGGCCAAGTTCGTCGAGAAGGACATCAATCCGTATGTCGACGAATGGGAGGCGGCCGGTCAGTTCCCCGCCCACGAAGTCTTCAAGAAGATGGGCGATCTGGGTCTGCTGGGTCTGCGTTGGCCGGAAGAATATGGCGGAGCCGGGCTGGATTTCTCCTATTCGCTCGTGCTGGCCGAGGAGCTCGGCCTGATCAATTGCGGCGGCGTGCCGATGGCGATCGGCGTTCACACCGACATGTGCACGCCCGCGCTCGCACGCTATGGCTCGGACGCGCTGCGCGAGCAGTTTCTCGCGCCCGCAATCGCCGGCGACATGGTGGGGTGCCTGGGCGTGTCCGAGCCCGGCGGCGGTTCGGACGTGGCCGCGGTCAAGACCGTCGCGCGTTCCGATGGCGATGACTACGTGATCACCGGCACCAAGATGTGGATCACCAACGGGCTTCAGGCCGACTGGTGCTGCCTGCTGGCCAACACGTCCGAAGGCTCGGTCCATTCGAACAAATCGCTGATCATCGTGCCGATGGATTTGCCGGGCATCGAGAAGCAGAAGATCGAGAAGATCGGCATGCATTCCTCCGATACCGCGCAGCTCTTCTTCGACGAGGTGCGGGTCCCCAAATCCAACCGGATCGGGGAGGAGGGCGCAGGCTTCCTCTACCAGATGCTGCAATTCCAGGAAGAGCGCCTCTACGGGGCGGCCTCCTCGCTCAAGGCGCTGGACAAGCAGATCGACCTGACGATCGAGTACTGCAAGGAGCGCAAGACATTCGGCAAGCGCCTTCTGGACAACCAGTCCATTCATTTCCGGCTGGCAGAACTTCGCACCGAGGTCGAGGCCCTGCGCGCGCTGACCTATCGCTGCACCGAGCAGTTCATCAATGGCGAGGACGTGACGCGTCTGGCGTCGATGGCCAAGCTGAAGGTCGGGCGCCTGTCGCGCGAAGTGTCCGATTCCTGCCTGCAATACTGGGGCGGAATGGGCTTTACCGCCGAAAATCCGATCAGCCGCGCCTATCGCGACAGCCGTCTGATCTCCATCGGCGGCGGCGCGGACGAGATCATGCTGGGCATTATCTGCAAGCTGGAAGGCACGCTGCCGGAGAAGCCGAAGAAGGCACAATCCGGCAATGCCTGAGTTCGAAACCCTCCTGGTCGAGCGCTCTGCCGGGATCACGCACGTGACGCTGAACCGGCCAGAACAGCGCAACGCCATGTCGCTGAAAATGGTCGACGAGCTCCTGGCCGCGCTGGAGACCGCCGAGACCGACGGGTCGCGTGCCATCGTACTCGCGGGCGCGGGCGGGCATTTCTGCTCGGGCGGAGACGTGAAGGACATGGGCGCTGCCCAGGCCCAGCCGGACAATGGCGCCGATCCCATCGCCGGGGTCAATGCCCGTTTCGGCGAGCTATGCGCAGCCTATGCGGCCTCCGGCCTTCCGGTAGTCGTCGTAGTAGAAGGCGCCGTCATGGGCGGCGGCTTCGGACTCTCATGCGTCGCCGATGTGGTCATCGCGCGCGAAACGGCGGTGTTCCGCCTTCCCGAAACGGGGCTGGGGCTGGTCCCGGCGCAGATCGCACCCTTCCTGGTCGAGCGCCTGGGCTACTCAGAGGCCCGGCGCCTTGCCGTGACCGGCGGGAAGGTCGAGGCGGCCGCTGCCCTGCGCCTGGGGCTGGTTCATGTCGTGTGCGAAGGTGCGCATTCGTGTGCGGCGGCCCTGTCCCAGATCCTCGCCGACATCAAGCGCGGCGCGCCGAACGCGATTGCCGAGACCAAGGCGCTGATCCGCCGCGCGCGGCTGGAGCCGGCCGGCGATCTGATCCACGACGCGGCGAAGAGCTTTGCCCGCGCCGCGCGCAGCGACGAGGGCGCCGAGGGCCTGACCGCCTTCCTGGAAAAGCGCGCCCCGCGCTGGGTGGAGGGCTAGAGCCATGAACGCCCGGCCCTTTTCCTCAGTCCTGGTCGCCAATCGCGGCGAGATCGCCCTGCGCGTCATCGAGGAAGCGCAGCAGCGCGAGTTTACCGCGATCGCGGTTCATTCGAGCGCGGATGCGGACATGCCTTTCGTGCGCGCCGCCGATCTGTCGGTCTGCATCGGGCCGGCCCCGGCGGCGCAGAGCTATCTTAATATCGAGGCCATTCTGGATGCGGCCCGGCGTACCCGCGCGGAAGCCATCCATCCGGGTTATGGCTTCCTCTCGGAAAACGCGGCCTTTGCCCGCGCCGTCCTCGAGGCCGGCCTGGTCTGGATCGGCCCGCCGCCGGATGCCATTGAGGCGATGGGCGACAAGGCGAAGGCCAAGACGCTGATGATCGAGGCGGGGGTGCCGACCCTGCCCGGCTGGCAGGGTGAGGATCAGTCGGAAGGCCAGCTCAAGGCGCGCGCGGACGAGATCGGCTATCCCTTGCTGATCAAGGCGGTGGCCGGCGGGGGCGGGCGCGGCATGCGTGTGGTGCGCAGCGCGGACGGGTTCGAGGACGCACTCGTATCCGCCCGGCGCGAAGCGAAATCGGCCTTCGGCGATCAGACAGTGCTGCTTGAAAAATATGTCGAGCGGGGCCGCCACGTGGAGGTCCAGGTCTTTGCCGACACCCACGGCCATACGATTCATCTGGGCGAGCGCGACTGTTCCGCCCAGCGCCGCCGCCAGAAGGTGATCGAGGAAGCGCCTTCGCCGTCGGTGGACGAGGCGCTGCGCCAACGCATGGGCGAAGCGGCCGTCGCGGCGGCGAAGGCGGTCGGTTATGTCGGTGCGGGCACGGTGGAATTCCTGCTGGACGAGTCCGGCGCCTTCTATTTCCTGGAAATGAATACGCGGCTCCAGGTGGAGCATCCGGTCACCGAATCCGTCGTGGGATTGAACCTGGTCCAGCTGCAGTTCGACGTCGCGGCGGGTGCGCCCCTGCCGCGTGAACAGGGCGATATCGAGTTTCACGGACATGCCATCGAGGCGCGGCTCTACGCGGAGGACCCCTCCAACGGGTTCGCGCCGCAGAGCGGGCCGATCGCCCTGTTCGAACCGCGCACGCCGTATGAGGACCGCGTCGATGCCGGGGTCGAGACCGGCGATGTGATCGGGACCGACTACGACCCGATGGTCGCCAAGTTCATCTCCTGGGGTCAGACGCGCGAGGAGGCCATCGACCGGCTGCGCGCCAGCCTCATGGCGCGTCCCTTGTTGGGCGTGAAGACCAATCGCGATTTCCTGCTGCGGCTTCTGGACAGCGAGGCCTTCCGCACGGGCAAGGTCTGCGTGGCCGATCTCGACCAATGGTCGGAAGCGGGCAGCGGGCCGTTCGCCGCGGCCGAACCGCCGGACATGGCGCTGGCGCTGGCCGCACTGCTCATGGCGCGCGCGCCCGGCGAGGCGATGCGTGCGCACTCGGTGAGGACGTTCGGCCTCGATCTGGAGCTGAACGGACAGGCGTCCCCGGTTCTCGTGACACAGGCCGGGCCTGACACCGTCGAGGTGACGGCCGGAGAGCAAAGCTGGCAGGCAGAGTATCTCGGCGGCGAGGGCGCGCTGATCGACTGGCGCCTGGATGGCATCGCGCAGAGCACGCAGGGCGTGCGCCTGGCCGATGGCGGCTGGTGGCTGGCGCTCGGCGAGCAGATCGTCACCGTGCGCGAAGCTTCGCCTTGGGCGCCGGACGCCGAGACCGACCCGTCCAAGATCACCGCCCCGGTTTCCGGCACGGTCGTCGCCGTCAACGTAAAACCGGGCCAGGCCGTCAAGGCCGGCGACGTGCTGGCGGTGATGGAAGCGATGAAAATGGAGATGCGCCTGACCGCAGAGGCGGACGGGGTGGTCTCTGAAGTTCATGCCAGCGAGGCGAGCCAGGCCGCCAGCGGCACCATTCTGATCGAACTCGATCTGCAGACACAGGACTAGACCCATGGACAAGGCCGTACTGACTTGCGCGCTCAACGGGGTGCTCACCAATCCGAAGACCCATCCGGTCCCGGTCACGCCCGAGCAGATGGCCGCGTCCGCGCGCGAGGCCTACGATGCCGGGGCGAGCGTGATGCACGTGCATTTCCGCATGCAGGACGAGGGGATGGGTCATTTCCCGAGCTGGGACCCCGATCTGTGCGAGGAGGTGGTCGACGCCATCCGCGCGTCCTGCCCCGGCGTGATCATCAACCAGACCACCGGCGTCGTCGGCCCGGACGTGTCCGGCCCGATCGCGGTGATCAAGCGGATCAGGCCCGAGATTGCCGCCTGCAATGCCGGGTCGCTGAATTATCTGAAACTGAAGAAGGACAAGAGCTGGGCCTGGCCGCCCATGGTCTTCGACAATCCGGTCGAGAAAATCCAGAAGATGCTGGACGCCATGGACGAGACCGGCGCACACCCCGAGTTCGAGTGCTTCGATGTCGGCATTGTGCGCTCGGTCAACATGTATATCGAGAACGGCATGGCCCCGGCCGCCCACTATAATTTCGTGATGGGCGTGGCTTCGGGCATGCCGGTGGATGCGAAGCTTCTCGAGCTCCTGCTGGGTTACAAGCGCGAGGGCGCGCCCTGGCAGACCACGCTGATCGGGCGTCAGGAAATCTGGCCGGTCCATCAGCGCACGGCCGAACTTGGCGGGATGCTTCGCACCGGACTTGAGGATACCTTCTATCTGCCGGACGGCGAACGCGCCGGCGGCAACGGGGTCTTGATCGAGGCCCTGGCACAGTGTGCGCGCAATGCGGGACGCGATGTCGCGTCGCCCGCAGACGCGCGCGCCATCATGCAGCTCGGGGAGGAGCAACATGGATCAGACGGCGTGGACCACACTTCCGCGGCTCGGTAAGGAGAAACGCTTCGCGTCCACTCCGGCCTGGCTGATCGAGCAGGGCCGGAAACGGCCGGAGGCCACCGCCTATCTGGTCCATGACGGATCGGACTGGATTGAAGCCAGCTGGGCCGACTATGCGGGCATGGCGCAACGGGCTGCGCGTGCGCTTGTCTCGCTGGGGGTCAATGCGGCCGACTCGGTTGCCATTCTGGGGTTCAACCGGCCGGAATGGACCATCATGGCCAACGGTGCGATGATGATCGGCGCCCGCCCGGCGGGAATCTACTGGACGAGCGCTCCGCCCGAGAGCGCCTATATCCTGCAGCACTCCGAAGCGCCGGTCCTGCTGATCGAATCCCTCGCACAACTCGAAGAGCTCGACAGCGTGCGCGGCGACTGCCCGGACCTTCGCACCATTGTGGTCATGGACGGCGAGCCGGCGCGCGAGGGCGTGCTGTCCTGGGCGAGCTTCCTGGCGCTGGGCGAGGAGGGCTTCCAGGGGAGCGTCGATGCGCGGTTGAACGCGATCGAGCCGGCCGATATCGGGTCGCTGATCTACACCTCCGGCACGACCGGCCCGCCCAAGGCGGTGATGCTGTCGCACGGGGCGATTGCGTGGACGGCCGATCTCCTGACCCGGTCCTTTGGCGGCGACGAGAACGGGCGCGGCCTGTCCTACCTGCCGCTGGCCCATATTGCCGAGCAGCAGGCCTCGCTGCACTGCCACCCGATCCGGGGCAATGCGATGTATTTCGCGCGCTCGATGGAGACGCTGGCCGAAGACATCCAGCAGGCCCGGCCGACCATGTTCTTCGGTGTCCCGCGGGTGTGGGAGAAGATGGCCGAAACCCTGAAAGGGCGCATGAAGCAGGCGAGCGGCCTGCAGAAGACGCTTCTGGACTGGTCGGTGAAGGTCAATCGCGACTGGCATGCGGCCAGGCTCGAAGGCCGGTCGCCGGGTGCGGGCAATTCGCTCCAGCGCGGGCTGGCTAACACGCTGGTTACCCGCAAGATCAAGGCGGCGATGGGCCTGGACCAGGCAGACACCTTCATCTCCGGCGCGGCGCCGATCTCCCCGGAAGTCCTGCGCTTCTTCACCGGCATCGACATGGTCATCCTGGAAGGATACGGCCAGTCGGAAACCTCGGCACCCACGACGGCCAACCTGCCCGGCGCCACGAAGCTCGGCACGGTGGGCAAGGCGTTCGACGGGATCGAGACCAAGGTCAGCGAGGAGGGCGAGCTTCTGGTGCGCGGGCCGGGCCTGTTTTCCGGCTACATGAAGAATAACGAAGCGACCGCGGACTCCTTCACCGAGGACGGCTTCCTGCGGACCGGCGATGTGGTGAAGGTGGACGAGGAGGGCTTCGTCACCATTACCGGCCGGATCAAGGACATCCTGATTACCTCCGGCGGCAAGAACATCACGCCGGCCAATCTGGAAACCGACCTGATGAATATCGACCTGGTCGAGCATGCGGTCGTGGTCGGGGACGGGCGCCACTACCTGACGGCGCTGATGACGCTGAGCGCGGATGCGTTGAGTGCGTTTGCCAAGGCCCACAAGCTCGCCGATCCGGGACCGGAGCATCCGGCCGTGATCGAGGAGGTGCAGCGCGGCGTGGACGCGATGAACCAGCGCTATGCAAGGGTGGAGAATATCCGCAAATTCCGCCTGCTCGGCGCGCCGCTGAGCGTGGACACCGGCGAATTGACACCGACCATGAAGGTCAAGCGCCGCATCGTGATGAGCGCAACAAGGCTCTGATCGACGCCATGTACGATGAGGACTGAGAGGGCGGAAGCGCGTCCGCGCCCGGCTCCGGCCGCCCCGCCGGACCGCGTGGACGTTCTGGTGATCGGGGCGGGCATGTCCGGCCTCGCCATCGCCTATCAGCTCAAGCGCCGCGGCATCGACGATTTCGTGATCGTGGAGAAGAGCGGCGGGGTTGGCGGTGTCTGGCGCGATAATCAGTATCCCGGCGCGGGATGCGATGTGCCCAGCCATCTCTACTCTTTCTCCTTCGCGCCAAAGGCCGACTGGAGCCGGAAATTCGCGCCCCGTGACGAGATCCTGGACTATTTCGAGGATGTCGCGCGCAGCTTCGATATCGTCGGCCATTGCCGGTTCAACACAGCGGTCACGACACTCGAATTCGATGCGCAGGCCGGACGGTGGATCGTCACGCTGGCGGACGGGAAGCGTGTCAGCGCGCGCAGCGTGATCAGCGCGGTGGGCCAGCTGTCCGAGCCCTTTACGCCCGACCTGGCCGGGCTCGACCGGTTCGAAGGCCGGGTCATGCATACCGCGCGCTGGGACCGCTCGGCCGACCTGACAGGTCAGCGCGTGGCGGTGATCGGCAATGCGGCGAGCGCCATCCAGCTCATCCCCATCGTGGCCGATCAGGCAAGGACGCTGAGCGTCTTCCAGCGCACGCCAAACTGGGTGATCGAGAAGCCGGACCGCACATTCACCCGGGCCGAGCACTGGCTGTTTGGCAATTTGCCCGGCTATCGCCGGCTCTACCGCACGGGCAGTTTCCTGATCCACGAGATGCGCTTTGCGGCCTTCCGCCAGGGCTCGCTCGCCGCGCGCTTCACCCGCTGGCAGCTTGAGCGCAAGATCAGAAAAGCCGTGCCCGATCCGGCGATGCGCGAGACTCTGACCCCGGATTACGCGCCCGGTTGCAAGCGTGTGCTGCTGTCCAACACCTATTTCCAGACGCTGGCGCGCGAGCATGTATCGCTGGTCAGCGACCCTATCTCGCACCTGGAGGCGGACGCCATCGTGACGGCAGGCGGCGACCGGATTGACGCCGATACGGTCATCCTTGCGACCGGGTTCAAGGCCACCGAATTTCTGTCCACCCTGAGCGTGACCGGGCCGGATGGGCGCACGCTGGCCGAGGTCTGGGGCGCCTCGCCCTCGGCCTATCGCGGCGTGGCGGTTGCCGGGTTTCCCAATCTTTTCATGCTCTACGGGCCGAACACCAATCTGGGGCATAACTCCATCATCTTCATGACCGAGCGCCAGGCCGAATATGTCGCCGCCAAGGTGGAGCGCCTGCTGTCGCACGACCTGAAGAGCTTGAGCGTCCGGCCGCAGGCCCAGGCCGCGTTCGATGCGCGCGTCCAGAGGAGCCTCGCCGGCACTGTCTGGGCCGGGGCGTGCCCGAGCTGGTACAAGACCGAAGACGGGCGCATCACCAATAACTGGTCCGGACTGGCGAGCGCCTTTGCGCTGACGCTCGCCCGGCCCGATCAGTCGGCTTGGGAGGAAAGATAGGGCGCGGCCCAGTCGGGCACGCGCTTGATCGCCTTGTATGCCTCGGGAAGCAGCGGGGCGAAGAGCTGGAAGTCGTGCCAGAGCTTCTCCCAGATCTCGCATTTCACCGCGACACCGGCCTGGACGAGCTTTTCCGCCAGACGCACGGAATCGTCGAGCAGGATTTCGTCACTGCCGACCTGGATATAGGTGGGCGGCAGGCCGGTGAGGTCGCCAAAGAGCGGCGAGGCGTCGGGCGATTGCCCATCCGCGCCATGTAGATAGAGTTCCGCACCCTTGTGAAGGTACGAGGTTTTGAGCATCGGATCGATGCCGTCCTTGGTGCGCGCGGAGTTCCCCGACATCGTCAGGTCGACCCAGGGCGAGAGGAGGTAGAGCGCATCCGGCAGGCGGTCGCCATCGCCCTTCAGGCGCAGCGTGGTCGCCAGCGCCAGTCCGCCGCCGGCGGAATCGCCCGCCATCAAGATCGGCCCCTGCGTGTCGCTGCGCAGTGTGCGGTAGGCGGCCAGCGCGTCGTCAATGGCGGCCGGGCAGGGATGCTCGGGCGCGAGGCGGTAGTCGAGCGAGATCGCCTCCAGACGCAGGGCGCGCGAGAGGTTGGAGACAAACGGCTTGTGGCTTTGTGCCGAGCCGCGCGAATACCCGCCGCCGTGCAGGAAAAGCAGCACGCCATCGCGTGCGCCTTCCGGCACGAAGCGCAGGGCGGGCCGGCCGGCATACTCGATCCGGCTGACCTCCACGCCGCTTGCGGTCGGCAGGGCGTCGCCAGCCTTGTCCATACGGGCGCGCTGCACCTCGGCGGGCTGGTTCGGGGAGAGCGAGGTCCGCCCGGCCTTGCGGGCCATGCGCCGGGCCAGCCAGCGCCGGGGCGAAAGGCCGGGCCGCGCCGGAATATGTTCGATCATGAAGGAGGCTCCCCGATTGGACATTCAGCGTTCGGGGGCAGTCTGCCACTTTTTTGAACGACAGTTCAATTATTTAGGGGTGTTTCGCCCGGCGCTGCCTGAGCCACGACGCGCTCGGCCCATTCGGCGAAGTCCTCCATGGCCTGTTCGTAGCCGAGATCGTTCAAAGTCTCGTGCCGGGCCTGGGGGTCGATGCGCAAGGTGATGTCGGTAAAGCGGTCTGCTTTCAAACGGCTAGCCAGGGTGCGCATGGCCTTGGCCTTGTCCGTCGCAGGGTCCTGGCCGCCGCCGGCCAGATGAAGGGGCAGGTCACGGCGCATGCGCTCGATCCGGTCGCTGGACTCCGCGCGCTCGAACCCGGTCACCAGATCCTTCCAGAGCGAGATCGAGGCGCGCCAGCCCGAATCGGGATCGGCGATATAGGCATCGACCTCTTCAGGGATTCGCGACAGCCAGTCGGACGGGGTGCGGGCGTCTTTCACCGTCTTGCCGAACTGGGAAAAGGTCAGCGTATTCAGCCACGTGGCAGTGGCCGTCTGAGGTTTGAACAGGCCTTCCAGCCACAGCACGGCGCGCATGAGACCGGTCATGCCGCCCAGAACCAGGTTGGAATTCCAGACCGCAACCCCGGACAGACGCTCGTACTCCTGCTGGGCATGGTTCATCGCGACGACGCCGCCCATCGAATGACCGAAAACGATGACCGGCAAATCACCAAAGCGTTCAGTGAGATAGCCACGCAGGAAGAGGGCGTCCTGCATCACCTTGTCCCAGCCATGATCCCCGGCGAAGACGCCGCGCGGCGCGTCCGGAGCGGTGGTCTGGCCGTGACCGCGATGATCGTGAGCGCAGGCAATGAAGCCGCGCTGTGACAGGAAGCGCGCGAAGCGGGCATAACGTCCGGCATGCTCGGCCAGCCCGTGGTGGATCATGACGATGGCCTTGGCCGGTCCCTCGGGTTCTTCGATGCGCACCGCCAGGCTCGCCCCGGTCGGACTCTCCACGTGCGTGATCGCAAATTCCTCTGTCATGCCAGCCCCTTCATTGTCGTCTTGCGCCTTGCGCTTCAGCCCGGTGATGGGCAGCCTAACCCGCTATGACAGTGCGCACACCATGAGATGCATGTGACCGATACCACCGCCATTCTCGCCATAGACCAGGGGACAACCTCCAGCCGGGCCATCGTGTTCGACCGGGCCGGAGAAATGGTTTGCCTCGCCCAGGAGGAGTTCTCCCAGATCTATCCCCGTCCCGGATGGGTCGAACACGATCCCGAAGTGATCTGGGCGACCGTGTTATCCACGACCCGCAGCGCGATCCACGCCGCCGAACGCAAGGGCTTCCAGATCGCCTGCCTGGGCGTCACCAACCAGCGCGAGACCACGCTGGTCTGGGACCGCAAGACCGGCCGCCCGGTCCATAACGCGATCGTGTGGCAGGACCGGCGCACGGCGGGCACGACGGCCAGGCTGGAGCGCGAGGGTCATGGCGCGGACGTGGCGGCGCGCACCGGCCTGGTCCTGGATCCGTATTTCTCGGCCACCAAGCTGGCTTACATCCTGGACACGGTCGACGGTGCGCGAGAGCGCGCGGCGCGCGGCGAGCTGTGCTTCGGCACGGTGGAGAGCTTCCTGATCTGGCGCCTGACCGGCGGGCGGGTCCATGTCAGCGACGCGACCAATGCCAGCCGCACCAGCCTGTATAATCTCGCCGCGCAGGACTGGGACGATAACTTGCTCAAACTGTTCGACATTCCGCGCGCCCTCCTGCCGGAGATCGTCGATTGCGCGGGCCGTTATGGCGACAGCGATGCGGGGCTTCTGGGTCAGAGCTATCCGATCACCGGGGCGGCGGGCGACCAGCAGGCCGCGGCCATCGGCCAGGCCTGCCTTGTCCCCGGGGAGATGAAGTCGACCTACGGGACCGGCGCCTTCATGCTGCTCAACACCGGATCGAGAATAGTGGCCTCGCAGAACCGGCTCCTGGCCACCACGGCCTGGCGCCTGAACGGACATTCAAGCTATGCGCTGGAAGGCTCGATGTTGTCAGCCGGAGCGAGTATCCAGTGGCTGCGCGACGGACTCGGCATTATCTCGCACTCGCGCGAAGTCGAGCCGCTGGCCGCGAATGCGGACCCGGAGAGCGAGATTTACCTCGTGCCGGGATTCACCGGACTGGGCGCGCCGCACTGGGATGCGGACGCGCGCGGGCTGATCTGCGGACTGACGCGCGGGGCCGGCCGGGCGGAGATCGCCCGCGCGGCGCTGGATAGCGTCGCCTACCAGACCGGGGATTTGTTGACGGCCATGGCCGCCGACGGCGCGGATGTCGCGCGGCTGAAAGTCGATGGCGGCATGGTGGTCAACGATGCGCTGATGCAGCGCCTGGCCGATTTGTGCAACACCGAGGTCGTCCGCCCGGTCAATGCCGAAACGACGGCCTGGGGCGCGGCCTTCCTGGCCGGGCTCGGGGCGGGCCTGTTCTCGGGACTTGAAGACGCCGCGGCAGTCTGGCGCGCCGACCGGCACTTCACCCCGCAGATGGACAGCGCGCGCCGGGACACGCGGGTCGCCGGCTGGCGCAAGGCGGTGCAGCGGGCGCGGCTTTAGGGGCCTCGGGGGCAACCTCTCTGAGGTCCCGGGTCTCCGCTGCGCTCCGCCCGGGATTTCAAAACTTATAATATGGTGAAACCCCGGCCGACCGGAGGGAGCGCCGGGGCCTCGGTGTGATTAGCCTCTGCGGGGGTCCCGGGTCTTCGCTTCGCTTCGCCCGGGATTTCAGGGAGTGTGATTTTGCCGGAAGGGCGATCTTCGCTGCGCCTGGGGCTTCAAACCGTGAGGTCCTCGTAGAGATCGCGCCAGTCGAGGTTTATCGACTCGATGAGTTCGATCTTCCAGGCGCGATGCCAGCGTTTCATCCTGCGCTCGCGCTCGGCGGCGAGGGTGACGTGATCGTGAGCCTCGTAATAGACCAGCCGCGTGCAATTGTGTTTCGCCGTGAAGCCCCGGATCGCCTTCGTCCGGTGCTGCCAGATTCGCCGGATCAGGGTCTCGTTGCACATGCCGGTATAGAGAACGCCATGCGGCTTGTTCGTCATGATGTAGACGAAAGCGCGATACATTTTTTTCTCCCCTTGGGGGAAATATGCGCAGGCGTGTGCTTCGTGGCAACGAAAAGTTGATAGGTTCACCCGGGGGTGGCTAGCGTCTGCGAGGTCCTAAGGTCGCCGCTTCGCTTCGCCCGGGATTTCAAGACCTATAATATGGTGAAACCCCGGCCGACCGGTAGGGAGTGCCGGGGCCTCGGGGTGATTAGCCTGTGCGGGGTCCCGGGTCCCGGGTCTTCGCTGCGCTTCGCCCGGGATTTCAAGGATGGCAAAACTGGGCGCCTCTAATCCTCCAGCGCGCTGCGCGCCCAGTCGAGGGCGCCCGATTTCAACGGGGCGGCATGATCGAAATAGCCGTCCCAGGGATCGGATTTCAGGCTGGAGAGGCGGCGGGGCAGGGTTTCGACCGTGTAGTCGTGGCCCGAGCTTACGCGTGACAGCTCGTCCCAGCGCAAGGGCGGGGCGCCGCGGCGCCGATCAGAAGATGTCGAAGATCTCGCCGAGCAGGCTTTCGCGCTTCTTCGGCTTGTGCCCGCCATAGGAGCCGGACCGGCTGTCTTCACGGCCGCGCTCGTCCCGGCTGCGCTCGTCATACCCGGCGCGCGGTGCCGGGCCGCGTGCCTCGGCGGCCGCGCTCTTCTCGATGATCTTGTCGAGTTCGCCCCGGTCGAGCCAGACGCCCCGGCATTTGGGACAATAGTCGATTTCCACGCCCTGGCGTTCGGTCATGACCAGGGTTTCATTGTCCACGGGGCATTGCATCGCGCGTCTCCTGCATTGGGGATGTGACCGCTCTGCAATTAGGAGATCGCGGGCCTTCATCAAGAGGTCCGCGCCCCGATTATCCGAGCGTTTCGGGCCGGAAGAGCAGGACCGGCACCAGGCATCTCTGGATCATCTGCGTCGTGGTCGACCCGATGATGAGCCGGCGGATGCGCGAATGGCCGTACGCCCCCATCACCAGAAGGTCGGCCTTGCCCTCTCCGGTCTCGCCGGCAATCACGGTTTCCGGTTCGCCGGAGACAATGGAGGTCTCCACCGTATAGCCGGCTGCCTCCAGCGTGTTGGCCGCTCCATCCATCGCGTCGGTGATGGCGCGCGATTCCTCACCGGCATGCAACAGGTGCAAGGTCATGCCCTTGAACAGCTGGCCCTTGGCGATGTGATCGACGGCCTTGGCCACGCTCGGCCCGGTATCGAAGGCGATCAGCGCGCGCTGCGGCGTCTTGAAGGCGCGCGAGGCGACCAGGACCGGCGTCTTGGCCGCGCGCACCACCCGCTCCAGGTTCGAACCCAGATGCATGGAGGCAAAGTCGGCATGCTCGCCGCGCTTGCCGATCACGATGAGGCGCGCCTCGTCTTCCAGCTCCTGGACCGATTCCAGCAGCCCCCCGGTGCGCAGGCGGGTGCGGACCTCGCCCGCGCCGGCCGACTCGGCCTGGGCCTTGGCCGCGTCGATCAGTGCCCGCCCGCGCTCGCGCGCCAGCTGCGCGGCTTCCTCGTCATGGCGCGACAGCTTTTCCAGAAGCTCGGAACGCGCGCCCAGCGTCAGATTGCCGGTCAGGTTGATCGGCGCATCCGCACTTGGCCGGTGCGGCACGACGTGCAGCAGGTCGATCCCGAAGCCGGTCTTGCCTGCGACCCAGGCGGCATGCTCGATCACGCTCTTTGAATAGGGCGAGGCGTCAATCAGTGCGACGATACGGTCCATAATGCGTCCTCTCCCTAATGGCCCGACAACATGTCGTCGGCGCCCGGCTCGTTATGACGGCCCAGCTTGTCGACCAGCGTCTTGCTCGCCTCGTTCATGCCGACCAGGGCGACCTGCGTGCCCTCGCGGCGGAATTTCAGTACCGCCATGTCGATGGCCTGCACGCTGGAAATGTCCCAGATATGCGCCCGGCTCAAGTCCAGCGTGACATGGTCGACGGCTTCCTTGAAATCGAAGCTCTTCAGGAAGTCTTCGGACGAGGCGAAGAAGAGCTGGCCCTCCACCGTGTAGACCCGGGCGCGCTCGTCTGCGGTCAGCACCGAGTCGATGCGGAACAGGTTGGACACCTTCCAGGCGAAGAAGAGCGCGGACAGCAGCACGCCGATCAGCACGCCGATCGCCAGGTTGTGCGTCACGATCACCCCGGCCACGGTCGCGATCATCACCACGCTGGAGCTCCACGGGTGGGTGCGCAGATTCTTCACCGACGACCAGCTGAACGTCCCCACCGCGACCATCAGCATGATGGCGACCAGAGCCGGCATCGGGATCATCGCGACCCAGTCGCCCAGCACCAGCACCATGAAGAGCAGGAACACGCCGGCACTGAAGGTCGACAGCCGGCCGCGTCCGCCCGACTTCACGTTGATGATGGACTGGCCGATCATCGCGCACCCGCCCATGCCGCCCAGAAAGCCGGTGACGATATTGGCCGACCCCTGGCCCATGCATTCGCGGTTCTTGTCGCTCGGCGTATCGGTCAGATCGTCGACGATCTGCGCGGTCAGCAGCGACTCCAGAAGCCCGACGACCGCCACGGCGGCCGAGTAGGGCAGGATGATCATCAGCGTCTCGAAATTCAGCGGAATGTCCGGCAGCAGGAAGACCGGCAGCGTATCGGGCAGCTCGCCCATGTCCCCGACGGTGCGGACATCCAGGCCGAAGGCGACGGCGATCCCGGTCAGCACCACGATGCAGACCAGCGGGGAGGGGACGGCCTTGGTGATCAGCGGCAGGCCATAGATGATCCCCAGCCCGGCGGCGACCATCACATAGGTCAGCCAGGTCACGTTGATCAGCTCGGTCAGCTGGGCCATCGCGATCAGGATGGCGAGCGCGTTGACGAAACCGGTCAGCACCGAACGCGATACGAAGCGCATCAGATTGCCGAGCCGCAGCGCGCCGGCGCCGATCTGCAGCACGCCGGCCAGGATGGTGGCCGCGAACAGATATTGCAGGCCGTGTTCCTTGACCAGCGTGATGAAAAGAACCGCCGTGGCAGCCGTCGCTGCCGAGATCATGCCCGGCCGCCCGCCGGTGAAGGAAATCATCACGGCGATCGAGAAGGAGGCGTAGAGGCCGATTTTCGGATCGACACCGGCGATGATCGAGAAGGCGATCGCTTCGGGTATCAGCGCCAGGGCGACCACCAGGCCGGCCAGCAGATCGCCGCGCACATTGCCGATCCAGTCGCGTTTCACATGGCGCAGCAATTGATCGGTATCCAGGGAAAGGCTCATCAGGTTCTCATCATTGCGCCGGCGCGCAGGACGCACCGGTCTCGCATCAAGTCTGGGCGGACACAGGAATAGGTGGAGGAGCGCGTACGCCACCGTCCGCCGGGAGACAAGGTCTGGGTGTGGGTTGCACGGCGGCTATGCGGTATTGCAGGCCGGGTTGTTGCTGCGCTGCCGCATGGTACGGGCACAGGCCCTCGTTCTGGCGAGCTTCGAGTTTCCCGTTGCGCTCTCGCACCGGTTTTCCCATGATCGCCGAAGGGGATGCGCACGCGCATCGGGTCTTGGGGGACTATTCAATGCGCATTTTGATGACGGCTCTGGCACTGGCCACCGGATTGGCCACGGGATTGTCCTGTGCTGGCTCGCCCGCTCTGGCTCAGGACGGTGAAGAGGCCGGGTCCCAGACCCCGGCCGGGGCGGCGCTGGAAAATGCCGCCGAGACTCTGTCTCCCGACACCGACATCGACGCCGGCCCCGGTCCCGGTCTGGACGCCGCAACCGCCGAGCCGCGCGCCTGGCAGGACCTGCCCGGACCGGTTGCCCTCGTCTGCCCGTTCCGCAGCGAAGTCGATTACGAGCCGGGCGAGATCGAGTGCGGCTTCATCACCGTGCCTGAGAACCGCTCCGACCCCGACAGCCGCCTGATCCGCCTGCATTACGTGAAGATCGCCGCGACCGGAGAGGATGACGCCGGCGACGCGGCAGAGACGCGTGACGATCCGGTCATCTATCTGACCGGCGGCCCGGGCGTGGGCGTGACCAGCTATGTGTCGCGCCTTCGCGAACATGACCTCGTCCGCCATCGCGATCTTTACATCCTCGAGCAGCGCGGGATCGGCGCGAGCGGCAATCTCTGTCCGTATTTCACCGACACCAACCGGGCCGCCCTGTGGACCGAGAGCGTCTACGAGGCCGAAGTCGAGGCCGCCGAGCGCATGCGCGCCTGCTTCCAGACGGCGGCGGCCGCCGGCATCGACCTGTCCGGCTACAACACGATCGAGAATGCGCGCGATGTGCGCGCCCTGCGCGAGGCGCTCGGCTTCGAGGCGTGGAATGTCTGGGGCATTTCCTACGGCTCGCATCTGGGACAGATGCTGGTGCGCGAAGACCCGGACGGGATCCGCGCCATCGTTCTGGACGCCATCGTTCCGAACGATATCGGCGATCTGATGCGCATGGGCCGCTGGGGCGGCCTGGTGCTGGAGAATGTGTTTTCCACCTGTGAGGATGCGTCGGTCTGCAACGATCTGGAGACGCGCTTTGCCGCGGCGCTGGAGCAGGCCAAGGCCGAGCCGGTCGTGGTGGAGACGGACAATACCGAGCTCTACCCGGAGGGCCGCGTACGCTTTGGCGGGGAAATCCTCGCCTTCGCGCCCTTCATGATGATGTACGAGCAGGATGAGCATCCGGCCATCCCCGCGGTTATGGACACGCTCATCACGGCGGTCGAGACCGACGACATGACGGTCTACGACCTGCTCGCCTCCGGTGACATGGGCGGTGCCGCCGGCATGTCGATCTCGCTCGGCATGGCCAATGCCATCCGCTGCAATGACGGCTACTACGCGGCCTCGGCCCGGGTGGCGGAAAGCGATCTTGAAGAGAACCCGCACTTTGCCGGTCTCATCTTCACGCCGGAAGGCGCCGCCTATCAGGCCCAGGTCTGTGTCGATGAAGGGCTCGGCCCGCGCAATCGCGACGCCTACGAGCTGGTCGAGACAGACATTCCCGCCCTGATCGTGAACGGAGCCTGGGACCCGGTTACGCCGCCGCCGCTGGCCGAGCGTGTGGCCCGGGGCTTCTCCAATGGCCGCTATATCGAAGTGCCCTTCGCCGGGCACGGTCCGACCCGCTCCATGAGCGAGTGTGCCGGCGCGGTTCTGACCGATTTCTTCGACAATCCCGACGCCGCCGCGCTCGACGCCGCGTGTCTGGAGGAGGGGGTGGACGCCCCCGTCTATCTCGACCTGTTCGAGACCAGCGCCGTGCGCCGCGCCGGCATCATGGCCACTGACGATCCTCAATCGCTGGCCGGACCGGGGGCGTGGGCCGGGGTGTCCGTCCTGGCCCTGCTGATCGCCGTCTTCGCCTTTCCGCTCGGATGGATCGCGCGCGCAATCGATCGCCGCCCGGCCAGCGAGCTCAGGGCCGAAACCGGCGGCGCCCGGTGGCTGGCCGTTCTCGCTGCCGCCTCGGGGCTCGGCTTTGCCGCCCTCATCGCGCTCGGCGGCTACCAGGCGAGCGAGGTCTCACTGTTCGCCCTGCTGGCCGGCTTTGCCGCTCCGGCCGGGGCCGGGGCATGGCTCGTGCTGATCGCGGGCGTGCTGGGTCTGCTGGCGATTGTCCAGGTCTGGCGCGCCCGCGCCGCCCATCACGGCATGCGCATCGGGACGCTGGCCGGCATCACCCTGACCGGCCTGGCCGCAATCTCGCTGACCGCCTTCGCCATCGTATGGGACCTCGCGCCGTTCTAGGGCGGCGCGGGCTCCATCTGATGTCGCCCCACACCCTCACCCTGAGGTGCGAGCGTAGCGAGCCTCGAAGGGTCGGATGACGCGCGTGGGCACCCTGTCCTCTCTGGGTTCCGGGTCTCGCTTTGCTCGCCCGGAATGACGAAGGGTTCGGGTTTTTCGAACCCCAACGAACTTCGTCATCCCGGACTTGATCCGGGATCCAGAGAGCGTGGAACGCTGTCACCCGATGACGGCGCCCGGTCCTCTCCTGGGTCCTGACTTTCGTCAGGAAAGAGAGCTTGTACCGACCCGAGGCGCCGGCTCGCCTGCGCAGACCTAAGGATTTTCCAAGGGGTATTTGCCCTCCGATGCTTCGAGGCCCGGCTGTCAGCCGGGCACCTCAGCATGAGGGAGGTAGAATGGTCTTAAGGTTTTGATATATAGATGGTTTGCGTCACTCGATGTCGCCCATCCCCCTCACCCTGAGGTGCGAGCGTAGCGAGCCTCGAAGGGTCGGATGACGCACGTTGGCACCCTGTCCTCTCTGGGTTCCGGGTCTCGCTTTGCTCGCCCGGAATGACGAAGGTTTTGGTTTTTCAATACTCTCCAACGCTCGTCATCCCGGACTTGATCCGGGATCCAGAGATCGTGGAGCGCTGTCACCCGATGACGCCGCACCGTCCTCTCCTGGATCCTGACTTTCGTCAGGAAAGAGAGCTTGTACCGACCCGAGGCGCCGGCTCGCCGATTTGGCCTCGACGGCCCGTGTGACCGCGAACCAGACCCAGGCATCGAACTGGCTGGCCAGGCTGGCGCGGAAATAGTGCGAGGCGCGCTCGGTCTCGGGCCGGTAGATCACGCCGATGGCGCGCTGCAGCTTGGGCTCGGACAGGCGCTGGCGCTGCGTCTCGTCCAGCGCGCCCAGATCCAGCAGGAAGCGGCCGATGCCCGTGCGGAAGGCATGATCCTCGTGTGCATCTTCCAGTGCCGGACGAACCGTCTTGACGCGCATCCGGCCGTCCCAGTCATCGGCGGCGGCCACCTCGCCCTCATGGGTTGAAAACCCGATCAGGGCGCAGTCATCGCCATATTTTTCGCGCACCAGCTGGCCGATATTGTGCTCGCCGCGAATCCAGCCCATCTCCGTCTGGGACGCATCGCCGATATGGGAGTTGTGCGCCCACACGATGGCCTTGGCGTCCGGCCCGCGATGCTCCAGCAGGCGGTCCAACGTATCGGCCATATGGCTGTCGCGCAGATTCCAGCTATTGGCGTCGCCATAATACATGGTGCGGTAGTATTTCTCGGCCTCCTTGACGATGCGCGCATTCTGCTCGGCATCGAACAGGCCTTCCCCGTTCTCGACGCGCTCCTTGAGCAGCTCGGTCAGGACCGAGACCACCCGGTCCTCGCATTTGCGGAAGCCGTTCCCGATGCGCATGCGGGCATAGCTGCCCGGTTCGCTGCAATACGGGGTCAGGCAGCCATAGCGTTCGCGCGCGGCATCCGCGAGGTTGCTGTCCTCGCCTTCCAGAAACTCGATGACGGCCTCGATCGAGGCGCACAGCGAATAGACGTCGAGCCCGTAAAAGCCGGCCTGGTATGTTTCCTCGCGGCCGCGATTGATCTCGCGCAGCCGGCGGACCATCGCCCAGGTCTCCTCATTGCGCCACATCCAGCGCGGGAAGCGGGTGAAGGGCTCTGCGGCGTGCTGGCGCTCGCCCGCGCCTTCGCGGATCGCCTTGTCGTAGATCGCCGCGTCCGGCCAGTCGGCCTCGACGGCGACGATGTTGAAGCCGTGCTCGCGCACCAGATGCTCGGTGATGGCTGCGCGGGCCGAATAGAACTCGCTCGTGCCATGGGTGGACTCGCCAAGACAGACGACCTTCCGGTCGGCGAAGCGCTCCGCCATCCTGGCCAGGTCCTCGTGGGTATCGAAGGGCTCGGCGGCGTCGGCCATGACGGAGGCAAGGTCGGGCGCGCTGTGGCCGGGCCGGGTCGCGGTAGGCGTCTTGTGGCCGGGCTGCACATGGCCCGGCTTGTCCGGGTCGGCGACCAGGGGCACGAAGCGGACCGCGTCGTGCTCGATGGTTTCATACTCGTCTTCGTCGATGCGGCGGATCTCGGTCAGCACCTGGTGGCCGTCGACCGAGAGCGGGATGATCAGGCAACCGCCGATCGCGAGCTGGTCTTTCAGCGCGGCGGGCATGTCGCCCCCGGCCGAGACGATGATGGCATCGAAAGGCGCCTCGCCGGGCAGGCCCTTCGTGCCGTCGCCGTGAATGATGCGGACATTGCCGTAATCGAGTTTCTCGATGACTTTCCGGGCATGTTCGGCCAGTGCCTTGTGGCGCTCGATGGCGTAGACCTTGTCGGCGATCTTGCCCATGACCGCGGCGGCATAGCCGGAGCCCGCGCCGACCTCCAGTACGGTGTCGGACGGGTCGAGGCCGGCCAGCTCGATCATCCGGGCCACGATGAAGGGTTGGGAAATCGTCTGCTCCTCCGCGATGGGGAGAGGAGAGTCCTCATAGGCAAATTCGCGCAGATCCTCGGGAATGAATGCCTCGCGCGGTACGGCCTTCATCGCGTCCAGCACGGCGGGCGTGGCGATGCCGCGCCGCGCGAGCTGGAAGGTCACCATCGCGCTGCGGTCGTCGCCGTAGAAGTCGCGCTGGGCCATGGCTGTCTCCCGTCTGTCGCTCTGAGAAAGCGCGGACGGCGGCATGGCGAGCCGGAACCGTCCCGCTCGATGACAGCGAAACGCGCCCCGGTTCTGACGTGTTCCCGATGGGCGCGGCCGTACCGGCCGGGAACACGCGCGCGGGCGAGCGGGTTTCGTCAGGAGGACACACGAAAAAAAGGAGGCTGACTCCATGGCCCGGTGCGAACAGTGCGGAAACGATTATCACTCGCCCATCGAGATCACGATGAAGGGCAAGTCGCACACTTATGATTGCTTCGAATGCGCCATCGAACAGCTCGCCCCGCGTTGCGCGAAGTGCAGCACGCGCGTGATCGGCCACGGGCTGGAAGCGGACGGCGCGGTCTATTGCTGCGGCCATTGCGCCAGCGAGGCCGGCGTCCAGGCGAGCGCGTGATGCCCTGAAAATTCCGGTCCCCCTGAAATCCCGGGCGGCGCAGTGCCGACCTAAGGACCTCGCAGGGGTATTTGCCCTCCGATGCTTCGAGGCCCGGCTGTCAGCCGGGCACCTCAGCATGAGGGAGTGGGTTGGTCTTAAAGATTTGATATATCGATGACTTGCGTCACTCGATGTCACCCATCCCCTCACCCTGAGGTGCGAGCGGAGCGAGCCTCGAAGGGTCGGATGACGGCGCCCGGTCCTCTCTGGGTTCTAAGGTCTCGCTTTGCTCGCCCGGAATGACGAAGGCTTTGGTTTTTCAATACTCTCCAACATTCGTCATCCCGGACTTGATCCGGGATCCAGAGAGCGTGGAACGGTGTCATCCGATGACGGCGCACCGTCCTCTCCTGGGTCCTGACTTTCGTCAGGAAAGAGGTATCCCCGAAGCCCCGGCTCAGCCTGCGGCGCCCCGGGTTTCGCCCATCACACTCTCTGAAATCCCGGGCAGAGCGCAGCGCAGACCTGAGAACCTGAGAGAATAGCCCGTCACTCGGTCTTGCGGGTTTCGGTCACGGCGAGGCTGATCAGCATCTGTTCGATCTTCTCGCCCGGTCCCGAGACCCGGTCGAGCTTCATGCGTTTCAGACACGACCTCAGACCGTTCGGCGGGTTCCAGTATTTTGCCGCCCGCGCCACTGTGCGCGCCCGGTCCAGCTTGGTCGCGGTATGCTCCTTCAGCCATTCCAGCGCGAGCTTGAGCGCCTGCTCCTCGCCGGTGAGGTCGCTGCCGAACGGATAGTCGGGCAAATGGCCGGCTTCGCGCGCCGTCTTCAGCGCTGCCTTCACGCGATCCGGCGTGTTCTGCCGGGCCTCGTCGGGCAGGGTGAAGCCGGCCTCGACCTTGCCGGCCGCCCGGGCCGCGTCCAAGAACTCGTCCTGAAACCGGCTGTCGCAGATGCGGGCCAGGCGCACCGCGACCTCGCGGTCGGTCTGGCCGCGCAGGTCGGCAATCCCGTACTCGGTCACGACGATGTCGCGCAGATGGCGCGGCACCGTCACCTCGCCGCCGGTCCACACGATATTGGACTGCACCTTCCCGCCCGACGACCGCGTCGCGCGCACCAGGATGACCGAGCGGCCATCTTCCAGCGCATGGCCCATCGCGGCAAAATTATACTGGCCGCCGACGCCCGACACCACGCGTCCGTCCTCCAGCGTATCGGACAGCGCCGCGCCGCGCCCGTTCACCCGCATGGCCGAATTGAAGAAGCGCGCGTCGCGCCGGTCGCGCCTCGACTGGGCTTCGTCGCCGAACAGGTCGTTGATGAAGGAGATCCGGGTCATCGACAGGGCCTCGCGCAGCTCCGGCTCGAGATCGCGCAGGCGCTCGTACAGGCGCGCGGGTCCCAGATAGAATCCGCCATGCAGGCTGATGCCGTTTTCGGCCTGGCGACGCACCACCCCGTCCTCGAACAGGGTCAGCAGCCCGTCGGTGACCATTTCGCTGCAGGCGTAAAGTCCGGTTGCGAAGGGCTCCACACCGCCGAGCCGGTCGCGGACGGCGCGGTCCTGCGGGCTCTGCAAGGCCAGCAAGATCCGCTTGAAGACCGCATTCTCGCTCTCGCGCAATCTCAGGGCATGGCTGACGGCATCCGACAGCGCGCCTATCCCCAGTTGCAGTGTTCCGCCGTCGCGCATCAGGCTCGCCGCGTTCAGGCCGATGGCGTGATCGGCCGCGCTGACCGACGGCGCGGGAACCGGGAAGAGCGTGTAGCGCCCCGCGTCGTAGATAGCGTCAAACCAGTCGCGTTCGACACGGGCTTCATGTCCGAGGAATGGCAGACTAGCGTTTATTTCTCCGAGGATAGCGACGTTATCGCCGCGCGCAGCGCGCCGTCTGAGCTCCGGAACCAGGTCCAGGGACAGGTCCGGGTTGCAGGACAGCGAGAAGCCTTTTCCCCCGGGTTCGGGGGCGACCATCTGGGCGATCACGTTCAGCCCGGCATCGAGGATATCGCGAGCCGCCATCGTGTAGTTCGAGCTGACATAATTGCGCTGGGCATAAGCGTTGTTCAGAAGCGATCCCGGCGGCAGGAAGAACTCCTTCACCGTGACATTGTCCGGCAGTGCGTTGCGCGACCTGTCGCGGGCGTAGTCCAGCTCGGGATAGCCCTCGTAGAGCCGCTGCGAAATCGGATCGAGCAGGCGGGCGGCCAGGGCGTTCGGGGCCCGGGGCGCCTGCAATGTCAACGCGGTATAGATGGTCAGGTCGATCGAGGCATCGGCCCTGGCGCGCTGGTAGAACGCATTGGCCAGGTGATTGGCCTTTCCCAGAGCCAGCGGCAGGCCGAGCACGATGCGCGAACCGACATGGGCGATGGTCTGCTCGACGACCGCGTCCACGTTCGTGAAGTGCGAGCGTCCCTCGGGCAGGGTGAAGGCGGCAGGCGCGCTCATGCGGTGAGAGATTTCCAGCCATCATCCGGTTTGAAACGCGCGGCCTCGTGCTCCTTCTGCAGCGCTTTCAGGGAGGATACGACCGTTTTCACGCCCCGCTCCCTCGCATACGCGATCGGCCCGCCCCGGAAGGGCGCAAAACCAGCTCCGAAAATCAGTGCAGCGTCGATTTCGTCGGAGTCCGATACGACCTCCTCGCGGATCAGCGCTGCACAGGCATTGAGCAAGGGCAGGATCAGCCGGTCGGCCATGGCGTCGAGACTCTCCGGATCGCATTCGTCGTCATCAAGGTCGTCCTTCTCCGGCTCGCCATCCTCATAGGTATAGAAGCCTCGGCCCGATTTGACGCCGAAATGTCCCTCTTCCACAAGGTCGCAAATACGTTGCGGAATTTCGCCGACCTGTTCGGGAAAGGCCTCCTTGAGGTGGCGGGCGACATCAAGCGCAATGTCCAGACCGACATGGTCGGCGACCTCGACGGGGCCTTGTGCCATGCCGAAGCGTTCTGCGGCAGCATCGATCAGCTCCGGCTTGTAGCCTTCCTCGAGCATGCGAGCCGCTTCAAGCAGGTAGGGCGTGAGCGCGCGATTGACGATGAAGCCTGGCGAATCCGCGCACGAGACCGCCGTCTTGTCGATCGCGACGGCAAAGGCGGCGGCCTGTGTCATGGCGCGCTTGGTGGTGCGCCCGGCCTTGACCACCTCGACCAGCGGCATCTTGCGAACCGGATTGAAGAAGTGCAGCCCCACAAGGCGCCCCGGCTTCTTCAGCGCGCCGGCCATGTCTTTGAGACGCAGGCTCGACGTGTTCGTCGCGATCAGCGCCGTGTCCTTCATGCGGCCTTCCAGCTCGCCGAAAACGTCGCTTTTCAGCTCGAGCTTTTCCGGCAACGCGTCGATGACGAGATCAGCCTTCTTTACCCCGTCCCCGGCCAGGTCGGCGATGAAACGGTTGCGCGGTGGACGCAAATCGCCGCGCGACTTGATTTCGTCGTCCTCGGTCTCGAAGAGGCGATGCGCCTTTTGCACGGCCTTTGCCAGAACGTCCCTGTCGATGTCGGTCAGGGAGACCTCGAATCCCTTCAGCGCCGCCCAGGCCGCGATCTCCGCGCCCATCTCCCCGGCACCGATCACGTGGACATGGCCGATCTCCAGCTTGCCGGGAGGCAGCTCGGCCTGATGCTTCATCTTCTCGCGCAGCATGAAGACGCGGCGCAGATTTTTGGAGGTTTTGGTCCGGGCGAGGTCTACGAAGAGATCGGTCTCCTCCTCGAGAAGATCGCGGCTGACCCCGTACTCCTCGAACGCGTCGATCATTCTGAACGGTGCGGGGTAGTGCTCTTCGCGCAACTTCTCAGAGGTCTTCTTGCGCATCTGACGGGCGGTAAGAGCGCGCGCCGGCCGGGTGTCCAGCGCCCCCTCCTTGAAGGATTTGTGCGCCTTCTTCCCGCGCTTGCCCTTCCTGATTGCGGCACGAGCGGCCGTGCGCAGATGGCGTTCCGGGACGACCTCGTCGAACAGGCCGGCCGATCTTGCGGTTTCGGCATCAAGGGTCTTGCCCGTGAGCACGAGTTTCATGCCCTCGGCCGCGCCCAGGAGAGCGGGCAGGCGATAGCTGGCGCCAAGACCGGGTATCAGTCCCAGCTTGACCTCGGGAGACCCGGCCTCAGCGTCGGTGCGTGCCACACGACGGTCGCACGCCAGAGCCACTTCCAGGCCGCCGCCCAGGCAGTGGCCGTGGATCATCGCAACGCTTGCGCATGGCAGCGCCTCGAAGCGGTCGAGCAAGGCTTTGCCGTCTTCGAGCACGCCGCGCAGCACCTCTTCTTCAAGTTCGCCCAGCATCTCGATATCGGCGCCGGCAATGAAGCCCGCTTCTTTCTTCGAATACAGCACGATCCCGTTGGGCGGATTCTTCTCGAAGCCGGAGATGACGGTTTCAAAGGCATCCAGAACCTGACGGTCCAACGTGTTGGTACTCTTGCCGGGGGCATCGAGCCCGACCCAGGCGATGCCTTCATCGTCGCGTTCGATTGTCCACATATCGGCCATCGGGTTTCCTCAAAGGCTGCTGACAAGCATGGCGCCGCCCTGGCCGCCGCCAATGCACTCAGTCGCAATGGCACGCTTGCCGCCCGTGCGCTTCAGCGCATTGAGAGCGTGCAGCACGATGCGGGTTCCGCTCGCTCCGACCGGATGGCCGAGACTGATGGCCCCGCCATCGATGTTCAGCTTGTCGCGCTTGATCGTGCCCAATGCGCTGTCCAGGCCGAGGCGGTCCTTGCAGAATGCCTTGTCCTGCCAGGCCGCCAGACAGGCGAGTACCTGCGCGGCGAATGCCTCGTTGATTTCCCAAAGGTCGAGATCGTCCAGCGAGAGTCCGTGCCGCGTGAGCACGGGCGTGGAGGCAAGCACGGGGCCAAGGCCCATGCGCTTGGGGTCCAGTGCCGCCCACTCGCTGTCCTCGATCACGCCCAGCGGTTCGGCGCCAAGCTTTTCGGCGGCCTCCTCGCTGGCCAGGATCAGCCAGGCCGCGCCATCCGTGACCTGGGAGGAATTGCCCGGGGTGACCTGGCCGTGGGGCGGCTCGAAGGCAGCGTCCAAACTTGCCAGCTTGTCCATCGATGTGTTCGGACGCACGCCGTCATCACGGTCGTAAACCTTGCCGTCGGGAGAAAAGAGCGTGACGACCTCTTCTTCCAGCCAGCCCTCGTCCTGCGCCCGGGCCAGTCGATTGTGGCTGCCTAGCGCGTAAGTGTCGGCGGCCTCTCTCGTAATCTGCCATTCATGGGCGAGAACTTCTGCGGTTTCGCCCATGCCGAGGTCGACGACATCGTCGGTCAGACCCCTGATCAGACTGACGACCGGCTCGGCCATCCGCGGGCGAAACTCGGCAGCGACCTTCAGGCGTTCCTGCGGTGATTTCGCGCTTCTTAGATCGGCCAGCCACCCGGCCGTTTCCGATTTCAATTCCAGCGGCGCATGCGAAAGGGCATCGGTTCCGCCCGCCAGGATCACGTCGGCCCGGCCGTCCGCGATGTATTTGTAGCCGGTATCGATCGACTGCATGCCTGAGCCGCAATTCCTCTGCACCGAGAACGCCGGGATGTCGTCGCCCAGTCCGATGCGCAGCGCGGCCACGCGCGCCGTATTCGGCGCTTCGGAGGTTGGCGCCCCGCAGCCCAGTATAACCTCCTCAACCGCGGCCATGGCCTCGGGTTGGCGCAACATGAGCGCCTGTCCGGCTGCCACGGCCAGATCGACCGGCGAGAATGGCCCCGGCCGGCCCCGGGCCTTGATGAAGGGTGTGCGCGCGCCGTCAATGACGACTACGCGGCGTCCTGATCCTTGCGTGCGCTGGGCGATAGTGTGGCTCCCTGAAGTTCTTCGGGTTCGAAATCGTCCGTGACAAGCACATCACGGATGAGGCTGTCCGTCCGATCAATCTCGGCGCGCTGTTCCTCGGTCAACACGCCGTTTTCCACGGCGGTATCAAGTTTGACCCCGGCCTTCTTCACCTTCTTCAGCAATTCGTCGCGCTGGACGACTGCCGCGAAGGCGGCTTCGATCCGGCCCAGCGGCTCGTCGGGTTTGCCTACGAAAACACCCCGGGTCAGCCGGTCGCGCGTGGCGCACGGCGTGGTGATCAGGTCCGCAACCTTGTTCATGAGTTTGTCGGAGGGCGGGCTGCGATGCATCCCCACCGGGGCCAGTATGGCCGAGGTAAGCATGCGCCAGTGGAGGCCGGGGAAGTTCCGCACGACGCTCTGGAGGCGCTCCTGAATCCGGTAGAGTCCGTCTTCGAAGCACCAGTCGAGGAGTGGCCGGTCGGCCTCGGGCCGGCCATCGGCTTCAAATCGCTTAAGAGCGCCGGACAGAAGGTAGATCTCGGCCAGAACGTCGCCTAGCCGCGCAGACAACGTCTCCTTGCGCTTGAGGGCGCCGCCTAGCACGCTGAGTGCCGTTTCAGACATCACCGCCAGGCGCACGCTCGCGTGCGAAAGCGCGCGGTAATAGGACGCCAGGTCGTCTGCGCCTTCCGGCGCGTAGGCAAACCGGCCGAATGTCAGGCCGTGCGCCACACTCCGGGTGAAGTTCTTGACGTCATGCCAGACATGGGCAAACAGCAGCTTGTCGAAGTCTTTCAGGCCTTGTTCGCGGTCCGTGTTGGCGACCGCTTTCATCTCGTCGAGAATATAGGGATGGCACCGGATCGCGCCCTGACCGAAGATGATCAGGCTGCGGGTCAGGATATTGGCGCCCTCCACGGTAATCGCCACGGGGATGGACTTGTACGCGGTCGACAGGTGATTGCGTGGCCCCTCGCAGATCGCCTTGCCCCCATGGATGTCCATGGCGTCGTTAACCGCCATGCGAAGCCGCTCGGTGGCATGGTATTTCATGATTGCGGAGACCACGGCGGGTTTCTCGCCCGCGTCGATCCCGGCTGTTGTCAAAAGGCGTGCGCCATCCAGCAGGTAGGCGGTCCCGGCGATGCGGGCCAGCGGTTCGCGGACCCCCTCGAATGCGCTTACAGGCAGTCCGAACTGATGGCGAATGCGCGCGTAGGCGCCGGACGAATGCGCAGCGACAGCGGCGCCTGCACAACTCATGGATGGCAGGGAAATGCCCCGGCCCGCTGCGAGAGCGCCCATCAGCATTTTCCAGCCCTGGCCGATCTGGTCACGGCCACCCAGGATCTGGGTCAGGGGCACGAAGACCTTCTCGCCGCGCACCGGCCCGTTCATGAACGAGATGCCCGAGGGGAGGTGTCGCCGGCCCGTGTCGAGCCCGGGCGTATCGGTGGGCACCAGAGCGACCGTGATGCCCAGATCCTCCTCACCACCCAGAAGGCCGTCAGGGTCAGACATCTTGAAGGCGAGGCCGGCAATCGTCGCGACCGGGGCCAGCGTGATGTAGCGCTTGTTGCAGGTGATCTCGACGCCGAGCGTCTTTTCGCCGTCAACCTCGCGCTCCACCACGACGCCGAAATCGGTCATCGCGGATGCATCCGAGCCGGCTTCGACCCCTGTGAGGGCGAAGCAGGGTATTTCCTCGCCGCTGGCCAGGCGCGGCAGGTAATGATTCTTCTGTTCCTTCGTTCCGTAGAGCATCAGCAACTCGCCCGGGCCGAGTGAGTTGGGCACCATGACCGTGACGGCCGCGGTGATCGAGCGCGTGGCGATGGTGCGCACGATCTCGGAGTGGGCATAGGCGGAGAAGCCCTTGCCACCGTACTCGGTCGGGATGATCATCGCGAAGAATCCGTTGGAGATCAGAAACTTCCAGACCTCGGCGGGCAGGTCGCGCTGCTCATGCTCGATTTCCCAATCGTCCAGCATCGCGCACAGGGTCTGCAGCGGGCCGTCGATGAAGGCCTGCTCGGCGTCGCTCAGCGTCCCGACGGATAGTTTTTGCAGATACTCCCAGTCCGGTTTTCCGGACATGAGTTCACGATCCCACCAGACGGTGCCGGCCTCGATGGCCTGGCTTTCTGTGTCTGACATTTCGGGCAGCACGCTTGCGTACCACTTCATCAGCGGCTTGCTGATGGTATTCGCACGCCAATTCGACATCGAAGGCCCTCCCAACTGAGACCGGAACTTGTTCCTCGTGGAACGCAAGAGTTAGGAGCGCAGTTCCTTCGACGACAGGGCGGCAAGGCGACGCACGCGTGCATTTTGCTGCGCTGCAGCTTTGCCAGCGCTCAGCTTTGTCCGCCGTGCTTCGCAGGCGCAAAAACCGAACATACGCTTCTTCAGGACAATGATACCATGGCTCTCCCCCTCCGTGCCTTTTCAGTTTCGGCTTCCCTCGCCACACTTGCGGCGGCCAGCGCAACGGCGCCGGCGCTCGCCGGCGGGTTCCAGATCAAGGAATACTCCGCACGCGACCTCGGCCTCGCACAGGCCGGCAACACCACGCTGGCTGCGGACGCGACCACCGTTTTCTCCAACCCGGCCGGAATGACCAAGCTGGACGGGCTGCAGGTCAATGGCGGCCTGCAATATATTATCGGCGACGGCGAATTCTCGAACGGCGGCTCTGTCGACGCCCTCGGCAATCCGCTCTCGGGCGGCGATGGCGGAGATCTGTTCCAGGACACGGCTGTCCCCAGCCTCTACATTGCCGCGCCGATCAACGACCGCTTGTGGGTTGGCGCATCGGTGGCGGCACCCTTTGGTCTGTCGACCGACTATGAGCCCGATTGGATCGGACGCTATCATGCGGTCGAATCCAATCTGATGGCGGTCGATCTGAATGCGAGCCTCGGCTACCGCGTGAATGAATGGCTGTCCCTCGGTGGCGGTGTGAGCGCGCAGTACGCCGATGTGGAGCTCAGCAACGCGATTGATTTCGGCGCGGTCTGTCTGTCGCAGGTCGAACCGGGCGCGCCTGGAACGTGTTCCGCCATAGGTGCTCTGCCCCAGCAGGCTGACGGGTTTGTCCACCTGGAGGGCGATGACTGGTCATTCGGCTGGAATCTGGGCGTGCTGCTCGACGTCAGTCCGGGTACCCGGATCGGTATCGCCTACCGCTCTGAAGTCAGCCACGACCTGGAGGGTGAGGCGGACTTCACCGTCCCCACGGCTATCGGCCAGATTATCGACCCGGCGTTTACCGATACCGGCGCGAGCGCGCCGCTGGACCTGCCGCAAACTGCCTCTATCGGCATCCGCCATCAGCTCAACAGCGAATGGGCCGTAATGAGCGATGTGAGCTGGACCGGTTGGGAGGGCAATCTTGAAGCGCTCGAGGTCAACTATGCCAACCCGGCGCAGCCCAGGACGGTGGAAGAGCTCCGCTACCAGAACACGTTCCGCTATGCCATCGGCGCCGAGTACAGCCGCTGGGACGATCTCACCCTCCGCGCCGGTCTCGCCTACGACAAGAGCCCGTCCGAGGGCGATTTCCGCTCTGCGCGCACCCCGGACGCGGATCGCGTGATCGCAGCCCTTGGCCTGTCCTGGACGCCGCGCGAGAGCGTAACGGTCGATGCCGGTTACCAGCATCTCTTCTTTGCCGATGCCCCGATCGATCAGGCCGGAAACTCCGGAGACCGGCTCGTCGGCGAGTTCGACAATTCGGCTGATATCGTCGGCGTTTCGCTGAACTGGCGTATGTAGGCGCCAGCGTCAGATCAGGACCATCTGCAGGCCCGGGCCCAGCCCGGGCCTGTTTCATATTCAGGCGCTCGACAGAGGGTTCACGCGATCCCATATCGCGGCTACTCGCGCACGGCTTTTGCGCCCGCGATCCAATGCGCGTATGGAACGGCGCCTCATCTCCTTGGTGAGCGCACTCTCAGGCTCTGGAGCACACCATGACTGAAACAGACTCGTCATCGGCGCTCGTCCTTTTTTCCGGCGGCCAGGATTCTGCCACCTGTCTGGCCTGGGCGCTGCAGCGCTATGAGCGCGTGGCGACGATCGGCTTTGATTATGGGCAGCGCCACGAGGTGGAGCTTCGGGCCCGGGAGCGCGTGCGTGAGCAGATCGTCCAGATTAATTCGGACTGGGCGGTCAGACTTGGTGACGACCTGCTGGTCGATCTTTCTGGATATGGTCGCCTTGCAGAGAGCGCGCTGACAGCCGAGCGCGAGATCGAGATGGGCGAGAAGGGGCTGCCGACCACCTTCGTGCCGGGACGTAACCTCGTCTTCCTGACCGTGGCTGCCGCGCATGCCTACCGGCGCGGCACCGCGGTGCTTGTCGGCGGCATGTGCCAGACAGACTATTCCGGTTACCCCGATTGCCGGGCCGACACCCTCGCAGCCCAGGAACGCGCGCTGGCCCTGGGTCTGGACCAGCCGATCAAGATCGAGACGCCGCTGATGGACCTCACCAAGGCCGAGACGTGGCAGCTGGCCCAGTCGCTGGGCGGGGACCGGCTTGTCCGCCTGATCGTGGAGGAGACCCATACCTGCTATCGTGGCGTCCGGGGCACGCTCCACGCCTGGGGATACGGGTGCGGAGATTGCCCGGCCTGCGAGTTGCGCGCGCACGGCTGGAATGGATTCAGCGGCGGCGCCTCATGACCTATTCCGTCAAGGAAGCATTCCTGACCGTTCAGGGGGAGGGTGGCCAAACCGGGCGCCCTGCCGTGTTCCTGCGCTTTGCCGGTTGCAATCTCTGGACCGGTCTGGAGCGCGACCGCGAAACGGCGATCTGCCGGTTCTGTGACACTGATTTTGTCGGCACGGACGGGCAGAATGGCGGCAAGTTCAAGACGGCCGAAGCGCTGGCCGAACATGTTCTTTCCTTCTGGCCTGGAGGCGGCCGACCCCTGGTCGTCTGCACCGGCGGGGAGCCCCTGCTCCAGCTTGACCCTGCCCTGATCGACGCGCTGCATGCGCGCGGCTTTGAAGTCGCGGTAGAAACCAACGGCACAATTGCCGCGCCCGCCGGACTGGACTGGATTTGTGTCAGCCCGAAATCAACCGCGCCTCTCGTGCAGACCCGCGGTCACGAACTCAAGCTTGTCTTCCCCCAGGCTGATGCGCCGCCGGAAGCCTTCGAGCATCTCGATTTCGAGACCTTCCGGCTTCAGCCCATGGACGGCCCGGAGCAGATGGCGAACGCAAAACAGGCGTTTGAGTATTGTCTCCGCCACCCGAAATGGGCGCTGAGTCTGCAAACGCATAAATGGATCGGCGTCGATTAACTGATTGCGACAATCATTCTCACTATCTCGCAAGACGTGAATAAAAAATTCTACACAGGTTTGGTTGGGCAAAATTACAAAAATAGGCCAATTAAAATAGCCATTTAGTGAACCCACTCAGTGAGCAGGTAATAATTTTTAATAACCTACTGATATCGTAGTAACGATCTGGAAGCATTCTCGGTCCCATGAAGCGGCCTCATCAACCCAATTGATGCAGGATCTCACGGGACAGATACATGAAACACACCCTTTTCTTAGCGCTTGCAGGCGGTCTGCTGATGGCTGGTACAGCGCACGCTGAAACGACCCAGCGCGACCTCGAAGTCATCGGTCGCGCGGTATCATTCATGCAGGGCGGGAGCGGAAGCGATCGCACCGTGGCCATCGTCTACGACGCGGCCAGCGCGGCAGAGGCGGAGGCGCTGCACGCGCTGATGTCCGGTGGCATGTCGGCGGGTCGGGTGACGCTGACATCGCGCCTCGTTCCTGCAAGCGATGCGTCCTCCGTCGCTGGTGCGGATGCCGCGATCATGCTTGGCGCCGCCGCCTCCAGCCCGACCGCTACGGCCGTGACCTCGCAAGGCGTCCTCACGGTCTCGACCGACCTCGGTTGCGTTCAGAGCGGCGCGTGCGTGATGGGCGTGCAAAGCAGCCCGGCCGTACGGATTCTGCTGAACCGCGGCGCGGCCAGCACAGCCAACGTCAGCTTCGAGACCGCATTCTCGATGATGGTCGAAGAACTCTGACCCTTCCAATACATATCTCTATCAGGATACTCCCCATGAAAACCGTTCTTCTCGGCTCGGTCGCCGCCCTTGTTGCGGCCGCCTCCGCCTCTGCACAGTCCATCGACTACGCCACCATGCAAGACATGTTCGGCGAGCCGGTCACGCTCGGCGCTACCGGCGCCCCTCAGCGCGCGTCCGAAGTGCCCGCCACCATGATCATCATCACGCGCGAGGACATAGCTCGTTTCCCGGCGCTTGATATCGCCGACATTCTTGGCCGCTATGCTGGTGTCGATGTGGACCGCTACACGCGCGGCCAGGCGGACGTATCCATCCGCGGATACAATCAGCCGTACAACCCGCGTCTTCTGGTCCTGATCGACGGACGACAGGTCTATCTCGATCACTATGCCTACGTGAACTGGTCGGCTCTGCCCGTGCAGCTGGATGAGATTCAGCAGATCGAGGTCGTGAAAGGCCCCCAGGCAGCCCTATACGGGTTCAACGCGGTTTCCGGTGTGGTGAATATCATTACGCGTGACCCGAGCCAGGATGAATGGGCGTCCGTAACGGCAAGTGCAGGGAGTGGCGAGTACCGTGAAGCCTCGGGCGTGTTTGGCCGCCAGCTCGGAGAGCGGTTCGCCGTTCGCGCCAGTCTCGGCGCCGGAAAAGCCGACGAGTTCGACGGGGGTGTGCGCGGTTCGGAGGAAGGCTACACTGCGAACGAGCCTTGGGATCGTGTCCGCGGCGCACTCGAGCTCCAGGGCCAACTGACTGACTCGATCCGCTTCAGTGCAGAAGCGACCTATGCACATACGATCCAAACGGAATTGCTGCCATACTACCAGCTTGGCTATACCGATACCCAGCTTGCCTCCTACAAGGGCGAGCTTGAGGCCGATACCGGACTCGGGCTCCTGAGCGCCCGTGTGTACCGCAACGACGCTTATGTTGGTTACTCGACCACCTCGGCGCAGAGCGACAATATCCCGTTCGATAACTCCGTTACGGTCGGGCAGCTCCAGCTCCTTTCGAAAGTCGGAGCCAACAATACGCTTCGCTTTGGGGCGGAGTACCGGCATAACGAGCTGGATCCCACGCTCTCAGCTTCTGATGGTGTTACCGAGTACGATGTCGCCTCCTTGTCGGCGATGTGGAATCGTACGCTGACCGCCACACTCGAAGCAACGGGTGCCGTTCGTTTCGACTCATTGAGCCTTTCGCGTACGGCCTCTCCCAATCCGGCCCTGTCGGTCTTTGACCAGGCTGACTACGATCGCACGATCGAAGAGTTTGGATATAATTTTGCACTCGTCTGGATCCCGGCCGCCGGCCATACGGTTCGTGCGAGTACGGCACGAGGGGTCCAGGTCCCGAGCCTGGTCGAGTTCGGCCTGGCTCATTCCACCAGGGTTTCGACGCCGTTCGGCACGATACCTGTGGGTATCTCCGGAGACCCATCGATCGAGCCTGCGATCGTGACGGCTTACGAGCTTGCCTATGAAACAGGCTTGGGCCAGTCGGCACGCTTCCAAGCGGCGCTCTTCCGGACCGAGACCGCAGACTACAAGGGGATTTTCGGCACCGCCCATGATTTGCTGCCGCCAGCCGCACCGACGCTGCAATTCCTGTTTTCTAATCAAGGCGATACAACCGTCAATGGTCTGGAGCTTAGCCTTGAGGACGCCAATCAAGCCGATGCTTGGCGCTGGCGTCTGAGCGCTACGGCTCTGGACGTCGAGGACGACCTGACGGTCAACCAGGTTGCCTTTGTGTATCCTGTGGACTTCGAAGCGAGCACCCCAAGCTATCGTCTAAAGGCCGATCTGGGCTGGACCCAGGGTCGCTGGAGCCTTGATGGTTTTGCGTCTGTGACCGATGAGCACACCGCAATCCGGCAGGCGCAGTTCGGACTTATCACGCGCGAGGCGATTGACAGCCAGATCGAACTGTCCGCTCGAGCTGCATTTGCGCTGACTGATCAGCTCACCGTTGAAGCCAATGCCGCGCAGCTGAACTACGGCGGCGGCGAACGCGTCAATGCTGGACCCGAGCTCGAGTCCCGTTTGTGGGCGTCGGTGACAGCCTCCTTCTAGATCCCGCGTCGCCCAGACCGGGTGGCACTTGGCCACCCGGTCTGGCAGCGCTTTGTTTACCAAGGCGACTTTAAAGACAGAAATATTCGGCATCGTTTTCGGGACAGGTGCCTGTACGAGAGAGAACGTCAATGACGCACCCTAATCGCTTTGCTTTCCGCAACTGGCCCTTCCTGATCAAGTTTGCCTTTGCCCCTGCGCTGGCCGTCCTGGTCCTTCTGGGTGTGGCAACGCTGGGTGTCGCTACGCTGAACTCGGTTGCCGAGATGAAGCAACGCACGGTCAGCCAGATGGACGCCTCTCTCGAGCTGGTCGAACTGGTTGGCGCCCTGGAGGCCATCGACGCTGACGTCTACCGCTTGTTGACCCAGCAGGCCGCCGGTCGGGCCGCGGACGTTGCCTCCAGCTTTGACAGGCTCATGAACCGGGTCTCGGTGCTTCGTGAAGAGGTCGCCGCGCTTCAAACCGAAGCGGCCACCCCAGACCGTCAGGCTGTCCTGGCGCGCATTGTCGAACAACTCGAACTCTATGAGGGCGGGCTGGAAGTCGTGGGTTCGATGCTCGAACTCGACTTCGCCAGCGCGGTCGGCTTCCTTGATCCGTTCAACGAGGTTTTCGATACCCTGAATGCCGACATCACCGTTCTCACGTCGAGTGCTGCGGTTGAAGCTGAGCAGACCGCAACCGAAGCAGACCGTGCGAGCAACCGGGCAACGCAGATCTTCGCAGCGGTCATCATTGTGGCCGCACTGGCCCTGGCGGCCTTGACCTGGGGCTTCGGGCGGGCGGTGGGCCGGTCGGTTCGCGGCATTGCCGAGGCGACCGAGAGCCTCGCCGCGGGCCGGTTCGATACCGAAACCGGTCATCTGGCCCGCTCGGACGAGCTTGGCGCCATCGTGTCCAGTCTCGCCACGTTCCGGGCAAACGGCCGTCAGGCGGAGAGCCTGAAAGCCGAGCAGCTTCAAGCCAGCGAAAAGCAGGCCCAGCGCGCCCGCCAGATCGAAGCCCTCGTTCACGAATTTGAAGTCGTGGCCAAGCGTGCGCTCGAGAGCGTGACGCGGTCGGCCGGCTCCATGAACGCCGCCGCGCAGGAAATGCTGAGCCATTCGGGTGAAACCGAAGGCCAGGCCAGCGACGTCGCCGGTGCGAGCGAAACGGCGTCCGGTGCCGTGGCGACGGTCGCGTCTGCCGCTGAGGAACTGTCTGCCTCGGTCTCCGAGATCGTCCAGCAGGTCGACCGGTCCTCGAGCGTGTCGCAGCGGGCCCTCGACCGCATCAACCGCGCGGGCAGCGAGATGGCCCAGCTTACGACGGCATCGAATCAGATCAGCGAAGTGCTCAAACTGATTTCCGACATTGCCGAGCAGACCAATCTTCTGGCCCTCAATGCCACCATCGAGGCGGCCCGGGCCGGCGAAGCGGGCAAGGGCTTCGCGGTCGTCGCCAGCGAGGTCAAGACGCTCGCCAGCCAGACGGCCAGCGCGACAAGCCAGATTTCCAACCAGATCGCCCAGATGCAGGGTGCAACCCAGTCGGTCGGTCAGGCGGTGGAGGAAATGCGCAGCGTCATCGACGAGCTGAATGCCGTCAGTTCGGCCATCTCTGCAGCGGTCGACCAGCAGCGCGGCGCCGCCAACGAGATCGCCTCCTCGGCCCAGAGCGCGGCCGGCGATACCCGGCGCGTGTCCGAGAGCATCCAGCGTGTGACCCGGTCAAGCCAGGAGACCGGCCAGAAGGCGCAGTCCGTGGTCGAGATCTCGACGTCGGTAGAACGTGAAACGTCCGAGCTCGATGCTCAGACCAGTGAGTTCCTCAACCGCGTGCGCGCTGTTTAACGTCCAGCCAATCGATCAGGTCCGGCGCGTCCTCCGGGGCCGCGCCGGGCCCGCTTCGCTCTTTGAGGCGTAGCCACTCGGTCGCCTCGCGGGCGTCATGAAAAGACGCATAGGCACCGCCAGCAGCGACGAAGGCCGTACCCAGCGCCTCCATGCTCTGAAGGCCCTGTTCGCAGACGAAGGCAAGACGTTCGACCCCGGCCGACACCAAAGCGGTCCCGGTGTCGTCTTGAAGGGGCGGCTCAGCGCAGCTCTTGCTGCACAGGCGCGGCCCGCTGGCGATCATGACGCCATAGGGCTTGACCTCAGGACACATACTGACGAGTTCGCAAATCCCGTTGACCAACATGTCGGGCGTCCTGCAGTCCTCCAGAACGACAACCAGCATTCCGTCGTCTATTTTCCAGTCCGAGATAGAGATCGCCTGATCCTCCAGAAACGGTCGCAGCCTTGTTCGGCTACGCTTCACGCGTGTAAATACAGCGATTAGATGCAATCAAAGACTAATAAGATATTCAGCGTGTGTGCTTGGATGGAGCGTGGCGCCAGGGCCGCGTTACGTGCAGCCGCGCGTGAGGTATGGCCGCGAAGGCAGCATTGCCTTGAAATTTGACTGGCGAAGCGATAGCGCTCAACGCTGATGAGGGTGCCTGCATCGCCGGGTGTCCGTTTTTCAACAAGAGATGCGCTGGACGGGCTGCCCGCCCCGCAGTGACGGGCAGGCGCTCAGACGCCATACGAGGACGTTTCATGGCTTACGATGCCGGCGCGATTGAGCCGAAATGGCAGGATTTCTGGGAAGAGAACGAAGTCTTCAAGACCGAGATGGATCTCTCCAGGGAGAAAATCTACGTCCTCGACATGTTCCCGTACCCGTCTGGCGCCGGCCTTCATGTCGGCCATCCCGAGGGCTACACGGCAACCGATATCTACTCGCGCTACAAGCGGATGCGCGGATTCAACGTGCTTCATCCGATGGGGTGGGATGCCTATGGGCTGCCCGCGGAGCGCTACGCAATGCGCACGGGCGTTCACCCGGCCGTGACCACGAAGAAGAACATCGCCACCTTCCGCGGCCAGATCAAGCGACTGGGCTTCTCCTATGACTGGAGCCGCGAGCTCTCGACCACCGACCCCAAATTCATTCGCTGGACGCAATGGATCTTCCTCCAGCTCTACAAGAAGGGTCTGGCCTACCAGGCGGAGGTGCCGGTCAACTGGTGCCCGGCGCAAGGCACGGTGCTGGCCAATGAAGAGGTGAAGGACGGCAAGTATGTCGAGACCGGAGACCCGGTCGAGCAACGTCTGATGCGTCAGTGGATGCTGAAGATCACCGCCTTTGCAGATCGCCTGCTGGAGGACCTCGAGGACGTCGACTGGCCTGAAGGCATCAAGGCGATGCAGCGCAACTGGATCGGCCGATCCGAAGGCGCGGACATCACGTTCGAGATCGAAGGCGCCGGCGAGCGCTTCACGGTCTTCTCCACTCGTCCAGATACGCTCTACGGCGCGACGTATGCAGTCCTCGCGCCGGAGCACCCCTTGGTCGATGCGATCATGACCGACGAGCAGCGCGAGGCGGTTTCAGCCTATCGGAAGAAAGCTGCCGAAAAGGATGAAGAGGAGCGCACCGGCGAGGACGCGGGCAAGTCCGGCGTATTCACAGGCGCTTACGCCATAAACCCGGTCAATGGCGAGCGCCTTCCGATCTGGGTCGCGGACTATGTGCTGATGGGTTACGGCACGGGCGCCATCATGGCGGTCCCGGCCCACGACACGCGCGATCACGAGTTTGCCAGGCTCTACGACCTGCCCATTCGCGAAGTCGTGCAGTCGCCTCCGGGCCACGACATCCAGGCCGAGGCCTGGACAGGCGACGGCGTGGCGGTCAACTCCGGCTTCCTGGACGCGATGACCGTGAGCGATGCCAAGGCGAAGATGATCGCCTGGCTCGAGCAGGAGAAGCTCGGCGCGGGCAAGGTCCAGTACCGGCTGCGCGACTGGCTCTTCTCGCGTCAGCGCTATTGGGGCGAGCCCTTCCCGATCCTGCACAAGGCCGACGGGTCTATCGTTCCGGTCCCGGAAAACAGCCTGCCGCTGCTGCCGCCGGAACTCGACGACTACAAGCCGACCGAGGACGGCCGTCCGCCGCTCGAGCGCGCCGAGGACTGGGTGCGCACGACCGATCCCGAGACCGGCGAGCCGGCCCTGCGCGAGACCAATACGATGCCGCAATGGGCCGGGTCTTGCTGGTACTATCTGCGCTTCATCGACCCGGACAACGAGTCCATGCTCGTCGACCCGGAAAAAGAAAAATACTGGATGCCCGTCGATCTGTATGTGGGCGGGGCTGAACACGCAGTGCTTCACCTGCTCTACGCGCGTTTCTGGCACAAGGTGCTCTACGATCTCGGCGTCGTGTCGACCCGCGAACCGTTCCAGCGCCTGTTCAACCAGGGCATGATCCTGGCCTATTCCTATCGCGACGACGCGGGCAAGTATTACGAGCCGGGCGAGATCGAGGACCGGGACGGCAAGTATTTTGCCGGAGATACCCCGGTCACGCGCAAGATCGATAAGATGAGCAAGTCGCGCTACAACGTCGTCAATCCTGATGACGTCGTGTCTGAATATGGCGCGGATTCGCTCCGCCTCTACGAGATGTTCATGGGCCCGCTTGATGTCACCAAGCCGTGGCAGACCAGCGGGGTGGGCGGCATGAAGCGCTTCCTGTCGCGTGTGTGGCGGGTGGTGCTGAACGACGAGGACGAACTCGATACGCTCAAGGTCGGCGATTTTGCCGGCCGGGAAGACTTGGTTCGTCTGCGCCACAAGACGGTCCGGGCCGTGACCGAGGACCTGGAAGGGCTCAGGTTCAACACGGCGATCGCCCGCCTGATGGAGCTGACCAACGCGCTGACCGGCACCGAGGAGCGCCCGCGAGAGGTTGTCGAGACGCTGGTTCTGCTACTGGCCCCGATGGCTCCCCACATTGCCGAGGAGCTCTGGAGCAAGCTGGGCCATGAAGAGACGCTGGCCTACGCCCCGTGGCCCCAATTCGACGCCGATCTCGCCAAGGACGACCTGACCGAATACGTGGTGCAGGTGAATGGCAAGGTCCGTTACAAGATTGACGGAGCGGCCAATCTCGACAGGGAGGCGCTGATGGCATTGGCCAAGGCCGATGCGCGCGTCCAGACGCTGCTTGCGGAGAATACCGTGATCAAAGAGATCGCGGTTCCCGGCAAGCTGGTGAATTTCGTGGTGAAACCGAAATAGGCATGGTGGGCCGGGAGACCGGTCCGCCGGCCCACCCGGCGTAGATCCGGACTCTAGCTGGAGGCCAGATCGGCTGAGAGATGCTCGACTTCACTCAGGATCTTGTTCAGTGCCCCCCGGCCGTTCGCGCTCTTGTCGCGGTAAGTCTCGGTTGAGTTGACCGTCTCGAGCAGGGTCGCGCGGGCTCGGCTGACCCGGCTCTTGATGGTGCCGACGGCGCAGGCACAGACCTCTGCGGCCTCCTCGTACGAGAATCCGCCCGCTCCCACCAGGATCAGCGCTTCACGCTGATCGGCCGGGAGCGTGTCGAGGGCCTCGTAAACTTCGGCCAGCGCGATCGCCGAGTGCTGGCTGGCCTCACGAGCAGTGGAGACGCCGGCGTCCTCGTCGCAGACTTCATTCTTGCGCCAGGCGCGGCGCTGTTCGGAATAGAAGTGATTGCGCAGGATCCTGAAGGTCCAGCCTTTCAGATTGGTCCCGGCCTGAAAGCTCATCCGGGCCTTCCAGGATTTGAGAAGCGTCTCCTGGGTCAGGTCATCGGCTTCGGCCGCATTCGAGCAGAGGCTGCGAGCAAAGGCGCGAAGGTATGGCACGAGCTCGGCAAGCGCGTTCTTGAATGCCGTCGGATCGCTGGGGTCGGGCCCCGGAGTGGTGTGCGTCTTCATTCATCGCCCTCCCACTTCTCATCGAGTTTGTCGAGAAGCTCGTTGAAGCTGTCTGGTATCGGTTCTGCCAGTGTCTGATCGAAGAGATTTTTCAAACCCTTGGTAAAGGCGTCGAGCGATTCGCTGATCCTTTCCTCAGGTTCGCCTGCTTCGGTCGCACCGAGATTGGCGCCCTGCGACGGCTTCAGGTCTTCGGGAAAGTCGTTCATTATTCACCGATCGAAATATTAAAATCATAATACACCAGTCATTGAACATATAGGTGTCCGGCTCGCCGCGTAAAGCGCCGGGTAGACGAATAATCAGGTAAACAAAGCAGATTTCACGAAGAGCGTGTGGGCCGGGACGGTCATTTCGGCTCGCGTTCACCGGCACGCGTGGCCGCTTCCTGCATCAGCGTGTCGATGACCGAACTGGTATGAGGTGTCTTGTTTTTCAACTGCTTGCGTTCCAGCAGTTCAAGCAGGTTGGCACGCGCACGGCTTACGCGGCTCTTGATCGTGCCGACGGCGCAGTCGCAGATTTCGGCCGCTTCCTCGTAAGAAAACCCGCCAGCGCCGACCAGGACCAGCGCCTCGCGCTGTTCTTCGGACAGGCTGTCGAGCGCCTGGCGCACTTCCTCGAGCTGGACAGAGGCATCCTGAGCGGCCGTGGCCGGACCGGGGCGCTCGATATCCTTTTCGGTGGAGACCTCGTTCTTGCGCCACGCCTTGCGGCGTTCGGAATAGAAATGATTGCGCAGGATCATGAAGACCCAGGCTTTCAAATTCGTGCCGGGCGTATAGCTTTCGCGGGCGCGCCAGGCCTTGACCAGCGCTTCCTGCGCGAGGTCGTCGGCCTCGGCCGCGTTGTGGCAGAGACTCCGGGCGAATGCCCGCAAATGCGGGATCAGTTCGGCCAGCTCCGTCTTGAACGCCGAAGAGTCAGCTTGCGCCATCGGAGCGCCCGTTACTGTTGTCGTCCAGCCTGTCGAGCAGAGACTTCATCTCGTCGGGAATCGGCTCGTCGACCGTGTCCTGATAGATTTGCCTGAGCCGCTTGCCGAACTCGCCAAGCTCGGCGTCGCCCGCCTCCGCCTTGGAGCGCCTGGCGTGCCCGTCGGTGTCGTGCGCTTTTGAATTCTCCGCCAAAGCAGGCTCCAACCCTTTGCCCTCGATGCCGTAAGAACTCCCGCGGCGGCCCGGAGTTCCGTTCCGGGCATGCGGTTTCGCAAGCCAATGCAGCTGGTTGGCCTGGCCCAAGCGCGCGGCTCAGGACGTGTCGGCTCGCGCGCGCAAATGGAGCATGAGCCGGGCGCTGTCGCGCACGCCGGGATTGCCTGTCATGACATGCACCAGCGTGGCGGGGGGCAGGGACCCGGCCAGGGAGAGCACGGTCCGGTCCATCGCCGACGGGTCGCGGGTCAGGGCAGAGAGCAGGCGCCGGCTGGCCAGTCCGGCCACCAGGCCGGGGCCGTGAAAGGCCGGCGGCGCGCGCCCGGCGAGCAGGCGGCGGGTGACGGTTCCGGCCCAGTTTTCCAGTCTCAGCAGGCTTTGACCGGCCCCCGCCCGCCAGCCGCCCGCCTGCATCCGGGCTGCGACCAGGCCGCGGACAGGGTGCTCGCGAGGGGCGGGAAGGCCGGTGGGCAGGACGCCGTAGCTGACCGGTCCGGCCCTGGTCCAGCGGCGCCGGGAGAGCAGCTCGTCAAGCTCGGCTTCAAGCCGGGCGCGTTCAAGCGGGACCGGGCTCCAGCGCACGGTCTCGGTGCGGACGCGGCCGTCGCCGAGCGGCAGGACATAATCGAAGGCGAGACCGGCACTATCGCACCGCATCCGCGTCATGATCTCCGCGCACGGGGACGCGGTCCCGCCGCCATCCTGCGACAAACACCCTGCAAAAGACTGGTACATGACCGGTATCTGAGACGATGACGCGGAAGCCGGCCGCGTGTCGATCACATGGCGCGCCCGCAGGCGGCCGGCATTGGTCTCGACGAAGACCGATCCGCCGCTATGCCCGGTCTGGTGCGCGGTTATCCCCGTCTCCAGCCGGATGTGAGGCGCGTCGCCGATCCGGTCGCGCCGCCGGGCGAAAAGCGGCCCGCTCTCCACCAGCTGGTAGGACAGGCCGGGGATAGCGTGCTCTGCGCCACCTCCGCCGTCGCGCGAAAACGACCAGCGCGTCCACCGGGCGTTCACAAAGGGGGATAAGGCATGACGGGCCGGAGCCCACAGGCCCCAGGCGCGGTTCTGGGCAAAATCGTCGCGCGGTTCGATGATCCGGACCTGGAAGCGCGCCCCGCTCTCGATCAGGCGGTTGGCGAGCGCCATGGCCGCGAGCCCGCCGCCGATGATCAGTAAATCGGTATCTATGGAGTCGGACACGGGCAACCGGTTTGCATTCGCTGTTTCAACCGGTGCAAGCGTGGCCCGAAACGGCGCGGCTGCAAAGGCCGCACGGCGCTTCTGACTGCGGCTTTCTATTGGCGCGGCCATCGGGAGCGCCCGATCACCGGATGCCGGACCCGGCGGGTCTCCCGCCCTGGCAGAACGAGCAGGCTCTAGGCTTCACCGTAGCGCGCGCAGAAGTCGCGATACGCCGACGCCAGCCCCTCACGCAACCCGATCGAAGGGTGCCAGCCCAGAGCCTGGAGCGTCCGGGTATCGAGCAGGCGGCGCGGGGCGCCGTCAGGCTTGCTCCGGTCGCATACGAGGGCCCCGTCCAGCCCGACCGTCTCCATGACGAGCGCCGCCAGTTCCGCGATCCTGACATCGGCTCCGCTGCCGACATTGACCGGCGTTTCGCCCGAATAGCGTCTCGCCAGGTGGACCAGCCCATCGGCACAATCGTCGACATGAAGGAAATCGCGGCGCGAGGCGCCGCTGCCCCATATCTCCAGATCGCGCTCCCCGCGCAGGCGCGCTTCGTGCGCCTTGCGGATCAGGGCCGGCACGACATGCGCATTTTCAAGGTCGTAGCTATCGCCAGGCCCGTAGAGATTGGTCGGCAGGACCGAAATGAAGTCGCAGCCGAACTGGGTCCGGTAGGTCTCGCACATCTTGATGCCGGCGAGCTTGGCGAAGGCATACCCGGCATGGGCCGCTTCGAGCGGACCGGTCATCAGGGCGCTTTCGGTCAAGGGCTGGGCGGCATCGACCGGATAGACGGCGGAGGAGGCGACATAGACCAGCTTTTCGGCCCCGGCCCGGAAGGCGGCATCGATCACGTTGACCGAAATCAGCGTGTTATCTCTCAGGAAATCGGCCGGGTAGGTCATGTTGGCGCGGATGCCGCCCACAGTCCCGGCCGGGACGAAGACGATCTGGGGCTTCGTGTCGCGGGTCCAGGCCAGGACGGCGCCGGGATCGCGCAGGTCCAGCGCGTCGCGGGTTGCGTGAAGCAGCTCGGCCGGGCTCTCGCCCGCCAGACGGCGCATCAGGGCCGAGCCCAGCATGCCGCGGTGGCCGGCCACCCAGATGCGCTTGCCGGAGAGCGTGGAGTGGGCGCCTGCGTGGGTCACAGTGCTTTTTCGATGACCTGCTCGAACCGGTCCGCGACCGTGTCCAGGTCGAAATTGGCTTCCGCATAGGCGCGACCGGCCCGGCCCGCGCGTTCGGCTGCGATGGGGTCTGTGAGCAGGTCGCGTACCGCACTGACGAAACCGTCATAGTCGCGGGGCTCCACGACCCGCCCCGCACCGGCCTCGACGATAATGCGCGCGGCGAGATTGTCGGCGGGCGCGGACAGCACGATCGGCCGGCCCGCGCACAGATAGCTGAGCACCTTGGAGGGAACGGAGAACTCTCCGGCCTCTTCCTCGATCACGGCGAGCAGGACGTCGGCGCTGGCCAGCACGTCGGCAAAGCGCTCGAAGGGTTGAAGGCCCAGCAGGCGAAGCTTCGCCAGTCCGCGCTTTGCCTTCGCCTCCTCCAGGGCTGCGACCCCGACGCCGGCGGCGACCACGACGGTTTCGGCCAGGTCGGCTTCGGCGAGCGCCATCAGCAGGCCGGGATCGTGCTTCATGGCGAGCGTGCCGGTGTAGAGCGCGACGCGCTTGCCGGTCAGATCCTGCTCGCGCGCCCAGTCATTGTCCTTGGGGCGCACCGGGATCTCGTCGATCGCGCCCCAGTTGGCGATCACCGACACGCGATGATCCTCGATGCCCCAGGCGTGGGTCTGGGCGCGGAAGGCGTCGGTGATCAGGATGACGTGATCGGCGGCGCGCATCTGCTGCGCATCCAGGCGGCGATACCACGCGCCGACCAGATGGCCGGGACCGGGCAGGCGCTTTTCCAGCAGGCGCGATGCGGCGATCGAGTAGAAGTCCTGACACCAGTATATGAAGCTGCAAGGGGCTTTTCGGCACGCTTCGACAATGGCCTGTTGCGCCTCGGTCGGCGTATTGCCCGAAATCACGACATCGGGCCGGTGCGCGCCGATCAGGCGCGCGACGGCCTTGCCGTAGGCGAGGTCGCCGGCCCGGCGCTTGATGAAATTGGTCTTCGAATAATCCGTGCCGGGGTCGACGGCTTCGAACTGCAGGCAGTCCGGGTCGCCGGCCTCGCGCTGCATGCGTCCCTTGGGACCGAGATCCGCGCCGAAATAGGCGTGGATCACGGTGTGACCGCGGCTGGCGAGTTTTCGGCTGAGTTCAGCCTGGAAGGGATGGCCGGCATAGTCGTGAAGCAGGATTTTCATGGCCGGAACCCGGACTGGCGGCGCAGTCTCTCCACTCGGCGCCGCTACTCGGCGGCCATGCCTTGATTGTGCTGGCGCTGGATTTCGCCGGTGATCCAGGCATAGGTCTTGTCCATGCCGGTGCGCAGGCTCTGGGACGGGGCCCAGCCGAGCTTCTGCCGGATCAGGCGGTTGTCGGAATTGCGTCCGCGCACGCCCAGCGGGCCGGGAATATTCTCGATCCCGACATCCTTGCCGGAAATCTCGATCACCATCTTCGCCAGACCGTTGATCGTGATCATCTCTTCGGAACCGATATTGACCGGGCCTTCGAAATCGGACCGCAGGAGGCGCGTCGTGCCCTCCACGCACTCGTCGACATAGAGGAAGGAGCGGGTCTGCAGACCGTCGCCCCAGACCTCGATCTTGCCGCCCTCGGGCGCCCTGGCGACCTTGCGGCACATCGCGGCGGGAGCCTTCTCCTTGCCGCCCTGCCAGGTGCCTTCCGGTCCGAAGATATTGTGGTAGCGCGCGACCCGGTTCTGCATGCCGTAATTGCGGTTATAGGCCAGATAGAGCCGCTCGGAGAACAGCTTCTCCCAGCCGTATTCGCTGTCGGGATTGGCCGGATAGGCGGAGTCTTCGGCGCAGTTGGGATTGTCCGGGTCGAGCTGGTTGTGCTCGGGGTACATGCAGGCCGAGGAGGAATAGAAGACGCGCTTGATGTTGCGCTTGTGGCAGGCATCCAGGACGTTCAGGTTGATCGTCGCCGAGTTGTGCATGATGTCGGCGTCGTTTTCCCCGGTGAAGATGTAGCCGGCGCCGCCCATGTCCGCGGCCAGCTGGTAGACTTCGTCAAAGCGCCGGTCGACCACGTCGCGTACGATGAGCTGGTCGCGCAGATCGCCGATCACGAAATCATCGGCCTCGGTTTCGGCGTGCTCGTTGAATTTCAGATCGACGCCGCGAACCCAGAAACCCTCTTGTTTCAAGCGTTTGACCAGGTGTCCGCCGATAAAACCGCCCGCGCCGCAAACCAGTGCCGTTTTTGTCATCGTGCTATCCCCGTACTCGACCCGATCTTGATGCCGCATCGCAGCATAGCCGTCAATCACAAGTAGATGACGGTGCGGGCTTTTATCCCCGCCCTGTGGCCGCGGCTCTACGCTCGGCGCCTGTCGGTTGAGAGAGGACGTCCTGCCATGAGTGACTTCGATGCGCGTGCCGCCGGGCTCGACAGCCCGCCCGCCTACGCCTTTGCCATCGTGCCCGATGACGGCGCGGAGCTGGCCCGGCCCACGCGCGGCCTGATGGTGGCCGGAGAGGGCGATGTCGCGGTCCTGACCGTGGGCGGGGACACCGCCGTGCTGCCCGGCCTTCTGCCCGGTATCCAGTATGCCATTCGCGCGCGGCGTGTCCTGGCCACGGGGACGAGCGCGAGCGGCCTTGTGGGGCTGGCATGAGGCTGGGCCTGGCCACCGGCCTGCCGGCCGTTGCGGCCGACCGCCTCGCCCCCTGCCTTGAAGGGATGTCCGGGCCGCGCGCCCTGCTGCACGAGGCGGCGCGCACCGGCCTGGTGCTGAACTTCACCGGCGGGCGGGACCGGCACGCGGTACGCGGCCGGGTCTACGACACCATCGCCGACCTGCCCGGCGCAGTCCTGGGCGCCGCCGCGCCGCGCCTGACGCCGCAGGGCCTGCGCGTGGACGGGCCGGAGGACACGATCTCGCTCACCGACCTGCCGGCGCTCGGCTTCGACCCGCTCCAGCCCTTCACGCTCATGGTGGAATGGAATTTGCCCGTCCTCACCGGACTTCAGGCCGCCCTGACGATCGACGACGGCACCACCAGCAATCGCTGGCCCCAGATCTGGGCCCACAATGCGGGCAATGCGCAGGTGTTTACCACTTCGACCGCCGGCACCGATCAGGGCACGATCGCCTTCCCCGCCAGGGTGGGGGCTTCAAGAATCGTGGCCGGTATCGAGACCGATAATTTGTGGGCTCAGCGAGATCGGGAGGAAACGGGACTCGATGAAACCGCCGCGCTACCCGGGACAATTAACGCGATACGTTTGGGGACCAGAGTTCTTGATAGCTATCTTATGGGCGGTCTATCGATAATCGCAATCTGGCCGAGGCGGTTAAGTAGCGAGGATTTTTTTAGCGGGAGCCTTTAGCTTTCGGATTGCCAACCCCTGTTGTCTGCCCGATACATTCGCGCGGTTTAGCGATATCGGGGATCGGGATGGCAAGACTCTTGGATGCGCCGCTGAGCCAACGCGAACGAGCTGTTTCCCTTTGCGGGGAAGGCTCAGAATGAGCAATGCCGTCTCTAAAAATATGCGGTCCGTATTTCGGTTCGCGCTCTTTGGAGTGGGGCGGTTCTCGGGAACAGGTCTCCAATTCGCCGTTCTAGCTCTGATTGGATACCTGCTCGGAGACTCTGCGCTCGGCGTCTTTGCCACGGGCCAGAGCTTGGTGGTCTACGCTGGCACGCTCGCGAGCCTGGGATTGCCAGCGTTCATTCTGCGGCGAAGCGCGACAAAGAAGTCACTGAAGTCTCCACCAACCGCAGTTTGGCTGAGCGTTACAAACACACTCTCACTCGGCGCAGCAGTTATCTTGAGCTGCCTTTCCGTAACTTACTTCATTTTATCAGAAGATAACGCAATCGGCGGTCTTCCTGCGTCGGTAGTTGTCGGACTGTGTCTTGGCGCCGGGGCGTACGCGATTGTCCGGACGTATGCCGAGTCCTTAAAAGGGCAGCGTAAATTGATCGCCTCAACATCGGTTGAGTTTATATTCCCCTTCGTGATCGCAATGCTGGGGGTGATGCTCGTCGCATTCAAACCTACAATATTTGTACAATACATAGCCCTAACGTTGGCATTGGGATATGTTTTTTCGTCTTTATATTGTATTTTTATATGCGGGTCCCGGCCCCGATTTCTGTCTCTGCCTAGGTCTATTCGAAGGATAAGATACAATATCGGCGAATTAATTTCGCTGCATTTGGTTCAAGTTGGAAATCAATCCTTATTGGCGTTGCCAGTAATTTTAGCTGCCGCCCTTCTGACCTACAGCGATGCCGCCGTCGTAGGCGTGGCGCTGCGACTAATCGGATTAAGTGCGACCGCGACCGCTCTGATTATCGGCTTCTGGGCAAAGGATGTCGTGATGTCTGTTCGTTCAAGCGATATCCGGAAGCGCCGCCAAGTTTTCTTCAAGTTATACATTTTCAACTTTATGTCCCAAGCGTTGGTCCTGGGTACCGTGGCTGCATTTCCTCAATTCGTTCTTAGTCTCTTTTCGATCGACGTTGCAGTGACGAGTGCAGAAGCCTCGGCTGTCCGGGTTCTTGCGTTGCTTCGCCTAGCCCGGGGCTTCTTTGGAACGCCGGAAATCTTCCTTATCAATGCAGGCAGAAGCGGCTATGACCTTATTAGCCACGTGCTGGCATTAACCGTGTTCGGATTAATCATTGTCTTGTCTGGAAGCTCCTTGTTCACGATAGCTCTGGCAGCGGGTGCCGCAGGTTTGGTACGCGGGGGAATATCCGCAGGTCTTGTCTCGGCCCTGGTCTTGTTTCCTAGGGTGGAGAGATGACCTACATTCTTATAATTTCGATTTTAGCCATTGCTTTAGCGGCTGGATTCCGCGTTGGCATTACATCGGCAATTTTCTTATTCGGAGTACATTTGGTATTAGGTCTTTTATTCCGACTATTTGTTGTCAGAAATTTTGATGTCCCAAGTTATTTTTATTGGTCGTTATTAAGCAATAATTTTCACATCCCTATTGATTTGATTGTCTTCCAAATTTGTGTCGCAATAATTTTTACTTTGATGGGGTACTTTCTGCTAGGGCATCGTGGGACAAAAAATGCATCCATTAGATTCGCTAATTTTATAGTACCCGAGCACGATACAAGGCTATTTAAAATTAGCCTGATTCTCTTTCTGGCGTGTTGGTTAGTTTTTATTGTCGGATTGGCATCGCTATACGGCGGCATTGGACAGGCATTTGTAGCGCTCCAGAGAAGAGCCTTAACATTCGGTAGCTCAGTTACAATTTTGCGTATATTTATTACCGTTGCTTTTGCGCCGCTATTGATAATGATTTACGCTAGCCTCGAATCCAAGCGCCGATTGGGGCCGGCCGCTTTGATCGCGACGTTCGCTCTTCTCTGTCACATGATTGGGGTGTTCCTCACTGGTGGCCGAGGCGCCATGCTCACCCAGCTCTTTGTCGCCTTAGCCACCGCGGGCGTTCTGGTGAACCGGAGGCACTTGAAACTAACCTTTAGCTCGTTGGTGGGAGCGGCGGCCGCAATTGTACTTGTGGGCGCCGTAATTGTTGGGGGATATGCTATGCGAATTAGTGCCCAGCAATCGATTCCGTTAGGGGTTGCGCTTCGCCAGGCGTTGCCGGATGGGCTACTGATCGTCAGCGGGACATTTCCCTTGCTGGACCTCTATAGTGGGGCCTACGTCCTGACCCGCGATGAGGGTCTCTCCTACGGCGAAAACCTCGTGAACATTGCTGGTCGTTTCGTCCCGCGAGATCTGTGGCCGACCAAGCCCGATATCCTTGCGATAGAAATCCGGCAGCACGTATACGGCGACCGTTTGTCTGGCGCCCCGCCGACTGTTTACGGTGAGTTCTATCACGCCTTCTCCTGGCTTGGCTTGGTTGTTGGTGGGCTGTTCTTCGGAGTGCTGCTCAGATTGACGGATTCGCTGCGAGACTATGTGCTGCGTGAACCTCTGGTTGGTGGCTTCTATTTTTATGTCGTATTTCAGTTGTCTTTTGGTGTTTTGAAATCAGGATTAGAAAACAGTCTTTTTCACATCATCTATTTTTCTGCAGGGCTTTTGATAATCAAATTTTGGGTGCGGTTTTCAGGGCAGAAAAGGGCCGCCTGAAATGCGAGTGACAATTTCGAATGTGTTTGGCTCCAGCAATCGTGGCGACGCGCTCCTTGTCGAGGCGCTCCATGCTGCTATCCTCGAAGGGCTTGGCAGGGAGACCGAAGTATCGGGAATCGCTCATTTTCCAGAGCTGGAGCGCGAGCATCTGCCGAGTGTGTCATGGAGCCCTCCGCCTGCAAGAAGCTACGCACCGGTTGCTTGGCAGCGTCGTGCAATGAATGGCTTGCGGTTAACCGGCACCCACCTGTTCGCGGCGTCTGGGGCCCCTAAAGTCTGGCCAATCGGTCTGCCGCCGAGGGCGCAGCGAGAGAGTGTTTACGCCATCAAAAACGCGGACCTGGTGATCAGTTGCGCCGGTGGCTTTCTCCTCGACGTCAATGCGTCGATTCTTGGCAATCTGACGCAGTTGCATCTTGCCAACCACTTTAAAACGCCCGTGATTTTAGCTCCGCAGACAATCGGGCCGATCCGAAGCAAGAGTTTGCGGAATCTCACGGCGCGGGTTCTGGGTAAGGCGAAGCTGATCTGCGCTCGTGAGCGCTTCACGTACGAATTTTTGATCGATGATTTGGGTCTGCCAGAATCGAAGGTGCTTCGTACAACAGATATTGCATTTGAGCACGGTGAAGTGGATCGCGTTGGCGGTGTGGCGGCATTGCGAGAACTTGGAATTTCTATTGACGATAAGTTTATTGGAGCGACGATTGTTGACTGGCCTTTTCCATCGTCAAGCGACAAAGAAAAGTCGAGGTCAGAATATAAGGAAAAGATAGTTTACTTGTTAAAGAGGCTTTACGATAATACTGGGCGGCGCATTGTTATATTTAATCAAGTGAGTAGCGATCTTCGATTGAGCGAGGAGATTGCATATCTGTGCGGAAAGGCAGTCGTTCACGATGGAGCCGATCGCTCAACGGCGGTGATGCGTGGAATGTTGGAGCGGGCCGATGCATTTATCGGATCGCGTTTTCACTCTTGTGTGTTCGCGCTGCTTGGTGGTGTTCCTACGGCAGCACTCGCGTACACATACAAGTCCACCGGTATAATGGAAGATCTCGATCTTTCAGAACAAGTCTGGGATATCGACCAATTCGTTCCAGAAAACATCGAGGATTTTATTTATCATGCTATCGAACACCGTGAAGCTGAAAGCTCTAAGGTTCGTGCTGCAGTGACTGGCCTGAAATTCCCTAGGTTTTCTGAAGTACTTAAATCAATCGACCTATCTTAGCATTTGCTCGGAAAGCGCCTGAAGCTCTTTCTGTGCCATTGCTTGAGCCTCAACCCAAACGCTGCATCCTAGATTGGCAGCTTGCTCAAATTCACCATCGCGTTTCGCCCAGATTTCAAGCAAGTCGCCTGCGGATGCGACAAAGCACTCCTGATCGAAGACCCATTCGCTTGGAAGCTGATCGGGAATGCACCCACGGTCGGTCGCTAATACCGGACATCCGACAGCCAGGGCTTCGTAGATTGTAACTGGCTGCGCTTCATTGCGGTATTGGCTGGGAAACAGGAGAGCGTCGATGTCCTGGTAGAACGCTGCCTTGTCCTCCCCATAGACAGGACCTCGGTACGAACGTCGCTCGGGAGCCTCCGCGATGAATGCATCGACCTCAGACCGGATTTCAACGTCTGAGATGGGACCGGCGATGATAGCGCTCAGGGTGATATCCCGGTCTTCCAGAACCCGCATGGTTTCGAGGAAAAGCAAGATACCCTTTTCCCGCGTAATATTGCCGAGGAAGCCAACCGAGTTGAGCGCTCGGGCGGGTGATCTTTGGGCCTCGGAGGGGGCAATGAACGCGGCGTTAGAGAGCACGCTCGTCCTTACAGAGTCGCCATAGAGCCGCTTCAGCTTGTCCGCCATACACGGGCATAGCGTGATATGCAGCGTCTCGGCAGGCGCGACAGCAAAGACAGATCGTGTGGCCAGCGTAGAGGCTTCCACGTAGGAAAATACGTGGTGGTGGATGATCAGAGGGACGCCGTTCAACTTGGCCAGAAGGACGAGCACCAGACTTCCCCACGCGCCTTGGCCAGCGTCCAGAACAATATAAACAGGCGCTTTCTGCGGATCGGAAAAAATCGCGCGTGTAAGCTGGCGTAGGAGCGCAAGATGCTTTCTGAAACTCCAGAAGCGCGCTTTTCCATCTGTTTTGCTTACAACGAAGCGCCGAACGTCAATTGTCTCTGAAAGCCGCTCCGCAATCGCCTTGGTGACATGCGTCATCCCTGTGGTGGGCGGCGGAAAGACTGCGACGATCTTCAGCATCCCCCGCGCGCCCATCACTCTGTCTCCCACACGCGGACATAGTCGATCTGCATGGCGGTGCCGTCCAGGGCGTCGTCCGGGGTGTCGAGCCAGCTGGCGGTGGCGGTGGACAGGCGCACGGTCAGCGGCCCGGCGCAGGGCGCTTCGGCGCGGCGCACGATATGGCCGTCGCGCCGCCAGATCAGCGTCTCACCGTCCCGCTCGATCGAGAGCACCATGAAGCGGGCCGAATTGGGCTCCGGCGCGCTCCACGGATTGGTCAGGCGGTAGATGTCGCGCGCAACCTCCTGCGTGCCGGCGGTAAAGACATGCAGGTTATAGGTCATGCGCGCGGGGTGGGTGGCCTCGATCACGTCGATCTCGCACGCGGTCTCGCCGGGCTGGAGGCCGAGGGAGGCGGGATGGCGCGCGGGGAAGAGCCAGAAGGCATTGTTCAGCCCGGCCTGCGGCGCGAGTTTCAGCCGCGCCTCGAACACGCCGTCGCCGAAGGTCCGGTGCGTCCAGACATGGCCGGTCGTCCAGCTGCGGGCCTCGTTATCACTGGAGTCGCGGGCCTCCTGGCGCGTGACCAGATGCAGGAGGCCGCCGCGCACCTCCACATTCTCCGGCCAGCGGCTGGAGGTGATGTGGCCGGGCGCGCCGGACTCGATGGCCCAGACGGCCGGATCGAGGGTCTCGCCCTCGAACCTGTCCTCGAAGACGAGCGTCCACGCTGCGCCCGCGTCCTCCAGTCCGGCCGGAGCGGGAGAGGCGGCGGGGGCGGGGGAGAGCGCGAGCCCGGCCGCGATCAGATGTGCGAGCGGAGCCATGCCACCTGCTGTGTGCGTTCGTTCTCTAGCCAGTCCATGTCCAGCTGGACGGGGCGGGTCTTGATCTCGCCGGCGCCGACGCGGGCGAACAGGGCGGCGCGCGGGCTGGGCGTGAACAGCATGGCCGGATTGCCGTAGGCCAGCGTCGCGACACAGGCATGCACCCGGTCGGCCAGGGTCAGGGCGGAGTTGGCGTAGATCGTGAAATACGTCCACGGCTCGTCCGAGCAGACCGCATTGGGATGCTGGTAGATCTTGTAGGTCATATGCGGATTGGTGCGGTGCTCGGGCCGGATCACCAGGCGTCCGTTCAGCTCGGCGGGCAGCTTGCGCCGGTCGAGCAGATGGCCGAGATAGGCCTGCACCTTGGACCGGTGGGCCAGGCGCGAGGTCAGGTTCGGCGTGGTCAGATTCCAGCGCGTGCCGTCGGCTTCGAAGCTGAAATCGGCCTCGGGGTCCTGCGCGCCCAGCGTGATGGTCGGCTCGGGGTAGCGGTCGAAGTTGAAGGCGTAATAGCGCTCGCCGGCGACCTTGAACGGGGTATAGGCCTTGGGCGCGAAGAAGGCGCTGTCCATCCCGTCATAGAGCGGGACGCCCAGGTCCCAGCCGCTCAGGATGGCGTAACTCTCGCTGTCGCGCGTGGAAATCAGCGCGGGCTTGTATTCGTCAAGGAAGCTGCGCGCGGCTTCGAACTCGCTGTCGCGGAACTTGAAGAAGGCCGCACCCAGCAGGATGATCTTGGTGCCGCGTGCGGTCAGCGCCTTGAAGGTCGGCTCCCACAAATGGCGGAAGCCGGTGGTCAGGAGCGGGCCCTGCAGCACGATATAGTCGAGATCGAGCAGGCGCAGATACTCGACATCGTTTTTCGGATTGCCCTTCAGCTGATCGTGAAAGGTTCGGTAGCCGGGCTGGTCCTGGATGAACTCGACCTCGCCCACGCCGAACACCTGCTCCAGGATCCACTTGCCGCCGATATTGAAGAAGGCGTTGCCGACATTCTGGCCCCAGAAGCCGGAAACCAGGGCCACCCGGGGGGCACGCACCGTATGTGTGTCACTCATTCAACAAGCTCCATGGGGCGCGGGCGGTCAGGCCCTGGCCGGATCGATGACCGGCGCGAAGGCGGTCATGAGGTGATAGACTATGCTGGCGGGAACGGCGTCACTTTTCGCCTTGCCGTCCGCGTCGTACTCGTCGATCCACAGGCCGGGACCGGCATCGCCCAGATAGGTGTCGAACAGCGCCGCGATCAGGGCGTCCGCCTGGTCCACGCCGGTCACGCCAGGCACGACCAGGCGGGCGCGCAGCATCTCGGTCTGCGGCCAGAGACGGCGCCCGCCATCGATCGGCGTGCCGTCCGGCGCGACGCAGTTATAGGCAAAGCCGGTGCGGCGGTCGCGCCCGATCCGGTCCGCCCCGGCAATCAGGCGCCGGACCCAGCTGGTCAGGTCGCGCCCCGAATGGCGTTCGAACCGGGCCAGCAGCACGGCCCATTCATAGGCATGGCCGGGCTCGATCCGGTTGGCGCGCTCCGGGTCGGGCTGCCATGTGCCGGTGAAATGCTCGATCACGCAGTCATGGACGGGGTCAAAGAAATACCGCTCGAACAACTCCACGATGGTTTGAGCGCGCGCCAGCCAGTGCGGCTCGCGCCGCGCCTCGTACAGGGCCAGACAGGCTTCCAGCAGATGCATGTGCGGATTGGCGCGCAGGCCTGACTCCGGCGCATCGCTGTCGCGATAGCCGCCGAAGCCGGTGGCCAGACGCGTGTCCAGCGTGTCCAGGACCTGCCCGGTCCAGTGGTCGAAATCGAACGCCACTCCGGCGCGGTGGGCCCAGGCCATCGCGGTCAGGACGAAGGCGTGGTCGTAGGTGTCGGCCCGGCCGTCGACGATGCGGCCGGTACGGTCGAGACGATGGGCAAAGCCGAGGCCAGGCTGCCAGGCCCGGGTCAGCAGATAGTCGAGCCCTTGCGCGGCGCGGTCGCGGCCCGGTCCGCTCCAGCCCAGGATATGAGCGTGGGAGAAGGCGTAGATCTGGCGCGCCTGCACACGCACGCGCCGGACCTGCGCATGCTCCTGCGACGGAGTGTCGAGTGTCAGGTCTTCCCTGAAGCCGCCATGGGTGTCGTCCCAGCCATGGCGATCCCACACGGGCAGCATGCGGTCGAACACCCAGTCGCGCACCCGGCTCCTTGTGGCCTCCGGCAACAGGTCTGCAAAGCCGAAGCCGCGCGCAGCCTCGGCCATGTGCCGGACCTCCTGGGCGCGTGATCGATGCGTGACCAGGACCGCTTCGCGGCAGGCGATCACGGCCAGGTCCTTGACCCCGATCACGGCCAGGTGCGGTCCGTCCGAATAGAGCGAGCAGGCTTCGGTCTCGCGCGTGCGCACCGGCCCGCGTTCAAGATTGTCCGGCGCCCGGGCCATCGCCTCGTACAGGGCGTCGTGATCGCCGAGATCGCTCCAGTCCATGTCCACCGGCACGACGCTGACCTGGCCCTCTGCACTCAGCGGTTCCATCACCGCATAGTCGATGGAGATGGAGGGCGCCTGGCTGAACGCCTCCTTGTCGAGTACGCGCACACCGCCGCGCGCCTCGCCCAGCGCAAGGCGCGCCTGGGTGAGCACCTCCGGTGCGCAGCGCTCCAGCGCCCGGGCCATGACCCCGGCCTGGAACAGGAAGATGCCGGCATTCCAGTAGAAGCGCCCGGTCTCCAGATAGCCGCGCGCGGTCTCCGCGTCCGGTTTCTCGACAAAGCGCAGGACCGGACGCACGGGCGTGTCGCCGCCGCCCGCCTCGATATAGCCATAGGCCGTCGCCGGATGGACGGGCTGAATGCCGAAGGTCACGATCTGGCCGTCTGTGGCTGGCCCGACGGCCGCCGAAATCGCCTTGTGAAAGGCCGCGACATCGCCGATCCGGTGATCGGCCGGCAGGACGAGCAGGAGCTCGTCGTCGTCTGCCAGCGCCACGGCCGCGGCGATCGCGGGTGCGGAATTGCGTGCGACCGGCTCGAGGATCAGCTCGCAATCGCCCAGGCAGGACTGGATCAGCTCACGATTGTTCAGCGACCCGACAATGAGTGGAGGCGAGAATGCGGGCGGATTCGCTCCGCCTCCGGCTGGCGCAGCGACGCGCAGTGCGGTCTGCTCCAGCATCGAGACCGGCCCGGCAAGGGGCTGGAACTGCTTGGGGCGCAACGCGGTCGACAATGGCCACAGCCGGGTGCCGCTCCCACCGCACAGAATGACCGGCCTGATTGGCATATTGCGCTTGTCCCCACTGCCTCTTCGCGTATGCAGCAAAGGCCGGCGAATATCAATCTAAGATTAGAGGCCGCCCGGTAAATATCTGGACGGGTGTGGTCGAAAACCGCCGCCTGAACCCGGCTGCAGCGCCCCGCTTCGCGCTTTCTTCTCTGTGCAAGGACGATTGTTCTGCCTGTCTGCGCCTGCACCGGCAGCGCCATTTCGCCGCCGCCGGGCCTGCGCAAGGACGATGGCCTGTCTGGATCATCGCCCCTGAACCGCCAGTTCACGTAGCTGCGTGGAGGCGATGGCGACTTTCGACAGCGTCCAGGCTCCCGAATTGGTCAGCTCCTCCACGGCGCCATCGGCCCGGTCGACCTCGGACTCGTTCTCCGTCTGCCACGCGTCGACCACGGCCGAGGCCCAATCGCCATCGGGCGCTTCGGCCCCGGCGGAGAGCTGGCCGCCCGATTTGCGGGCGTGCGCGATCATTGCCGAAACGATGGTCTGCTGGCTGGCATAGAGGTCCTCGATCAGGCGGCGCATGGCCAGCCGGTCCCAGTGCAGGGTGGAGGAGAGCTGCGAGCCGACGCCGCGCAGCCGGTCGAAGCTGAACCGGCGGCCCACGGCGTGGTAGAGCCGCGCGACCGCTTCCAGCGGCCAGTCCTGCGTCAGGGCGAGGTCGATCACATCCGATGACGAGGTCAGCGGCCGCAGGCGGGCGACGTCCATCGCCAGGTCCTCCGGCGCTCCTTCCTCGACATAGGTTTCGTAGCGCGCTTTCACGCCCTGGGTCTCGTGGTCGGAGATGATATCGGCGACCCAGGTCTTCAGCGAGTCCACGCCGGGCTGATAGGTCGCGACCACATCGTCGATATTGGCAGCATGGCTGGCATCCACCCCGCGGCCGCGGCGCGCCAGCCAGTAGGTCTGGCGGCGCATCAGACGGATGACCTCGTCATACAGGGCCAGCTGGACACTGGCCGGGGCCTTGTTGTCGAGCTCGTTGATGCGCTTGATGTAATCCTTGAAGCGGAAGATGTGCCGCCCCGCCTCGAAGGCCCGGGCAATCGCATCGACTTCCGCGCCGGTGGATTCCATGGCCCGGTGGACGAAGGTCGGTCCGCCCAGATTGACCATGTCATTGGTCAGGCGCGTGGCGATGATCTCGCGCTTGAGCCGGTGGCCCTGCATGGCTTCGGAGAAGTCTTCCAGCTGCTGCGGGAAATAACTGACCAGCGTGTGCTCGAAATGGGGATCGTCGGGCACGCCGGATGCCACCAGGCGGTCGAACAGCGACAGCTTGGCGTAGGACAGGAGGATCGCGATCTCCGGCCGCGCCAGACCCAGCGACTGGTCCTTGAACTGACGGATGGCCTCGGGCGTGGGCAGACCTTCCACCTTGCGGTCCAGGCGTCCGGCCTTTTCCAGCCGCTCCATCATGCGCTCGTGCGCGTCGACATCCTCGCTCGCGTGCGCCTGCGCGATCGTCAGCGCCAGCGACTGGTCGTAATTGTGCTGGAGCACATGGCGCGCGACATCGTCGGTCATGCGCTCGAGGAGTGCATTGCGGTCGGCCAGCTCCATCCTGCCTTCCCGGACCATCGGGTTGAGCAGAATCTTGATGTTGACCTCGTGGTCGGAGCTGTCGACACCGGCGGAGTTGTCGATGAAGTCGGCGTTGCACCGGCCGCCCTTGCGCGAGAACTCGATACGCGCGGCCTGGGTGACCCCCAGATTGGCGCCTTCCCCGATGACCGAAGCTCTCATGTCCTTGGCATCGATGCGCAGGGCATCGTTCGCCTTGTCGCCGACTTCCCAGTTCTGCTCGGTGGACGCCTTCACATAGGTCCCGATGCCGCCGAACCAGATCAGCTCGACCTTCATCTTCAAAAGCGCGGAGATCAGCTCGGCGGGCGAGACCGCCTTCTGCTTCAGGCCCGTCAGCTTGCGGATTTCATCGGTCAGCGCGATCGACTTTGCCGAACGCGAGAAGATGCCGCCGCCCCCGGAGATCAGCGTCTGGTCATAGTCCTGCCAGCTCGAGCGCGGCAGCTCGAACATCCGCTTTCTTTCCTCCCACAGGCGCTCGGGGTCCTGCGGGTTGGGGTCGATGAAAATGTCGCGATGGTCGAAGGCCGCCACCAGCCGGATTTGCTTGGACAGCAGCATCCCGTTGCCGAACACGTCGCCGGACATGTCGCCGACGCCCAGAACGGTGAAGGGCTCGGTCTGGATATCCTTGCCCATCTCGCGGAAATGGCGCTGGACCGAGACCCAGGCACCTTTCGCGGTGATGCCCATCTTCTTGTGGTCGTAGCCGGCCGAACCGCCCGAGGCGAAGGCGTCGCCGAGCCAGAAATCGTACTCGGTCTGCGCCACCGAGTTGGCAAGGTCGGAAAAGGTCGCCGTGCCCTTGTCGGCGGCCACGACAAGATAAGGGTCCTCATCGTCCCAGCACACGACATCGTCGGGCCTGTGCACGGCGTCGTCGACAATGTTGTCGGTGATATCGAGCAGGCCGCGCAGGAAGGTCTTGTAGGCTTCCTTGCCCTCGGCAAGCCAGGCCTCCCGGTCGCCGCCGCGCGGCAGCTGCTTGGGATAGAATCCGCCTTTCGAGCCGACCGGCACGATCACCGCATTCTTCACCTGCTGGGCCTTGACCAGTCCGAGCACTTCGGTGCGGAAATCCTCGCGCCGGTCCGACCAGCGCAGACCGCCGCGCGCGACGGGACCGAAGCGGATATGGACCCCTTCCACACGCGGGCTCCAGACGAAGATCTCGCGATAGGGCTTGGGCTCGGGCAGTTCGCGAAGATCCTTGCTGGCGATCTTCAGCGAGATCCAGGGTTTGGGCTCGCCCTCTTCGCCGCGCTGGTAGAAATTCGTGCGAAGCGTGCCTTCCAGAAGTCTCAGCATCCGGCGCAGCGCCTTGTCGTGGTCAAGGCTGGAGACGTCCTCGAGCGCCTTGCGCACCGAAGCCGCGATCTCCTTGGCCCGCTCCTCGCGCGCCTTCATCTCGAGGCCCAGCGACGGGTCGAAGCGTATCGCCGCATATTCGAGCAGGTGGCGCGCAATCGTGCTGTAGAGCGTCAGCGCCTCTTCCTGGATGACCTGGGAGGGATCAAGGCCGGTTTGCTGGCGATAGCGCGCGCAGGTCCGCAGGAAGGCCGCTTCGCGCCAGGAAATACCGATCGACAGGATCAGACGGTTAAACCCGTCATCTTCCGCACGTCCGTCCAGTACGGCCAGGATCGCATCTTCCAGCCCGCTGGCGACCGACTGGACATCGGTGACGGGGCCGAAGTCGGAATGCATGTCGAATTCATGCACCCAGACCGTCTCGGTTTCGCCATCCGCGCCCGTGCGCTTGACGCCGTAGCCGGCTTCGGCCTCGACATGCACGCCGAGATTTTCAAGGACGGGCAGAACGGAGGACAGCGAAACCGGCTGGCCGAGCCGGTACAGCTTGACCCGGATCTGCGTGTCGCTGTCGCTGGCGAGCCGGTAGGCGCGCGCGGCCGTGCGCATCTCGCCGGAAACCAGCTCCATGCGCTCTATGTCGGCCAGCGCCTCGTCCGGCGCGAAACGCTCGCGATACCCGGCCGAATACCCCTGGATATACCGTTTGACGGCGCTGCGGATATCGCTGTCGGCGTGGTCCCAGGCCGCCGTCTCCAGCTCGTCTTCCCAGGTGCGCGTCAGCGCGGCGATGGCCTGCTCCAGCTCCAGCGGATCGGGTTCGGGATGCTCGAACGGCTCCAGCCCGATGATGAAGTGAACGCGGGCCAGCGGGCCGTCGCCGAAATTGGGATAGAAGGCCGACAGCCGGCCGTCGAAGGCCTCGCGCAGCACCTCACCGGCCAGTTGCCGCACGCGCGAGCTGTAGCGCTCGCGCGGCACGAAGAGCAGGCAGGAGACGAAGCGGTCGAACTGGTCGCGGCGCAGGAAGAGCTTGGTTCGCGGCCGGTCGAACAGGTGCAGGATGCCCAGCGAGATTTCCAGCAGGTCTTCTTCGGTGGTCTGGAACAGCTCGTCGCGGGGATAATTCTCCACGATGTTCTGAAGCTTCTTCGCCGAGTGGCTGCCCGGCGTCTTGGCGGCCTTCTCCAGGACCCGGCGCACCTTGCGCCGGATCAGCGGCACGTCGCGGGCCATCTGGTCGTAGGCTTCGGCGGTGAACAGGCCGACAAAGCGGGTCTCGCCCAGTACGACGCCATCCTCGCGATAGCGCTTGACGCCGATATAATCCATGTAGACGCGCCGGTGCACGCGGCTCTTGAGATTGGCTTTCGCCACGATGACCGGGGAGGGCGCGCGCAGGAAGGATTCCACCGCCTCGCTGATATGGGACGGCTCGGCGGACTTGCGCAGAACGTGCACATCGGGATCGCGCAGCACCCCGCGCCCGGTCTCGTTCAGAACGATCGGCTCTCGCGAGCGAAGCTGGCCGGACTCGTCGACGTCAAACTCAAAGGCCCTGCAGCCCAGGAATGCGAAATGGTTGTCGCGCAGCCAGGCCAGGAAATCGAGCGCTTCATCGACTTCCTCGCGCGGCGCCTTCGTATTGGCGTTCTTGAGATGATCGATGGCCTCGTCCATCTGCGCACGCATGTCGTTCCAGTCGTCGACCGCCGCGCGCACATCGCTCAGCGTGGCCAGCACACCGTCGGTCAGTTCGGCGCGGCTCGCCTCATCGAGCGGTTCGAGATGGACCTGGATCATGGATTCCGCGATCACCCGGCCGCCCGAACCCACACGGCCTCCATCCTCGTCGCGCCGGATCTGCACGATCGGGTGGAACATGGCCCGGACGTCCAGCGCCATGGACGAAATCTCACCCATCACCGAGTCCACAAGGAACGGCCGATCGCGGCTGACGACCTCAAGAATATCGCGGCCGATCGCGTTGCCCTCGGCGTCTTCCGCCGGGCGCACGCGAACCAGAATCTTGTCCGACGGGCGCTGCGCGGCAAAGGTCCAGAACTGCTCGGTCATGTTGAGCAGGTCGCCGAGCGCGATCTGTTGCAGGTCCTCGGCCAGCGCGTCGTTCCAGATTTGGGTGAGGAAGCTTTCCGTCTCCGGGCCAGGTTCGCCGAAGGCCACCTTCCAGCGTTTGCGTGCCTCCTTCAGGAAGGTCTCCCGCTCATAGGCGTGCGCGACGCTGACGACGGCATTCATGGAGTCGGCTCCGAGTTTTTTGTGGCCGGGCCCGCGCGATGCGGCCCTGCGGTTTTCGAATGCCGCGCAGCCTAGCGCGCCCGTTATTGCTTTCAAGCGGCGCGTCAGATGGTGCAGCGCGATAAGTCAGCTGGGGGGCTTGGCGCGCGCGACCGGCCTGGCAGCGCGGCGCGGGGATAAGACGGTGCATCCGTGTGGCGGCAGGCTATTATCACCCGCATGATACCCCTCTATTGATTGTCACCGACTTCCATGCGCTCCCGTCTGGACCCCATTGCCTGGCATGTGGTTCGTTTGTGCGAGCGCACTTATGCTTGATGGAGACCACACCATGCCCACCGCCCTGATTACAGGCGCCAACCGGGGAATCGGCCTCGGACACACCCGTTCCCTGCTCGAGCGCGGCTGGAGCGTTCATGCGGCAGTCCGCGACCCGAAAGGGGCCAAGGACCTCTTGGCGCTGGGCAAGGCGGGTTACGATGGCGAACTTGTCGTTCACAGCTACGATGCGCGCGAAGCCGATGCGGCAAAGAAGCTCGCGCGGGACGTCACCGGTCCGCTCGATATCCTGTTCGCCAATGCCGGCGTGATGGGGCCGAAGGCCCAGGGGTTCGGCGATCTCGATTTCGACGCGTATCTCGATGCGCAGCGCGTCAATGTGATGGCGCCGCTCGCGCTCGCTGAAGCCTTTGCCGATCAGGTCGCGGCCTCCGCGCTGAAGGTGATGGCCCTGCAATCGAGCCGCATGGGGTCGATCGCGGACAACGATTCAGGGGGGCGCTATGCCTATCGGGCCTCGAAGGCGGCGCTCAACGCCGTCGGGAAGTCTCTCAGCGTCGACTTGAAGGACAAGGGCGTGATCGTTCTCATCCTGCATCCCGGCTGGGTGCGCACCGATATGGGCGGCGATCAGGGCCTGCTGACGGTGGAGGAATGTGTCGAGGGCCAGCTCGATCTGATCGCGCGCGCCAACCCGGCGATGAGCGGACGCTTCTATCACGTCAACGGCCAGGACCTTCCCTGGTAGGCGCGGTTGTGCACGGACTGAAATGCAGAACGCCCCGCGGACAGGATCCGCGGGGCGTTCGTTTTGGGTCACCGGACGGGGACAGGAGAGTCCGGTGACCCGACAGGTCTCATTGGCAGGCTGGGGGGACGCACAATTGAGACCTGATTATCTAACGAATTCATCTCGTCGAATCCGTTCATCCAATCATGTAGAGCCCGTCCGAGCCGCTGCAAGCGGCGACGACTGTCGCAAGCGCTAAAATTGCAGCCGCGAGAGCGAGAGACACAAACCGAACCATTTTTCCAATCCGTCTTCTTTCTTGCCGCGCTGCGCCAATCCGCCAGGCGGTGATGGATTTGCATATGGAGCCGCATCCGGGTGAATGCCACGGCGCGCGCTTCACAACAGCGTGAAAACTCTGCTTCCGGCCCGGAAGTAATCGCTCAGGGTGAGGTGAACGGGACGCGCCGGGCGCAGGCCCGACCGCGTGATAGTCGTGGTAGTAGCAGCAGGAGAAGAATGGAGCGGGCGATGAGATTCGAACTCACGACATTCACCTTGGCAAGGTGACGCTCTACCCCTGAGCTACGCCCGCTCAATCATTGGGGTGCCGGCTTGCGCCGGGAGGCCGGGTATATCGCCCATCATGACGGGTTTGGCAAGCCTTCGCGCAGCCCGCTTTCAGCGGTTTTTTCAGATGACTTGCAGGCGGCGTCCCGAACAGGCAGGAAACGCCCATGACCGATCCTGCTTCCCGCCCCGTGCCGCCGGCGCCGCCGGTCAGCCGCGATGCGCTGCTCTCCTATCTCGATGCGCTCGGCCTTGCCACGCGGACCCACGATCACGCGCCGGTTTTCACCGTGGACGAGGGCGAGCACATCAAGGCGGCCCTGCCCGGCGCCCACACGAAGAACCTCTTCCTGAAGGACAAGAAGGACAATCTGGTCCTGGTTTCGGCCGCCCAGGACACGGTCGTCGATCTGAAGACGCTGCACCGGCGCCTGGGACTGGGGCGGTTTTCATTCGGTTCCGCCGAGCGGCTGGAAGCGGCCCTCGGTGTGACGCCGGGGTCGGTGACGGCTTTCGCCATCATCAACGACCCGCACAAGCAGGTTCGGTTCGTGCTCGATGCCCGTCTCATGGAGCAGGCGCTGGTCAATTTTCATCCGCTGCGCAATGACGCCACCACCGCGATCGCCAGCGCCGACCTGCTGCACTTTGTCCGCGCGCTGGGGCGCGAGCCCGAAATTCTGCCGCTCGGTCCGGATGAGGCCGAGTGACGCCAATCGCCGGGACGGGGCTTGCGCCGCCGCGACGCTCGCGCCAACTAGGGAGCGAAGTTTCGTTCCGTCAGACACGATCAAAGGGTCATGCCATGTCGATTCTCGGTCCTAATGGTGAGCCGCAACCTGTCCCGTCCTCGACCGGCGAGGACGCGGCTCCTGCGGCCGCTTCCGCCGCGTCCCTGATCTCGGAGACGACGGATCAGAATTTCGTCCAGGATGTCGTGGAACCCTCGAAAGAGGTGCCCGTTCTGGTCGATTTCTGGGCGCCCTGGTGTGGCCCGTGCCGCCAGCTCGGGCCGATGCTCGAGGCGGCGGTCACCAAGGCCAACGGCGCGGTGCGCCTGGTCAAGATCAATATCGACGAAAATCCTGGCATCGCCGGCCAGCTGCGCATCCAGTCCATCCCTGCGGTGATCGCGTTTCAGAACGGTCAGCCGGTCGATGGCTTCATGGGCGCGCTGCCCGAGAGCCAGATCCGCGATTTCATTGCGCGCCTGTCCGGTGACGTGAACGGAGAGGAAGTCGAGCAGCTTCTCGAGCGCGCCGAGGCGGCCCTCGGCCAGGGAGATCTCGGCGGTGCAGCGCAGGATTTCGCCGCCGCTCTGCAGATGGATGGCGACAACATGACGGCAGTGGCCGGGCTGGCCCGTGTGCACCTGGCCTCGGGCGACAGCGATCAGGCACAGGCCATCCTGGATCAGGTGCCGGAACCGAAGAAGAGCGATCCGGCCATCGCCAGTGTTCGCGCGGCCATGGAACTGGCCGGCGAGAGCGGCGATGCGGGGGATCTGTCGGCGCTTCAGGAGCGGGTCACGAACGAGCCGGATAGCGCCAAGGCGCACTTCGAGCTTGGACGGGCCCTGATCGGCTCCGGCGATCTCGATCGTGCGGCCCGTCATCTGCTCGACAGCATCGAGCGGGACAGGGAGCACGCAGACGGCGCGGCGCGCCAGCTTCTGCTCAAGATCTTCGACGCCGCTGGGCCGACCTCCGACGTTGCCAAGTCCGGCCGCCGGCGCTTGTCCTCGATCCTGTTCTCCTGACGCGCAATTGCCGGGCGTTCCAGGTCGACACGGCCTGTTCGCGACCTAGCTTCATGCTTCGACGTCAACACCAGAAGCGGCCACAGGACCTTCCATGACGCACGGCATCCAGCCGCCAGCGCAGATACCGCTTTTCCCGATCCGCGGATGCATTCTGCTGCCCGGAGAGCACCTGCCTCTCAACGTCTTCGAGCCGCGCTATCTGAACATGGTCGACGATGCGATGGCCGGCGATCGGTATCTGGGTATCGTCCAGCCCTCAAATTCAGGTCCGCGCGAGAAGCCGGAACTGTGCTCGATCGGCTGCGCCGGCGTGATCGCGAGTCGCAATGAGACCGAAGACGGGCGCTACCTGATTGTCCTGCAAGGCGTGATCCGGTTCGACATCTCGGCGGAAGCCGAGCCGCTGACGCCCTATCGGGTTGCGCACGCCAACTATGCGCGCTTCGGCGGGGATCTGACGCCTCAGGCGCTCTCGCCCGAGGTCGACAGGGAGAGCTTTTTAAGCCTTCTGGCGCGCTTCTTCGATCACATGGGTCTCGACGCAGACTGGGAGTCGCTCGCCCAGGCGCCGGTATCCACCATTGCCGACAAGGTCGCGATGGCGGCGCCCTTCGATGCCGATGCCAAGCAGGCCTTGCTCGAAGCGGTCGATCCGCCTGCGCGCATTGCCACCCTGGCGTCGATGATGAGCCTGACACTGGACGCGTCCGGCGACCCGCCGCGGTAAGGGGCTTGGCCTTCTCACCGCCAGTCCGTAAGAATGGGATCATGACAACACCTCAAGACCCTTCCCAAACGAAAGATCGTCCGCGCGCCAGCGAGGTCGATCCCAAGCTGCTGGAAATCCTCGTTTGCCCGGTAACGCGTGGCACGCTGGAGTATGATCGCGAGGCTGGCGAGCTGATTTCCCGGTCGGCCGGCCTGGCCTATCCGATCCGCGAGGGTGTCCCGATCATGCTGCCCGAGGAAGCGCGCGAGCTGAGCGATTAGGCATGGCTGAACGCGCCTGGCCGATCCAGCTGATTTTCAAGTCTGCCGAGCGCGAACTGCGCGTCACGTTCGAGGGCGGTGAGGAGCGGCGAATTCCGTTCGAGCTACTGCGCGTGGAAAGCCCCTCGGCCGAGGTTCAGGGGCACGGTCCGGGCCAGAAAAAATGGCTGACCGGAAAAGACGCTGTCGAAGTGACGGCCGCGGACCCGGTCGGGCGCTACGCGGTCCGCCTGACGTTTTCGGACGGGCACGATTCCGGCATCTTTTCCTGGGACTATCTCTACGAACTCGGCGAAGACCCCGAGGCGCGCCTGGCCGAGCATCATGACGCTGCCGCGAACGCGATAGGCCGCTCGCGCTAACCGCCAGTGCCGGTCACAGGGACTTGTGACGCGCCGGCCGAGGCATCCTCATTGCCGATCTCTTGCGCCGCCGCCTCAGCCTCCTCCATTTGCGGTGCGATCTGCACGAGCAGACGCTGGATTTCCCCGAGGCGGGCGGCGCCATCAGGCCCGGCCGCTTCCTGGCGTCCTTCGGGCGAGGCCAGAAGTCGCATGGCGCGCGCGTGGGCATCTTGCAGGCAGCGACCCTTGGGCAGGACGTTCTGCGCAGCCAGTTTCAGCAGGGCAGATGCGCGGGCCAAGGCCGGTTGGCCTGAAGAGGCAATGCGCTCCACGATCTTGGTCGACTCAAGCACCTTCAGCCCAAGCTCATCGAAGGCCTGGGCGGTTTCGGTCTTGTCGGCCTGGGGAAATGTTCCGGCGAGTGTTCGCGCCTGGAGCTGGGACAGCTTCGACAGGCGCTCCAGCGGTTGCCCGGGCCCTCGCGAGTACCAGGACTCGGCCGAGTTCGCCCTGAGTTTGGTCCGGACATAGCTTGCCAGCTTCTGCTTGTTCATTTCCCCGACGAGATTGTCCTCCATGGCAAGCAGGCGCATGATTTCTTCATGCGGGCTCGCCGAATTCTTGAGGGCTTCGTCAATCGCATCGGGCGATAGCAGGCGCGCGGACCGGTGGGTAAAGGCCTCGACCAGCGAGTCCGGGTGCAGGTCCGGTCCCGACGATGCAATCAGCCGCATGGCGAGGGAGCGGGCCAGCTTGATCTCGTCCATGACGCTGTTGGGCTTCAGCCGCTTGGGACTGCGCAAGGCCGTCAGAATCCGGGCCGCGACCTCGGCCTGTGTGGCCGGCAAGCCCTTGGCCTTGAACTTCCGCGCAAGGCGCCGGGCCGTCTCGGGCGCTCGGGCGAGGTCCTCTGCATCCGCCTTGCCTTCATAGATGGTGGTGAGGCGGACGATCTCCTCGCCCCCGTCACGCGGCTCCCCAAGCAGGCCGCGCAAAGCCCGGTCGAAAGACAGCATTTCGGCCAGGAACGCATCGGCCTGGCGCGAGGCAAAGACGCGCGCTTCGGGGTCTTCGGGCAGGTCGTCGAGCATATCCAGAAGCTTGGTCGCTTTGGCGGTCATGCTCGTGCAATCGGAGATCTCGTCGGCGATCGCGGTGCGCAGGCGCTTTTCCGGGCTCCCCTCTCCGACGATTTTCTCGGCCAACTGGGAGAAATTCGCCGCTTTGGGGGTTTTGGCCTTGCGTTGCGCTTCCCTGCGCGCCTGATCGATTGCCCGTTGCACCAGGTCGGTGAGAAGGCGCACATAGGCATGAACGGAAGCGTCGGAATTCTGCGCGCGCGCCACCGCGATCTTCTGGATCGCATGCTGGAGATCGGTGTCAGAGGAATCCAGCTTCTCCACCATATCCGGCCGGTAGAGTAACTCCATCGGGCAGATCTGATGGCGTTCCAGCCAGGGACCGAGCACGCGCCGGGTCGTTTCGCGTGCAGCCGGGCCGGCCAGATCGGCCGGCGTCACGCACGGAATCTTGGCTTCACCCTTCTTGTCCTTGGGGTCGCTGTATTTTTCAGGTCCGGATTCGAAAATGGCGATGGATCGAAACGCCCGCGTCGTATCGTCATAATCCTCGCGCGTGACGCGGATCGACCCTGACGGGTTCATCTTCTTCAGCTGCTCACCGAGCGCCAGGGCGTCCTCGCGCTTCGGGCGCGCTTCAACCAGCGTCCAGGACGCCAGCTTGCTTTTCTTGAGGAAAACCTCGAAATGCGTGTCCTGTCCGGCCATCAGGTCCAGGCTCCGTCCCCATTTTTGGAGCGCTAACTTGGCCGAAACATACTTAAGCTTGCGTCAACAAGGCTTTGCCTATCGACCTGCCGCCGATAAGGTCACGTGAATCCACCCAAGACGCACAAGATCCGGAGTAGGCATGACCACGATCGCTTTGGTCGATGACGACGAGAACATCCTGACCTCGGTTTCCATCTTCCTGGAAGGCGAAGGCTATAATGTGCGGACCTTCACCGACGGGGCCGCTGCATTGACGGCTCTGAGCGAGACGCCGCCGGATCTGGCCGTGTTCGATATCAAGATGCCGCGCATGGACGGGCTGGAGCTTCTGCGACGGGTCCGGCAGAGCTCGAACATGCCGGTGATCTTCCTGACTTCCAAGGACGAGGAATTCGATCAGGCGCTGGGCCTCGATCTCGGCGCTGACGACTACATCACCAAGCCGTTTTCGCACCAGTTGCTGGCGAAGAGGATCAAGGCGGTGCTGCGCCGCAGCCAGCCTGAGGGCGCCGCCGGAGCAGGCTCTTTTGAGAATGATCAGAAGATCATCACGCGGGGCTCGCTCACCCTGGACCCCAACCGGCATGCCTGCATGTGGAATGACCGGCCGGTGCGCCTGACTGTCACCGAGTTCCTGATCCTGCAGTCGCTGGCCAGCCGGCCGGGCTATGTGAAAAGCCGCGACAATCTGATGGATGCCGCGTACGACGATCAGGTCTATGTCGACGACAGGACGATCGACAGCCACATCAAGCGCATCCGCAAGAAATTCCGTCAGGTCGACGATACGTTTGACGCGATCGAGACGCTCTATGGGGTTGGTTATCGTTACAAGGAGTCTTGAACGCCTCGGTCGAATGACCGGTCAGTTGCGCGCCCAGAGCTGGACGCTGCTGACCTCGCGTATCGGCTGGAAGATTGCGGCCTTTCACATCCTGGCGCTGGTCGTTCTGATCGCCGGCATCTTCGTGATCGCGGAAAATCGTCGCGGCCTGGTGCAGGCCAAGATGGACTCGCTTTCCGCTCAGGCCACCCTCATCGCCAACGTGCTCATCGAAACGGCGGTGGAGACCGCACCGGAACCTCAACTGGAAGCGGAGGCTGCGCGCACCGTGCTGCAGCGCCTGAGCCGCGTCTATGTTCCCGAAGAGACCCGCGCCCTCATCTATAATCAGGAAGCCCAGCTTGTCGCGGACAGCCGGCTGATTGCCGGAACGGTCGAGGTGGAACCCCTGCCAAGGGCGGGTGAGGCAGGGTTGGGCCAGGAGGCCCGGAGTTTCGTCCAGACGGTCTGGACGTCGTTTCAGAATCTGAACCGGTCCCGGGAAGAGCGGGCGGCGCTCAGCCGCACCGCGCTCGACGACGTCAGGATGGCGATCGAGGAGGGGCGGATTGTTCGAGGCGTTCGCCGCGCCCCGTCCGGAGAACAGGTCGTGTCGGTCACGTTGCCGATTCAGCCCATCCAGGCGGTCGTCGGCGCCGTGACCTTCGAATCATACGACCTGGATCTCCTTGTGGCCGCCGAACGCCGCGCCATCCTGCCCTATATCGTGGCGGCGACACTGGTCATGCTGGTTTCGGCACTGGCGCTCACCATCCAGGTGGCCTGGCCCATTCGCCGGCTGGCCGACAATGCGCGCGAGGTCCGTCTGGCCGGGGGGCGCCGGATACCGCTTATCCGCCTGCCTGAACGGCGCGACGAGATCGGAGATCTGGGGCGGGCCTTCGCGGACATGACCACTGCCCTTTATGACCGGCTGGATGCGATCGAACGCTTCGCGGCCGATGTCAGTCACGAGATCAAGAATCCTCTCACCTCGATCCGGTCGGCGGCGGAAGTCCTGCCCAAGGCTCGCGATGAGCTGCGCCGCGACCGGCTGATCGAAGTCATTCAGCACGATGTCAAACGTCTCGACCGGCTCATTACCGATATTTCGAACGCATCGCGCCTCGATGCCGAGCTGGCGCGCGACGATCTTGCGCTCGTCGATCTGGACCGGCTGGCCCGGGACCTGGCCCGCACCTATCAGAGCGAGCGCTCGAATCAGCGAGGGGTGACTGTCGAGGTGACCGGGGAGTCGCGCCCGGTGCTCGTTCGCGCCCATGAAGGGCCGATCAGCCGTGTGCTCTTCAATCTCGTGGATAACGCCATCACCTTTTCTCCGGAAGGCGGACAGGTCCGGTTGACCCTCGTCCCGAGCGCGTCCGCACGCATACAGGGCGGCCGGAGCCTTGCCCGCCTCATTGTCGACGATGACGGGCCGGGGATCCCGCCGGCCAATCTCGATACGGTTTTCGACCGGTTCTACACACAGCGCCCCGAAGGCGCGGCCTTCGGCAATCATTCCGGCCTCGGCCTCTCAATCTGTAAACAGATCGTCGAGGCCCACGGAGGACGAATCCGGGCCGAGAACCGGCCTGATCGCGACGGCGAGGTGGCCGGGGCGCGCTTTATCGTGGAACTGCCTCGGGCCGAACGCTGACGACACGCGTCGTTCGACAGCTTTGGGGGCTAGCCGGACCGCTTCATTCTCGCTTAGATGCCCGCTCAAGGGGTTTGAATTTCGAAGGGGCCTACCGCGCTTATGATCGGCATCGTTGTCGTCACCCACGGCCATCTGGCCGATGAACTCGTCGCCGCGACAGAGCATGTCGTCGGTCCGCTGGACGCATGCAATGCCATCTCCATCGGTCCGGATGACGACATGGAGAAACGGCGCGAGGATATTCGCGAGGCGGTCGCCGATGTGGACCAGGGTGACGGCGTCGTCATCCTGACCGACATGTTCGGAGGGACGCCGTCCAACCTGTCCATCTCGCTTCTGGAAAAGGACAAGGTGGAGGTGATCGCGGGGGCGAACCTTCCGATGATGATCAAGCTCGCAGAAGCTCGCTCGGATACCGGGTTGAAAGCGCTTGCCGAGGCGGCATCCGAGGCCGGACGCCGCTATATTGCCGTTGCATCCACCATCCTGGACGGCAACGCGTGACGGCATCGCGCGCGGTCACCATCTGCAATCGGCGCGGCCTGCATGCACGGGCCGCCGCCAAGTTCGTCGCCGCGGCCCGTGCCTATTCCTCCGAGATTTCGCTCAGCAAGGAGTCAGAGAGCGTGCGTGCGACGTCGATCATGGACTTGCTGATGCTGGCGGCCGGCAAGGGCACGCAAGTCACCATCACCGCCGACGGTGAGGACGAACAGAAGGCCGTCGAGGAGCTCGCTGCGCTCATCGACTGCGGCTTCGAGGAAACCGACTAGCTCCTGTCGTCCTGATCGGGCGCTTTCTCATCGGACGGCGGCAATCCGGCATGTGTCAGGGGCGCATCCGGCTTGAGCGCTTCGGTGGCTTTCGGCATGGGTGGCGGCGGCGGCAGGGAAATGTCGCGTGACGCATGACGCGGATCTTCGGTGGCAGGCTCGGCTTCATGCTCCGTGCGCGAGGCTTCGCCGGTGAGCGGCGCCTCGCCCTCATTCCCGCTTTCGCCAGTCTCGCCCTCAGCGCCGTCTTCGATGGCGGGTGCCGGCTCGCCGGCGTTCTCCAGCGGCTCAGCCTCGTCCGACGCGCGTTCGGCAAGCGTGTCATCTGCCGGGTTGCCGGCGACGGGCGTGTCCTCGTCCGTCTCGTCACCGTGTCCGGCTTCGGCTGCCGCGGCGCCAGCGTCGATCTGGGAATAGGGGCCGTCGGCGGCAAGCGGAGCGTCTGGCGCGATGTCTTCGCTGCTCACGGCCTCCTCGGCCACGACATCCGCGCCGGTGTCATTGGCCGCATCGGCGTGTGAAGATGTCTCTACATCCGCCTCGGTATCGATATCGGTCCCGGCCTCTGATGACTGAGCGCCGTCTGTCTGTTCGGCCCCGCGGTATCCGGAGGCATAGCTGGCCGTTACCATCTCTTCGGGCGGGTGGCGCAGCAAATGGTCGGCCAGCCGCGAGATCCGCTTCTCCAGCCGCCAGACGTCCCGGTTTCGGTTGATCAGGCCGCCGATAAGGAAAATGCCGGCCACGCCCGTCAGCGCACCTGCGGCCGGGGCGGCCGCCTGTTCGACCCCGGAAAGCCCGACCGACAGCGCCCCGATCACAGCGATCAGAATCGGCACCCACAAGAGCCGCCAGGAACGCGCGAAGTAGGTAATGACTGCGCCCCCGGCAACCAGGGCGGCGAAAATCAGGACGGCGCCATAGCCCGCCAGGATCGGGAGCGCCTGTTCCGCACCCTCGATCAGAGAGCCGAAGCTCGACTCGATCCGCCAGGATGCCAGGTCGGGTGCCGCCGCCGCGATCTGTACGAAGACGTCGAATTGCGGAAGGACAGACGCGCTCACGGGAAAAAACTCGACGGCGAAAGCGCGCAGCTCCGGCCAGAAAAGCACGGCAATCGCCAGCAGGAAGGTGAGCATGGCCAAGGCCCAGTTCACATTGCGTGCCACGCCGGTCTTCGAGAGCAGCGTGCGAGCGTCCGGCTGGGTGCGTGTCCAGGTCTTCGATGAGTAATTGATCACCGCCACCGGCCGCGACTTGTGGGACGGGCCGGACTGCGCTCGCAGGACGGCCGCGAGATCGCCGGCGTCCAGGCCGAAGTCGCGGTCGCTCAGGCGGACGGCATGACGCGCGCCGTCCATGTCCTGAATGCGGCGTTCGTCCGAACGCGAGCGCGGGTCGGACCCGGTGACCTGTCCCGGAGCAGCGTAGAAATCGATGGTCCTGTGGCCAAATGACTGGCTCGCATGTGCCGTCGGCAAGTTCGACATGAGCTTAGCATCCCCTCAAACTTCGAGTGGCCGGACCCGCAACCCCCTTGCGTCTGATCCGACCGGCGCCTGTCCGCCCCCTTCGAAGACGCAGTGTCTCCGCGTGGCACGCCCGGAAGCGTTACCAGAACGTTTATACAAGAACGAGGCCGGGAATCGAATCTTTGCGCCGAGCGGGGCGAAGATTTTATGCCACCGTCACAATCGCGGCGCGGACGGTCGTGGTCACCGCTTCGTTTGCGACCTCGAGGGCAAGCGGGTATACCCGGCACGTCACTCCCTGGGCGGCGCGTGTCGCGCCTGATGTCCTGACAAAGCGGAAAAAGGTTTATCCATGACTCTTCTGAACGATGCAGCGTCCAAGAATGATAATTTCATCAAGGACATCTCCCTGGCCAAATGGGGCCGGACCGAGATGGAGATGGCCGAGATCGAAATGCCCGGCCTGATGTCGCTGCGTGAAGAATACAAGGACAGCCAGCCGCTGAAAGGCGCCCGTATCGCCGGCTCACTGCACATGACGATCCAGACTGCGGTGCTGATCGAGACGCTGGTCGAGCTGGGCGCGGAAGTGCGCTGGGCCTCCTGCAACATCTTTTCCACCCAGGATCAGGCCGCTGCGGCGATCGCCGAGAAGAAGATCCCGGTCTTCGCCTACAAGGGCGAAACCCTCCTTGAATACTGGGAGTTCGCCGACGCCATCTTCCATTGGCCGAACGGTGAAACGGCGAACATGATCCTCGACGATGGCGGCGATGCCACCATGTACCTCCAGCTCGGTACGCGCGCGGAAGAAGATCCGTCCGTGCTCGGCGAGCCGAAATCGGAGGAAGAAAAATTCCTCTTCGAAGTGATCCGCCGCCGGATCAAGGCGACACCGGGCTGGTTCAAGAAGGCCAAGGACGCGATCAAGGGCGTGTCCGAAGAGACCACGACCGGCGTTATGCGCCTGTATCAGATGGCCAAGCGCGGCGAGCTGGCCTTCCCCGCGATCAACGTCAACGATTCCGTGACCAAGTCGAAATTCGACAACCGCTATGGCTGCCGCGAAAGCCTCGTCGACGCGATCCGCCGCGGCACGGACGTGATGATGTCCGGCAAGACGGCCGTGGTCTGCGGTTATGGCGATGTCGGCAAGGGCTCGGCGGAATCGCTGGCGCAGGCCGGCTGCCGGGTTTCGGTGACCGAGATCGATCCGATCTGCGCCCTGCAGGCGTGCATGGACGGGTTTGCCGTTGTGCGCCTGGAAGACGTGATCGAGGATGTCGACATCGTCGTGACCGCGACCGGCAACAAGGACGTCGTCACCGTCGATCACATGCGCACCATGAAAAACATGGCGATCGTCTGCAATATCGGCCACTTCGACAATGAAATTCAGGTCGAGGCGCTGAAGAACTTCCAGTGGACCAACGTGAAACCCCAGGTCGATCTGGTCGAGTTCCCCGACGGCAACAAGATCATCCTCCTGTCCGAAGGCCGCCTGGTGAATCTGGGCAATGCCAACGGCCACCCGAGCTTTGTCATGTCCTCGTCCTTCACCAACCAGGTGCTTGCCCAGATCGAGCTCTGGACCAAGGGCGACCAGTACAAGAACGATGTCTACATCCTGCCCAAGCACCTCGATGAAAAGGTTGCGGCGCTGCACCTGCCCAAGCTGGGGGCCCGGCTCACCGAGCTGTCGCCCGAGCAGTCCGACTATATCGGTGTCGAGCAGAAAGGCCCGTACAAGGCCGAGCACTACCGCTACTAGGCGTTGAAACCCCGGGTGCGCCGAAGGCAGGGCCCGGGGCTCGCGCCAATGCGACATCAGAAACCCCGCCGGTTCGCGCCGGCGGGGTTTTTGTTTGTGTTGCACCTTGCGTCTTGCAGCGCGACCCGGCCGGAGCCACTCTCGCGCCCATGCGCTATCTTCTGATCATCCCGCTTGTTCTCGCCGCCTGCGCGCAGGTGGAGGCTGTCAGCCCGCTCGCCGACCCGCGTGAGCGCGGGCCCTTCATTGCGCGGTCGGATTTTCCTAATCCGCCCAATGTCGAGCGGGCCGCGTCGGGGGCCGGCTGTTCGGGCGAGCCCTTGCGGGCCGTTGCCGCGCCCATGCCCGAATATCCCGCACGCGGATGGAGCCGGGGACTGCAGGGCTGGTCGATCGTGCAGTTCGATGTCGCGCAGGCCGGCACGGTCGAAAATGTCCGCATTGCCCGCGGCGTGCCGGGGGGGAGTTTCGACCACGAGGCGCAGCGTGCCGTCGAGGGCTGGCGGTTTCAGGCCTTGAGCGAAGGCGCATACCTGTCCGGCTGCGTCGTTCTTTTCGAGTTCAAGATGGGCGAGGTGACCGTGCGCTGAACGGCTGCGGGTTAAAACGTCCTCTCCCCGTCGCCAGATGATTCACCTTCCGGTAAAGTTATGATTCGTTAATCGGGCCGATCTCCTTGCGGAGGCTGGCGCGATGCGCGGGACCCGCGTCAGGGGCGAAGCAGGGGAAACCATCCATGGCCGTGGCCGAGCCCGTCCAGCTCGCGACCTTCATCGTGACCGTCGGCTCCGTGGCGTTCGGTGTCGCGGCGGCTTTGTGGGCGTTTCGCCTGACCGCCGGCGTGCGCCGCGCACAGGCTCAGTGGCGCCGCCGCGTTGGCTGGCTGGAAGACCGGCTGTCGGATTCAGACAGCATCTTCAGTGCTCACCCCGGCCTCGTGATCGTGTGGGACTCCCCGCCCGACGTCGATGCGGGAAACTGGGCGAAGCCGAAAGTCTACGGCTCTCCGACCGCGCTGGCTGCCATGTTGAAATTCGCCGATCTCGGCGGCACGCCGGGCGGAGATGAAACGGTTGCGGCTGCGCTTCTGGACGGGTTCGCCGATTTCGAGGCACGCTCTGCAAGCGGCGAAGACACGACCCTGCGTCAGCGTATGCGCACGCTGATGGAGAGCGGTCAGCCGTTTTCGCTCACCGTCGCCGGTCCCTCGGGGCGATTTATCGAGGCCGACGGCCGCGCCGCCGGCGCCCAGCTGGTGCTCTGGCTCTCCGATGCCACCATTCGCGGGCTCGAGGAGTCCGGGGCCAGGGGGCGGCTGGAAGAGGCGCGCCGGACCGTGTCCGAAGATCCGCTGGCCTTTCTCGACATGCTCGGCCGTGCGCCCTATCCGGCCTTCCGGATGAACGCGTCCGGCAAGCTGGAATGGGTCAATCCGGCCTATGTGCGCGCCGTGGGTGCCAAGGATGCCGCTGACGTTCTGTCGTCGCAGATCTTCCTCGACGTCTCGATCCGCGAACAGGGGCGCGAGGTCCTCGCCTCCGGACAGGCGCGCCGTTCGATCAAGGCCGCTGTCGTGGAGTCGGAGCGGCGCGTGCTGGAACTGGCTTTGTATCCTGTTTCGGGCGGGATTGCCGGTCTGGCCCTTGATATCACCGAGGGCGAGGGAGCCAAGGACGAGCTTGAGCGGCTGGCCGAAGCGCATGACCAGACGCTCGACCACATGGCCGAGGCGGTCGCCATTTTCGACCGGTCGCGCAAGCTCAGCTTCTATAATCGCGCCTTCGCCCGGCTGTTCCGCCTGGATGAGGCCATGCTCAACGAGCGCCCCGGCCATGGAGCCCTGCTCGACCGGCTACGCGAAAAGCGCCTGCTGCCCGAGCAGGCCGACTACACGGCCTGGCGTGAGGCGGAACTGAGCCAGTACGAAAACCCGCCTGCCGACGAAACGCCGGACGAGTTGTGGTCGCTGCCCGATGGCCGGACATTGAGGGTGGCGCGTCAACGCCATCCCCATGGCGGCCTGTTGTTCATCTTCGAGGACATGACCGACCAGCTCACCTTGCAGGCGCGCTATACGACGCTGATGAAGGTGCAGCGGGCAACGCTCGACCGCCTGAACGAGGCGGTGGCTGTGTTCGGCTCCGACGGCAAGCTGAAGCTGTCCAATGCGGCCTTTGCCAAGGTCTGGAATCTCGACGCCGAAGCGCTGGAGAATGCGCCGTTCGAACAGGTCGCAGACGCCTGTCACGCGCTCTTCCCCGATCCCGATCGCTGGAACGAGCTGAAAGCGCGCATCACCGATCCCGGTCCCGACGCGCGCAAGGCGACCACCGGGGAAATCCGCCGCTCGGACGGGACGGTCCTGACCTGGCTCACGCGGCCGCTGCCCGATGGCGCGACGCTCATCGCCTGGGACGACATTACCGACTCTCGCCGGATCGAGGCGGCCCTGCGCGACAAGGCCGAAGCCCTGGAAGCCTCCGAGCGGATCAAGACCGAGTTTGTCAAACATGTCAGCTACCAGCTGCGCACACCGCTGACGACAATTGGCGGCTATGCCGATCTCCTTGCGGCCGGTCTGGCCGGCGAGCTCAATGACGGTCAGAAGGACCACATGTCGGCGATCCAGAGCGCCTCCGGCCAGCTGGCCAAGCTGATCGACGATATCCTGGACATTGCCGCGATCGATGCCGGGCAGCTCGAACTCGAACTCGGGGATGTTCGCCTGGACGAGATGGCCGAAGAAGCCTGCAACCTCCTCGCCAGCCGGGCGGAACACGAAAGCATCAGGCTGAACCTGGCCTTCGCCGAGGAGGGGGCGGCGATCCGCGCGGACTCCAACCGGATCAAGCAGGTGCTCTACAATCTCATCACCAATGCGATGGATCATGTGGACGCCGGCGGCGAGGTCGAGATCGGGGCGCGCATCGAAGGCAATGACGCCTGTCTCTGGGTCAATGATGATGGCCGCGGTATTGCACCGGAGCGCCAGGCGAAGATTTTCGAGCGGTTCGAAAGCGGTGAGGGCGGTGGCGCGGGTCTCGGGCTGGCGCTGGTGAACGACATCGTCCGCCTGCATGGCGGATGGGTCGAGCTGGAAAGCGAACCGGGTAAAGGCACCACGGTGATGTGCCACCTGCCGACCACCGCCTCCGGCGATCACTCCGCACCTGAACTCGAACTGAAAGGCTCCCGGGGGGCCTGAACCGCAACGCGGTTGCCTCGCACCGGTGCTTGATTTAAGTGGTCGTATGACAATTAAAGTAATTGCCCTTCTTCTCGCCCTGTCTTTCGTTGCCCAGCCGGCCGCAGGCGCGCAATCCGAAGAGGCGCCGGCCGGGGTTCTCGACCTGTCGCGCGACCTGCGCGACGTCACACGCGAGGTTGCGGGACAGTCCGATCTTGTGCTGGCCCGGCGCTCGAACGAGGCAGCCCTCGCCCTGCAACCCGGTCATCCGGGCCTTCTGAACAATGCACTCCTTCTGAGCGGGATGGCGGGCGATCTCGAGGGTCAGCTCCAGGCGCTGGAGCGGATCGCGCAGGCCGGTCTGGCTTTCGACCTCAACGGGCTCGATACACTGGCGCAATTGCAGGAGACCGCACCGGTCCGGCTCGCCGCGATCCGCAGCCGCCTTGATCGACATGCGACCGCGCAGGGCCGCGCCGAAACCCTCCTGACTGTCCCGCTCGCCGACAGCCTGATCGAGGCGATCGCTGTGGACATCGAAACCGAGCGCGTTTTCCTGGGCGGCGTGGCCGACCGCACCGTCTACGTTTTCGAGCATGGCAGCAGCGAACCGCAGGTCTTCGCCGGCCCCGAGGACGGCTTGTATTCGGTCTTCGCCCTGGCGATCGACGGACGAAACAGGCTGCTTTACGTGGCGTCGGGCAGCCTGCCACAGACCCCGCTGCGGGACGGCGAGGCGCCGGGGACTGCCTTGTTCGCCTTCGATCTGATGACCGGCGGGTTGATGACGCGTCACGAAATCGAGGGTGCCGGGCGGATCACGGACGTGACGGTCCGCGATGGCGTCGTCTACGCGGTGGATGGCGGGGCCAACCGAGTCTACCGCCTCCGCGGTCCTCTGGCCGAGCCGGAAACGGTGGCGACCCATCCCCATTTCGGATCGCTGCAGGGGATCGTCGTCACCGGCGGTGCGATCTGGGTGGCCGACTACGCGATGGGGCTGTGGCGCATCGACCCGGATACCGGGAGGGCACAGCTTGTGCCCGCGCCCCAGGCCAGTCTGATCGGTCTGGACGGCCTGGCCACGGGACCAGACGGAACGATTTACGCCGTTCGCAACGGGGCAGAACCCATGGGCGTTTTTCGCATCGCGGTCGAGCGTGGGTCCATCCGTTCGGTCGAGCCGGAGCTGACCCTGCATCCCGCGTTCGGCGAGCACGGCGAACCGACGACCCTGAATATCGAGAACAATCGCGCCTTCCTGGTCGCCAATGCCCAATGGTCCCTCTTTCCCGAAACCCGGGACCCCGCCGCGGAATCCAGTCGCGTCCCGCCCGTGGTCCTGACTTGGCCTGTAGGGCCGCTGCAATGAGCGGTCGAGGGTTAACGCGCATTTACGACCTTTGAAGACTCTTGCGGCAATGTCCCTGACATGAGCCGCAAAACCTCCTCTTCCAGGCCGGTTGCCGCTGAGCGCTTCAGCGTTCTGTCGCGTGTGCGCACGGCGTTGACAGGCGTCGCCATGGTCGCTCTGGGCAGCTTCCTGCTCGTCGCGGCGATCAGCCATCACCCGCTCGATGCCAGCCTCAACGTCGCTTCCGACGGCCCGGTGCGCAATCTTGCCGGCGCCTGGGGCGCCGTCGCTTCCGATCTACTGCTCCAGACGCTCGGCTGGAGCGGACTTGCGCTGGCGCTCATCGTGTTGGGATGGGGGCTGATCCTGCTCTGGACCGGTCCGCGCCGGCGGCCCGGCTCGGTGGTCGGATTCCGTTTCCTCAGTGCCATGATCGGGATCGCCGGGTTCGCCGCGGCGCTGTCTGCGCTCCCGCTTCCGGTCAACTGGCCCTTTGCCGCGGGCCTGGGCGGCCTTGTCGGCGATACGTTGGTACTCAGCGCAGCGCACGGCCTGGCTTCTTTGAATGTGCCCGCCAGCCTCTTCATCGCGGGCGGGACCGGGCTGGCGATCGCGATTGCCGGCACAGTGTTCTGCTTCGGCCTGACGGCTCGCGACCTGAGCGCGGCGACCGAGGCGGCTGAAGTCGGCTGGGTTACGCTGCGCGTCTGGACCGATCAGGTCGTCGGCCGCATTCCGCGCCCCTGGCGCCGCGACGCCGCAGAGCTCGCGGCACAGCCCGTCGCAGAGGGCCGCGCGGAGACCGCTCCCGCCTTCCTCAAGTCGCGACCCGAACGTCCCGCCCGGGCGCCGCGTCCCCGTCGCGAACCGCCGGCCCCGTCCGAGCGCGTGACGCCCACCGTGACGGCGAAGAAGAAGCCCAAACCCTCCGACCGCGAAGCGCGCGAGGCGCAGGGCGCGTTGCCGTTTGCCCAGGCCGAGGGCTTCGAGCTGCCCCGGCTGGATCTGCTGAACCCGGCCCAGCCCCGCTCGGAAATGGCAGACCCCGATGCCCTGGCGCAGAACGCCGAATTGCTGGAATCGGTGTTGTCCGATTTCGGCGTGAAAGGCGAAATCACCGAAGTGCGTCCCGGTCCGGTCGTCACGCTCTACGAGCTGGAGCCCGCTCCCGGAGTAAAGACCAGCCGTGTCATCAATCTCGCCGACGACATCGCCCGCTCCATGGCGGCGGTGGCCTGCCGGGTGGCGGTGGTACCCGGACGCAACGCCATCGGCATCGAACTGCCCAACCAGACGCGTGAAACGGTCTATTTGCGCGCCCTGCTTTCCTCGGTCGGCTTCGAGAAAGCCAAGGCCGAGCTGCCCCTGACCCTGGGCGAAACGATCGGCGGGGAGCCCTTCTTCGCCGATCTGGCCCGCATGCCTCACCTGCTGATCGCCGGTACGACCGGGTCGGGCAAGTCGGTCGGGATCAACGCAATGATCCTGTCGCTGCTCTATCGTCATTCGCCGAGCGATTGCCGGTTCATCATGATCGACCCGAAAATGCTCGAGCTGTCGGTCTATGACGGCATCCCGCATCTTTTAAGCCCGGTGGTGACGGACCCCAAGAAGGCCGTTGCGGCGCTGAAATGGACGGTGCGCGAGATGGAGTCGCGCTATCTGAAAATGTCCAAGGTCGGCGTGCGCAACATGGACGGCTTCAACGAAAAGGCGGCCAAGGCACGTGCCGCCGACGAGACGCTGGAACGCACGGTCCAGACCGGCTTCGACCGCGAGAGCGGCGAGCCGATCTACGAGACCGAGATCATCGAACCCGAGCACATGCCGTATATCGTCGTGGTGATCGACGAGATGGCCGACCTGATGATGGTCGCCGGCAAGGAGATCGAAGGCGCAGTCCAGCGTCTGGCCCAGATGGCGCGGGCGGCCGGCATCCATCTGATCATGGCGACCCAGCGCCCGTCGGTGGACGTGATTACGGGCACGATCAAGGCGAACTTCCCTACACGGATCTCCTATTCGGTCACCTCGAAGATCGACAGCCGGACGATCCTGGGCGAGCAAGGCGCCGAGCAGCTGCTCGGCATGGGCGACTTGCTCTACATGGCAGGCGGTGGACGCATCCGGCGCCTGCACGGTCCTTTCGTGTCCGACGGTGAAGTCGAGGAAGTGGCCAAATTCCTCAAGTCACAGGGTACGCCGGAATATCTCGATGCGGTCACCGAAGACATCGACGAAGAGGGCGGCGACCTGTTCGGCTCGGACGGGGGCTCGGGGGACGATCTCTTCGACCAGGCCGTTGGAGTGGTGGCGCGCGACCGCAAGGCGTCGACCAGCTATATACAGCGCCGGCTGCAGATCGGGTATAACCGGGCCGCCAGCCTGATCGAGCGGATGGAAGACGAGGGCATGATCGGTCCGGCCGACCATGCCGGCAAGCGCGAGATCTTCCTGCCCGAGCGCGAAGACGTCTGACCCGTCAGGACTGAGACACGGCTCCCGCCTCCTACTACTACGACTATCACCGCGACGCAGGACCGGCGAGGCCTTGCGGGCTACCGAAGGCCGGGAAGGCTGACAGCCTGGAGCATCGGCGCAAGCACGGGCAATTAGCCGATTTACGCGTTAAGCGCGAATTTACCGTGATTTCTAATACGATATTCATTCTGCATCGCCATTCTGAGAGGTCAGGATGAGGCGGACACTGCATGGCGCTGCAAAAGCCCTATGATCTGAGCAGACTGGTCCGGCGCGGATGTTCGCCGCGCGTGCTCGATCTGTGCAGTCTGCACGAGCGCTATCCCGATCTTGAAGACAGCAGCGCGCCGCTCTTCTTCTCGCCCCGGCTGAACCGGTGTTTCGTGGTCAAGCACAATCTGCGCCGCCACGAGTTTCATCTTGCAAATACCCGGCGCCCGATTGCGACCAAGCTGGTCCTGCCCATAGACCTGACGGATCTGCGCGCGGGCGCGTTCTGGCTGTTCATCGAATCCGGCGACATGGAGAGCCGTCTGGTCGAGTTTCTCGGACGTCTCGGCGGCACCGGCGACCAGGTCTTCGAAGCCGATCTGGAAACGCTCAAGCTCCTCTCCTCAAGCCCGTCCTTCGACCCGTTTCTCCTGTCGGCACGGTTCAGCGGCCGGCGGATCGATCAGCGCTTCTTTGCGATGAGCGAGCTCGACGAGCGAGTGTTGCGCAAATACGTGCTCGAGCACATGGATCAGATCAGCCGGCTGGCGCTGGGCCGTGACAAGGCCAGCAAGCGCTCCGAGCGGCTGGCCGCAGTCTTGTTCGGCGAGGCGGAAAGCCAGGCCCGCGATGCGCTGCGCGAGGCCTTGCGCATGAGCGACGAGGAGTTCGAGCAGGGCGTGTATGGCTGGAAGGGCATGCTGTATTACGACTGGTCGGCCGGAAAGCTGACCGGCGGGCTGACCCGCTTCCTGAGCGATCTGGCCGATCTCGAAATCGTCGACCGGCAATACCGTCACCGGCCCCTGCAGCCCGTGCTCGGTCGTCTGCGTCATGCGGTGAAGTCACGCTGGGATGAGCTTGTGGCCTCGCGGCACCGGTATTTCGATGCGGTGGGCGCCTTCATGAATGAAGGCGATGCCCTCGCCATGAAAGATTTTCTGCTGCAGGTGCCGGGCCTGTTCACCCGGATCGGCGACGACATGGCGGCGCTGACCCACATGACCAGCTACTGGGACTACTGGAAGGACCGCAACGAGACCCGCCAGGTCAGTCATGAGGAGGCTCTGGCCATCCTGCCCGATCTGGCCGGCGCTGTTGTGAGGGAGTCAGAGCTCAGCCGGTCAGCCTGGTCGCGGTCGGTCTCGGCGCGCACGGCCGGTCATGTTCAGCACCGGGTCGATCCGGCACGCGCGGCCGAATAGGCGCCTACCCGCCGCGAAGGCGATATTGCTCCAGCCGGGCGACCCCGTCCGCGGGAAGGGGTGCCGGTTTCTCGCCGTCCGTGTTGACCATCACCGACTCCGATGTGCCCACGCACACGCCGTTTTGAAACAGTCCGAGCGCCACGGTGTAACTTGACCGGCCGATGCGCAGCACGCCCGCTCCGACCTCAAGATCTCCGGGATAGTGGGCCTCCGCCAGATAGGCGATATGGGTATCGGCAATCAGCAGGCGCATCGCGTTCGCATGCCGGGTTTCGGCAGGAAAGGCGGTGCGATTGAGATGGGCGCGGCCTTCCTCGTAGAAGCTGCCGATGGCGACATTGTTCAGATGACCCAGCGTATCCAGGTCGCGGAACCGGCTCGGAACCGTTGTAAATAGAGGGTAGGTGTCGGCACGCAGCCGCGCGGGATCGGGTTTCATCGGGAGGGCTTTCCAGACACGCTTCGACCAGGAAGCCTGGCGAGTTGCAGCGCAGTAATATGACGTGACCGGCGCAGGATAGTCAGCTTGTCGACGATCTTGAAGCCATATGACTGAGACGGAAGACGGACCAGCGGCGCGCCGCCCTGAGTTATCAGATCGATCGCCGGCTTGCTGACCGGCCCGGCCCCGGCTAACTCAACGCCATGGCCAGCACTTCGAAATCAAAATCCAGCCGCCGCCCGCCCGGACTGAACAAGGAAGCGGCCGAGGAAGTCTTTGCACGCCTGGCGGAAAAGCTTCCCGATCCCAAGACCGAGCTGGACTATTCCAACCCGTTCACCCTTCTGGTGGCGGTCGTGCTGTCGGCGCAGGCGACCGACAAGGGCGTGAACAAGGCGACCGCGGCCCTGTTTGAAAAGGCCAAGACCCCGCAGGCCATGGTCGCGCTGGGCGAGGACGTCATTCGCGAGCATATCAAGACGATCGGACTGTTTCGCAACAAGGCGAAGAATGTCTACCTGCTGTCCAAGCAGCTCATCGAGACTCACGACGGTGAAGTCCCGCGCTCGCGAGAGGATCTGATGGCGCTACCGGGCGTCGGCCGGAAGACCGCCAATGTCGTTCTCAACGAGGCATTCGGCGAAGAAACCATTGCGGTCGACACGCACATCTTCCGCGTGTCCAACCGCACCAGGCTGGCGCCGGGCGACACCGTGGACGAGGTCGAGGACCGGCTCGAGCGCATTACGCCCAAGGCGTACCGGCGGGGCGCCCATCACTGGCTAATCCTGCACGGCCGGTATACCTGCAAGGCAAGAAAGCCTCAGTGCTGGGAGTGCGCAATCGCCGACCTTTGCAAATTCCCCGACAAGACGCCGGCGCCCAAGTAAGGACCGGTGACCGCCGCCGGGCGGTGCCGGACCCGCTCTTCGTCACGGTGCGTGGCGGCAGGGGAGGCTGCGACTCAGACCGACCGACGCCGGTCGGCCCGCACCCGCGGTTGAAGACCCTCTTCACGGGGGTTCCGGGGCTGGCTGCTTCCCCAATCCGGGTGGATGCGAAAAAATCCCCGCCGGGCGATCGTCATCCGGCCAGCTGGTCCGGGATGGCGCCATCGAGTTGAATCCAACCAAGGAACTCATCCCCCGGCGTCTGTGGCGGCGATGCCACGGAAAGGTGAAATCGCTCCCGACCCCCTCCGTGTCACGACTCTGTCACCGATCTGCGATGTGGCTGTCGTGATCTTCCTGTTGTTTCGCCCCCTAGCTGCAGTCGGGTCCAAAACCGGCTGCCGTGTTCGCTTGTTCTGAGCCACCGCGTCTTTTGGGGGATCCCGATGCCAACGAAGTCTTTCGCGCAATTCCTGCTTATTGGTGCGTCTTGCGCCGTTCTTGCCGCGTGTTCCGGTTCGTCCGTCAACTCGCCGGGCGAAGAAAACCAAGTTCCCCCGCCCCCGACTGGCGGCGGCGGTGGCGGCGGCGCCCAGACGCTGAACCTCATCCCGTCGGCCGGCTGCCCGAGCGGCACCACGTCGTCGACCGAAGCGGTCTCCTTCAGCGGCGGCTCTGCCGACGTCACGGCGTGCCGTCTGACCGGTAACCTGACCAGCGACGTCACCGTCCCGGCCAATGCGACCGTCTTCCTCTCCGGCGCCGTTTTCGTTGGCTCCGACGCAGGCGCCACGGGCGGCAATAACGGCCCGACCCTGACGCTCGAGCCGGGCGCCACGGTCATGGGTCAGTCGGGCGGCGACTACATCGTCGTGCCGCGCGGCTCCTCGATCGACGCGCAAGGCACCGCGACCAACCCGGTCGTCATGACCTCGGCGCAGGACATTGTCGAACAGCGCCTCGGCACGCCGCGCGAGTTCTTCTCCGGCGTCCGCGGCGAATGGGGCGGTCTCGTCCTGAACGGCCGCGCGCCGATCAACGCCTGCATCGACGGCACGGCCGCCGGCGGCACCGCCGACTGCCAGAAGTCGGGTGAAGGTTCGTCCGGCCTGTTCGGCGGCGGCGACCCCGCCGACAGCTCGGGCACGCTGAGCTACGTGCAGGTCAAATATGCCGGCTTCCGCGTCAACAACACCGACGAGCTGAACGGCATCGCCTTCCAGGGCACCGGTTCGGGCACCACGGCCGAATTTATTCAGGTTCACAACAATACCGACGACGGCATCGAGATGTTCGGCGGTGCGACCAACCTGCGCAACGTCGTGCTGACCGGCATTGGCGACGACTCGCTCGACTACACCGACGGCTGGACGGGCAATGTCCAGTTCGCGCTCGTCGTTCACGCCCCGGACGATTCCGACCAGGGCTTCGAGTTCGACAATAACGGCGACGACAACGACGCCCTGCCGCGTTCGAACCCGACCATCTCCAACTTCACCCTGATCGGCCAGCGCGCTTCCTCGGCGTCCGACGCCGGCATGCTGCTGCGCGAAGGCACGGCGGGTACGCTGGCCAACGGCATCGTCGTCGACTTCAACGAGACCTGCCTGGACATCGACCAGGCCGCCACCTTCGATCAGGCTGCCGCGGGCAATCTCTCGCTGCAATCGACCCTGTTCGACTGCCCGACCAACTTCGGTGACGAAGCCGGCGACCCGGCGGCCAACACGCCGTCCGCCTTCTTCGCGAAAGACCCGAACAACGTCGCGACGACCAACACGCTCGCCGACACCTACTTCCCCGGGCCGGCCGAGCTGGCGGTCACGCCGGTCGATCCGACCACGCTGGGCTCCTTCTTCACCGCCGCCGACTACATCGGCGCCTTCTCCCCGTCGGAAAGCCCGTCCTCAAGCTGGGCCGCCGGCTGGACATTCGGCCTGTTCGCAGATCCCGATTGCCCGACCAACACCACGGCGACCGGCGAACTCATCAACGGCCAGGAAGTCTGCCGCCTGACCGGGACGCTGCTCGACGACACCACGCTGACCGGCGGCTTTGCCTATGAGCTTGTCGGCGCGGTCTTCGTGGGCCGCGATGCGGGTGCCGATCCGGCCAGCCCGACCGCCAATGCGCGTGAAGTCAACCTCACGATCGAGCCGGGTGCGACCCTGTTCGGTTCGTCGGGCGGCGACTATCTCGTCGTGACCCGCGGCTCGTCGCTCAACTCGAACGGCACTGCCAACCGTCCGGTCGTGATGACCTCGCGCGCCGACATCGAAGGCACCCAGCCCAACCCGCTCACCGCTCGCGGCGAGTGGGGCGGCCTGGTCATCAACGGCCGCGCGCCGATCAACGCCTGCATCGACGGCACGGCCACCGGCGGCTCGGTGAATTGCGAGAAATCGGGCGAAGGTTCGTCCGGCCTGTTCGGCGGCGCGACCGCTGACGACGACTCCGGTTCGCTGTCCTACACCCGCGTCCAGTATGCCGGTTTCCGCGTCAACAACACCGACGAGCTGAACGGCATCGCCTTCCAGGGCGTCGGTTCGGGCACGGACGTGAACTTCATCCAGGTCCACAACAACTCCGATGACGGCGTGGAATTCTTCGGCGGTACGGTCAACGCCAAGCACATCGTGCTGACCGGCAATGCCGACGACTCCATGGACTACACCGATGGCTGGACGGGCAAGGTCCAGTACGTGATCGTCCAGCACGCCGTCGACGACGCCGACCAGGCCTTCGAGTTCGACAATAATGGCGATGCGAACGACGCCCTGCCGCGTTCCAACCCGACCATCTCGAACTTCACCCTGATCGGTCAGCGGGCCTCCTCGTCCTCCGACTACGGCATGCTGCTGCGCGAAGGTACCGCGGGCCGCCTGATGAACGGCATCGTCGTCGACTTCAACGACGCCTGCCTGGACATCGACCAGTCGGCGACCTTCAACCAGGCTGCCGCCGGCAACCTGGGCCTGGAGAGCACCTTCTTCGATTGCCCGACCAACTTCGAAGACGAATCCGGCGACCCGGCCGCCACGCAACCGTCCGCCCTCTTCGCGGCCGGTGCCAATAACGTGACCGGGACGACGTCGCTGGAAGGCTTCTCCTTCATCACCGACATGTCGGCCAACAATGCCAGCGGTGTGGTGCCGGCCCCGGCCGGTCCGGAAGCGGGCGTCACCGCGATCGACCCGTCCACCGTCGACGCCTTCTTCGACAGCGTGACCTATATCGGCGCCGTCGAGAACGCTGCCGACACCTGGTACCAGGGCTGGACGCTCCAGCAGCAGTAAGGGCGCGCCGGGTCCGGCCTGAGCCTCAGGCCGGACCCACGCTCTCGCGTTAGCGATGCAAATTATTTGGGGAATATCATGAAAGCGAACCGCATCGCGCTCTCGGCGGCCCTGCTGGCAACGACCTCGATGGTCCCTGTCAGTGCCGCCTGGGCGCAAGACGCCGCTCAAGGCTCTTCGCAGCCGGACGACGTCATCACCGTGCGCTACCAGTACGTGCCCGATGAAAAGCGCGTGACCTCGGAAGTCTCCAGCGTCGTGGACGCTGCCGACATCCAGATCACCGGGGACTCCGATATCGCCTCGGCGCTGGGCCGTGTCACCGGCCTGTCGATCTCCGACGGCCGTTTCGTCGTGGTCCGCGGTCTGAACGAGCGCTACTCCAACACCCTGATCAACGGCTCGCCGCTGGCGAGCCCGGAACCGTTCCGCCGCGCCGTGCCGCTGGACCTGTTTCCGACCAGCCTGATCAGCAACATCACCGTCCAGAAAACCTACTCCCCGCAATTCCCGGGCGAGTTCGGTGGCGGCGTCGTCGAGATCGAGACCTCGGCCCTGCCGCAGGAAGGTTTCATCGAGATCGGCGTGAGCGCTGCGGCCAACACGCAGACCACGGCCGAGCATGGCCTCACCTATGATGGCGGCGACCAGGACTGGCTTGGCTTCGACGACGGGATCCGCGAATTCCCGGCCCAGTACAAGGACATCTTCAACGGTTCGGAAATCGGGCCGTCGGAGCAGGATCCGACCACGCTCGCGGAAATCGGCCGGTCGCTGGAAAACTCCAGCCTGTGGCTCCTGCAGCGCGACGATCTGATCCCGGCCGACCTCGGTGGCGAGATCACCATGGGCGACCGCTACGATTTCGACGGCTTCTCCGTCGGCGTGCTGGCCTCGGCCGGTTACGACAATAGCTGGGAAACGCGCATCGGCCGCCGCGCCAAGGCGCGCGTGACCGGCGACACGCTCTCGCTCAGCCAGGACTATGAGCGCACGGCGACGACCAACACGATCGAATCCAACGGTCTGCTCAATGTCGGCGTGGAAGCGGGCAATCACTCGGTGCAGGCGCTGGCTCTCGTGCTGCGCTCGACCGAGAAGGAAGCCAACCGGCTTCTGGGCATTGATGCCGACCTCGACGCCCTGTCGCGCCGCGACCGGACGGCCTGGTACGAGCGTCAGGTCTACACGTACCAGCTGTCGGGCGATCACACGTTCGAAATCGGCCAGGGGCTGGACGTCGACTGGCGCTGGTCCACCGCGGACGCGTCGCGCAATGCGCCGAACCAGCGCAATGCGGACTATGAGTGGAACGGCACGACCGCCCAGCTCGAAGCCGTCGGCGACAATTACGGCCTGCTCGATTTTGCGCCCTTCAACGAAGAATTCCTTCTGCGCAACTCCGGGGACGGCAATACGATCTCCTTCTCGCGCGTGGACGAAACCACGGACGAGTACGGCGTCGACTTCGCCCTTCCGGTGATGATGCTCGGCAATGAGTGGACCTGGTCTGCCGGCTACGGCCATCTCGAGCGCGAGCGTACGGCGTTCAACCGCGAGTTCCGCTTCACCGGCACGATCCCGCAGGATCTGCGCGGCAGCCGCATCGACTACATCTTCGCGGATCAGAACATCCTCGACACCCGCTTCCGCCTTCAGGAGACGGGCGGGATCCTGACCCCGGAAGCCTATCGCGGCGAACTGGAAGTGGAATCCTTCTACGCGGGCACCGATGCCCAGCTCACCGACTTCCTGCGGGCCGCCGTCGGCGTCCGCTTCGAAGACGGCGAACAGACGCTGGACACGTTCGGCTTCCCGGCCGAGGACCCGACCGATGTCGGCGACAATGAAGGCTTCATCTCCGAAGATTACGTCCTGCCGGCAGCAACGCTGACCTGGACGTTTGCCGAGAACATGCAGCTGCGCTTCGGCTACTCGGAAACCATCGTGCGTCCGCAATTCCGCGAACTCGGCTTCACCGAGTTCTTCGATCCGGACATCGACGAACGTTTCCGCGGCAACCCGTACCTGGTGAACTCCGAGCTTCAGAACTTCGACGCCCGGTTCGAATGGTATTTCGGCCGCGACCAGTTCTTCACGGTCGGCATGTTCCACAAGAAGATCGAAAACCCGATCGTGGAATACATCCTGCCGGACGGGGAATCGCTCTCGACGTCGTTCATCAACGCGCCGGAAGCCTCGCTGACCGGTTTCGAGATCGAATTCGAGAAGCGCTTCGATTTCTCCGACCGCTTCGACGGCGAGTTCTGGGACAATGCCGAGTTCTTCCTGAAGTCGAACTACACCTACATCAGCTCGGAAATGACGGCGAGCGACACCGATACGGTGATCACGGCCCAGCCGAGCTCGGGTGCCGAGCCGCAGCCTTCAGTGGGCCCGGCTCGCGGCTTCATCGCGGACGGCGACCCGCTTCAGGGTCAGTCCGAGCATCTGGCCAACATCCAGGTCGGTTGGGAAGACGCCAATGCGCAGACGCGCACGGCGCTTCTGCTCAACTATACCGGCGAGCGCAGCCGGGCCCTGGCCAACGTCTCGGTCGGCTTGCCGGCCGTGATCGAAGAGCCGCCGATCCTGCTCGATCTGGTACACAGCCGGGCGTTCGACCTGGCTGACGGCAACACGTTCGATGTCCGCTTCGCGGTCCGCAACCTGCTGGGCGAAGACTATGTCGCCACGCAGTCGGCGGGCAGCAGCTCGGTCGTTGTCGACAGCTACGAGCTCGGAAGCACCTTCTCGATCTCGGTCTCGCGGACCTTCTAAGTCCGGTCTCACGAGACATGACGTCATGCGAGCAGGCGGGCCTTCTTCAACGGGGGCCCGCCTTGCCCGTACTCAGACAGACAAATTCCGGCACACGAAATCCGGCACACGAATTTCTTGACGCAAACCCGGTCAGAGCCGAGTAAGCTCCCATGAGCCCAGTTCTTCGCACCCCATGGCCCGCCAGGGCGGCGACCCGCAACGGCCGGGCCGTCGCGATCGCGCGCGCGGTGGCGGAGGCTGCGCTGGCCGCGCTGATTGCGTTGATCCTCGCGCGGGCGATCTGGTTCGTCGCCTATGGCGCGGAAATCGACCGGTTCGATCTCGATCCGTCGCTCATTCCTCAAACCGCGTCCGCGCGCGAGGAGACCGCCGACCTGACAGTGCTCACCGAAGGGCGCCTGTTTGCCGGGTCGGCGGGGCCAGCCGCCGCGGCGGTAGAGGACGCCCCCGAGACCCAGCTGGACCTGACGCTTCACGGGGTTCGCCGGGGCGGCGACGCCCAGTCGGGCGCCGCCATCATCGAGGCGCCCGGTGAAGGTCAGCGCACCTTGCCGGTGAATGCCGAGATTGCGCCCGGCGTGACCCTCGAAGCGATTTATCCCGACCGCGTGATCATCAATCGCCGCGGCGTACGAGAGAGTCTCTACCTGCGCGAAGAGCGCGCGCGGCGAACCTCTCTCCTGCGCGCCAGCGAGGCGCCCGAGGCCGTCACCAGCACGGCAACGCCGCCGCCCGAGCCGCTGACGCGCGAGGACTGGACACGCGGACTCCGTCTCCGCCCAGCCGAGGATGGCTCCGGTTACCGCGTGCTCGCCGACAGCGAGCCGCGCCTTCTCGAACGGGCCGGCCTTGAGGCCGGCGATCTGATCACCGCCATCAATGGCCGGCCGCTTTCAGGCCCTGCCGATGCGCTGGATGCCCTGGCGCGGCTTGGCCAGGGCGGGCGTGCCCGCTTTACTCTTCTTCGCGACGGTGACGCGCGTACAATCGAAGTGGATTTGTAAGATGACAGGCTTGTTTCCCGCCCGCGCGTGCGCCGCACTCGCCCTCGCCGCCGCGATGGTGCTCGGCCCGCTTCCCGCCGCGGCGCCGTTCCAGGCTCATGCCCAGGAACACACGCTGAATTTCCGCAATGCGGATATCCAGGCCTTCATCGACGACGTCTCCATCGTCACCGGCTACACCTTCATCGTTGATCCAGACGTTCGCGGCACGGTGACCATCACCTCGCAGAGCCCGCTGACAGAAGCCGAGGTTTTCCAGGTTTTCCTCGCGACGCTGCGCACACACGGCTTCGCGGCGGTGCGCACCGCCCCGGGTGTCTTCCAGATCGTGCCTGAAGCCGACGGCCCGCGGGCCGGCCCGCGAGCGGGCGGCGAGCGCGAGGGCGACATCTTCCTGACCTCGGTCGTGCGCCTTGAAAATGTCAGCGCGCGCGAGGCGATCCGCAGCGTCGGTCCGCTCGTCAGCCCCAGCGGCGCGGTGAACGCGTCCGAAGCGGGCAATCTGGTCGTGATCGTCGATTACGGATCGAATGTCAGCGCCATCGAGGATGTGCTCGTGGCGATGGACCGCGATACGTCGGTCGTGGAAATGGTCACGCTCGACAACGTATCCGCGGAGGAAATGTCCCGCATTCTCGACCGGATGCGCGAAAGCCTGGTGACCGGCGAGGACTCGCGCAGCGCGTCGGTGAACATCGCTGCCGTGCCGGCGTCCAATTCCATCCTGCTGCGCGGATCCCCGGACTCGGTCGCCCAGATGATCTCGCTGGCCCGGCGCGTCGATGCGGTCAGCCAGTCGAGCCAGACCTTCCGCGTCATCTATCTCAACCATGCCGATGGCGAGACGCTGCTGCCGATCCTGGAACAGTTCGCGCGCGCCATCGATCCGGCGGCAGGTGCCGAGGGTGCAGGCGCGGCCCGCTCGGGTACGTCCATCGCCTTTCACCGCGCGACCAATGCGATCATCGTCAACGGCGATCCGGAGGTCCTGCGCGAACTCGATCTCGTCATCCGCCAGCTCGACATCCGTCGCCCGCAAGTGATGATCGAGGCGATCATCGTGGAGATTTCCGACGGGGCGGCGCGCGATCTCGGGGTGCAGTACATCCTGGCCGGGGACGGGGACGATGCGGTGCCCTTCTCTTATTCGCGCTTTGGCGACAACCAGGTCGACCTCTTGGCCCTGACCGGAGCACTGGCCGGTGTGGACTCGTCCGATGACGACGATACGGCCAACCCCGTCTCTCTGCGTCAGGCGGCCATTGCCTCGCTTCTGGGCAGTTCGGGCGGGCTCATCGGGATCGGCGGCCAGACCGATGACGGCACGCTGTTCGGCCTGATCCTGAATGCGCTGGAGACCGACACCGACTCCAACGTGCTGTCCAAACCGTCCGTCATGGTGCTCGACAACGAGGAAGCCTCCATCCTGGTCGGTCAGGAAATCCCGATCACGACCGGCGAAGCGCTGGGCTCCAACAACACCAATCCGTTCCGCACGATCGAGCGCCAGGATGTCGGCGTGCAGCTCGACGTGACCCCGCAGATCAATGAGGGCGACACGATCCGCCTGACCATCCGCCAGGAAGTCTCCTCCATCGCCGGTCCGGTCAGTGCCGGTTTCAGCGAACTGATCACCAATCAGCGCGAAATCCAGACCACGGTGCTGGCCGACGATGGCGAGATCATCGTGCTGGGCGGGCTGATCGAGAATGACGACCAGTATCGCGACGAATCCGTGCCTTTCCTGGGCGATATCCCTGCGCTCGGCCGGCTGTTCCGGTATGAAAGCCAGAGCCAGCAGCGCCGCAATCTGATGGTGTTCATCCGCCCACAGATCATCCGGTCGGCGCAGGACATGCGCGGTGTGACCCGGCAGAACTACACCACGATGACCGCGGCGCAGAACGCCGCCACGCGGGGCAATGGGTCGAGCCTGGACCAGATCGTGGACATGATGCTGGACGGCCAGGACCCGTTTGATCGCCCGCTTCCGGCCCAGCCGGCTGAAGGACCGCAATGACCGCCCGGACACCGATCGCCTACAGCTTTGCGCGCGAACGCGGTGTGGCGCTTCGCACCGGGGAGAGCCCCGTCTTCCTGCTGCGAGAAGACGCCGATCCGATGGCCCTGGTCGAGGCGCGCCGCGCGGCCGGCCGCGCGTTCGCCATCGAGCGCTGCGACGCCAAGGCGTTCGACCGCGCCTTGTCGGAGCTGTATTCCTTCGACGGTCTGGCCGCGGGCCTGAACGAGGAAGCCGATGACGAAGCCGGCGCCCAGAGCCTGTCGCGCCTGATCGACGAGATCCCGAAAACCGAGGACTTGCTGGACAGCGCCTCGGATGCGCCGATCATCCGCCTGATCAACGGTCTGATCGCGGAGGCCGTCCGCCTGTCCGCGTCCGATATCCATGTCGAGCCGTTCGAGGATCGCGTCTCGGTCCGCTTCCGCGTCGACGGTGTGCTGCAGGAGACGGTTTCCCTGTCGCCGCGTGTCGCACCGCCGCTGGTCAGCCGCATCAAGGTGATGTCGCGTCTCGACATTGCCGAGAAGCGCATCCCCCAGGACGGACGTCTGACCCTGTCGCTGGGCGGCAAGGGCATCGATGTACGTGTCTCCACCCTGCCGTCGCGCTATGGCGAGCGGGTGGTGCTGCGTCTTCTCGACAAGGAGAGCGCGCGCTTTTCGCTCGACCAGCTGGGCATGGAGCCCGGCGCGCTGGCCGACCTGACCCGCGCACTCTCCCAGCCGAACGGGATCGTGCTGGTCACCGGCCCGACCGGCGCGGGCAAGACCACGACGCTGTATGCCGGGCTCAACGGCCTCAACGACCAGACCCGCAATATCCTCACGGTGGAAGATCCGGTCGAATACGCGGTGCCGGGCATCGGCCAGACCCAGGTCAACACCAAGGTCGGCATGACGTTCGCAGCCGGCCTGCGCGCGATCCTGCGCCAGGATCCCGACGTGGTCATGGTGGGCGAGATTCGCGACCGGGAAACCGCGGAGATCGCGGTCCAGGCCTCGCTGACCGGCCACCTGGTCCTGTCGACCGTGCACACCAATTCGGCCGTCGCGGCCATTGCGCGCCTGCGTGACATGGGCGTGGAGAGCTATCTTCTCGCCTCCACTCTCTCGGCCATCGTGGCCCAGCGCCTGGTGCGCCGGCTCTGCCCGAGCTGCAAGCAGCCCTACCAGGCCGACCAGGCCGAGCTGGAGCTTCTGGGTGCCGGCCCGGACGAGGCGGTCACTCTGTGGCGTCCGGCCGGGTGCGAGCATTGCAAGGATCTCGGCTATGCCGGCCGGCGCGGCGTGTACGAAGTCGCCGTGGTCGATGAAGGCCTGCGCACGCTGATCCACGACGATGCGCGCGAGGGCGATCTGGCCCGCCATGCCTTCAAGGGCCGCGACACGCTGTATGCGGCGGGGCTGAAGCTGGCGCGCGAGGGCGAGACGAGCCTGGCCGAGGTGCTGCGCGTCTGCCGCGACGAGGGCGAGCGACATGCCGGCGTTTGAATACGAAGCGCTCGATCCCGCAGGTAAGCGCACCAGGGGATTACTCTCCGCGGATTCAGAGCTCGCCGCGCGCCGCGAATTGCGCCGGCGCCGCCTGGCGCCGCTCAAGCTCGCGCGTGCGGGCGAACGGCGCGAGGCTTCCGGGCTGAGCCTGCCCCGTCTCGCCAGTCCGGCCGGGCTGAAGACTGCCGACCTGATGAGCATCACGCGCCAGCTGTCCACGCTGATCGATGCCGGCATGCCGATCGAGGAGGCCGTCGGTCTGGTGGCCGACCAGGCTGAGACGACGCGTGTACGCCGTACCCTGATGACGGTTCGCGGACGGGTGACCGAGGGCGAGCGCCTGTCCGACGCCATGGCCGAACATCCGGAAAGCTTCCCCACGGTCTACCGGGCCATGGTCTCGGCCGGAGAGAGCTCGGGCGGGCTGGGCGCCGTGCTCGAACGCCTGGCCGAATACCTGGAAAAGTCCGAGGCGCTCAAGCGCCGGGTCGGCGTCGCCCTGATCTATCCTGGGGTGCTGGGCGTGCTCGCCATCCTGGTGGTGGGCGTGCTCATGGTCTTCATCGTGCCGCGCATCGCCGAGCAGTTTACCAGCCTCGACGTCACCCTGCCGCTGATTACCCGGATCATGATCGCCCTGTCCCAATTCCTGCAGGCGGCTTGGCTGTGGCTGCTGGTGGGAATTGCCGCGGCCGCGCTGGCCGCGTCGGTCCTGCTCAGGCGGCCCGCAGTGAAAGCGGCGCTCGATCGCACGATCCTGCGCGTGCCCGGCCTCGGCGGTTTCGTGCGCAAGATCGAAAGCGCGCGCTTTGCCCGCACCATGTCGATCCTGATCGCCTCCGGCGCGGTGCTGCCCGATGCCTTGCGCGCCGCGAGGCGAGCGAGCGCGAATACGCGATTCCAGTTCCTGCTGGCCGGCGTCATCGAGCAGGTCGAGCAGGGAAGGGGCCTCTCCGATGCCTTGCGCACGACCGGCTGGTTCCCGCCGCTTGTCGTCTACATGGTGGCGTCCGGCGAACGCTCGGGCCGGATCGCGGACATGTTCGCGCGCGGCGCCGAGCATCTCGAGGCCGAAGTGGACAGTGCGGTCGGTGCGGGGCTGTCGCTGCTGGAGCCTGGTATCATCATCGTGATGGGCGGGCTGGTGGCCGGGATCGTCCTCTCCATCCTTCTGCCCATCCTGCGTCTCAATACCCTGGCCATGGGCGGCTGACCGCCCGGCCCCAACCTCAAGGAGAGCTCGCGATGAGCCTTCGCAAGCTGCTGACCCGCAAACGCAAGAGCGAGCGCGGCGTGACCCTGACCGAGATGATGGTCGTGATCGTCATCATCGGGCTGTTGTCCACCATCGTCGTGGTCAACGTGCTGCCGCTACTGGGCGGTGCGCGCGAGGACAAGGTGCGCGCCGACCTGGCGACGCTGGAGGGATCGCTGACGACCTTCTACGCGACCTATGGCCGTTATCCGTCTACGGACGAAGGGCTGGAGGCGCTGGTTAATCCGCCGGAGGACGACCGCGTCTCGGCACGTTATGCCGAAGAGGGTTTCATCCAGCGCCTGCCGGACGACCCCTGGGGTAACCCGTACCAGTATCTCTCCCCCGGCGAGCACGGGCGCTTCGATGTCTACTCGCTGGGCGCGGACGGACGTCCGGGCGGTGAGGGGGACAACGCCGATATCGGAAACTGGGAGCTGTAGGCGCGGCCCTGCGCCTGCGGGTGGAATGATGCGCGGTTTGGACCGATCGGGAGAAGCGGGCGTCTCGCTGGTCGAGATGATGGTGGTCGTCGCCATCATCGCCATGATGGCCAGCGTGGTGACGCTGAGCGTGACCGGGCGCCCCGCGCTGGTCGAGCTGGAGGCCGAACGCCTGCTGGCACGCTTCCTCGAGGCCCGGGAAACGGCATTGGTCACCGGGACGCTGGTCGGCTTCGCGCCCGACCCCGATGCGGGCGGCTATCGCTTCGTGACCTATCGCGGCGGAAGCTGGCAGGACCTGCCCGATCACCCGGCGCTCGCGCCGCGCAGCCTCGCCGACACGGTCCGCATCACCCTGGACGGTCCCGCCGCGCGCAGTGACGCGGGCCGCAGCGAGGCCGACGACGACCCGGTCCCGCACCTGTGGTTCGACCCGACCGGGCTGGACATGCCCTTCACGATCCTGCTGCAGGACGCGCGCCGGGATGTGCGCGTAGTGCGGACCGGTGAGGGGGCTTTGCGCATCGAGTCCCGCGGAGCCCCGTCATGATGCGGCGCGCGGACGGATTTTCCCTGGTCGAGATGCTGGCGGCGCTGGCCATCCTGTCGATGTCGGGCCTGGCACTGATGAGCGCGGTCACCTCGGCCGGGCGCAGCGCGGTGCAGACGCGGGAGCGCGCGCTGGGTGCGATTGCGGCCGACAACATCCTCAACATGGCGATCCTGGAGGCTCCGCCCACGCGCGGCCTGGTCGACGCGTCGGGCGAGTATGAATTGGCCGGCATTGTCTACGACTACGAAATCGACGTGGAGGACACCGCCGATCCGGGCCTGCGCCGGGTGACGCTGCTCGTCTCCGACCGGCATGGCCCGCTGTCCGAGATCGTCAGCTTCTTGCGGAGCCCGTCATGACGGCCATGCATGCTCCTCGCGGCCGCGAAGCCGGGTTCACGCTGACCGAAGTCCTGGTTGCGGTGATGATCTTCGCGATGATCAGCGCCATTTCGCTCGCCATGCTGACCGCAGCGCTGCGCAGCGAGCAGACCTACGAGACCCAGCTCGACCGTATCGCGCAGGTCCAGCGGGCGCGTACGCTTCTCCGCGACGATGTGGGCCAGCTCGTGCTGCGCGCCTATCGCGGCGAGGAGGGGGTGTCGGAAGGCCGGGCTCTTGCCGGCAATGTCGAAGGGGCCGATCCGTTCGAACCTGCACGGGCCGGCGAGGAACGCGAAATTCTTGTGCTGACGCGCCGCGGCTGGGCCAATCCGGGCGGCGCGGCCCCGCGATCTTCGCTCCAGCGCGTGGCCTGGCTCTATGACGGGACCACGCTGAAGCGCCAGGCCTGGACCTATCCCGATACGGCGCGCGGCAGCGAGCCGGTTACCCTGACGGTGATCGAGGAGGCGGCCGACCTAAGCCTGGAATTTCTGGTGGGAACAGCCTGGCGCCCCGATATTCTCGCGGTGACGGACGGAGAGACCCGGCCGGCCATGCCGCGTGCGGTGCGCGTGCGATATACCTTGCCCGGTCTGGGCGAGATCGAGCATGTCGTGCTGACCCCGGTGCCGGAGCTGGTGCCATGAGACATTGGCTCGTGCGCAAATTCGCCGACCGGCGCGAGGAGGGCACCGCGCTCCTGACCGCCATCCTGATGACGGCGTTCATGGCCGTCATTGCCGTGTCGCTGATCGACCAGACGCGATTTGCCCTGTTCCGGACGGCGAACATGGACCGGCGCGACCAGGCCTACTGGTACGCGATGGGCGCGCGCGATTTTTCGGAGAGCATCCTGCTTCGCTCCGGCCCGGCCGACCGGCTCGTCATGCGGCCGCAGGAGCCCTGGCTGACCGGCCCGCGCCAGTTTGCCATCGAAGGCGGTCAGCTGCGGGGCCATGTGCGCGACGGCAATAACTGTCTCAACGTCAATGCGCTGGCCGGCAATGCAGGCGCTGCCCCCGAAGCGCCGGGCCGGGGTCTGGACATGCGGTCGACCCAGCTCATGTTTTCAGCCCTGCTCGACCGGCTCGGCGTCGCGCCGGACCGGATCGAACCGCTCAAGGCCCAGATCGTCGACTGGATCGACGCCAACACGTTTCAGGAGGCAGGCGGCGCAGAAGACCAGACCTATCTCGGCTTTGAGCCGCCGCTGCGAGCCGCCAACCAGCCCATGGTCGAGCTTGAAGAATTGCGGGTTCTTCCCGTGGTCACGCCGGCGCTGTATGCGCGTATCTCGCCCTATCTGTGCGTGCGCGACGAGCGCACCCAGCCGCCGCTGAACGTCAACACGCTGCAGCCCGACCAGGCGGTGCTGCTGAGTGCGCTCTTTGGCGGCCGCCTGAGTGTCGGCGATGCCGAAGCGGTCCTTTTGCAACGCCCGCCGACAGGCTATGAGGCAGCGGCAGAGCTCTTCGATCACCCGCTGATTGCGGCGCTCGAGCCCGATCTGGCGCTGCGGGACGCGGTCACTGTGCGCACGCAATGGTTCGATATCGAGGTCGAGGTCGAACTGGGCGAGACCGCGTTCTCTCTGAGCGAGCGGGTCGAGCTGACACAGGACGGGCGCTTGCGCAGGCATGCCCAGCGGTTTGGAGCGGTACAATGAGCATTCTGGTCCTCTCTTTGCCGCCGGGCGGCGGCGGTGCGGACATCCGGGCTCCCTGGGCGCTGGTCGGCGAGGCGGGCGATGTCCAGGCCGAGGGCTGGGTCCTTCCCGGTGCCGCCGCGGAGATTCCACAGGGTCTCCCCGTGCAGCGCGTGGTCGCCCTGATGCCGGCCCAGGACGTTTTCGTCCGGTATCTCGCAATTCCCGGCCGCAGCGACCGCGAAGCGGCGCAGGCTGCTCCCTTTCTGATCGAGGAGGACCTGGCGGCCCCGCTCGACACCCAGCATGTGGCTATCGGCGCGCGAAGCGAAACCGGCGAAGCCTGGCTCTTCGCCACCTCGAAACATATCCAGTCGAGCTGGCGCGATTATCTGTCCGGGCTCGGCCTGAAGCCGGTCTACGCCCTGCCGGACGCGATGCTTCTGAACGGGCACGGGGGCGACCTGACGCTCGCTGCGGTCGATGGCGTGATCCTCTTCCAGACCCGGGCCGGCGATCTGATGCGCCGCGCGACACTGGAAGGCGATGCGGCCCGGGTGGCCGAGACCGATCCGATCTGCGGCGGTATCGATGCCGGCCTCGCCGAAATCGTGCTGCCGGCGCTGGGCCAGCGTATGGAGCCGCGCCGGATGCTGATCTCTCCCGATATCAATCCCGGCATCGTCGCTTCGGATGGCATGCCGGTCGCGCTGAAGCGTCAGCCGGCCCCGGACCTGCGCGAGGAAGCGAGCCGTGCCGGTGAGGCAGTGCTGGCCGGTTTGCCGGCCTTCTTCGGGACCGGCCTGGTCAGCGCGCTGGACTGGAAGGCGATGCTGGGTCCGTGGGTGCGTCCGGCCCTGCTGGCCGGAGCCGCGATCCTGCTCGGCGTCGTGCTTCTGCTGGGCGAAGGCATCTATTACGGCCAGCGTGCCGACACCTATTACCAGGCTGCCCGGTCGGTGTACTCGGCCGAATTCGACGAGCGGGCGACCGATCCGGCGGCCCAGCTGCGCGTGAGGCTGCGGGCGGCCGGCGGCGGGCCGGACCAGAGCGCCTTCCTGGACCTCGCCGCCGGGTTGGCGGCGGTCATGGAGGAAGTCGATACCGTGGCCATTCAGTCGCTTCGCTATACGTCGGAACGCGGCGGGCTGTCTGTTACTGCGACCTATCCCGATTTCTCGGACTTCGAGACCTTTCGCGCCGCCGCCCAGGCCCGCGGCCTCGTCATCGAGGAAGGCGGCGCCCGCCAGGGCGACGAGGGCGTGACAAGCGATTTCCTGGTGAGGCGCTCATGAAGATGGATATGCCGATCACGTTTGTCCGCGGGCTCTGGGCCCGCCAGACGCCGCGCGAACAGGTCCTGCTGGCGGTATGCGCCGGCCTGATGCTCGCGGCGCTGGTCTGGTTCGCGCTGGTCTCGCCCGCGCTCTCCTACCGCAATGCCATGCGCGCCGGCTTCGAGGCCCAGGTCGAGGATCATATGGCCGTCATTGCCGGTATCGAGCGCTATCGCGGTCTTCAGACGGCCAGTGCCACCCAACAAGGCCAGGACCAGCCGCTGCGCACGCTGGTCGCCAACCGGGCGCGGGAGGCGGGGATCACCATCACGCGTGTCCAGCCCCTGGAGAACGGCCAGCTCAGTGTCTGGGCCGAGCAGGCGCCCGAAGCCCAGCTGATGGCGCTTCTGGTGGCGCTGGCCGACCGCGACAATGTGCATGCGAGCCGGGTGAGTCTGGACCGCGAGGCGTCCGGGCTTGTGCGCGCTCAACTCGTGCTGGGGCGGGGCGGGGCATGAGCCGGACCGCCCTGCTTCTCATCGGCCTTGCCAGCCTGCTCGCCGCGGCGATCGCGGTTATGCCGGCAAAGCTCGCCGCCGACCTGCTGCTGCGTCCGGCCGGTGTGACGGCAGATCTGGTAACCGGCAGTGTCTGGGACGCGCGGCTCTACCGGATCCAGGTCGGAGGCCAGCGCTTTGCCACCGGACGCCTGCAACTTGCCTTCTGGCCTCTCCTGACCGGTCGCGCGCGGGCGCAGCTCGCCCTTGAGGACGAGACCGCCTCGGCGCGCGGCACTGTGGTCGCCAGCCCCGGGCGCCTCGAGTTTCGCGATGGCCGCATCGCCTTCGAAGCGCGCCGGGTTCCCGGGCTGCGGGCCCTGCCGGTGCCGCAGACAGAACGTCTGTATGCTGAGCTTGATCGCATCGTGTGGCGCGATGGGATCTGCGACGAGGCCTCCGGCGACGTCACGACGCCGCTTCTGTCCCGGCTCGGCCAGCGCCATGACGCGGACCTGCCCGAGCTTGACGGAACGCTGAGCTGTGCGGGGGAGGCCGTGGCCCTTGGCTATGACGGCCAGAGCGAGGCGCTGACGGTCACCGGATCGGTGCGCGCGACCGCGGAGGGGTATCGCTGGGTCAGCGAGGCGTCGACCGGGAATAGCGATATTGTTGCCCTGCTGATTGCGTTAGGTTTCGAGGAGACCGGACAAGTCTGGCGCGCCGAAGGCGAAGGGAGCTATCGATGAGACCGAGTGTGATCGTGTTGGCCGGCCTTGTTCTGGCAGGATGCGCGACCGCGGTCCCTGCGCCACAGGCACCGGTTCGCGCAGCGAGTCAGGAAAGCGGCCGAATCGATGCGTTGCCGCCGCAGAGCCTGCCGGACGGTGAGTGCGGCCTGTTCTTCTGGACCAGCGCCAGCCCCCACCGCTTCATCCTGTACGAGAATGAGTCCCGGCGCGCCGTGAAGCTGGTCCATGACGGCGAGATCATCGAGCTCGGTGTGGTCGCCCAGACCGTCGACATGATCGTGGGCGACAGCTTCGAGCGGCTCTATCCGGCGCCCTCTCACAATCTGGTATTCTCTGTCACCGGAACGATCGGGGAGCGGACCCGGTCGGGCACGCGCATCGAACGCGCCTTGCTGCGGGTCGAGCAACCGTCGGGTGCGGAAATCGTGCAGCCCGTGCTGGGTTTGCGGACCTGCCGGACCGGCAGCCCGGTGGCGCCCAGCCCGCGCTAGGCGCCGCCTTCGTCCGATCAGATGCCTTCGCCGGAGAAGGCCTTCTCGACCACGAAATCGCCGGGACGCGCGTTCGAGCCTTCCTCGAAGCCGCGCGCTTCGAGCAGGTGTTTGAGATCGTTCAGCATCTCGAAAGAGCCGCACACCATGGCGCGGTCGCGCGACGGGTCGAGCGGCTCGCGCTCCAGCATCTCGAACAGCTTTCCGGTGTCGATCAGGTCGGTGATCCGGCCCATGCGCGGGCCCTCTTCACGCGTGACCGAGTTGAAATAGACCAGCTTCCCGTTCGCGAACTCGCCCACCAGCGGGTCCTGTCTGACCGTCTCGACCAGCTGCTCGGTATAGGCGAGCTCGGCCAGGGTGCGGCAGGTATGGGTCAGGATGACCTCGTCGAACCGCTCATAGATGTCCGGCTCGCGGATCAGGCTGGCAAACGGCGCGGCGCCGGTCCCGGTGGAGAACAGGTAGAGCCGCCGGCCCGGACGCAGCGCCTCGCTGACCAGCGTGCCGGTCGGCTTCTTGCCCAGGAGGATCCGATCGCCCGGCGCGATGTTGCGCAGGCGCGAGGTGAGCGCGCCGTCGGGAACCTTGATCGAGTAGAATTCCAGCGCCTCGTCCCAGGTCGGGCTGGCGATGGAATAGGCCCTGAGGACGGGCTTCTTCTCGCCCTCCAGACCGATCATCACGAATTCGCCGGCGCGGAAGCGGAAGCTCTGCGGCCTTGCGGTCCGGAAGGAGAACAGTGTCTCGGTGTAGTGCTGGACCTCGAGCACTTCCACCTCGAAGAAGGCGCCTTTTTCTTCGATATGGGGCAATGGCGCGCCGTCCTGGCGCAGAGCGGTTTCGGTCATGGGGAGTATCTCTTTTTCAGACGGCGGTGGACAGGCCCGCATGCGCCTGGCTCCAGGGCGGAACCGGCAGGTTTCGGGCGGCCAGATAGTCGGCGTTGTAGATCCGGTTCGCATAGCGCGCCCCGGCGTCGCAGAGAAGGGTGACGATGGTTTTTCCCGGTCCCAGATCGCGCGCCAGGCGCATGGCCCCGGCAATGTTCACACCGGCCGAGCCGCCGAGCGACAGGCCCTCCGTGGCGACGAGGTCGAACAGGATGGGCAGGAAGTCCTCGTCCTGGATGCGGTAGGCGTGATCGACAGCGAGGTCTGTCAGCTGGCCGGTCAGACGCCCGACCCCGATGCCCTCGGTGATCGACGAACCCTCGCTTTTCAGCTCGCCCTCGGTGAAATAGCTGTACAGCGCCCCGCCGGCGGGGTCGGCGAGCGCGATCGCGACGTCCGGCTTGCGGGCCCGGAGCGCCTGGGCCACGCCGGCCAGCGATCCGCCCGTGCCGGCCGAGGCGATGAAGCCGTCGATCCGGCCGCCGGTCTGTTCCCAGATTTCCACACCCGTCGTGCTGGCGTGAAACGCCTTGTTGGCCGGATTGTCGAACTGGTTGGCCCAGTAGGCGGCACCTTGCGTCGTGTTCAGCTCTCCGGCCAGGCGCCGCGAGATGTGCACGAAATGATGTTCGGAGGAGAATGGCGCGGGATCGACCTCGATCACCTGCGCGCCTGCGGCCAGAAGCGCATCCTTCTTCGCCGGGCTCTGGGTGCGCGGCATCACGATCAGGCTCTTGTATCCGAGCGCGCCGGCAACCGTCGCCAGGCCGATGCCGGTATTGCCGGCCGTGCCTTCCACGAACGTCCCGCCCTTCGCGATCAGGCCGCGCGCCTCGGCATCGCGCACGATGCCCAGTGCGGTGCGGTCCTTGACCGAACCGCCCGGGTTTAAGAATTCGGCCTTGCCCAGGATCTCGCAACCCGTCGCGCGCGACGGGCCGTCGAGACGGATGAGCGGGGTGTTGCCGATCAGGTCGAGAATGGGTCGGTTCATATCAAACGATAGCTGGCCTGACGCGCGCGGGTCGTGCGCGCGGAATCGAAGATGCCGCATTCTGTACGGTCCGATCCAGCCCAGCGACCATCGCGTGTGCTGTTTCCTTCGGCCGGGGCCGTGCAGGGCCAGCAGCCGACCGAAGGATAGCCCTGCGCCACCAGCGGATGCGCGGGCAGGTCCAGCGAGCGGAACAGCGCCGCGAAGGCCTGTTCGCTGAGCGAGGCAAACGGGTTCACCTTGATGCGCTCGCCGTCGAACTCGAACGGATCCAGGCGCGCCCGGTCGCCGCCATGATAGCGTTTGCGCCCGGTGATCAGCACGTCATACCCGTTCAGCCCGCGCGCCAGAGGCTTGACCTTGCGGATGTCGCAGCACGCCAGGGAGTCGCGCTGGTAGAGCCGGTTGTCGGCATCGAGCCTCGCCTCGTCTTCGGGATCGGGTTCCAGGATCTTGACCTGTTTCAGGCCCAGCGTTTCGATCAGCTGGTCGCGATAGCTCAGCGTCTGGGCAAAATGGCGCTTGGTATCCAGAAACAGCACCGGGGTATCCGGTGCGCTGCGCGCCAGAAGCGCCAGCCCGGCCGCAGACTCCGTGCCGAACGAGGAGAGCATGGCGATGCGGCCGCGAAACTCTGCTTGCGCGGCGGCCAGGATCTCGTCCGGCGAGGCGTCGCGATAGCGCTGGTTCAGCGCATCCACCTTGGCCTGGCGCGCAGCGAAGGCGCGCTGGCGGTAGGCCGGCGCGGCTCCGGCCGCATCCGGCTGGTAGGCATGGGAGAAGCCGGTTCGCTGCCAGCGCGGGTCGTCGGCCTTGTCCGGGGTCACCGCGTCGAAGCCGGACCGTGTCAGATGGTCGATCTGGTCGGGCAGGAGGTCGCCCACGGCGCGAAGCTGCCCGGCATAGCCACGCGCGCGCAACACCGCGGCCAGCGAGAACCCCCGCCCGTCCTTGAAGGAGGCGAAGCGGATATCGACCGCGTCCTGGCCTGAGGCCGCGTCCAGAGCCTCGTCCGGGCTCGTCGCGGTATCGATCTCGACGCGTTCTGCCGTGTCCAGATCGCCCGGTTTCAGCGCCACGTTAATGGTCATAGATCGACTCCTTGAACGGTTCGAGCCCGGTGCGTTTGAGCGTGGCCACGAAACTCTCGCCCGCCTCGCGATGGGTCACGTAGGCGCGAAGGCTCGCGATCACACCCTTGACCGCATCGTCGGCTGACAGGGCGCGCCCGGCGATTTCCCCGATGGCCGCCTCGCCATCGGCCACGCCGCCCAGCGTGAGCTGGTAGACTTCCTCGCCCTTCTTATCGACGCCGAGAAGGCCGATATTGGCGACGTGGTGATGGCCGCACGCATTGATGCAGCCGGAAATCTTGATCGAGACCTCCCCGGCGGCTTCCTCGAGGCCGGAGGCCTCGATCGCTCGCGAAATCTCCTGCGCGATCGGGATGGAGCGCGCATTGGCCAGGTTGCAGTAATCAAGCCCCGGGCAGGACACGATATCGCCGGCAAGCCCGGCGTTGGCCGTGGCCAGACCCGCATCCTTCAAGGCCTCGAACACTGTCGGCAGGGCGGCAGCATCGATATGGGGCAGAACCAGATTCTGCTCCTTGGTCACACGGATTTCCGACAGGCCGTAGCGCTCGGCAATGTCGGCCACGGCCTCCATCTGCTGGTCGGTGGCGTCGCCCGGCGTGCCGCCGACGGGCTTCAGGCTGATGACCACGATGGCGCGATCGGCCACCTGGTGCGGCTTCACATTCACGCTTTTCCAGCGGCGATAGTGGGGATCGATCAGGGGTGCGGCCTCGCCGGTGCCCGGCCTGACCGGGGCGAAGAAGGCCGAGATGCGCTCGACCTCTTCATGGGGCACGGCCAGCTCGCCGCCCTTCAGCGTCTCGAACTCGGCCTCGACATCGCGGGTGAACGCCTCCGCGCCCATCGACTCCACGAGGATCTTGATGCGCGCCTTGTACAGATTGTCCCGCCGGCCGGCGAGATTGTAGACGCGCAGGATGGCGGTCAGGTAGGCGAGCAGGTCGCGCCAGGGCAGGAAGTCGCGCAGCTTGGCGGCGATGCGCGGCGTGCGGCCCTGGCCGCCGCCGGCATAGACGGCAAAGCCCAGCGCGCCCGCCTCGTCGCGAACCAGCCGCAGGCCGATATCGTGCACGCCGATGGCGGCCCGGTCGGCCTCGCTGCCGGTTACCGCGATCTTGAACTTGCGCGGCAGGAAGGAAAACTCGGGATGGAAGGTGGACCATTGCCGGATCAGCTCGCACCACGGGCGCGGATCGGCCACCTCATCCGCGCTCGCCCCGGCGAACGGGTCGGTCGTCGTGTTGCGGATGCAATTGCCCGATGTCTGGATGGCGTGCATCTCGACCGTGGCCAGCTGGTCCAGGATTTCGGGAATATCGACCAGGGCCGGCCAGTTATACTGGATGTTCTGGCGCGTGGTGAAATGGCCGTAGCCGCGATCATAGGTGCGCGCGATATGGGCGAGCATGCGCAGCTGGTCGCTGGACAGCACCCCGTACGGAATGGCCACGCGCAGCATGTAGGCGTGCAGCTGAAGATACACGCCATTCATCAGGCGCAGCGGCTTGAACGCGTCCTCGCTCAGCTGGCCGGACAGACGCGCCTCGACCTGCTCGCGAAACTCGTCGGTACGCTGCTTGACCAGGTCGGCATCGATCTCGTCGTAACGGTACATGGGATTCTATGCGCTTTCTGCGGATCGGGTCGTGCCGGCGCTCGAACCGGTGAGGCGGATGGCTTCGCGCACGCGCGCCCGCCCGGCCGGCTCGGCATCGACCACGTCGATGAGGTAGGGGCCGACCACGGTGAGGATGTCGCGCAGGGCGCCGTCCAGCGCCGGCTGGGCGCTATCGTCGTCGGGGAAGACTTCCGCCGCTTTCAGGTCGGGCGTCCAGCCTGCGTCGGCGCGCCGATAGACGACACGCCCGTCGGTCAGGCGGTTTGCAGTGATGGCTTTCATGCCGCTTGCCTTTCCTTCAGTTCGCGGGCCAGCGCCGGAACCTGTTCGGGCGCCCGGCGCACCACGTCGCCGATCACGATGATGGCAGGACCGGTCAGGCGAGCGCGCTCCACCGTCTCGGCCAGCGTGGCGAGTGTCGCGATGAAGCTGCGCTCGTCCGGGCGCGATCCGTTCTCGATGATCGCCACCGGGGTCGCCGCGTCGCGCCCGGCCTCGATGAGGCGCTGCGCGGTCGCCGCAGCCGTTCTCACGCCCATATAGATCACCACTGTGTGCGTGGCGGCGGCCAGAGCCGCGTAGTCGAGCTCGGGGCCGCCCGCCTTGGGCTGTCCGGTCACGAAGGTCACCGCCTGGGCGTCGTCGCGATGGGTGAGCGGGATCTGGGTCGACGCGGCGCAGGCGAGCGCCGCCGAGATGCCCGGCGTCACTTCGACCTTGATCCCGGCTGCACGCACGGCTTCGACTTCCTCGCCGCCGCGCCCGAAGATGAAGCTGTCGCCGCCTTTCAGGCGCACGACGCGCTTGCCCTGGCTGGCGTGTTCGATCAGCAGTTCGATGATCTTTTCCTGCGGCACGGGATGCTGGCCGCGCGTCTTGCCGACATCGATGCGCAGCGCGTCGCGGCGCGCACGGTCGATGATCTCGGAGGAGACGAGGCGGTCATGGATGATCACATCGGCATCGCGGATCAGGCGCGTTGCGCGCACCGTCAGAAGTTCGGGGTCTCCCGGTCCGGCACCGACCAGATGAACGATGCCTTCGGCCTGCGCCTCGCCGTCGCGGAACCGATCCAGCGCCTCGATGAGGGCGCGGCGCGTGCCGGCTTCGTCCCCGTCATCGGCGACGCGCGCCGCCGGGCCGCGCAGGGCGAATTCCCAGAAGCGGCGGCGGTCGTCCACGCCGGGCGCCACCTGCTTGACGGCATCGCGCAGCGAGCGGCCGGCCGATGCCAGCAGGCCGACGCCTTTGGGGATGACGCTTTCCATCGCCGAGCGGATGTCGCGCACCAGGATCGGTGCCGCGCCGCCGGTCGACAGCGCGATCGTAACCGCGCCGCGATCGATCAGAGCCGGGGTGTAGAAGTCGCACAGCGCCATGTTGTCGACGACGTTGACCAGCGCTCCCGCGCGGCGTGCCGCGTCCGCGAGCGGACGGGCGACCGCCTCGTCCTCGATCGCGATGAACACCAGGCGCGCTCCGTCAAACGCCGTCTCCGGAACCGGGCCGGACACGATTTCGGTAGCGGGCTTCAGGTCGGCGGGCGCGGGCGCCTCGCGGTCCAGCGCGTACCAGACCAGCGCGCAGGGAGATGTACGGAACAGGCGCAGCTTGTTTTCCGCGGCCTCGCCCTCGCCGATGACGACAACGCGCGCGCCCTTCAGGGCAATGGCGGGCATGAACTGGTCCATGGCGAACCTCCTCCAGACTGAAGCTTGGAGATGGCCCACATGGATTCTTTTCTCAAATGACCTTATCTAGCCTGTGAAGAAAGAAAAACTTTGCACTAGAAGGAGCGGTCATGTCCGCCTTGCCCCCGCTCAACGCTCTTCGCGCCTTCGAGGCGGCCGCCCGGCGCGGCAGCTTCGTGGCCGCCGCCGAGGAATTGAACGTCACCCCGGCCGCCATCGGCCAGCAGGTCCGCCAGCTCGAAGCGTTGATCGGCGCGCCGCTTTTCGTGCGCGAAGGGCGGGGCGTGCGCCTGACCGAGCGCGGCGCGGCGGGAATCGACCGGCTGGGCCGCGCGTTCGAGCTGATGGGCGAAGCCTCCAGCGCCATGCGCGAAGCGTCCGGCGAGGTGGAGCTGGTCATCGGCGCGCCGGCCGATTTCGCGGCGGCGTGGCTGGCTCCGCGCCTGGCGACGCGCGAGGAGGGCCTGCGTAAGGTCTCGGTGATCACCGGCCCGCCGGAGGCAGTCTTCGAACGGGGTGCAGAGCTGGCCATCGCCTTCGCGGCGGCTGCCCCGGCCGGCTATGAGAGCCAGTTGCTGGCCCGTGAAATCCTCGCCCCCATGGCGACGCCGGAACTGGCAGCGCGCATCGGTGAGGTCGAGGCCCTTTCAGAGGTGCCGCGGATCGAAGAGGCGGGCCTCGATGTCGATTGGCGCGCCTGGCTTGCCCGGCGCGGTGCCTATGGCCTCGATCCGGCCCCCGCTCTGAAGGCGCAGGACGGTCTGATCGCTCTCAGCCTTGCCGAAGCGGGCGCCGGCGTCGTGCTCGCCCGGCGCAGCCTGGCCGGACCGGCGCTGGCGGCCCGTCGTCTGGTCCCGGTCTTTGCCGATGGCGACCATGTGATGGACGCGGCACATTTCCTGATCACGCGGCGTGGCCGCCGTCTGTCGGCGCCCGCCCAGGCCGCGCGCTCCTGGCTGCGCGCGGAGGGCGCGCGCGCCGAGGACGCAGCCGACGAATTATAGCGTGGGAGGACTTGGGAAAGGACCGGGTGAGCGCGGCCCGGCCGGACTTGGAACGCACGACCGGGTGAGACCGTTATTCAGGCAACCCCGCCGGCAAGAGCCGGCATTCCCGTCCCGCATTCCAATGGAGGCCTTTCATGGCGCTTTCTTCGCTCAAGGACGTCTATATCGACCAGCTGCAGGATATCTACAGCGCGAACAAGCAATCGCTCGAAGTCACGCGCCTGCTTGAAAACGCCGCCAGCAGCCAGGAGCTGACCGATGCGCTGAGCCGCGGCGTCAAAGGCATCGGCGAAGGCCTGGAAACCATGTCCAAGCTGGTGAAAAGCCACAATGAAGACCCGACGGAGGAATTCTGCCGGGGCATGCAGGGCCTGGTCAAGGAAGCCAAGGCGCACGCGCTCGATGCCGAATTCAGCGATGACGATGCGCGCGACGCGATGATCATCTCGCAATACCAGCGCATGGTTCACTACGCGATTGCCGGCTATGGCTGCGTCGCCGCCTATGCCCGCCGTCTGGGCTATGACGATGATGCCAAGGCGATCCAGAAATGCCTCGATGAGACCGCCGAGGGCGACAAGCAGATGACCAAAATCGCCGAGACCAAGGTCAACAAGCGCGCGGCCTGATCGCAGCGCGTTCGACCAGACCGGCGAACCAGAACTTCAGAGCGCCGCGGCACACGCCGCGGCGCTTGCCCATGCCCACTGGAAATTATAGCCGCCGAGCCAGCCGGTCACATCGACGCATTCGCCGATGAAGTAGAGACCCGGCCGATGACGGCTTTCCATCGTCTTTGAGGACAGGCCGGCGGTGTCGATACCCCCGGTCGTCACCTCCGCAGTACGCCAGCCCTCGGTCCCCGCCGGGCGTACGTCGAAGCATTGAAGCTGGCTGGCGATGGTCTCGAGCTCGCGATGACCGGTATCGGCGAGCCGGCCGGTATTCGACACCCGTCCGCTCTCCACCAGATAGTCGACCAGGCGCCGCGCAAAGCGCGTTTCCAGCGCTCCGGCCAGCGACTTCATCGGGTGTTCCGCCTTGAGCTCTTTCAGGATGCCCGCCCCGTCGGCTCCGGCAAACAGGTCGATGCTCACGCTCGCGCCCTCCTGCCAGTAGGAGGAGACCTGGAGCATGGCCGGTCCGGACAGGCCGCGATGGGTAAACAGCATCGCCTCGGTAAAGGCCGGGCCGTCCGCCCGGGCCGTCACCGGGGTCGACACGCCGGACATCGCCGCAAAAGCCTCGCGCGCCTCGCCCTCCATCGTGAAGGGCACCAGGCCGGGGCGCGGCTCGACAATGTCGTGGCCGAAGCGGCGCGCCAGCTCGTAGGCAAAGCCGGTCGCCCCCATTTTCGGGATGGACAGCCCGCCCGTGGCCACGACCAGGCGGGGCGCCGTCAGGCGTCCGCGCGGCGTCTCGACCTCGAAACCGTCATCGTTGGCGGTGACGGCCTCGATCGCGGTGTCCAGCCGCAAATCCCCGCCGCCGGCCTCCAGTTCGGCCAGCAGCATGTCGATAATGGCGCCCGATTTCTGGTCGCAGAAAAGCTGGCCCAGCGTCTTTTCGTGCCAGGTCAGGGCGTGGCGTGTCATCAGGTCGAGAAAATCGCCCGGCGTGTAGCGTGCCAGTGCGGACTTGGCGAAGTGCGGGTTCTGCGACAGGAAACGCTCGGGCATTGTGTCGATATTGGTGAAATTACACCGTCCGCCGCCCGAGATCCGAACCTTCTCGGCCGGCTTGCGCGCGTGGTCCACGACGCAGCAGGACAGGCCGCGCTGTCCCGCCCGGCCCGCACAGAACAGTCCGGCCGCCCCGGCTCCCAGGACGATCACGTCATATCCCTGCGCGGAAGGGTCGGGCATGAGCGCCGCCATCCTGTTCTGGTCTCGCCGAATGTCAGCTGTCACGAACCTTTGGTAGGTCCGGCTGCGTTGTTCAGAGACAATTGATGGCCTCATCAATCAACAGGAAAGGACACATCATGAAACGTCATGCCTCTGCGGTCTGGAGCGGCGATCTCAAATCCGGCAAGGGCCGCCTTTCCACCCAGTCCGGCGTCCTGGACGGAAATAATTACGGCTTCAAGACCCGGTTCGAGGATGAAGCCGGGACCAATCCGGAAGAATTGCTCGGCGCGTCGCATGCCGGTTGCTACGCGATGGCCCTGTCCATGATCCTGGGTCAGAAGGGCCTGACGGCGGACGTCATCAACGCCAAGGCGGTCGTCACGCTTGACGAGGTCGAGGGCGGCTTTGCCGTCACCAGATCGGCGCTGACCGTCAGGGCCAAGGTGCCCGGCGCCAGCGAGGACGACTTCAAGGAGGCGGCCGAGGCGGCCAATACCGGTTGCCCGATCTCCAAGGCGCTCGATATCGAGATCACCCTGGACGCCGCGCTCGAAGACTAGGCGTCTGCGTCCGACGTGTTTGGCACGCCTGCCCGCGAACCGGGCAGGCGTGCTTTTTTATGCGGCAAGTTTGTGCAGTCGCGAACAAGAATCGCGGCTTTGCCTTCCCGGCCTGTCCACTCTGCCTAGGCTTTGCTCGTTCGATTGACGAGGAGCGAGCCCATGGAAACGAGTGCTTTTGCCGCCGGAGACGTCGCGTGGGTGCTGACCGCCTGCGCCCTGGTGCTGATGATGACCGTGCCCGGTCTCGCGCTCTTCTATGGCGGGATGGTCCGGCGCAGTAACGTGCTTTCCACGCTGATGCAGTCGCTGACGGCGGCAGCGCTCGTGACCCTGGCCTGGGTCCTGATCGGTTATTCGCTCGCGTTTGGCGGAGAAGGCATTTTCGTGGGCGGGCTCGCCCGGCTCGGGCTGGCGGGCATGACCCCGGACTCGGCCTCTGGCGGGCTGCCCGAAAGCGTCTTCGTGCTGTTCCAGATGACGTTCGCGATCATCACCGTGGCGATCATTGCCGGGGCCGCGGCGGAGCGTCTGAGCTTCAAGGCCTGGGTCATCTTCGTGCCGGTCTGGCTGATCGCCGTTTACGCGCCCATCGCGCACTGGGTCTGGGGCGGCGGCTTTCTGAGCGAAGCCGGCGTTCTCGACTTTGCCGGCGGCGCGGTGGTCCACATCAACTCCGGCGTGGCCGGCCTGATCCTGGCGCTCAAGCTCGGCCCGCGCCGGGGCTGGCCGCACGAGGGCCAGCCGCCGCACAATCTCGTGCTCACCGTGATCGGGGCGGGCCTGCTCTGGGTCGGGTGGTTCGGATTTAACGGAGGGTCGGCGCTGGCTGCCGATGCGCTGGCCGGTCACGCCGCGCTGGTTACCCAGATCGCGGCGGCCTCTGCGGCGCTCGGCTGGGCGGGCCTGGAATGGGCGTTGCGCGGCAAGGCGAGCGTGCTGGGCGCGGCCTCGGGCGCCGTCGCGGGCCTGGTCGGGATCACGCCGGCGGCCGGCTTCGTCTCGCCGGGCGCGGCCGTCGCCATCGGCCTGCTCACCGCAGGCGGGACGTACGCAGCCGTCAACCATCTCAAATCCGCGCTCAAGTTCGACGACAGCCTGGATGCGTTCGGCCTGCACGGTGTGGGCGGCTTCATCGGCGCCATTCTGACAGGCGTCTTCGCCAGCAGCGCGATCGGCGGCACGCCGGGCCTGATCGAAGGCAACGCCCTGCTGGTCTGGACCCAGACCTGGGGCGCGCTGGCCGCGGCGGCCTACTGCGCGGTCCTGACCTTCGCGATCCTGTGGGTGATGGAGCGCTTCATCAAGCTGCGGGTCGAGGAAGAAGACGAAGTCACCGGTCTCGACGTGGCGCTTCATGGGGAGAGCGCCTAGTCGGGTCGTGCAGGGCGGGACGGCCTACCTCGCCGTCCCGCCCGGCCCGGCGCACCGGAGCCGGAGTTCCAGTATTTGACCGCCATATTGCCGGCCGCACCGATCAGCATGAAGAGCGACCCGACAATGAACAGCCAGACGCCGACCGTCTTGTAGGCCTCCAGGGCGGGCAGGAAAAACAGGCTTCCGGCAAAGAATGCGGTGTTGCCGAGCACACCGATGCCGGTATGGATCCAGCCGTATTCGTGGATCAGAACATGAAGCGGGTGAGCCATCGCGATCCTCCGGTCTTGCCTGACCGGGCAACGCGGAAATCCGGCGCCATGTTTCGTGGCAAGCCGGATTTCAGTTCGTCTGCGTATCGGTATCCGCATCACGGCCCGCCGCGGCCTTCCTGGCCTCGGCGGCGGCCTCTTGCTGGGCGAGTCGGCGTTTGCCCTTGCCCTTGCCCTTGGTCCTGACCGGCTTGGCCTGAGCGCGCACGGCCTCGATGTCGACCGGCTTGATCGTGGCGCCGTCGATCACCACCATGATCTCCCCGCGCGGCGGCCCGGCGAAGCGCTCAACGAGCTCATCCAGCGTGCCGCGCACGGTTTCTTCGTAGGTCTTGGTGATTTCGCGGCACACCGCCGCGTCCACATCGCCGCCATAGACCTCGCGCGCGTCGCGCAGCAGGTCGGGCAGGCGGTGCGGCGCCTCCATCGCGATCAGCGTGCATTGAAACTGTGCCGCTTCGGCCAGCCAGGTCTTGCGCTGGCCTTCCTTGCGCGGGGGAAAGCCCAGAAACACGAAACGGTCGGGAGCAAAGCCTGACAGCACAAGGGCCGCCAGTACTGACGAAGGGCCGGGAACCAGCTCGATTTTCAGGCCGGCCTCGCGCACAGCCTGGACCACGCGGTATCCCGGATCGTTGATGACCGGCATGCCGGCGTCGGAAACCAGAGCCACGGTTTCGCCGCGCTCGACGAGCGCGGCGATCCCCGATGCGCTGGCGCGCTCGTTATGGTCGTGGCAGGCGATGAGGCGTTTGGGCTCGATCTTGTAATGGTCGAGCAGCTTGCGGGTAACGCGCGTGTCTTCGGCTGCGATCGTGTCGGCCTCGGACAGGATCCGGACCGCGCGATAGCTCATGTCTTCCAGATTGCCGATCGGGGTGGCAACGAGAACCAGCCTGCCTTCATTCATGACCGGTCTTCTAACCCTGAAAGGGCCGGGCGAACAGCCGCGCTCTTGCGGTGATTACAGAACTTTCTGGATCACCTTCATGAGCAGGTCGGGCCGGCGTCCCAGCACGACACCGACCGCCACCATCGCGCCGACCGTCTCGACCGGCTTTTTCTGGATGGAATCTTCCAGAAGGCCGATGAGACCGGCAATCGGGGCGGGCGGCTCCTCCTTCTTCTGTTCCTGGCGGAACAGGAAGGTAATGGCGGCCGCAGATGCGAGCAGCAGATAGGCACCGGCCACAACGGCGCTGGCGATCGACACCGTCCAGGTGACGGCCAGCCAGTACCACAGGGCATGTGTCCCGAATATCAGCGCCACGATCGGTCCGAGCGCGGCGACGATCAGAAGTAGGATTCGCAACAGCTCACCTATTCCTATTTGCGCATGAGGAGTGCGGCAAGAAAGCCCACGCCTACGGCTGCGCCACACGCTGACAGCGGATTGTCACGGATATAGCCGCGCACATCGTCAGTCGTCTCTTCGATCTCGTCGGCCGCATTGCTGGCGGCCTTGCGCGTGCGCTTGACGCCTTTGTCGGTTTCCTGCTGGGCGATCTTGGACAGGTCGCTGACCAGTTGGTTCACGTCCTTGCGCAGGGAAGCAATATCATCTTTCACGGTGTCATACTCCACGTCATCAGATTTCGGGGTGGTCGTGCGGGTAGCCATAGGGCACCTCCTGATGCTCAAGGTCTTTCAAACCTCAGGCGGCCGCCCGGACGAGTCCAAGCGGCCGCCTTCGAGGTGTGGCCGATAAGCGTGCGGCCTAGCCGTCCAGCTCATCGCCGGCATCTTCGACAGCTTCGTCGACGTTTTCGCCGGCTTCTTCCATCGGGCCATCGTCTTCACAGGCGGCCAGAAGACCGATGCTCGACAGGGCGGCGACAATAAATGCGGTACGTTTCATGGATTTCGTCTCCTAGTGGTCACTTATGGTGATCGTGTGAGCGGGTGTTCGGTCAGGGCCTGCGTCCGCGAAGGGCGCCAGCCAGAAGCGCGACGACGAACAGAATGACAAAGATAAAGAAGAGCCATTTGGCGATGGTGGCGGCGCCGGCGGCGATGCCACCGAAACCGAACACCGCCGCAATGATGGCGATGATGAAAAAGGCGAGGGCAAGTCTCAGCATATCGGTCCTCCTGCAAACCTGGTGCTATGGGCGTTACAGGGCTTCAAACGAGCCGGGTGGATTATTAGTTCCCAACTGCGACGCGCGAGCGAGGCCGGGTCCAGTCGATGATCCGGCGCGGGCCCGGCGGCAGCGGGCGCGAACACGCCGTCATCGCCTTGTCGAACCAGCTGTAGCACTCGCGCGTCTCGCGGATCTTGCGGCGGGTATAGGCGCTCACCGGAATCAGCATCGCAAAGCCGAACGCCACCATGAACGCGCCGAGCGGAATCGGTGTGACGGCCAGCGCTGCCCCGGCGACAATCAGGAAGATTGCCGAAGCGCGCGTGATCTCGCGCCGGATGAGACTTTGCGGGTATGTCGCACGCATGGTTCTTGATCCTTGTTGGCAACCGCCGCGCCCGACAGGAGCGCGGCGTGCAGGATAGAGAACGTGAGGGTATGAGGCCGGTTCCCGGCGTGCACTGCTGGCCAGGCGAAGGTGCGCCGCCCCCGCGGGGCTGGCTCAAACGCCGGCCGACGGCGCATCACGCCACCGGGCAGACCGCTCGCGATCGCGCGAAAACCCACTGCGGTCTGTCAGCTTTGTTTCGACCTCGCCCCGGCTTCGGCTAAACCTGCCCCATGCAGACTGCGGCACCTCACACGATCGATCTGGTTCTGGCGGGCGGCGGCCATGCGCACGCTGTCTTCCTGCGGATGTGGGCGATGAAGCCGTTGCCCGGCGTGCGGGTCACCCTCGTCAATCCGGCTCCGACCGCGCCCTATACCGGCATGCTGCCCGGCTATGTCGCAGGCCACTACACCGCAGACGAGGTCGAGATCGATCTGGTGCGGCTTGCGCGCTTTGCCGGGGCGCGGCTCATTCTCGATGAGGTCACCGGGCTCGATCCTGAATCCAGCCGCCTGCGCCTGGCCGGGCGCCCGCCGCTCGATTTCGACGTCTGCTCGATCAATATCGGCATCACCTCGCGCTCGGGTCTGGCAGAGGGTGATGGTGCGCAGCGGGTCAAACCGATGCAGCCCTTTGCCGAGGCCTGGGACGACTACATACATGCGGTCGCTGAAGGCCGCGCTGAACCCGACGCCGCGGTGATTGGCGCGGGGGCAGGCGGATGCGAGCTCGCGCTCGCCATGCATCATCGCCTGAGCGAGGTCTCCGGGCAGCCGGTCCGGGTCAGCGTCGTCGATCGCAATGAGACGGTGATGTCGCGCGAGCATCCCGCTCTGGCGCGGCAGCTTCGCACGCAGCTCGACCGGTGCGGCGTCGCCGTACTGACCTCGCATACCGCCGAACGCGTGACGGCGGAGGGGCTTGTGCTGGACAGCGGCGAGACGGTGCGGGCCGGCTTCGCCGCCTCGACGGCGGGCGCCCGGCCGGCAGACTGGCTGGAGGCGTCCGGCCTTCAACTGGAAGACGGTTTCATCGCCGTGGACGAGACGCTGCGCAGCCTCAGCCATCCTCATATCCTGGCCGCAGGCGACATCGCCCATCTCTCCCATGCGCCGCGTCCCAAGGCCGGGGTCTATGCGGTGCGGGCGGGCCGGGCCCTGCACGCCAATCTCACCGCCATCCTCTCGGGCGGTGACCCTCGCGCCTTCCGGCCGCAGCGCGACTATCTCAAACTGGTCAGCCTGGGCGAGCGGCGCGCGGCCGGGGAAAAATGGGGCATCGCGCTGTCGGCGGGCTGGCTCTGGCGCTGGAAGGACCGGATCGACCGCAAATTCATGGCCCGCCTGAGCGACCTGCCCGCCATGACAGGGCCGGACGCGGTGCGCGGGCCGGTCGCGCTGGGCGTGCGCGACATGGAAAGGCGCGACATGCTGTGCGCCGGGTGCGGGTCGAAAATGGCGCGCTCCGCCCTCGACGACGCGCTTGGCGCGCTTGCCCCGCCACGCCGTGCAGACACGGTGAAGGGCGCAGGCGACGACGCGGCGGTGCTGCGCTGGGGCGAGAGCGGCGAGCAGGTGGTCACGACCGATCATTTTCGCGCCTTCACCGACGACGGCTACGTGCTCGGGCGCATCCTCGCCGTGCATGCGCTGGGCGACATCTGGGCCATGGGCGCCGCCCCGCAGGCCGGGCTCGCCTCGCTCACCCTGCCGCCCCAGTCGGCCACGCTCCAGTCGCGCACCGCGCGCGAGGTGCTGGCCGGAATGCAGAGCGCGCTGGAGCCGGCCGGGGCCGATCTGGTGGGCGGACATACTGCGCAAGGCGCCGAGTTCACCGTGGGCCTGACCGCCACCGGTCTGGTCCCGCGCGGCGGCGCGATCGGTCAGGACGGCCTCCAGCCCGGCGATGCGCTCATTCTGACCAAGCCGCTGGGCACCGGCACATTGCTGGCCGGCGAGATGCGGCAGAAAGCGCGCGGCCGCGATGTTGCCGCTGCCTTCGCGATCATGCAGCAGGAAAGCGGTGCGGCCGCCGCCACGCTTGCCCCTCACGCCCGCGCGATGACGGACATCACCGGCTTCGGCCTGGCCGGTCATCTGGGCGCGATGCTTATCGCCTCCCGGGCCGGGGCCGTCATCGACCTCGATAGGCTGCCGGTGCTGGAGGGCGCGCTCGACCTGATCGCCGCCGGCGTCGTCAGCTCCATCCATGGCGATAATCTTGCGGCTGCCGGCGGCGTGCTGGACCGGTCGGCGAAGCCGCTCGCCTCGCCGCGCGGCCAGCTCCTGTTCGACCCGCAAACGGCCGGAGGGCTTCTTGCCGGAGTGCCCGGCGACCGGGCCGAAACCTGCCGCGCCGCGCTCGAAGCGGCAGGCTATGCCGCGGCCATTATAGGCCGGGTCGTCCTCGGCCCGCCCACGATCACGTTCGGACCGCTTTGACTTCGTCGGCGATCCGCCGCGCCAACGCCTCCAGCCCCGACGCGTCCAGAGTGTCAGCCTCCAGCGTGGCGAGGGTCTCTCCGCCGATCCGGGCGCGTGAGCGGGCATAGGCCGGGTCGTAATGGTGTTCGATCAGCCCGGCGGCGAGGGCTTCGAACGCCCCGGCTTCGGCCAGATCCTGCCACTCGGCGACGCGCGCCTTGCCGGCATGCTCTTTAAGCGCCAGCAGGCAGGCGTCGAGCCGCTCGCCGTTGGCGCACAATTCTGGATAGGCCTCGACCAGGTGACGGGCGCGCGCGGCGACCGGCGCGCGGACCTCGATGCGCGGGGCCGCCTCCATCGCCTGCCACAGCACGGGGGGAAGTGTGCGCAGGCCGACCTTGCTGGATTCGGCTTCCACGATGACGGGCCGCTCCGGGTCGAGCCGTGACAGGGCATGCCATAGCGCGCTTTCAAATCCCTTCTGGCTCGGCTGGGCGTCGAGGCCGAGCCCGCCGAAGATCGACCCGCGATGGCGCGCCAGGCCTTCCAGGTCCAGCGTCTGGACTCCAAGCGCGTCCAGAAGCGGCAAAAGCGCGGTCTTGCCCGTCCCCGTATTGCCGTCCAGCAGGATGACGGGCGGCAAAGGCATGTCGCCATAGAGCGCGGTCTGGATGTGGCTGCGATAGGTCTTGTAGCCGCCCTTCAGCGTGGCCGCGGGCCAGCCCACCTGCGTCATGATCAGTGCCATCGAGCTCGAGCGCTGCCCGCCGCGCCAGCAATAGATGAGCGGCGTGTATCCGGCCGGTCTGTCCGCCAGCGCGGTTTCGAGATGACGGGCGATATTGCGCGAGACCAGCGCCGCGCCCATGCGCCGCGCCTCGAAACGGGAGACCTGCTTGTAGGTATAGCCGACCTTCGCCCGCTCCTCATTGTCGAGCACGGGCAGGTTGATTGCGCCCGGCACGTGGTCCTCGTCGAACTCGGCCGGGCTGCGCACGTCTATGATGTCGTCGAACCGCTCGATCAGGGAGGCGTCGAAGCTGTCGACCGGATCGCGCATCGCGTGTGGGTCAGCTCCCCGCCGGGGTGATGGACAGGCGCACCGTCTCGCCGCCAAGCTCCACGCTGCGCGTCGCCGACAGTCCCTGCTCGCGCACGATCGCGGTCGCCAGCGCTTCGGACTTTAAGAACGCGTTGTGGCTCTCGATGATCTGCGCCCAGCGGTCGGAGGCATCGTAGGAAATCGCGATACGCTGGCTGAGATCGAGGTCCATCTCCTTGCGCGCGGTCTGGATTTCCCGGTTCAGGTCGCGGGCGAGGCCCTCATGCTCCTGGTCCTCGTCCACCGAGATGTCGAGCACGATGGCGCCGGTGCCCGCGAAGGGTTCGGCGGCGCTGCCGTCCGGGGTCACCACCCGCATCTCGAACTCGTCGGCGGAAAGCGTCTCGCCGGCCACGCTCGCCGTGCCGTCGTCATTCAGCGTGAACTCGCCCTGCCTGGAGGCGGTCATCACCGTCTTCATCGCCGGGCCGAGACGCTTGCCGATGCGCGGATCGACCTTCAGCTCCAGCGAGCCGTGCGCGCCCAGATCGGTGGACAGGCGCACGTCGCGCACATTCAGCTCTTCCGCGATCAGGTCGGTGAAGGGCGCCATGTTTTCCGCGTCGGCGTGAACCAGGGTCAGCGATTTGAGCGGCAGGCGCACGCGCAGGCGGAAGCGTTCGCGCACGGCCAATGCCGCCGAGCACGCGCTGCGCACCAGGTCCATGGAGCGCGACAGCGCATGGTCCTGGGCAAAGGCGTCCGCCGTCGGCCACAGCGCCAGGTGCACCGAGCGCTCGCCGGTCAGGTTCTTGTAGATCTTCTCCGCGACGATCGGCATCAGCGGCGCCATCACCTTCGCCGTCTGGACCAGCACGGTGTAGAGCGTGTCGAAGGCGCCATTGCGCGAGGCCTGCTCGGTCGTGCCCCAGAAGCGGGCGCGGCTGCGGCGGATATACCAGTTGGTCAGCGCGTCGAAGAAGCTGGAGGCTTCGGCGTGCGCGCGCGGGATGTCGAACGCGTCCAGCGCGCCGGACACCGACTGGGCGAGCTCGCCCGCCTTGGTCAGGATATAGCGGTCGAGCGCCTCCTCGGCATTCTCGATCAGCCGGGGGCGGCGCTCTTCCAGATTGGCGTAGAGCGAGAAGAAGGAATAGGCGTTCAGGAAGGGCTGGATCGCCTCGCGCCCGACCGCCGCGATCTCGCGCGATTCCTTGGGCACCAGGAGGTTGCCGCCCTGCAGCACCGGCGAGGAGCACAGGAACCAGCGCATGATGTCCGAGCCGTAGGAATCGAAGAATTCCAGCGGGTCGGGATAGTTGCGCAGGCGTTTGGACAGCTTCTGCTTGTTCTCGTCCAGCACCACGCCGTGACAGATCGCGTTCTTGAACGGCGGACTATCGAACAGCATCGTGGACAGCACCATCAGCGTATAGAACCAGCCGCGCGTCTGGGCGACGTATTCCACGATGAAGTCGGCCGGGAAATTGGTCTCGAACCAGTCCTTGTTCTCGAACGGGTAGTGGACCTGGGCAAACGGCATGGAGCCGGAATCGAACCAGACGTCGAACACTTCGGGCACGCGGCGCATGGTCGACTTGCCGGTGGGATCGTCCGGGTTGGGCCGGGTCAGCTCGTCGATATAGGGCCGGTGCAGATCGGTGATCTCGACCCCGAACTCGGCTTCCAGCTCTTCGATCGAGCCATACACATCGACGCGCGGATAGTCCGGGTCGTCGCTGACCCAGACCGGGATCGGCGTACCCCAGAAGCGCGAGCGCGAGATGTTCCAGTCCTGCGCGCCCGCCAGCCAGTTGCCGAAAATGCCGTGCTTGACGTGGGAAGGCTCCCAGTTGATCTGCTCGTTCAGCTCGACCATGCGCTCGCGGAAGTCCGACACGCGCACATACCAGCTCTCCACCGCCTTGTAGATCAGCGGCTCGTCGGTGCGCCAGCAATGGGGGTAATTGTGGTCGTAGGTGTCGTGGCGGAAGAGTTTTCCCTCTTCCTTCATGCGCTGCATGATCGGCTTGTTGGCGTCGAACACCAGCATGCCCTCATAGTCGGGCACCTCGCTGGTATAGCGCCCGGCCGCATCGACCGGCACGACCACGCCGATGCCCGCCGCGCGGCAGGCGGTCAAATCGTCCTCGCCAAAGCCGGGGGCCATGTGCACGATCCCCGTGCCGTCCTCGTCGGTGACGAAGTCGGCGAGCAGGATCTGATGCGCGTTCTCGAACCGGCCCTTGAAATAGGGGAAGGGCGGATCGTAGCGCAGGCCTTCCAGTTCGCGGCCCTGTACGCTGCCGGTCTGCTCATAGCCTTCGAGCTGCTTCTTGTATTTTTCCAGCGCGTTGGCCGACAGGATCAGGCGCTCGCCATCCTTTTCCATGATCGCGTAGGTGATGTCGGCTCCCGCCGCGCACGCCAGGTTGGACGGCAGGGTCCAGGGCGTCGTCGTCCAGATCAGGAATTTCGCGCCGGACAGATCGCCCTGGCCCGCCTCGATCTCGAAGCCGATCGTGACGGCCGGATCGGTGCGGTTACGGTAGGAGTTGTCGAGCCGGGTCTCGAAGTTCGACAGCGGGGATTCCACCGCCCAGCTATAGGGCACGACGCGATAGTCCTTGTAGACCAGCCCCTTCTCCCAGAGCTGCTTGAACGCCCACAGCCCGCTTTCCATGAAAGTGGTGTCGAGCGTCTTGTAGTCGTTCTCGAAATCGACCCAGCGCGCGGCGCGGGTGACATATTCCTCCCACTCGGCCGCGTACTTCATCACGCCTTCGCGCGCCGCCGCGTTGAACTTGTCGATGCCCATTTCCACGATGGCCTTGCGCCCGGAAATGCCCAGCTCCTTCTCCGCGGCCAGCTCTGCGGGCAGGCCATGGGTGTCCCAGCCGAAGCGGCGCTCGACCCGCTTGCCCTTCATGGTCTGGTAGCGCGGGATGATGTCCTTGGCGAAGCCGGTCAGGAGGTGGCCGTAATGGGGCAGGCCGTTGGCGAAGGGCGGGCCGTCATAGAAGACGAACTGGTCGTTCTCGGGCCGCTCGCTGACCGAGGCGCGGAACGTGTCGTCCGCTTTCCAGAATTGCTGAATCTCGCGATCGATCGCAGGCAGGTTCACCGGGCTGTCGAGCACGGGAAAATGGGTCTTGGATTTGGACTCCTGCGAGGATGATCCGCTCATCGCGCATACTTTCTTTATTACGTCGTTGAAGTCCCGCGCGCCGGAGCGGCTGCGGGCGGCAAACTGAACCTGTGTGATTATTGATCCGCACCGGCGATTGCAAGGCTGGGGCCCTTAACGGCAAACAGCCGCCCCGGTATGGCCGGGACGGCTGCTGCAGTCGCGATGAAGGCTTGCGGGCCTAGCTCCGCATCTGGCCTTCGACATCGGCATGGGTGTCCATCACGCCGGCCTTGGGGCCGGGGGTGATCAGGCTGACACCGAGGATGGTCAGCGTGCTCAGGATGAAGCCGGGCACGATGGAGTAGAGCGCATCGTTGAACGGGACGAGACCCGCCTCGGTCGGCATCAGCGGCACATAGGTCCAGACCAGAACGGTGACGGCGCCGGTAATCATCCCGGCCAGCGCGCCCCAGCGTGTCATGCGGTTCCAGAACAGGGACAGGATGACAAGCGGGCCGAAGGCCGCGCCGAAGCCGGCCCAGGCATTGGACACCAGCGTCAGCACGTTGGAGTCCGGATCGAGCGCCAGCAGGCAGGCGACGATGGCGACCACGACGACCGCGATGCGTCCAACCAGCACCAGCTCTTTCTGGCTCGCCCCGCGGCGCAGGAAGATCTTGTAGAAATCCTCGGTCAGCGAGCTGGACGAGACCAGAAGCTGGGAGGAGATCGTGGACATGATCGCCGCCAGGATGGCCGCCAGCAGGAAGCCGGCGATATAGGGATTGAACAGGATCTGCGAGAGCACGATGAAGATCGTCTCCCCGTCGAATGCCCCGTCGACCAGATAGTTTTCCGGGGTACCGTTCTGGAGAACGTAGGCCAGGCCCACCAGGCCGGTCGCCAGCGACCCGACGATGGTAACGAGCATCCAGCTCATCCCGATATTGCGCGCAGTCGGGATGTCCTTGTGCGAGCGGATGGCCATGAAGCGCACGATGATGTGCGGCTGGCCGAAATAGCCCAGACCCCAGCTCATCGCCGAGATGATGCCGACAATGCCGACCCCGCCCATCAGCGAGAAGGACCAGGTGTCGGCGAGACTGAGCTCCTCGGCCCTCGCCGGGTCGATATTGTTCAGCGTGTCGCTCAGCCCCTCGAATCCACCAATGCCGGTCAGGGCCACGATGGGCACCATGACCAGGGCGATGAACATGATCACGCCCTGCACGAAGTCGGTCATGGACACGGCCATGAAGCCGCCCAGCAGGGTATAGAGCACGACCACGCCGGCGGTGACGGTCAGGCCGAGCGTGTAGGGCAGGCCGAAGGCGGAATCGAACAGCTTGCCGCCGGCCACGACGCCGGACGAGGTGTAGAGGGTGAAGAAGATGATGATGACGATGGAGGAGATGACGCGAAGCAGGCGCGTCTTGTCGTCGAACCGCTTCTCGAAATAGTCCGGAATGGTGATCGCGTCGCTCGCCGTCTCGGTATAGACGCGCAGGCGCGGCGCCACGATGAGATAGTTGGCCAGCGCCCCGAGCAGCAGGCCGATCGCGATCCAGGCCGCACTCATGCCGGTGACGAACATCGCGCCGGGAAGGCCGAGCAGCATCCAGCCGGACATGTCCGATGCCCCGGCCGAGAGCGAGACGACCGCCGGTCCGAGCTTGCGCCCGCCCAGCAGATATCCCGAGGAATCGTCGGTGGATTCTCTGAAGCCGTAGAGCCCGATCCCGATCATGATGAGAAAATAGGCGGCGAGCGAAACGCCCGTTCCAAAATCCATGTCTGTGTCCGTTTCCAATTCACAAAACTGATCGAACCGGCGAAGTGCCAGCCAGCGCTCTTGCGCCATGGCCGGGTCGAGGACCCTGTGTGCGTGCTCGCCTCGTCAGGCCGTCCGGCCGTGATGAGGCGTGCGAAATGAGAGCATTTACCCCCGCAAAAGCCGCGCAGAGCCAACACGGGGGGCGCGCAAAGGTCAAGGGTGATCCCCCGCGCGGCGATTTCAAGCCGGTTCGGACCTGTGCTGCCGCCGTGTCTTGCGAAAGTTGTGAACATTGTTCGCTTGCCTGTTCGGGCTGTGCGCCTAACCTTGCGCGATAAAAATCCAGCGGGAGGAAAATGGGCATGCTTCGATTTGTCGGATTCGGGCTGGCGGCCGTGCTCGCCGCCGCCCTCGTCGCCGCGTTCGCCCTCGGGCTGCGCCTGACGCCGGGACTGGAACGCGACTTCGATCCCGAGGCCGCCCGCGAGATGGCCGCCGGCTATTCTGCGGAGATCGTGCGCGACGAATGGGGCGTGCCGCGCATCATCGGGGTCAGCGACGCCGATGCCGCCTTCGGGCTCGCCTACGCTCATGCCGAGGACGATTTCGAGACCATCCAGGCTTCGCTGCGCGCCGGTCTCGGCGCGGGGATGATCGCCGCGAACGAGGAGGAGGCGCGCACCAGCTATCTGGTCCAGCTGCTTCGCATCCGCGAGGATGTCGAGGCGGGTTATGAAAGCGAACTGTCGCAGGAGGCGCGCGCCTTCGCCGAGGGCTATGCGGCCGGGCTCAATCTCTACGCGGCCAATCATCCCGGCGAGCGGGTCTCGCGCGATCTCTTCCCTGTGACCGGACAGGACGTGGTCGCGCTGTCGTCCTTCTTCAGCCCGCTGTTTTACGGCTTCGGCGACACCGTCGCCGAGATCATGGCGCCGCAGGCCGAGCGCGACCCCGCGCAGGGCCAGGCGCTGCAGGTGTTCTTGCAGGAGGGGTCGAATGTCGCGCTGGGATCGAACGCCTTCGCGATTGCCCCGTCGCGCTCCGCGGATGGCGCGACGCGCCTGATCGTCAATTCCCACCAGCCCACCGACGGTGCGCTGGCCTGGTATGAGAGCCATCTCATCAGCGGCGAGGGCCTGAACTTTGCCGGCGGCCTGTTTCCCGGCGCGCCCGTCCTGCATCTGGGCACCAACCCCGATCTCGGATACGCCGCCACGGTCAATTATCCCGACCTGATCGATGTCTACGCGCTGACCGTCTCCGAAGATGGCGACAGCTACGAACTCGATGGCGAGATGCGCGATTTCGATCGCCGCACCGCGCGCATGACGGTGCGCCTGTTCGGCCCGTTCGCCTGGCAGGTCACGCGGCCCGCCGACTGGTCGGCGCATGGCCCGGTCCTGCACGCCGACCACGGCAGCTTTGCGGTACGTCACGCCACGATGGGCGATATCCGCTTTGGCGAGCAGGCCTTCGCGATGATGAAGGCGCGCACCCTGGCCGAGTTCGAGAATGCCCTTGAGATGGGCGCGATGGGCAATACCAATCGCATCGTCGCCGACCGGCAGGGGCGCATCGCCCGCTTCTATGTCGCGCGCATGCCCGATCGTCTTGCCGATGCCGGTGTGGACTGGACCGGCGTTTTGCCAGGCGACCGCTCGGACCTGATCTGGGATGATTTCGCGCCGGTCTCGGCCCTGCCGCACATGATCGAGCCGGACGCGGGATACGTGCTGGACGCCAATCATTCCCCGTTTGAGGTGACGCTGGGCGCGGACGATCCCGATCCGGCCGACTACCCGGCCGAGTTCGGGATCGAGACCAACATGACCAACCGGGCCCTGCGTGCCACTTCGCTTCTGGCCAGAGATCCGGACGGGCGGACCACGCAGGGCGAGCTGATCCAGATCAAATACGACGACGCCTACGACGAGGAGAGCCTGGCCGCGCAATTGCGCGACGCGATTGCGTCCACGCCCTTCGAGGACGCCGCAGTGCGCGAGGCCGCGGAACGCGCCGGGGCCTGGACCCTCTCGGCCTCGCGCGAAAACCGCGGCGCGGGCCTGGTCCTCATGACCTACTACATGACCGAGGGCGAGGACGTGCTGGCCGAGCTGGAGACCGCTTTCCCGCGTGCGGTCGAGTGGCTGACGGCCCATCACGGGCGGATCGATCCCGAATGGGGCGAGATCAACCGGCTGATCCGCGGCGAGGTGAATCTGCCGCTCGATGGCGGGCCGGACACGCTGCGCGCGGTCTATGGCCAGCCTCGCGAGGACGGCACGCTGCGCATGGTGGCCGGCGACGGGCTGACCTACATCGTGGAATGGCGCGAGGACGGCACACAATCGGTTCTGGCCACGCACCAGTACGGCGCATCCAACCGCCCCGGTGCCGATCACTACACCACCCAGATGGAGATGTTTTCGCGCGAGGGCCTGCGCCCCGTGCCGATGAGCGAGGCGGCGGTGCGCCGCGCAGCGGTCGAGATCTACCGGCCCGGCGAGGAATAGGCGCGCGGGGGACGGAACGCGACAGGCGGGGCCGATCGCTATCCCCGGGTCAGCCGCTCGTCTTCTCCCCGTCTGTCCGTAGAATTATAACCGGACGGGCGCCACGGAAACCGTCACGGGGGTAACGGTCTGAGGTCATGGAAACAGTGGACCGATATGCGCGAATAGCGGACTCATCGCGGCTCTGCGCACGGCGATCATGCCGGGATAACATCGCATCTGCGCCGTCCTTCGGACCTCAGTAGGACTTGGCGACGATGATGTTCTCCACGGCTTTGTCGCCGGTGAACACGCAGCTGCCGCGAATCTCGCCCTGGTCGAACGGGGCGACGCGTACGGTCAGCTGATGGTCCTTCAGGCGCTTGATGACGGTTTCCAGCGCGTCGCCGGTCGGCCGGCTCCAGGCCAGCTTGGCAAAGGCGGGCTCACCTGATTTGAACAGGGCAACCATGTCCTCGAAGCTCTCGACCTGGTGGGTGTGCTCGGCCAGGAAAGCGCTCGCCCGGTCATAGAGGGCGGTGTGAATCTCGGCCAGTGCCGCGGCCGCCATGGCCGGGAAGTCCGCACGTTCGACGATCTGGCTGTTGATTTTGCCGTCCTCGGTGCGCAGCGCATCGCGGCGCAGGAAGGCGACCTTGCCGTTCTCAACGTCGCGCGCGCCGATCTCGCAGATCAGCGGCGCCCCCTTCTTGACCCAGCGCCAGCGCTTGTTCTGGGCCTTGTCGGCGTCCAGGTCGACGCGGACCCGCACCGGTTCGCCAAAGACCGATTGCGCGCGAAGCGCCTCGGCCAGCTCCTGGCAGTATGTTTTGATCGCCTCGTCGGCGTCCCCGCCCTTGAGCATGGGCACTAGAATGACTTGCTGAGGGGCGACACGCGGCGGCAGGCGAAGACCGTCATCATCGCCATGGGCCATGATGACAGCGCCGATCATCCGGGTGGAAAGTCCCCAGCTCGTCGTGTGCGCGTGTTTCCATTCACCCTGGTCGTCCTGGAACTGGATGTTCTGCGCCCTGGCAAAATTGGTTCCGAGATAATGCGAGGTTCCCGATTGCAGCGCCTTTCCGTCCCGCATCATCGCCTCGATGGTCAGGGTTTCTACCGCACCGGGGAAGCGTTCATGCTCCGGCTTATGCCCGTCTATCACCGGCAGGGCGAGCGCGTGGACCGCGAAATCTCGGTAGACGCCGAGCATGCGCTCGGTCTCGGCCATCGCGTCGGCCTCGTCGACATGGGCGGTATGGCCTTCCTGCCAGAGAAATTCGCTCGTGCGCAGGAACATGCGCGGGCGCATTTCCCAGCGCATCACATTGGCCCACTGGTTCAGGAGTAGCGGCAGGTCGCGGTAGGAGCGCACCCACCGGCTCATCGCCGACCCGATGATCGTCTCCGACGTCGGGCGCACGATCAGCGGTTCTTCGAGCTTGGCTTCAGGATCGGGCTGAAGCTTGCCGTCGATCACCTTGAGCCGGTGGTGGGTGACCACCGCCATCTCCTTGGCGAAGCCGTCCACGTGCTGGGCTTCCTGCTCGAAATGCTTCAGCGGAATGAGCATCGGAAAGTAGCAGTTCTCGTGCCCGGTCGCTTCGATCGCACCGTTCAGGATCGCTTTCATGCGCTCCCACAGCCCGTTGCCCCAGGGCTTGATGATCATGCATCCGCGAACGCCGGACTCCTCGGCCAGGTCCGCCTCACGCACGGCAGCCTGATACCAGGCAGGGAAGTCTTTGGTTTGGGACACGTCGAGAGCGGAACGGGACACGGCAACACGCCTCAGGGTTTCAAGCGGTGGAAGGATGGACGCCGGGCATGGCGCCCGGAGCTTTAGCCCAACCACATCGCCGCAGGCAAAATGTCAACGAAACTCTGTAGCGAGGGCTCGTCTTTCCGCCGCGCGGTTTGCCGCCTTGAGGCAGAACCTTGTGAAATGTTCATATGACGGGGCGCCAAGGCCACACTAGGCTGCCGCGTTTCGAAGACATCGACCTGCGTTGTCAGAAAGGGGAGGGCCAATCATGCGCCATCTGTTGATCACAACCGCGAGCCTGCTCGCACTTGCCGCGTGCGCGCCGGAAGCCGAAGGGCCGGCCGAGGACGCAGATGCGGCTCAAAGCGAGGCTGCGACGGGCAGCGAAAGCACCGGCGCAATGGCCGGCAACGGCGAAATCGAAGGCGAATACACGACTGCGGAAACCAATCCGCTTCTGGCCGAATGGGATGGCCCGCATGGCGGCGTCCCGGCGTTCGACCAGATGGAGCTGGTCTATCTGAAGCCCGCGCTGGAAGTCGCGATGGCCCAGAACCTCGAAGAGATCGAGGCGATCGCCAGCAATCCCGAACCGGCGACGTTTGAAAATACGATCGTGGCGATGGAACGGGCCGGTGACACGCTGGGCCGGGTCTTCACCTATTACGGCATCTGGTCGTCCAACCTGTCCTCGCCGGAATTCCGCGAGATTCAGCAGGAAATGGCGCCGAGGCTGTCGGCCTACTTCACTCAGATCACGCAGAACAAGGATTTGTTTGCGCGGATCGAGGCGGTCTACAACTCGGACGAAATGAGCGAGTTGCGTCCCGACCAGCAGCGTCTGGTGCAGCTGACCTATGACAATTTCGCGCGCGACGGTGCGACGCTCGAGGGCGAGGCGGCCGAGCGCTATGCCGCGATCGACCAGCGCCTGGCCGAGCTTTACACCCAATTCTCCAACAACGTGCTGGCCGACGAAGAGAATTACGTTCTCTACCTGTCGGAAGATCAGCTCTCCGGCCTGCCGGACTCCTTCGTCGCCTCTGCGGCCTCCCTGGCGGCCGAGCGCGGTCATGACGGCGAATATGCGGTCCTCAACACCCGCTCTTCCATGGATCCGTTTCTGACCTATTCGGACGAGCGCGAGCTGCGTCAGCAGGTCTGGGAAACCTACTACTCGCGCGGCGACAACGCCGACGAGTTCGACAATAACGCGATCATTGCCGAGATTCTCCAGTTGCGCGACGAGCGGGTCGGACTTCTCGGCTACGACAATTACGCCCAGTGGCGCCTGGAAAACCGCATGGCCGGAACGCCGCAGCGGGCGATGGAGCTGATGGAAGCCGTCTGGCCGGCCGCCGTCGGACGCGTCGAGGAAGAAGTCGCGATGATGCAGGAAATCGTCGACGCCGAGGGCGGCGATTTCGAGATCGCGCCATGGGACTACCGCTATTACATGGAGAAGGTCCGGCAGGAACGCTACGACCTCGATTCAGAGGAAGTGAAGCAATACTTCCAGTTGGATAACCTTCGCGAAGCGATGTTCCATGTGTCCGGTGAGCTGTTCGGCTTCGCCTTCGAGGAAATCACCGATGGCTCCGTGCCGGTCTTCCACGAAGACGTGCGCGTCTGGGACGTGACCGATCGCGAAAGCGGCGAGCATATCGGCCTGTGGTATCTCGACCCGTTCGCGCGTCAGGGCAAACGGTCGGGCGCGTGGGCGACCAGCTATCGCGGTCACACCACGTTCGATGGCGAGGAAACCCCGCTCACCTCGAACAATTCCAACTTCATCCAGGGCAGTCCCGGCGAACCGGTCCTGATCTCGTTCGACGATGCGGAGACGTTCTTCCACGAGATGGGGCACGCCTTGCACTCGCTTTCGTCCAACGTCGCCTATCCGACGCTGAATGGCGGCGTTCGTGACTATACCGAGTTCCAGTCCCAGCTTCTTGAGCGCTGGCTGCTGACCGACGAGGTGATCGACGGCTATCTGCGTCATGTGGAGACCGGCGAGCCGATGCCGGACGAGCTGGTCGAGAAGCTGAATGCGGCGTCGACCTTCAACCAGGGCTTTGCCACGACGGAGTATCTCGCCTCCGCGCTGGTCGACATGTACTATCACACGACCGATCCTGAAGGCATCGACCCGGACGCGTTCGAGCGTGAGACGCTGGAAGAGCTGGGCATGCCGGACGAGCTGGTGATGCGTCACCGTTCCCCGCATTTCGGTCACATCTTCTCCGGCGAAGGCTACTCGGCGGGCTATTACGGCTATATGTGGGCTGACGTGCTCACCTCCGATGCCGCAGAAGCGTTCGACGAGGCACCGGGCGGGTTCTATGACCCCGAAGTGGCCGAGCGCATGGTTTCGACGCTCTTCGCCCCGCGCAACTCTGTGGATCCGGCTGAAGCCTATCGCGAGTTCCGTGGCCGCGATGCCGATATCGCCCCGCTGATGCGTGACCGCGGCTTCCCGGTCCCTGAGGACCTGCAAGAGGGCGGCGAGAACCAGGAGTAGCAGACACGTTGCGCCATCGTGTTGGCGCACGCGCCTCGTCTCCGGAAACCCCGGCCGTTCAGGCCGGGGTTTCTTTTTGTGTGTTGCCGAGTTGCCCGGTCACCGCCTAACCTCTCGAACCAGGTTCGCGAAATAAGCGGGGAGGCTTTCATGCGCGGCGCACTCATTCTTCTGATCGGCCTGATGCTCGCGGCCTGTGGCGCCGATGATACGCCCGCTCCGCCGGTGCCCGACGAGGCGACGGCGCGCACCATCGCTCAAGGCGAACTCATTGGCTTTACAGAGACTTCCACCGGAGCGCAGGTCTGGCGTGGCATTCCCTTCGCCGCCGCTCCGGTTGGCGATCTGCGCTGGCGCGCGCCGCGACCTGCGCCCGCCTTTGAGGGACGGCTTGAGGCATTGGCGTCTTCGGACCGGTGCGCGCAGATGACGACACCGCTCGACCAGGGCCAGGGTATCGAGCCAGGCCTGCTAGTGGGCCGCGAAGACTGTCTCTATCTCGACATCTACGCACCGGAACAGGCAGCCGAGGGGGGCGACCTTCCGGTCATGGTCTGGATCCACGGGGGCTCCAATGTCTGGGGCTATGCCGCCCAGTACGATGCCAGCCAGCTTGTTGCCGACCAGAATGTCATCGTGGTCGTCATCCAGTACCGCCTCGGCCCGCTCGGCTTTTTCGCCCACGAGGCCATCCGTGACACAGCCGGGACCGATCTCGACCGCGGTGCCAACTTCGCCCTGCTCGACCAGACGGCAGCGCTCGAATGGGTGCAGGCCAATATCTCTGCCTTTGGTGGCGATGAGGATCGCGTGACCATATTCGGCGAAAGCGCGGGCGGGTACGACGTGGCCGGCCTGCTCGTCTCACCGCCGGCCCGCGGCCTGTTTCACCGGGCCATTATCCAAAGCGGCGGGCTCGACACGGTCGCGCTCGAAGCCGCTGAACAGGGCGGTGAAGCCATCGTCAATCCGTCCCGCGAGGCAGCGGCCGAATTCGCTGGTGGGCAGACAGCTGAAGCTCTGCGCTCGGCGTCTTTGGAGGAAATCTTCGCGACCTATCACGAGGGTTTCGCCTTCGGCGTTGAGCTGCCGAGGATGATCGCAGATGGCGTGACCTTGCCCGCCGAGGGTATTCGCGAAGGCCTGACCGATCCGGAGTGGTTCAACGACGTGCCGGTTATCACGGGCACGAATTTCGAGGAGATGAAGCTGTTCAACTTCCTCGATTCCCAGCTCGTCCGCTCCTGGTTTGGCGTGCTCTATACCGCCCGAGACGCCGACTTCTACGATGCGCTTGCGCAATACCAGTCACGTGTCTGGCGCATCAATGCGGTCGACAGCATGGCCCTGAGCCTGGTGGACGACGGTCACGAGGATGTCTGGGCCTATCGGTTCGACTGGGACGAGGGAGGGCGCTTCCTCTTCATGGATCTGGGCCAGTTGATCGGTTCCGGCCATGCCGTCGAAATCCCGTTCGTGTTCAATCGGTTCGAGTTCTTTGGCCGACTCGATGGAGCCTTGTTCACCGATGCCAATGCGGAAGGGCGCGAAAGCCTCGCCGCGGCGATGGGCGGATACTGGGCGGAGTTCGCACGCAGCGGAAATCCGGGCGCGGGCGGGGGTGATTTTCCCGAATGGCCGCGCTGGGACGATGGCGGACAGCTGATGCGCTTCGATACGCCGCAAGCCGGCGGGCTCGAGGTGATCGAGGGTGTCGCAACGTTCGAGCAGCTCGGTGAAGATCTCGCGACCGATCCGCGTCTGACGCCGGAACAACGCTGCGAGATCGTGGTGCGTATCGAGCAGTGGGACCGGTCCGCCGCGCAGCGTGTGCGCGAACAGATAGACTGCTGACACCCTTCGCCTGGCCGCGCCGGTCACGCGCTTTCAAGGCTGCACCGCCCACTTGCCGAAAATTTTTGAACGTTGTTCGCTTTTGTGAGACGCTTCGAAGAAGAGCCTGCAAGCGGGAGGACGCGCCATGGACATGACGACACCGGTGGAAACGCACACGGATGTATTGATCGTCGGTGCGGGAATTTCAGGTGTCGGCGCCGCGCATCACCTCCAACAGCGCTCGCCCGGCAAGAGCTACCAGATTCTCGAAGCGCGCGAGGATCTGGGCGGAACCTGGGATTTGTTCCGCTATCCCGGCATCCGGTCGGACAGCGACATGTACACGTTCGGCTTCAACTTCCGCCCCTGGACGGACGGCAAGGTGTTTGCCGACGGGCCCAGCATCAAGCGCTACGTGACCGACACCGCGCGCGAGGCGGGCATACTGGAGCATATCCGCTTCCAGACCCGAGTCGTGCGCGCCGACTGGGACAGCGCCAGCGCACGATGGATCCTGGAGGCCGAGGTCGGCGAGCGGCGCGAGCGCAAACGCTTCAGCGCCAGCTTCCTGATCCTGTGTTCGGGCTATTATCGCTATGACCACGGCTACATGCCCGACTTTCCGGGCATGGCCGAGTTCAAGGGCGACATCATCCATCCCCAGCTCTGGGATGAAGACTACGATTACACGGGCAAGAAGATTGTCGTGATCGGGTCGGGCGCGACGGCGGTCACGCTCGTCCCGGCGATGGCGGGACGCGCAAGCCACGTAACTATGCTCCAGCGTTCGCCGACCTATATCGCCAGCCGCCCCTCACGCGATGCGATCGCGGACTGGCTGCGCAAGGTATTGCCGGCCCGCGCAGCCTATTTGCTGACGCGGGTCAAGCAGATCGGGCTCGGCATGTTCTTCTTCAACCTGTCACGGCGTCATCCGGACTACGTCAAGAAAGGCGTGCTCAAGGAAATCCGCAACCAGCTGGGCGACGACTTCGATGTCGAGACCCATTTCTCGCCGTCCTACAACCCCTGGGACCAACGCTTCTGCCTGGCCCCGGACGGTGACTTCTTCGAGGTGCTGAAGTCCGGTGAAGCGTCAATCGAGACCGATCATGTGGAGCGCTTCGATGCGACCGGCATCCAGTTGAAATCCGGCAAACATCTGGAGGCCGAGCTGATCATCCCGGCCACAGGCCTTGAGATGCTGATCGGAGGCGGCATCGAGATTGTCATCGACGGAGAGCGGTTTAACGCGCCCGCTCATGTGACGTATCGCGGCATGATGTTGTCCGGTGTGCCCAATTGCGCGCTCGCGTTTGGCTACACCAATGCGAGCTGGACGCTGAAGATCGACCTGACCCATGAGCGAATCTGCCGATTGCTCAACCACATGGACGCCAAGGGCTACGATTACTGCGTTCCCGAACCGCCGGCCGATCTCGAGACCCGCGACCTGCTCGACTTCTCGTCCGGCTACGTCCAGAGGGCACTGGCCACCCTGCCCAGGCAGGGGACCAAGGCACCCTGGAAGACCTATCAGAACTATATCATGGACATGATGACCATCCGGTTCGGACCGATTGAGGATGGCCATATGCGTTTTGCCAAGGCTTCCGGCCAGACGCAGCCTGCGTCCGGTGAGCTGCTGGAGTCGGCGCGTTAGGCGCGGCAGCGAAGCTTTGCACCGTCGCCGCTCTTGGCAGGCCGGGCAATGTGTGCTCAGTCGGATGTAAACGCTGTTCACATCCTGACGGAGCCTGTCATGTCGCTGTCCGACCTGTTTGACGCTGTTAAATCGACGGATCGAGGATTGCAGGTCGAGATAGGCCCCGACTGGACGCAAGGACGCACCTCCTACGGCGGCGTCACAGCCGCGCTTTGTCTAATGGCTGCCCGGCGTCTGGTCGATGAGCGTCGTCCGCTGCGCAGCGCCATGATTTCCTTTGTCGGGCCGAGCGCTGGCCAGGTCAACGTCGAGGCGGAGGTGCTGCGCGAAGGTCGCACGGCATCGAGCGTTCACACACGCCTCTCGGGACCGTCCGGCATAGGAGCCGATGCGACATTCACCTTCGCGGCGGCGCGCGAAAGCAATCTGAACCTCGCTCCGCCAGCCGCGCCGGCCTCGGCGATGCCGTTTCCTGGGCCCGACGCCACCCCCATGGTCTTTCCCGGCGGCGTTCCGTCCTTCACACGCCAGCTCGAGTTCGTGTGGAAGAGTGACGGCGCGCCCTTCACAGGGGGCGGCCAGACCCGTGAACTCAGCTGGGTGCGTCTGCGCGACCTGAAATCCCGGGCCCACAAGCTGAGCCTGATCGCGCTGGCCGACGCGTTGCCGCCGGCCGTCACGCCGGCCCTGAACGGGGCCGCCCCGTTATCGTCGATGACCTGGATGATCGACGTTCTTGTCGATACCCCCCGGACCGAGGAGGGGTGGTGGCTTCTGGAAGCCAGCGCCGACCACGCGAGGGACGGATATTCGACGCAGGATATGACCATCTGGAATGCGCACGGCGAGTGCGTGATCAAGGCGCGGCAAATGGTGGCGATCTTCGCCTGACCGGCGTCTTCGTCATGGTCTTTCACAAGCGCTTGTAAAGTCTGTCGCGAGCCTTGAGGCTGCAGATCGAGCGAGACGGGAGATGTTTGATGAGCTGGGTGCTATCGATCGACAAGAATGATATTTCCACCGCCGCGATTAGCGAGGTGCCATCGCGCCCGCTCCAGGAAGGTGAGGCGCGGTTGCGCGTCGACCGTTTCGCACTGACGGCCAACAACATCACCTACGCAGCCTTCGGCGAGGCCATGCGCTATTGGGATTTCTTCCCAGCCGGAGAGACTACGGGCCATCTGCCCGTCTGGGGCTTCGCAGAAGTCGAGGAGTGCCGCGCCGCCGGTGGTCTTGAGGTCGGCGAACGCATCTACGGCTATCTTCCGGCCGGAGCCGAGCTGATCGTGAAGCCGGGCCGGATCGAAGCCGGCAGCTTCATCGACACCAGCGATCATCGTGCAGGCCTGCCGTCGGCCTATAATCGCTACACGCGCTGCGCTTCGGATCCCGGGTATCGCGCCGATCTCGAGGCGGTGCAGATGGTGCTGCAGCCCCTCTTCATCACGTCATTCCTGATTGACCTGCATCTACGCGATACCGGCTTTCTGAGTGCAAGGCGCGTCAGCCTGACCAGTGCATCGAGCAAGACCGCAATCGCGCTGGCTTTCCTTCTTGATCGCGATCGCAGTCACGGCATCGAGATTGAGGCTATCACCTCGCCGGGAAATCGCAGGTTTGTCGAGGCGCTCGGCTATTATAACCGGGTGGCTCTTTATGATGATGTGGCCGACATGGAAGCCGAACCTTCGCGTCTGGTCATTGATTTCGCTGGTGACAGCGCGGTCAACAAGGCGATCCACTCACGGCTCGGCGATGCGCTCGCCGGCAATATTCGGGTCGGGGGTGCTCATTGGGAGAATTCAGCGCCGCCTGGAGCGATGCCCGGACCGAAGCCGGTCTTCTTTTTTGCTCCCGATCATGTGCGCGACCGGATCAAGGAATGGGGTGCTGGCGAATTCGGACGCCGGTATGGCGAGGCATGGCTGGCCTTTGCTAGCGAAGGCCGTGGCCTGTTCGAGTTCGAGGAGCGTTCGGGCGCCGAGGCAACACTGGCCAGCTATCGCGCCCTGATTGATGGCAAGGTGCCGGCAAAGCAGGCGTTGACCCTTCGGGCCTAACCCTCGATCTCTTCGCGCAGCATCTCCAGCTCCAGCCAGCGCTCCTCCTTCGCGGCCTTTTCGGTAAGCGCATCAGCGTGTTCCCGGCTGGCCGCGTCGAAACGCTCCGGGTTGCGCGAGAATAGGGCCGGATCGGCCATCTCGGCTTCCAGCGTCTTGATTCTGGCGCTGAGGGCCTCGATTTCACCCGGGAGCGTCTCGAGTGCGTACTTGTCCTTGAAGGAAAGCTTGGCCCGGTTCTTGGCGGCTGTGATGCTTGTCGACGCAGGGGCGGTCTTGGCGGCGCCAGCTTTCTTCTCTTCGGACTTGCGCGCTTTCACCCCTTCTCCGCGTTGGGCGAGCATGTCTGAATATCCGCCCGCATATTCCTGCCACTTGCCCTCGCCTTCGAACATCAATGTGGAACTCGCGATGCGGTCGATGAAGTCACGGTCGTGGCTGACGAGGATCACGGTTCCCGAATAGTCGGCGATCATGTCCTGGAGCAGATCGAGCGTCTCCAGATCGAGGTCGTTCGTCGGTTCGTCCAGGATGAGCATGTTGGATGGCAGGGCGAGCGAGCGCGCCAGCATCAGGCGCGCCTTCTCTCCGCCTGACAACACCTCTACCGGTGTCCGCGCCTGTTCCGGACGGAAGAGGAAATCCTTCATGTAGGCCATGACATGCTTGGTCTTGCCGGCAACCTCGACCTGATCGCCGCCGCCCTGGGTCAGGGCGTCGGCGAGCGTCCAACCCGGCTGCAGGGCGGCGCGCCGCTGGTCCAGCGTGGCAACTGCCAGATTGGTCCCGAGCTGGATCGTCCCGCTATCCGGTTGGAGATTTCCGATCATCAGGTTGATCAAGGTTGTCTTGCCAGCACCGTTCGGCCCGACGATTGCCAGCCGGTCCCCCCGGCTGATCCGAATCGACAGGTCCTCGACGATGCTCCGGTCGCCGAAGCGCTTGGAGATATGCCTGGCTTCGACCACGCGCTTGCCAGACGTGTCTGCTTCACTCACTTCGAGGCTGACCTGGCCCTGAGGGCCGCGATGCGTGCGACGCTTGTCTTTCAACGCCCTGAAATCGGCGAGGCGGCGCTGATTGCGTTTGCGCCGGGCCGTGACGCCGTATCGCATCCAGTCTTCTTCGCGCGCAATCTGGCGGTCGAGCTTGTGCTGCTCGGTTTCTTCGGCCGCGAATACCTCGTCACGCCAGTCTTCGAAATGAGCAAAGCCCTTGTTGAGCCGGCGGGTCGTTCCCCGGTCGAGCCAGACGACCGCTCGCGTCAGGTTCTCCATGAAGCGGCGATCGTGACTGATCAGAACGATCGCGCCCTGGCGCGCCTTGAGCTCGCTTTCCAGCCATTCGATTGCCGGCAGGTCGAGATGGTTGGTCGGTTCGTCCAACATAAGGATGTCTGGGTCGGGTGCGAGCGCGCGCGCCAGCGCAGCGCGGCGCGCCTCGCCTCCTGAAAGCCGCGATGGCGCCTCTTCGCCGCTGAGTCCGAGTGCCTCGAGCAAGTAGGTCGCCCGATAGTCCTCGTCGCCCGGTGCCAGCCCGTCTTCCACGTAGTCGATGACCCGCTTGAAAGAGGACAGGTCCGGATCCTGTTCCAGATACCGGATCGTAGTGTTGGGTTGGAAGAAGCGCTCGCCATCATCCGGTTCGACGAGGCCGGCTGCAACTTTCATCAAGGAGGACTTTCCCGAACCGTTGCGTCCGACCAGGCAAAGCCGGTCTCCCGCTTCGATACTCAGCTCCGCTCCGGCAAGGAGGGGAGAGGCACCGAAGGTGAGGTGAATATCCTGGAGCGTGAGAAGAGGCGGAGCCATGTCAGTCCTTGTTGGCCGGTGCGGCGTAGCCCTGCGTTAGCCCAGTCGGTCCCTGGCTGTCATCCTGCTTTTGGAGTGAGGCGCACGACACGAGCACGGGGTGTAGGGGCCCGCATTCCAGGCCAGAATTCGTTCGTGGCCGGAGCAAGTCGGGGGTGCCTACGGAAGAATAATGGGGTCAAGGTTTTGCGCTGCACCGCAGTATGCGTTAATAAGTAAGTCGTCTTTTCTCAAAATCGCAGAGGTCACCACACGAGTCATGGCACACGAAAACGAGATTCTCGACCGCATCTATAATCTTAAAGGCGGTGTGGATGAATGCCGTGATACTTACAAGGACTGGGCAAAGTCCTACGATAAGGACACGGTCGAGGGCATGGGCTATGTCGCTCCGGCGATTTCTGCCGACAAGCTGAAGTCGCTTGTGGCGACCGATACCGTCGTTCTGGACGCCGGGTGCGGGACGGGCCTGGCCGGCGTGGAGCTCGCGACCCGGGGCTTCACCACGATCGATGGCATGGATCTGTCACCGGATATGCTCGACATTGCTCGCGAGAAGGGCGCTTATCGTGAGCTGCAGGTCGAGGACATGACCCAGCCCTTGTCCTACAAAGATGATGCCTACGGAGCGGTCATCTGCGTCGGGACGTTTACCCATTCTCATGTGGGACCGAAAGGCTTCAACGAACTGGTGCGGATCACGAAGCCAGGCGGGCTCATCGTTGCCACGGTGCACAATGATGTCTGGCCTGAGGGTTACGAGGCTCATTTCTCAGCCCTTGAGAAAGACGGTCTTGTGGCCATTCGCGAAATCGAAGAAACCGACTACCACCTCGACAAGTGCCGCCTGTGCGTGCTTGAGGTGAAATAATTCCGCGCGTCCGCGAGGCGGCGCGCTCCCGCCGCCTCGCAGGACCGCCATGGACAGCGTTTACTTCGGCCTGATCGGTTTTCTGCTGATTGCAGGCATTTATTCCTTCATCGTCGACCATTCCCCCCTGTCGCGGCATACGCTTTCCACGGCGATGAACGAGGAGCGCCGACAGTGGATGCGCGCGGTCGCGGCCCGGCCGGTGCGCATCATGGATACGCAGATCATTGCCGGGCTTCAGAGCGGGATCGCGTTCTTCGCGTCGACGGCCCTTCTGGGCATCGGCGCCGCCTTCACGATCCTGACCGCGCTAGAGACGATCATGCTGGCCATGGCCGATCTGCCCTTGCTGGCGCACACCTCGCGTACGCAGTGGGAGATGATCAGCCTCGGGCTCCTGGTGATCTACGCCTACGCCTTTTTCAAGTTCGGCTGGACTTACAGACTGACCAACTACTCCGCGGTCCTGCTTGGTGCAGCGGCCGAACGCGACAATCCCGAGGCGGCGCTGGCCGCGTGCGGACGCGCGGCCGAGATGAACCTGGTTGCCGGCCGCCAGTTCAACCGGGGTATGCGCACCTTGTTCTTTTCTATCGGTTACCTGGCTCTCATTGCCGGTCCCGTCGCCCAGATCAGCACGACGTTGCTGATCGTCGGCATCTTGGCCTACCGCCAGTTCGCCAGTCCGGCCCTGAAGGCGCTAGAACCGCGCTGACGAATGCGGGGGCCGCCCGGTTCGAGGCTCCGGTGTGCCGAGAGCTCATCGCTTGCCCCTGTTGCGGCCGAGCTTTTCATGACTGTCCACCCAGTCGCCGGCCACCACGGCTCCGGCGAGGGAGACCTCCCCGGCCAGGACGGTCGCGGCGCAGATCTCGATGAAACGACCGACCTTGCCCGGGCCGCGGCAGGACAGGATGTCGAGGCATTCGGCCTGCGTGGGCAGTCCCGTGCCGCCGCCAAAGGTTGCGACTATGAGGGAGGGCAGGGTGATGGACCAGTAGTAGGTCTCCCCATCGTCCTCGAGCCGGACATAGGTTATCGCCGCATGGCTTTCGGCCACGTTGGCGGCATCCTGGCCGGTGGCGATAAAGAGGGCCGCGAGCGCGTTGGCGGCATGCATGCCGTTATTGGCCGATCCTGCCATGACCGATCCGGCAAAGGAATTGAGACGCGCGCGAAACAGGGTTTCGGCAGACGCGCCGACCCTTTCGCGCAGCAGCGCACTGGGAATGCGCACCTCGGCGATGACGCGCGCCCCGCGCGAATGAAGCACGTTGAGCTGGCTATGCTTCTTGTCGGTGTCCATCGCGCCGGAAAGCGTGTAGCGCGCGCCGCCGGGATGATTGGCCGCGATCCACTCGCATGCCGCGTAGGTCGCCTTTCCGGCCATGTTCTGTCCGGCCGCATCCCCGGTTTCATAGTTGAACCGCAGGTGCAGCATCGGGCCCACCGCATAGCGCTCGATGTGAGAAAGCTTCGCGATCGAAGATGAGGCTTCGGCCGCGCCGCGAATGTCTTCAGTCCGGGCATCGATCCAGGCGGCAAAATCGCGCGCGCCCCGGGCATCGTCGAAGTGAAAGACCGGCGCGCGCTGCATGAAACGCTCATGGATCGTGGTGCGCACGCCGCCCGCCTCGGTCAGGATACGCATGCCGCGATTATAGCTGGCCACGAGCGTGCCCTCGGTGGTTGCCAGCGGGACGTAGACGTCCTCGTTCACGTGCTCGCCATCGATGCGCAAGGGGCCGGCCAGGCCTACCGGCACCTGGGCGACGCCGATGAAGTTCTCGACATTGCCCCGGGTGATTTCCGGGGTGATGGAGAAAGAGCCGGTATGGGTCAGATCCGCGCCGGTCCGCCGCGAAATGAAATCCCGGCGGATCCGAGCGGCGTCGAGACTGTAGTCATTCTCCGTGTCACGAGGGACGGAGAGACGGGTATCGTTGGGTCGCTGGGTCATCGCCCTCAAGCTTAAGCCGGTAGTCGCCACGCGCAAGACGCCCCAGAGCGCGCCTGGATGAGAGTCCGCAAGGGCCGGCTCCGGGCCTGGGTTGGGGTTGAAGCGGTCGGACACCCGCTCTGTCGTTCGCCTTTTGCGGCTGGGCAAAATCGGTTAAGACCGGCGCTTTCCCGACCCTTTGGAAGTGACGGCGCGCATCTCATGAAAGAGTTTCCCAACAAATACAAACCCGCCCAGGCAGAGAGCGAGTGTCTCGACCGATGGGCCAAGGACGAGGCTTTCAAGTGGGATCCGACTGCGCCGGCCGACTCTGACTATGTCATCGACACCCCACCGCCCACCGTGTCGGGCGCACTGCATATCGGACACATCTACTCCTATACGCAGGCCGACATCCTCGCGCGCTACTTCCGGATGAGCGGGCGCAATGTCCTGTATCCGATCGGCTGGGACGATAACGGTCTGCCGACCGAGCGCCTGGTGGAGAAGGTGAAAAAGGTGCGCGGCGGGACTATGGCGCGCGAGGAATTCGTGGCGCTGTGCCGTGAGGTCATACCCCCCTACGAGCAGCAATTTCGCGACCTGTTCGGCCGTATTGGCCTGTCGGTCGACTGGAGTCGGGAATACCAGACGATTTCCGATGAAAGCCGGACGATCTCGCAGATGTCATTTCTCGATCTCTACGAGAAAGGACTGCTGGAGCGCCGTCTCGAACCCACATTGTGGGACCCGGCCGACCGCACTGCGATCGCCCAGGCCGAAGTGGAAGAGATCGAGCGCGAAGGCAAGCTGAACCAGATACCGTTCCAGATCGAAGGCGGCGGCGAACCGGCTGTCATCGCGACCACGCGCCCCGAACTGATCGGCGGCTGCGGCGCGCTGATGATCCATCCCGAGCATTCCCGCGCCAAAGAGCTGGTCGGAAAGCGCGCGATTAGTCCGCTTTATAACGTGCCCGTCCCGATCATCGCCGACGAGGCGGTCGATCCGGAGAAGGGAACCGGCATCGTCATGTGCTGCACCTTCGGCGACGTTCAGGACATCAACTGGTTCCGCGCGCACCGTCTGCCCTTGCGAGTCGTGATCGATCGCGCGGGCAAGATGAAGGAGACTCTTGAAATCGGCAGCGATGACTGGCCGACGCTCGACCTGGCCAGGGCGCAATCGACCATCGAAGCGCTCGCGGGGCTGAAGGCGGAGAAGGCCAAGGCGCAGATTCTCGAGATTCTCAAGGACGAGGGCCTGCTTCTGAAGCAGGACACGACCCATCAGGTCGTCCCGGTTGCCGAGCGCTCGGGCGCGCCGCTTGAAATTATCGTCACGCCGCAATGGTTCATCAAGACGCTGGAATACAAGGACCAGATTCTCGAGAAAGGCCGCGAGATCACCTGGCGCCCCGAATACATGCGCCAGCGTTTCGAGAGCTGGGTGGAGGGGCTGAAATGGGACTGGTCCATTTCCCGCCAGCGGCATTTCGGGGTGCCGCTTCCGGTCTGGTATTCCAAGCGCGCGGGCGAGGAGGGCAGGATTATCGTGCCCGGAGCCGATGAACTGCCCGTCGACCCGACCACCGATCTGCCCAAAGGCTATGAAGCCCACGAGGTGGAAGGCGAACGCGACGTCATGGACACCTGGGCGACCAGCTCGGTTTCCCCGCAACTCAATACGCGGGCGATCAGTGAGACGTACGCGGTCGGCGATTATGAGACGCACAAGCGGCTCTTCCCGATGGCGCTGCGTCCCCAAGCCCACGAGATTATCCGGACCTGGGCGTTCTACACGATCGTGAAAGCGCTCCACCACGAGCGTGCCATACCTTGGAAAAATATCGCGATCTCGGGCTGGTGCCTGGCCAGCGACGGCTCGAAGATGAGCAAATCCAAAGGCAATGTGATCGACCCCATCAAGTTGCTGGACGAGCATGGCAGCGACGTGGTGCGCTACTGGACGGGCACGTCGCGCCTCGGTCACGACACGGCGCTCTCACCGAACACGCTCGGCCAGGGCAAGCGCCTGGTCAACAAGCTGTGGAATGCGGTGAAGCTCGCGCATATGTCCTTGTCGGGCACCAGCATCACGCCGACCAGTGCACGTGCGGACCTGGAGGCGGGACACATTGTCCATCCTCTCGACAAATGGTTGCTTGGCCGGCTTTCCGAGACCGTAAAACGCGCGTCGGAGGCGTTCGAAGATTACGAGTATGCCCAGGCGCTGCGGGTCGCCGAGGATTTCTTCTGGCGGACCTATTGCGACAATTACCTGGAGATGGTGAAGCATCGCACCCGTTTTGAAGGCGAACCTGACGCCGGCGAGCGGTCTGCCCTCTACACGCTGCACCACGCCAGTGTGACTCTGATCCGCCTGTTCGCGCCGTTCACGCCCTATGTGACCGATGTTCTGAACGACATCATGCTCGGAAACGACACCACGGATCCGCGAACGGTGCATGCGCGCGGCGAGTGGCCGAGGCAGGACGATCAGATCGATCCGGACGCCCTGCGCGCCCGGGGTGACACGTTCGTAGCGATACTCGCCGCGGCTCGCAAGGTGAAGTCAGAGCTTCAGGTGTCGATGCGCGCCGAGGTGGAGACCCTCACGATTTCCGGGGGCGAAGGTGACATCGAGACTCTGATCGGTGAGACCGTGGAGGATCTCAAGGCCGTCACCAATGCGCGGCAGATCCTCAGGGCTGAACACGCGCCCGATGGCGCTCCCAGTGCACTTTCGCCGGACGAGCGGTTCACTGTCACGCTGACCATGGTGCCAGCCGCCGAAGAGGGATGAGTCGGACATGATTGCTGTCACGCGCTGGGCGGTGCGCATTCACAAATGGCTCGCGCTGATTGTCGGGCTGCAGATCCTGCTCTGGGTCCTTGGCGGTTTCGTGATGAGTCTGCTGCCCATCGAGGCAGTACGCAGCGAACACACCATCCCGGCGGCTCGGACCGAACCACTCGCGCTGGATACGCTTCTTGCCCCCGGATCCGCGGCCCGGGAGGCGGGAGTGAGTACGGTGCGCGGCGCCGTGCTCGGTTATTGGAACGAGCGCCCGGTCTACCGATTCCAGACCCCGCGCGGCGTCGTCATGGTCGATGCGCAATCGGGCGCTCGTCTTTCCCCGTTGGACGAGGCGGCGGCAAGACAAACGGCGCAAGCCAACTATGCCGGTGTCGCGCCTGTAAAATCACTGACCTATTTCGAGACCCCGACCTGGGAGTATCGGCGGTCGGGTCCGGCCTGGCGCGCCGAGTTTGACGACGGGGAAGGCACGCGTCTCTACATCTCGCCGGACAGTGGAGAGGTGACGGCGCGCCGGAATGACCGCTGGCGAGTTTTCGACTTCTTCTGGATGCTTCACGTGATGGACTACAGGGAGCGGGAAAACTTCAATCACCCGCTTCTTATTTCGATGGCTGGACTGGCGCTGGCGACCGTCCTGGCCGGGCTCGTCCTGCTCGTCATCCGGGTCAGACGGTCGATCCTCGTTCAACGTTCGAAGGGCCGCGCCGCCTAGTCAGGCACGTCTTCAGCGGTCCCGGTAGGTAACGTGAAGTAGAAGCTGCTTCCCCGGCCCGGTGCGGAGTCCACCCAGATGCGTCCACCGTGGCGCTCGGCCGCCTGTTGGCAGATTGCGAGGCCAATCCCGGTACCTTCGTAGTCGCCGCGCGCGTGGAGGCGCTGGAAAGGGTCGAAAATCTTGTTGAAGAACTTTCCCTCGATCCCGATTCCGTTGTCCATCACATGAATTCGCCAGCTATCGCCGGCGCGGACAGAACCGATCCGGATATAAGGCGCATCCTGGCCGCGATACTTGATCGCGTTTGTGATCAGATTCTGAAACAGGAGGCGCAGGAGCGTTGTGTCACCGTAAACCGCCGGCAGAGCGTCGATCTCGATGATGGCCCCGGTCTCCTCGATCAGGACGCCCAGCTCTTTGAGCAGCGCTTCGACCACGGATTCCAGTTCGATGCGTGATGTCTTCAGGGGGCGGCTTGAGGCGCGTGAATAGCCCAGAAGGTCGTCGATGAGCGTTCGCATGCGGCCCGCAGCATCGACCAGGAAATCCAGACTGCTCAGCCCGTCCTCGTCCAGCCGGTCCTGATAGCGCCGTCGCAGAAGGCCGGAGAACGCGGCGATCTTGCGCAGGGGCTCCTGCAGGTCGTGGGAGGCGACAGTGGCAAAGCGATTGAGCTCCCGGTTTGTCCGCTCGAGTTCTTCCGCGCGCGCCTCGAGTTCCTTGCGCGCGGCCTGAATGTCGGTGAGATCCTCGAACACTGCATGGGCGGCGCGCGGCGTGCCGGAGAGATCGTATTCGGCAAAAGCGGAAATCCGTGTCTCCAGCACCTCCCCCTGGCTCGTGACAAGACGGACAGGCTCGCGAACCAGCTCGCCTTTCTCGAGGGTTTGCGGCAACAGCGTCCTTGCAACCCGCTCACGGTCGTCGGGATGGACCACGATCAGGCCGGGGCGGCCAATAACCTCGTCCTCGCGATAGCCGAGGCGGGCCACCCAATGACGGTTCACCATCAAGGTGTTGCCATGCTTGTCCATTGTGTGGAGCAACGCGGGTGTCTGCTGGTAGATTGAATCCAGTCGCGCCTTCTCGAGCGCCAGGTCCTTCTCCAGTACGCGCCGCTCGGTAATGTCGGTTATGAATCCCGAGAGCCGGGTAGGGGCGCCGTCCGGGCCGACCTGCGAGACTCCGCCGCGCAGGTTGATCCAGCGATAGTCGCCATCGCGGGTCCTGATCCGGACCTCGAAGTCCTCCTGGTGATCCGGCGCAAGGCGGCCGAGCCCGGACAGGAGGCCATGAAGATCGTCCTCGTGAATGGCCGAACGCCAGTCTTCCGCATCCAGCACGAGACGCGTTCCGCCGTCACTGAAGGCCTCAGCGAGCTCGATCGCGGGACATAACGGACCTTCGAGTGTCAACCGTCCGGTCGCGATTTCATGGAACCACGCCGTAATGTTGGCCGCCGCCGCCGCCTCCGCGCGGGCGCGCTCGGTGACAGCAAGTTGCTCGCGCAGGTGTTCGACCTCGTCCGTTTCGCTCAGCACCCCGGCCAGGGTCAGGACCTGCCCGTCAGGGGTTTGCTCGCTGACTCCGCCCCTCGCACGTACGTGAATATACTGCTGGTTCTTGTCGCGGATGCGATAGTTGATCTCCCCGTTGGGCGCTGTCTCAAAGTTGCTGCGGCACAGGTCAACCAGGCGCGGCCAGTCGTCTGGATGCACGCAGTCTTTCCATTTCGAGAAAGAAAAGCTGCCATCGACCTGATCAAGATCGAGGCGCTCGCACAAAGGGCCGCTGATCGTCATGCGGTCGCTGGTCATGTCGCGGGTCCAGGCCGTTATCGACGCGACCCGCATGGAACGCGCCGCGGCCTGATCGACGGTATTGATTTCCGGCGTGCTCGCGACGGCCTCTGCGGACGCGGACTCAGCCAGGCGGGTGAAGCCATAGGCCTGCCCGGCACTGTCGCATGGCTCCGCATAACAGACATGGGTCTGTTCGCTGCCGGTTTCGTCCCGAATGCGATAGCGCTCTTCCATGGTGGCGCCGAACTGAAGGGCGAGAAACGCCGCACTGACCCGGCTGCGGTCATCGGGGTGCACGCGGCTACGCCAATCGGAATAACAGAACGGTCCTTCCTGGCCGGTATGAAGCCTTCCTGTGGAGTGGCCCTCGTCGGCCTCGAAATCATAGCTCCAGGCACACAGATCGGCGGCCTGACAGGCCAGGCGAAGGCGGGGATCGGTCTCAGGACCGGTTGCCGCCGTCCGCGTCGCGTCATGAACGATACCGCTAAACGCCAGGGGCTGGCCGCGGCGCCCGTGGGTGAGAACGCGAAACTGATGGCGCATCTGGCGCCAGGCACCATCGTGCCGACGCATCCTGCACTCGAAGGCATGTACGTCCAGCCGGTGCCCGGACACCGCCCTGAGGCGATCCTTGATGCGGGCACGGTCGGTCGCGTGGATCGCCTTCAGCCACGCCTCGACAGAGATCCTCCCGTCTCGTGCCCGGCCTGTGAGAAAGTGTTCGAGCGCCGGAGAGACGCGAGCCTGGCGATGGGCGAGATCGAGCCGGTATGTGCCACTCAAGCCGTGGGCCTCTTGCGTCGGGGACGCCGGCGAAGCCCTCGGTGTCACGACCAGCAGCCGACAGTCAGGCGAGGACGGCAATAGTCGTACGTCAAGCGTGACGGGTGCTGGCGCGCCATCTGATCGCGAGATCAGGCAGGACAATCCGGAGAGGGGACTGCCGGTGGACAGGCTCGAGCGGACAAGACCAATGTCGAGCCGATCCGCAAGCAAGGTATTGAAGCCGAGACCGGTGAGTGCCTTCGCGCTCCGGCCGGCAAGGCTGCAGAGCGCAGGATTGGTTTGCAGGATGCGCAGGTCGGCGTCGACAACGGCGCAGGCCTGAGGAAAGGCGTCAAACGCCTCGAAGATGACGCTGCGCGACATCTCGGTCATGCCGTTTGCCCTTCTGCTTCTCCAAGCAGGAAGGCTAGGCGCGAATGGTTACCAGCGGGTGGACTGCCCGATGGTCTGGTCTTCATCGGGCCAGTAATTATGCTGCGCGGCCGCGCGCCGGGCGCCCGATCAAGGAGACGCTGAACTTGAGTGATGCCAAGTCCCCCATCCTGCAGGTCCGCGACCTCAATATCCGTTTCGGCACGCCCGACGGTGACGTTCACGCCGTCCGCGGCATTGATCTCGAAATTCAGCCCGGCGAATGTCTTGCCGTGGTCGGAGAGTCCGGATCGGGCAAAAGTCAGACTTTTCTCGCGGCGATGGGGCTTCTGGCGTCGAATGGCAGAGTGCAGGGCTCGGTCCGCTACCGGGGCGAAGAAATTCTCAACCTGCCCCCGCGCAAGCTGAATCAAGTGCGCGGCAAGTCCATGACCATGATCTTCCAGGACCCGCTGACATCGCTGACGCCCCACATGAAGGTGGGCCAGCAGCTCAAGGAGGTTCTGGACGTTCACATGAATCTCACGGGCGCAGCTGCCGAACAGCGCTGCATCGACTGGCTTGAACGTGTTCGCATCCCCGAAGCCCGCCGCCGGATGAACCAGTATCCCCACGAGCTCTCGGGCGGCATGCGTCAGCGTATCATGATCGCGATGGCCATGTTGTGCGAACCCGACCTGCTGATCGCCGACGAGCCGACCACCGCGCTGGACGTGACGGTCCAGTCCCAGGTGCTCGATATCATGGACGAACTTAAGGCCGAGACCGGCGCGGCAATTGCGCTCATCACGCACGACATGGGCGTGGTGGCCCGCATGGCAGACCGGGTGCAGGTCATGGAACAAGGGGCGTATGTGGAAACCGGGAGCGTCGATGCGATCTTCAACGCGCCGGCACATGAATACACACGCATGCTGCTGGACGCGATGCCGCGTATCGACCAGCCCGACAAGCCCGGTCAACCCACGCCGGAGCCCTATGAGGCAATTCGGGACAAGACGCCCGTGCTGACGGCGCGGGATGTGAAGGTCTGGTACCCGGTGACCGTGGGTGGCGGGCTATTTCCCAAGACCCGTCCGCTCAAGGCTGTGGATGGGGTCAGTTTCGATCTGCGTCCCGGCGAGACGCTGGGCGTGGTCGGCGAGTCCGGGTGCGGGAAATCGACACTGGCCCGGGCTGTCCTGCGGCTGGTGCCGGCAAGTGCCGGACAGGTCAGCTGGATCGGCAAGGACTTGCTGTCGTTGCCGAAGGAGAAGATGCGCGAGGCTCGCGAAGACCTTCAGATCGTCTTCCAGGACCCGCTCGCCTCGCTCGATCCGCGCATGACGATCGGCGCCTCGATCGGCGAACCGCTCCTGACCTTCCGCAAGCTTATGGGCCGGGTGGAACGCGAGCGCGAGATCAAGGCGATGATGGAGCGCGTGGGGCTCGATCCGAACATGATCAATCGCTATCCGCACGAATTGTCCGGCGGGCAGAACCAGCGTGTCGGAATCGCCCGCGCCATGATCCTGAGGCCGAAGCTGGTCATTTGCGATGAAGCGGTGTCGGCCCTTGATGTGTCGATCCAGGCTCAGATCATCCACCTCTTGATCGACCTGCAGAAAGAGTTCGGCCTCTCGCTGATCTTCATCTCTCACGACCTGTCTGTCGTTCGCGAGATTTCGCATCGCGTGATGGTGCTCTACCTGGGACGGGTGGTTGAACTGGCGGACCGCAAGGCGATCTACGAAGATGCGCGCCATCCCTACACCCGGGCCCTGATCTCGGCGGTGCCCATCCCGGATCCGGAGATCGAAAAGAGCCGCGAGCGCATCAGGCTGACCGGCGACCTGCCCAGCCCGATGGATAGCCGCGCCCCGCTGATCTTCATGAAGTCGAAGCTGATCGACGACGAGACCGCGGAACAGTACCGGCCGGAACTGATCGAGGTCGCACCCGGGCACTGGGTTGCCGAACACGATCCGGCATCCGACGAGCCGCACGGCGCACGTGCTGTCTGACCGGGAATTCACTTGCAGGCAGGCGTGTCTGGCTTACCTTCGCACCGCAACACGGTTCTATCAGGAAAGGCCCGCCTCCCATCATGACGTCGGCGTCCAGGTTCTCGCTCTTCCTCGTTCTCGCTTTCGGGCTCCTCTTGCAGGCCTGCGGTCCCGACCAATCGGACACGCCGGATGCGCAGACCGAGACCCGATCGCCCGAGGCCGAGCAGGACGAGGCGCTGCGGGCGGCCTTCGAAGCCGCGGACTGGCCGCATGAGGCAAGCGACCTGCCGGCCGACGACGACGTCCGGTACGGCGTGCTCGACAACGGCATGCGTTACGCCATTCTGGTCAACGATACGCCGACCGACGCAGCGGCGCTGCGCCTGATCTTCGATGCCGGGTCGCTGGCCGAAGCCGATCACCAGCGCGGTCTGGCTCACTTCATCGAACATATGGCCTTCAACGGCACGACGAATGTGCCTGAAGGCGAGATGGTCCCGCTGCTCGAGCGGTACGGGCTGGCCTTCGGGCCGGATACCAATGCCTTCACCGGGCGGGACGTGGTCGGCTATCAGCTCGCGCTCCCCAGCACGGACGACCAGATCGTCGAGACCGGGCTGTTCCTGTTGCGCGAGACGGCATCGGAGATGACGTTCGATCCCGAAGCGATCGATCGCGAGCGCGGCATCGTGTTGAGCGAGGAGCGCTTTCGCAACACGCCGGTGCGGCGCTTCTTCAATGCCTACTACGAATTTCTCTATCCCGAGACGCTGATTGCCGAGCGCGACGCGATCGGCACGACCGATGTGATCGAGAACGCGCAGGCCGAGGCGTTCGCCGACTATTACGACAACTACTACACGCCGGAGCGCGCCCTCCTGGTCGTCGCGGGGGATGTCGACCCGGATGCGATCGAGGCGAAGATTCGCGATGGGTTCGACTATTCGGTACCAGGTCTGGACGTCGACCATGTCGCGAGTTTTGCCAGCTGGGAGCAGCCCGACGACGCTCGCGGAGATCCCGACATCGGGATCGTGCCTCCCGTCACCGACGCCTCATTCGGCTATTTCTACGACCCGGAAGTGTTCACCTTGATCAGTGTGGACGTGATCGAGCCGGGGGCGGGCGATGTCGACACCATCGCCAACAGGCAGCGGGCGCTGCGCGTCCGGCTGGGCAACGCGATTGTCCAGCGCCGGCTCCAGAGCCTCATCAATTCGGGCAACTCCCCGCTGGTCCAGGCCAATCTGTCCTATACGAGCGATTTCGACCTGGCGCGGCGGGCCAATCTTCTCGCGGTCTCCTCACCCGAGAACTGGGCGGAGGGCCTGGGCGTCGTCGAACAGGAACTGCGCCGGGCGCTGGAGCACGGCTTCACGCAGGCCGAGCTCAACGAGCAGATGGCCAATCTGCACACGGCCTTGCGGGATTCCGCCGAGCAGGCTGGCACGCGTGACAGCGCCAGCCTGGCTGATTCTTTCTGGCAGGCTTGGCAGTCGGGCGACGTTTTCACGACCCCGGCCTATGATCTGCAATGGTTCGAGACCTATCGCGGCGATATCACGGTCGAGGCGGTCGAGGCGGCATTCCGCGAGGTCTGGACCCAATCGCCGCCACAAGTCTACGTCGCTGCCAACCAGGAGGTCGATGCCCCTGAAGAGACCGTGCGTCAGGCGTGGCAGGCGAGTGCCGGCACCGAAGTCGAACCGCCGGCCGAGACAGGCGACATGGCGTTCGCCTATACCGAATTCGGCGAGCCAGGCGAGGTTGTGTCGCGCGACCGGATCGAGGATCTGGGCGTCGACCAGCTGGTCTTTGATAACGGCGTCCGGCTGAACGTGAAGACGACCGATTTTGAAGACAATGCGATCCGCGTTCGAGTCGAGTTCGGCGCCGGGGATCTGACACCGCAGCCTGTCCCGGCGGCGGGAACCATTCTAGGGGCGGTGTTCGGCGGGGCCGGGCTGGAAGCCCACAGCCGCGACGAGCTCCAGCGCATCCTGGCGGGGCGCTCGGTCGGCTACGGGCTGAATGTTTCCGAGGACAGCTTCGTGTTTTCCGAGACAACCACGCCAACCGATTTTGAACTGCAGATGCAGGTGATGACCGCCTTCATGACCGCGCCCGGCTGGCGTGCCGACGGGCTGAACCAGTTCCGCGCCATCGCCGAGGAAATCCGGCGTGGCATGAATGCCCAGGCGGTCCAGGTGGCCACCAACCGCGTCGCGCGCATGCTGCGCAGCGGCGATCCGCGCTGGGGCTTCCCGACGGAAAGCGAGATTGCCGGCTTTTCGATGGAGGCGGGTCGCGAATTCCTCTTGCCGGCGCTTGAAAGCGCCCCGGTCGAGATCACCGTGGTTGGTGACATCACGACCGAAGAAGTCGTTTCCGTGATCGCACGGACCTTCGGGGCGCTCCCCGAACGCGAGAGCGATTGGCCCGCCTATGACGAGAATCGCGATGTCGAGTTCCCGGCAGCCACTGAAACGCCTGAAGTTGTCCGCTTCAACGGACAGGACTACCAGGCCATGGCCAACGTGTACTGGCCGACCGATGACGGGATGGACATTCGACGCGCCCGGGTGCTGACCTTGATGCGCGCAGTCTACGACCTGAAGGCGACGGATCGCTTCCGCGAGCAGGAAGGGGCGACGTATTCGGCCATCGTGTCGAGCACACAATCGGATGTGTTCGAAGACTACGGCTATCTGTGGGTCGGTCTCGACGTGGAATCGCGCGAGATTGACCGCATGTACGAGATCGCCGATGAGCTGGCTGCCGAACTGGCCGCGGGCGATATCAGCGAAGACGAGATGCTGCGGGCGCGCCAGCCCATCCTGGAAAGCATCGAAGAGGCGCGGGAAACCAATCCTTGGTGGCTGCGTGTGCTGTCTCGGGCCCAGCGCGAGCCCGACCGTCTCGACGAGATTCGCTCCATGATGGAAGACTACCGCACGATCGGCGCCGACGAGATCGCCGAGGCGGCAGCCCGGTATCTGCAGCCGGACCGCGCCTTCCGCGTGACCATCCTGCCCCGCTCCGGCGAGAGCGCAGGCGACCGCCCCGAAGGTGCAGGCCGGTAGCGCGCCGGCAGGCGGGCTCGACTGGCTGAAACGGCCTGCTAGAGTGCGCCGCAACACCCGGCCGGGTCAGAGCCCGGCCAATACCCATTGTTTGTCATAAGGATTGGCCCGTGACCCGTTTTCTTCTTGCTTCGTCATTCCTCGTCCTGGCCGCCTGCGGCGGCGGCGCGTCCGATGAGGGCCAGAGCGACGCGGAAGCGCGCGCCGGGGCTCCCGCCGCCGATACAGAAACCCGCGAGGTGCTGGCCGAGGCCCGCGCCTGCGAGGGTGGCGAGCCGGGCGAGTTCGAATTCTCGGTCGAGGGGCTGACGGCGCTGGGCGATCCGCTCGTCTTCAACAGCACCATGTCGCAGGCCTTCATGGAGGCGGCGCGCGCGCAGACCTGTGTCGTGACACTTCAGTCGGGCCTGTCCCTGCGCATCGACCGGGCGGTCGGCGATGATTCCGCTCCGAGCCCGGCCAGCGGGGACCGGGTGACGGTCCACTATGAAGGCCAGTTGATGGACGGCCAGGTCTTCGACAGCTCCTATGCGCGCAACGAACCGGCGACCTTCCCGTCCGACCGCCTGATCCAGGGCTGGGTCGAGGCTCTGCCGCTGATGCGCGTGGGCGAAGCCTGGACACTCTTCATCCCCGCCGAGCTCGCCTATGGCGAACGGGGCACGCCCGGTGGACCGATCGGCCCGAACCAGGCCCTGATGTTCCGCCTCGAACTACTGGACCTGCCGGTGGAAGAGGCCCAGCCCGAGACGCCCGAAGATGCCGCCGACGAGGCCGAGGGAGATGCCGGGGCGGGCGACGGTAACGAATGAGCCCGAGCGACGCGCGCGCCATACTCGAGACGCTTGTCGGTTTCGACACGACGTCCCGTAATTCCAACCTTGTCCTGATCGACTGGGTGGAAGCGTATCTGAGCGGGCTCGGCGCGCGCATCGAACGCACCGCTAGCGCCGACGGCAGCAAGGCGAACCTCCACGCCATCCTCGGGCCGGATGTGGACGGCGGTGTGGTCCTGTCCGGCCACACTGACGTCGTGCCCGTCGATGGGCAGGACTGGACCAGCGATCCGTTCGCGGTCGACGAGCGCGACGGGCGGCTCTACGGGCGCGGCACGTGCGACATGAAGGGCTTTATCGCCTGCGCGCTCGCGGCCGCGCCGGAACTGGCCAAGGCCGATCTGAAGCGACCGGTTCATTTCGCCTTTTCCTACGACGAGGAAGTCGGCTGCCTCGGCGCTCCGGCGATGATCGAGAAGATGGTCGCCGGACAACCGCGCCCGGCTCTCGTGATCGTGGGCGAGCCCACCGACATGCGGGTGGTGACGGGCCATAAGGGCCTGTTCTCCATGCGGGTCGAAGTCCATGGCAAGGAAGCTCATTCCAGCCTGGTCAATGACGGCGCGTGCGCGGTCACCCATGCGGTCGAGCTGATGCATTTCCTGACCCAGGAAGCTGAAACGATGAAGCAGGCTGCGCCTGCCGACAGCCCGTTCAACCCGCCTTACGGCACGCTGACCATCGGCCAGATGGGGGGCGGCACGGCGGTGAACATCCTGGCCCGGCACGCCTGGTTCGCCTGGCTGATGCGGCCTGCGCCCTGGGATGACGGACCGGCGCTCGGCGAACGCCTGCGCCAGAAGGCTGCCGAGGTCGAAGCCCGCATGAAGAAGGCCGCACCGGATTCGCGTATCGTGGTCAGCCCGAGATCGAACGTGCCGCCGCTGCGCCCCGAAGAAAACGGACCGGCTGAAGAGCTCGCGCGCGCCCTGACCGGCGACAATTCTCCGCGAACGGTCGCCTACGGGACCGAGGCGGGCCAGTTCCAGGATGCCGGCCTGTCGGTCGTGGTATGCGGACCCGGGTCGATCGAGCAGGCCCACCAGGGCGACGAATTCATCGAACTCTCCCAGATCGACGCCTGCATGGAGTTCATGCAGAGACTCAAGACCCGTCTGGAAGCTTAGCCTGGTACGGCGTGGCGGGCTGAGGGTGGCGCGGGCTATGGACCTCGCAACCGGAAGCGGCTAAACCGCCGCGCAACTGGGAAATGCCGTGCGCGCGGGTCATCGTCCCGTTGCGTTTCACACCATCAAAGGAGCGGGTTCATGGCCCTTCGTGTTGCGATCAACGGGTTTGGCCGGATCGGTCGTCTGGCGCTGCGCGCGGTGCTCGAGCACAAGCGCTGGGAAGAAGTCGAAGTCGTGGCGATCAACGATTCCGCAACGTCGGAAACCAACGCCCACCTGCTCAAATACGACAGCGTGCATGGCCGCTATCCCGGCGAGATCGAGACCGGGCCGGACTGGTTCGATGCCGGTTTCGGCCGGATTCAGAAGGTCTCCAACCGCGATCCTTCCCAGCTGCCCTGGAAGGATCTGGGGATCGACATCGTTCTGGAATGCACCGGCAAGTTCAATTCCAAGGACGCCGCGATGGCCCATATCGCCAGCGGTGCAAAGCGCGTGCTGTGCTCGGCCCCGGCCAAGAATGCCGACAAGACCATCGTCTTCGGTGTGAACCACGAATCCCTGACGGCCGACGATGTCATCGTGTCCAATGCCTCGTGTACGACCAACGGTCTGGCGCCGGTCGCGAAGGTGCTCAACGACGCGATCGGCATCGAGCGCGGCCACATGACCACGATCCACGCCTATACCGGCGACCAGCCCACGCTGGACCGCAACCACAAGGATCTGCACCGCGCCCGTGCCGCGGCGATGTCGATAATCCCGACCACCACCGGTGCGGCCAAGGCCGTCGGCGAAGTCCTGCCCGAGCTGAAGGGCAAGCTGGACGGCGCTTCGGTCCGCGTCCCGACCCCGAACGTCTCGCTGATCGACCTGGTCTTCACCCCGTCGCGCGAGACCACGGCGGAGGAAATCAACGCCGCGATCAAGGCGGCGGCTGAAGGCGCCATGAAGGGAGTGCTCGGCTTTGACGAGATCCCGCTGGTCTCGATCGACTATAATCACGATGCGCGTTCCTCGATCGTGGCCATCGACAAGACGAATGTTGTCGATGGCAGGCTGGCGCGCGTCATGACGTGGTATGACAATGAATGGGGCTTCGCCTGCCGGATGATCGACACTACGGTCGCCATGGGGCGCACGCTCTAGACCCGTCCGACCCTGCTGCCTGACAAAGGGACCTGCCATGTTGCGCCGAATCGAAGACGCCGAGGTTGACGGGAAGCGTGTGCTGGTGCGCGTCGATTTCAACGTGCCCATGCGCGAAGGCCAGGTCACCGACGATACCCGGCTGAAGGCGGCGCTGCCCACGATCGCGTGGCTGCGGTCGCATGGCGCAAAAGTCATCCTGGCCGCCCATTTCGGCCGGCCCAAGGGTGCGCGCGAGCCGGAAATGAGCTTGCGTCCGGTCCTGGCCCCGCTCAGCGAGCTGCTCGCGACCAAGGTCTTGTTTGCCGAAGACTGTGTCGGCGAAAGCGCGGAGCGGGCCGCCAAAGCACTTCAGACCGGCGACGTCCTGCTTCTGGAGAATACCCGCTTTCACGCGGGCGAAGAGGCCAACGATCCCGAGTTTGCGGCCAGACTGGCGGGCCTGGCCGATCTCTACGTGAACGACGCCTTCTCCGCGGCCCATCGCGCGCACGCCTCCACCGAGGGCGTGGCTCATCACCTTCCTGCCTATGCGGGCAAGGCGATGGAGCGCGAAATCGACCATCTGACCGCGGCCCTGGAAGCGCCGACGCGCCCGCTGCTCGCGGTCGTGGGCGGCGCTAAAGTCTCCACCAAGCTGGATTTGCTGAAGAATCTGGTCTCGAAAGTTGACCGGCTCTTTGTCGGCGGGGCGATGGCCAACACCTTCCTGGCGGCCAAGGGCCATGATGTCGGCGCATCGCTGCACGAGGCCGATCTGTTGACGACGGCGCGCGAGATTCTGGACATTGCGGGCCAGTCCGATTGCGACATCCTGCTGCCGGTGGACGGGGTTGTGACCAAGGAATTCAAGGCGCACGCCGAACGGCGCGTGGCCCAGGTCGACGATATCAAGTCTGACGAGATGATGCTCGATTGCGGTCCCGACACGGTCGACCGGCTGGCCGACGCCATCGCGGCCGCCCGCACTTTGGTCTGGAACGGGCCGCTGGGCGCGTTCGAAACGCCGCCCTTCGATACGGCCACGGTCGAAGCGGCGAACTTCGCGGCCGGGCGCGCGCGCAACCACAATCTGGTGGCCGTCGCCGGCGGCGGCGATACGGTCGCGGCGCTCAATCACGCTGGCGTGGCCGAAGACTTCACCTTCGTGTCGACGGCCGGCGGGGCCTTTCTGGAATGGCTGGAAGGCAAGACACTGCCTGGCGTGGCGGTCCTGAAAGAAGACTGAACGTGCCTGACGATCGACGCGACCGGCCTTTTATGCTTGAGATTTTGACCTTGTTGGGGGACTGAATGGATATCGACCAGCTCTACGAAACCGCGCTTCGCATGATGGCCCCGGGCAAGGGCATTCTGGCCGCCGACGAAAGCACCGGCACGATCGGCAAACGCTTCAAATCGATCAATATCGAGAACACCGAAGACAATCGCCGCGACTGGCGCGAGATGCTGTTCCGCACCGAGCCGGCCATGAGCGACCATGTCTCCGGCGTCATCCTGTATGACGAAACGATCCGCCAGCTGGGCAAGGACGGGACGGCGCTGGTCAAGCTGATCGAGGACGCCGGCGCGGTGCCGGGCATCAAGGTGGATGCCGGTGCCAAGGACCTGGCCGGCTCGCCGGGCGAGATGATCACCGAGGGCCTCGACGGGCTGCGTGGCCGTCTGGCCGAATATTACAAGCTCGGTGCGCGGTTCGCCAAATGGCGGGCGGTGATCAATATCGGCGGCGAGGACGACGACCTCATCCCGAGCCCGTATTGCATAAACACCAATGTCCATGCGCTCGCACGCTATGCGGCGCTGTGCCAGGAAGCCAATATCGTGCCGATCGTGGAGCCCGAAGTCATCATGGATGGAAGCCACGATATCGAGCGCTGCTACGAGGTGACCGAGTTCACCCTGAAGCGCCTCTACGAAGAGCTGTTCGAGCAGGGCATCATGCTGGAAGGCACCATTCTGAAGCCGAACATGGTGATCTCCGGCAGCACCTGTCCGGAACAGGCGAGCCGCGATGAAGTCGCTGAAATGACTATACAATGTCTGAAGAATGCGGTCCCAGCCGCGGTGCCGGGCATCGCCTTCCTGTCGGGCGGGCAAAGCGACGAGGACGCGACCGCGCACCTCAACGCGATGACCTCCGGCTTCGACCTGCCCTGGCCGATGACCTTCTCCTACGGGCGCGCGCTGCAGGGAGCGCCGCTCAAGGCCTGGGGCGGCAATGACGTCGAGGCCGGCCAGAAAGCCTTCAATCACCGCGCCCGGATGAATGGTCTCGCCGCGCTCGGCGAGTGGTCGCCCGAGCTGGAGAAGACGGGCGCATAGCCTGCGCCTACCCTGACACAGCCTCCATGCAGGCAGGGCGTTTGAACGCCGCTATGTTGCGATTACCGCCCTGCGCTGCGACACGACCCGGCCACTAAACGACATGAGCCGGCGATCCCGAGAGGGGTCGCCGGCTTCTTCGTGCCCGAAGCGGGGATAAGGCCGCCCTGAGGGGCTCGCTCGAAGCGGGGATAAGTCGGGCGCCGGAGAGGGCCAGGCGGCGGGGATAATGCGGCGGGGATAATTTTCGGGCCGCCGGTCGAATTTCGGTTGCAAACATACCGACCAGTCGGTATGTTCGAGTATCAAGCCGCGCGAGCGTCGCGGGCCGCCCGGGGTTGAGGCAGATCACACGCCCTGAAATCCCGGGCGAGCTGCGGGCGAGGCCCGGGACCTTCTGGAGACTGATTTTCCAGAGACCCCGGCTCTCGCTTCGGTCGGCCGGGATTTCAGACTGCCGGGGTTTTTCAGAGTATCGGGTTTTTCAGATCGTCATGAGCAAGAGTGCTTCACCCTCTCCGCTTTCGTCTGCCTCCGGTCAGGCACCCGGCTGCCCGTCCGTTCCGGCAAGCCGCCGGCCCAATGCCCGCGAGCGCCTGCTCGATGCGGCGCTGAAGCTGATCCGCGAGACCGGCTATGCGGCCACCACGGTCGACGCGCTGTGCGCCGAGGCGGGCGCGACCAAGGGCGCCTTCTTTCACCATTTTGCCAGCAAGGACGATCTGGCGGTCGCGGCGGCGGCGCACTGGGGCGAGACGACGGGGGCGCTGTTCGAGACCGCGCCCTATCACGACCCGGACGACGCGCTGGACCGCATCTTCGCCTATCTCGATTTCCGCGATGCGCTGCTGGCCGGCACGGTGCCGGAATTCACCTGCTTTGCCGGCACGATGATCCAGGAAGTCCATGAGAGCGCCCCGGCGATCCGCGATGCGGCCTATGCCTGCGTGACCGGCCACGCAAGCACGCTGGAAGCCGACTTCGCCGAAGCGCTCGCGCTCTATGGGGCGCCAGACGCACCGAGCGCGCAGAGCCTGGCTCTACATACGCAGGCCGTGCTGCAGGGTGGCTTCATCCTCGCCAAGGGCGCGGGCCATGCCGGCCCGGCGCGCGAGACCCTCGCTCATCTGCGCCGCTATCTCGAACAGGTTTTTAACCGGACAGGAGAACCGAAATGAATGACGCCATTAGCGAAACCGAGCTGGTGCTTGAGCGCCATCTCGACGCCCCACGCGCTGCCGTCTGGCGTTGCTGGATCGAGGCCGACCTGCTGGAGCAATGGTTCTGCCCCAAACCCTGGCGGGTGACGGACGCAAAGATCGACCCCAGGCCGGGCGGGCGCTTTGACACGGTGATGAACGGGCCGGACGGCGAGACGGTCCCCAATCGCGGTCAGTTCGTGGAGGTCGAGCCCGGCCATCGCCTGGTCTTCACCGACGCCTTCGTCGGCGACTGGCAGCCCGGCTCAGGCGCGCCCTTCATGGCCGCAAGCGTCACCTTCACCGACGCGCCCGGCGGCGGCACGCTGTATCGTGCCAGCGTGCGTCACTGGTCGGTCGAGGCGCGCGAGCGTCACGACGCGATGGGCTTTCACCAAGGCTGGGGCCTTGCCGCCGATCAACTCGAAACGCTCGCGCGCGAGATTGCCGGGCGCGCCGGGAAAGTGGCGTCGTGAGCTGCCGCCGCCTTGGAAGTGGCGGGCAGGACAGCGTGATCAACACACCAAGGAGGACAGGATCATGGCGTATGTAGACGGATTTATCGCGGCGGTGCCGACCGCCAACAAGGACGCCTATCGCAAGCATGCCGCAGAGGCCGAGCCGGTCTTTAAAAAATACGGCGCGCTTTCGGTCGTCGAATGCTGGGGTGACGATGTGCCCGAAGGCAAGACCAACTCCCTGCATACCGCCGTCATGCGAAAGCCGGACGAGAGCGTGGTCTTCTCCTGGGTGGTCTGGCCCTCCAAGTCGGTACGCGACGAGGCCTGGCAAAAGATGATGAACGACCCGGCGATGGCCGACATGAAGATGCCGTTCGATGGTCAGCGCATGATCTATGGCGGGTTCGAACCCATCCTCGGCGATCCGGCGGGGTAAGAGCGAGTTCGTCTTCGCGGTGAGTTTGCTGACGAGAGGCCCCGGCTCTCGCTTCGCTCGGCCGGGGTTTCAGCTTTTTCTATGTCCGCGCCCTGTCCTCTCTGGGTTCCGGGTCTCGCTTTGCTCGCCCGGAATGACGAAGGTTGAGATATTTCAAGCCCCTAAAAGCGTCATCCCGGACTTGATCCGGGATCCAGAGAGCGTGGGGCGGTGTCACCGGATGCCGGCTTCGTATCTGCCCCCAAGGCCCCGATATACGTCCCAGTCTCCCTCCCAGCGAAAGCTGGGACCCAGGGATCGCTGGGCGTTGGCGCCCCGTCCTCTCCTGGGTCCTGACTTTCGTCAGGAAAGAGGGGGCTGGTTATTCGATGGCGCGGCCTGCCGCTAGAGCGGCGTCGATGTTCGTTCTGTAATAGGCCCAGGGCCGCTTCAGTCCATGGGTGAGCAAGGTGCGCCGGATGTCGCGGGTTGTCCCCGTGAGCCAGAGCGTGACGCCGCGTTTGCGCGCCTTGCGAGCCAGGCCCTCGATCATGTTGGCCCCGGTCGAATCCAGGAAAGGCACCGCCGAGAAGTCGACGATCAGAACTTTGTGGCCGTCCTGGATGCGGTCGAGAACCGAGCCTATGGAGGCCGCTGCGCCGAAGAACAGCGCTCCGTTGATGCGGTAGATGACGGTATCCGGGTTTGCGGCCTGATCTTCGCGATAATCGCTGCGCTCATGGGCCGTGTCGGCCTCGTCGCGACCCACGAAGGCCGTGTTGGTGGCGATCTGTGTCGTGCGGCTCATGCGGTGGATGAAAAGAACCGAACCAAGGGCCACGCCGACGACAATAGCCTCGGTCAGATCGCGGAAGACGGTCAGGAAAAAGGTGGCGCCCAGCACCGTCGCCTCGCCCCAGCCGGAGCGCACGAGGATCGCAATGGCCGGCTTCTCGATCATGTTCCAGGCGACCACGGCCAGAACGCCGGCCAGCGCCGCCAGCGGAATGTAGGACGCCAGAGGCGCGGCAACGAGCATGAATGCAAGCAGGAACAGGGCATGGAGCATCCCCGCGACCGGGCCGTGCGCCCCGGCCCGCACGTTGGTCGCGGTGCGCGCGATCGTCCCCGTCACGCAGAAACCCCCGAACAGGGCCGATCCGATATTGGCCGCGCCCTGCGCGACCAGCTCGCAATTGGACCGGTGGCGCCGCCCGGTCATGCCGTCGGCGACGACCGCCGACAGCAGGGACTCGATCGAGCCGAGCAGGGTGAAGGAGATCGCGGCCGGCAGCACCGCCACGACCTTGTCCATCGACAGGTCCGGCAGGCTGGGCACCGGCAGCGAGGACGGGATGCCGCCGTACCTGGTGCCGATCGTCTCGACGGGCAGCCCCAGGAGGGCGGCGCCCGACGCAGCCAGTCCGATCGCGATCAGCATGCCCGGCCAGTACGGACGCCAGCGGCGCAAGCCAAGGATGATCGCAATTGTCGCGGCGGACAGGAGGACCGCAGCTGGCGTGACGCTCTCGCGGACCGCCCACAAGGCGGGAAGCTTCTCCAGAAGCTCGCCTGGCTCAGGCTCCAGCGCCAGCCCGAACAGCGCCCTGATCTGACTGGCGAAGATGATCACCGCAATGCCTGCCGTGAACCCGATGGTCACCGGAAAGGGAATGAACTTTATGAAGACGCCGAGCCGCAGGAAGCCGAGAGCGGCCAGCATCAGCCCCGACAGCAGCGTCGCGAGGATCAGCCCGTCCATTCCGTGGAGCGCCACGGTGCTGGCCACCAGAACGATGAAGGCGCCGGCCGGACCGCCGACCTGGAAGCGCGAGCCGCCGAGCATGGAGACGAGAAATCCGCCCACGATGGCGGTGTAGAGGCCCTGCGCCGGAGTGGCGCCTGACGCAATCGCGATGGCCATGGAGAGCGGCAACGCGATGATGGCGACCGTCAATCCGGCCATGGCGTCCGCGCGCAACTGGGCCAGGCCGTAACCTTCGCGCAGGACGGTGACGAGTTTCGGGGTGAAGAGCTCGGCGAAGCGAGGAGCGCCGCTCTGTCCTGGGGTCTGGTCTTTCATGTGTGGCCGCACCTTGGAAAGGTTGCGGCGGGATCGTCGGCATGTCGTCGGCGGTCGCCGTCGCGGGGGTTGAGGGATCAGGGTCCGGGTGGGGGTGTCTTCAGCCGTACGCCGCGTCCGCCTGCCGTGCTGGCAGCGCCGTCCGCGATGAGTTCGACACCGGCGAGTTCGAGCGCCGCCACGACCCTGGTCAGGCTGTCGACGACACCGCGCACATTGGCGTGGCTGGCTTCCATGCGCTGGATCGTCGGCACGGACAGTCCTGCAAGTTCGGCCAGAGTCTTCTGGTCGATGCCGAGGAGCGCACGCGCCGCGCGGACTTGAGGTCCAGTGATCATCTATGTATCCTAGGCATGATAATAGATGTTTAAAACATCAGTTCAGATATTTCAACTTGCTTCCGAGACGGGAAGCAAGGGTCATCAGCTCCATTCTGGAACCTCCCGTAATGACAAACCCGCTTTCCACTCCGCCGGCGCGTCCGACCGGCCGGGCTATCTGGCGCGGCGTGCGCCATCGTTGCCCGGCCTGTGGCAAAGGCCGCCTGTTCACCGGATACCTTAAACCGGTCGCGACCTGCGCAAGCTGTGGAGAGGACCTGTCGGCCATCCGGGCCGAGGACGGCCCATCCTGGTTGACGATCCTGCTGCTCGGCCCGGTCGTCGTGCCGGCCGCGCTGTTTCTGGCCTTCAGCGGCGTGCCGCAAATCGTGCTCATCGCGATGTCTGCTGCCGTCCTCATGGTCGGGGTCCTGCTCCTTCTGCCCCGGGTCAAGGGCGGCTTCATCGGAGCGATATGGGCCATGGGCATTCAGTCGAGCGGGCCTTGAACATGGCCGAAACTCCCATGCCGTTCGACGGTCAAGGCAGGATCCATGGCGGGTTCGACTTCATCCTCGGCGATCCGGCGGTGTAGGCGGGCTGGCGAGCGACTGGGCAACTCGCCTCGTTGGTGAATTCTTCTTGCTTATAGTTGTCTGTCCGCGATAACATTCGCAGATGCCAGATTGGGTTTCCGACTTCGCTGATGCGACAACAATCTTGGCTACTCTCCTCGGCGTGGGAGGGCTCATCATCGCTATTCACCAGCTTCGTCGTATCGCGACCGCGACGGTAGCGGCTGAGACCGCCGCTAAAGCCGTATTGGAGGCACTTACTGGCGTTGACGCGAGATCGGGCGTTGAAGGCTCGCTTCGTTCATTGAAATCGGCGCGGTCATTCGCGTTCGATCAGAAATACCATGCGTGCGGATCTGAACTGCGAGACGCCCGTCTTGCGCTGATGGAGGCCCGTGCCAACCTTGATCTCAGCGATGACGAGCAAAGAGCGTTTCAAGAGGCCGTCAGCCTGGTCACCTCTGCGATGGAAGCGATGAACACCGCAGCTATGTCAAAGGCGGGCCCATCTGCTAAGCTAATAACCATGATCGACCGCTGTGATCACGACACGGCAGAATGCCTCTCGATCGCGAAGAGAAAGGTTGCAGCAAATGCTCAGCGATCAGTCAAAGGTTGACGAGCTTGTCTCCACGCTCACAGCTCGAACCAGGGCTGGGTCCATTAGCTGGGTGCCGCAGCCTTTCTTTGGTGATGCAATATATTCGGCTAGCCTTCCGAGACGCTCCTACACGGTGAATGTCGAAGCAAAGCAGCTAGCCGTCCGGGATGCGAACGGAAGACAATCCCTCGTGGTTTATTCCCCAGCCGGTTCCAGCGCCGTATTGGGCGAGAGTGCCACGAATGTGTCGCGTTCCGCCCAACTGGATCAACTGGTCGATGCCGTGGTCTGGGCGACCGGGCACGATGATGAGTTTCTTGATGAGGCCCTGCAAGAGCTGAAGTCGGCGACCTAGCCGCCAGCAACCACTTCCCCCGCGGCTGATCCTGCGCTACTCCGCCCTCATGAAAGCCCAGCTCTATCTTCTGACCCCGCCGCGCATCGACGATGCCTTCCCCGCCCTGCTGGAGTCCGTGCTCGATGCCGGGCCGGTCGCGGCCCTGCAGATCCGGCTGAAGGATCACAGCGAGGCGGAGGTGCGGACCCTCCTGCCGCGCCTGATCGAGATCGCAAGGGCACGCGGTGTCGCCGCCATCGTGAACGATTCCCCGGACCTTGCCCGCGAGTTCGGCGCCGATGGCGTGCATGTCGGCCTGTCCGATACGCCCTACGCCGAGGCGCGCGCCACGATGGGCAAGGAGGCGATCGTCGGCGTGACGTGTCACAATAGCCGCGATTTGGCCATGAACGCGGGCGAAAAAGGGGCTGATTACGTCGCGTTCGGAGCCTTTTACCCGACGCAGACCAAGCAGCCCAAGGCCACCGCGCCGATAGAGATCCTCGAATGGTGGAGCGAGATATTCGAAATTCCCTGTGTCGCGATCGGCGGTATCACGCCGGACAATGCCCGGCCTCTGATCGAGGCGGGCGCGGACTATATCGCCGTGTCCTCCGGGGTCTGGGCCTATCCGGACGGACCGCAGGCCGGGGTCGAGGCCTTCTCGCAGCTCTTGGCCTCCTCCTAGCGCTGCCCTTCGGCGCGCTGGCCCAGGACGACCCGTCACTCCCGCCGAGCCTGGCCGACGAAATCAACCGCAATCGCGCCGGCGACGCCGTCGAGGGCCGCTCGACCTCCAATGCCGCCATGGCCCAGGCGTCGGGCGCCTATCTGGTCGGCGATTATGCCGGCGCACTGTTGCATGCCGAACGCGCGGCGGCCGCCGGCGAGGCGCGCGGCGCCACGCTCGCCGGTCATATCAAGCTGCACGGGCTGGACGGCGAGCCGGACGACCGGGCGGCGGTGCGCTGGTTCACCCGCGCCGCCGAACGCGGCGAACCCGATGCGCTGATCGCCCTGTCGCGCCTGGCCCAGGCCGAGCGCGGCGGCCTGTCGGCCTGGCAGGCGGGCGATTATCTCGACCGGGCGGCCCAGACCGGGGATGCGCGCGCGGCACTGGAATACGGCCTCTACCTGATGGAAAGCGGCGATCCGGCGCGCGCGGCGGACACGCTGGACTGGCTGCGCCTGTCGGCGGAGTCCGGCTATGCGCAGGCCTATTCGGAATATGCGATCGCGCTCGACCAATGGGTGCACGGCCCGCACGACCCGGCCCGGGCGCTCGACTGGTACGAGCGCGGCGGACTGGCCGGCGATCCCCACGCCGCGCTTCAGGCCGGCCTGCTCTACCTGTCCGGCGAAGCGGGCGCGCAAGACCAGGCGCACGGCGCCGAACTGGTCGAGATGGCCGCCGAAATGAATCTTCCCGCCGCGATGGGCCAGACGGCGCTGCTGTATTTCCAGGGCGAGGGCGTGCCGGCCGATCCGGCGCGCGCGGTGAGCTGGGCGCAGGCGGGGGCCCGGGCCGGCGATGCGGAAAGCCAGTTCCTGCTGGCCTATGCGCTGGCGACCGGCGAAGGCTCGGCGGTCAACCGGCGCGACGCCTATCTGTGGGTGTTGCGGGCCGGCCAGCCCGGCCAGGGCAGCCTGGCCGAAGACAGCGACCGGGCGCAGCTGGAAGCGGCGCTGGAACGCGTGCTCGATCCGGCCGTGGCCGCCCAGGTGCGCGAACAGGCGATCCTGACGGCGGCCGAGTTCTAGTTCGCCGCCCATCTGCCTTGCCCCGCCGGGGCGGTGCTGTTAAAGGGGCGCCGCACAGGCCCTCGCGCCCGCATCATGCGCGAGAGAGCTTCATGACAGGCCGGCACGCCTCCTTCCGCCCGCCATTCCAGGACGACATTTTCGATGAAGATCAACGGTAACGAAATCAGACCGGGCAATGTGATCCAGCACGATGGCGGCCTGTGGGTCGCGGTCAAGACCGATCACGTCAAGCCGGGCAAGGGCGGCGCCTTCGCCCAGGTCGAGCTGAAGAATTTGATCGACGGCCGCAAGCTGAACGAGCGTTTCCGGTCCGCCGACAAGGTGGAGCGCGTGCGCCTGGAGCAGAAGGATCACCAATTCCTGTTCTCCGACGGCGACATGCTGACCTTCATGGACACCGAGAGCTACGAGCAGATCGCCCTGCCGATGGAATTCGTCGGCACCGAGCGCGCCGCCTTCCTGTCGGACGGGATGATGGTGACGCTGGAATTTCACGAAGAGCGCCCCATCGGCTTTTCCCTGCCCCAGCACGTGGAGATGGAAGTCATCGACACCGAGCCGGTGGTGAAGGGCCAGACCGCGGCCAATTCCTACAAGCCGGCCATCCTGACCAACGATGTGCGCAGCCAGGTGCCGCCCTTCGTGGGCGTGGGCGAGCGCATCGTCGTCGCGACCGAAGACGGCAGCTACGTGCGACGGGCGGACTAGGGTCTTGGGACAGGTTTCTGCACTGATTCAGGTGATGACCGATGCGGCCCGCAAGGCGGGCCGCCGGCTGGCGCGCGACTTCAACGAGATCGAGAATCTGCAGGTCTCGAAGAAAGGCCCGGCCGATTTCGTCTCCAAGGCCGACTTCAAAGCCGAGGAAATCATCTTCGACGAGCTGTCGCGGGCCCGGCCCGGCTATGGCTTCCTGATGGAAGAACGCGGCGCGGTCGAAGGCAGCGACAAGACCCATCGCTGGATCGTCGACCCGCTGGACGGCACGCTGAACTTCCTGCACGCCCAGCCCCATTTCGCAGTCTCCATCGCGCTGGAGCGTGAAGGCGAACTGATCGCGGGCGTGATCTACAACCCGGCCTCCGACGAGCTGTTCCACGCCGAAAAAGGGCGCGGCGCCTACATGAATGACCGGCGCCTGCGCGTTTCCTCGCGCCGCCACCTGGAAGAATGCGTGATCGCGACCGGGACGCCCTATTTCGGCAAGAAGGGCCACGCGCAATTCCTGAAAGAACTGCACAAGATCATGCCGTTCGCGGCCGGCATACGGCGCTATGGCGCGGCATCGCTGGATCTGGCCTGGACGGCGGCGGGCCGGTTTGACGGGTTCTGGGAGCGCACGCTGCAGCCCTGGGACATTGCCGCGGGCATCGTCATGGTGCGCGAGGCGGGCGGCTATGCCGGATCGATCACCGGGACGGGCGACGTGATGGAAACCGGCGATATCGTCGCGGGCAACGAAGCCATGATGAACGAGCTGAGAAAGCGCCTCGCCGACGCGGCCTAGACTGCAATCGGCCAGTGACGGACAAAAAACGGCGCGCCTGCCAGGCGCGCCGTTTTGCGTTGTGCGGTTGTGATCGCGCCAGGCTACTCTGCGGCGGCCTGGGCCAGCAGGCCTTCGAGCGTGCGGCGGGCGAGCGGGGGATGGCGCACGCCCGAGGCTTCTTCAAGGTTGGCCGGTTCGCCCTCGCCGACCTTGATCAGCGCGACCATGCCCATGCCGTAATGGGGCAGGCATTTCACGCCGTAGACGCCTTCTTCGGTCAGCGTGACCGAGACGTCCTGATTCATCCGGCCGGTGAACAGCTCGGCGCCCTCCGGCAGCATGCCGGGAATGGACTGTGCGTTGTGGGTCGGCTGGGTGGACACGAAGGTCACGGTGTCGCCGGGCGCGACCTCGAGATAGTTGGGTACGAAGACCATCGAGCCGCCATCCGGCCCGCGCGTGTACATCTCGATCTGGTGGTCCTCGGCCATGGCCGAGCCGGCGAAGACGAGACCGGCCATCGTGGCGGCGGCCATTACGGAAAGCGATTTCATCGTGGATCTCCCTGGATCATCGCGAAGCGCGACATTTGCCGCGTCTGGATGAGACCCGATATACGCCGGCCTGTGCAGATTTCACTGCGGCAAACTGGCCGCGGCAAAATGACCAAGTCTTTGAAAATGCGATGTTTTGACGCAAGGGCAACGGGCGGGGCGGCGGGGCGCGGCGCGCCGGGCAACCGGCGGGCCAGGAAAGCAGAGCATGGCCGGCTTGTCGCCAAAGCGCCGCCTAAAAACAGTCAAAGAGCTTGCCTCTGATACCTGACCGCGCAATCCATGGTATCCGAACGGGTGATGAGGAGGTCCAGTTCATGGCCGCACGCGATTTGCCGCCGCCGCCCCCGCCGCGCAAGGTGAAGTTCACCGGGCCCGGTCAGTATATCCTGTGGATGGGCGTCTTCCTGGCTGCCGTGGCCGCCGTGGCGCTTCTCATCATCGAGCCGTTGCTGACGGCCTTCCAGGCCAATCCCGCGATCAATGGCGTGATCCTGGCGGTGCTGGTCATCGGCATTGTCTATACCTTTGCCCAGGCCATCGCGATCGGGCCGAGCGCGCGCTGGCTGGTCCGGCTGCGCGACAGCGACGACGCCACGCGGCTGCCTGCCCCGCCCGCGCTGATCGCGCCGATGGCCACGCTGGTGGCCGAAGCCTCCGACGGCCGGGCGCGCCTGTCGGCGGCCTCCACCCGCGTCGTGCTGGACAGTGTCGCGGCGCGCATGGCCGAGAGCGGCGCGTTCACGCGCTATTTCGGCCGGCTGCTGATCTTCCTCGGACTGCTGGGTACGTTTTACGGCCTTCTGCTGGTCGTCGGCGATGTCGGCGAGGCGGTGCGCGCGGTCTCGGCCACGGCAACGGGCGGCGAAGCGGATGCGGCAGCCCTGATGCGCGCGATCGAGGACCCGATTTCGGGCATGGGCACGGCCTTTGCCTCCTCGCTCTTCGGTCTCGCCGGTTCGCTGGTCATCGGCTTTCTCGAATTGCAGGCGAGCCGGGCGCAGAACCGTTTCTATAACGAGATCGAGGAATGGCTGTCCTCCATATCGCGCCTCAGCGCGGCGGCGCCGGCCGGGGCTGCGCCGAGCGAGGACGGGGAGATGAGCTCGGCCTATATCGGCGCGCTGCTCGAACAGACGACCGATGCGCTCGACCGGCTGGCCCATACGATGGAGCGCCAGAACCGGGCGCTGGAAACCACGATGGGGCGCATTGCCGAGGATGCGGCCGAAAGCCAGCGCGAGGCCGCACGCATGCTGCGCGACGAGATCAAGGTGCTGATCCGCGCGCTCGAAGCCCAGGCGAAGATGAGCCGCGGGCGCGGCGGCGACGACCACTAGAAGGGGGACGCACACCTTGGCACTGCCCCAGCACTTGAGGATCAGCCAGAGCGATAGTGGCGATTACTGGCCGGGCTTCGTGGATGCGCTGGCCACGCTGCTTCTGGTCATCATTTTCCTGCTGGCGGTGTTCACCGCCGGCCAGTTCGCGCTGTCCCAGGCCCTGACCGGGCGCGACGAGCAGCTGGCCGAACTCAATGCCCGCCTGTCCTCGCTCGCCGAGCAACTGAACATGGCGCGCAGCGAGAACGAGCAGCTCTCCTTGCAGATTTCCAGCCTGACCGACGAAAACGCGGCGCTGAGCGCGGCCAATGCGGAGATGAGCGAGGAGCTGAACGCGGTTGGCGCAAGGCTGGCGGCGGTGTCGGACTCCCTGGAGGAGGAAGAGGCGCTGAACGAGGAGGCGCAGGCCACCATCACGCTTCTGAACAACCAGATGGCCGCCCTGCGCGAGCAGCTGGCGCGCCTCAACGAGGCGCTGGAGGCCAGCGAGGCGCGTGAGGAAGAACTGGAAAGCCAGATCGTCAATCTGGGCGAGCGGCTGAATGCGGCGCTGGCAAGCCAGGTGGCGCGCCTGGCCCGCTATCGCTCCGAATTCTTCGGCCGGCTGGTGGAGATCCTGGGCAACCGCACCGGGGTGCGCGTGGTCGGCGACCGCTTCGTGTTCGAGACCGACGTGCTCTTCCAATCCGCCTCGGCCACCCTGTCGCCGGAAGGGCGCCAGAGCCTGGAGCCGATTGCCGATGCGATCATCCAGCTGACCGATGAAATCCCCGAGGATATCGACTGGATATTGCGCGTGGACGGGCATACCGATCCGATCCCGCTGGGCCCCAACGCGCCGTTTGACAGCAATTTCGAGCTCTCCACCGCGCGGGCGCTGTCGGTGGTGGAAGCCTTCATCGACATGGGCGTGCCGCCCAGCCGCCTGCTGGCGGCCGGGTTCGGCGAGCATCACCCGATTGCCGAAGGGCGCGATCCGGCCTCGCTGGCGCGCAACCGGCGCATCGAGCTGAAGCTCACCGATCGCTAGCCTGCGCAGCGCTGGGCACTATGCCTTGCGCGCCCGGTGCGAGGGGTGTATAGACCGCCGCTCGAAATTCAGTTTGCGTGCGCGGGGCGGCCGGACCAGGGCCGCCTCAATAGCTTGAAAAAACGACCTGCCGGAGCGGCGACCATGAAAAAAGACATTCATCCGGACTACCACTTCGTCGAAGTCGTGATGACCGACGGATCCAAGTTCAAGACCCGCTCCACCTACGCCAAGGAAGGTGCGACGATCACGCTGGACATCGATCCGCGCACCCACCCGGCCTGGACCGGCGGCAGCCAGCAGCTGCTCGATCGCGGCGGCCGCGTGTCGCGCTTCAAAGACAAGTTCAAGGGCTTCGGCGTCTAAACACGCCCTTACCCCCCCCTCAACACGAGGGCGTCGGGGTCCATTTCGACCCAGCGCCAAGGCCCTTTTGAGAGACGCCCGCAGCACCCCTCAGCTGCGGGCGTCTTTCTGTTTGGGGGGTGGGCTGTGCCGCTTCATCTGTGTCAAAGCGGCTCCGTCCCGCGGCTGAGAATGCTCAGATAGCCGCTGTAGACATACGTCCGGCCGCGCTGCTTGCCGGTGATCTCCCGCACGATCCCGAGATCCTCCAGGTGCTGGATCGACTTCGCGATTGTAGGAGGCGAGAGGCTCAGCCGCTGTGCGGCCACAGGAATGGCGATGATCGGCTTCTGCTGCAGGAGCTGGTGGACCCGCAGCGCGGAGGCGGCCGGGCGTCGGAGATCCTCGATGCGATGCCGGTCGGTCTCGAACAGCGCGAGGATCTCGCGCGCCGCCTCGGAGGCCTGCAGGGACGTCTCGGCAATGCCGTCGAGGAAGAATTCCAGCCAGGTTTCCCAGTCGCCTTGCTCGCGGACTTGCTGCAGCAGGTCGTAATACTGGCGGCGATGGGTCTTGAAGTAGAGGCTGAGATAGAGGATCGGCTCCTTCAGTATGCCCTGCGTGCAGAGCAGGAATGTGATCAGGAGCCGGCCCAGACGCCCGTTTCCATCTAGAAACGGATGAATGGTCTCGAACTGGACATGCACGAGCCCTGCCTTGATCAGGGTCGGCATCTCCGGGGTGTCGGTATGGATGTACGCCTCGAGGTCCGACATGAGGTCGAGGACATGCTCGGGCGGCGGCGGGACGAAGAGGGCATTACCGGGCCGCGTTCCGCCGATCCAGTTCTGCGAACGCCTGAACTCTCCGGGCTGCTTCGTGCTTCCGCGTCCCTTGTCGAGAAGGATGGCGTGGATCTCCCGGATCAGGCGCAGGGAGAGCGGGAAGCCCTCGCGGATCCTGTCCAGGCCATGGTTCATCGCGGCGACGTAATTGGACACTTCCTGGACGTCGTCGAGCGGCACGCCCGGCGCTTCCTCGTTCTCGAACAGCAGCAGGTCGGAGAGCGAGGACTGCGTGCCCTCGATCTGCGATGACAGCAGCGCTTCCTTTCGGACGTACATGTAGAGGAAGAGCGGCGTGTCGGGCAGGATGGAGGTCACGCCATCCAGTCGGCCGATCGCGCGGTTCGCACGCTCCAGCTGACGATAGAGCCGGTCTAACCTGACAGGCGGGATGGGCGGCAATGCGGGCGGCACGAAGGCTTCCGCGTTCTCGCCGGCGGTTGAGATGGCAACGCGCCGACCCAACCGTGATGGCTCCGGAACTAACGCCATGGGTGACAAGGATCCTTTTTTAGGCCCGCTTCTAACGAAAGGATATCGCATTATCCTTTTCTTGTCTCGGGTCTAAAGAAAGCATCCTTGTCTTGCTGCACGTGAAAATCGGGCGGAAAATCGGGGACACACACAGCCACACACGAATTCCCGCCCGAAATTCTCGATCCACCGCTAACGAAAGGATATCGCGTTTTCCTTTCTTTGTCCCGGGCCTAACGAAAGCATCCTTGTCTTGCCGAACGGCCGCTGTCCGCAACAGGCCGGGTCCGGGGTGTTTGCCGTAGACCGGGGGTGCTGGCGCTTTTCTGTTTGGGCCAAGAAAAAGGGCGCTCTTAAAAGAGCGCCCTTGAAGTCGACCTGGTGTGAGTGTGCGCCGGGCTGCGCCTAGATCCGTGCGCCGAAGGCGTTTTCCAGGCGCGAGATATGGGTCTGGACCGGGTTGGGGGTCTGGCCCTCGAAGCTTTCGCTCTCGGCAAAGAGGCTCTGGTCCAGGCGGCGCAGGCGCTGATAGAGGGTCACGCCGCGCTCGACCAGATCGGCGAGGCGGACCGGGCAGGGATCGTCGCCGGCCGGCCAGGCGGCGTCGGAGCCGCGCACTTCGGACAGGCGGTATTTCTCGTCGGCGGCCTCGGCTGGCGTCATGTCGCCTTCGGCGACCGCGCGCTGGGCCAGAAGCCAGGAGGCCGACTGCATCAGGCGGGTGGTCAGCGCCATGCTCTCGGCCGCGTAGGACAGGGCGCCGGCGCGTCCGAGACGCTTGGCATCCTCGCGGCCCGGCCCGTCGAGATAGGCCGCCGTTTCCTCGACCAGATCCATCCCGTCGCGGAACAGCTTGCGAAACACATCCGACCCGGCGAAATCGGCGACACGTTGCGCGGGCGATTTGATCTGGCCGTCCTGGCTGGTCTCGATAGGGGTCATCTGGTTTCTCTTGCGTTGCCGGGTTGGGACGCTGTGTCCCGAATTAACGTCTAAGGAGCAAATCCGGGGCCAACCGGGCCGCGCGGGGAGTGCCGGAGTGCACCGCAGTGCACCGGGAGGTCAGCCAGGTTCAGATCTTGAACACCGCGTCGGCGGCGGCCAGGCCTTCGCGTTTCCTGTCGATGAAGGTGTCGGTGCGTTTGAGTTCGGCTTCCAGTGCGGCCTTGCGATCTTCCAGATCCTCGATGGAGAACCCGGATAAATCCTCTCTGGGCACAATGGCCGCAGCGTTTGCACGCGGCGCGTCTTCATGGAACATGGACGGCCTCCCTAGAGTGGCTTGAACGAGCGATTGTAGCGAGGCAGCCGAGGAGAGTCCCGTCCCATGAGTCAAAATCATACATCGCGCATCGTCATCGCGCCCGAGCCGGGCGGTCCCGAGGCACTGAAACTGGTCGAACGCACGCTGGCACCGGCCGGGCCGGGCGAGGTGCTGATCAAGGTCGCGGCGAGCGGGGTGAACCGGCCCGACGTGTTCGAGCGCCAGGGGCTCTATCCGCCGCCGCAGGGCGCGCCGGAAGGTCTCGGCCTGGAAGTCTCCGGCCATGTGATCGAGGCGGGCGCAGGCGTTGAAGGCCTGGCCGAAGGCGATGCGGTCGTCGCGCTGGTCGCCGGGGGCGGCTATGGCGACATTGCCCGCGCGCCGGCGCCCTGCGTGCTGCCGGCCCCGGCCGGGTTGAATATCGAGCATGCCGCCGGCCTGCCCGAGACCGTGTTCACCGTCTGGTCGAACGTGTTCGACCGGGCGGGCCTGAAACCCGGCGAGGCCTTGCTGGTCCATGGCGGGGCGAGCGGGATCGGCACGACCGCCATCCAGATGGCCAAGGCGCATGGCGCGCGCGTGTTCGCGACCGCCGGAGACGCGGCCAAGTGCGATCTCTGCCGCCGGCTCGGGGCCGATACCGTCTTCAATTACAAGAGCGAGGACTGGGCGGCCGGGGTGAAGGAAGGCGGCGGCGCGGATGTGATCCTGGACATGGTCGGCGGCGATTACGTGCAGAAGAATCTGTCCTGCTTGAACCGCGACGGCCGGCTGGTCATGATCGCCTTCCTGCAGGGATCGCGCGTCGAGGTCGACCTGATGGGCCTGATGCTGAAGCGCCAGACGATCACCGGCTCGACGCTGCGCGCGCGTCCGGTGGAGGAGAAAGGCGCGATCGCCCGCGCGGTTCACGCCACGGTCTGGCCGTGGATCGAGGCGGGCAAGGTCGACCCGCACATCGACACCCTCTTCCCGCTCGACGAGGTGCGCGAGGCGCATGCGCGCATGGACTCAGGCGAGCATGCGGGCAAGATCCTGCTGCGTCCCTGATTACGGGTGTGGTTTTCAACCCGGCCCCGAGCGGCTATATTGCGGTTAAATCCTCTTCCATCTGAGACCTGCGTTTCGTTTGAAAGAGGCCGGAACGACGGAAAACCCGGCGCCCGGCGCCGGGTTTTTGCGTGTTGCGACCATGGCGTCTAACCAAAAGGATTTCAGGACTGATGGCCGACATTTTGATGCCGAAAGCGACTGCGGTCTGGCTCGTGGACAATACCGCCTTGTCCTTCGAGCAAATCGCCGATCTGTGTAATCTGCACCGCCTCGAGGTGAAGGGCATTGCCGATGGCGATGTCGCCGCCGGCGTGCGCGGCGCCGACCCGGTTGCGGGCGGCCAGCTCTCGCGCGAGGAAATCGAGAAGGCGGAGAAGGATTCCACCTACCGCCTGACGCCGCTGCCGCCCAAATATGCCGAGCTTCACGCCCCGCAAAAACGCCGCGGCCCGCGCTACACGCCGCTGTCGCGCCGCCAGAACCGTCCCGACGCGATCGCCTGGCTGGTGCGCAACCACCCCGAGCTGACCGACGGGCAGATTTCCAAGCTGGTCGGCACGACCAAGACGACAATCGAGGCGGTGCGCGAGCGCACGCACTGGAATTCGAGCAATATCAAGCCGACCGACCCGGTCTCGCTGGGGCTGTGCAGCCAGATCGAGCTCGACGAGCAGGTCAAGAAAGCCTCCGCGCGCCGTCAGAAGATGGAAGACGAAGGCCAGGTGGAATCCGCGCAGGATACGCTGACCCCGGCTGAAGAGGCCGAAGAGGGCGCCGGCGCACCGACCACGCTGGACGAGCTGTTCGGCAAGCCGAAAGACTAGGGCGGCCTTATAGCGCCTTTGAAGAAAAAGCCCCCGGTAACGCGCCGGGGGCTTTTTTTATTATGGCGTGAACTCAGTCGTCCCGCTTGCTCATCGTGTAGTTCAGGGCAAGGCGGCCGCCATCGGCGTAGATGCATTCCCCGGTGATGTAGCTGGCGTCTTTCGAGGCCAGGAACCAGGCGATGGAGGCGATTTCGTCCGGGTCGCCGAGGCGTCCGAGCGGGGTCCGGCTCATAATGCGTTCGAGCGCGACCTTGTCGTCGGAGACGGCTTTCAGCAGATCGGTATTGATCGAGCCTGGCCCGATGGCGTTGACCCGGACGCCCTGGGAGGCGAGGGCCAGGGCCATCGACTTGGTCATCTGGTTGAGCGCGCCCTTCGACATCGAGTAGGCGAGCTGGTTGGGGATGGAGACCTGCGCGTTGATCGAACTCATGTTCACGATGGCATAGCGCTTGCGGCATTCGTCGCTGCGCATGCTCTCGTCCTCGATCTGGCCGACGATCTGGCGCGCGACGGCGCGCGCGACCAGAAAGGCGCCGCGCAGATTGACGCCCATGACGCGGTCGAAATCGGCCACTTCGAGATCGAGAATATCGCCGTCCGCGACGATGGCGGCGTTGTTGATGAGGACATCGACCCGGTCGAAGGCCGAGCGGGTCTCGGCCATCAGATTGGCCACGGCCAGCTTGTCGGAGACATCGCAATCGACGAACAGGGCCCGGCCCTTGCCCGCGTCGAGATCCTTGGCGAGCGCCTCGCCGGCGTCTTCCTCGACATCGGCGATGACGACCCTGACGCCCTCCTCGACGAAACGCCGCGCGCACGCTGCGCCGATCCCGCGCGCGCCGCCGGTGATGATCGCCACGCGATCTGACTGAGCCATGCTCTCTTACTCCGGGTCAAACAAGCCGGCGCGCCATATCGCGCGGACGGGACCGGATGTAAACCGGTCCGGCGGCCTAATGGGTCCGTTCGTAGTCTTCCGCGATGGTGTCGCTGTCCGGATCGAGCTCGTAGGCGCGGGCAAACAGGCGGCGCGCCTCGCGTTCGCGTCCGACCTGTTCGAGCGCGGAAGCAAGCGAGTGGACAATGGCGCCGCTGTCGGGATCGGCCTCGACCGCCTGCTCGCACAGGGACAGGCCCTGGGCGGCGCGCCCGTCATTGACCAGCGCCCAGCACAGCGCGTTCAGCGCGTCCGGGCTTTCCGGCTCGATGGCGACGGCCTCGCGCGCGTCCTGGACGGCACGCTCATACATACCGAGCTCGATAAAGGCGGCCGAGCGCCCGACCCAGCCGGACAGGAAGCCGGGCTCGGCACGCACCGCGCGGTCGAAGGTCTCGACCGCCTCGGCATGTTGTTCGAGATCCATATGGGCCGAGCCCAGCAGGACATGGGTGAAGGCGTCGTCGGGCACGCCGGCGGCGGCGATTTCCAGATCCTCGATCGCGTCGGCCGGACGCTCGAGCTGGAGATAGGCCACGGCCCGGTTGCGGCGCAGGAGCGGGTTGTCCGCATTGCCGCCCTGATCCTCGATCAGCGCGAAAATCCGGTTGAAGGCGATGAGCGCCTCGCGGCCCTGCTCCAGCCCGAGATGGGCACTGCCCAGGCGAAGCCGCAGCTCCGCCTCGACCGGCCAGTCATACTGGCGGGCATTCAGGCAGGCCTCGAAGGCCTCCACGGCCCGTCCGGCGTCGTTTTCCGACAGGGCGTCATAGCCGTCAGGGCAGATCTCGGCGCGCTCGCTGGCGCTCTGACTGCACGCGGGCGCGCTGGTCAGTGCGAACGCGGCGCCCAGTGCGGTCAAGGCAGGCAGGACTTTCACGATGGCCATCCTCCGTTTCGAAGGGGCCACTCTGCCCATTTGCCGCGCCGCCGCAAAGAGCGGGTCTGCAGACAATCGCCACGGTGTGACAAAAAAGGCCGGGAGCGGTGCTCCCGGCCTTCCGGTCTACCTGTCAGGAGGCCAGCGGCTCATCCTGTTCGAGGGCGGCAATCTCTTCCTTCAATCGAAGTTTTTCCCGTTTGAGTTTGGCAAGAAGGAGGGTATCGGCGGAGGGATGCTTGAGTTCCTCTTCAATGCGGGTCTCCAGCTTGCTGTGCCGGGCATTGAGTTCACGGATACGCGATGCAGTTGGCATATGAGCCTCCTTCGCTATGTAGAGACGTGTATTGAAACACCAGACCCCCCTCCCTGAAAAGGGTAAAACCGCTCCGGCGCACGGATGAATGACATGAGCGTGAAAAATCGATTGATTATCGGGGTGTCCGGGGCGTCGGGCGTGATTTACGGCGTGCGCGCGCTCATGGCCTGCCGCGAGCTGGGGGTAGAAAGCCATCTGGTGGTGACCAAGGCCGCCGAGATGACCCTGTCCTACGAGACGGGGATGAAGCCGAGCGCGCTGCATGAGCTGGCCGATTATTCCTACAAGCTGCCCGATGTCGGCGCACCGATCTCCTCGGGCAGTTTCAAGACGCTGGGCATGCTGATCGCGCCCTGCTCGGTGCGCACGATGAGCGAGATCGCCACCGGGGTGACCTCCAACCTGCTGACCCGATCCGCCGACGTGGTGCTCAAGGAGCGCCGCCGGCTGGTGGCGATGGTGCGCGAGACGCCGTTCCATCTCGGCCATCTGCGCACGATGACGGCGCTGACCGAGATGGGCGGGATCATCATGCCGCCTCTGCCCGCCTTCTACGCCCATCCCGAGACGCTGGACGACATGATCAACCAGTCGGTGGGCCGGGCGCTCGACCTGTTCGGGCTGGACTGGACGCCGACGCGGCGCTGGGGCGAGGATTTGGAGCAGGGTCGACGTCCGGCTGCGGCCCGATCGTCCGGACCGGGCGATGGCGGCCGGGGCGACGGGGCACCGTGAACGCGCCGGACGGATTCTGGAGCTTTTCCACCGGCGTCTATGCCGGCGAGGGCGTGCCGGCGGCGTGCCTGGCCTTTCAGAGCGAGGGGCTGGACGTCAATCTGGGCCTGTGGATCTGCTGGGTCGCGGCGCGCGGCGGCGAGCCGCTGGACCGGCTCGACGCCGCGATGGCCCTGAGCGCGCCGTGGAAGCAGCAGGTGGTCGAGCCGCTGCGGGCCGCGCGCAACGGTCTGAAGCCGGCGCCGGACGGGTTTGAGGGCGAGGAGGCGCAGGCGCTGCGCCGGGCCATCCTGAAGGCCGAGCTGGAGGCCGAACGCCTGCAGCAGGCGCGTCTGGAGCCGCTGGGGCTGGCGTGCCGGCCCGGCGACACCGAGGAAGAGGGCGGCGCGAGGGCGCGCGCCGAGGCCGGACTGAGACGCTATGCCGGGACGCAGGTCGATCGTGTACGCATAGCAGCATTCGCGGAAAGGATTTTCTCCGCGCTCGAAAAAATGTAGTATGGCGCGATCCGGCCGAGTGCGAACGACCCGTATGTCGGGCCTCGGCCCCCTACCGGATATGATGGCTTCATGCGCGGCGGCCTGCCGCGGCGCCGCAAGAGGGATTTGACGGCCTGATGGACGGAGAAATCGATTATACCGGCCTGCGCGAACGCCTGGCCGCGCTGCGCGGGCAGCACCGCGATCTCGACGGTCAGGTGCGCGCGGCGCAGGAGAACGGGCTGATCGACCAGCTCAAGCTGGTCCGGCTGAAACGCCAGAAGCTGCAATTGAAGGACGAGATCACCTTCATCGAGGACCAGCTGAACCCCGACATTATCGCCTGATCAGGCGCGCGCCGACGCCGCCTTGCGCGCATACATGGCCGCGTCCGCCTGGTTCATGGCGGTTTCGACGCTCACGCCGCGTTCGATCGGATGGACGCCCCAGGCCGCGCCCACGCGCAGCTCGCTTCCCTCATACAGGATCGGGGTGTTGGCGATGGTCTCGGCCAGCTCGCCAGCCTTGTGCTCGGCCTGGCCGGCCGGTGTCAGCGTCAGGACCAGACCGAATTCATCCCCGCCCAGCCGGCCCACCGCATCGGTTTCGCGCACATGAGCGACCAGGATGTCGGCCACGGCGCGCAGGGCCGCATCGCCGGCGGCATGGCCGTGGGTATCGTTGATCTGCTTGAAGCCGTTGAGATCCATGTAGACGAGGGCAGAAGGCGCATCGTGGCGCTCGGCCAAGGCGAGCGCGCGCGAGACCTCGCGCAGGAAGGCGCGGCGGTTGAGCACGGGCAGGAAGACGTCGCGGTCGGCCAGGGTTTCAAGCTCGCGCACCTTGGAGCGCAGCGCATCGGTGTCCTTGCGCAGCTGATCGACCTCGCCCATCAGCGACAGCAGGGCGCGCTGCACGTTCGGCGTCAGCTCGTTCTGGGGCACACCCATGATGGAGGCTGTATCGGACACGCTCGCGCCCGCGCGCGAGGAGCGTGCGCCTGAGGTCTTTTCGCGTTCGGTCCGCGATGCCGGGGCAGATACGGCGCCGGTCACCGACTGGCCAGAGCGGATGCGCATGGCGGGCCTTTCCAGGAAGTCCGTCGTCTGCCCAAAACATGGCCCCCGGCCAGTTAAGAAAAGGTCAAGGTTAAGCGCGGTGCAAGCGCTGCTGCTTGACGCGCGGCGGCGCACAATTAATCTGCCGCGCTTTCCCGCCGTCCAGGATAGAGATTATGAGCGACGCGACCGCCGCCAGTGCTGCCCCCATTGCCGTTGTCATGGGCTCGCGCTCGGACTGGCCGACCATGAGCGAGGGCACCGCGCTGCTGGATGCGCTGGGCGCGGCCTATGAGGCTAAGGTGGTGTCCGCGCACCGCACGCCGGACCGGCTGAGCGAGTTTGCCAGGACGGCCCGGGCGCGCGGGGTGAAGGTCATCATCGCCGGGGCCGGCGGCGCGGCCCACCTGCCGGGCATGATCGCGGCCCATACCAGCCTCCCGGTGCTGGGCGTGCCGGTCCAGTCGAAAGCGCTGAGCGGGCTGGACAGCCTTCTGTCCATCGTCCAGATGCCGGCCGGCGTGCCGGTGGGCACGCTCGCCATCGGCAAGGCCGGGGCGAAGAATGCTGCGCTGATGGCCGTGTCGATCCTGGGGCTGAGCGACCCGGAGCTGGCCGCGCGCCTGGACAACTGGCGCGCCGAGCAGACCGCGTCGGTACCTGAAACCGTCGAGGACTAGACGATGACTGCGCCGCTGAAGCCTGGAGCCCGGATCGGCATTCTCGGCGGGGGGCAGCTCGGACGCATGCTGGCGCTGGCCGCCGCGCGCCTGGGCTTCGATGCGGTGATCTACGCTCCCGAAGAGGACAGCCCGGCCGGGCGCGTCGCCTGCGAGACGGTGCGCGCGGCCTATGCCGATCTCGATGCGGTGCGCCGCTTTGCCCGGAGCGTGGATGTCGTCACCTATGAATTCGAGAACGTGCCGGTCGATACCGCGCGCGCCGCCGCCGAGCACGCGCCGGTGCACCCGGATCCGAAGGCGCTGGAAGTCGCCCAAGACCGCGATGTGGAGAAGAGCTTCCTGAACGCCCATGGCGGCACAACCGTGCCGTTCAGGGCCACGGCGACGCTGGACGAGCTGCGCGCGGCGATTGAGACCATCGGCACGCCCTCCATCCTGAAGACGCGCCGCTTTGGCTATGACGGCAAGGGCCAGGCGGTGCTGAACTCGCCGGACGACGCGGAGGCTGCCTTCGAGGCGGTGGGCGGTGCGCCCTCCATCCTGGAGGGCTTTGCCCGGTTCGAGCGCGAGGTGTCGATCATTGCCGCCCGATCCCTGTCGGGCGAGGTGCGCGCCTATCCGCTGGCGCTGAACACGCACACGGACGGCATCCTGCGCGAGAGCGCGGCGCCGGCTGAGGCCGACGACCGCACGCGCGAGGCGGCCTTTGCCATCGCGACGGAGATTCTCGAAGCGCTCGATTATGTCGGGGTGATCGGCGTGGAGCTGTTCGATCTCGGCGACGGGCAGCTACTGGTCAACGAGATCGCGCCGCGCGTGCACAATACCGGTCACTGGACGATGGATGCCTGCCTCTGCGACCAGTTCGAGCAGCATATCCGCGCGGTGGCGGGCTGGCCGCTGGGCGATCCGGAACCCTTCGCGCCGGCGCGCATGATCAACCTGATCGGCGAGGACGCCAATGACTGGCAGCGCTGGCTGTCGGAGCCGGGCGCGGTGCTGCACCTCTATGGCAAGCGCGAGGTGCGTGAGGGCCGCAAGATGGGCCATGTGAACATCGTGGAGCGCGGGTAAGGCAATTTACGGGTTCAGAGCCTTTTCGAACCGCAAAACCGGTGCCCACTTTTGCTGAAAATGCCCGGTTCTGAGTCCTCGCATTTTCGAACCGCAAAACCGGTGCCCACTTTTGCTGAAAATGCTGCAGGATATCAGCTCCGCCGGCCCGGGCCGTAGCGCAGACGGGCGGCGAGGGCGGTCAGGTCGGGCAGGCCGGACGTTGTCTTGCGCCATTGCGCCTTGGCCTTCTCGATCTGCATGACGTTGGAGATGCGGCGGTCGAGAAAGGCGCGGGTTTTCGGCTTTTCCGGATCGTGCTCGTCCAGCCAGATGGCCAGGGTCGAGGCGTAGACGCCCGAGAGAATTGCGCGCTTGGAGTAGAAATTACCGTCCGTGGACGTGTCCCCGATGGCGCGCCAGAGTGTGTCGGATGTGGCCCAGAGGAGCCGCGCGCCACGGTCGAGCGCGTCGGGCAGGAGCAGGCGGGCGCGGGCGCGCACGGCGGCGTCCTCCTCACCCTCATATTGTTCCAGGCGGATCATCACCGCGCGGCTGACCTTGTCGCGAATCCGGTTGGGCGGACCCTCGGCCTCGATCCGGGCGCGCGCGGCGGCATCGCCCTGGCGCGACCAGGTCTCGAGCAGGTCCAGCACCCCGCCCGGGCAGTACAGCTCGATCTCGCCCGGCGAGAGGCCGGCGATGTCTCCCGCGCGCGCCAGCGTCGCCTCGTTCCAGCCTTCGAAGGCGGCCTCCGGGATGGCCGCCTCCAGCAGAGCGCGCCGCGCCGCAGCGGCGCGCGGGAAACGCTCCTCCTGGGCGCCGGAGCTGTCTTCGCTTCTGTCTTCGGCGGGCGGCGGCATGTCTTGAGTCTGGGTCATGAGCTCCTACATAATGGTTGTCGGGGCGCGCGTCACGCGGACGCCCTGACGCAGCCTGTGTGCGCGGCCGCCCGGCCGATCGGGTGCGTCCTGGCGCAGCAGCAAGGCGCGTGCGACTCCATCGCCTGTATGGACACCGGCTTCGGCCTCTGCTAAAGCCCGCGCCTCTTTAGTAGCGATCATGCGCGGATGCGAGGGAACGGATACGTCTCGCGCCCGTTCCGTGTTTAACTCAAGTCTGCGGCCCAAGGCCCGTTGCGAAGTCCAGGGAGAGAGTACCATCGTTCAGATCGTCGTGCGCGATAACAACGTTGAGCAAGCGCTCAAGGCGTTGAAAAAGAAGATGCAGCGGGAGGGTACCTTCCGCGAGATGAAGCGCCGCAACCATTACGAGAAGCCGTCCGAGAAGCGCGCGCGCCAGAAGGCCGAGGCGATCCGCCGGGCCCGCAAGCTGGCCCGCAAGCGCGCCCAGCGCGAAGGTCTGCTGCCGAGCAAGAGCGGCACCGCACGCCGCTAGGCGTCCGCGCACCTTTTAAAGGGTCGCTCGCTAGCTAAAGAAAACGCCGTCCCGGCTGCCGGGGCGGCGTTTTCGCGTGGATGGGTGCTAGAGCCAGAGCATCGCCGCGTAGGTGCCGGTCCCGGCTGCCAGCCCCGCGAGCGAGGCGAGGCCGTAGGGCCAGGCAAATCCCTGGCGTCCGATGACCCCGCCCAGCACGCCTTTCGAGACGGTGTCGGCCCCTACCGCGACCAGTACCGCCACCACGCCCGTGGCGTGCGGGACCGTATCGTTGGTGACCATCCGTCCGGCGGCAAGCGTAATGGCGTCGACATCGACCAGCCCGGCAATCGCGGCGAAGCCCACCAGACCCTGCTCGCCCCAGACATGGGAGGCCAGGCGGGCCAGGACGACAACGGTCACAAGAAGCAGCGCGATCTGCGCGATGAATCGCAGGTCGAGCGGGTTGCCCGGCGTGGCGGGCATTTCCGAATCGGCATGCCTGAGCGCGCGGCGTCCGAGGCCGAAGGCGACGAGGACGGAGGTCAGGCTGGCGACGGCCAGGGGCGGGCCTGCGGTCGTCAGCAAGGCCGGGGCGACAATGGCCAGCAGCACGAGGACGCGGGCCATCATCACACCGTTGCCGAGTGTGGCGACCGAGGCGGCAAGACGGGGCGCCGCCTCGCCCTTTGCCGCGCGCCTGGCCATGTCGATCGTCATCGCCGTGGACGAGACCAGCGCGCCAGCCACACCCGCGACAAAGAGCCCGTGGCGCGGACCGAAAATGCGAAGGCCGGCATAGCCGGCAAAGGAGGCGGCGGCCAGCAGGAGTGTGAGGAGCCAGAGCTCGTGCGGATTGAAGGCGCCCCAGGGGTCGAGAGCCCGGTCGGGCAGTAGCGGCAGGGCGAGCAGCGTGGCGGCAAGCAGGAGCAGGGCCGAGCGCAGCTCCGGCCAGGTCAGCTGACGCAGCCAGCCGTGCGACAGGCCCTTGCCGGCCAGAATCGCTGTGAGCGCAATCCCGGCCGCCGCCGCTTCCTGGATGTGTCCGAGGCTCGCCAGCGCACCGAGTGCGAAGACCGCAATGCCGGCGATGAGGCCGGTGATGGAGACATCGTCCTCGCGCCAGATCTCGCTCGCCTTGTAGAGGGTCCAGGGCAGCGCGAAGGCAAAGACCAGGGCAAGAAACGCCGCCGGTCCGAGCAGGAGGCCCAGAATACCGGACAGACCCCCGAGCAGCCCGATCAGCGTGAAGGTCCGCAGTCCGGCGACGCGCGTGCCTTCCACGTCCTCGCGCTGCTTCCAGCCGCGCTCGACGCCAACAAGGAAGCCGATCGCCAGGGCCGCGGCGAGCCGCTCCATCATCTCGAAGAACTCCATGCGTCGCCCGTTTCCTGCCTTGAAGCTGCAAACCCGAGCCTCCGATGGCTGAGAGGTTTAAGCAAGCAGCAGGTGAGCCGGCGTCTGGTCCGCCCCTAGAAGCGCGGTTTGCGCTTTTCCAGGAAGGCGCGATAGCCCTCGTCGAAATCGGCGCTGGAGAAGGCGTCCAGGAACATGGCTTCGGTCTCTGCGTCGTCCTCGGCCTGGCCCGCCGCGATGCGCGCGAGCATGGCCTTGGTCATCCGGGCCGAGCGGGCCGATCCCGCACAGATGAGATCGATATAGGCGGCGAGCGCCTCGTCGAGCGCTTCCGGGCCTTCCAGACGGTCGATCAGCCCGAGCGCGAGCGCTTCCTTGTCGCCGACCATGCGCGCAGTGAAGAGCAGGTCCTTCGCCGTCGAGACGCCGGCCAGGTCGACAAGGCGTTTGAGATCGTTGAACGGGTAGAGCAGGCCCAGCTTGCCGGGCGTTATGGCGAAACGGGACCCGAGCGCGGCAAAGCGCAGATCGCAGGCGAGGGCCAGCGCGTAGCCGCCGCCCACACATGCGCCCTCGATCCGCGCCAGCACCGGCTTGGACACGGCGGCCAGGGCGTCGAGCGCGCGGGCAATGGTCCGCGAATAGGCCGCAGCCCGGTCGGGGGTGGCGTAGACATCCTCGAACTCGGAAATGTCCGCGCCGGCGGCAAAGCTGCCGCCGCGCCCGGTGACGATGAGCACGCGCACCCGGTCGTCGGCCTCGACCTGCTCCAGCAGCCCGGGAATGGCCTGCCACATCGCCTCGTTCAGCGCATTGCGCTTGTCGGGGCGGTCGAGAACCAGGCGCGCGACGCGTCCGTCGGTCTCGAGCGTGATCGCCTCTGTCACGCCGGCGCCTAGTAGAAGGCCTGCAGCCCGGTCTGGGCGCGGCCGAGAATGAGGGCGTGCACGTCGTGCGTGCCCTCATAGGTGTTGACCGTTTCCAGATTCACCGCGTGGCGAAGGATATGATATTCCTCGGCAATCCCGTTGCCGCCGTGAATGTCGCGGGCCTGGCGGGCAATATCGAGCGCCTTGCCGCAATTATTGCGCTTCATCAGCGAGATGGCCTCGGGCACGTAGGCGCCCTCGTCGAGCAGGCGTCCCAGGCGCAGCGCGCCCTGGAAGCCGAGCGCGATCTCGGTCTGCATGTCGGCGAGCTTCTTCTGCACCAGCTGCGTGGCCGCGATCGGCTTGCCGAAGACGATGCGTTCCATGGCGTATTCGCGTGCGGCCAGCCAGCAGAACTCGGCCGCTCCCATGGCGCCCCAGCTGATCCCGTAGCGCGCCTTGTTCAGGCAGGAGAAGGGGCCGCGCAGTCCTTTCACGTTGGGCAGGAGCGCGTCTTCGGGCACGAGCGCGTCGTTGAGCGAGATGGAGCCGGTCACCGAGGCGCGCAGGCTCATCTTGCCCTCGATCTTCGGGCAGTCGAAGCCGTCGGTGCCCTTTTCCACCACAAAGCCGCGAATCTCGCCGTCGAGCTTCGCCCAGACCACGGCGAGGTCGGCGATGGGCGAGTTGGTGATCCACATTTTCGAGCCGTTGAGCAGATAGCCGCCCTCGACCTTCTTGGCGGTGGTGCGCATGGCGCCCGGATCGGAGCCGCCATCGGGTTCGGTCAGTCCAAAGCAGCCGACCCATTCGCCGGTGGCCAGCTTGGGCAGGTATTTCTGCTTCTGCTCCTCGGTGCCGAAGGCCTCGATCGGGTACATGACCAGGGAGGACTGCACGCTCATCGCCGAGCGGTAGCCGGAATCGACCGCCTCGACCTCGCGCGCGATCAGACCGTAGGCGACGTGGGACAGGCCCGCGCCGCCATATTCTTCCGCGACGGTGGCGCCGAGCAGGCCCAGCTCGCCCATCTCGGTCATGATCTCGCGGTCGAAGCGTTCCTCGCGATAGGCCGACAGGACGCGCGGCAGGAGTTTGGTCCGGCAATACTCGCGCGCGGTGCGCGCCACCATGCGTTCCTCTTCGGAGAGCTCCCGGTCGAGGTGGAGCGGATCCTCCCAGGAGAAGGTCACGCGCGTTTCGTTCGCAGCATCCAGGGCAGCCATGGCTCTTGTCCTTTTTCCGCCGGCTCGATGACGTCGACAGTCCGTCATCTAGCCGGACGCCGGCTCGCGGCCAGCGCAAAACGTGTCATGGCCCGGTTGGTAGCCGAGAGCGGCATGGGCGAGCAAGTCTCGCCCTCTTGCCGGCACAGGCGCGCGCGTCTAGGTGAAAAGCTCCTTTCCGCAGCCTGGAGCCCGGCAATGAGCGAGGCCCGCCCGTTTGACGAAGCCGAAGATGCCAGCCCCTGCGTGGCTGCAGCGCGCGAGCGCGCGCAGGACTCCGGCCGCGCGCTGATGCTGGTCTTCGGGGCCAACTGGTGCCCGGATGCGCGCGCTTTTGCCGGCTTTCTCGAGGAACCGGCCATCACCGAAGGACCGGGCAGGCGGCTGGAAATAGTGCTCGTCGATGTGGGACGGCACGACAGGCACCAGCAGCTGGTCGCCGCTTTCGGCCTCGACGTTCCGCTGGAGGGCGTGCCGGCCGTGCTGGTGCTCGACGCCGGCGGCCGTCCGCTCGATGCTGACAATCTCTATCGCTGGCGCACGGCCCGGTCGGCCGATCCGGGCGCGGTCGCGGCCTGGCTCGAGACAATTCTGCCCCCCACGTCCGGAGACGCATCATGACGCGCACCTTCCCCTATGCCGAGCTGCATGCCTTTCCCGACGGCGATGCGCCGCATACCGGCAACCCGGCCGGCGTGATGCTGCTTGAGAAGGCGCTGCCCGACGCCGATCTGCAGGGCATCGCCAAGTCGAACAATCTGTCGGAAACGGCGTATCTGCTGAAGCAGGACGAAGATTTGTGGCGCTTGCGCTGGTTCACGCCGGGCCAGGAGGTCGATCTGTGCGGCCATGCGACGCTGGCGTCCGCCGTCTGGCTGTTCCGCAACGATCACGTGGCCGGCGAGGAGGCGCGCTTCGAGACGGCCTCCGGCAGGCTGACGGTGCGCCGGGCGGGCGATCTGTTCGAGATGAACTTCCCTGAAGTGGGCTACAAGCCCGGCGAGCGTCTGGATGCGGTGGTTGCCGCGATGGGCGGGATCGAGCCGTCGGCGGTGTACGAAGTCGCGCGCATCCATGGCGCGCGCTACCAGATGCTCGTCTATGCCAATGAGGCCGATGTCGCGCGCCTGCGCCCCGATACCGGCGCGCTGGCGGCGACGGGGGTCAATGTCCTGGCGACCGCGGAGGGCAAGAGCGCGCACTTCGTGTCGCGCTTCTTCTGTCCGGCGCTGGGACTGGATGCCGAGGATCCTGTCACCGGTTCGGCTCATTGCACGCTGGCGCCCTACTGGGCGGAGCGGCTGGGCCGGAGCGAGATGAATGCGCGCCAGATCGGCCCGCGCCCCGGCGCGCTGAGTGTGCGCACCGGGGACGATGGCCGCGTGCGCCTGATCGGGACGGCACGCGATTATCTTTCAGGCGAGATCACCCTCTAGCCCGCAAGCAGGGGCCTAGAACCGGAACTCGAAGCTCAGCCCGGTGCCCACGCCGTGGCCCCGCTGATAGCCACGCCCGGCACCGCGCCAGTCGATATGGACCGGCACATGGCCGTAACGGGTCTGGACGACATAGGAGTTCAGGCGCGGGCTGTAGACCGCATGCGTCGGGCGCATGCGATGGTCGTAGCGGGCGCGCTCATACCGGCTTGGGACGTAGACCCAGGCGCGCGGGGGGCAGCTCAGCACCCGGCGGTCGCGACGGTCGGTGCGCCGGTCATAGCGGTTGTGGCGATCATAGCGGTCGTAGCGATCATGGCGCCGGTCGCGCAGATCTTCGCGCAGGTCCGGGCAGGCGGCGGCGCTGACGACGAAGTGGCCTTGCGGCGCCTGCCAGCGCGCGCCACGATCATTGGCATGCGAGGCGGCAGACAGGGCCACCGCACCGGTGGCAGCCAGCAAGGTGGTCGCGAGAAGTTTCGACAGGCGGGTCATAGTGGCCTCCAGATTCAGTTGACGGTTTTCGCGTCACGATGGAGCCATTCTGCCGCGCCGTAGCTGAACCCGGCGTGGGTGTATCCTTCATCCCTGGTTCATGCTTGTGAACGAAATTGCGGGATTGGCAGGCCGGCTGGGGGACAGACGGGCCGGACAGGAAAACAGGGGCGGTTTGTGCGTATTCTTCACACTGTGTGCGCGGTCCTCGCGCTGATTTCGATTGCGGCGCCGGCGTGGAGCCAGGCGGCGGCACCAGAGCGGCTGAGCGCGCGCGACCTGCAGCACTGGCTGACCAGCGTTCAGAAGCCCGGCAAACCGGGCGCCGGTGTCAGCGCCATCGGCGGCAATGATAGCTGCCGGCACGCCAACGACCTGGAATGCGACGAACCGGGCGTGGGTACCGGCGCCTGCCCGGCCGGGACGGACCGGTCCGATTGCTGGCGCATCATGAGCGGCGAGGAGGACAATTCCTGCCAGTGGGCCCATGACGGCGAATGCGACGAGCCGCGCCTGGGCACGGGCGTGTGCACGCAAGGCACAGACCTCGCCGATTGCGGGGATCTGAGCGGGCTGCGCTTTCGCACCGATGCCTGCGATCTGGCCTTCAACGGGGTCTGCGACGAGCCGGGCGAAGGCACGGGGCGCTGCGAGGCGCGGACCGATCGCAGCGATTGCGCCGGCCGCGAGCGGCCGATGAGTTTCGACGATCATTTCTTCGGCCGCGACGACCGGGTCCTGCTCGATACCGGCGAGGCGCCCTGGAGCCGCATCGGCACGGTGTCGATGGACGCGGGCGGCACGTGCACCGCCACGCTGATCGGACCGGACATCCTCCTGACGGCGGCCCATTGCATCGAGGGCGAGCAGGGCCGCGTGAATGCGCGCGGGACATTCGAAACCGGTTTTGACCGTCAAGAGGGCCCGGTGCGCGCCCGCGTCATCGACTATCTCACCGACCCCGGTCGCGCCGCGGCCGTGGGCACGGAGCAGGACGACCCGCTCGACTGGGCCTTGCTGCGCCTCGACCGGCGGCTGGGCGACACGGTCGGCTGGCTGGGCGTGCGCGCGCTGACGCGCGATCTTGGCCGCCGCGCCGGACTCGAGGAGCGCATCTATCAGGCCGGATACTCCTGGGACACGGGCGAGAATCTGTCGGGTAATACCGATTGCCGCGTGGTCGAGATCTATGCCGACACCACGTTCGCGCATGAATGCGACACCACGCAGGGCGATTCCGGCTCGCCCTTCCTGATCGAGGATGAGGGCGACTGGTTCGTGATCGGCAGCGATTCCACCTATCGCCGGGTTGAGACCGGCCCGGTCATCAATATCGCGGTGGGCGCGGAAGCCTGGGTCGACCGGCTCGAGGCGTTCGCCTCGGGCGAAGCCGGGGCGAACGCCACCCGCCCCATGGGCGGTGGCAAGCCGGGCGTGACCGGGGCCAGAAAGCCGGGCGGGTAGGCGCTTTCGTCCTCACCGGTCCCGGGGCTGCGCGCTCCGCCCGGGATGACAGCGCTTGGTTCTGAAACCCCGGACGCCGCAGGCGATCCGGGGCATCGGAGAGCAGCTGCCAGGCGCTGCTCTGCTTAGAACTCGCGCACGATGGAGATGTCGGTGCGGGTGTCGCTTTCCTCGAAGCCGGGTTCGGGCTCGAACTCGTGGCGGTAACGCAGTTTCAGTTCGAGCGCCCAGACCTCGCCCAGCGCCGTGGAGACCACGAAGCGCTGGTCGGCCCGCGACTTGTCCGACACCAGAAGCGAGGATTCCGAGGAGAAGCTGACCGCATCCGTCCAGGCGGTGGAATAGTCGGCGCCGAGATCGAGCGCGCCGCGAGCCTGGTTGGGCCGATCGGGTTCGGACAGGACGCGGATGCCGGGACCGGCGCGCAGGACAAAATTCGTCGTGTCGTTCTCGATGAGCCGGTAGCCCACGCCCGCGCCCAGGAAGGTCGTCCAGTCATAGCCGGACAGGGCGTCCTGTTCGTACTCGCCGGACGCGTAATAGGTGAAGCGTTCCCCGGCCTCGCGTTCGCCGCGCGCATTGGCGATGAGTTCGTCGCGCCCGACCGAAGAATTGACCTCGGAATAGGCGTACTCGATCGCGCCCTCAAAGCCCCAGCCGGCCAGGGCGCGCTTGATCTCCAGTCCGGCCAGATAGTCCTGACGGTCCGAGTTGCCGCTGTCGAAGCGGGCCCCGAGCCGGACGCGGCCATCCCAGAGGTCGGACTGGGCGCCGTAGAAGGCCGACGCGACCTGGGCCGGGGCACGGCGCCAGACGGGCGGGGCGGGTGTGCCGGACTCGGCTGGAGCGGCCTGAGGCGTGTCATCGGCCGGGGCCGGCTCGACCGGCTGGTCGGCGGCAGCCTCGGCGATCACGGGGCCGAGCACGCCCTGCGCCGCGTCGAGGCGTCCCATGCGGGCGGCCGCATCAAAGGCAACGTCGCGCCCTTCGCTCAGCGCGATCAGGCGCAGCGCATCGGCCAGGTCGTCGGCGTTGCCGCTCCGGGCTGCCGCATCGAGCAGGCGCTGGAGCGCGGGCTCCAGAACCGGCGCCTCCTGGGCCAGGACCGGGCCTGTCGCGAGCACCAGACCTGAAATTGCCGTCACTGCCGTCTTGCGCATGCCTCTTCCTTCCTTGCTCCCGCCTGTCGTACATGTCGGACATGTCGAACACCGGGGGCAGGTTCTAGGCCGCCCGGAGCGCATTTAAAGACCGGAGTGCAGGTTATGGAAATGTCGGGCGATACGAAGGCGGGCGCCATTCCGGGCTGGGCCGCGCCTGCCTATCTGGCGACGGCGCTGCTCTGCCTTGCCGGCTACTGGGTGATCGACATGGCGGGGCTGGGCGTGCCGGGATCGCCGATCATCAAGGCGTCGGGCATCGTGATGCTGGGACTGTTCGCGCTGATGCGCCGGGCTCCGGTTCTGGCACTGGCGCTCTTCCTGTCGGCGATCGGCGATTATTCGCTGGAGATTCGCGGCGGTCTGGAGATCGGAATTGCCGCCTTCGCCTCGGCCCATGCGGTCTATCTCGGCCTGTTCATCTGGATGATACGGCGCGAGGGCTGGCGGCGGGACGGTCTCGTGCTGGCGGGTGCGCTGGCGCTTTACGGGGCGGCGATGCTGTCCTGGCTGCGCCCGGGCATGGGCGATCTGGCGTTTGCGGCAACGCTCTACAACGCGATCATCCTGGTGATGGCGATGGCGTCCGGCCTCGTGAAGGGGCCGCGCCTGCTCGCCATCGGGGCGGTCCTGTTCGTGATCTCCGACAGCCTGCTGGCGGCGGGCTGGTTCAAGGATGTGCGCCCGCTGGCCGAGATCAAGCCAGTCTGGATCACCTATGCCGCGGCGCAGATCTGCCTGGCGCTCGGTTTCAGCACGAAGCTGGCCGAGATGCGGCAAACGCAAAGCGCCGGCGCGGACGAGGTCCGGGCCGGCGCAGCGTCAGGGTCTGAACCCGGCTAGGGCAAGATCAGGCCTCGACCAGCTCCTGTTCGACGGCCAGGCGCTTCATTTCCTTCTGCAGCTTGTCGAAGGCCCGCACCTCGATCTGGCGGATGCGTTCGCGGCTGACCCCGTAGACCTGAGCGAGGTCTTCCAGCGTCTTGGGATCTTCGGTCAAGCGGCGTTCCTGGATGATGTGGCGTTCGCGCTCGTTGAGCTGGCCCATGGCCTCCTGGAGAAGCGTCATGCGGGTGTCGAATTCATCACTCTCGACCAGCGTGTCCTCGGCCGACTCTGCGTCCTTGTCGGTGAGCCAGTCCTGCCATTCGGCTTCGCCGTCCTGGCGCAGGGGCGCGTTCAGCGAGCTGTCAGGACCGGACAGGCGTCCGTTCATCGACATGACCTCGGCTTCGGTCACCCCGAGCTTGGTGGCGATTTCCTCTACCTGATGGGGTTTCAGGTCGCCTTCCTCGAGCGCCTGCATCTTGCTCTTCATCCGGCGCAGGTTGAAGAACAGCTTCTTCTGCGCGGCGGTCGTGCCCATCTTCACCAGCGACCACGAGCGCAGGATGTATTCCTGGATCGAGGCGCGAATCCACCACATGGCGTAGGTCGCCAGACGGAAGCCCTTGTCCGGGTCGAATTTCTTGACAGCCTGCATCAGGCCGACATTGCCTTCGGAGATGACTTCGGCCACGGGAAGGCCGTAGCCGCGATAGCCCATGGCGATCTTGGCCACCAGGCGCAGGTGCGATGTGACCAGGCGGTGAGCGGCTTCGGAATCTTCATGCTCCTGCCAGCGCTTGGCCAGCATGAACTCCTCATCCTTTTCCAGCATGGGAAATTTGCGGATTTCGGACAGGTACCGGGACAGACCCGCTTCCGGACTGATCGATAATGTGGGTGCGTTGGCCATGTGTGTCTCCCTTCAGAAGACGGGCGGCGCCGATCGTGCCATCCATCCTCTCCCGCATCTTACGCTGCCAGGCAGCGCCGCTACCATGTAGGCAGGCAAAGCGGCTTGCGCGAGAGGGTCTTCACGTCGATGTGAACATTTCCTGCTGTCGATGGCATTGAATGCTATCGCAACGGCAAAATCATGGCGCAGGTTCCCCTTGCGTTGAAGTGACAATTCAGAAAGACAGCGGTCCGATTTCGTCAGGAATGACCGCCGGGGAGCGTGGAATGACTAGTCTGGAGGGTCGGTCTGTCGAGGACGGGGCGCGACCGCAGGTGAGACGTTGCGCCGCGGGGGACGAGACCGCGCTGGCGCTGGCGGGCAAGGCGACCTTTCTTGAAAGCTATGCCGGCATGATTGACGGCCAGGCCGTCATCCGTCATTGCGAGGAGCGCCAGACCGCGCCCTATTATGCCGCCGCGCTGGCCGATCCGGCCCAGGCGCTGTGGATTGCGGAGACGGCACCGAATGCGGCGCCGGTCGGCTATCTGCATCTGACCGCGCCCGACCTGCCGGTCGAAACCGGACCGGGCGATCTGGAGATCAAGCGCATCTACCTCTTGTCGCGCTTTCAAGGCAGCGGGGCGGGCCGGGCCCTGTTCGAGGCGGCCTACCGGTTCGGCGTGGCGCAGGGCGCCTCGCGTCTCCTGCTTGGCGTGTACAAGGGCAATGAGAAGGCGCTGGGTTTCTATGCCCGGATGGGATTTGAAACCGTGGGCGAGCGCAGCTTCGATGTGGGCGGGGCGGTCTATGAGGACTGGGTCCTCGCCCGGGGGTTGCAGGGCGGATTGCGTTCGTGATGCAGAATGGCGTCAGTAGTCTTCTGATAACCTAACGCTATTTCGAATTAGCTATGGCAAGCCGGTGCCGCGCACTACGGTTTTGCCATGACACCCGATCTTCGCCCCGTTCACGAGCGCTCCGCACCTTTCCTGAAAGCCTATGTCCAGGACATCGGGCCGGGCGATCCGGCTCCGGACGCCACGCTGATGGACCAGGACGGCCGGAGCCTGCGCTTGTTCGAAGATGCGTTCGCGGGCCGGCCGCTGGTGCTGGTGTTCTGCGGCTTCCTGGACGATCCGGCGAGCCGGGCCGTGCTGGAGCGGTATTCCGCCACCCAGGGCATGCTTGCGGCGGCGGGCGCCACACTCATTGTCGTGACCGCCGACACAGACGGGCGCCGCGCGCGGCAGCTCCGCGTCGAGACCGGCCTTACAGCACCTGTTTGCGGCGATGCGAACGGCGCGGCCTTCGCGCAGTATGGCCTGGTGAAAGGCATCGATATTCCGGGGCGCCTGATCGAGCGTACCGTCGTCATCACCCCTAACCGTCAAGTGAGGTCCATCATGGACGATGCCGGATCCGCCGATGCTGCCGCAGCCCAGGTCCGCGCGCTGGCAGAGGAGGCCGCGGCGGCGCGCGACTGGATTCCCGGCCATGCTCCGGTCCTGATCCTTCCCAATGCGCTCGACCCGGACGATTGCCGTGTCCTGATCGAGCATTGCGAGGCGGGGGGCGAGTTCGCGATTGCCAAGACCGCCGCCCCGGGCGCTCAAGGCCTGAAAATCCCGGTTAGCGACTATAACCGCCAGGACCGGATCGACCATGTGATCCACGATCCGGCGATCTTGCAGCGCGTCGACCAGAAGCTGCACCAGCGTGTGCTGCCGATGATCCGCAAGGCGTTCGCCTTCGACGTGACCAAGCGCGAATCCCTGCATGTGGCGCGCTACTCCGGCCGCCGCGACGGTATCGAGATCGGCCATCGCGACAATGTGGCCGCGTCGAGCGCCTACCGGCGCTTCGCCCTGTCGATCAGCCTGAATGACGATTACGATGGCGGGGAGCTCGTTTTTCGCGAGTTCGCCCAGAAGGGCTATCGCGGGGCGCCGGGCACGGCGCTGGTCTTCTCCTCCTCGCTCCTGCACGAGATCGAGGAGACGACACGCGGCGTACGCTACAATCTCATCAGCCATTTCTACAACGAACAGTCGATGCGCGAGGCGCGCGGCGGCTAGAGCGACTCCAGGAAAGCCTGCAGCTTCTTCATGTCCTCGGGCAGCGGAGTCTCGACGCGAACGGCTTCGCCGGTGACCGGGTGGACGAAGCCCAGAACCGCCGCGTGCAGGGCCTGGCGCCGGAAATCCTTCAGCAGGCGGTCGTCATCGGTGCGCGATAGGGCGGAGCTGCGCCCGCCGCGACCATAGAGGGGATCGCCCAGGAGCGGACAGGCGATATGGGCGAGATGGACGCGGATCTGGTGCGTGCGCCCGGTCTCCAGACGGCATTCGATCAGGCTGGCCATCGGCGTGCCGATCGCGGCCCTGGGCTCCTGGCCGAACGTCTTCAGCGTGGCATAGTTGGTGATGGCGTGCTTGCCCGCGTCGCTGTCATTGTCGCGCGCGACCGCGAATTTCTTGCGGTCACTGCTTGAGCGCACCAGGCGGGTTTCGATCCGTCCGGCCCGCGGCTGGGCCGAGCCGCGCACGAAGGCCAGATAGACCCGCTCGATATCGTGTTTGGCGAAGAGCTTCTGCAGGCCCTGATGGGCCGCATCGGTCTTGGCCGCGACCATCACACCGGACGTGTCCTTGTCGAGACGGTGGACGATGCCCGGCCGCTCCACGCCGCCAATGCCCGACAGGCTGCCGCGGCAATGATGGAGCAGGGCGTGGACGAGCGTCCCGGTCCAGTTGCCGGCCGCGGGGTGGACCGTCATGCCGGCCGCCTTGTTGACGATGACCAGGTGCTCGTCCTCGAACAGGATGTCGAGCGGAATGTCCTCGGCCACCGGCTCGGCCTGCTCGGGCGCGGGGATCTCCAGAACATAGGTCGAGCCGGCCTGGACCTTGGCCGACGGGTCGGTCAGTACCGCGCCGTCGGCCCGGAGCCGGCTGTCCTCGATCAGGGCCTTGCACCGGGTGCGCGACAGCGCTTCGAGCCGTTCGGCCAGGAATCGGTCAAGACGGGTGCCCTGATCGGCGTCCTCGGCGATGATCTCGTGACTTTCGACGGCGTCGCTCATGGTCGTTCCTTACACAAATGTGACAGCTAACGTGTTGTCACGGCAACAAGACCCGGCTTGCTGCGGTGCATCAAAGAGCTGTCATCGTCCCGTCTCCAGACTGTCACGCAAACTGCCTAACAGCCTCGCGATCAGTCCCGCGCCTTTCATGGCGATGGGGTCTTCTACAGCGAGGGGAACCAAACATCATGTCTTTCAAGCTTCGTCTTCTCAGTGCCGCGTCTATCACGCTGGCCGGCTTCACGCCGGTGGCCGTGGCGCAGGCCGGGTCACAATCGGCAAACCCGCTCATCTCCGACGTCATCACGGTGACGGCGCAGAAGCGCGAACAGTCGCTGGCCGAAGTCCCTCTCGCCCTGACCGCGCTGGGCGCCGACCAGCTGGACGCACTGGGCATCGAGCAGTTCGACGATCTGTCCGACTTCGTGCCGGGCCTGGAAATCCAGGAGCAATCGCCCAACAACCCCGGCTTCGTGATTCGCGGCATCACCTCCGATAGCGGCGGCGGCGCCGACGCGGCACGCGTGGCCGTGTTCCAGGACGGGGTGTCCATTACCAAGTCGCGCGGCTCCTATGTCGAGCTGTTCGACATGGAGCGCATCGAGGTCGCCAAGGGCCCGCAGCCGACCCTGTTCGGACGCGGCGCGCTGATCGGCGGCATCAACCTCATCCAGAACAAGCCGGACCTCGACGCGTTTGCGGCGGAAGTCTGGGCCGGGGCGGGCAGCTATAACCGGCTCGAGTTCGGCGGCATGCTCAACATGCCCGTGACCGACACGTTCGGCCTGCGCTTTGCGATGATCGACAAGTCGCGCGACGGCTATGTGGAAAGCGTGCTGACCGACGAGGACTTCAACTCGGTCGACCTGACCGCCTACCGCCTGTCGGCGCGCTGGGAGCCGACCGCCGACCTGTCGGTCACGGTGATCGGCAACTACCAGGAAGACACGCCGGCCGGGACGTCGTTCAAGTCCAACGCGATCGCGCCCTTCCCCGGCGGTTCGCTGGAGGCGTGGGAACCGGCCGCGCTGAACACGTTCGGAGGCTTTGAAGAAGGCCGCGATCTGGGTCTGGAGCGTGAAGTTTACGGCGTGACCATCCTGACCGACTACGAGATCAACGACATGTTCTCGCTGAGCTCGATCACGGGCTGGCGCGGGTTCGACTCCCTTGAAATCTTCGATCCGGACGGGTTCGGGGCCGAGCTGCTGGTCGTGGGCGAAGACGCGGTCGGCCAGCAATGGAGCCAGGAGCTGCGCCTGAACTACGACAATGGCGGACGCCTGACCGGCTTTGTCGGCGGCTCCATCTTCGAGGAAGAAGCCAAGCAGCGCATTCCGCTGGCGACCAATGAGGGCGTGGCCCAGGCCTTCCAGGCTGGCGTCATCGCCGCCGGCGCGGGGGCGACCGTGGCCCAGATCGAGGCCCAGCTGGCCCTGATGGGCGTGCCGGGTGCGCAGAATTTCGACAATCCTTTCAATCCGCTGATGATCTCGGTCCCGGCCTTGTTCACCACCGGCCAGATCGTACCGCTGCGCGATTTCTACCTGGAAGAGACGGCGAACTTTGGCGAGAACACCGCCTATGACATCTTCGGCGACGTGTCCTACCAGCTGACCGACCGCCTCGAGCTGACGGCCGGCCTGCGCTACACGCGCGAAGAGAAGACCGCCTCCATCTATGGCGGCAGCCTGGTCGGCCCGAACCGCATCACCTTCGGCCAGACGCTGTTCCTGCCGTCCACGAACGGCCAGTTCATGAATTCGGGCCAACGCGAGTTTGACGACTTCACCTGGCGCGTCGCGGCCAACTATGCGGTGTCGGACGATCTGAACGTTTGGGCCAACTATGCCCGCGGACGCCGCCCGGACGTCATCAGCTTCAGCGGCGGAGACTTCGTCAACGTCCCGGCGGAGCTGGTCGACAGCGTGGAAACCGGGGCGTTCTGGACGCTGGAAAACACCACCATCCAGGCTTCGGTCTTCTATTCTGAATACGAGAACTTCCAGACCAGCCGCTTTGAACCGAACCAGGCCGTCTTCATCACCGACAATGCGGGCCTGGCCACGCAGTACGGCTTTGAAGGCCAACTGACCCATGTCTTCAACGACATGCTGTCCATGTTTGCCAGCTACGCCTACAACCACGCCGAATTCGACGACACTGACGACGAGGGCAATGCCCAGGAGTTTGCGGGCAACTCCTTCCGCCTGTCGCCGGACCATGCACTGGCCATCGGCCTGCAGGCGCGCTTCGAGATGCCGACGGGGGGCACGCTCTCCTTCCTGCCGACCTGGAGCTGGCAGAGCGAGGTCTTCTTCGACAACGACAATGACCGTCCCGACCTGCAAAGCAGCGACGCGGTCCAGGACGAGCTGCAGGGCGAATACGGCATCGTCGACTTCAAGGTCCGCTACGAAACCGGAAGCGAAGCGCTGTGGGCCGAGGCCTTCGTCGATAACCTGCTCGATGAGGAATACATCATCGATGCCGGCAATACCGGCGACAGCTTCGGCATTCCGACCTTCATCGCCGGCGCGCCGCGCATGGCCGGTGTCCGGATCGGCGGCCGCTTCTAGAGCTGGACTGGCCTGACGCTGGGGGGATTAGCGGGGGCTGATGCGCGCCGGGACGGGTTGAGGGGCCCGTTCCGGCGCTGCGTTTTTGGGCCTGCCTGCTTGCCACCGGCGTGCGGGCGGCCAAGAGTAAGCAAACAGAAAAAAGCCGGGGAGAGCATCCATGAAGATTGGCGAGATTACGCGGCGCGGCGCGCTGGCGGGGGCAGGCGGCCTGACGCTGGCGGCCTGCTCGGACAGCCGGCCGCAGGCCGAACCGCTGGCGGTTGCCGAGGGCGCGTTCAAACATGGTGTGGCGTCGGGCGATCCGGACCAGACCAGCCTGGTGGTGTGGACAGCCCTGACCGGGACGCGCGCCGATGCGCCCGTTCGTGTCGAGGTGTCGGCCGACGAGCGTTTCTCCGAGCTTGTCTTCGAGGGCGAGACCGCACCGGCCGGGCCTGCGGTGACGAGCCCGGATATGGAGCCGGCGATTCCCTACAAGGCGCTGGTCGAGGGGCTGGAGCCGGGACGCGCCTACATGTTCCGTTTCGTGCGCGACGGTGAGTACTCGCCGGTCGGGCGCACGCGCACCCTGCCGGACGGCCGCGTGGACGAGTTCCGGATCGCGGCGTTTTCCTGCTCCAACTATCCGGCCGGCTTCTTCAATGCCTATCGCGATGCGGCCGGGCGCGAGGACATCGACCTGGTCGTCCATCTCGGCGATTACATCTACGAATACGGAATGGACGGGTATGCGACCGAGGATGCGGAGGCGCTGTCGCGCGTGCCCGATCCGCGCCGCGAAATCGTGACGGCGGACGATTACGGTCGGCGCCATGCGCAATACTGCCTCGATCCCGATTTGCAGGCGCTCAAGGCGCGCGCGCCCTGGATTGCCGTCTGGGACGATCACGAGACCGCCAACGATGCCTGGAGCCGCGGGGCGCAGAATCACAATGAGGGCGAGGGAGAGTGGACCGCGCGCCGCGATGGGGCGCTGGCCGCTTACTATGCCTGGCTGCCCGTGCGCGACGCCGAGCCGCGCCACGCCCGCCAGGGCGCTGTCACCATTGGCGATCTGGCCACGCTGGTCCTGATGGAGACCCGTCTGTCGGCGCGCACCGAGCCGGTCGACTGGTCGAGCTTTCCGGTTCCGGTCGATGCCGATCCCGAAGACCCTGAAGTCGCCGAAGCCGTCCAGCGCTGGCGCGACGAGGTGATCGGCAATCCGGCCCGCGAGATGATGGGCGAAGCCCAGCTCGCGGCGCTGTCCCAGACGCTGCGGGCCTCGCGCGAGGCGGGCCAGCCCTGGCGGGTCCTCATCAACCAGGTGATGATTGCGCCGAAGACCATGCCCGATTACACCCGCCAGACGCCGCTCTGGCTGCGCTTCGCTATGCGCATGATTGGCGGGCAAGTGTGGGAAACGGCACAGTTATCGCGCTTCTCAATCCCGATGACGCTGGACGACTGGGACGGGTTTCCGGCCGAGCGCGAACGCCTGTATGCGGCGGTGGCCGAGGCCGATGCGGATATTCTCGTTCTGACCGGGGATACGCATAATTTCTGGTGCAACGACCTGGTCGACGGGCAAGGCACACGGCGCGGGACCGAATTTGGCGTGACCTCGGTCACCAGCCCGTCCGACTTCGAGTATGTGAATGCGCCCGGCGTCGATTTCGGTGCGCTGACGACAGAGCGCAATGCCCACATCCTTCATCACGAGGTCTACACCAAGGGCTATGTGCACCTGACCTTGAACCGCGAGGGGGCGCAGGCCGATTTCGTGTCGGTGTCGGATATCAAGAGCCGGGACTTTGTCGCGGGGATCGACAGCCGGTGGCGTGTGCGCCCGGCCGATGGCAGCGAGCCGGTTCAGGTCGAACGCCTGGCCTGACACAGAAAAACGGGCGGCCAGCCGGCCGCCCGTTTCACTGTCATGCACAGAGGTGTGCGGTGCCTTAGCGGCCGCTCTCGGACTGCGATTGCGCTTCGGCCTGGAGGCGCGCGGCGACTTCTTCGTCGGTCTGCGCGGCTGCGGCGATGCGCTGGTACTGGCTGGCCGTGAGACCGGCTTCCTCAACCGCGATGACCAGCTGGCCCTGGGCTTCCTGCTGAAGCGCGGCCGCATCTTCCTGGCTTTCGGCCGCCTGGAGCTGGGGCTGGTATTCGGCAATCACGGCCTGGATGGAGGTCGCGGCCTCGATGAAGGCTTCAACCTGGGCGTCGGTCAGTTCGGAATTGTCGATCGGCTCGACCTGCATCTGGCCTTGCGCCTGGCCTTGAGCACCGGCACCGGCACCGGCCTGGGCGAGGGCAGGGCTGGCAGCGGCGAAGCTCATGCCGGCGGCGGCGAGGGCGGCAGTCAGCGTACGGGTAATCATGAATGCGTCTCTTTGGTTGCGGATGTCTGTCATGTGTCAACGCCCACCTAACAATCCTGATCCATGCACGCGACACCCGAGCTGCGAACGCCTTGAAATCGTCACAAAAAACGCCCGCCGGAGACGGGCTCCGGAGGGCGCTTTCCATTTGATCCGAAACGCGTTTCAGCGCGGAGCGAGCGCTAGCGGGCGTTACGCTCGCACAGGCGCATGAAACGCTCGCGCAGTTCGGGATTGGCCTTGAACTCGCCGGTGAAGGTTGTGGTGACCGTCGAGACATTGGGGTGATGGACCCCGCGCGTGGTCATGCACTGGTGCTTGGCATCCACGAAGACCGCAACGCCGCGCGGCTTCATCGCGCTCTCGATCACGTCGGCGATCTGGGCCGTCATGGTCTCCTGCGTCTGCAGGCGCTTGGAGAAGATCTCCACCACCTTGGCGATCTTGGAAATGCCAACCACGGCGCGGTCGGGCAGGTAGGCCACGCAGGCCGTGCCCAGGATCGGGGCCATGTGGTGCTCGCAATGGCTCTCGACGTCCATGTTGGTCAGCATGACCATGTCGTCATAGCCCTGCACGTCCTCGAACACCTTGCCGAGCTCGGCGGCGGCGTCTTTGGTGTAGCCGGCAAACCATTCCTCATAGGCTTTCACGACGCGCTTGGGCGTATCCAGAAGGCCTTCGCGGCGCGGGTCGTCACCGGCCCAGCGCAGCAAGGTGCGCACGGCCTCTTCGGCCTCGTCGCGCGAGGGGCGTTCAACACCGGACGCCGAAGCGGCGTCGAGCACAGTTTTATCGGTAAGGGCGTCCATACTCACGTGGATCCTTTCGTTGTCGGGTTGCGGCCCGCGCGGTGCGTTGCGCGGTGCCGGTGTAGTTCCGGTTTCCGGATCCAGCACAGGAAGTAGCTGAAGGATCAGCCCGTCTTTGCGCCGGGTCGTTCGATGGCCGGTGTATTCATGGCCATTAGATATGTTGCATGCACGCCGTTTCCACTGCAAACAGCGCGGATAGTCGAGAGCGCGGTGTCTACCCAATTCTGGCGGTTTAGGCAAAGCGCCTTGTCCGCTTTTAACACTGATGTGATGACACCGACCATGGCTCTGAAGCTCTACGACACGGCAAGCCGGACCAAGCGCGACTTTGTGCCCCAGGATGAAGGCCGGGTGACGCTGTATGTGTGCGGGCCGACCGTGTACGCGCCAGCCCATGTGGGCAATTTCCGGCCCGAGGTCGTCTTTGACGTCCTGTTCCGCGTGCTGCGCCATCGCTATGGCGAGGACCAGGTGCTGTTCGCGCGCAATTTCACCGATGTCGATGACAAGATCAACGCGGCGGCGGCGCGCGAGGGCGTCGATATTTCGGTGATTTCCCAGCGCTTTACGAAAATCTATCTGGACGATGCCGCGGCGCTGAACGTGCTGCCCAAGACGTTCGAGCCGACCGCGACCGGGCATATGGATCATATCGTCGCGATGATCGAACGCCTGGTAGCGGACGGATTTGCCTATGCCGAACAGGGCCATGTCCTGTTCTCGGTGAAGGCCTACGAGGCCTATGGCGGGTTCTCGCGCCGGCCGCTGGAAGACATGCTGGCCGGAGCACGCGTCGAGGTCGCTCCCTACAAGCGCGACCCGGGCGATTTCGTGCTCTGGAAGCCGGCCAAGCCGGGCGAGCCGAGCTGGCCCAGCCCGTTCGGAGACGGGCGTCCGGGCTGGCATATCGAGTGCTCGGCGATGATCGAATCGCAGTTGGGAGAGACAATAGATATCCACGGGGGCGGGGTGGATCTGGTGTTTCCCCACCATGAGAACGAGATCGCCCAGTCGGCCTGCGTCCATGGCGGCAAGGCGCTGGCCAACTACTGGCTTCATAACGGCTTTTTGTCGATGAACGACGAAAAGATGTCGAAGTCGGAAGGTAATATCGTGACGGTTCACGAGATGCTGGCGCGCGGAATCAAGGGCGAATCGGTGCGCTACGCGCTGCTATCCGGGCAGTATCGCGCCCCGCTGGACTGGGACAATCTGCTACTCGAGCGCGCTCTCAAATCCCTGGACCGGTTATATGGTGTGCTTCGGCGCCTGGGCGCGGTCGAGGCGGCGTCCGGCGCCGAACCGGGCGCGGTGCTGACCGCGCTGCACGACGATCTGAACACGCCGAAGGCGCTCGCCGCCCTGTTCGAGATCGCGGGCCGGGCCAACAAGGCCGGGGATAAGGACACGCAGTCTGCCGCAAAGGGCGAGCTGCTCGCGGCCGGCTCGCTGCTCGGTCTGCTTCAGGAGGATCCCGATGCGTGGTTCGGCCTGGACAGCGTGGACCCGGACGAGCGTGCCGAGATCGACGCGCTGATCGAGGCGCGGGCCGAGGCGCGCAAGGCGAAGGACTTTGCCCGCGCCGACGAGATCCGCGACACGCTGACCGACAAGGGCGTCCAGATGGAAGACAGCCCGGAGGGCAGCATCTGGCGCCTGTCGCGCAGCTGAGCGCGCTCTTGAAACGGACCGCGCGCGAGCGGACATAGAGGCCATGACCAGCGAGACCTCTTCCGGGCCGTATTCCAGCGACGTGCTGCGCCTGGCCGCCGACATTCCGCGCATCGGCCGGCTGGCCGATCCCGATGCGAGTGCGCACCGGGTCGCGCGCCTGTGCGGCTCCACGCTCGATCTCGATCTGAAGGTCGAGGACGGCGTCGTCACCGATCTCGGACTGGAGGTGCAGGCGTGCGCGCTGGGCCAGGCGGCGGCCAGCGTGCTGGCGCGCGAGGGCGTAGGGGCCGGTGTGAGCGAGGTCTACGAGGCGCGCGATGCGCTCAAGGCCATGCTCAAACAGGACGGACCGGCGCCGCAGGGCCGGTTTTCCGCCCTGGCCGCGCTGCAGCCCGCCAGGGACTATCCGGCCCGTCACGGCTCGATCCTGCTGGCCTTCGAGGCGGCGTGCGAGGCGCTGGACCGGCTCGACGCGCGCTAGAACGCGCACCATCATGACACTGACGGATGTGAAGACTGGACAAGTCTGTCCGGTCCGGGCCAGTAAGGCGCGCTTTTCGCGCGGCAAGGGTGACCATGCCCCATTCAATTGAAAAGCCGGCGACGGAGAAGCCGGTGCCTGAGAAGCCGGGACCCGGAAAGCCGGGCCTGGCGGCGCGCGCCGGATTGCTGGCGATCGCGGCCTACCAGCTGGTCCTGTCGCCGGTCCTGTATGCGTTCGGGATAAGGTGCCGGCACGAGCCGTCCTGTTCGCACTACACGGCGGACGCGCTGCGCCTGCACGGTCTGTGGCGCGGCGGCTGGATGGGGCTTGGCCGGTTCTTGCGTTGCCGCCCGGGCGGAACGCACGGGTATGACCCGGTCCCGGAGGGCGCGGGCCCTGTGGCGTGGTGGAAAATCTGGGCGTTTCGCGAGCGCCCGGTTAAGGTGAATCAGTCGGGCTGCGGAACGCGGCACGACGGGGGGTAGAGGACACAGCGTTGGCCAGGGCGAGCACTTCCGGCGAGACGATCTCGATCAGCGTTGTCATGGTCAGCTGGCATAGCGGGCCGGTTCTGTTTGAATCGCTGAACGCCGCGCTGGCCGCCGCCGACGTGGACGAGGTGATCCTGGTCAATCACGGCAACCCGGCCGTGGACGTCGAGACGCTGGAGGCGCTGGACACGCGTGAGACACGCCTGACCCTGATCCATAGCGGCGGCAATCTCGGCTTTTCCAAGGGCTGCAATATCGGCGCGAAGGCGGCGCGCGGCACCCATCTCCTCTTCATCAATCCCGATGCCGTGCTGTCGCCGGGCACGGCGCAGCGCATGGCCCGGACCGGGGCCGGCCTGACAATGCCGTGGATCGTCGGCGCGCGCATTCTCGATCGCGACGGCCACGAACAGCGCGGCGGGCGCCGGGGCGAATTGTCCCTGGCCAGCACCTTCATCAGCTTTACCGGCCTGTCCCGTCTCGTGCCGGGCTGGCGCGACATCCACCGCGAGAACGAGCCGCTGCCCGACCGGCCCGCCGAAATGCCCTGCGTCTCGGGCGCCGCGCTGATGATGAGCCGGGCCGGCTTCGAGCAGGTCGGCGGGTTTGACGAGCGCTACTTCCTGCATGTCGAGGACGTCGAGCTGTGCCGCCGGGTGCGGGACGCGGGCGGTCAGGTCGTGTTCGATCCGGGCGCCGAGCTCGTCCATTACGGCTCGACCAGCCGGGCCAGCATCTTCTTTGTCGAGCGCCACAAGTTTGACGGGCTGATCCGCTATTTCTGGGACTATTCCGGCCCGCTGGAACGCGTCGGCGTCGCGCTCGCCGCCCCCTTTGTCTGGCTCGCCCTGATGAGCCGCGCCGCCCTCATCGCCCGGCGGCGGTAGGGGCGGGTTCCACGCTCCCTGGGTCCCAGCTTTGGCTGGGAAAGAGGGGGGTGAGGCTTTGCCGGAAATCGTTTCTCTGCCTGCGTCTTCCCTCCCGATCTCCCTCTTTCCTGACGAAAGTCAGGACCCAGGAGAGGACGGCCTACTCTCTCTCGCTCTTTCCCCGCTCCCGCTGGGAGCGAGCATTGGAATTATCTCGCCATTCCCGGTGGAGCGCGGCGCTTATCTGGATGCCTCGTCGCGAAACGCCCCGAGCGCGTCGGCCCCGGCCTGCGGGTCAGCGCACGGGATGCTCACGCTTTCGACGCCGCCGGCGCTCTCGCCATGGCCGCGCGCGCCGTCGGGCTCGATCGTCCATCCGCGCACTTCGATCGCCTCGTAGCGGAAGACCAGCGAGACCGCGCCCTCGCCGTGGGGCAGGTCCGACCAGCTCAGCGGGATGTGCAGCTTGCGGATTCCGGCAAACCCGGCCGCGTCGTCGATCTCGGCCAGCACGACATAGATCATCGGCTCGGCGGACCCGGCCAGGCTTTCACCGGACATGGCGTGTACGATCGACTCGCCGAAGCGGGCCTGTGCGTCATACTCCGCCGTCAGCACGAAGGACGCGCCCGCCGGCAGTCCGGCCAGCACCGCCTCGGGCGTGCAGGCGTCGACGAAGGCGTCCACGCGCGGATAGACCCAGTCCTCGACCCCGTCCCCGATCTCGAAGGCGCGCACCCCGGCGCGCACCGGATCGGCGGTGTGACCCGGCCGCGCCAGTTCGCCGTGGATCAGATCGGCCGCCGCCTGCGCGTCCTCGCACGCCAGCGCGACGCGCCCCCGCTCCAGCAGGGGGCCGCTGAACGTCGGCTCGCCCGCCTCGTCCAGGGTCCAGACCCGGCCGGCAAACCCGTCGCGGTCGGTGTGGCCGGTCTGCAGATAGAGCTCCCCAAACCGGGCGAAGGCGTGCACCGCGTCCGCCCGGGCGGTGAAGCTGCGAAACACACCATCCGCGCCGTCTTCGCCGTCCTCGGCGCGAAGGATAGACAGCGAGTGCGAAGGCGTGCCCGCGATCTCGATCCGTGTGCCGCCCGCGCTCAGCGAGGGCGCGAAGCCGCAGGCCGCATTGGCTGCGGCCGCCAGATTGTCCGCGGGCGGCGGGCTGAAGCGGTCATACCGGCTCGGCCCGACCGCCGCGGCCTGTTGCCTGTCTTCGGCGACGTCCTCGTCCTGGGCCGCAAGCCCGGCTCCGGTTCCTGCCCCGGCCGCGTCCGCGCCCGGCAAAAGATCGGCGCCCAGCAGCGCCGCGACGGAAGCCGCCGGCGCCAGCACGGCCGCCACAGCGACCCGCACGAATACACTCATGATGATATCCCCTCATCCCCTCAAGACCTGAGCTTTAGCCCGCCACCGGACGGGGGTCGAGGAAAAACCGGGTCGGTAGGCGCCTGAAATGACGCGGCATTCGGCAGGGGGTTCACGCCGGGCGGGCGTGCGCGGATCGGCCCGTCCGCCCTACTCTGTCAGCCCCGGTCTTGTCCCGGAGGCACATGGAGAGCGGGAGAGGTTTGAGCGGGAAGAGACAGGCCCGCACAATTTGGCGTCTGCCGCCGATTCTGAAGGGTTGAATGACGGCCTTCTCCCGACACCCAAGACCCTCTTTCCTGACGAAAGTCAGGATGCGGGGAGGGCGGGCGCCTTGCGTTCCCTGGGTCCCAGCTTGCGCTGGGAAAGAGGGGAGGGAGACTTCCACCCACCGCTTGAGCGCAAAAGCTCCCTGTCACCCCGGACGCCGCAGGCGATCCGGGGCCTCGCGGCGCTACCGGGTGCGAGCCCGCCTCCCTCACGAGATCCCGGATAACCGCGACGCGGCTTCCGGGATGACAGGCTTGTAGGGCTGAGTTTTTTGGGCGGGTGTTTGCGTCGGGCTGGCGGGCGGAAATGGGTGTGTGTCCCCGGTTCTCCAGGCCGAAATTTTCTACTGATCGTTGCGCGCTCTTGAACGCTCGCTTACTTGGGGAAGTGTAGGCATGGCGAGGCGAGCAATGGAGAAAGATGACACGCGGATTGGCCGAATCTGGAATCAGAGAGAGGTTCCGGTGATCCACAGGCAAACAGGAAAAGGAGAGAAGCTTAGAGTTCGTCTTCCCTTTGCCGAAGATAACAGGAGGTGGATTCAGCAAGCGGGTCGATCCGCCCCTGCATGGCATCGCTCTGAAAAATACTGGATCTTACCCAAAGGTTGGTTCAATAAATTAGTAGAACGATGCCTTGAGCGGTACGGCAGCGTATACATTATTCAGCCTTACAATGAGATGGAAAAATGCGCTCCAGCCTGCATGAATGCGAGTGGCTTCGACTGCCAGTGCTCCTGCATGGGTGCAAACCACGGTGCCGGTAACGACGGAACCTGGTTCGAGGTTGATGACGCTTTCGCATTCCGCTGGCAGGGGCAAACGTTGGCATGCCGTCTTTTAAGCCGATAATGGTCGCGTTGATATTCGGGCTTCTCAATCTACTCGAATTTAGCACCGAAGGGTTTGTCAAACTAGCACCGGAGGTAAGCGGCGAGGCGACGTCGAAGGACAAGAGGGGCTAATTATTCTATAGCGATAATTTAAAGGCCCATTTCTCGTACCGGTCAGAAATATTAGCGGACTGTCTCCAAAATTTCCGTTCGTCCTTACCAAGTTTTGATGTGGCGCAAATTGCCGCCGTGCGCTCGATCTGGGCCATTGCAGAAAACTGCGTCTTCAGTGGAAGAACATCGGCACGCTCACCGATCTTGGCTAGCGCGATGAGTATCTCGCGCTTAACAACTGGATCTGTCTGTCGCGCCAACCGGCTTACGGCTTGTGTTTTTAGTGAGACGCACTTGCGCTCACCAATAAGCCAGTAGAGCCATGCCTCGAAATGTCCGGAAACAAATAGCTTCCGACTGGATATATCCCCACAGACCTTTTTGCAGAATTTCTTTACATCTTCATCACTAATTTTCTCCTCCCGGGCAATGGCCTTCGCGATGGAGTCAAAAACAGGCTCAAGTCGCGAGTAGCTCTCCATTGCCTTCTTGATGATAGCCTCTCTCGTGGGGGTAGAAACATCTGTTCGGAAGACGACTGAATCTAGAATGTATTTTATAAGTCCGTATTTGGGCTCGTAAGATATTTCGAGCGCTAGATCAAAAACCTCTGATAGTTCCGCCTCCTCGATATCGGAAGTTTCTTCCTCCGCCACTTCTATATCGGCATCGTCGTAATCAACGGCCTTCATCTTCTGAACAAGATCACGGAAGTGTTGATGTTCATCATCGTATGTCTTCCAAATCTCGGCAACAAAAGAGGCCTTTCGAAAAATCTGAGTCTTCTCTTGATTGACTATCAAGCCGTGATGTTCGTGCAACCATCGTGAAAGAAAAGATATTACCTCAAATGCATTCTCCCTCGTCTTGGTAAATATCGTAAAATCATCCATCCACCGAACGAAATCCACCTCGTTCTGGTGTAGGGCAGCGTCTACGTCGACCAAGAGTGCCTCGGCAAGATTTCGTGATGCGTAAGGTCCGGTGGGGATTCCGTAGCTTTTTCCAGACGCAATTTTACCGATAAACTTGGAAAGAACTCGAGCCGTATCTTCTTCCCTCTGAACCTCTGCGGCGGATTGTAAAGCATTCTCCAGCCGGTGTTGGTAAACGTGCGGGAAAAACTGGGCGATATCAAATGTAGTGACGAATTTCGTCTTTGATAGGTGAAGGCGCTTCTCAGTTCGATCTCGATATTTTTGGTACTGGCCGCTGGTTTTATACAGGTAATTCGGCCCTGCTCCCGATGTTCGGTAAGAAAATGATTTTGCCACGCTCTGCGGAAGCCGAGACTTTTCAATCGACTCCCGCATGATCATTACTAACGAAGTATAAATTAAGACATCCTGTGGATGAAGTGCTTCAAGCGCGCGGATAAACCGATCATTTTTTCTTACATAGGTAGTCGGGACTTCGTAAGGGTTATAAACATCAAGGTCGATATCCATAATGTGGCTACAAACGTCTGGCCATTCATCCTTGATGATTTGCCACTCTGGCGGTTCAGGAAGGAACCCCGCGATACCGTGTGACTCGACGGCAGCTTTTCCCTTTTCCAGTTCAATTTGAGAGAGCTTGAACATTCATTTCACCTGTGAAGGGTCGATGATGAGACCTTAGGTCTCACGTCGGTGGCCAGCAAGCGCCTACCCCTTCTTGTCGAGATAGATCTCCCCCCCCATCGCCTTGAACTCCTCCGCCTTCTGCTCCATCCCCTCTTCGGCTTCCTCCAGCTCCGCGCTCGTATTCGGGCTTCGCGCACTGCCGAACTCGTCGCGGATTTCCTGGGTGATCTTCATCGAGCAGAATTTGGGCCCGCACATGGAGCAGAAGTGCGCCACCTTGTGGGCGTCTTTCGGCAGGGTCTGGTCGTGGAAATCGCGGGCGGTGTCGGGGTCGAGGGAGAGGTTGAACTGGTCTTCCCAGCGGAACTCGAACCGGGCGCGCGACAGGGCATCGTCGCGCAGTTTTGCCGCCGGGTGGCCCTTGGCGAGGTCGGCGGCGTGGGCGGCGATCTTGTAGGTGATGACGCCGGTCTTCACGTCGTCGCGGTCGGGCAGGCCCAGATGCTCCTTCGGTGTGACGTAGCAGAGCATGGCCGTGCCGTACCAGCCGATCATGGCCGCGCCGATGCCCGAGGTGATGTGGTCGTAGCCCGGCGCGATGTCGGTGGTGAGCGGGCCGAGTGTGTAGAAGGGCGCCTCGCCGCAGGTTTTCAGCTGCTTGTCCATGTTGGCCTTGATCTTGTGCATGGGCACGTGGCCCGGGCCTTCGATCATGACCTGGCAGCCGCGCTCCCACGCCACCTTCGTGAGCTCGCCCAGGGTTTCCAGCTCGGCAAACTGGGCGCGGTCATTGGCGTCCGCGATCGAGCCGGGGCGCAGGCCGTCGCCGAGTGAGAAGGTGACGTCATAGGCGCGCATGATCTCGCAGATCTCGGCAAAGCGCTCGTAGAGGAAGCTCTCCTTGTGGTGGGCCAGGCACCATTTCGCCATGATGGACCCGCCCCGCGACACGATGCCGGTCACCCGGTCGGCGGTCATCGGCACATAGGGCAGGCGCACCCCGGCATGGATGGTGAAATAGTCCACGCCCTGCTCGGCCTGCTCGATCAGGGTGTCGGCGAAGATGTCGAAGGTCAGGTCCTCGGCGACGCCGCCGACCTTTTCCAGCGCCTGGTAGATCGGCACGGTGCCGATGGGGACCGGCGCATTGCGGATGATCCATTCGCGCGTGTTGTGGATGTTCTTGCCGGTGGACAGATCCATCACCGTGTCCGCGCCCCAGCGGATCGACCAGACCATCTTGTCGACCTCTTCCTCGACCGAGGAGGCGACGGCGGAATTGCCGATATTGGCGTTGATCTTCACCAGGAAGTTGCGCCCGATCACCATGGGTTCCAGCTCGCCATGGTTGATGTTGGCCGGCAGCACGGCGCGGCCGCGGGCGATCTCGTCGCGCACGAATTCGGGTGTGACGAATTCGGGGATCTCCGCGCCGAAGCTTTCGCCGTCGCCATGGCGCTCGGCGGCGCCGGGCAGGGCGCGGGCGCGGCCGAGATTTTCCCGCTCGGCGGCGTAGATCATCTCGTCGGTGACGATGCCCGCGCGCGCAAAGTCCATCTGGGTGAGGGGGCCGGAGCCGGTCGCGCGCAGGGGCTGGTGGCGCACCGGGAAGGCGCGGGCAAGATGCTTGCCGCGCGCCCCGCCATTATCGAGCGGTGAGGGCGGGCGGCCTTCATAGGTCTCGACGCCGCCGCGGGCGGTGACCCAATCGGTGCGGATGCGCGGTAGGCCGGCCTCCACGTCGATGGTCTGGGCGGTGTCGGTATAGGGGCCGGAGCAGTCATAGACGCGCACCGCGGGCTCCATCGCCGTGGGATGAAGCTCGACCTCGCGATGGGGGACTTTGAGATGGGGCGCAGCCTCGGGCGAGGAATAGACGCGCTTCGATCCGGCGAGCGGGCCGGTGGTGACCTTCGGCGTCGCGAATTCGGATTGGCTGGATGGCTTGTTCATGGCGCTCTCCTGACGCGGGGCATGGCGCTGGATCGCCGGAGAGGAGAAGCGCAGGCGGCACGGGGGTGAGCGGCAGTCGCGGCCCGGCCTGTCACATTTCCATCCCGACGCCAGCATGATCTGGATCCGGTTCAAAGGGTAAGGTCTCAGCCCCGGTTCGCACCGGGACACCCCCTGGAAGTCGTAGCCAGCATGTGCGAGTGCGCCCCGGCTGACAAGCCCGGTGTTCGGGCCACGGCGATACGGTTGCAGCCCGCCGGTTTCAGGCCGCCCGGAAAAAACATCCCTTGCGTGTATTTTTTCAGGAACCGGGGTGAACGGGCCGCGTTTCGCTTTCGACACGTGAGACAGCTTTTCGGACGTCGCGGTACCCGTACCCTCCCCCCGCAAGGCCTCCGCCACGTCCGTCTCGCGTGCAGAACCCTCGGGTGTGTGCTGTGTCCCGGCACACGCCCGGGGGTTCACTTGTTTCTACCCCCTGAAAACACGGCATGCGCGTTCGCCTATGCGGCGAAGCCGGCCCAGGTCAGGCCCGCGCCGACGAGCGCGACGACCAGGCCCCAGATCCCCGCCACATGCAAATTCTCGTCGAACGGACGGGCCAGGACCAGCAGCCGGTTTCCCAGCAGGATGAGCGCCACACCCTTGAGCACGGCCAGCAGACCGATCACGCTGATCGTGACCGCCAGGACATGGCCCCACTGCCAGTGCAGGGCGAGGATGACGAGGCCGAACCAGAGCGCCATCACCCCGCCCATGAAGCTGAGGACCGGATCGGTGCGGTAGCGCGCGATGAACTCGCTGATCGTCTTTCGCCGCACCACGATCCCCAGTCCGGCGACGAGAAAGTAGATTCCGACAAGACGAGCGAGCAGTGCCGTGATCTCGGTCATGAAAGCCTCCCGGTGATTAACCCTACTTTTCTTAGTAGTACTTATCGCTCGTCCCGTCATTCGATATTCGGGCGCGCACTCGGCTTCTCACCGACGTGCCGCTCCGGCTTTGCCTTGTGCCGGCGCGCCGATATACAGGCTGCGGGCGCGCACGGGCGACGGGGGACGAGACGACACGATGCTGCGACGGCTCAAATACACGCTCGTCGCCGATCTGTGCGACGCCGCGATCCGGTATACCCCGCTCTTCGATGCGCCGGACGGGCCGCCGGACCTGATCAATTTCGCGGGCGGCGGCGATTACCGGCAGGTCGGTGACAACACGGTGGCCCTGATCGAGCGCGAGGCCGGACTGAGGCCCGGCGACCGGGTGCTGGACATTGGCTGCGCGATCGGACGCAACGCGCTCGCCCTGCATCGCCGCCATGGCGAGGCGATCGCCTATTCCGGCTTCGATATCGTGCCGTTCGGCATTCGCTGGTGCCGGCGCTGGGCGCGCCGGCATGCCGCGTCCTTTCGCTTCGACCATGCCGATATCGCCAACAGCTTCTACAATCCGAGGGGGACGCTCTCGCCGGCCGAGTATCGCTTCCCCTACGAAGATGACAGCATGGATTTGTCGATCTCGACGAGCGTCTACACCCACATGATGCGGCGCGAGGTGGTGCATTACCTGAAAGAGACCGCGCGCGTGACCGCGCCGGGCGGGCGGCTGTATGCCACCGCCTTCGTGCTCGATGCCGGGGCACGCGACGCGCTCGGCCAGGGACGTGCCGCCTTCCGCTTCGAACATGTGTTCGAGGGATCGCGCGTCGAGGAGGCCGGCGCGCCGTCGGTGGCGGTCGGGCTGGACCCGGAGGTCTTCAGCGAAACGCTCGGCGAGGCCGGTGCCCGGAGCGTGGATATCCGGCCCGGAAGCTGGCGCGGCGGCGCAGGGACGGACTTTCAGGACATCGTTGTGGCGCGCTTCTAGGCGCACCGGCGCAAATCTTGCGAGGTATCGGGCGTATCTGAAGGATATCGCCCATGAGCGTCCCGTTTCGCGCCGCCTCCCTGCTGTCAGGCCCGCATGGCCGGATCGAAGACCGGTCCAACAATTTCACCGCCCTGCGCATCGCGCTCGCGGTCTTCATCGTGTACGGCCACGCCTTGATGCTGCCCTTCGGGGTCGACCAGGCCGGGGCCTGGTTCGCCGGGATCGATGGCGCGGTCCAGTACGCGCTCGACGGCTTCTTCATCCTGTCGGGCTACATGCTGACCGCAAGCCTGTTCCGCGGCGCGTCGCTCTCCGGCTTTGCCGCTGCGCGCATCCTTCGCATCTTTCCCGGCCTCATCGTCACGGTCCTGGTGCTGTGGCTCATCGTCGGACCGATGGAGACCCGGCTGGGCCTCGGCGCCTATCTGCAACAGGCCCAGACCTGGTGGTTCCCGCTGGCGGTGATCGGGCAGATTTCGCCGCAGGCCACCTTGCCGGGCGTCTTCGACACTCATGCCATGACGTACATGAACGGGCCGCTCTGGACGATCCGGTACGAGCTGGCCTGCTATCTCGCCGCCGGCGGGCTGGCGGCTGTCGGCGTGTGGCGCAGGAAGGCCGGCGTGCTGGGCCTGACTGCGCTGGTCGTGGCCTGGTCGGTGATCGAGGCCATCGCGCCCTATACCGGCCCGCTGGACGACACGCTTTATGCAGCTGCGCGCTTCGGCGGAGGCTTTCTGATCGGGGCGTCGGCCTTTGCGCTGCGCGACCGTCTGCCGCTGGGCGCAGTCCCGGCGCTTGCCCTGACCGGGCTGGCCGTCCTGCTTTCCGGCACGCCGCTGGCCATGGTCTCCGGCCAGGTCGCCGTCGCCTACGTTCTGCTATGGCTCGGCTTCGTTCGCCTGCCCGGACGCGCGGGCGCAGCCGTGCGCGAGGTGGAGGATGTCTCCTACGGCATTTACATCCTGCACTGGCCCATCGGCCAGGTCGTGCTGAACGCCATGCCGGACATCGCACCGCATGTCTTGTTTGTGGCGATGCTGACCGGCGCGCTGGGTGCAGGCTGGTTGCTGCGGCGCTATGTCGAGCTGCCGGCGCTGGCGCTGAAGCCGCGCCTGAGCGCAGTTTTCAGCACCGGCTTTGCCGGGCATGCCCGCACAGGCGCGCGCGCCGGCGTGCCTGCAGAGTAGAGGGCCTAGCGCGCGGCGGCCGCTTCGACCGCGCGCATGACGCGCAGCACGTTGCCGCCCCAGATCTTCGCGATGTCCTCTTCAGAATAGCCGCGCGCGATCAGTTCGGCGGTTACTGCAGGGGTCTGTGTCGCGTCGTCAAACCCGCCCAGACCGCCGCCGCCGTCGAAATCGGACGCGATGCCGACATGGTCGATTCCCGCGATCTCGACCGCGTGGTCGATATGGTCGACGAAGTCCGAGATCGTGACGTCATTGCCCGATGACGCGCGCAGCTCGGCCAGCCGGTCGCGATAGGTGTCGAAGACCTCCTGAGCGGCCGCCTCGCGCCCTTCGGGCGTATCGAGACCCATCTCCACGGCCAGCGCCTGCTCGGCGGCGCGCAGCGCGGGGTCGATCTCGCCGACATAGCCGCGGAAGGCCACCATCTGGGCGACGCCGCCATTGTCGCGGATGGCGCGCAACTGCTCGTCGTCGAGATTGCGCGGATGATCGAACAGCACGCGGACGCCGGAATGGCTGGCGATAACCGGCGCGCGCGACAGCTCGATCGACTCCAGCATGGTGCGCTTGCCCACGTGGGAGATGTCCACCATCACGCCGTGATCGTTGAGTTCACGGATCAGGCCGCGGCCAAGCTCGGTCAGGCCGGGATCTTCGGGCGGATCGCCGGCGGCGAGATTGGGATTGGAGCTGCCCCCAAACTGGTTGTTGCCGAAATGGGTGACCGACATGTAGCGCACGCCGCGATCAGCCCACATCTCGACATTGGACAGATCTTCTCCCAGCGGCCAGGAATTCTCCATGCCGATCAGCGCAACGCGCCGGCCGGAGGCGTGGATGGCCTCGACCTCGTCGGCGGTCGTGGCGAGCGCGATCTGGTCGGGATAGGCCCGCACCATGCGCATGATCGCCTCATATTTCTCGTCGGCGATACGCGCGGCTTCTTCATAGCCGATCGGGCTGATCGTGCCCTGGCCGACATAGACGATGAAGAAGGCGGCATCGAGCCCGCCGGCCCGCATCTTGGGCAGGTCGACCTGGGCGCGGGTAAAGCCGCCCGGATCGAGCCGGTAGGTCGCATAGCCCTCGTTGATGTCGACATGGGTGTCGAGCGTGAAGACGCGGTCGTGCAGCGCGCGGTCGCTGACCGGCAGGTTGTCGGCGCCGGACGCCTCGGCCCGGCTTCCGGCCTGACTGCCGGCAGAACCCGCCATGGCGGTGTCCGGCTGCATCGACGCACATCCAGCGGCCAGAGCCGCCAGCGAAATCACGCACAGTTCACGCATTCATCTCTCCCCGGATTGAATTTCCCGGGAGGCTAGAGAGGTCGGCGTGAGAGTGCAATCAGGCCGGTGCCGCGATCAGGCCTTGAACGGGTCCGCCATCAGGATGACGTCCTCGCGTTCGGGCGAGGTGGACAGCATGGCGACCGGGCAGCCGATCAGCTCCTCGACGCGGCGCACATATTTGACCGCCGCGGCAGGGAGGTCAGCCCAGCTTCTTGCGCCGAACGTGCTCTCGCCCCAGCCCTCCATCGTCTCGTAAACCGGCTCGATCCGGGCCTGATCGCGGGTCGAGGCCGGCATACGGTCCAGGATCTCGCCATCCAGCTTGTAGCCCGTGCAAACCTTCAGCTCGTCGAAGCCGTCGAGGACATCGAGCTTGGTCAGCGCCACGCCGTGCAGCCCGTTCAGACGCGCGCTCTGGCGCACCAGAACCGCGTCGAACCAGCCGCAGCGGCGCTGGCGGCTCGTGACGGTACCGAACTCGCGCCCGCGCTCGCCGAGCCGCTGGCCGGTCTCGTCGGTCAGTTCGGTCGGGAAGGGGCCTTCGCCCACGCGCGTGGTGTAGGCCTTGACGATACCGAGCGCATATCCGGTCTTGCTCGGACCGACACCGGTGCCCGCGGCGGCCTGGCCCGAGACGGTGTTGGAACTCGTCACGAAGGGATAGGTACCGTGATCGACGTCGAGCATGGCGCCCTGCGCACCTTCGAACAGGATTTTCTCGCCCCGGTTCATCGCCTCGTCCAGCTCGCGCCAGACCGGTGCCGCGTAGGGCAGGATTTTCGGAGCGATCTCCAGCAGCGCGGCGACCAGCTCGTCGGCCTTGTAGGGCTCCAGGCCCTGGCCCTTGCGCAGCGTGTTGTGATGGTGAAGCAGATCGGTGACGCGCGCGCGCAGCCCGTCCTCGTCGGCCAGATCGATCAGACGGATCGCGCGGCGTCCGACCTTGTCTTCGTAAGCCGGCCCGATGCCGCGCCGTGTCGTGCCGATCTTCATGCCGTCATCGCGGTTCTCGCGCGCGGCATCCAGGTCGCGGTGAACGGGCAGGATCAGCGCGCAGGTCTCGGCGATCTTCACAAGATCGGGGGTGACGTCCACGCCCTGGGCGCGCACGCGCTCGACCTCGTCGATGAAGGCCCAGGGATCGACCACGACGCCGTTGCCGAGCACCGACAGCTTGCCGCGCACGATGCCGGACGGCATCAGGGACAGCTTGTAGACGACCCCGTCCACGACCAGGGTGTGACCGGCATTATGCCCGCCCTGAAAGCGCGCGACCGCATCGGCGCGAAGGCTGAGCCAGTCGACGATCTTGCCCTTGCCCTCGTCGCCCCACTGGGCGCCGACAACCACCACATTGGCCATGGAAAAACTCCGCGTTTCTTCGATTGAAGTGCGGGACAACGGCTTATAGCGCGCCCGCGCTGCGGGCAAGCGTCAGGCGCGGCGCGCCCCTGTTTGCGCTTGGATTTGCCGCCCGTCCGGCGCATTATGTAATCAATCGAAAACCAGGAGGGCTCCAGATGCGTGTACTGATCATGGCCGGCGTGCTCGTTTGCACGGTCTCTTCCGGCCTCCCGGCTGCCGTCTCTCAGAGCGCGCCGCCCGGCTGCGCGCAATCGGAGCGTCACAGCGAGTTCGGCTTCTGGGTGGGCGAATGGAATGTCTATGACCGCGAAGGCCGGTTTGCCGGCCGCAACGATGTTTCGCTCCGCTCTGGCGACTGCCTCATCGTGGAGGAGTGGGAGTCGGCAGGTGGTGGCGACGGCACATCGATGAATTTCGTCGATCCGGAAAGCGGCCACTGGCGCCAGATCTGGGTCAGCGCCAATACCCATATCGCCTATTCGGGCGGGTTGAACGCGCGCGGGGAGATGATCCTTCGCGGAGAGATAAGCTATTTCGGCGGCGAGACGGAGACGACAGCCGATTTTCGCGGCAAGTGGACCCCGCTGGAGACCGGCCGCGTGGTCCAGCATTTCCAGCAATACGATCCCGGGAGCGATAGCTGGCAGGACTGGTTTGCCGCAACCTATGTCCCGCGCGGCGACGATCCCAACGGGACCGAACCGGACGCCGATGCGACCGGCCCGGTCATCGAGACGCTGACCGGCTTCGACTAGCGCGCCGGCCTAACCGCCGAAATGGTAGCCGAGCCGCACGCCGAACTCGTCGAGCGCCTGGTTGCGTCCATTGCCCAGAATCTGGCCGTGGGAGAAATGCTCGTAATAGGCCCCGACCGCCCAGCGTTCGGTCATCATGTAGTCGGCGCCGATCTGGCTCCGGAACAGCCAGTCGGATCCGAGCAGGGCGCGGGTTTCGGCAATGCGGATGCGGTCCGGGTCGCCCGGCGGCAGATCGACCACGTCGCTCACGCCGTCATTGTAGGAGATGCCCAGCGAGCCCTCGATGCGCAGGCGGTCGGTCAGATGCCCGTCCCAGGCCAGACCGGCGGCGACGAGATTGGTATATCCCTGCGTGCTGAACGAGCCATAGAGATAGGGGCGCGGCGACCAGACCCGAGCGAGGAAATCGGGGCTGCTGAACAGCGCCTCGACCGAGACTTGTGGCCCGTCCTCGGCGTGATCCACGACATCGTGCGCGACCAGGCCGACGCGCAGCTCATCGAGCTGAGCCTCGGCGCCCGCTGCGCCAGCCATCAGAAGCGCCAACGCGCCGGCACCGGTTCGAATCATCATGAATTCATTTCCTCCCCGATGGCTCGTGCCTGCAACCCCGCAGGTCAGACGAGCTCCGATATCGCTTCGTGATACGCCCAATCGAGCCACGGGCCAAGCGCGCGCACGTCGTCGGTATCCACCGTCGGTCCGCACCAGATGCGCAGGCCTGCCGGCGCCTTGGGATGCGGGGCGACGTCGAAGGCCGCCTCCTCGCGGTCGAGTAGCGCCGCCAACTTGCGCGACACGGCCCAGCGCTCCTCCTCGCTTTTGCCCTCCAGCGCCTTGCCGGAGAATTTCAGCGTGATGGAGGTGTGCGAGCGCGTGGCCGGATCGGCGGTCAGGTAGTCGATCCAGTCGTAGGACTCCACCCAGTCGGCCAGCGCCTCGAAATTGGCGTCGGTGCGCGCCACCAGGCCCTCTAGCCCGCCCTCGCGCATCGCCCATTTCAGGGAGTCGATATAGTCTTCTGTCGCCAGCAAGGAGGGCGTGTTGATCGTGGAGCCCTCGAACATTTTGGAATCTTCGGCTGCCGCCTCGAACCATTGCAGGATGCGCGGGACGGGCCAGGCCGGCTTGTGCTCGGCGAGCCGCTTGCGCGCGCGCGGGCTGAGGACGGCGATACCGTGCTGGGCTTCCCCGCCCATGCATTTCTGCCAGGAGAAGGTGGTCACATCGAGCTTGTCCCAGGGCAGGTTCATGGCAAAGGCGGCCGAGGTCGCGTCGCACAGGGTCAGCCCCTCGCGATTCGCCGGGATCCAGTCACCGTCCGGGATGCGGACGCCGGAGGAGGTCGCATTCCAGGTGAAGATGACATCGCGCGAGAAGTCGGCCTCGTCATAGTCGGGCGCGACACCGAACGGGGCTTCGAACAGGCGCAGATCGGAAAGCTTCAGCTCGTCGCGCGCGTCGATCAGCCAGCGCCGGCCGAACTCGTCGCAGGAGAAGACGTCGACGCCGCGTGCACCGAGCAGGGACCACATCGCGCCTTCCATCGCGCCGGTATCGGAGGCCGGCGTGATGATGACGCGGTAATCGTCGGGGATTTCGAGCATGGCCCCGGTGCGCTCGATCGCCTCGGCCAGCCGCGCCTTGGGAATGCCGCCGCGATGGGTCCGTCCCAGCGGTGCGCCGGACAGTGCCGCCAGCTCCCAGCCCGGACGCTTCTTGGTCGGGCCGGAGGAAAAGCGCGGATCGGCGGGGCGGGTGGACGGCTTCTGGCTCATGACGACTCCCGGTCGGTCTTCAGGAAAACGAGGCGGCACTGTGCGATGCAGCACGGCAGATGAAAAGGCCCTGCGGCGACTTTTCCGGGATGGGGCTCAGGATGTCATACCGATACGTGTGCGGATCGATTGCGGTGTCTCGCCGGACTCGCGCAAGGCCTGCAACGTCAAGGACTTGTCGCGCTTGGCGAAGCGCTGGCCGTCCTCGTCCAGCAGAAGGCGGTGATGGCGGTAGCGCGGCACCGGCCAGTCCATCAGCGCCTGCAGCAGGCGGTGGACATGGGTGGCGAAGAACAGGTCCAGCCCCCGGACCACATGGGTCACACCCTGAAGCGCGTCGTCGTGGGTGCAGGCCAGATGATAGCTGGTGCCGACATCCTTGCGGCCCAGGATCACGTCGCCCAGGGTTTCCGGCCGGGCGGGCAGCTCGCCATGCTCGCCCTGCGGCCCCTCGCCCTCCTCGATGAAGGTCAGCGCGTCGAAGCGCGATCCCAGCGCCTCCCGGCAGGCCCGCATGGACAGGCGCCAGGCGAAGGCATCTCCGCGCGCCAGGCGCGCCTGCTCCTCGTCCTCACCCATCGGTTCGCACGGGCCGGGATAGATCACGCCCTCCGGGCCCTCTCCGGGGTGATGGGGTGCGCGCGCGATCTCCTCGGCGATCTCCTTGCGGGTCTTGAAGCAGCGATAGACCAGGCCGCGCCGGGCGAGCGGCTCCAGCGCCCGGGCATAGTCGGGAAAATGCGCGCTCTGACGGCGCACGGGCGTCTCCCACTCCTGCCCCAGCCAGGCGAGGTCTTCAAAGATCGCCTCCTCGAACTCCAGCGTGCAGCGCGTGACATCGATATCCTCGATGCGCAGCAGGAAGCGCCCGCCGGCCTCGCGCGCCGCCTCGAAGGCGGTCAGCGCGGAGAAGGCATGGCCCAGATGCAGGAGCCCGGTCGGAGAGGGGGCGAAGCGCGTGGTGAAGCTAAACTTGTGTTCGCGGGTCACGTTGAGGCAATCGAGTGAGTAGGGGCGATTTCGTAAACTCAAGTACTTCAATGATATCTTTGAAATCTTTGTCTGAGTCGTAATCGGATCGGTATTGAGGAAACACTGCCATAACAATTAACATCGCTTGGCCCTTGCTAGCCCCCCACAACTCCTCGGCAAGTGGGCGTCTCAAAGCTCGCGACATTACTTCAGCCATTCGGGCAGTGCGGCTGGTGAATATCGCTAGCGCTTCTTCCCCGAGGTCGTCCCGACCTAGGCCATAAGCCTTCAAATGATGGAGTATGGCGCCTTTAACTTTGCCCTCTATCGGTGCAAACACTCCGACCAGTACTTTGATCGCTTGCCAAGCCACCCAGAGCGCTGGAACCAACAGAACGAACCAAAACCAATTCATGAGATCCCCCGAAAGTGGGTGCATCGTACGCAATTAGCGGGAGATTTAAAATGATACTGATTGACGGACCGCGCATTGCGCCGCGCAGCGGCACGGCGAAGAAGCTGGTTGTGCTGTTTCACGGCTATGGCTCGAACGGGCAGGACCTGGCCGGGCTGGCACAGCACTGGGCCGGCAGCTTTCCCGACGTGGCCTGGGCCTCGCCCAATGCGCCCGAGCCGGTGCCCGGCGCGCCCGGCGGCTATCAGTGGTTTCCGATCTCCCGCCTCGATCCCGACCTGATGGAGGCCGGAGCCCGCTCTGCCGCGCCAACCGCGCAGCATTTCCTGGATTCCGAGCTGCGCCGCTGGTCGCTGACGGGCGAGGACCTGATCCTGGTCGGGTTTTCGCAAGGCACCATGATGGCGCTGCACTGCGGCCTGCGGCGCGAGACCGGGCCGGCCGGCATTATCGGCTATTCCGGCGCGCTGGCGGGGGCCGAACGCCTGAAGCAGGAGATCACGGCCAAGCCGCCAGTCCTGCTGGTCCATGGCGACCGCGACGATGTGCTGCCTCCGGCCATGACCTTGATGGCGGCGCAGGGGCTGGCCGCAGCGGGCGCAGGCGCGGAGTTCCACCTCTCGCCCGGACTGCCGCACTCGATCGGTCAGGACGGGCTGGAGCTCGGCGCGCGCTTTCTGAAAGCCGCCTTCGCCGGCCGGTATCGCTGAGCGTTTTCCAGAACTGTTACGGCGGTGTCACACCAACGTCATATGAGGTAAGTTACTCTCCTGACATCCGAGGTGGGCCGGACTGATTCGAAATGACGGATCAGGGTTTTGACCAAGGGAGGCGCGTCTTCACGACGATGCACAACATTGCGGACCGGACCCGCGTTCTTGCGAACGCCGGTATCACGGAGATGCTCGCGGAGGTGAGCCGGTGATGCATGTCTCGCGCATCGCTCCGCAGGATCTGCGCTGCCTCGTGCTGAATGCGGATTACCAGCCGCTCTCCTATTACCCGCTGTCGACATGGCCCTGGCAGGAAGCGGTCAAGGCGGTGTTCCTGGAACGCGTCGACATTGTGTCCGAGTACGACCGGGCGATCCGCTCTCCCAGCTTCGAGATGCGCGCGCCCAGCGTGGTTGCCCTGCGCGACTATATCAGCCAGGACCGGCCGCCGGCCTTTACCCGCTTCAACGTCTTCCTGCGCGACCGCTTCACCTGCCAGTATTGCGGCACGAACAAGCTGGACATGCTGACCTTCGATCATGTCATTCCGCGCTCGCGCGGCGGCAAGACGACGTGGGAAAATATCGTCGCAGCCTGTGCGCCGTGCAATCTGAAGAAGGGCGGGATGCTGCCGCGCGAGGCCCGCATGCCGCTGCTCCAGGCGGCCGAACGGCCCAGCATGCACCAACTGCAATATACCGGCCGCCGCTTCCCGCCGAAATACCTGCACGAAAGCTGGCTCGACTATCTCTACTGGGACGTCGAGCTGGAGGCGTAGCGCGCTCTTGGGGAATGTCCCCGTGCCCCGCTCCCGTCAGGATACCCCACATGCCCCGCACCCCCACCATCGCGCTCGCCTACGACTTTGACGGCACGCTCTCGCCCGGCTCGATGCAGGAGCATTCCTTCATCCCGGAGATCGGGGAGGAGAAGGACGCGTTCTGGAAGCGGGTGAACGGCGAGGCGGCGCGCCTGGGGGCCGACAATATCCTCATCTACATGCACGAGATGGTGAAGGCGGCCCGACGGGAAGGGAAGCGTTTTCGCCTGGACGATATCCGGCGCCATGGCGCCGATATCGGCTTCTTCCCCGGCGTGGCCGATGGCTGGTTCGAACGGCTGCGCGCGCACGGGGCCGGGCAGGGCGTTAAGGTACAGCACTTCATCATCTCGTCGGGGCTGAAGGAGATGATCGCCGCCAGCGCGATCGGTCCCGAATTCGAGGCCATCTTCGCCAGCGAGTTCAAATATGACGCCAACGACGTGCCCGAATGGGCGGCTTCGGCGGTGAATTACACCAACAAGACCCAGTTCCTGTTCCGTATCAACAAGGGCGCGCTGGACCTGTCCGACCATTCCGAGGTCAACAAGTATATTCCTGAGGATGACCGCCCGGTGCCCTTCCGCAACATGATCTATATCGGAGACGGGGATACCGACGTGCCGTGCATGCGCACGGTCAAGGAGCAGGGCGGGGTTTCCATCGCGGTCCACCCGGCCGGCGACGAGACGCTGGCGGAGAAGACCGCCGCGCTGAAGACCGACCGGCGCGTCCAGTTCACCGCCGACGCGGACTATAGCGACGGCTCCCCGCTCGACGCCTATGTGAAGGCGGCCATCGACAAGATGGCGGCGGTCGAACGCTTGAGGGCGCTGGAGGGGTAGGCCGCGGGCTTGGTCCGAGCAGGGTGTGCTAGACCTTCTCCGTCACCTTGATCGCGATCCGGCAGCCGGTCTTGATCAGGCCGGACAATAGCGGATAGGCGAAGGCATCCTTCGCGCCTTCCTCGGCGGCAAGGTCCTTGTGGGCGACTTCTTCCTCGCGGAACCGGTCGAAGGTTTCGGCCAGTTCGGTCTCGCCGGCGGCTTCCAGCTCGACAACCTGATCGCCGTAATGGCCCTCGATGACGCTTTCCACCGCTTCGGTGCAGGCGTGGGCCGCCTTCTCGCCCATCAGCGCGGTCGCGGCGCCGAGGCCGAAACCGGCCAGAGTCCAGATCGGGCCGAGCGCGGTCGGGCGCACATTGCGCTCCATCAGGAGCCGGTCGAAGGCGCGAAGATGGTGCTGCTCGTCGGCTTCCATATGGCGAAGCTGACTGGCGATGCGCGCCTTGTGCGGCAGGCGCGAGAACACGGCGAGCTGGCCTTTATAAATCTGGACGGCGCCGTATTCGCCGGCATGATCGACACGGATCATCTCGCCGGTGCGTCCGGCGCGGTCGATCATCCCGGGGCGTTTGACCTGGCGGCGCTGAAATCGGGTCTCGCTCATCGGGTCTGGATCTCCGTATTGCGGAAGGCGCTCGCGAAGGACGCAGCGGCCAGGAGGATGGAGAGGATCGCATTCCATCCCGCCATCGAGACGCCCAGCATCGACCACGCCACCTCGTCGCACAACACGACATTGGTGCGTGAATTCAGCGCGGCGGAGAGGTCGGAGAGGCTGAACTGGCCGCCGCCCGAGGCTGTACACGTGGACGGTCCCGGCCAGAAGCCGTACTCGATGCCCGCGTGGTAGGCTGCCCAGTAAGCGCTGACCAGGAAGATCAGTCCGAGCACCCAGCACAGCAGGCGGGAGATCCGGCGTGCCTGCGCGCTGAGCCCGATCGCGGCGGCGCTGGCGAGCCCGAAGACGATCGCGGCGGCGTGCACCCAGCGCTGTGTCAGGCAGAGCGGGCAGGGCGGCAGTCCGCCGAGATATTCGAAGGCGAAGGCGCCGCCCAGCAGCGCGGCCGAGGCGAGGCCGCCGATCAGAGGCCAGCGCACCGGGTGAAGGATGAAGGTGACGATCCGCATTATCCGGCCGCTCCCAGCAAGTTTCTGATGAAGTCCTTCAAGATCGTCACGAACGCATCGCCCAGGATCACGAACCCGCCCACCAGCAGGGTGATCCAGGCCAGGCCGAGCAGAAGGCCGGCAACGATCAGGAGCCCGTCACGGGTGATCAGGCCGAGCGCGGCGATGACGATCGCGATGCCCGGCACGGAGTTGGTCAGCGGCAGGGGCACCAGAATGGAGCAGCAGAACAAGACGAAGACCATGCCGATCACGCGCTCCGCACGCGGCCCGGAGAGGAGAAGCAGGCGGGGCCGGGCGAGGGTCTCCAGCCAGCCGAACCATTTGCGCGCGCCCTGCGCCATCTGGCGCAGGCCCGCCTTGTCGATCTTGCGATTCCTGAACCGGGCCGGCAGCCAGGGTTCGGACCGGCCCGCAGCCATCTGGACGGCCAGGACGATCATGGGCAGGGCGACGAGCTGCGGGATGCCGTAGAGGAAGGGGATGCACACCGGAATGGCCAGCGCGAACAGCACCATGCCGAAGGCGCGTTCGCCCAGGCCCTCGAGAAAATCCTCAAGTCGCAGCCCATCGTCTGGCGCGGCCTGATAAATCGCCTCCAGCGCGGCGATCAAGCCGTCGCGCGGGGCCAGTTCCTCGTCGATCGGATCATGGGAATTCGGCCCGTCCATCATCGGTGTCCTGACGTGGGAGGAGAGAATGGACGCGACAGTAGAGCGCACGATTTGCACCGTCCAGATCGCACAGCTGCATCATGTGGCGCACCCTCTCGACCGAGGCCGGACGGTGTTATAGAAAGCGGCGTCCACGGCATGCGGGCGTGGCGGAATTGGTAGACGCAGGGGACTCAAAATGATTCAAAATCATCTATGTAAAATAATTTTGATCTAAAAAATGCATTTATAACAATGGCTTAAAAGCCTGTTTCAAGAATATATTCCTCGTAAAATCGTTACACATAGCTTTCACACTTTCTTGCACATGAAGCGGTGTTGTGCTAATGTTCTAACATGGCAGAACAGCACGACATGTTTGGAGGCAAGCTCCACCTTTACAAGCGGCCGAATAGCCGCTTCTGGCAGTGCTCGACATACCTAAAAGGCAAGAACCGTCGCACAAGCACGAAGGAGGAGAGCCTCGCTCGTGCCAAAGACGTAGCTGAAGACTGGTATCTTGATCTTCGTGGGCGTGCTCGCGAAGGCCGCCTCAAGAATGAGAAGACCTTCAAGCAGGCTGCTGAGCAGTTCCGCCGCGAATTTGAGATTATCACCGAAGGCCAGCGCTCAGAGACCTATGTGACGGGACTCATGAGCAAGCTGGACAATTATCTAATTCCATATTTTGGCGATAAGGGCCTGTCGGAGGTGACGCCAGGTCTCGTTCAGGAATATCGCATTCATCGGCACAATTACTCTGTGCCTCGGCATAATCAGAAAACTGATCACTCAGGATCAAAGCCGAAGTTCAGCACGATCCATCAAGAGATCGTTGCGCTTCGGCAAGTGCTAAAGACCGCTGTGCGGCATGGCTGGCTCGATCGCTTGCCAGACCTGTCTACGCCCTACGGAGCGAGCAAAAAGATTTCCAGGCGCGCTTGGTTCTCGCCCGATGAATACCGCCGCCTCTACGAGGCGACGAGACGGCGGGCGAACACGCCCCAGCGCAAGCATCACAAATGGTCGTGCGAGCAGCTGCACGACTATGTGCTGCTGATGGCCAATACCGGCCTTCGGCCAGACGAGATGAAGCGGCTCGAACATCGCGATGTTGAGCTGGTCGAGGATGCAGATACCGACGAAACGATCCTGCTGATCTCGGTTCGCGGCAAGCGGGGTGTCGGCTATTGCAAAAGCATGCCCGGCGCGGTGAAACCCTATCAGCGGCTACTGGAGCGCAACGACCCCGAGCCGACGGATCTTTTGTTCACCAAGAGCCATACCGGCTTGCTGAACGCGATCCTCGATGAAGAGGGGCTCAAGTTCGACAGGGATAATCAGCCGCGAACGGCCTACAGCCTTCGACACACTTACATCTGCCTGCGCCTTATGGAGGGCGCTGACATTTATCAGGTCGCAAAAAATTGTAGAACAAGCGTAGAAATGATCGAAAAATACTACGCTTCACATATCGCAACTAGCATTGATGCCTCGGCTGTCAATGTTCGCAAAAAGAAAAAATCAAAAAAGTCAGATATAGACGCATAATTATTGTTATAAGTATTTGCAAAAACAACCTATTGCATTTATAAATGGCTTAGTTAAATGAGTGCTTCGAATGCGGGTGTGGCGGAATTGGTAGACGCACGGCACTCAAAATGCCGCGACCTCGGTCGTGCCGGTTCGAGTCCGGCCACCCGCACCAATTTCAAAGATATAAAAAGCGATAGTCAGCGCGAGCCGGAACCGGCGCCTGTCTAGCGCAATCTCGAGAAATGGATCATCGCTCAGGCACCTGATCGACCATTTCGTGGGCCGTGGATCAAGCCGAACGGCGACTCGAGTGCCCCGCTTCCATCGACCGCACGTTATCGGGTCGCAAGCTGGCGATCCGGTGCGAGCATGGCTGTCCCTTGCCCGTATCCATCTTTTATCCAATTGGGCCCATGAGCTCGCTGCCTAAGGAGGATAAATTTCTTTCTTTAGGGAAATAAGGCGGACGCGTTCTTTCAAGGACGGTCTCGCCGATAGATTGACATGGGGGTCATCGACACCCAATTTTGTAACATTCAGCGAGGTGCCCGTGTGACCTATTCGATTGATGCAACGAATAAAGATTTTGAGCAGATCGCTAAGGGACTAGCGGCAGCGTTTGAGACATACCCGGATAGCCTCACCCGAGAAGCCGGGGTGCCGAAAGCGATTGCTGACGACAGAGTTGTAATTTTCAACTTAAGAGCGGCTATGCTTCCGGAGCGGCTGAATGCAAAATTGGCGGGTATTGGATCGGATCAACAAGACCTGTTCGCGGCAGAGATAATATTTGCGAACTTAAAAGCGTCTGTAATGCAGTTTGCAACTCATAGATCTATTCGCAAGCTTCTCGAAAACATTTTCCATGATGAGACTCTGAAGCGCTCTGAATACAAAGAAATTAAAGATTTTACGAAAGAAATATTGCAGAACGCAGAAATTTACGATAAATTACAGAGCAGGTATATAAGTGATGCTAGATTATTTCCCAATAGTAAACAGATTGTAGAAGACATGAAAAATTCAATAACTCCACTTTTTAGATCTATAGCGGAAGACATGGCGGAATCGAAAGGCGAATTGAAGTCTGGGCTCAAAAGCCTTAGCAATGACATTGTCAGCCACCGAGGCGAATTGAAGTCTGGGCTCAAAAGCCTTGGTATTGATATTGTCAACCACCGAGACGAAACAAAAGAAGGTTTTCAGCGCTTAGAACAATTAATTCGTAGTAGCGGGGCTACAGCGCCTGAAATAGAGAATCCCTCTGAACCAGAACCAAAAGGCGCTGAAGATAAAAAGTTTTTAAAGCCGCGCCGTCGATCATCAAAAGGCTACGACAAAGACAGCTAATACCAAGATCTCTCAATTGAAGGTATTCCAATCGATGAAAGTACCTGATAAATCGAAGATTGAAGAGTTTGAACTGCCAGGTTCGCACGCGCCGCTAGATAAAGACTTTTACGATAAGGCCTTTAGCATAGACGAAAATGACCGTCTTTGTTTTTTTGGCGAGCCTTTAGCGTTTGAGCAAAATATAAAACTCGATATCTGGCTGAATAGGGCATTGATATTCGGTGCGGTTTCGACCGGGGCGGGAGCAATTTTGAGCTTGCTTCTAACGCTTGGATGGCAGCCACCTTTCGGATGGCGAGATATGTCAGAGCCTGATACTGTCCAAATTGCCAATTTGCCTCAATCACCCGAAGGTGTTGTCTGGGATTGTAGATACCTTCTATCTGGTGAATCAAATCAACAGTATGAAGTTAGCTGTTCACTTGTACCAACGACTGAACACGACATTACACCGGCAGCTCGATAGCGTTAGGCTACACTTAAGCCGCGATGTGCTCCCGATTACGCTTTGGTAGTTGCCATGCTGCCTTAGCATAGGCCCCACCGATAAAAGTATCATCCGCAATTTTGGCACTCTTGCCTTCTACGCGAGGCCGATGAACAATCGGCAACTGGAGCGGGAGGGCTGCTTGGACTGGGAACAGCTTGTTAGCGAGGGTCATGTCCGCGCTGCACGCCTGAGAGCTGCGCAGCCCGCCGTGCTCTTTACGGCCATCGCCCTCTGCCTAATTGGCGCCTACCTGATCATGCAGGTCGAGCCTGCACCGGTTCGAGCCCTTGACCAGGGCGCAAGGCTTGAACGCCATCAAAAAACATCCAACCAATTGCGCGCCTTTTTCAGGACCCTTCCTGAGATCGCGCTTACGGGAGAGGAGCAAGCCCAGCTCGCGCCGGCTCATGAGATTGAGCGGATTGTGCCGCTCATCCTGGACAGCCTCAATGAGAGCGGAGAACTGCCCGAGATCCTGCCTATGCAGGAGCTCAGGGCGAGCCAATTCTGGTCACTCGATTGGCCGGTCGATACCCTTCTGACGGATAGCAAAGAGGGCCTCATCCTTGTCGGAGCTGTCCTATCGGATGAGCCGGTGATGAGGCGTGAGCGCACATTGCCGGACCCTGTGCGCTGGATTGGTGTATTCCGGCGGGCCGACAATGAATGGCATGGCTATTCGCTGCGCTTCTCAGGCGCCTATATGCCAAGCGAGACCGCGAGCCTTGATCCGGCCAACTACCCGGTCACCTTCGCCGACCTGATCCCGGAGCGTTTGCTAGAAGAGGCAAGCGAATGACCGAGGCCTTCGCATCCCTATACGGCATGATCAGTGAGTACGGCTTGATTGCGCTGAGCGTCCTGTTGATCGGCGCGGCGATATTTATCGGGCCGATCCGCAGGCTGATCCTGAGCATCCTGGCGCTGATCCCCGCAGCGCTTCTGACCATCCTTTCAGCTCTTGCGGTTTTCATCTGGAAGCCCGTGCTGGGCACCGTGAACCGTTTGCCCGGTCTCAAGGCCGTTCCCGCCTTTATGGCCGGATTGCTGGAAAGGGTCGGCCAAAGCTCCGACGACCTTTTGCAGCAGGGCGAGCGTGAGGAATTCGCTCGCCAGGTCTGGCCAGAGGATCGCTATCCCTGGCTTTACCGCTCGGTGCCGAAAGACATTCGCCGCCCGCTTTGGGAGGACGGTCGTCTCCCAGGCGGCTTTGAACTCAGCTGGCTGGCTGATCGCCAGCTCTCAGCCTCGCTCTTCAAGGACGCCGCAAAGGCCGGATTGGCGGCGGCGATCCTGCTCGCGCTTGTCGCCTTCGCGCTTTTCTTACTGCCGGCGGGATCGGCGGCCTTTGCCCCGCTGGGGCAAGCCTTCGATGCTCAGCCACCCGTCATTGAGGAATGGCCGGATGGATCGACGGTGAGCGTCAATCGTTTGAGCCTGATCGCCCAGGGCCTGGGCCTCTCGATCGTGTCGCTTTTCAGCACCCTTTGGCGCAGCAGCGCTTTCCTGCTCGCCTGGCTGCCATTGATGTTCGGCACATCGATCTTGATGATGCTGGTTGTTATCGAGTGCCATCGCCGGGAGGCCGCGGCGCCCTATGAGATTTCTTCGAAAGATGCGCTCGTGCGCTGGCCATATCGCGCAGAGATGCGCGCCATCGCCAATTCGACCTATGCCCGGCAGGTCGAGCTCTCAGAAGGCTATCTGAAAGACACGCCGCTCTTCGATCTTGGCAAGGCCACCGGTACGCTAAAGCTTCGCGGTGACCTCAATGCCCCGCTTGCCGATCAGAAGCTGGCGCTCGATCGGGACTCGCTTTTTCAGCACATCATGGTCATGGGCGGCACCGGGGAAGGCAAAACCACAGCCGTGCTGAAGCCCTTGCTTCGCCAAATGCTCGCTCAGGAATCCTTCGGCCTCTATGTCTGTGACGCCAAGGGCGTTCTCTGGAATGACGCGCTCGCAATCGCGCATAAAGCCGGCCGGTCGGCGGGCTCCATCCGGATCATCGGGACGGGCGAGGATCAATATGGCGTCGATGTATTCAGCTCCCTGACCCCGACACAGATTGCTTCCGTCCTGCGCTCTGTGCTCACCCAGCTCAGCGCGGGTGAACGTGGAGACAGCTTCTGGCCGGACATGGCCGCGACCTTGATGCGCCACATGCTCACCATCGGTCAGGCCTACGCTCAGACCGATCAGGGCAAGGCGCTTCTTGCCCCTTCAGCACCAGATCGGGTCAACCCCTATAGCCTCTGGTGGGCCTACCAGGCGCTTCTTGATGAGCAGAAGCTCCAAGAGGCGCTGGATCAGATCGGCGCCATGATCGACGGCTTCGCGGAGGACGATGCGAAGCCGGCCGATAAAGAGGCCTATGGCGTGCTCACCTCTTCCGAGGTCACGGCCAGCCGCAGCTATCTCAGCGGCCCTTGGGCCGATATGGCGGAGAAGACCCGTTCGGGGATCATCGCCAATGTCAGCCAGCTTCTCGACGGCTTCTCAGGCGCGCCCAAGCTGCGCAAACGCTTTGTCTCCGGCCTCCCGGAAAACACCATTCCGATATCCGATGCGCTTGAGGGCAAGGTCGTCCTCAGCGCGCTATCAAACATCGAGGACGGCCTGCCGGCGCGTCTGGTCAATATCCTCCTCAAGACCTGTCTCTATCGCGAGGCTCGCACCCGCGAAGCCCGCATGAAGGCAGAAGGGTCAGGATCGCCCCAAGACAAGCCCTGCATCGTCATGATGGATGAGGTGCAAGAGCTGGTGACCGTTGATCCAGCCTCAGGTCTCAGTGATGCGAGCTTCTGGAATGTCGCACGCAGCACCGGCCTGGTCGGCGTGTTCGCGACCCAGACCGTCGCCGCGCTTGATCAGGCCATGGGCGAGGTTGCGGCTAAGAACTTCCTTCAGCAGGCGCGCACCAAGATATTCCTTCGCTCCGAAGACCGGGCGACGGTCGATTATGCCTGTTGGTGCGCCGGTCAGTTTGAGCGCAACCGCGTCTTTGAAAGCGACCAGAAAGAAAGCATCGACCACCGCTTTATGGTCGATGGCTGGGATCCGTTCGCCTCGGTTGAGGACGAGGCTCGGATCGACATTGATCGCGGCGGGCTGTTGATGCTGCGCACCGCCCGCATGCTGATCTCGATGAACCGGAACCAGGTCGGCGCAGCTCAGACCGAGCGCGCTTATAAGCCTGATCTGCGGTTTGTGCCGGAGCAGAGCTTCGGCATGGATAACTCGCAGAAATTCTCGGTCAATATGGCGCGCCTTCAAGCGCTTCAGGCCGCGCATTGGCGCGCTGAAGACCTCGAGCGGAAGTTTCGCGCCGAGGGCAATCAGATGAGCCCGGCGCTCAAACCGGCCGATATGATCGGCATGGGACGTTGGCATGCTTACGCACTTGTTCAGCGTGCTGGCGCGATGCGTCAGGATATCATCCGCCTCGAGCATGATTATGAGTGAGCCATGATCCAGCTTTTGAGCATCACTGCGATGGCTGTCGCCTTGGTTGGCCAGGAAGCCGAGACCCTGCCCTCGGGTTCGTTCCTGACGGCCTTCTGTGAGGCCAATCCAGAAGACGAATTTTGTGAGCGGCTGGCTGCTGTGCGCGCCGGCGAAGCTGGGGAGCGACCGCAGGCCGACATTGGCAGAAACCCGCAATCAAGTCAGTCTATCGGCGACTTCGAGATGATCCGCGCGGGGCGTGTGCGGTCAAGTCCGACGACGGCGGCGAACTCCAACATCCTTGGAACGCTCGAAGCGGGTCAGCGGCTGACCGTAAGGCGCATCGTCGAGGGCGATGGGCGCACCTGGTATGAGTTCACTTTGGCAAATGGACGGATTGCTTATGTGGAGACAAGTCTTGTTCGGGAAATCTAGAAATCAAATCAAGTTAATGATGAAATATAACTATTGATCCGATGTCGATATAGAAATTAGTCTTTATTGTGCATATATTCTATATCGATGGTTATTATTTCTCACTTTCAATATGTTGCCCATCGTGTAATATATTTTTAGATCAATGAATCGCCAAGAATAACCAATCCTAAAGGCTAAGATGACCAAAACATATCAACCTCTTTTCTCTGATTCTTATCTGCATGCGGCTCTCGCAGACGAGTACGCTATGTTTAAAGGGTCCGAGGCGGAAAAATCTCTTATCACGACATTGATCAATTGGCAGAATAGAGCGCAAAACCTAACAGAGACACAGGAGGAGGGCGCTTTTCTCGACAGCTTTTTTAAAGGCGTATGGGGGTATTACGCTAATGGCGAGACAAAGGCTGGAGAAGGTTTCACTTGTTATCCAAAATTCCGGGTAGCCGGCGCAGGGCAGTCTGGCGGCTCTGGGGAGGCTGATCTTGCGCTGGGCTGGTTTGGCCGTGAAGAAGATAACATCCCGCCGATCCCACAGGTTTTGTGCGAGTTTAAGGATATCCGCTCGAATCTGGATGCCCGTCAAAACCGCAAGGGCAATACCCGCTCTCCCGTAAAGCAGTGTGGGGATTACCTGCGCGAGGCTGGAAAAGAGCTTTACGGCAACGAAGCGATACAGCCGACATGGGGCATTGTCACGGACATGAACGAGTTTCGCTTGTATTGGCGCAACCGCATGCCCTCACAGTATCAGCGCTTTGTCATCCGCACGACAACCGGCGATGACGTTGTTTCGCTTCTAGCGCAAACGGAAGAGGCATCATTCCAGCGCTTCCTGTTCATGAAGCTGTTCCATTCGGACATGCTCTTGACGACTGGTGGCGATAGCCCGCTCTTAAAGCTGTTACACAAGCAATGGGTTCTCGAAAAGGAGATCGAGAACGATTTCTACAAGGAATACAAAGCATATCGCGAGCGCGTATACAATGCGCTTGTGGCATATAACGATGACTTCGACGGTACACGGGGGCGGCTTGTCCGGCTAGCGCAGAAGTTAATCGACCGCTGTATTTTTGTGCTGTTTTGCGAGGACATGGGCGAGGCCTTGAGTTTCCCGCCGAATGCGCTGCGCGACTTCCTGAAAGAGTTTAGCAAGGCGGACTGGTACGATCCGAATGCTCAGGATGTCTGGAACAAATTGAAAGAACTTTTCCGGGCGATGGACCAGGGCGAGAAGTTTCTGGACAAGCGCATCAACCGCTTCAACGGCGGCCTGTTTGAGGCGGACAAGGAACTGGACGGGCTGTTCATTCCTAATCACGTTTTCTGTGAGAAGCTACAAGGTGAAAGTGCGGAGACGATCAAGCAGCATCCGCGCACACTTTTGTATTTATCTGCCGTGTACAATTTCGGTACGTCCGGCACGGGCGAAAACGCTATCACCCTTTACACTCTTGGCCGCATTTTCGAGCAATCCATCACAGAACTGGAGGCAATGGAGGCGGAGGCCGAAGGCCGCGTTTCCTTAACCGAGATCGAAAAGCGCAAGCGGGACGGCGTGTATTATACGCCGGAATGGGTGGTTCAGCACATTGTTGAAGAGACCATCGGCACCCGCTTGCAAGAGATTCGCGATGCACTCGGTTGGAGCATAGAGATCGAAGGTGATGATGGGTATGTCCGCAAACAAAAGAATCTACCCCCATCAAGCCGGAGCCAGAAATTCAACGCTCATGTGGACGCTGTAAAGGCATACAAAGAGCGATTAAATAACTTTAAAGTATGTGATCCGGCCTGCGGGTCGGGCGCATTTCTGATCCACGTTCTCGAATACTTGCTAAAAGAGCGCCTGAAAGTCACTGCGGAAATCGGTCGCGTGACCCGGCAGGGCGAGGAACTTTTCGAGGCCAATACGGAACAAGAAATTCGCGAAATCCTTTCCCGCAACATTTACGGCGTGGACATCAACCCGTCATCTATAGAGATCACGAAATTGGCCCTATGGCTGCATACAGCCAAGCCGGATCAGGCCTTGTGCGATCTGGATGAAAACATCGTGGACGGCAACAGCCTTATCGGGCCAGAGTTTGGCAACTTCAAGCAACTCTCCCTCCTGTCCGCCGACAAACAGGAAGAAATCAATGTCTTCGACTGGGAAGCGACCTTCCCAAAAGTCTTCGACGACAAGAATCCTGACGGCCCCGGCTTTGATTGCATTGTGGGCAATCCGCCGTATGTGAAGCTGCAAAACTTCCGGAAGAAATACGCGGAGATGGCTGACTTCCTGCGCAACGGCAAAAATGAGGACGGTACGCCCGTTTATCAGAGTACGCAGAAAAGTAATTTCGACCTTTTCCTGCCTTTCATTGAGAAGGCCATTCACTTGCTTAACAGTCGGGGACGCATGGGCTATATCGCCCCTAGCCTCTGGCGCTATAACGAGTATGGCGAGGGCCTGCGTAAATTTCTCCATGACGGTAAGCATCTTGACCGTTGGATTGATTTCGGAAGCTATCAGGTGTTTGAGGCAGCAACGACCTATACCGCCCTGCAATTCTATTCGAATACCCCTAAAGACGAAGTGCGGTTCGTTTATGCCCATGATGGCGCTGTGTCCGACACGCCAGACTGGGACGACCAGAACTGGCGCATGCCGTACGACCAATTGCCCAGAACCGAGCCATGGGTCTTTGTCCCCGGCCATGAACGCAAGCTCATCCGCAGGCTGCAAGAAGCCTGTGTGCCACTCAACGACTCCAAAGTGAGCACGATATTTGTAGGTGTCCAAACGAACGCAAACAAAATCTATCACCTAAAGCGCATCGGTAATGACACTTATTTGTACGAGCCCGACAAGGACGTAGCAATAGAAGTGGCCGTCGAGGACAAAATAATGCGCCCACTAGTCTCAGGAACAGAGGCAAAGCGGTATGTTTCTCCGGATGGTGAAAAGCGCATACTTTTTCCGTATCGAGTGAAGGGGGCGGACTATTCTCTTTTTACAGAAATTGAAATGAAGAAGTGGTTTCCGAACGCGTGGAAATACCTAAAATCGGTAGAAGAAGAGCTCCGGGCAAGAGGAAATGGTGAGGTAGATAATGATGAAAAGTGGTGGGGTTGGATTTATCTAAAGAACATCGACAAACAAGGATTGCCCAAGCTAATGGTTGCGCAAACTGTTCCTGAAATGCGAGTATCTCCAGATGAAGGCGGTGATTACTGCCTAGACAACGTTCGCGTCAACGGAATTTTGCCGGCGCACCAACAAGATTTCTATTACCTTCTGGGAATTTTGAACTCTCATTTGGTAAATTGGGTATTCAGGCGCATTGCCAAGCCAAAGGATAACGGCTTCTTTGAAGCTAACAGACAATTTATTGCTCCGCTTCCGATGCCGAAGGCCAGCGCCGCGCAGAAGCAGGACATCGACGACCGGGCGAGGACATTGCAGGATCTGCACACGAAGCGCCGGGACAAGCTCAAAGCGCTTGAAAAGCGGTACTCTGCATGCGCCGTGAAGAAGCGGAGCGAAGACTGGCTCTTCCCGCAGGTCGGGGCCCTAGACCACTGGAAGGCAGAAGCCCCGGATGACATGCAGGCCCGCGAGAAGACGAAATGGGCCAAGGAACAACGCAAGCTGAAACTCGAAGAGTGCCTTGAACACATTGAGGCCCGGCTATCCCCGTCCTCAGAGCTTGAAGCCCGGTATGATGACGGGGAGCTGCGCTTCCTGGTCGACGGGGTGCTTGTCATTGAAAACGTGTATGTAAATGACGCGGACGGCCAGCACATCCTGACCTACTGGCTACACCTTGCCCGCACCCTCTCGATAACCGAGAAATTCAAGGCCAAGACTCTGGCCGACAAACTGCGCACCACGCCCATGACCGGCAATGCCGACCTGTCCGCCCAGATCAACGATTTGAGCAACGACATCGACGGCCTCAATCGGGACATCAGGGCCAGAGAAATTGCGCTGAATGAAGCAGTTTACGAAATCTACGGTCTGTCAGATGAAGATCGGGCAATAGTTGAGGGGATGGCATGAGCTATAAACCTCTATCGACCTCAGATAGAGGCGCGCATTATTATCGCTGTGATTTCCAGGTTCACAGCCCAAGAGACCGCCGATGGGCCGGCGCTGCGCGAGTCACAGATGACGAACGGCGCGATTATGCGGCCAGTCTTATCGCCGGATGCCGCGAGAAGGGTCTGGATGCGATCGCCATCACGGACCATCACGACATGGTTTTCGTGCGCTACGTCAGGGATGCAGCGGCACAAGAGACCGACGCGGAAGGCAATCCGCTGCCGGAACATGAGCAAATTGTCATTTTTCCTGGCATTGAGCTTACGCTGGCCGTGCCCTGCCAAGCCATTATGCTTTTGGATGCCGACTTTGAAGACAATAGATTTGATGCAGTACTGACCGCGCTGACAATCAGCCCAGCCCCCACCACGGACGAAAAGACCGCACAGACCGAGCGCCTCGACCACATTGACTCGCTAAAGACATTAAAAGCTAAGTTAGATGAGCATACTTGGCTAAAGGATCGGTACATTATTCTTCCAAATGTGAGCGGGGAAGGAAAATTCTCGCTTCTCCGAACCGGAATGGCTCCAAAGTATAAGGATATGCCGTTTGTAGGCGGATATCTTGATGGATCAAAAAGCGGCCTTAAAGAAGGTTCACTCAATATTTTATCGGGAAAAGATAAAGCATGGGGCAACAAGCGCATTGCTTGTTTTCAGACCTCGGACAGTCGGCGCGAAGATCATGCCGAGCTTGGCAAGCACTCGTCTTGGGTTAAGTGGGCCAGCCCAACGGCGGAGGCGCTTCGGCAGGCATGTCTCGCTCAGGAGTCGCGTATCGCCGATGCCGAGCCAAGCCTCCCTTCTGTTGTCATCACTTCAATAAGTGTTCAAAACAGCGCTTTTCTTGGTCCCTTGGAGTTATCATTTAATCCGCAGTATAATGCGCTGATCGGCGGACGAGGCACCGGTAAATCTACTATTCTCGAATATCTTCGCTGGGCGCTGTGTGACCAGCCACCGGCCGCAAGCGAGGAAGATGCGCCGGATTATCAGGCAAGACGGCTTCGCTTGATCAATGGAACACTCAAGCCTTTTAGCGCGACTGTGGACGTGACGTTCACGGTGAATGGCGTCCCCCATCAGGTCCGGCGCGCCAGCAAGGATGGCTCCGTGCAAATCAAGGTTGGTGATGATGAGCTTCGCCCTTGCACTGACAGCGAAGTTCGCACGCTTCTTCCAATTCAAGCTTACAGCCAGAAACAGCTCAGCAATGTCAGTGTCCGTTTGGATGAGCTGGCCCGTTTCATTACTGCGCCAATCCGAACTGAGCTCGACAAGCTGGAGCGCCAGATGGACGAGCAGACCGAAAAGCTTCGCAAGAGCTTTTCGACCCGTCAGCGTCAGAAGACAATCGAAAAGGATATTGAGCGGCTTGCGCTAGAAATTCGATCCTACCAGGAACAAGCAAACCAGATTCGCGCATCACTTGGAGGCCTGTCTGACGACGACAGGCGGCTGCTCGAATTGGGCCGTCATTTTGATCGAGCCGAACAGGCAATAGAGATCCGAAAATCGAGACTTGAATCTACGAAGGAGCGGGTCAACGTGCTCGCCGACGGGATAAGGCCTGGGGAAAGCGATGAAGTTCTGGACCTGCCCGAGGAATTTCCAGAGCGCACACTCATTGACGCACTTTTTGCTGATTACAATTCGTTGATTGCCGAGGTCGATACCGCTCTATCTGAAATATCGGCGCGTATAGATCAGACGCTCGCAGATGCCTCTGAGAGCCAGTGGGTTCAGTGGGAGGGGAAGGTGTCCGCTTACCGGGAAGCCTATAACGCTGCATTGGAGCGTTCCTCCGCCCACAAAGACCGCATGGAGCAACTCAAAGGGCTAGAGGACAAGGTTGGAGGGCTTCAGCGTGAACTCTCAAGTCTGCGAGAGGAACTGAAATTCTATAAGAAAGCCGCAGAGACCTATCAGACGGAGCAGGAGCGTCTTCACGAGATCCGCCTGCAGCGAGACGCGCTGATCCAGCAACAGTGCGATGCCCTTACGGAGCGGTCCGATGGCGCTATTCGTGCCGTCGTTCACAGATATTCCAATGCAGGGAAATTTGCTGCGGCCCTGCGGGAAAGATTGAGTGGATCGAACCTCCGCACGACCAAGATTGAACAAATCGCGCAGGCCATAATTGATTCGGAAGACCCACATCGGGCATGGCTTGGAACGCTTGAGGACCTTGAGAATCTGGCCAATTTCGATCCTGATGCGGAGTCAACCGACCACATGCCGGAGACCCAATTCCTGACCAGTGCCGGGGCAACTAAGGGAGATTGTGAGAAAGTTGCCCGCAAGCTTGAAGCTGAGGATTGGCTGTCGTTGGCATTAACCGAGATAGAGAGCGAGCCTCATTTCGAGTATCGGTCACGCGAGGGGGAGTACATCAATTTTTCGAACGCTTCCTCTGGTCAACAAGCGACGGCATTGCTCCGCACGCTACTCAATCAAGCCGGACCGCCGCTTCTGATCGATCAGCCGGAAGAAGACCTTGATAACCCTGTGATGCAGGAGGTGGTTGAACAGGTCTGGTCAGCCAAGAAGCGTCGTCAGATCATTTTTGTCAGTCATAATGCAAATCTAGTTGTGAACGGCGACGCTGAGCTGGTCGCTTGGTGCGAATACCGCAAAGCTGGCGATCAGTCGGGTGGAAAAATTGCTGGCGAGGGGGCTATCGACATCCCTGCCGCGCGAGAAGCCATAAAGCGAATTATGGAAGGCGGAGAGGCTGCTTTTAATCTCCGCAGAGAAAAGTATGGATTTTAGGCGTGACAGAACTGTTTGTGGCTTGGTCCGGCTCATTTGGTGATCTTCTATCCACGTCCCTCGTCCGATGGGCTCTAGGCCCTTATTCCGCCGGCGTTAACGTCACGGGGTTATCGACCAGCCCCGTCGCGGGTCAACGCGGCTCGCTTCCTTCGCTCTTCTGCGTATCGCTTCGTGCAGCTCCGCCCCCGCATGCGCGGGCTATAGGCGTTTGATCCCCGACTGATTAGGTCCGGTCGCTCTTCTCCCCATGACGCCGGCGGATGGTCCGCTGGCCATATCGAAAGGAGAAGAACATGTCTGATCAATCCAACAACGCTCGTCCGAGCCATCGGCTCTTCACCGTCACTGGCGACGGCGAAAACGCCCGCTGGACCGAAATCGGTGCAGCCTGGTCCAACAAGGACGGCAAAGGCTTCAATCTCGCCCTGGAGGCGCTTCCGGTGAACGGTCGCCTCGTGATGCGCTCTATCGAGCCCAAAGGTGCTCAGGGAGGTCAGTCATGACCTCCAGCACGAACATCAAGCGCGAGCATCGCTCGGCCTTCGTCGCCTTGCTCTCCGGCCGTTACGCCAACTTCGCGCTGTTTTCCTGTTTCGTGAACGGAAAGCCAGCTTCAGCGATCATCGCGCTCAGCGACGCCGACGGCGAGGTGAACATTGCGCCGCTCTTCGTGAGCGTCACCGAGGACATGATCCTCAGTGATCACGATGGGAGGGTTGCATGATACACCGATCCATCGAAACCTTCACCATCGACTGGCAGGGGCGCACCCTGTCAGTCACCTTTGAAGCCGACTGGCTTGGCTTTGTCCGAGACGATTACGAAATGCGTACCTCGCATCTCGAGGTGCGGTGCATCGAGCCGAAGGACGGCCGGATTCCGATCACCGAGACCGGCTATCGCTCGCACTTCTGCCATCCCGATCTGATCGCCGAATCCGGCGGGCCTGAAGCCTTCATTCGGAGCTGGCTTGAAGAGGCGTCATCCACACCTGAGTGGAAAGCCTATGAGGCCTCACTTCGTCAGCCATCGCTTTTTGACGGGCTATAGTCCCGTCAATCCGCTGAGCCCGGCTTGTCCGGGTCAGCGGAAAATTCTGTCCGGTTTTGGCTCATACATATGTATGAGCTTATTTCGGCCGGCCACTCGGTCCGGGGGGCTTGTTCCGGGGCTTGCGGTAGTCCGCTGACGCCCTGTCAAAGGATGCCTGTAGGTCTGAGTCCAGATCGAATAGCGCGCGGTCGCGCTTGCCCACGGAAGCGTCCAAAATCCGGTAGAGGATGCGCGCAAAGTCGGCGTCTTTCGCGGCATGAGCGAGCACCGCTTCACCGGCGACGATCTTGCGCCGTAATTCCCGTTTGCGCCGGGTCTCCGCTTGTCGCGAATCCAGGCGGCGTATTTCATCTTCGATGCGGGTTCGCTGCTGCATCAGCGCACGAATCCGGTCATCGTTTTCGTTACCGTGCATCGTCAATTTTCCCCATTAACTTAATTCTATCACAAATGGCGTATAATTTCCATAAGAAAGACTAATGGCGCACTTATACAAACTGGCCGTTTGTGTGCGTCTCTCAGTCGCCGAGAAGGCTCTCTCGGGCCGGCGTTTCGCGAGGCTTCACGGCGGCCCGACCAGTCAGGGGGCGCATGGCGATATATTCGTTCCGGGTCTCAATCGTGAAGCGGTCGACAGGGCGTAGCGCTGTCGCCGCAGCGGCCTATCGAGCCGCCGAGGAACTCGGTGACGATCGCACCGGCCTCACCCACGATTATTCCCGGAAGGGCGGCGTCCTCCATTCGGAAATCCTTGCCCCCGATGGTGCCCCTGACTGGGTCCTCGACCGCGAGCGTTTATGGAACGCTGCCGAGGCCAGTGAGACGCGGGTCAATTCCCAGGTGGCGAGGGAATTCACCGTGGCGCTTCCTCACGAGCTCAATGACGAACAGCGCATCGAACTCGTGCGCGAATTCCTGAAACAGGAATGCGTCTCAAAAGGCATGGTGGCTGATTTCGCAGTCCATCTACCGGAACGAACCGGCGATCAACGAAACCACCATGCGCATGCCATGCTGAGCATGCGCGAACTCGAACCTGAAGGCTTCGGTCGCAAGGCGCGCGAATGGAACGCGCGCGGCCAGCTGGAGACCTGGCGCTCAGCATGGGCGGCTCACGTGAACCAGGCTTTGGAGCGTGCCGACCGCCCGGAGCGGATCGACCACCGCACGCTTGATGCCCAGGGCGACGACCGGGAAGCAACCACCCATGAAGGACCGGTCGTCACGGCGCTGAGCCGTGAAGGTGAGCCGCTGGACGCTGCTCAAGTGAATGCCGAGAAGCGCCGGCGCAACGCCGATCGAGGCCAGCTCGAGGGCGAGCGTCGCGAAGTCGATACCCAGATCGAGCGTCCTGAACTGGCGAGCGCGCAAAAAGCCGGCTCAGCCAAGCCCGATCTTAACGAGGCGCTTCGGCATCTTCGACAAGTCGATAAGCGCCACGGCGAGTTGAACGCGATACGCCGTGATATCGCAGAGGCTCGAAAGACCCTCTATGCGCACGACAAGCGTGCAGGCGCCCTTAAACGCCTTGATGAGGCCGTGACGGGCGGATTTGAGACCCTCTACCGCGATCCTCAAAAAGCAAAAGAGGCCTTTCTTGAGGCCTGTCATGCGAAGAACAGCAATCCGGCGAAAGCCGCCCGGCTGATGAAGAACCGGCCCGCCGAATATGGCCGCATGAAGGGCTGGGCCATCGGAAACCTCTGGCACAGCCGAACCCGTAAGGAAGCCCTGACCGTACTTCCTCAGCTAGCCGACAAGGCGCGCAAGGCTGAATACAGCCGTCGCAAGCTGGAACGATCTGCTGACGCGGCGGAGAAAGCTCAAGAGCGCCTTGAAGACCTCTCCGAGCGCAAGCAGGAGATCGAAAAGCACGATCGCCCGGAGCGATTGGTAGCCCAACGTCAGCTGCAACAAGCAGCCCGAGGCATGGAGCGCCCCAAATGGGACAGCCTAACCGATAAGGATCGCTTCGCCATCGCTGATGCCAGACGCGAGATGAAGTCCCGCGAAACCCGCGAATATGCAGACCGTCTGATTGCCGAAGAAAAGCGCAGAGCCCGCGAGCGCGAGCTGGAGCTTGAGCGCCAGCGGCGCAGAGACCAGGGATTGGAGCGATAGCGCCTGATTGGTCGTCGTCGGTGATGAGGTTCGCACGGCAGGGCGTTTGATCGGCCGGCGACGCCGATCATCTCTGGATCAAGTGAGCTGGATAGGCCCGCTTCAGTTCTTGTTCCTGGCCTTTCATGTCTATCTTCCAGGTGCACGGTTCGTTTGATGCGCACCAGCCAAGGCACGTCCTCGATATGGCGTTTGCTAACGGGTGCGCCGTCCTGAAGTGCAACGGATCGCTGACGGTTTCTTCCCCGGCTATTCGCCTCCTCGCGCAACAAGAAACAGCCAGCTTGTAGATCCGTCCTCCGCTTTGCTTCGGCCTGCGGTGCACCGGCCGTCTTGCCCCCGTCTCTTCGCAGCCATGGACGCGCCCATGGTGGCGCGCGTCCGAAACCGGACCACGGAGAGACGAACATGAAAAGGAATCCTCAAAAGCGACCCGATATCTATTCGCAGATCACCAATACGATCGTAGAGGCGATCGAGCAGGGTGCAGGCGAATGGCAAATGCCCTGGCATCGCTCAGGCGAAGGCCTTAACCGACCGATCAACATCCACTCAGGCAAAGCCTATCGCGGCATCAACATCCTATCGCTCTGGGCTTCCGCCCAAGCCCGTGAATTCACGACTGGCTCCTGGGGCACCTATCGCCAATGGCAGGAGAAAGGCTGCCAGGTTCGCAAGGGCGAGAAATCATCGCTCATCGTCTTCTACAAAGAGTTCGAAGTCGAAGAGCCCGATCCGAATACCGGCGATGAGACCTCCAAGCGCCGCGTCGCGCGCGCATCCTGGGTATTTAACGCCGATCAGGTTGATGGCTATGAACGCCCCGAGCCAGTCGAACCGGTTTCTGATCCGGTTCAGCGCTCGCAGGCTGCTGAGCGGTTCGTAACTCGAACCGGTGCTGTCATCCGCCATGGCGGAGATCAGGCCTTCTATCGACCCAGCGATGATGTCATTCAGTTGCCTGAGCCTGAGCGCTTTCTGGGCTCTGAGACCAGCACGCCGACCGAGAGCTACTACTCGACGCTTCTTCACGAGCTGACCCACTGGACCGGTCACGCCAAGCGCTGCGACCGCCAGTTCGGCGAACGCTTCGGCGATGACGCCTACGCCGTTGAAGAGCTGGTCGCCGAGCTTGGCGCATCCTTCCTATGCGCTGATCTTGGGATCAATCTTGATCCAAGACCTGATCACGCCGCCTATATCGATCACTGGCTGCGCGTCCTGAAGGCCGACAGCAAAGCGATCTTCACCGCCGCTGCGCAGGCGGCCAAGGCCAGCGACTATCTCGCTGGTTTGCAGGAGCGCTCAGAGGCCGCCGCTTAGGCGGCCTCTTCCTGTTTTGGACGTTCTATTTGCTGCCATCTTCATATCGGTGGAATTCCTCCTCGGGCGCATAGAATTCGGCAGCGTCATGAAAGCAGAATTCACTATGAGCGTTATCGCCGCAGCAAATCAGCAGAGATCGAATTTTCTTCTATCTGGCGCAGAAATTCCCGATGCCGCGGAAGGCTGTTGCACTTTGCCGCCCGTTCGTTCCCGATTAGGTCAACACACCACTGGCGCTGATCGTCTCTCACCGACATTCTGGCGTGCCGAAGAGCACTGTAAACCGCCGCTCTTTGTCCTTGTATGCCAATTTCCGCAATGACGAGATGATGAGAAAATAGATCAACCGAACTCGCCACAGCCTTCTCTTCGATCATCGACCGTGCGCGCTTTTCATCAATCACTGCTATCGCACCGCGCTTCTGTGCCACTACTAAGGTAGCAGCTTCGCCATCCCCCAAAGGGCGGTGGGGCGCGCTGATCAGTTCAGCGAACTGCTCGCGCTCGTCAGAGGTCAGTTCTAGGATTTGGATCCGCCCGGCTTGCCGCTCGGCTTCAAGAGTTTGCCGATCACCTGGTTTTGCTTTGGAGTTATCGAGCTCCTCTGACGCCTCTTTCGTAATGAAAGTGCGATTTGGCAGAGCCTGAAGAATGCGACTCGCTTCTCCAGAGGCCCTCAGATTGATGAATGCGCTCGTATCGAGAATGAGATGGGCATCTGATTTATCAAGGCAGCTTCGGTAACTCATCTGCCTCGCTCTCTTCATCTTGAAGTTCGTAGAGATGCTCGCGCAGCGTCACACGATCAACCTTAAGTAAGTCTGAGAGTTGACCCTCGGTCATGAGTTCTCTCTTCCAGACGCGGTAGGCCATCAGGCCAATCTTGGGCGAGAATGGCTTCGCTGCTTCTTCCTTACCTTGATCAACACCTAACGTCTTTCGACCGAGAACCCTTTCAACATCGGCAAGTTTAAAGCCGCCGTTGGATTGAAACCAATCCCACGTTCCGGAGAGCACCAGGCCAAGCTCCTCCAGTCTGCGAACCATTGCTTCGCGAGAAATGCCAAAAGCATCGGCCAAAAGTATCACGATCCGGCGCGAAAGCCGGTCTTCGCCTGCCGTCAGTTCACGGAATTTTCCTTCGACTGCTTTACGTGGAGTCAGCAACGCACGTCCGAATGCGTTGGCATAGCGCTCTTCACGAGACGTATAGGGCTCATCGTCGTCAAGGACCTCCGGTGCATCCCGAGTCGCAACGAAATGCCCAACTTCATGCGCCGCAGACTGGCGGCGTCGTTCGATCGGATGCGATGCGTTCAGCAGGATTGCGGCACCAACTGACGGATCGTAGGTGAACAACCCGGATATCTTCGACGGAAGGTGACGTTGGTAGAGGCGGATGCCGAGCGTCAGCTCTATAAAGCTAAATATATCCGGTATCGCGCCCGCCCCGAGGCCGAAGGCGTTACGCAGGGCTTCTGCGTCTTCTTCTGCCTGGGTGATCACATTGCCTGAACGAAGCGGCTTCTGAGGCGGGTAATTGTATTCGCGCCCCGCGCCTAGAAGATCTTCAAGCTCGACTTCGGCAGCGACGAGTTCATTCAGAAGCTTCGCTGCTTCAAGGACGTCGGGATCACTGGATTCGCTCAGCCGCCGGAAACGGGGTACAAGATCCACATGCACAGCTTCGCGACGAAGAAGCCTATTGGCTGACAGGCCGTAGCGATGTGCCAGCTTTTGCAGTTCATCAATCTTGATCCGGCGTTCGCCTTTCTCGATGGCTACAAGAGTCGTGCGGGCAACTTCGATAGCCTCAGCAGCTTCAGCCTGTTTCAAACCGGCGCTTTCCCGCGCGGTTCTTAATCGTCGGCCAAGTTCAATTGGACTCATATCGTTGAAGCTCATTGCGTGTCCCCCGCCCAGGCACGAACAAACGACGCATCGCCCAGGTCTTTTTTGAAATTGGTCCACTCGGCGTGGTGGTGTTCAAGAAGGCTGTCGATCGCTTTTCGCGTCGCGCCTTCGGCCGAGCCGGTGGCTATGGCAATTTCACAAGCATGCCCAGAGAGACTGTCAGTAAGATCGCCGTACTCATGCACGCGGGCCAATTGATCGAGATGCTGCGCCCCGGCGATGCCATATTCGACCATCGACTTGGTCGCCCGCATGCCCTCTGGCGTTGCCAGTCCGTATGCATCGGGTCTCAGGTCTTCCCAGACGTAAGTGCCGGGTGCCTCTTCGAGTCCAGCGCTGTGAAAACTTAGCCGGCGAAGAAGGCAGGCTGAACAAAGACCGCATTGCCTCAGCTTTTTGTCCAAGCGCACGTTAAAACGGGTTTGCCAACATGAGCGCGTTTCCAGCAATCGCTCTTTGTTGGCCTGATCAGTTTGAAGATATGCGCTGACCGTTTCGCCTTTCGTGGACCAGAGGCGGGGCTGCTCATATCTGATGTCGCGCCCAAGGAGCACCTTTAGAAATATTTCCATTTTTCGGAAGAAAGCGGGGTGATTGCGATAGTCAGGATAAATCCGGTCCAGCTCCGCGAGTACCGGTCCCAATGCGCCTTGCCCGCTTTCCGGTACGATCACGCTTTTACTGTTACTGAGATAGGCAGCCAACCCGCTGATCATTGAGAACTTAAAGCCACGAGAGCGAGCGCTGCTTTCGCGAGAATTATCGACAGAGACGTCAAAAGGGATGGCTGAGAAAGGCTCGCCTTTGGGCCGGCCCTTCGCGGGACCCCCGACCCGGACCTTGACCAGATCGTTCTTTGGATAAAGGCCTGCCACGCTTTTTGAATCGACGCCGTCGCTAAAGGCCATCACATGCGGGTAGGTCTGAGCGAAATTCAGGGTATCTGGCGCGCCTATATCAGGCACGAGCTTTGAGAAATGAAAACGCCAGGTATCCCCAGTCAGAAATCGAAGGGTACGCTCAAGTGCCGTTTTCACAGGCTGGTCCGACCATCGGCTGGGTTCATGGAGCGGAATTGAGACGTCGAACGTGCGCGACCAACAATAAATTGGTCGCCGACAGCTATGGTCGCAGAACTCTACTGACGCTGCGACCAGCATCGCGTCATACAATACGGGCTCCCAGCTCGTAAGATTGAATGACGCGAGCGCTACGGCATTGAACTTGATGCCTTTACGGCCAATAGGGCAGTGCAATGCGTCTTTCGATCCATTGGGCGGAGCAGCATCAATGAAAACATTGTGATCGTTGGGAATTCGAATTTTTGGAGAACTCATGGAAGGGCCGGACCTTCCTTAAGCCGATCAATCGACGTATCGCCACGGCGCGAGCTCGAGCGTTCAGGTTTAAGTAACCGTCGCGCTTCTGCCTTGAAATCAATCTGCTGCTGCGCCGTTCGGCAGCGGCTTTGAAGGAAATCTACTGCACGCGGCGTGGTCTCACGTTTCTCGATTGCTTGATGATAATGATCCTCTATGCCGCGCATGCTAGGGGCCATCGACTCTTTTAGCGTCGCGGTTAAAGCGCGTTCGATAGTGGGTTGGCGACGAAAATGACGAATGAAGCATTCGGTCAACTGGTTTGGCCTGGCACGGTCACGCAAGGCTTCAATTAGATGTTCTTTTCCGGAGAATAAGGAAGGCTGAGGCCCATCCTGAACCAATTTGGCGGCAAGCCTTAACAAACGGCGCCCGTCATCACGGCGGAAGTCTTGACGCAGTGCTTTGCAGGCGCGCTCGTTCGCTTCCTCTTGCGTAAATGCGGGCTTCGCTAGCGCTTCAGCAGTGCATTTCCAAGCCTGGCTTTGCGGCAAACTTCTGTGCGGACCATCCGTCATAGCTAATCCTCCATAATCGAAGGATTACATAGGAAGCTGACATTGTCAATCAAAAAGCCGAATGTGCCGACATGTTCGGAAATCGGAATTTTTTCCGTGTTTTTATCAGAGCATCAGCTCAAAATCGTTGCCTTTGTAGAACTGATATCTCATTATAATCAATTGGTTAAATAACATTAGACGTTAATTCCGAAAAATGGTACAACATTAAATCCGAAAAATCGTGCAGCTCCAATTCCGAAAGATGGTGCAACACTAAACCCTAAAACCGGAGTTTCAGCTATGGCGACACCACAGGAAAAACTCGCTAGCTCCCTTGAAGCCCTTAAAGGTCTTCAAGATCGAGATGGCACCGTTGTGAGTGCAGATGCGCTCAGCCGGACTCATCGCGAGCGACTGGTCGACAACGGGTTCCTTATTGAAGTGATTCGCGGTTGGTACATTGCCGGGAGTCCCAATGACCGACCTGGCGATACAACACCCTGGTATGCGTCTTTTTGGGATTTCGCTGCACGTTATCTCAATGCCCGCTATGGTGACCAATGGTGCCTGACGGCGGAAGCCTCAATATCCCTGCACGCTGGAAACTGGGCGGTCCCCTCTCAGCTTCTGGTAAGGGCGCCGAAAGGTGGAAACAAACCAATCAACCTCCTGCATGGTACGTCGATTTACGATCTGCGCATCGCACTGCCCGAGCCGGAGAATATAGTCGAGGAAGGCGGTATGCGCCTCTACGCCGCCGCAGCGGCTCTGGTTGAAGCCTCGCCGGATACTTTCACTCAAAAAGCAACAGACCTGAGGGTCATGCTTGCGCAATTCCGGGATGCTTCCGGGATTCTGAGTCGCCTTCTTGAAGGCGGGCATAGTGTTGTTGCAGGGCGTTTGGCTGGAGCCTTCCGTAATATCGGCCGCACCCGCATCGCGGACGATATCCTCAAAGGAATGGCGGCGGCCGGTTATGCGGTTCGGGAGACAGACCCCTTCGAGACCAATCTGGAAATTGAACTGCCGAAACGCGAAGTTTCACCGGCCGCGACACGAATCCGGCTTCTTTGGCAGAAACTCCGGGGCGATGTCATTGCGTCTTTTCCTCAGACCCCTGGGAGGCCGAATAATGCCGAAGCTTATCTGGAAAAAGTCGAGGATGCCTTCGTCACAGATGCCTATCACTCTCTATCGATCGAAGGATATAGGGTAAGCCCCGAGCTTATAGATCGTGTGAGAAGCGGTGATTGGAATCCGGATGCGATCGCCCGAGATCGTGATCACCAAGACGCTTTGGCAGCGCGGGGCTACTGGCAGGCATTCCAAAAAGTCAAAAATAGTGTTGAGCGGGTTCTGGGAAACGAAAACCCCGGTGAGGTTGCCGACGAAGATCACGGCACCTGGTATCGAGAGCTATTCGGTCCCAGTGTGGTGGCGGGCATCATCAAGCCCGCCGATCTGGCAGGCTATCGAAGCGAGCGGGTTTTTATCCGTAATTCAATGCATACCCCTTTGGCACCCAGAGCCGTGGCCGACGCTATGGGGGTATTCTTCGAGTTGCTTTCAGAAGAAGAGGATCCAGCGGTTCGCGTGGTTCTAGGGCATTTTGTGCTCGTTTATATCCATCCGTATATGGACGGAAACGGTCGTATGGGCCGCTTTCTAATGAACGCAATGTTAGCCGCTGGCGGTTATCCTTGGACCGTCATTCCTGTCGAGAAGCGTGCCGCATATATGGAAGCGCTGGAGCAAGCTAGCGTGCATGAGAACATTGTGCCGTTTTCCGAATTTCTCGGAACTCTCGTAGAAGGGGGGCTCCAAGGAGAGCCATTGCCTTTGGTGCCGCAGAGCTGAGGCTTGCCATCAAGGTTTCAGGTTTAAAAAACTCATAATAGGCTCACCTTTGGTGAGCCTTTCGGCCAAAATATAAACTAAAATATGGGCCCGCTAGGCCTGTTCATCTGCCGTTTGCGGATGATCGCAGCGCGGATACGACCGATCAGCGCTTCGGCTTCTGCTCTGGCTTCCGAGCCTTCCGGCATCCATTCCATCTCATCGGCGATGGTTCGCCAGAGAGCGAGCAGTTCGTTTTCGCTGAGAGCCAGAAGTGAGGCGGTGTCGATATAGCTGGGCATGATTTTCTCCATTCGCTTGTCAGAACCCGGCCGATCCAGGTCCTTCGATGCTTAGGGGAAATGCTCGAACGTGCTTGGGCGCATCCGTCAGGATCGAAACGAAGAGGAGAACGCCATACCGCCCCGGCGGCGGCGTTGCGCTATAACGCTCCGTTTGAGCTGCGACTTGGCTAAAGAGAAGGAAGCTGGATCGAGGTGGTCTGAGGCGAATGGGGGAATGCCCGTATCGATACCGACCAATCAAAGCTCCTCAGGGTCGAACCGGTTTGTGATCTCCATTGAGGTGCACATGGATTGTCCCCGATAGAGGCGGGGGCCGTACAGGAGCAGGAAGCGGTTCTTACGATCGGTGACCGTCGCGCTCATACCCCAGAACGAATGCATAGGCACATGGGCGTAGAAGTCTCCCCGCCGCTTTGAAAGCTCCAGCATTCCAATGCCCGGCGGCTTCCAACCAGGGGCATGCCTTGAGTCGTCCAGCCGCTCTGTGGAGCCGATCAGCCTGGCCGTGATTGTTTCGCCGACCAGCCTTTCAGGAAAGACGCATCGTCCTGTGAAGGTGAGCGAGGGATACTCCCAAAACAGGCCGGGCATCCTGTCGATCTGATTGATCGAGAAAGAATATGTCGTCTCCGGCTCCTCAATTGCGAAGACGTAGTGCTCCGGTTCGCGGCGCGCCTTTTGGGTCTTGCGGGCCATTTGACTGCCTCCAGGCCATTTATAACCCGAGGGCAGGGCGCCTTGAACGCTCTGTTTCCGGTGAATCGCCCGGCAAATTGTTGTTTGCCGCTTATTAAAGGTTTTAGGTCAGCCTAGAATCTGCGAAAATAACGTCAGAATGGGTGTGAAATCCCATCAAACTGACACAGTTTCTTACACATACACAAAAACACATTAAATTTTTCTGTTTTATATCAGTTACTTAGATATAAAATTTGATTACTCAAAATCCCCCGGTGTAACAACCTTGTCGGTTCGAGTCCGACCGCCCGTACCATCAGGCTTCCGCGATCGTTCGCGTTATTTGAAGTCGGCCGTATGGCCGTCCAGGACCAGCTCCTTGTAGGCGAACCGGATGGCGACCCGGGTGCCGCCGCCTTCGGTCCGGCTGCGCACGATCGTACCGGACAATTGCTGGGCAAAAGCCTGCATCAGCGTCGAGCCGGTGCCTTCGCTCGCATCCTCGGCGAGGCCGGAGCCGTCGTCTTCCACCGCGATCTCGAACATATCTTCCTCGTCGTGGATCAGGCTGACCAGGATGGCGCCGGAGGTGCGGTCCTCGAAGGCATGCTTGAACGCATTGTTGGCAGCTTCGGTGACGAAGAGGGCGAGCGGGACGGCGTAGTCCGGCTCCATCTCGATTTCCGTGCTATCCACCTTGACCGCGACGGTCTGTTCGCTCGCCTGGGAGGCATCGGAAACATAATTGAGCAATTCGTGCAGGAAGGGGCGCATTTCCACCCGGCGCAGGTCTTCGGCCTCGTACAGGCTGCGGTGCACAAGAGCGAGCGCGTTGATGCGCCGGCGCGCCTCGTAGAGGGCGGCCCGGCCCGGCCCGTCGGGCAGGCGGCCGGCCTGAAGGTTCAGCAGAGAGACGATGACCTGGAGGTTATTCTTCACCCTGTGGTGAATTTCACGCAGCAACGCGCCGCGTTGCTCCAATGCGCTTTCCAGCTCCTGGTGCTGACGACGCAGCGACGCGGCCATGTTTGCTAGCGTGTCGGCCAGCTCCTCGACCTCCAGCGGCGCGCGCTTGGCCCGTGAGGGGTCGATGTCCAGACGGCCGTCGCCATACAGGCGCGCGATGCGGCGCAGATAGGTCAACCAGCGCAGCACGAAACGGTCGATCGCGATCCAGACGCAGACGATCGCCAGCGCCCACATCAGGGTCGGAATCAGGATGGTACCGACCAGGTCAAACCCCGCCCACACCGAGTAGGCCGGTCCGCGCGGGCTGACCACGAGCGTGCCGACATGCCCGTTGATCAGGGGCGAGAGGAGAAGCAGGGCGCCGTCGGCAAATTGCGCATCGTTCACGACCTGTGTCTCGTCCGCGGTGACGAGCTCATTCAGATAGGGTTCCGGGATACGGTCGAAAGGCAGCGGCTCGGCGTCCTGCGTGATCGTGAAAATCCCCTCGGGATCCCACAGCGCGAGCGTCGCGCCCTCAGGAAGCAGGTCCTCCTGCAGGCGAGTCGTGGCGGCGTCGATATCGATCGCGATACCGATATAGCCTGCAAAATTGTCCGGGGTTCCGCGGCGCCGGGCGGCAATCAGGATCGGGCGCTTGGACATCGGTCCGAAAACGACGCGGCTCACGCCGGTTTCATCGCCATTGCGCAGGCGTTCGAACAGCGCGCGATCCGCGGGGACATCCCCCTCTTCCGGCGGCGGCAAGACAGAACATTCGATCTGGCCGTAGGCGTTGATCAGGGTGATGTTGGAAATGGCCGGATCGTTGTCGGCGATCCGCGCGAGCGCTTCATCGCATTCGGCGCGCGGCCGGCTGATGCCGTATCCGCCTTCCTCGATGGCCGAGGAAATGCCGAGGGCGCGCTGGAGCGCGGAATCCAGTTCCTCGGCGGCAATCGCGCTGGCCGCATCGAGGGTCTGAAGGTGTTCGCGCCGCTCGTCCTCGAATTCGACCGCCCCCTGGATGATGGAGAGCGTGAGCAGCGGCGTAAGCGCGATTGCGAGAATGGCTACGAGCTGCAGTCGCAGGCTTCGCCGGATATGCGGCAGCGCCATGTCGGACCTCCAAGCGATACGGATACCCCGCCCCGGGCGTCAGGGCGCAATCCGGCGCTGAATTCTGCATGACCGGGCTGACCGGTCACAAATGAAACCGCCTGGCCGGGCCGGATGCTCGGCAAGTCAGACGCACTGAGTAACGCGCTCCCGTCCAGGAAGTGCCGCGTGTTTATGAATTTTCTCAGTTAATAAAAGTCTGCAGCCGGCGCGCAAGCCCACCGTGTTCGCGGTCAGTCCGCGCTTTCAGGCCGGCGGGTCCGGGAATCCAGCCGGTCCAGGAGGGCATCGATGTCGTCAGGCACACCGTCAGACACGACATCGTCATAGAGACCGCGCAGCTGACGGCCGATGGCCCGCTGGCGCACACGCGCCTCCTTCAAGCGGGTATCGCCCTTGCGATCCGCATCCGTATCTGCCTGGAAATCCCTCATACTCACTCTACAATCGGCTCTTCTTCGGTTAGGCTTGCCTTTCTTTCGGCAGATGTTGAACGTATAACTGCTCTCATTGTTCCCGCTGCCTGCAGACAGGAGGAACCTTCCGCGCGCGTACGCGTTTCTGCTCCTCAATTGGTAAAACTGACTGACCGGGACACACATGCCATTTAGCACAGCCATTCGTCCGCACATTCCGTATCTGCGCCGGTATGCCCGCATTCTCACGGGCTCCCAGGAAAGCGGTGATGCCTATGTGCGTGCCGCTCTCGAGGCAGCTATCGAGGGTGCCGAGGAGATCGATCGCGATCTTCCGCCCAACGTGGCGCTCTATCAGCTTTTTCACGCGACCTGGAAAACCAGCGGGGCCCGGCTGGACCGGCCCGGCGGCGATGGCGACAAGCGCCAGCTCGGCGAACTGCCGCCCGAAGCGCGCCAGATGCTGCTCCTGACCGCGGTCGAGAACTTCTCGGTCGACCAGGCGGCAACCATCCTGCGGATCGATGTGGCATCGGCGAAGAGTAATCTGATCGAAGCGCAGACCTATCTGGAAAACGGTATGGCGACTGAAGTCCTGATCATCGAAGACGAGCCCATCATCGCGCTCGATCTGCAGTCCATCGTCGAGCGTATGGGCCACAAGGTGGTCGGCGTCGCACGGACCCGAGACGAGGCGGTCAAGCTGGCTAACGAGCATAGTCCTCGCCTGGTGCTGGCTGATATCCAGCTGGCCGACAACAGCTCGGGCATCGATGCGGCCCACGATATCCTCAAGGATCATCGTGTCCCGGTCATCTTCATCACCGCCTATCCCGAGCGTCTGCTGACCGGTGAGAAGCCGGAGCCGACCTATCTCATCACCAAGCCCTTCATGCCCGAAACCGTCGCCGCGACGATCAGCCAGGCGCTGTTCTTTGCCGGAGACGAGGAAAGGGCCGAGGTCGCGGAGTAGGCGATGTTCGGTCTGGCCCTGCTCTTCTTCGTGGTCGCGCTGATTGCCGGCGCGTTCGGTTTCTTCGGTCTGGCCGGAATGGCGGCCGTCATCGCCCAATGGGTGTTCTTTATCGCGCTGGCGCTTGCGGTAGTGTCCGCGATCTTCCAGGCGCTGCGCGGCGACCCGCCCGTCTAGCCGGCGGGCCGATACTCAGGAAACAGGCGTGAAAACGCCGTGGAAGGCCCGGTCAGCGATGCGACCGGGCCTTTTTGCGCGATGCGCCCATTGTCCAGCACGATCGCCTCGCGTGCCGCGTCGATCACGCGCGCGCGATGGGTCACCAGAAGGAAGGAGCGGCGCTCGTCGGCGTCTGCCCAGTCCCCCAGCGACGTCAGGAAATCGTGCTCCAACGGTGCGTCCAGGCCCTCCGTGGGCTCGTCGAGCAGCAGCACCGGCGCCCCGGTGACGAAGGCGCGCGCCAGCGCGATCCGGCGCGCCTGGCCGCCGGACAGCGCCGAGCCGAATTCGCCAAGCCAGGTGTCCAGCCCGTCGGGCAAGGCGCGCACCACCTCGTCTGCGCGCGCCAGTTCGAGGGCTTTCCACAAGGCGCCGTCCTCGGCCCCGGGCGCGCCCAGACGCAGATTCTCGCGTACGCTGGCCGAGATCAGCTCGGCGCGCTGGTCGACCAGGGCGAACCGGCGGCGCACCTCGCACGGATCCAGCGTGGTCACGTCCTGACCGCCGAGCCATACCGTGCCGGCCGGGACCGGATAGAAGCGCATCAGAATCTTGATCAGGCTGGACTTGCCCGAGCCGGAGGCGCCGGTCAGCGCAAGCCGGCTTCCTTCCGGCAACGCCAGCGAGACATGCTCCAGGGCCGGGGTTTTGCTGCCCGGGTAGGCAAAGCTGAGGGCCTCCACGCGCACGTCGTGACGCCCGGACGGAGCGACCGGGGTTGCCGGGGTGACGACGTCGCATGTCTGCTCGGCGATGGCGCGCAGACGGGCGGCCGATCGCTGCATCCGGCCATAGCCTTCTGCGGCCTGCACCAGCGGCGCGGCCCCTTCAAACAAGGCGAAGGCTGCAAATCCGCACAGAACAGCCAGGCCCGCACCGGCGCCGCCAGCGGTCGCCAGACCGAGCGCGGTAACAAGCGCCAGGGGCGCGCCGAGTGCCAGCACGGCGCTGTTGACCATCGTCAGCCGCGCGAGATCGCGCTGCGCCGATGTCCAGGCCCGCGAGGCCTCGTCCAGACGGTGACGCACGCGCGTATCGGCCCCGTAGGCCTTGAGCTCGGCGAGCCCGGCGGCGAGATCGCCGGCCTCCGCGCGCACCAGGGCGGCCATGTCGCTGGCGCGCTCGCCGGCCTTGCGGCTGGCACGCGCGGTCAGCACCGGCAGACCCACTGCGCTGACCAGGAAGAGAAACAGGATGGCCGGCAGGGCGAGGGGCGCGGCCAGGGCCAGCAGGATCGCAACTCCGGCGGCGCCGGCCGCGGCCGCAGCGACCGGCGTGAGAAAGCGCAGGTACAGCCCGTCGAGCGCATCCACATCGCCAGTGACGCGGGCGACGAGATCCCCGCTGCGCATCCGGGCGATGCCGCCCGGAGACAGCGGGATCAGGCGTTCGAACGTCCAGACGCGAAGCCGGGCGAGAATGCGGAAGGTGGCGTCATGGGTGACGAGACGCTCGGCGTAGCGCGAGAGCGGTCGCAGAAACGCGAACGCCCGCACGCCGCGCGTGGCGGCCAGTGCGCTGGCCAGGCCGCCCGCTGCCGCAGCGGCGATGAACCAGCTGGAAACCGCGATGAGCCCAATTCCAGCCAGCAGAGTCACGGCGGCAAGAGCGGCGCCGAGCCGCAACCAGATCGCGTGCGGGCGCGCCAGCGCCAGGAAGAAACCCAGGTCCTTCATGATCCCGCCTCTTCGCCCGACAGGTCCACGATCCGTGCACAGACCGCCCTGGCCGCGGGGCTGTGCGTCGCCATCAGGACGGTGCGTCCCTCGGCTGCTTTCGTCAGCGTATCGAGGAACAGCGCTTCGGCCTCCCCGTCGAGATGGGCGGTCGGTTCGTCGAGCAGGAGGACGGGCATGTCGGCGGCAAGCGCGCGCGCCAGGGCCACACGCTGGGCCTGACCGCCCGAAAGACCGTAGCCGCGCTCGCCCAGCATCGTGTCCAGACCCTCGGGGAGCCCGGTGGCAAATCCCATGGCCCCGCTGGCTTCGGCGGCGGCGCGGATGCGCGCTGGCTCGATTGTCTCATCGAAAAGCGCGATATTCTGCGCCAGCGTGCCGTGGAAAAGCCGGGGGCGCTGACCGATCCAGGCGGCCTGTCCCAGCAAAGGCGCGTGCGCGGGGTCCCCGTTGATGCGAATTTCCCCCGCCGAGAGCGGCACATATCCCATCAGGGCTTTCAGTACGGTCGACTTGCCACAGCCCGACGGTCCCCATAGAGCGGTGATCTGCCCGGCCTCGGCGGTGAAGCTGAGCGGTGCCAGTCCGCGCCGCCCGTCCGGGTATATCACCTCGCCTTCAGCCAGGCCGATCGACGGCGCCCCGGAGCTATGCTTCGGGCCGGCCGCGCTGTCGCGCGCTTCGCCCTCGAACAGCGGAGCGAGAGACTCTGCCGCGGCTTCGGCATCGGCACGGTCGTGATAGGCGGCAGAGAAGCGGCGCAACGGCATGTAGAATTCCGGCGCCAGCAACAGCAGGAAAAGTCCCTCGCCCAGCGTCAGGCCGGCTCCGAGACCCGCGACGGGCCGATCCATCAGTGCGAGGCCGACAAAGATCGCGATGGCGGCAATGGCAAGGGCCGACACCGCCTCGAGGACAAGCGAGGAAAGGAAGGCGCGCCGCAGAACGCGCATGGTGCGTACACGGAAATCGTCTGCGGCCGCGGCCAGGCCGTCCGCTTCGCGTTCGGCCGCGTTGAAGGCGACCAGTGTGTCGAGCGTTTGTATACGGTCATTGAACCGGCCGGCCAGGCGCTGCAGCGTGATCAGCTGGTCCCGGCTCGCCGCGGCGGCACCGGCCCCTGCCAGTGCCATGGCAAGGATGAGGACGGGGGCGCTCACCATCAAGATGATGGCGCCGGTGACGCTGACCGCGCCCGCAGCCAGGATCAAGATCATCGGACCCCCCAGCATGACCGGCATGAGCGGGCGGTAGCGGGCAAAATACCCGTCGAGCTTCTCGACGCCATCGGTGAGGGTCGAGGCCAGCTCTCCGCTATCGATGCGTTCGCTGAAGGCCGGGCCGCGTGCCGCCAGCGCCCGGGCGGCCTGTTCGCGCACACTCTGCCTGACCGTGGTCGAGGCCTCCACACCTGCACGGATCTCTCCGGCCTGACATGCGGCCCGCAGCGCCGCCAGCAACAGTGTCGCGCCGAGCCATGCCAGCGCAGGCTGGCCGGAAAAAAACGCTTCGAGCGCCTGACCCGCCGACCAGGCAAAGCCGGCATAGGCGGCAAACTGTGCAATGCCGAGACCAGAGGCGAGTGCCATCGGGCCGCGGGCAGGCCGGGCCCAGCCTTCCAGTCGTGCTTTGAGCGTAGTGTGGTTGGGTGAAGGGCTCGCCGGCGTCATTCAAATCGGTCTAGCACGAAACGGAAGGAAGCAAGCGTGACGTCCTGCCTCATATCGATCCGGCTGAAAAGGCGTGCGGTGTAAGGGACGTGCTCAGCGAGCCGGTGGTCCAGGCGGCTGGTCCTGGAGCAGCTGGCGTGCGGGAACCGGCTTGCTGCGACCGAACAGATAGACGAGCAGGCTCTCGCCTTCATTCTGCAAGCGCGCTTCATAAGCCTCGCGCGCGGCCTCCACATGGGTCGAGTGCAGGTACCAGTTACCAATCTGGTCGCGCACCGGCACATTGATCGTGCGCCAGAACCGCACGGTCTCGTCCGTTTGCGAATACCAGAGGCCGTCCACGGCCGAGACCTCGCCGGAGAAGACTCCCAGCCGGATCAGCCGTTCGATCTCGGCGCTGGCCGCCTCGCCCAGCTCCTCGGAAATCATGTGACCCTTGCGATACCCCGTCCAGGGACTGCCGGCCGCCTCGAGCGCGGGGCTGACGGCCTCCACGCGCACATCGCTTTCCTGCAACGAGCTGAGGACAAGGAAGTGGGGCGAATGCAGGACGGTCGCCAGCCAGTGCTCGAAATGCGGGCGGTGCTTGGGCGTCTGTATGAGCTTGCAGATCCGCTCCGCAAGGCTTTTCGACGGCCGGGCACTTCCTGATTCCATTCGGGAAATATAGGCTTGGCTCACGCCCAGATGGGAGGCTGCCACGTCCTGTTTCATCCCGACTGTATTGCGGAACTTTCTGAGTTCTGCGCCCCAGTCCATAGTGAACTCCGCGTTCTGCGTTCTTCAAGAAATCGAGCGCGTACCAGATTTCTCCGGTGTGGTGTATAACAAGTTGCATATACGCGTACAGCGTGCAGGGCGTGTATTCGGGGTCATGCGAACGATGGCGTAAGTCCGCCTCGCAGCCTGCGCGCGCGAGGATATAGTCCGCTTTGCAGGTGATCCACGTAGCGCTCCCGGCTCATTTCCGAGTGACTGCTGTGCAGGTACCACGTGGCTTCGCCGTCGAGAACCGGGGTAGACGCGCCAAGACCCCAACGAATGTCGGCCATGTGCCCGGTTCCCTGCCGGCTATTGGCTCCCAAATCCGGAGACCAGCACGGCCGTTTGCCGGGCCAAGTGCGGTGGAGGGGTGTTTTTTGGCAGCCCTGCCGGCGTGAGACGCACTCAGCATTCTTGACCGCGCAGGCTTGCTCCCTACTGTCTGCCGAAATGGCGTCGAGCCGTAAAAAGGGGAGAGATGGGCATGGGCGTGTTGCGTGCGATCAAGCGCGAGTGGTTCTACGTCACCGAGTTGCTGCGTCTGCTCGGCAAGCTGAAGAGCATCACTCCGGACTCAGACTACCTGACCGCCGACCTGTTTGAAGACAGTGTGGATGCCCACGCAAAGCGCCCGGCCTTCGTCGATGGCGACATGCAGGTCACCTATGCCGAGTTCGACGCCTATGCGAACCGCGTCGCGAACTGGGCGCTGGCGGGTGGGCTCAAGGCCGGCGACACCGTTGCGCTCTACATGGCCAATCGCTGGGAATACGTCGCGATCTGGTACGGGCTCTCGAAGGTCGGCGTGATTGCCGCCCTGCTCAACAACCAGGTCAGCGGCAAGGCGCTCGGCCACGGTCTCAATATTTCCGGCGCCAGCCATGTGATCGTGGAAGGCGAGCTCGCCGAAGAATACGAGAAGGCCCGGCCGTTCTTCGAAGCCGAGCTGACATGCTGGACCACCGATGCGCCGGGAATGGGCGAAGACTTCGATGCCGCGCTGGCGGGTCAGTCCGATGCCCGGCCGAGCCGCGAACATCGTGCGCATCTGCGGGCCAAGGATGCCTGCATGAAGATGTACACGTCCGGTACTACGGGCCTGCCCAAGGCCGCGATCGTGGCCCACACGCGCTCGCTCTATTACTTGCAGGTCTTCGGCACGATTGTGCGGGCCAAGCCGTCCGACCGGATGATGATGGTGCTGCCGCTCTATCACGCGACGGGCGGCCTGTGTGGAATTGGCGCGGCGCTGTCCTTCGGCGGCGCGGCGATCATCCGGCGCAAATTCTCCGCCTCGCGCTTCTGGGATGACGCGATCGAGAACAAGGCGACCTTGTTCATGTATGTCGGCGAGCTGTGCCGTTTCCTGGTCGCTGCCGAACCGAGCAAGGCGGAGAAGAAGCACAAGATCCGCGCCGCCATCGGCAACGGTCTGCGTCCTGACGTGTGGCCGCGCTTCGTGAAGCGCACCGGCATCTCGCGCGTTGTGGAGTTCTACGGGGCGACCGAGGGCAATGTCGGCCTGGTCAATCTGGACTCCCAGCCCGGCGCGATCGGGCGCATTCCGCCTTACCTGTCCTGGCGCTTCAACGTGAACCTGGTGAAGTTCAATCTCGATGCCGAGGAGCCGGTTCGCAATAGCGACGGTCGCTGCATCGAGGTGGAGCCCGGCGAGGTGGGCGAGGCGATCGGCGAGATCCGCGCCGACGATGCGCGCTACCGCTTTGACGGCTACCAGGACGAGGAAGCGACCAAGAAGAAGATTCTCACCGACGTGTTCGAAGCCGGAGACGTCTATTTCCGGACCGGCGACCTGATGCGCCGCGACAAGCTGGGCTACTACTATTTCATCGACCGGGTGGGCGACACCTTCCGCTGGAAGTCGGAAAACGTGGCCACGTCCGAAGTCAGCGAAGTGCTCGGCATGGATGAGGGTGTCGTTCAGGCCAATGTCTATGGCGTCGAGGTCGCGGACTATTCGGGCAAGGCCGGCATGGCCGCGCTTGTGGTCAACGACAAGTTCGACCTCGCCCGGCTGCATGCGCTGGTCCACAAGGAGTTGCCGCACTTTGCCCGGCCGCTCTTCCTGCGCATCCACCAGGAGGATCCCAGCGCACACACGACCGGCACCTTCAAGATGAAGAAGACCGATCTGGTCACCCAGGGCTGGGACCCTGACAAGGTCGAGGAGCCGCTCTATCTCGACGATCCCGATTCGGGCGCGTATGAGGCTCTGACTGCGGACCTGCGCGATGAGGTCCAGTCCGGCCGGAAGCGCGTCTAGCGATGCGTGTGGGACCGGACGATATTCTCGATTTCTGGTTCAGCGACCGCGCTCGCGCGCGCTGGTTTGCGAGCGATGCGGCTTTCGACGCCTCGGTCAGGCGGTTGTTCGCGCCGCTATGCTTCGACCTTGACCGCGCACCGTCGGTTGATGGCCATCCCTGGCTTGACGGGCCGGAGGGCGCGCTTGCGCTGATCGTGGCGTGCGACCAGTTCCCGCGCAATGTCTGGCGCGGCACGCCGATGGCCTTCGCCCTCGATACCAAGGCAAGAGCCGCTGCCCTCCATTCGCTGGACTCAGGCTTTGACTGGGTGTTCGAAAACGAAGCGCGCAGCCTGTTCTACATGCCTTTCATGCACGCAGAATCGATGGAAGCGCAGAATCTCTGCGTCGCGCTGTGCGAGACCCGGCTCGGCGAGGAGGTGTCCACGACGCGCCATGCGCGCGCACACCGCGACCTCATTGCCCGCTTTGGCCGCTTCCCGCACCGCAATCCGATCCTCGGCCGGGAGAGCACGCCGGAAGAAAGCGAGTTCCTGCGCAGCGGGGGGTATGCACCCGGCGCGAAACGCCAGGCAAAAACCTCCAGCTGAGTCACAATTGCCCGGTTTGTCGAGCTTGTGGATAAGTTTTTATACAACAATAACATATAGATAAGCTTTTCCGGCGCTGGCGCAGCCCTTGCGTGGACGTCGGGACACTCTGTCCCGTCCCTGGAGCTATCCATGACTGTCCAAGCCGCGCGCGCCTCGCGCATCACGCCCGACGACATCCGCAACATCGCCTTCACCCTGGTCGAGCGTCACGGTGCCCAGGCGCTGGGCTACGCCGACCTGGCGGTTGAAGAGATGGAGGAGAAGGGCGAAGAGGCGAGTGCCGAGGCCTGGCGGGCGCTGCGTTCGGAGATTGAGGACGCGCTCGACGGCCGCATCGTTCGTAACCGGCAGATTGTGCTGCATTAGCGAAAACATCACTTGCACGCCGGGCTGCGCGGCGTGACCTTATGCTCATGTCCGGCGAAACTTCCCTCTTCGATCATATCTTCAAGAGCAGCGGCCTGGCCGACATGCTGGCGCCGGCCAAGACGACGCCGGCCATGCGTGACGCGCTGGAGAAGGCAGTCCCGCTCATGGAGTTGCCGCCGCCCGAGGTGGAGACGGTCGAGGATATTCACATCGCCGGGGGCGAGGGGCCGCGCAATGCCCGCGTCTATATCCCGACCGACGCGATGGATAACGGGGCCGGTCTGGTCTTTTTTCATGGTGGCGGTTTTACGGTCGGAAGTCTCGGCACGTACGATCCGTTCTGCCGGCGCCTGGCGGCCGTCTCCGGCGTGCGCATCGTCTCTGTCGATTACCGCATGGCGCCCGAACACCGCTTTCCTGCTGCGGTTGACGATGCCCTCGCCGCCTTCGACACGGTGCGTGCAGGACGGCTTCAATCCTTCGGCTTCAATGCTGAGCGCCTCGCCGTGGGCGGAGATTCGGCGGGCGGAAATCTGACCGCGATCGTCACCCAGCAGCGGCGAGGCGAAGCGATATTCCAGCTGCTGATCTACCCGCTGCTCCAACTGGTCGAGATCAAGCGCAAGAAATCGCGCTGGCAGGACGGACCCTTCCTGGCCGAACCTACACTCGCGCACATCCGGGAGGTCTATCTGCCCGATCCGGGGACGGCGAGTGATCCGCGGGTATCGCCGCTGCTTGCACCCGACCTGAGGAATCTGCCTCCCGCCTACATCCTGGCGGCCGAGCTGGACCCGCTCCTGGCCGAGGGCGCGGCCTATGCCGACAAGCTCGCGGCCTTTGGCGTGCCGGTCAAACGGGTCGAGTATGCCGGCGTACCCCATGGTTTCGTGAACCTGACCCGGCTTGTCTCCAAAGCCATTCCCGCCATAAATGCAGCCGGCAAGGCCTTGCAGGATGCCATGGCCGACTAGCCGTCCCGCTTGCAGTGTGCATCGCAGCAGCTTAGCTCTTGAGCCATGCCCTTTGACCCCGCCTACAAGCCGGACCCGCGTTTTGCGGCCCTGGGCCCGGATTTCGCCGACCCGGTGGAGCCGGCCGATTTCCCGAAAGCCGAGTTGCGCTTCTGGAATCAGCGCTGGGCGCAGGAGGTCGGCCTGGGTGAGCTGACTGAGGCGGAACGCCAGAGCCATTTCCACCATTTCGAGCCCTTGCCGGACAATCAGCCCCGGCCGCTGGCCGTGCGCTATCACGGCCACCAGTTCCGCACCTACAATCCTGAAATCGGAGACGGGCGGGGTTTTCTGTTCGCCCAGCTGCGCGATTCGCGCGGGCGCCTGCTGGATCTGGGCACCAAGGGATCGGGGCAGACACCCTATTCGCGCTCCGGCGACGGGCGGCTGACCCTGAAAGGCGCCGTCCGCGAAGTGCTGGCCAGCGAGATGCTGGAGGCGCTCGGCGTCTACACCTCGAAGACCCTGGCCGTTTACGAGACTGGCGAGCAACTGCACCGGGGCGATGAACCGTCGCCCACGCGCTCGGCTGTGATGACGCGGTTGTCCCACTCGCATGTGCGCTTCGGCATGTTCCAGCGCCACGCCTATTTCGATCGGCCGGATCTCGTCGAAGCCCTGCTCGACTATACCATCGAGACCTACCACCCCGAATCGGGCAGGGCATCCGGCCCGGACCGGGCCTCGGCCTTCCTCAGGGCGGTATGCGAGAAGAGCGCGGCGCTCGCCGCCCAGTGGATGGCCGCCGGCTTCGTGCACGGCGTGTTGAACACCGACAATCTGGTCGTGACCGGAGAGAGCTTCGACTACGGACCCTGGCGCTTTCTGCCGAGTTTCGAGCCCGGCTTCACGGCGGCCTATTTCGACCAGACCGGGCTCTACGCCTATGCGCGTCAGCCCGAAAGCGTGTTCTGGGCCTTGCAGCAACTGGCCGGGGCGCTCAGCCTGGTCGGTGACCGGGACGGACTGGTCGAGGCGCTATCGGCCTATCCTGACATGTACAAGCGTGAAGTCCCGCGCGCCTTCCTGCGCCGGCTGGGCCTGGCAGAAACCCCCGGCGAAGCGGGTGTGGAGGCGGACGGTGCATTCGTCAGTGGCTTCCTGAACGCGATGCGCGAGATGCAGCTGCCCTGGGAGCAGGTCTTCTTCGACTGGTTTGGCGGAGCGGCGTCGCAGGCGCGCGCGGACGCCAGCGCCCATGCCGATCAATACCGGTCGCCGGCCTTCGCGCCGGTGCGCGAGGGGCTGATCTCGCGTGAGCCAGTGCGCCCCGAACGTCTCGAACACGTCTATTTCAGGCGTGCGAATCCGGTTCACCTCACCATCGAGGCGGTGGAGGCGCTCTGGGCGCCCATCCATGAGGATGATGACTGGAGCGCATACCGCCAGACGCTGGAGGACATCGCCGAAGCTCGCGAGGGTTATGGCCTCGGCGAGGGGCGAAGCGGATTTTGACCGAGGAGACGGCGTGAACGATCTTGAATTCTTGACCACCGAACCGGTGAATGGGGCGCTGCGCGTCTTCACCACGCGCACGGGCGGGGTCAGCACCGGCCCGTATGAGAGCCTGAACCTGACCTGGTCGCGTGGGGACGATCCCGACGCGGTGAACCAGAACCGTCAGCGCGTGATGTCTGCACTGGGACTCGACCGTCTGATCTTTGCCAGCCAGGTCCATGGCGATACGGTGCTGCGCGTCGACCGCGTGGGATCGAAAACCTGGCTGGCCGGGGAGGGGGATGCGCTCATTACGGAGATGCCGGGCATCGGCCTATGCGTGCAAACCGCCGATTGCGTGCCCGTCCTGCTCGTTGACCCGGAAAATCGCGCCATTGGCGCGGTCCATTCGGGCTGGCGCGGCACGGTGAAGAACATCACCGCCAGGACGATCGAAGCGATGAGCCGCGCTTTCGGCAGCGTGCCCGGCGAAATGTACGCGTCGATCGGTCCGGCGATCTGCAAGGCCCACTACCGCGTCGGCCCGGAAGTGCTCGAACAGTTCGAGGCACAGATCGGCCAGCTGGATTCCACGCTCATCACAGAGCGCGACGAGGAAGGCGGGGCCGGACTCGATGTCGGTGAGGCCGTCCGGCGCCAGCTCGCCGGCGCCGGCATTCCCGAAGAGCAGATCGACCGCGTGGCCGGATGCACTTTCGCCGAGGAGGACCGGTTCTTCTCCTCGCGCCGGGCCGCACGCGACGGCCATCCCGGCGAATTCGGCGGCCAGTGCGGCATCGTGGCGCTACGCTAGCCGATCAAGCCCGCCACATCGCGCGCGATCACGCTTTCCTCGTCGGTGGCGATGACCCAGACAGCGACCGGGCTGCTTTCTGCGCTGATCCTGGTTTCCCGTCCGGCACCGGTATTGGCTTCAGCGTCGAGTTCGACACCGAGCCAGGACAGGCCCGCGCAGATTTCCCTGCGGATGAAGGCGGAGTTCTCTCCGATCCCGGCCGAGAAAACGAGTGTATCAAGACCTTCCAGCGTGCTGGCCAGCGCGGCGATCTCCATGCGGCAGCGGCGCACGAAATAGGCGAGCGTTTCCTGCGCCTCGGTCGTCCCGCTTTCTTCCAGCTCCCGCATGTCGTCTGTCCCACCGGACAGCCCTTTCAATCCGCTTTGCTTGTAGAGCAGCTCGCTTGCGCCGCCGGCGTCCAGACCTTCATGGCCGATCAGATGCAGCACGGCGCCGGGATCGATCTGGCCACAGCGCGTGCTCATGGGCAGACCGTCAAGCGCGGTCAGGCCCATCGTCGAGCCGAGCGGGGCGCGTCCGTTGACTGCGCACATGGACGCGCCCGACCCCAGGTGGGCGATGACGGTGCGGCGCTCTCCCTCCAGTTCGCAGACCCGGTGTGACAGGTAGTCGTAGGACAGGCCGTGAAACCCGTAGCGGCGAATACCCTCATCGTAATATCGCCGCGGCAGCGCGTAGGTGTCGGCCACAAAGGGCTGGGCACGGTGAAAGGCTGTGTCGAAGCTCGCGGTCTGGACCGCGCCAGGAAAACGCGTGCGCGCTGACGCGATACCGGCCAGATTATGCGGCTGATGGCTCGGGGCGAGGGGGATCAGGACGCGCAAGCGGTCCTCCACTCCGTCCTCGATCCGGACTGCGCGGGTGAACGCCGCGCCGCCGTGGACGATGCGGTGGCCGATGGCGCGCATTTGTCTCCCGGCCTGGTCATGAACACGGTCCAGGGCGTATTCGAGCGCCTGCTCGTGGGAGAGCTCGCCCAGGGTTTCTTCGGTTGTCTTTTGATCGGCGCGCGTCAGGGACAGCTTGGCTGTCTTGCCGATGCCGGAGACCGCTCCGCGCAGGCGCCGGGTGCGCCCGTCATCGTCATAGAGGGCAAACTTGATCGAGGAAGATCCGGAATTGAGCGTGACGAGGCTCATCCCTGTTTCAGTGCCTCCACGGGCTCTCCGGTCTTCAGCCAGTGACGGTGCAGCGCCGCGACTGCGCAGGAAACGAGACGCGAAAATTCGCTATCGGCACGGCTGGTCAGGATCACCGGCACGCGCGTGCCCAGCACCACGCCGGCGGACTCTGCGCGTCCGACAAAGCTGAGCTCCTTGGCCAGCATGTTGGCGGCCTCGATATTCGGGCCGACCAGTATCTGCGCCCGCCCGGCGACCTCGCCGGAGATATTCTTCACCTTGGCGGCTTGCAGGTTGACCGCGTTGTCGAGCGCGAAAGGACCGTCGACCAGCCCGCCCGTGATCTGGCCGCGCTCGGCCATCTTCGACAGCGCAGCGGCGTCGATCGTGGAGGCCAGGGCCGGGTTGACCGTCTCTACCGCCGACAGGATGGCGGCCCTGGGCTCGCCGATCCCCAGTGCCCGCGCCAGGTCGATCGCGTTTTGAACGATGTCGCGCTTGGCCGCGAGCGAGGGCGCGATATTGACCGCCGCATCGGTGACCAGAAGCAGATGATCGAGCCCCGGCGTGTCGAGCACGAAGACGTGGGAGACCCGGCGCTCGCCCTTCAGACCGCTGGAGCTGGACAGTATGGCCTTCAGGAAGGTCTCGGTATGCAGATGCCCCTTCATCACCGATCCGGCCTTGTCCTCGGCGACGAGCCGGCACGCGGTGCGCGCGGCGTCTTCTTCGCCCTCGGCCTCGACGATCTCGATGCCTTCGATATCGCAGCCGGTCGACTTGGCCGCCGCCGCGATCTTGTTGCGATTGCCGACCAGGATCGGGGTGATGAGCCCCTTCTTCGCGGCCGTGACCGCGCCTTCCAGGGCGTCGTCGCTATAGGGGCAGACCACGGCGGTGACGACCGGATCGAGCGCCTCGCAAGCGGCGACGAGGGCGGCGAACTTGTCGTGGCGGCGTTCGAGCAGCGCGCTGACCTCGGCCCGGCCGAAACTGCGCGCCTGGCGCGGCGGAATCACACTCACCCGCGCATCGAGCGCCATCCCGGACGGGCCGGTAATCCGCCCTTTCAGCGTCAGGACCGACTCGTCCTTTTCTTCGGCCTCGAGTTCGATCGTGACGGTCTCGCCCATGCGCACCGGCTCGCCCAGGCGGATCGACCAGGCGGTCTCGCGCGAGCCCGGCCCGGGCAGCTCCGTGCCGATCAGTCCGGACACGAGCCCAGCCAGATAGGCGGCCGGGCAGATCGCCTCGGTCTCGCCATCGCCGTCTCCATCGAGCTCGGGCAGGTGGAGCGGGTTCAGATCGCCGCTCGCGCTGGAATACAGCCGCAAGTCCTGGTGGCTGACGGTATGGGAGCGCTTCGCGCGCATGCCCGGCTCAATCTGATCGAGCGTCAGACCGTCCATTGCCTCGCGGGTCATCCTGCCTCCTTCACATCGGGCGTCCGAGCTTCTCGATCAGCATGCGGCGCAGCTTGCGCATGCCGCCGACCCAGCGGTCGCGATCGGCGCCCTTCATGGCGACGTATTCGGGTGTCTTCTCGTGCGTGGTCACGAGGAAGCGCTTTGTTTTCATGGCGTCGAGAACAATGGCAGCGACCGCGTCAGGTTCCATGTAGCCCCCCAGTCCCTGCGCGCCGCCTTCAATGCCTTCCACCAGCGGTGTCCTCACCCCTTCCGGGCACAGGCAATGGACGTTCAGCCCGTCATCGCCATGGGTGATCGCGAGCGTTTCGGCGACCGAAACGGCTGCGGCCTTGGTCGCGGAGTAGGGCGCATCCCCGATCTGGGCGAGCAGGCCCGCAGCTGAAGCGGTGATGACGAAATGGCCGTCGCGCGCGGCCATGGAGCGGGCCAGATGGCGCGCCGCGTAGACGCTGGCCATGACGTTCACGTCCCAGCAGAGCTGCCAGCCGGCATTGGGCGCGTCGCCCGCCCCCCAGCCCGGCCCGTCGGTCACGCCGAGCCCGGCATTGGACACGTAGATGTCGACCGGGCCGAGCTTGCGCTCGACCGTGTTGATGAAACGCACCAGCGCGCCTTCATCGCCCACATCGACCGCCTGGCCGAAGCCGCCACAGGCCTCGCCTGCCTCGCGGGCCGCGCCGGCATTCAGATCGGCGATGGCGACGCGTGCGCCGGCCGCATGCAGCGCCGTGGCAATCGCGCGGCCGATACCACTCGCTCCGCCTGTCACAATGGCGACCTTGCTGGACAAATCCATGACTTCAAATCTCCTCGCGTATCGATGCAGGCCAGCTTGCCACGTTTGCCCGGAGAGGAAAGCCATTTACGCTTGGCCGCTTGCATTCTGGAGTCTGGCAAAACCATGAAGCTCATCGGCATTCTTGGCGGCATGTCCGCTGCCTCCACCGCGCTCTACCAGGCGCGTCTGAACACGCTTGCCCGTGAGCGCTTCGGCGGGTTGCACAGCGCCAACCTGCTCGTGCGCTCGCTCGACTTTGCCGAGATCGAAGCCATGCAGATCGCTGACGACTGGTCGGGGGCGGGCGAGCGCCTGGCCTGGGAGGCTGAACGCCTGGAGGCCGCGGGCACCGAACTGATCGTGCTGGCCACCAACACGATGCACAAGGTCGCCGATGCGATCACCGCGCGCCTGTCCGTGCCGTTTCTCCACATTGCCGATGCCACGGCGCACGCCGTAACCGGGGCAGGCCTGCTGCGCCCGGCCCTGATCGCGACCGCCTACACGATGGAGCAGGATTTCTACACGAGCCGGCTACGCGCGGCGGGGCTGGACGTGGTGTTGCCGGACAAGGGCGACCGGCAGGAGATCCACCGCATTATTTTCGAGGAGTTGTGCCGGGACGAGGTCCGCGAAGCGAGCCGGCAGGCCTTCGAGGCGATTGCCGCGCGACTGATCGAGGACGGCGCGGACAGCCTCATTCTGGGCTGCACCGAGGTCGGCCTGCTGCTGGACGAGACCAATGTCGGCGTTCCGGTCTTCGACACGACCCGTATTCATTGCGACCGCGCGATGGATATGGCGATATCCGGGAACTAGAGCATTTTCATTCTAATCGAGGTCATATCCGCAGGCTTGGAAGTAGTTGATGCATTCGGCTGGCGTGATGGCG